>NZ_QJRL01000018.1:89057-108949 GCF_003205205.1 Pseudomonas sp. LB-090624
TGACAGGCCGGTATTCTAACCGACTGAACTACCGCTGCGCTATACATCGAGTGGTGGGTGATGACGGGATCGAACCGCCGACCCTCTGCTTGTAAGGCAGATGCTCTCCCGGCTGAGCTAATCACCCATGTCTCTCGGTGTGGCGCGCATTCTACGGGCGACTTGATGCTCTGGCAAGCACTTATCGAAGTTTTTGCAAATTTAAATCAGCCAGTAAATTTCAGGCACAAAAAAAGCGACCCTAAGGTCGCTTTCTCTGTTACTTCCGGGTGTTCAGTGGGCCCTGGAAGTGGAATATGGCGCAGCGGACGGGACTCGAACCCGCGACCCCCGGCGTGACAGGCCGGTATTCTAACCGACTGAACTACCGCTGCGCTATACATCGAGTGGTGGGTGATGACGGGATCGAACCGCCGACCCTCTGCTTGTAAGGCAGATGCTCTCCCGGCTGAGCTAATCACCCTTCGTCTCGGTGTGGCGCGCATTCTACTTACGCCCCCACAGCCTGGCAAGCACTTTTTAAACTTTTTTGAAAAAAAACCTTTGGCCTTTCAAGGACCTAGCGTTGCCGGGCGTTTTATTTCGGCATAAACAACTGCTGGCCCTCTGACAGGGTTGGCCTCAGAGCGCTGCTCGGAGAATAATGCCCGCCTTATGCATTAAGGAGAGATTGCCCCTCATGTGGTTCAAGAACCTGCTGACCTACCGCCTGACCCAGGAAGTACCGTTCGAGCCTGAAGCGCTGGAAGCCGCCCTGGCCAGCAAGCCGGCCCGCCCTTGCGCCAGCCAGGAGCTGACCACCTATGGGTTCGTCGCACCCTTCGGCAAAGGCGAAGACGCTCCCCTGGTGCACGTCAGCGGCGAATACCTGCTGATTGCCGCCCGTAAAGAAGAACGCATCCTGCCGAGCAGCGTGGTCAACGACGCGGTCAAGGAAAAGGTCGAAGAGATCGAGACCGAGCAGATGCGCAAGGTCTATAAAAAGGAACGCGACCAGATCAAGGACGAGATCATCCAGGCCTTCCTGCCGCGTGCATTCATCCGCCGCTCGATGATCTTCGCTGCCATTGCCCCGCGTCAGGGTGTGATCCTGGTCAACTCGGCCAGCGCCAAGCGTGCCGAAGACCTGTTGTCGACCCTGCGTGAAGTGATGGGCTCGCTGCCGGTACGCCCGGCCACGGTGAAAATCGCGCCGGTTGCCACCATGACCGATTGGGTCAAGTCGCAGCAGGCTGCCGAAGGCTTCTACGTGCTGGACGAATGCGAACTGCGCGACACCGCCGAAGACGGTGGCATCGTGCGTTGCAAGCGCCAGGACTTGACCAGCGAGGAAATCCAGCTGCACCTGAGCACTGGCAAGGTGGTCACCCAGCTGGCCCTGGCCTGGCAAGACAAGCTGTCGTTCATTCTTGACGACAAAATGGTGATCAAGCGCCTGAAGTTCGAAGAGTTGCTGCAGGAGCAGGCCGAGCAGGATGGTGGTGATGAGGCTGCGCAGCAGTTCGATGCCAGCTTCCAGCTGATGATGATGACCTTCGCCGAATTCCTGCCGGTGCTGTTCGAGGCGCTGGGTGGCGAGGAGATTCCGCAAGGGGTCTGAGGTAATGGATGAACCGCTGCAGGCCTGAACGGTGTTGTTCGCCTGCACCGGCCCTAGTGCCTCGAAACGCTTAAAGCCACAACTATAAAAGGAATTGCCCCCATGCGTGCCCTCGCCGCCCTCAGCCGCTTCGTCGGTAATACCTTCGCCCTTTGGGTGCTGGTGTTCGCCGTGCTGGCCTTTCTGCAACCGCAATGGTTCATCGCCCTCAAGGTGGCCATCGTGCCGCTGCTGGGGCTGGTGATGTTCGGCATGGGCCTTACCCTCAAGCTCGACGACTTCGCCGCCCTCGCCCGCCAGCCCTGGCGGGTGATGCTGGGGGTGGTCGCACACTTCGTGATCATGCCGGGCATGGCGTGGCTGCTGTGCCAACTGTTCCACCTGCCAGCGGAAATTGCCGTGGGCGTTATTTTGGTTGGCTGCTGCCCGAGTGGCACTGCGTCGAACGTGATGGTGTGGCTGTCGCGTGGCGACCTGGCACTGGCAGTGGCTATCGCCGCAGTCACTACCTTGCTGGCGCCACTGCTCACTCCTGCGCTGATCTGGTTCCTGGCCTCGGCCTGGTTACCGGTGTCCTTCATGGACATGTTCTGGTCGATCCTGCAGTTGGTGATGTTGCCGATTGTCCTCGGCGTACTGGCCCAGCGTTTGCTCGGTGCCCGCGTGCAGGCAGCGGTGCAGGTGCTGCCGCTGGTGTCGGTGGTGAGCATCGTGATGATCGTGTGCGCAGTGGTGGCGGCCAGCCAGGCGAAGATTGCCGAGTCGGGGCTGCTGATCATGGCGGTGGTGATGCTGCACAACAGCTTTGGCTATCTGCTTGGGTTCCTGACCGGCAAGCTGTGCAAGCTGCCGCTGGCCCAGCGCAAGTCGCTGGCGCTGGAGGTGGGCATGCAGAACTCCGGGTTGGGGGCGGCACTGGCGGCGGCGCACTTCTCGCCGCTGGCAGCAGTGCCAAGTGCGTTGTTCAGCGTTTGGCACAATATTTCCGGGGCGCTGTTGTCGACCTGGTTCCGGCGGATGGATGAGCCTGAACCTGAGACTGAAGGGATCGAACCGGCCAAGCATTGATATCTGCCTGTGCGGGCCTGTTCGCGGGTGGACAGGCCCGCACAGGCTTGCCCTGAAACCTTCAGGTGTGCACTATATTGCCCACTGTGAGGACGACCTCACGACGCACCGCGTGACCATTCCGGGGACGGCCCCATCATTCAAACGATGGAGACACTCTCATGTCCTGGATCATCCTGTTCTTCGCCGGCCTGTTCGAGGTCGGCTGGGCCGTTGGCCTGAAATACACCGACGGCTTCAGCAAACCGATTCCCACCGTACTCACCGTCGGCGCCATGGTCATCAGCCTGGGCCTGCTGGGCCTGGCCATGAAAGAGCTACCGCTGGGCACCGCCTATGCCATCTGGACGGGTGTTGGCGCGGTCGGCACAGTCATCGCTGGGATCATCCTGTTCGGCGAGTCCATGGCCCTGGTACGGCTGGTCAGTGTGGCGCTGATCGTCTGCGGCCTTATCGGCCTGAAAGTCAGCGCCAGCTGACCACGCCCGTTTAACGCAGGTCGCCGCGCAGGCGGCTGACCTGCTCGCGCAACAGCTCAGGCTGCGCGACCTCCACCGGAATGGCGGCCCCCGCCACGATGGTTACCCGCGACCACAGGCGCTTGAAGAAGCCCTTGGCCGGGTCCCGGCTGAAGAAACTGCCCCACAAGCCCTGCAGGGCCAGCGGGATCACCGGTACCGGCGTTTCTTCAAGGATGCGGTTGACACCGCCTTTGAACACATCGATCTCACCATCACCCGTCAACTTGCCCTCCGGGAAGATGCACACCAGCTCACCCTCGGCCAGGTATTCGGCTATGCGCGCGAAAGCCCGCTCGTAGGTGCCCGGGTCCTCGTTGCGCCCGGCAATCGGGATGGCACCGGCTGTGCGGAAGACGAAGTTGAGTACCGGCAGGTTGTAGATCTTGTAATACATGACAAAGCGAATCGGCCGGCGGATGGCGCCGCCCAGCAGCAGGGCATCGACGAACGACACGTGGTTGCACACCAGCAGTGCCGCACCTTCGTCGGGGATGCGCTCAAGGTCGCGATGCTGCACCCGGTACATCGAATGGCTGAGCAACCAGATCAGGAAGCGCATGGTGAACTCGGGCACGATCCTGAAAATATAGGCATTGACCGCAATGTTCAGCAGCGACACCACCAGAAACAGCTGCGGGATGCTCAGCTCGGCCACGCCCAGCAGGATGATGGTGAGCACCGCTGACACCACCATGAACAAGGCATTGAGGATGTTGTTGGCTGCAATGACCCGGGCACGCTGGTCTTGGGCCGTGCGCGCCTGGATCAGGGCATACAGCGGCACGATATAGAAGCCGCCGAATACACCCAGGCCAACGATCGACAGCAGGATCCACCAGGCCTGGCTCAGGCCCAGCAACGCCAGCCAGTCGTGCGGCGTCGCCGCAGCCGGTACATCGCCGGAGTGCCACCACCACAGCAGGCCGAACAGGGTCAGGCCGAACGAGCCGAACGGCACCAGGCCGATTTCCACCTTGCGCCCGCTCAGGCGTTCGCACAGCAGCGACCCCAGCGCGATCCCCACCGAGAACAGCGTCAGCACCAGCGTTACCACCGTGCCGTCACCGTGCAGCCAGTCCTTGGCGTAGGCAGGAATCTGCGTGAGGTAGATGGCACCAACAAACCAGAACCACGAGTTGCCGACGATCGAGCGCGATACCGCAGGCGGCTGGCCGAGGCCCATGCGCAGGATCGCCCACGACTGCTTGAAGATGTTCCAGTCCAGCGGCATGTTCGGCGAAGCAGCAGCCGCGCGCGGGATCCAGCGGCTGGCCAGGTAGCCGAGCACTGCAGTGCCTACCACCCCGCCAGCCACCACCGTGGCGTAGCTATCGGCCGACATCATCACCCCGGCGCCGATGGTGCCGGCGAGGATGGCAAGGAAGGTACCGGTTTCTACCAGCCCGTTGCCGCCGACCAGCTCTTCCTCGCGCAGGGCCTGCGGCAGGATCGAGTACTTCACCGGGCCGAACAGCGCCGAGTGGGTACCCATGCCGAACAGCGCCACCAGCATCAGCGCCAGGTGGTTGGTGATGAAGCCCAGTGCACCAATCGCCATGATGGCGATTTCGGCCAGTTTGATCGCGCGGATCAACGCGTCCTTGGCGAACTTCTCGCCAAACTGCCCGCCCAGCGCCGAGAACAGAAAGAACGGCAGGATGAACAGCAACGCGCAGAGGTTGACCCAGATCGACCGGTCGCCGTCGCCCAGGCTGAGTTTGAACAGGATCGCCAGAATCAGCGACTGCTTGAACAGGTTGTCGTTGAAGGCACCCAGCGACTGGGTGATGAAAAACGGCAGGAAGCGCCGCTTGCCGAGCAAGGTGAATTGCGAGGAGTGACTCATCGTCCTTGGTCCTGAGGGCTTTTCAATTGGAGGCGCGCCGTGCGCTTCAGGCCACAAATCTGCATGGGAAATGCACCCGCTGGCAAGCACCGGCACAGGCGCTACCTCATTCGAAGCCGAACAGCACCCGCGCAGTATCCACCAACAGCGCCTGGCGCAACTCCGCCGAGCAGCCCAGCGCCTCGAACTGTTGCACTGCAGTGCCGAAGCTTACTGCCGACTCATGCTGGGTATGCGGCCAGTCACTGCCCCACATCAGCCGCTCGGCACCGTAGTGCGCTTCCAGTGCACACAGCGCCGAACGGGCAAAGGCCAGGTTTTCTTCAGGCTCACCTTCCAGCCGGTAGATACCCGACACCTTCACCCACACCTTGCCCTGCCCACCCAGGGTCAGCAGCTCGGCAAACCCGGGCTGCCCCAACCCACGGCGGGCATCGGGGCGGCCGAAATGGTCGATGACGATGTCCAGGCCATAGGGCTGCAACGCCCGCACCAGCGTTGGTATATCCGCCACCTGCCGATGCAGCTCCAAATGCCAGCCCAGCTCGCCAATACGTTCCAGCAGCGGCCGCCATTCGGCGCCGGCCAGGTTGGGCAACGCCTGGCCCATGAGGTTAAGGCGTACACCGCGTACCCCCAGACCCGCCATGTGCTCAAGGGTTTCCCGCTCGACGTCACGCTCCAGCATCACCACCCCGCGCAGTTGCCCCGGCACGGTCTGCAGGGCACTGAGCAGGTAGCGGTTGTCGGTACCGAGGAAGCTGGGCTGCACCAGCACACCATGGCTGAAACCATGGACCAGCAGCTGGCCCAGGTAATCACCCAGCGGCGCGTCGTAGCCGGGCGCATAACGCCGTTCGCTGGCCAGGTTCAGCCCACGGCTGAACACGTGGGCGTGGCTGTCGATGGCGGTCAGGGGTAAATCGGAAGCGTCAGGCATGGTTCTCATACAAACAAAGTCAGGTTACTTGGCAGCCGCGCCGGCCATTTCTGGTGCGGGTGCAGTTTCAAGGTTGCGGCCTCGGGTTTCCGGCAGGCACAAGGCGGCGATCACGGCCACGCCGTAGGCGATGCCGGCGTCGATGCCGATGGCACTGCCCAGCGACATCGACTCGCTCATGTGGCCGACCAGGAACGGGAATACCGCCGACAGCACACGGCCGAAGTTGTAGCAGAAGCCCACCCCGGCGCCGCGCACCTCGGCCGGGTACAGTTCGTTGAAGAACGCGCCCAGGCTGGCCGGGATACCGGCAGCGAAGAAGCCCAGCGGGAAGCCCAGGAACAGCATCTGGGTATTGCTCAGCGGGAAGAACACATAGGCCTGCACGGTCAGTACGCAGCACAGGGCGAACAGCAAGATGTTCTTGCGCCGGCCGATTCGGTCGATCAGCATGCCGCTGACCACGCAGCCGCACCAGAAGGCCAGGATGATCACCGCCAGGTAGCCGCCGGAGTTAAGCACCGACAGGTTGCGCTCGGTTTTGAGGAACGTCGGCAGCCAGGTCATTACCGCGTGGTAGCCGCCGTGGGCACCCAGGCCGAGCAAGCCGCCAAGCAGGGTCACGCGCAGCAGTTCTGGGCGGAAGATGCCAGCCAACGACTGGAGGAAGCTGGTGGGGATGGCGTTTTCCTTCTGCAGGCGCTGGAAACTGTCCGGCTCAGGCACATTGCGGCGCACCCAGATGATCAGCAGCGACGGCAACAGGCCAACGAAGAACATCACCCGCCAGGCGAACTCCTGCGGCACCACCGAGTAAATCAGCGTGAACAGCGCCACCGCCAAGCCCCAACCCACGGCCCAGGCACTCTGCACCGTGCCCATGACCTTGCCGCGGTATTTCGGGTTGATGGTCTCGGCCATCAGCACCGCGCCGGCGGCCCATTCGCCACCAATGCCGAAACCTTGCATGGCCTTGACGAACAGCAGCGGGTAGAACCCAGTGACGAACGCCGAAAGAAAGGTGAAGAACGAGAACCAGAGGATCATCCATTGCAGGGTCCGCACGCGGCCGTAGCGGTCGGACAAGGTGCCACCCAGCCAGCCGCCGATCGCCGAGGTCACCAGGGTCAGACCACTGATCAGGCCCGCGTCGCCCTTGGTCAGGGAGAACGCAGCGATCAGCGCGGGGATGGCCAGGCCGAACATCTGTACTTCCAGCGCGTCGAGCGACCAGCCGCCGAAGCAGGCCCAGAACGTCTTGCGTTCCCGTGAGGTGATCTGGCGATACCAGCTGAACATGATTGTTATCCTTCTAGTCGTGGGTGTAACGGGCAGGCGAAGCCACTGCGCCGTGGCAGCACGGCGCAGGTAGGTAAAAGGGCGACGCGACCGGTTTAGCGAATGTCGATGCGGTAGCGGAAGTGCTGCGCATGCCCGCGCGAGCGGCGCCACTCCAGAGGTTTGCCGGCGTAGTCCCGGGCCAGGCGCTCGATCACCACCACCGGGCTGTCGGCCGCCAGTTGCAACAAGCGGCCATGCACCGCGTCGACCGCTTCGGCGGTCAGGGTCTCTTCGGCGTAGGCGACCACCTGACCGCATAGCGCTTCGTAGATCGGGTACAGCAGTGGGCCCTTGCTGTTCAGATCCACGTCCAGCAGCGGTTGGAACATTTGGCGCGGCAGCCAGATTTCTTCAGCCAGCACCGGCTGGGCGCCCAGCAGACGGGTGCGAACGATGCGGATCACTTGTGCCTCCCCCGCCAGGCCCAATGCCTCGGCCACCGCCGAAGGCGCCGGAAGCGACTCGATGGAGAGAATGCGGCTTTCAGGCACTATGCGCTCGCCATTGGCGGCCTCGAAACGGAAGAAGCGGAACAGCGACGACTGGAACTGTGGGCGGCGAATGAAGGTGCCTCGGCCCTGCTGGCGCTCCAGCACGCCTTCGGCCACCAGTACATCGACGGCCTTGCGCACGGTGCCGATCGACATGTCGAACTCGGTAGCCAGGGCTGCTTCGGTCGGAATCGCTTCCCCTGGACGCCAGCGGTTGTTGGCAATTTGCCCGACCATGTGGTCGCGCAGTTGTTGGTAGCGGGGCAGTCGAGCATCACCGGTCAATGGGTGCATGGGTCTCGCTCTCGTCTTGTTATATAAACATATATATGAATTTTCCGAGAGTATTCCCCTAGCCTGACGGGCTGTCAATCCTCCGCCTGTCGCCCATTCGCCCGTGAGGCGGCCTAGTGTCGCGAGCGGCTGTCCCGGTGCTCCTGCAATTACTGCATGTGGCTTATGCTTGTGCTCGGCAAACCCGCACAACAAGGACGTGGCAATGCTCGCCGCCATAAAACGTTACCCGCACACCGTTCGCCTGCTGCTCACCACCACCTTCACGCTTACCGTCGCCCGCGCCCTCACCCTGCCCTACCTGGTGGTTTACCTGGCCGACAATTTCCAGCTGCCGATCAGCCAGATCGGCCTGCTGATCGGTGGCGCGCTGATCGTCGCCTCGCTATTGAGTCTGTACGGTGGCCATCTGGTCGACACCTTGAGCAACCACACGCTGGTCAGCGCCAGTACCCTGCTGTTCGCCCTGGCCTTCATCGGCGCGGTCGCCAGCCGTTCGGCGCTGCCGTTCTTCTTCTGTCTGGTGTTGATCAACCTGGCCCTGGCAGTGGTCGACATCGCCGCCAAGGCGGGCTTCTGCGCGTTACTGCCGGTCGGTGAGCGGGCCGAGGTGTTCGCCATCAAGTACACCCTCAGCAACGTCGGCTATGCCGCCGGCCCGTTACTGGGCGTGGCCATGCTCGAACTGAACGACCATGTGCCGTTCCTCGCCTCTGCCCTGCTTGGCCTGGCCATGTGCCTGGCTTATTGGCGCCTTGGTGATCGCAGCCTGCAGGCAAGCGCGCCGGACAAACCCGCGGCCGGCTTCGGCCAAGTGGCGTTGGGGCTGATGCGGGATCGTCGGCTGGTGTGCTTCACCGTGGGTGGGGTAATGAGCGCGGTGGTGTTCGGCCAGTTCACCGCCTACCTGTCCCAGTACCTGGTGGTAACCAGCAACCCGACCCAAGCCGCACGGCTGATCGGCTATCTGGTCACCACCAACGCGGTGACGGTCATTGCCTTGCAGTACCTGATTGGCCGGCGCATCAGCCGCCAGCGTCTGATGCCGTGGCTGTTGGCCGGCATGGGCTTGTTCATCGCCGGCTTGCTGGGTTTTGCGCTGGCGGGCTCGGTGCTGGCCTGGTGCCTGGCGATGCTGGTGTTCACGCTGGGCGAAATCATCGTGATCCCGGCCGAGTACATGTTCATCGACCTGATTGCACCAGAGCACTTGCGCGGGGTGTATTACGGTGCGCAGAACCTGTCCAACCTGGGGGCGGCACTGGGGCCGGTGCTGGTGGGGTTCGCACTGGTACACCTGTGGCCGGGAGCGGTCTTCTACCTGCTGATATTGTCGGTGATACTGGCAGGGGTGTTTTACGGCCTGGGTACCCGCAGAGGGTGATGCTGGCGGTACAGGCCTCTTGGCGGTATACCCGCGCCTGCATCTACCGCCTGCGACCACCTGCCACTGCGACCATCGTCGGCGCTGACGAAGCGGCACCCGCGTGCCAGACTGACTGATCGGGACCGCGTTATCTTTTTTGCTTCGGAGTCTTCATGTCGTTGTCCAGCGGGCTGATCGCCGTGGTCGCCCTGGCCTATATGGCCGTCATGTTCGCCATCGCCTTCTATGGCGACCGCCGCAGCACGCCGTTGCCGCCGAAGCTGCGTGCCTGGGTGTACAGCCTTTCGCTGGCCGTGTACTGCACCAGCTGGACCTTTTTCGGCGCCGTCGGCCAGGCCGCCGAACAGCTGTGGGCGTTTCTGCCGATCTACCTGGGCCCGGTGCTGTTGATGGTCTTCGCACCCTGGGTGCTGCAGAAGATGGTGCTGATCAGCAAGCAGCAGAACATCACCTCGATCGCTGACTTCATCGCTGCGCGCTACGGCAAGTCGCAAAGCCTGGCCGTGGTGGTGGCGCTGATCTGCCTGGTCGGCGTGCTGCCGTACATCGCCCTGCAGCTCAAGGGCATCGTGCTGGGCGTGAACCTGCTGATCGGCGCCAACGCCGATGCCACCGGCACCCGTGTTCAGGACACCGCACTGGTGGTGTCGCTGGTGCTGGCGCTGTTCGCCATCGTCTTCGGTACCCGCAGCCTCGACGTGACCGAGCACCACCGCGGCATGGTCCTGGCAATTGCCTTCGAATCGCTGATCAAGCTGCTGGCGTTCCTTGCCGTGGGCATTTTCATCGTCTTCAACCTGTATGACGGTTTCGATGACCTGTTCAGCCAGGCACGCCAGTCGATCCACTTGCAGGACTACTGGCAGGAAACCATCAACTGGCCGTCGATGGTGGTGCAGACCGCCGTGGCGATGATGGCGATCATCTGCCTGCCACGGCAGTTCCACGTCACCGTGGTGGAGAACATCGAAGCGCAGGACATGCGCCTGGCGCGCTGGGTGTTCCCGATGTACCTGGCGCTGGCCGCGCTGTTCGTGGTGCCAATTGCCCTGGCGGGGCAGATGCTGCTGCCGGGCACGGTGATTTCCGATTCGTTCGTCATCAGCCTGCCGCTGGCCGAGGCACACCCTAGCCTGGCCCTGCTGGCGTTCATCGGCGGCGCCTCGGCGGCCACCGGCATGGTGATCGTCGAGGCCGTGGCGCTGTCGACCATGGTCTCCAACGACATGCTGCTGCCCTGGCTGCTGCGCCGCAATAATGCCGAGCGGCCGTTCGAAGCGTTCCGCCACTGGATGCTCTCGGTACGCCGGGTAACCATCGTGGTGATCTTGCTGCTGGCCTATGTCAGTTACCGCTTGCTGGGTTCCACCGCCAGCCTGGCGACCATCGGCCAGATCGCCTTTGCCGCCGTGACCCAATTGACCCCGGCCATGCTCGGCGCGCTGTACTGGAAACAGGCCAACCGCCGTGGTGTGTTCGCTGGCCTGGCCGCTGGCATTTTCCTCTGGTTCTACACCCTGGTACTGCCGATTGCAGCACACAGCCTGGGCTGGTCGCTGCAGCTGTTCCCAGGGCTGGCGTGGTTGCACGGCAACCCGCTGAACCTGCCGATCAGCCCGCTGACACAGGGCGTGGTGCTGTCGCTGGCGGGCAATTTCACCCTGTTCGCCTGGGTGTCGGTGCTGTCACGCACACGGGTTTCCGAGCATTGGCAGGCCGGCCGCTTCATCGGCCAGCAAACCAGCGCGCGGCCCAGCAGCAAGCCGCTGCTGGCGGTGCAGATCGACGACCTGCTGACCCTGGCTTCGCGCTTTGTCGGCGAGGAGCGCGCACGGCAAAGTTTCATCCGCTTCGCCTACCGGCAGGGCAAGGGTTTCAACCCTAACCAGAACGCCGACGGCGACTGGATCGAACACACCGAACGCCTGCTGGCCGGGGTGCTCGGCACTTCATCGACCCGCGCCGTGGTCAAGGCTGCCATCGAAGGCCGCGACATGCAGCTGGAGGACGTTGTCCGCATCGCAGACGAAGCCAGCGAAGTGCTGCAGTTCAACCGCGCCTTGCTGCAAGGGGCCATCGAAAACATCAACCAGGGCATCAGCGTGGTCGACCAGAACCTGCATTTGGTGGCCTGGAACCGCCGCTACCTGGAACTGTTCAACTATCCGGACGGGCTGATCAGCGTGGGCCGGCCCATTGCCGACATCATCCGCTACAACGCCGAACGCGGGCTGTGCGGCCCGGGCGAGGCCCAGGTGCACGTGGCGCGGCGCCTGCACTGGATGCGCCAGGGGCGTGCACACTCTTCGGAGCGCCTGTTCCCCAACGGCCGGGTGATCGAACTGATCGGCAACCCGATGCCCGGCGGCGGCTTCGTCATGAGCTTTACCGACATCACCCCGTTCCGCGAGGCCGAACAGGCCCTGCGTGATTCCAACGAAGGCCTGGAGCAACGGGTGGCAGAGCGCACCCACGAGCTGTCGCAACTGAACCAGGCATTGTCCGAAGCCAAGAGCCAGGCCGAAGCGGTGAGCAAGTCCAAGACCCGCTTCCTGGCCGCAGTCAGCCATGACCTGATGCAGCCGCTGAACGCCGCGCGGCTGTTCTCCGCGGCCTTGTCGCAACAGGCCGAGGGCATGAACGAAGAGGCCCAGCAGTTGGTGCAGCACATGGACAGTTCGCTGCGCTCGGCCGAAGAGCTGATCAGCGACCTGCTGGACATCTCGCGCCTGGAGAACGGCAAGATCACCCCGGATGCCAAGCCGTTCGCCCTCAACGAGCTGTTCGACACCCTGGGCGCCGAGTTCAAGCTGCTGGCTGCCGAGAAGGGTCTGGAATTCCGCCTGCGTGGCAGCCGCCTGCGGGTGGACAGCGACATGAAACTGCTGCGCCGGGTGCTGCAGAACTTCCTCACCAACGCCCTGCGCTACGGCAAGAGCCCGATTCTGCTCGGTGTGCGCCGCCAGGGCGAGCGCCTGTGGCTGGAGGTATGGGACCGCGGCCCGGGCATCGCCGACGACAAGCTGCAGGTGATCTTCCAGGAGTTCAAGCGCCTGGACAGCCACCAGACCCGCGCCGAAAAAGGCCTGGGCCTGGGCCTGGCGATCGCCGATGGCTTGTGCCGGGTGCTCGGCCACCCACTGGAAGTGCGTTCGTGGCCGGGCAAGGGCACAGTGTTCCGTGTCAGCGTGCCGATTGCACGCCAGGCGGCCCCGGCACCGAGCGCGCCGGTAGAGCAAGTCGGCCAGCCGCTGGCCGGGTTGCAGGTGCTGTGCGTGGACAACGAAGACAGCATCCTGATCGGCATGAACAGCCTGCTCAGCCGCTGGGGCTGCCAGGTGTGGACCGCGCGCAACCAGGCCGAATGCGAAGCCTTGCTGGCCAAGGGCATGCGCCCGCACCTGGCGCTGGTGGACTATCACCTGGACGACGGGGAGACTGGCACCGGGCTGATGGGCTGGCTACGTGCACGGCTGGGTGAGCCGGTGCCAGGGGTGGTGATCAGTGCCGACGGCAGCAAGGAAACCATCGCCCTCGTGCACGCATCAGGCCTGGATTACCTCGCCAAGCCGGTCAAGCCGGCGGCCCTGCGCGCCATGCTCAATCGCCATCTGAGCCTGGTTCAGTAACCGCTTCGTCGGGCAGCGCCTCGTCGGATAGCGCCCGCTCCAGCAGGTCGGCCGGCAGGCTCTTGCTGGCGCGCGCGCCCAGCAACTTCAATTGTTCACTGCGGCTGACCAGGTTGCCGCGCCCTTCACAGAGCTTGTTGCGCGCCGCAGCGTAGGCCTTGTCCACCTGTTGCAGGCGCCCCCCCAGCTCGTCCAGGTCCTGGATGAACAGCACGAACTTGTCGTACAGCCAACCGGCGCGCTCGGCGATTTCCCGAGCGTTCTGGCCCTGGCGTTCCTGCTTCCACAAGCTGTCGATCACCCGCAAGGTGGCGAGCAAGGTGGTCGGGCTGACAATCACGATCTGCCGGTCGAAGGCCTCCTGGAACAGGTTCGGCTCGGCCTGCAAGGCTGCCGAGAAGGCTGCCTCGATTGGCACGAACAGCAACACGAAGTCCAGGCTGTGCAGCCCTTCGAGGCGGTTGTAGTCCTTGCTCGAAAGGCCTTTGACGTGGCTGCGCAGCGATTGCACATGCTGCTTCAGCGCGGCCTCGTCGTTACCGGCAACGAACTGTTGGTACGCGGTAAGGCTGACCTTGGCGTCCACCACCACCTGCTTGTCGCCGGGCAGCATGATCAGCACATCGGGCTGGAAACGCTCCCCATCGGCGCTCTTCAGGCTGACTTGGGTCTGGTACTCACGCCCTTTTTCAAGGCCGGCATGCTCAAGCACCCGCTCAAGGATCAGCTCGCCCCAGTTGCCCTGGGTTTTCTGACCTTTCAGGGCCTGAGTGAGGTTGGTGGCTTCGTCGGACAGGCGCAGGTTGAGCTGTTGCAGGCGCTCGAGCTCTTTGCCCAGCGAAAAACGCTCGCGGGCTTCCTGCTGGTAGCTTTCTTCCACGCGTTTTTCGAAGGACTGGATGCGTTCCTTGAGCGGGTCCAGCAACTGGCCGAGGTGCTGTTGGCTGGTCTGGGCGAAGCGCTGCTCGCGCTCGTCGAAGATCTTGGTGGCCATGTCGGCGAACTGGGCACGCAGCGTGTCACGTGCCTCCTGCAGGTCTTCCAGGCGCTGCTGGTGGCTTTCCTGTTGCTCGCGCAGTTCGGCGTCCAGGCGAGCGGTTTGGGCCTCCAGGCGGCGCAGCTCGGCTTCACGGTTGGCGCGCTCAAGGTGCCAGGCGTGTGCGGCATCACGGGCGTTGTCGCGGTCGATCTGCAGCAGCTCCAGTTCACGGCCTTGGGCGGCCAGCTGGGCCTGTTTGACGCTGTTGGCTTCACTGAGGTCGCTGACTTCATCGCGGCTGGCATCCAGTTGCGCCTGCAAGCCGGCCTGGGCCAACTGGGCAGCGTTGAGGCGTTCCTCAAGCAAGGCCTGCTCGCCTTGCCGGGCGCCCTGACGGCGCTGCACCTGCATGATCCAACCCAGGCAGGGTAATGCGCCTGCCACCAAGCCCAGCAGTATGCTGGCCAGATCCACTGTCATGCTTACCCCGATGCTCTGATGCGAATTGAGTGCAGCTTATCAGCCTGACGGGTGTGTTGCCTGTAGCTACCTTAGCCAGGAAACCACTGTCGCAGCAGCCGCCGCGCGTCCTGCGAGCCCTGCCCTGCCGCCAGTTCCAGCCAATAGCGGGCCTGTTCAGGCTCGCTCCGCTGGCACAGCTGCGCATACTCCAGCTGCGCCCGCCAGTCACCGGCACGGGCCGCCTGGCGTAGCAACTCATGACCAATGCGCCGGTCGCGGGCATTGCCGCAATCACGGCACAGCATCTGCCCAAGGCGGCTTTGCGCCACCACCACGCCCTGGCGAGCGGGTTGCTTCAACAGGCGCCCAGCCAAGTGCTTGACCTGCGGCTTGTCACCCAGGCGCGGGCTGTCGAGCAGCCACAAGGCTACCTTCAATGAAAAACGCTTCGCGGGAGGGGCATGGCTCGATACAGCGGGACTGGCGAGGTGTTTACTGCGGAACTTCATGAGCAACAGGTTTGGCGACTCGAAAGGCGCGCCACTCTACTCTTTTTTTTTCGCCCTGACCTGTCGATTTCTGGAGGATTGAAAAAAAATTTCGATGATCTTTTCTTGACGTTTCCAGGTGCATGACCAACCGGTCCGTTGGCACATGTCGATTGTCGGACAGTTCGCTCGTCTGCTGGCACGCCCGTGCTAGAGCAAGTGCCAGGGACAATCCACAGTTCCTGTGGATAACTCGGTGGACAACCCCCTCACATACCCCGCAAACCCCCGTGAAATGGGGGCTTCGGTCAAACTGACGATTTTTTCACCAGCTAAAAATAGTGTTTTTTTTCATTGACTTAACCACCCAGTCAAGGCATTGGCGAGACCGACCTGAGGTGTTGCCAAGCCTTTACAAGCGCCGCCCCAAATGTGAACAAGTGCACCAATAACATTCAGTTGAGTGCACGAACAGGGCACATCAGCGTGGATATGGGCCATTTGCCCCTCTTCCCAGCGGCGCAGATACGCGCCATACTGCGCGGCTACCCTGTACAAACGTAGCGCTTGCCAACCACCTGCATTTAAGGTAAGGTGCGCCTCGTTAGTACCAAGCTGAAAGTCAATTCTGGCCCCAATGTCCTTGCAGACGCCCTCCCCCCAAGAGTGGCCCTGCTGAAATCCGGACCGGCCCTTTCGATGATTCACTCGCCAGCCTTGCGCTGTTCAAGCACGAATCACCTTACAGATTGATCAGGATCCCACCCGACGGCCTAGAACCTTGGCCCCGGCGTGCTGCCTGCCCTCTGAAGTACCTACCAGTCAGCCCAGGCGCAAACCTTTGATCGCGCTCCCTCTGGCTGCCCTGTTCCAGTCAGGTTCGTTCGTCCCTTAATAAAGGCGTCACTGGAACGTTTCTATCATGCACGGATCATAATCCCCGTGTTTAAAGCAGGAACCTCCAACAATATGCAAACTCATCATCAAATTCAGGCTGCCATTGGCACCCTCTCCCAGGCCTTCTCGCCGCTGAAGTGCCTTATCGTTGCCCCACGCAAGGGCAGCTTCAGCTTCACCCTGGTAGACGAACACGGCGTCGCCTGCCACACCGAGCGCCTGTACCCTGAACAGTACAGCCGCACCGAACCGCTGCAGGCGGTGATCGCCCGGACCCGCCAGTCGCTCACCGCGTGAGTGGCGAATACCGCGGTATTCAAGCGCTGAATCGAGCCGTCTCGAGCCTGCCTGAACGTTCTTGGCGTAATTGCCTTAAGGCATATAGCCAAGGGCGTCTGACAGCAATCGATTTAAAAACAGCCTTTTACACCACGATTATCACACTACACTTCAACTCGAGCGGTGCTTGCCGCTTCCGGCGGGCCTGATCATTCACCAGCTGCCAAGCTCCAGCGCCCGTCCGGCCCTTACTTGCTCGAGGGCATCATGGGTATTGCGGCGAATGAATTGTGTCAGTATGTGATCCGACCCACCCTGGTCTACCTGAACCGTCACTGCGCCAGCGCCGAAGCTTTGTTGCTGGGCATCGCCGCCAGCCAGTCGGCACTCGGGTCTGCCTTGCACGACCGGCGAGGGCACGGCCTCTACCGCATTGGCGAACATCGTCACCAGGCGCTATGGGACGACTACCTGGCCCGCGACCCTGACCTGGCCAGCATGATCCGTGGCCTGGCCAGCCAGCACGCCTTCCTGGGCGGCCCGCATCTAGAGCTGACCGTCAACCTTCGCTACTCCACTGCCATTGCCTGGATGCTCGTCGAAGAGCAGTCCACGCCCCTGCCTGCGGCTGACGATTTGTTGGCACTTGCGCGGATCTGGCGACAGATTTTCAACCCCCAAGGTCGCCTGCGGGACTTCACCACCGCTTGGCATACCTGCATAGATCGGAGATTGCCACAGGCATCTTAAGACGCGTCCTACAATAAAACCGGAAAAAAGGGAATTTTGGTCGGATTGTCCTACAAAAGCGCTCTAACTCCTGCGATTGAGGCTATAGCGCAGCGCGTGATTTGTTGGTAGCTTTTCGCCCCGGAGATCCCAAGGAGTTTTCTAATAATGAAAAAAGTAATGCTCAAAACCTCCCTCGGCGTAGCGATTGCGCTTGCTTCCAGCCAACTGCTCGCCAGCGGCTTCGCGCTCAACGAACAGAGCATCAGCAGCATGGGGACAGGTTTCGCGGGACGTTCTTCTTCTGCCGATGATGCCAGCACCGTATTTGGCAACCCGGCTGGCATGTCCCGCCTCAAGCGCGAGCAGTTCACCGTGGGCGGCGCCGCCGTCATTGCCAAGTCCGACATCTCGGGCCCAGGCAGCAACCTCGGGGGGGAAACCGATGGTGACATGGTGCCTGTGGTTGGCGTACCCATGGGCTACTACGTCAAGCCGATCGATGACCACTGGAGCGTAGGCTTCGGTGTCTACGTCCCGTTCGGCCTGGTAACCGACTACGGCAGTGATGACGCCGCACGTTACTGGGGCAAGAAAAGCCACGTACAGGTCGTCACTTTCCAGCCGACTGTAAGCTATGCCTTCAACGACAAGGTCTCGATTGGTTTCGGCCCGACCATCAACCGCATCGAGGGCGAACTGGGCTCAAGCCTGATCAACCCGTTCAGCCCGGGCAGTAACGACGGCGAAGTCAAGATCAAGGGTGACGACACTGCCATTGGCTACAACATCGGTATCCTGGTCCAGGCCACCGACCGCACCCGCGTCGGCCTGACCTACCATTCGATGGTCGACTACAAGCTGGAGGGCAAGACCCGTGTCAGCACCCCACTGATCGGGCCGTTCGACGGCGATAAGTTCGACGCCACCCTGAAGATCAAGACGCCGGAGTCTGTCGACCTTTCGGTTACTCACGAACTGGACGACCAGTGGACCCTGTACGCAGGCAGCACCTGGACGCGCTGGAGCCGCCTGGAGAACATCACCGTTCAAAACGACGTACCGGCACCGTTGGCAGGTTCGGCGTTCCAGACCATCACCGAAGAGCAGAACTGGCATGACACCTGGGCACACGCCATTGGTGCATCCTACAAGGTCAACAAGGAGTGGGTGCTTCGCACAGGCTTCACCGTCGACCAGTCCCCAACCAACAACCACGACCGTTCGCCACGCATCCCGACCGGTGACCGCAAGATCTTCAGCCTGGGTGCCGGCTGGAGCCCGAACGACGACATGACCATCGACGTGGCCTATTCCTATCTGTGGGAAGAGGACACCAAGGTGAATCAGGTCAGCGCAACCAAGGGTAGCTACCAGGCCAAGTACGAGAACAGCGCTCACGGTATCGGTGCATCCCTCACCTACCGTTTCTGATTCTTGTGCGTTGCAAGAAAAACCGCCTTCGTGGCGGTTTTTTCATTCCTGCATCCGCCAGCTATCACCCAGGCATTCGCGCAGGTAGTCCATGAACACTCGCACTTTCGTCGTCATGGCAAAACGGTCAGCCAAGCACAGATAGATGTCCATCGGTTCAGTCTGGGCGTAGGCCTGGCCACTGTCGCTGAATTCGAACAGTGGCACCAAGGCACCAGAAGCCAAGTGCGGCCGCACGATAAACTCGGCCAGCCGGGTTATGCCTCCATCGTGGAGGGCCATCTGGGTAAGGGCGTCGATGTCATCGCTTATCAGCACGTTGCTAAATACCGGCTCAAAGCGCAGTCCGTCGCGCATGAATCCCCATCGCAGGAAGCGGCCGTCCACGGGGTAGCGGAACACCAGGCAGCGATGATCGCGCAAGGCCTCTGGCGTGGCCGGCACACCGGCATTTTGCAGGTACCCGGGCGATGCACAGCAAATGAACGGGATGCGGGCGATGTGCCGGGCCAACAGCTGGTCTTCCAGTTGCGGCGCGATGCGCAGGCTCACGTCAACGTCTTCACGCGCATGGTTGACCCGGCGATCAGTCGTTACCAATTCTATCGAAAGCAGCGGATAGCGGGCGCTGAATGCGGGGATCAGTGGCGCCAGCACATGGCGGCCGAAGGCTGTCGTCGAGGCAATACAAAGCCGCCCCTGAGGTTCACTGTCCGGGGTGGTGACGGCTTGCTCGGCCAGGGCGAGGTCACGCTCTATATGGCTGACCCGCTGGTAATACTGAGTGCCAGCGGGTGTCAGGGCCATACTGCGTGTACTGCGGCTAAGCAGGCGCACCTGCAGGTGGCCTTCCAGCCGGGCCAGGTTCTGGCTGACCGCCGCCGGGGTGAGACCCAGGTTGCGGGCGCCAGCGACGATGCTGCCGGCTTCAACCACCTTGATGAAGCAACGGATGGCGTTGAGCAGGTCCATGGGGAGGCTCGTGGATTCGTAAGAATTTCTTTATAAAGTACTCAATCCTGCTGGTCTACAGCTGCGACTACGCGCGTTGCTAACCTGCAGCTCCATCCATTTTCAGGAGCTTGCATGAACAACCTTTCCCAAGCGCGCAGCCGACGCAAATTGCACCCAGCCGCCACGCCCTACGTTTTCGCCTTTTATATGTCGTCGATCATGGCGCTGTTGATGTGTTTCGTGATCACTGCGGCGAATGCAGGGGTTACCCCGGAGTACCTGAGCAATGTGCTGAAGGCTTATCAGTTGGCGATGCCGGTGGCGTTTGTTTGCGTGCTGGTGGTGCGGCCGGTGGTGGTGAGGCTGGTGGCGTGTACGGTGCATACGAAGTAACACAGCCCGCAAGAACCGCCGCTGTCTCGATCTTGATCTTGATCTTGATCTTGATCTTGATCTTGATCTTGATCTTGATCTTGATCTTGATCTTGATCTTGATCTTGATCTTGATCTTGATCTTGATCTTGATCTTGATCTTGATCTTGATCTTGATCTT
>NZ_QJRL01000018.1:108959-109431 GCF_003205205.1 Pseudomonas sp. LB-090624
TGATCTTGATCTTGATCTTGATCTTGATCTTGATCTTGATCTTGATCTTGATCTTGATCTTGATCTTGATCTTGATCTTGATCTTGATCTTGATCTTGATCTTGATCTTGATCTTGATCTTGATCTTGATCTTCGCGACTTCAGGAGGCCGAACGCAGGCATTGCGGAGGCAGGTGACGGGCATGGATGCCCGTCAAGCGCTGAGGCCCCAGGATGGGGCCTTCGGCGCGGTCCTGCCGGGAGCAATGCCGGAGTGAGGGAACCCCGGAGCGCAGCGCAGGGGCCGGATGATGGGAGCGCAGCGTTTTTTGGTTACTTTTTGTCAAACGCGACAAAAAGTAACCATGGGCCTGCCCCGTGACAGCGGACGCCAAGAAGCTGGCTACAGAGCCAACTGCCTTAAGCCTTTTGCGTATTCGTTCGGTGAACGGTAACCCAGTGCTGAATGCAGTCGACAGCTGTTGTAAAACCC
>NZ_QJRL01000019.1 GCF_003205205.1 Pseudomonas sp. LB-090624
CACAAAAGGTCCATAATCCCCCCTTAATCCGCCCAAGGTGCAATACCAGCCACACCACTCCGGGAGCCCCACCATGCACGTTCTGCTCTGCGAGGACGACGACCTGATCGCCGCCGGCATCTGCGCCGGCCTCACCGCTCAGGGCCTGACCGTGGACCGGGTGGGCAATGCTGCCGCGGCGCGGGCGATGCTGCAGGCCGCGCAGTTCGACGTGATGATCCTCGACCTCGGCCTGCCCGACGAAGACGGCCTCAAGCTGCTGCGCCGCCTGCGCGAGAAAGGCGAGACACTGCCGGTACTGGTGCTCACTGCCCGGGATGCCGTCACCGATCGTGTCGATGGCCTGCAGGCCGGTGCCGACGATTACCTGCTCAAACCCTTCGACCTGCGCGAGCTTGCCGCGCGCCTGCATAGCTTGCTGCGACGGGTGGCCGGGCGCGCGGTGAACGTGATCGAGCACGGCCCGCTGCGGTATGACCCGAGCAGCTGCGAGGCTACCCTGGCGGGGCAGCATGTCGACCTGTCCCGCCGTGAGCAGGCCCTGCTCCAGGCGCTGCTGCAGAACCCTGGGCGGGTGCTGTCCAGCGAGCAACTGAAAGACTGCGTCTACGGTTTTAGCGACGAAGTCGAGAGCAATGCCCTGAATGTGCATATCCATCACCTGCGGCGCAAGCTCGGCAACGGTATCGTCGAGACCGTGCGCGGCCTCGGCTATCGCCTGGGCCCGGCGCAAGCGCCGGAGGCGGCCGCATCATGAGCCTGCGGGTACGCCTGAGCCTTATCCTGGGCAGTGCCTTCGTGATCATCTGGGTGCTGGCTGCTGCGTGGATGCTGCGTGACCTGCGCCAGCAGATGATGTTTTCCCTCGACCAGCGCCTGGTGGCTTCGGCGCGGATGGTTGCCGGGCTGATCGACCAGCTGCCGCAACCGCTGACCGCCAAGGGCGGCGAAGCGCACTTTTCTGCCGACCAGTTCAGCGTGCCGGACGGCATGGCCTGCCAGGTCAGCTCGCTGCGTGGCGAGATCCTCGCCAGCAACCACAAGCATGATGGCGCCATGGATGACGAGCGCAGTGGCTTCCGTGACCAGACCATCGACGATGCGTTGTGGCGCACCTTCACCTACAACCATGGCGATGTGCGCATCACCACGGCCGACCGGCACATGGAACGCGAGGCGCTGAACCAGTCGATTCTGCTGGCGGCTTCGGCGCCGGTATTGATGGCCCTGCTCGGCAGCCTGGGGCTGTTGTGGATTGGCCTTGGCAAGGGCCTGGAGCCGCTCAACCGCATGCGCGATGCCTTGCGCCGCAGGCGTGCGGACAGTGTCGAGCCGCTGCAGGTGGCAGGCATGCCCAGCGAGTTGCAGCCGTTGCTGGAGACCCAGAACCAGCTGTTTCTGCGCATTGCCCAGACCATCGAGCGTGAGCGGCGCCTGACCGACGATGCTGCACATGAACTGCGCAGCCCGCTGACCGCGATCAAGACCCACCTGCAGGTGGCGCGCATGACCGACGGTGCAGTGCGCGAGCAGGCGCTGGAGCATGCCGAGCAGGGCACCGACCGCATGCACCGCACGCTTGAGCAGTTGCTGATGCTGGCGCGGGTAGAAGGCAGCTTGTCGTTCGAGGATGGCGTGCAGTGCAGTGCCGAGCAGGTGGCGCGGCAGGCGATGCAGGATGCCGGCGGCGGCGACAACCGGCGTATCGTGCTGCGTCTGCCTGAGGAGGCTACGCAAATCTACCTGGGCATGCCGGCACCGTTGGCGGTGGCAGCACTGCGCAACCTGCTGGACAACGCCTTGCGTCATGGCGGTGACGAGGCGGTTGAGTTGGACGTGCAGATGGCCGACGGGCAGGTGGGGTTCATGGTCCGCGATCACGGGCCTGGAATTGCCGACGCGGACCTGGAGCATTTGACCGAGCGCTTCTGGCGCAATGGGCAGAGTGGGGGTTGCGGGCTCGGGTTGGCGATTGTGCAGGCGATCGTGCAGCGGTGTGCCGGTAGCCTGAGGTTCGACAGCCGTAGTGACGGGTTGCGGGTGCTGTTGCAAGTCCCGGCGCGGACTAGGCCTTGATGTTTATCGCCTGTCCGGGCGCTTTGCGGGTGAACCCGCTCCCACAGGTACCCCGCAGGCTTGAGGCTGATGCAGTACCTGGGGAAACAACTGGCTTGCTCAGTTTCTCGAATCTAGCGCAATCACTGTGGGAGCGGGCTTGCCCCGCGAACACGGGCGCAGCCCGCGCCATGCACCGTGTTTGGGAAGTTTTCCTCGATCGCGCAGTGATCAATCCCCATAAAGACACACGCGGGTTCAGCCGCGAAAGGGCCGGCACAGATCCAAATAAATCCCGCAACAACCGCTAAATCCTCCCCGCACTCAAGCGTTTTCAAAGCGATAACTGCCCATTCGCTTGCTTGCGAGGATTCACCCATGTCCACCGCTTCCAGCCTTGCCCAGGTCGCACCGGCCAGCGCGCCGCAGCCCCTGTACGAATTCACCGATTCACCCTTGCTGCAGCGCCAGCAGCAACAAGAGTCCAACGCCCGCAGCTACCCGCGGCGCATTCCACTGGCGCTCAAGCGCGCCCGTGGTATCCATGTCGAAGATGTCGAAGGCCGCCAGTTCATCGATTGCCTGGCCGGCGCTGGCACTTTGGCCCTGGGGCATAATCACCCGGCAGTGATCGAGGCAATCCAGCGCGTGCTGGCTGACGAACTGCCGCTGCATACACTCGACCTGACCACCCCGGTCAAGGACCGCTTCGTCCAGGACCTGTTCGGCATCCTGCCCGAGGCCCTGCGTCGGCAGGCCAAGGTGCAGTTCTGCGGCCCGACCGGTACTGACGCCGTGGAAGCGGCCCTCAAGCTGGTACGTGGCGCAACAGGGCGCAGCACCGTACTGGCCTTCCAGGGGGCTTACCACGGCATGAGCCAAGGCGCGTTGAGCCTGATGGGCAGCCATGGCCCCAAGCAGCCGCTGGGTGCGCTGCTGAGCAATGGCGTGCAATTCATGCCGTACCCGTACGATTACCGATGCCCGTTCGGCCTGGGTGGTGAGGCCGGTGTGAAGGCCAACCTGCATTACCTGGAAAACCTGCTGCTCGACCCTGAAAGCGGTGTACCGCTGCCTGCCGCCGTGATCCTTGAAGTGGTACAGGGTGAGGGCGGGGTAATTCCGGCTGACATCGAATGGCTCAAGGGCGTGCGGCGCATTACCGAGCAGGCGGGCGTGGCGCTGATTGTCGACGAGATCCAGAGCGGCTTCGGCCGTACCGGACGGATGTTCGCCTTCGAGCACGCCGGCATCGTGCCCGACGTGGTGACATTGTCCAAAGCAATCGGCGGCAGCCTGCCGCTGGCGGTAGTGGTGTATCGCGACTGGCTGGACACCTGGAAGCCGGGCGCTCATGCCGGTACCTTCCGTGGCAACCAGATGGCCATGGCGGCGGGGTCGGCGGTGATCAACTACCTGGTCGAGCACCGCCTGCCGGAGCATGCCGAGGCCATGGGGCTGCGCTTGCGCCAGCACCTGTTGCAGTTGCAACGGGATTATCCGCAGTTGGGTGATGTTCGCGGGCGTGGCTTGATGCTTGGGGTGGAACTGGTGGATCCACAAGGCAAACGGGATGCCTTGGGTTACCCGCAGGCCAACCATGAGCTGGCGGCCAAGGTGCAGCGCGAGTGCCTCAAGCGCGGGTTGATCCTGGAGCTGGGCGGGCGGCATGGCGCGGTGGTGCGCTTCCTGCCGCCCTTGATCATCAGCGGCGAGCAGGTCGATGAGGTGGCGCAGCGCTTTGCCGAGGCGTTGATCGCGGCAGTCTGACCAATTGCCGGGGCTGCTTTGCGGCCCCGGCTGTGCCAACTCAACCCAGGGACCGCCCGGCCCGCCAATAGCCCATCAGGGTAAGGCACTCGCGCTGCAACCCTCGCTCCTTGATCAGGTGCCGACGTATGGCCATCACGGTCGCCGACTCTCCCGCCACCCAGGCGTAAAATGCGCTGCCGGTGCTGCTGGCCTGTTCCCACAGTATGCGTTTCTCGATATCCACTTCCTTCAGGCGCATGCCTGGTGCGGCATGGCCTTGTGGCAGGCTGGCCAGTTCACTCACGGCATGCAGCAGACCCTGGCCGTGCGCGCAGCGCAGCACGTCCCTGGGCAACCAGTGCACGCGGGTGGCCGGGCTGTGTTGCAGGGCGATGCAGTCGGCATCCAGGGGGACTTCGATGAAGGCCTCTACGTTGAGCTCCGCCGCGTCGTGTGCCAGGGATTCGAGAATGCCGGCGATAGCCGGCAGTGCCGTTTCATCGCCGGCCAACAACACGCTGCGCACCCCTGCGGGTGGCTTCCACTCATAGCCGCCCAGCTGGCCTTCATGGGCCAGGTGCGGGGCCAGCATCTGCAAGCGGTCGCCCACCTGGGCGTGAGTCGCCCAGGTCGAAGCCGGACCGTTGACGCCGTGCATTACGAAATCCACGTCCACCTCATGTGCTTCGCGGCGCAGGGCGCGAATGGTGTAGGTACGCATCACCGGGCGCCGGGCCACTGGCAGCGCTTCCAGCGCAGTTTTCCAGTGCTGGCTGTCGGGCAACCTGGGCAGTGAGCCATCCGGGCCGGGGAAGAACAGTTTCACCCGTTGGTCGGGCGCACGCGTGGTCATTTGGGCCACCTCGGGGGCTTTGAACACCATGCGCACGAAGGATGGGCTCAGTTCGATTCGCTGGTGCAGCACCAGGTCGAACAGGCGATAGGCACTGGCGGCCGGGCGGCTGCCCAGCAAGCGGCGCAGGCCTTGTTGCAGCGTTTGGGTCAGGCTGGACATGCGGGGCCTTTTGCAGGGGTGTTTCTTTGTGGACGAGCTGTTGGCCCCGCGAATTAGGTTGCCGTGATCGCCGGTTACCAGCCGCGGCCGGAATCTACCCAGAAGTTCACCGACAGCGACGTGGACACCGACTCTACCTGGTGGAACCAGCCCTCGGGCAGGAACAGCAAGTCGCCGGCCTGCAATACCACGCGCAAGAAGGGCACTTCACGGGCTTCGGGGAAGCGCTCGTAGTCGGGGGCATCGGGGTTGAAGTCGCAGCCGTCCAGGCCGCCCTTCGGGCTGGTTGACCAGGTGCCCAGTGCGGCGCGATGGTGCGGTGCTGCCAGGATGAACGATTTTTGCCCCCAGACCTGGGCGAACAGGTTGTCGGTATCATCCCGGTGCAGGGGTGTAAGGGTGCCTTTGGGGCCGATCCAGATGCGCGGTGGAATGAAGCGCTGGCGATCGAAGTAGTCCGGGTAGCGGATCAGGGCCTGCAGCTTCTCCGGCACGATATTGTTGCCCATGTAGGCGGGCGGCTCGCCGGGCTTGGCCGGCTTGTCGAGCGAAGCGATGAAGTCGGCCATGGAGGTGGCGCGGAAGTCGCGGTCGGTAGAGAAAGTCTTCTTCACGTAGTCACCATGCCGGGTGATGCCCTGCAGCTCGGCAAAGTGGGCCAGCGAGGCGTCACGGCCCATGGTGAACAGCGGCCAGTCGCCAAGGGCATCGCTCAGCACCACTGGCACGCCCGTTGAAAGGTGTTCATGGTGAAACCGCGACGGCGGCATTTCGGCCCGTGACAGGCGTTGTACCTCATGCAGCACGGGTTGGGCTGCCGAGACCTCCTCGCTGTAGCGTCCTGGCGTGGGGTAGCGCTGGTTCATCGCGGCCTTGCTGGCGGTCGTGCCCTGCCGCGCGCTGCTGATAACCTGCGGCAGCAGGGTCGCCAGGCCCATGTTGCCGGTTATTTTCAGGCGTCCGCTGGCGAACAGCTCCTCTACGTCGACAGCGCCCGCCATGATGCCGAGGAAGTCATCCTGGGCCACTTCGATCGTGACGTCCGGAGCCTCATGCCGGCCACCCCCCGTGCATGGGTTGTCGCATACCTCCGACCAGTAGGCGAGCCCCTGGCCGAAGTCGAACTGGAACACGCCTTCGATACCGACGGCATGGGCATTGACGAACAGTTTTTCGAGTATGCGCTGAAAGTCCACGGTAAGCCTCGTCGGTTGTCGTTGTGCAGGTTTGGCATGGGATCGCGATGCCTGGCGCGGCCTGTCAAGCGCGCAAGCGCTGGCGCAGCACGTCGACCAGTCGGTCGATTTCCGCTTCGGTATTCAACAGGCCCGGCGCAGTGCGCACCACTGGCCCGGCATCGCGCGAAACGGCGTCGACGACGATGCGTTGGCTCGTCAGGTACCTGGCCAGTTCGTCGGCGTCCTGGCCTTTGCCGCGGAAGAAGGTGAAACCCGCTGAATGAGTGCTGCTGCGCGGGGTCACGAGTTCGATGGCGGGCAGGCTTTCCAGCTGTTGTTTCAGGTATTCGTTGAGGGCGTGGATACGCGCCTGCACGGCTGCCTTGCCGGTTTGCAGGTGCAATTCGAATGCCTTGCCCAAGGCCCATCGGTGCTCGAAGGCGTGGTAGCCGCCCGGGCTCATGGTGGTGGCGAAATCTTCGTTTTCGGAGAAGGTGGCGATGCTCGGGTGCAGCTGCCCCAGCGCCGAGGATGCAGCGCAGATGATGCCGGTACCGCGCGGGCCGAACATCCACTTGTGGGTGCCGGAGATGAAATAGTCGCAGTTCAGGTCAGCGAAGCGCATGTCTTCGACACCGAACCCGTGCACCCCGTCGATGACATACAGGATATGGTCGCGCTCATCCCGGTTCTGATTGATTTCGCGTACCAGCGCGCCGATTTCGCCAACCGGCAGTTTGACCCCGCTGCCTGAATGTACCCAGGTCATACCCAGCACCCGCGTTTGCGGGGAGATGGCCGCACGCAAGGTGCCCAGCACCTGGTCGGTACTCACCTGCCAGGGCTGCTCGAACAGGCGCAGCCTGCGTACCGGGTTGCCATCGCGGGCGCTGCGGTAGTTCATGGTCTGTCGGGCGGCGGAGTGCTCGTGCACCGTGGTCAGGATTTCCTGGCCGGGCGCCAGCTTGATGCCGCCATAGATCAAACCCAGGCCCTCGGTAGTGCTGCCCGTCAGGGCAATCTGGCGTGGCGCCACCTCCAGGTAGCGTGCCGCCCATTGGCGTACCTCCGCCTCGTGTTTCCACTCCGACTGGGCATCCCAGTCGACCATTCGCGCCGGGTGACGGTCGAAACGTGCACGCAGGGCCTCGATGGCTTCGCGTACCGGCTTTGGATGAGAGGTGATCAGGAAATTGGCGAAGTGCGCATAGTTGGGGTCGAGTTCGAACAGGCGACGAAAATCGGCCCAACGCTGGTTGCCGGCGCTCGGGATCGCCGTGGCCGCCTCGGCAACCGGTAGCAGCTGGCCGGCAAGCGGCAGGCTGGCGGCAAGGATGCCAGCCTGTTTGAGAAAGGTGCGGCGGTCGTTCATGAAGGTGCTCGATGGCTTAGCGCTGAGAGGGTTCGGTGCCGTGGGCGGCGCTCTGCACCTGTTCCCAGACGCGCAGGAAGTTGCCGCCCCACAGTTTGGCGATGTCGGCTTCCGAGTAGCCGCGGGTGATGAGTTCGGCGGTTACGTTGCGTGCCTCGCTGGCGTCGTGCCAGCCGTCGATACCACCGCCTTCGTTGAAGTCAGAGCTGATCCCTACGTGGTCTATGCCGATCTTGCGCACGGTGTAGTCGATGGCATCACCGTAGTCCTTCAGCGTCGCCGGGGGCTCTTGATCGAGGATTGCGTAGAGCTCATTGGCGTACTGCCCGACTTTCTGCTCCGGCCAGCCGGCAATGACCGGGTCACCTGGCATCAGCGCGTAGTTCAGGTCTGCCAGTGGCGGCAGGGCGTAGCGTGCGCGCAAGGTATTGAGCTTTTCCTGGGTTTGCGCGCTGAGCGGCTTGAGGTAGCTGGAGAACGCGACCAGTTGCACGACACCGCCGCCATCCTTGATCAGTTGCATTTCCTTGTCGGACAGGTTGCGGTTGATATCGACCATGGCCCGCGGTGCGGAGTGCGAGGCCACCACTGGTGTACGGCTGATCTGGAGGACCTGGGTCAGTGCCTTGGTGGACATCTGCGAGACATCGATGATCACGCCCAGGTCATTGAGCCGTTGTACGGCGCGCTTGCCGATTGGGGACAGGCCATCGAGTGCATCGACGGTGTCGTTGAAGAATGGCAGGGGACGAGACGAGTCGGCCCAGCTGTTGTTGCCGACATAGCTGAAGCCGAACATGCGCACCCCGCGTGCCGCCCAGCGGTCGAGCTGGTCGATGTCGTCCCCCAGCGCATACGCATTGAGCATGCTCAGAAACACCGCGAATTTGCCTTCGCCGTGCAAGCGCCGCATGTCCTGAGGGGTGTAGGCAACCGCAGCGCGTTCAGGGAAGTCGCGCACCATCGCGGTGATCGCGTTGTAGCGCACCTCCTGAGTATGCCGGGCCGCCTCGACGAAGCCAGGCGTGGGGCGATGCGGGCTGTTTGCGCCCGTCCAGGATTCGGGCCAGGCAAAGATGGTCAGCGCCGCGCCAGACAACCGCCCTTGGGCAGCCTTGGCCAGGTCGAAGCGGCCCGGCCCATTCTTGTCGGCTTCGCTGCCTTCGTTGCCGAAGTCCAGCGGCAAGGTGACATGGCTGTCGAACGAGAGGATGCGTTCCTGTAAGTCGTTGGCTTGACGAACCACCTCCCGGGGGTAACCGCCAGGGGTCGCGAAATGGTACCAGGCAGCCAGACCGGCACCCGCGGCGACTGCCGCAGCCAGGCTGATGTACAGGGCTTTTTTCCAGCGTGGTGTCGTCATCTTGGTCTCAGTAGGTTCACCGTCGAGGGATGGCACAGGGGCCGCCGCTACCTGGGGTGAACGAGTCGACAC
Organism: Pseudomonas sp. LB-090624; assembly: GCF_003205205.1. Lineage (GTDB taxonomy): Bacteria > Pseudomonadota > Gammaproteobacteria > Pseudomonadales > Pseudomonadaceae > Aquipseudomonas. Next base: position 8,808 of record NZ_QJRL01000019.1, read on the forward strand.
GAAGGAAATTTAGCCGCCCCGGCCGCGGCGCTAAATTTCAGCGCAGGTACAACGTTCTAGCCTTGGACGGGCCGTGCTCCATGGCCGCAATGAAGGCACAGGTAGTGGCAATGACGATTTCTCGACGCGGGTTCATCGCCGCTGTGGCATTGACGGGCGTAGCAGTGCCTGGTGCGCTGTATGTGCAGCGCCAGCGGGATGTCGAGGCGTTTCCGGAAACGCCTGGCGAGGCTGTTGTCGAGTTGGCCGATACCCGCCTGCAGCAGCTGGGCGACATCCTGCGGGGTGTCTGGCGCTGGACTGCACAGGGCAAGGATGCCCAGCTGCAGGGCCTGCCCGACGGCGAGCTGGAGTTGTTTCTGGATGTCGCCAGCAATGGCCGGGGGCTGCGCGGCTACCTGGACACCGCCGAACGGCTGCGCAGTGAGCAGGAACCACGTTACCGGGTCATGGGTGACTTGCTGACGGACAAGCCCGGGACGTTGCGCTGGCGGCTGTTTTCAACCGAGCCCGGTGCCGGGCAGGCGCGCTATGAATGCCATGTCGTGATCGATGAGGTCTGGGGCGCCTTTGGCAATGCCGGGCCGGCAACGCTCAACGGCCGTGTCTCGGCCCTGGACCGCGCCCTGTCACTGCCTGTGCTGGACAATGGCTTCCTGGCCTTGAAGCGCCCCTTCCCGGAGGCTCGCGAACGTACACCGCTGTCGCCACAGTTGCTGGCTTGGCTGATTGCACCGGAGCACCGGCTGTTCCACCAGCTCTGGCACGCTTCACGGGACAAATGGCACAAGCTGGAAGAAGACAAGCAGTCCGCCCTGCGTGGCTTGGGCTGGCAGCCCGGGCCGCGTGGCCAGGAGCGTGATGCACGTGGCCGACACAAGGATCGCAACGGCTCCGGAGAGGACTTCCTGTTCATGCACCGGCACATGCTTGGCAGTGCCAGGGCCCTGCAGGCACTGCCCTCGTGGGCCCGGTTCCCGTTGCCTCAGCCGGAACTCGAGCGTGACCGCATCGGGTTTGCGCGGTACTACGACAACCACGACGGCAACGCCCTGCCACCCACCTGGCTGGCCCATGACGACCCGGAATACACCCAGTGGGTACGCGCCATCAAGAGCCCAGACACCTTCCATGGCAACTTCCAGGTCTGGGAGTCGCGATACAGTGACCCGGATTACCTGGGCAAGCTGACCCTGGGGCAGTTCGGCTCAGAGCTGGAGCTGGGCCTGCATGACTGGTTGCACATGCGCTGGGCAGCGGTGCCGCGCGACCCGTCCAACGGTATGCCGGTGCCCGCCGCACGTACGCCGGGTGATTTTGCCGAGCGCTGGTTCGAGGCGCGCAACGACTTTCTCGGCGACCCGTTCTCGTCACATGTAAATCCGGTGTTCTGGCATTTCCATGGCTGGATCGACGACCGGATCGACGACTGGTTTCGCGCCCATGAGCGGATCCACCCGGGCGAGATCCGTCGCCTGCAGGTGAACGGCGTATCCTGGTTCGCCCCCGGGCGCTGGGTGGAGGTGGCGGACCCATGGCTTGGCCCCGATACCCATGGCTGCTCCACGGTGCCGGGCCTGCGGCCGGGTCGAAGTGTCGAGATGGACCCGGAAACCATGAAGCTGGCGTTGCGCATCATATACGGCAACGAAGACCTCTTTGCCCGCTTGCGACCACGGGTGCCGCAGCGGCCTTGGTACGCCCGCAATCTGAAACTCGTGCAGGCGTCGGGCTGACGGTAAACGCAGTGCAAGCATGCGTTGCTGAGAATCATTATATTTTGTAAGATCGCGCGCTGATATCACTCAGTTCTGCATCGGCCCCAGCGTGGGGGTGCAGGACGATTCCAGGTGTGGTTGTGGAACGTTACTATCGTGAATTGGTGAGTTTCCTGTCCGCGCGCCTGGGTAACCGTCAGGCGGCGGAGGATGTTGCCCACGATGCCTACCTGCGGGTACTGGAGCGAACGGACAACGGGCAGATCGAGCATCCGCGCGCCTTCCTGTACCGCACCGCCTTGAACCTGCTGGTAGACCGCCATCGTCGCCATCTGGTGCGTCAGGCCGAGCCGCTGGAGGTTCTGGACAGTGATGAGTGCTGGCACGTGCCGGCGCTAGCGCAGGAGTTGCAGCTCGATCAGCGCCTGGCCCTGATGCAGCGGGCACTTGACGAACTGACCGGCCCCTGCCGCGAAAGCTTCCTGCTACGCAAGATCGAAGGCTTGTCACATCTGCAGATCGCCGAGCGCCTGGGCATCTCGCGCAGCCTGGTGGAAAAGCACATCGTCAATGCCATGAAGCACTGCCGGGTGCGCATGCGGCAGTGGGAATCCTGATTGCCTGGCTAAAGGCGAATGCAAATTCCGTCAGTCAATCACTTGATTTATGCGGCTTTTCCGGCTTCTATCAAAGAAGACCGCTGCCTGCGTTACTCTGGCAGTCGCCGTCACTGGCGCAGTATGGTCATGGAGCGTGCCCATTACCCAGCTGCCCAGGTCCGCCCATGGCAAACAAGACCCTGCGCATTCTTATCGCCGATGAACACCCGTGCCAGCGCTTGCAGATGGAGCGGTTGCTCAATGGCCTGGGCTATTACCGGATAGCCCCAGTGGACAGTTTCGAGGAGCTACAGCGCCTGGTGCTGTGCGCCTTGCAGCCCTTCAACCTGTTGCTGGGCAATATCGAACTGGCCAGCCATGCCGGCGTCGACCTGGCGCGCTTCTGTCGCGTCAGCACCCAGATCCAGCACGCCCTGCTGTACCACTCCAGCCAGTTGAAAGTGCCTGCGGTGCCGCAAACCGAGCGCCAGGCCGTCAGCCTGAGCCTGCCGCAGGCGCCCGATAGCGAGGCGCTGGAGACGTTCATGGCAATCATCGATGCCCCCCTGCTGGTGGGCAAGTTGCCGCTGCCGGGCAACGCGCCTGCCAATGCTGTCAGGCCACGGCCACGGGCCAACTTCGCGCACACGGTGTTCAACCGCTAGCCAAGCCGCCAGCGGGCAACCGGGCAGCGATTTGTTATGCTCTTGCGCTTTGCCGATTTGCGGACACTGCCATGACTGCCATCGATACCGCTCGCCCGCCCCGGTTCAGCCGCGGCGACCACAGGACTCTGGGCCTGGCGGCGCTGGGCGGCGCGCTGGAAATCTACGATTTCATCATTTTCGTGTTCTTTGCGCTGACCCTGAGCCAGCTGTTCTTTCCACCCGAAATGCCCGAATGGCTGCGCCTGCTGCAAAGCTTCGGCATTTTCGTCACCGGTTACCTGGCGCGGCCGCTAGGCGGCATCTTGATGGCGCACTTCGCCGACCACCTGGGGCGCAAGCGGGTGTTCAACCTGAGCATCCTGATGATGGCCTTGCCATGCCTGCTGATCGGGGTGATGCCGACCTACGCCGACATTGGCTACGCGGCACCGCTGGTCCTGTTGGCCCTGCGTATCCTCCAGGGGGCTGCTGTAGGCGGGGAGGTGCCCAGCGCGTGGACCTTTGTCGCCGAGCATGCCCCAAACGGGCGACGCGGCTATGCCTTGGGGTTTCTGCAGGCCGGGCTGACCTTCGGCTACCTGCTGGGGGCGCTGACCGCGACCTTGCTGGCGCAACTGTTCACCCCGCAGGAAATCCTCGATTACGCCTGGCGCTACCCGTTCCTGTTGGGTGGGGTGTTTGGTGTGATGGGGGTGTGGCTGCGCCGCTGGCTCAGTGAAACACCGGTGTTTCTCGCCCTGCGCGCGCGCCAGGCGCAACCTGTGACGTTCCCGTTGCGACGCGTGCTGGGCGAGCACCGCCGGGCGCTGATCCCCGCCGCGCTGCTGACCTGTGTGCTGACCTCGGCGGTGGTGGTGCTGGTGGTGATCACGCCGACGGTTATGCAGCAGCGTTTCGGCATGAGTGCCGGGTACACCTTCGCTCTGAGCAGCGTGGGCATCGTCTTCCTCAACATCGGCTGCGTGCTGGCCGGGCTGCTGGTCGACCGTGTGGGTGCCTGGCGCGCGCTGATGCTCTACAGCCTATTGCTGCCGCTGGGTATCGGCGCGTTGTACGCCAGCCTGGTGGGGCAGTGGGGGATGACCTGGCTGGCGTATGCGCTGGCAGGGTTGAGCTGTGGCGTGGTGGGGGTGGTGCCCTCGGTAATGGTCGGGCTGTTCCCGGCCGAGATCCGGGTTTCGGGGATTTCCTTCACCTACAACGTGGCTTACGCACTGTGGGCCAGCACCACGCCGCTGGCGCTGATTGCGCTGATGCCGTGGAGCCCATGGGTGTGTGTCGGGTTTTGTCTGATCATGGGGGCGGTGGGGCTGCTGACGGCCCTGTATTTCGGGCGTCGTGAGCCATTGGTGTTTGCGGCGGAGCCGATGCCGGTCATGTGCGGCGACAAATGAGCCGGTAACGGCTGCGGGACACTGGGGCAGACTTCCAGGTGGGGGCTATTGGAATAACCTATTAGCCAAATTTAACCTGGAAGGTTAATTTCTCATGGAAAAGAGAATGCCTCATTGCCCGCTGGAGCGGGTAAAAGCTCTGGCTGCGGCAAGGCGAATCCGTCCTACGGGTGCAGCATTGAAAGGCGCCAAGGCGCTGGGAATGGATTTTCCGGGCATGCTTGAGGTGATCACCAGCTTGAAGCGCACTGATTTCTACAAGAGCATGAACAGCCATATTGACCACCGGGTTTGGCAGGATGTTTATCGCCCGCTTACAGCAATTGGGTACGTTTATTTGAAATTGTCCGTGGTAGACGACGTGCTCATCGTGTCTTTCAAGGAGTTGTAACCATGAGATGTCCAATATGCGGCGGCTCGGAGCTTGCACCTGACATTCAGGGCATGCCCTATAGCTACAAAGGCGAGATGACAGTGATCCCTGAGGTAAGTGGCGATTACTGCTCCGCATGTGGTGAATGTGTACTGAGTCATGATGAAGCCATGCGCGTCAGTCACTTGATGACGGCATTCGAGCGCCAGGTCAACGCAAATGTTGTGGATCCTTCCTTTATTGCCTCCATGCGCAGAAAGTTCGACCTCGACCAGCGTGAAGCGGGGGAAATTTTCGGTGGTGGAGTCAATGCGTTCTCCCGCTATGAAAACGGCAAGACCACACCGCCAGTGGCGTTGGTGAAACTGCTCAAGCTGCTGGATCGCCATCCAGAACTCTTCGAGGAAGTGCGCACTGCCTGATAATGGCAGCCAACAAAAAGCCCCCGGGCCCATGAGGGCCGGGGGCTTTTTGTTGCCACAAGGGCAGGGGCCTTACATGTTCGGGTAGTTCGGCCCGCCAGCGCCTTCAGGGGTGACCCAGGTAATATTCTGGGCTGGGTCCTTGATGTCGCAGGTCTTGCAGTGCACGCAGTTCTGCGCGTTGATCTGGAAGCGCTTGTTGCCGTCTTCCTGAGTGACCACTTCGTATACACCTGCCGGGCAGTAGCGCTGAGCAGGCTCGTCGTACAGGGGCAGGTTGCTGGCGATCGGTACGCTTGGATCGGTCAGCTTCAGGTGGCAGGGTTGTTCTTCTTCGTGGTTGGTGCTGGAGAGGAATACCGAGCTGAGCTTGTCGAAGCTGAGCTTGCCGTCTGGTTTCGGGTAATCGATCTTCTGCGAGTCGGCGGCCAGCTTCAAGCAAGCGTAATCCGGCTTGGTATCGTGCAGGGTGAACGGCAGTTTGCCACCGAACCAGTTCTGGTCGACATAGTTGAACGCCGCGCCCAGTAGCGGGCCGAACTTGTGCATGGCCGGGCCGAAGTTGCGGCTGGCGAACAGTTCTTCGTGCAGCCAGCTGGCCTTGAAGGCGCTGACATAGCTGTTCAGCTGATCACCACCTTCGCTACCGGCGATCAATGCGTCGGCCACTGCTTCGGCGGCAAGCATGCCGGACTTCATCGCGGTATGGCTGCCCTTGATCTTGGCCACGTTCATGGTGCCCAGGTCGCAACCGATCAGCGCGCCACCATTGAAGACCATTTTCGGCAGCGAGTTGATGCCGCCTTTGGCCAGGGCGCGGGCGCCGTAGCTGATGCGCTTGCCGCCTTCGAGGTACTGGCTGATCACCGGGTGGTGCTTGAGGCGCTGGAACTCGTCGAACGGCGACAGGTACGGGTTGGCGTAGGACAGGTCGACGATCAGGCCGACCACCACCTGGTTGTTTTCCAGGTGATAAAGGAACGAGCCACCGGTGTTGTCCTTGGCCATCACGTCCAGCGGCCAGCCGGCGGTGTGCACCACCAGGCCTTGTTCGTGCTTGGCCGGGTCGATTTCCCAGATTTCCTTCAAGCCGATGCCGTAGTGCTGGACGTCGGACTCGCTGTCGAGGTTGAAGCGCTTGATCAGCTGCTTGCCGATATGCCCACGGCAGCCTTCGGCGAACAGGGTGTACTTGGCACGCAGTTCCATGCCCGGGGTATACAGGCCGTCTTTCGGGTTGCCTTCGCGGTCGACACCGAGGTCGCCGGTGACGATGCCGCGAACCACGCCGTTGTCGTCGAACAGCGCTTCCTGGGCGGCGAAGCCCGGGTAGATTTCCACGCCGAGGTTCTCGGCCTGCTGGGCCAGCCAGCGGCACAGGTTGCCCAGCGAGATGATGTAGTTGCCCTGGTTGTGCATGGTCTTGGGCACGAACAGGTCAGGCACCTTGGTCGCGCTGCCGGCATCCTTGAGCACGTAGATGTCGTCGCGCTTCACTTCGGTATTCAGCGGTGCGCCGAGCGCTTTCCAGTCGGGGAACAGCTCGTTCAGGGCGCGGGGCTCGAACACTGCGCCAGAGAGGATGTGGGCGCCGACTTCAGAGCCTTTTTCCACCACGCAGACGCTGATTTCGCTACCGGCTTCGGCGGCCTTCTGCTTCAGGCGGCAGGCGGCGGACAGGCCCGCCGGGCCGGCGCCGACGATGACCACGTCGAATTCCATGTATTCGCGTTCCACTGGTTCTCTCCTACTCATCAAGGCTCGTGCTGTTGCTTTGTCTTATGGGTGCTTGCGCGCAGTGGCTCATCACGGGAGCGAAACTGTAGCTGCGCAAATGACGGACTACACCGTTTTGTCTTGGCCGCGCATTATATCTACACCACTTGGCGGGTCCAATACAAACGTTTGTTTGAATTTGCCGCAGGCCAGTAAAATCACAGGAACGCGGCTGGAGGGTGACCGATTTGCCGTATTGACCGGATTGGGTGTTACGGTCAAGATACGAGCGGTTTTACGTTCGCCGTAGGCTTGCAGCCGGGCGCAGGTACACCTCTAAAGACCAGGTGTGGAGCAGGGTTTTGCGGGCTTAGGCCGGTTTGTAGTGGAGTTTACACGCCACGACAGAAAATGACCCGTGAGTATTTGTCGCAAGAGTCCGGACAAGACTGTTCGGTCACAGTGAAGATGCTGCTTCCCGGTACGTTTTTAGAGGTGCCCTTGTACCCACGCGCATCGCCGGGCATGGCCCCAGGCGACTATCTATTCACCGGAGAGTAACGAGGAATCCATGAAGGTTCTTGTAGCTGTCAAACGAGTGGTCGACTACAACGTCAAGGTTCGCGTCAAGGCGGACAACTCCGGCGTCGACCTTGCTAACGTCAAGATGTCCATGAACCCCTTCTGCGAAATCGCCGTGGAAGAAGCCGTACGCCTGAAGGAAAAAGGCGTTGCGACCGAGATCGTCGTCGTTTCCGTCGGCCCGACCACTGCCCAGGAGCAACTGCGTACCGCCCTGGCCCTGGGTGCCGACCGTGCCATCCTGGTCGAAGCCGCTGACGAACTGAACTCCCTGGCTGTGGCCAAGGCGCTGAAGGCCGTTGTCGACAAGGAGCAGCCGCAGCTGGTCATCCTCGGCAAGCAGGCCATCGACAGTGACAACAACCAGACCGGCCAGATGCTGGCCGCGCTCACCGGCTTCGCCCAGGGCACCTTCGCCTCCAAGGTTGAAGTGGCTGGCGACAAGCTGAACGTCACCCGTGAAATCGACGGCGGCCTGCAGACCGTTGCACTGAACCTGCCAGCCATCGTTACCACCGACTTGCGCCTGAACGAGCCACGCTACGCGTCGCTGCCGAACATCATGAAGGCCAAGAAGAAGCCGCTGGAGACCGTCAAGCCTGACGATCTGGGCGTTTCTCTCGCCTCCACCAACAAGACCTTGAAAGTCGAAGCCCCGGCTGCCCGCAGCGCAGGCATCAAGGTCAAATCGGTGGCCGAACTGGTCGAGAAGCTGAAGAACGAAGCGAAGGTAATCTAAATGACTATCCTGGTTGTCGCTGAATACGAGAACGGTGCCGTAGCCCCGGCCACCCTGAATACTGTCGCCGCAGCTGCCAAGATCGGTGGTGATGTGCACGTGCTGGTCGCCGGCCAGAACGTCGGTGGCGTTGCCGAATCCGCTGCCAAGATCGCTGGCGTTGCCAAAGTGCTGGTGGCTGATAACGCTGCCTACGCCCACGTCCTGCCGGAAAACGTCGCGCCGCTGATCGTCGAGCTGGCCAAGGGTTACAGCCACGTGCTGGCCCCGGCTACCACCAACGGCAAGAACATCCTGCCACGTGTTGCCGCGCTGCTGGACGTCGACCAGATTTCCGAGATTATCTCGGTCGAATCCGCCGACACCTTCAAGCGCCCGATCTATGCCGGTAACGCCATTGCCACCGTGCAATCGAGCGCTGCGGTCAAGGTCATCACCGTGCGGACCACCGGCTTTGATGCCGTGGCGGCCGAAGGCGGCTCCGCTGCCGTTGAAGCGGTTGGTGCTGCGCACAACGCCGGTATCTCTGCATTCGTTGGTGAAGAGCTGGCCAAGTCCGACCGCCCAGAGCTGACCGCTGCCAAGATCGTCGTTTCCGGCGGCCGCGGCATGGGCAACGGTGATAACTTCAAGCATCTGTACAGCCTGGCCGACAAGCTCGGTGCTGCTGTCGGTGCCTCGCGCGCTGCGGTCGACGCCGGCTTCGTGCCGAACGACATGCAGGTCGGCCAGACCGGCAAGATCGTTGCGCCACAGCTGTACATCGCTGTTGGTATCTCCGGCGCCATCCAGCACCTGGCCGGCATGAAAGACTCCAAAGTGATCGTTGCGATCAACAAGGACGAAGAAGCGCCGATCTTCCAGGTGGCTGATTACGGCCTGGTCGCTGACCTGTTCGAAGCGGTACCGGAGCTGGAAAAGCTGGTCTGATCCGCCTGCTTCACTTATAAAGAACCCGGCCCTCGTTTTGAGGGTCGGGTTTTTTTATGGCTTGAGGGGTGAGGGATGACGTTGCGCGGAACGGGCAGGGTGCTGGCATGTGTGGCGCTGTTGCTGTCACCACTGGCCATGGCTGCAGGCAAGTGCGAGCGCCTGGTGGCAACCGGCAGCCCGGATGCGCCGCCCTATTCGTGGCTGGACCCAAAAGACCCGAAGCACCTGATCGGTGCCAACGTTGACCTGTTGCGTCAGGTGGCGGGTGAGCTGGGTGTGAAGGTCGAAGTGTTGAGCGCCGGCCGCCGTGATCAGGCGCTGGAAGAGGTACGCAGCGGGCGTATGGACCTGCTGCTCGACACGCCCATGCAGGTCGAGCAACTGACCGCGCTGGATTATATCCACCCGCCGTTGCAGCTCAACGAATACCTGGTATGGACCCGTCACGATGCCGAACTGACCTTCGATGGCCCGGCCGACCTGGCCAAGTATCAGGGCAGCCTGTCCGAGCGCGCACGCCTGACCCCGGCCTTCACCGCCTTTGCCAAGACCCAGCTCAAGCTGGTGCCGGCGCAGAACCTGACCCAGGCGTTCCAGAAACTGGTGCTTGGCCAGGTTGATTATGTGCTGGCTGGTCGCTATTCCGGCATGGCCATGGCCCAGAGCCTGGGCATGAGCAATGATCTGATCGCCCGCGGCCTGCCGGTGGACCGCCCGGGTCTTTACCTGGCGCTGTCGCACAATTCGGCTTGCAATGACAGCTGGTTGCGTGGGCAACTGGCGAAAAAACTGACAGAATTGCCGATCTCAGGTGCGACCGAGGCGGTACTGCAGCGAAATGTCGAACGCTGGAAGGCGCAGTTGCAGGTACCGGTGGACGCCCCCAAACACTAGGAATATCGCGTGAGAATCCAACCACTAATCCTTGCCCTGGCCGTGCTCGGCCTGGCTGGCTGCGCCAATGACCCGGCCCCGGACGAGCAGATGCGCATTTCCGAGCAGGCGCTGGAGCAGGCCAGGGCCGTCGGTGCCACTGAGCAGGTCGAAACGCTGAAGCTGGCGGAAGACAAACTGGCCCGTGCCAAGAGCAACATGCTGACTGAAGACTACCGCGATGCGCGCATGCGCGCCGAGCAGGCCGAGCTGGATGCGCGCCTGGCCGAGGCCCAGGTGTTGAACCAGAAGAGCGAAGAGCAGCTGCAGCTGCTGCAGTCGCGGGTCAAGCGCCTGCGCAAGCAACTGGAGGTGCAGCCATGACCTGCCGTACACCGTTGGCCGCACTGGCATTGCTGGTGCTGGCGGCAGGGTTGCAGGGTTGCGCCAGCCAGCGCAGCAGTGCCGCCCTGGATGAGGCAAGCGCCGCCTTCCAGAAGGTAAAGGATGATTCCGATGTGCTGCGCAGTGCGCCGCGTGACGTGATTCGCGCAGGTGAGTCGCTGGCACGTGCCGAGCGGTTGTCCAGCTATATCGGCACCGGTTCGGATGTGCGTCACTACGCTTACCTCAGCCAGCGCTACAGCGAGATTGCCAGCGAGCATGCCAAGCTGGCCCTCAGTCAGGAACGCCGGGCCAAGCTCGACCTCGAGCGTCAGCGCCTGCAACTGGCGCTGCGTGAGGCCAAGCTCGCCAGCGTGCAACAACAGGGCAAGTGGGTCGAGTCGCAGATTGCTGCGCTGGCCTCGGAGCAGGCCGACCGTGGTCTGGTGATGACCCTGGGTGATGTGCTGTTCGACACCGGCAGTGCCGACCTGAAGAACTCGGCCAGCCGTACCGTGCTCAAGCTGGTGCAGTTTCTGCAGCTGAACCCGCGTCGGGTGGTGCGTATCGAGGGCTATACCGACAGCACCGGTGCTCCTGAGGACAATATCAAGCTGTCGCGCGACCGGGCGCAGTCGGTGGCCGACATGCTGGTGGATCTGGGCATCGACGAAAAGCGCCTGCAGGTTGAAGGCTATGGCGACCAGTACCCAATCGAGGCCAATGCCTCGGAGCGGGGCAGGGCGCAGAACCGTCGGGTCGAGATCGTGTTCTCCGATGAAAAGGGCAAGCTTGCGCCAGCGCGCTGAGGGTGGGTGTTAGCCTCGGTGCTGTCGGCACCTGTGAGATCGAGCGGCACGCGGGCGGCGCTCGATCTTGCAGCCGCCTAAGATGTTGTGGCAGCCACGCCATCTGTCCCAGTACACTTTGCAACTGTTACGGTATCCTCTACCGTCAGTGTGTCGCACAAGAATAACGAGTCCGTCCGCGCGTTGAGATCCCGCCATGACCAACCTGCTGCTGTACCAGCGTATCGCCCAGCAACTGGCCGATGACATCCGTCGTGGTGTCTACCAGCCAGGCGAGCGGGTACCCTCCGTGCGCAAGATGAGCGCCCAGCTCAACGTCAGCCACGCCACGGTGTTGCAGGCCTATGCCAACCTCGAAGACCAAGGCCTTATCCGTGCGCGGCCGCAGTCCGGCTACTATGTGCACCAGACCCCAGCCCTGACTGCGCCAACCCCGGACATCGCCCGGGTCGAGCGCCCCGGTCTGGTCACGCGTGCCAGTATCATCCAACAGGTGCTGACCGAGGCGCGTCGCGACGGTGTGTTCCCGTTCGGCGCTGCGGTACCGCATGTCGACTACCTGCCGGTGCGCGCCCTGCACCAGCAGATTGCCAAGGTGACACGCTTCCATAGCCCGCGTGCCTTCAGCTACATGTTCAGCCCGGGTTTCGAGCCGCTGCGCCGGCAGATCGCCATCCGCATGCGCGATGCCGGCGTCCTGGTCGACCCGCGGGAAGTGATCGTGACCCATGGCTGCGTCGATGCCTTGCAGATGTCGCTACGTGTGCTGACCCGCCCCGGTGACCTGATTGCCGCCGAGTCGCCCACGTATTACGGCTTGCTGCAGTTGGCTGACTTGTTGGGCCTGAAAGTGATCGAGATCCCCAGCGACCCGTCCACCGGTATCAGCCTCGAAGCCTTGCAGCTGGCCGCCAACCAGTGGTCGATCAAGGCCCTGGTGCTGACAGCGCGTCTGAGCAACCCGCTGGGCGGCACGGTTCCTGAGGAGCGGCAGAAACAGTTGCTGCGCCTTGCCTCGGACTTCGATATCCAGATCATCGAGGACGATATCTACGGCGAACTGATGTTCGAGCAGGGTAAGACCAAGGCGCTGAAGGCATTCGACCGCCTTGACCGGGTGATCTACTGCTCGAGTTTTTCCAAGACGCTGTCGCCAGGGGTGCGCGTGGGCTGGATGATCGCCGGGCGCTATCAGGACGAGATTCAGCGTCTGCAAACGTTTACCACCCATTCGGCCTGCAGCGTGACGCAAATGGGCGTTGCGGCCTACCTGGAAAATGGCGGCTACGACCGGCACCTGCGCTACATTCGCCAGGAGTATCGCAAGAACCTCAGTGCCTATCAGCTGGCGGTGCAGCAGCACTTTCCCGAGGGAACGCAGATGACCCGGCCAACCGGGGGGTTCATCCTTTGGGTGAGCCTGCCTGGGCGGGTCAATACCCAGGAGTTGCATGTGCGGGCGCTGGAGCAAGGCATCAGTATTGCGCCGGGGCTGATATTCAGTAACACGGAACAGTTCAACCACTGTATCCGCCTCAATTGTGGCATCCCGTGGAACAAGGAAGCCGAGCGGGCAGTGATAACGCTCGGCTTGCTGGCGCAGCAGTTGTGCAGGGAGCCTGCGCTCACACTTTTGTAAGGCTTGCCAGCGGCTTGTGGAACAGGGAGCATACGCATCTTTCCGGTCAGTCTGTCCTTTTGCCATGAATGCTTTGCGCTACTTCATCCTGATCCTGTGTCTTGCACCGTTCTGCTACCCGGGCAGCCCGGCCTTGGCGGCGCAGCCGGCAGGCCAGGTACAGGCGAGCCAAGGCAAGCAGGTGCAGAATAAATCGGCAGCCAGGCCTGTGCAGAAACCGGCGGCAAAACCGGCCAGCAAGGGCAAGGCCAAGCAGGTGCGCAAGCCGGTCCGCAAGGCAGTTGCCAAGCCCTTGCCCAAGGCAAAGCTGGATCTCAGCTTGCCCGCCGATATGGTAAACAGCCTAGAACCGAACGTGGGTACACCTTCGCCGATCCAGCGGCGCAAACCTTTGCTGCCGCCCATGTTCAGTGAAAATCCCCAGACCAGTGACAGCCCGTTCCAGCTCAATGGCCGGCTGATCAACAACGAGATGCAACTGCAACTGCGCAATGACAGCCGTCATGACGTGGAAGGGGCGGCCATCGATTTCGAGTATCGTCAGTAGGCGGAAACTGACTGCCGAGTCACGGCAGATTTCATCGTGCCAGTAATTTCAAACGCCTGTTTGAGCGGTTACTATCCAGGGGCGTTCGTCCCGTTTCGTTCCAGGGAGTCCTGATTTTGGTGAATAGCCATGAACTGCCGTGAGGGTTGTGGTGCCTGCTGCATCGCCCCGTCCATCACTTCTGCAATGCCGCGCATGCCCAATGGCAAGCCGGCTGGCGAGCGCTGCCTGCACCTGACTGCTGCCAATCTCTGCGACCTGTTCGGCAAGCCGGAACGGCCGGCGGTGTGTGGCGGGTTCAAGGCGGATATCGAGGTCTGCGGCAGCGACCGTGACGAGGCAATCAGGATTCTTGGCTGGTGGGAGCAGATAACGGCGGCGTGACAGGCTGGATCTTCGAAAACAAGGATAAACATGATGAGATCGTTCAAGCGTATTGCACTGTTGTGTGGCATGGGTGTTCTGCTGGCACCGGCGGCCTGGGCCGAGAACTGGCAAGTGGCCAAGGACGAGGAGGGGATCAAGGTATCCCTCAGTGAGGTGGCGGGCTCCAAGTACAAGGCTTACCAGGGTGTTACCTTGATCAAGGCGCCGCTGGCCAAGGTGCAGGCTCTGCAGGAAGACGTGGCCGGTGCCTGTGCCTGGATTCACGAATGCAAGTCGCAGAAGCTGCTCAAGCACGAGGGTGACCAAAGCTGGACCTACACCCAGTTCAATACGCCTTGGCCGGTGACTCCGCGGGATTCCGTGCTGCATATCACCACGGTAAAGGGGGCTGATGGCAGCCTGACTCGTAACCTGGTCGAAGAGCCGACGTATGTTCCGGAAGAGAAGGGCTTTGTGCGGGTGGCAAAGGTCGAGGGTTTCTGGAAGCTGGTGCCCAAAGGCGACAGCACCGAAGTGACCTACCAGGTGCACACCGAGCCGGGTGGCAGCGTGCCGGCGATGGTGGCCAACAAGTTCGTGGTGGACGCGCCGTTCAATACCCTGAAAGGGCTGCGTGAGCGGGCTGAGAAAAACTGACGGTCTTGCGTCGTCTTTCCTGGTCTCCTCGCGGCAAGCCCACGAAGAGTCCAGCACGGAAAAGGTAATAAAAAAGGCTGCCCGAGGGCAGCCTTTTCGCGTTCGGCCATGAAAGCTTACTTGCGGTCCTTCAGGGCAACGATGTCGCGCTTCTGCTCGCCGGTGTACAGCTGGCGCGGGCGGCCGATCTTGTACGGGCTGGAGAGCATTTCTTTCCAGTGCGAGATCCAGCCCACGGTACGTGCCAGGGCGAAGATCACGGTGAACATGCTGGTCGGAATGCCGATCGCCTTGAGGATGATCCCCGAGTAGAAGTCGACGTTCGGGTACAGCGAGCGCTCGATGAAGTACGGATCGGTCAGGGCGATCTCTTCCAGGCGCATGGCCAGTTCCAGCTGCGGGTCGTTCTTGATGCCCAGCTCGCGCAGGACTTCGTCGCAGGTCTGCTTCATCACGGTGGCGCGCGGGTCGCGGTTCTTGTACACGCGGTGACCGAAGCCCATCAGCTTGAACGGGTCGTTCTTGTCCTTGGCCTTGGCGATGAACTTGTCGATGTTCGAGACATCGCCGATTTCATCGAGCATGGTCAGTACGGCTTCGTTCGCACCGCCGTGGGCCGGGCCCCACAGTGCGGCGATACCGGCGGCGATACAGGCGAACGGGTTGGCACCCGACGAGCCGGCCAGACGAACGGTGGAGGTGGAGGCGTTCTGCTCGTGGTCGGCGTGGAGGATGAAGATCCGGTCCATTGCCTTGGCCAGCACCGGGCTGATCGGTTTGATCTCGCACGGGGTGTTGAACATCATGTGCAGGAAGTTTTCCGCGTACGACAGGTCGTTGCGCGGGTACATCATCGGCTGGCCCATGGAGTACTTGTAAACCATCGCGGCCAGGGTCGGCATCTTGGCGACCAGGCGCACCGCGGAGATTTCGCGGTGTTGCGGGTTATTGATATCCAGGGAGTCGTGATAGAACGCCGACAGGGCGCCGACTACGCCGCACATCACCGCCATTGGGTGAGCGTCGCGACGGAAGCCGTTGAAGAAGGACTTCAGCTGCTCGTGAACCATCGTGTGGTTCTTCACGGTGCTGACGAACTGGGCCTTCTGCTCGGCATTCGGCAGTTCGCCGTTGAGCAGCAGGTAGCAGGTTTCGAGGTAGTCGGACTGCTCGGCGAGTTGCTCGATGGGGTAGCCGCGGTGCAGCAGGATCCCTTTGTCGCCGTCAATGTAGGTGATCTTCGACTCGCACGAGGCAGTCGCCATGAAACCAGGGTCGAAGGTGAAGTGACCAGTGGCCCCTAACCCGCGGACGTCGATTACATCAGGACCAACGGTGCCGGTTAAAATGGGCAGCTCGACGGGGGCAGCGCCCTCGATGACCAACTGCGCTTTTTTGTCAGCCATGTGGCCTCCTATTAATGCTTGAAATCATCAGACAGACCCCCCACGCAGGGCCCGCACCACTATAGAGGGATAAATTCAGATGTCAATTTGCCTAAAGGCTTGTTGAATCAGGCATTCAAGCCTGATTTTTCCCGAAATTCTCGCCCATTTACGCCTTTTGTTCGTTAAAGGCAATGCGCTATTTGGGCTACCCCGTCACGTTGTCATAAGCAGCCTAACTGTCTATACTCGGCACCCGACCGCCAGGGGCTTGCAAGCCCGAACTGCTGGGGGTCGCCGTTCCCTGGGTGGTGGGTACCTGACCAGTACACTTACCAACAACTTTGCCCTGATTCGCTAGGGGCTCTTCAGTGTGAAAAAAGCCGTGAAAAGCCAACGACCTGTAAACCTAGACCTAAGGACCATCAAGCTCCCTGTCACTGCGTACACGTCCATCCTGCACCGTATCTCCGGCGTCATCCTGTTCATCGGCCTTGCCATCATGCTTTATGCACTGGGCAAGTCGCTGGGTTCCGAGGAAGGCTTCGGCGAAGTGAAGGCGTGTCTGACCAGCCCGCTGGCCAAGTTCGTGACCTGGGGCCTGCTGTCCGCCCTGCTTTATCACCTCGTGGCAGGTGTTCGTCACCTGATCATGGACATGGGTATCGGTGAGACGCTGGAAGGCGGCAAGCTGGGCTCGAAAATCGTGATCGTCATCTCCGTGGTGCTGATCGTTCTGGTGGGAGTTTGGGTATGGTAACCAATGTCACGAACCTGTCGCGTTCGGGCCTCTATGACTGGATGGCGCAGCGCGTTTCTGCGGTCGTTCTCGCGGCTTACTTCATCTTCCTGATCGGCTACGTGGTCGCCCACCCAGGCATCGACTACACCCAGTGGCATGGTCTGTTCTCCAACAACGCGATGCGAATCTTCAGCTTGCTGGCCCTCGTTGCCCTGGGCGCCCACGCCTGGGTCGGCATGTGGACCATTGCAACCGACTACCTGACGCCTATGTCGTTCGGCAAGTCGGCAACTGCGATTCGTTTCCTGTTCCAGGCGGTATGCGGCGTTGCGATGTTCGCTTACTTCGTCTGGGGTGTGCAGATTCTCTGGGGTATCTGATCCATGGCTAGCATTCCAACCATTTCCTTCGACGCCATCATCATCGGTGGTGGCGGCGCCGGCATGCGCGCTGCGCTGCAACTGGCTCAAGGCGGCCACAAGACTGCCGTAGTCACCAAGGTCTTCCCGACCCGTTCGCACACCGTATCCGCCCAGGGCGGCATCACCTGCGCCATCGCTTCGGCCGACCCGAACGACGACTGGCGCTGGCACATGTACGATACCGTCAAGGGCTCCGACTATATCGGTGACCAGGACGCTATCGAATACATGTGTCAGGAAGGCCCGGCTGCGGTCTTCGAGCTGGACCACATGGGTCTGCCGTTCTCGCGTACCGAAACCGGTCGTATCTACCAGCGCCCGTTCGGCGGCCAGTCCAAGGACTTCGGCAAGGGTGGCCAGGCTGCCCGTACCTGTGCCGCTTCCGACCGTACCGGTCACGCGCTGCTGCACACCCTGTACCAGGGTAACCTGAAAGCTGGCACCACCTTCCTCAACGAATACTATGCAGTTGACCTGGTGAAGAACCAGGACGGCGCATTCGTGGGTGTGATCGCCATCTGCATCGAAACCGGCGAAACCCTGTACATCAAGTCCAAGGCCACCGTGCTGGCCACTGGCGGTGCAGGCCGTATCTACGCGTCCACCACCAACGCCCTGATCAATACCGGTGACGGTATCGGCATGGCCCTGCGTGCAGGCGTGCCGGTGCAGGACATCGAGATGTGGCAGTTCCACCCGACCGGCATCGCCGGCGCCGGTGTACTGGTCACCGAAGGTTGCCGCGGTGAAGGTGGTTACCTGATCAACGCCCACGGCGAGCGCTTCATGGAGCGTTACGCGCCGAACGCGAAAGACCTGGCCGGCCGCGACGTGGTTGCCCGTTCCATGGTCAAGGAAATCATCGCCGGCAACGGCGTGGGCCCGAACAAGGACCACGTACTGCTGAAACTGGACCACCTGGGCGAGGAAGTGCTGCACAGCCGCCTGCCAGGTATCTGCGAACTGTCCAAGACCTTCGCCCACGTCGACCCTGTGGTCGCGCCGGTACCAGTGGTTCCGACCTGCCACTACATGATGGGCGGCGTTGCCACCAACATTCACGGCCAGGCCATCACCATGGACGCCGAAGGCAAAGACCACATCATCCCGGGCCTGTTCGCCGTAGGTGAAGTGGCGTGCGTATCGGTTCACGGTGCCAACCGCCTGGGCGGCAACTCGCTGCTCGACCTGGTGGTATTCGGCCGTGCTGCCGGCCTGCACCTGGAAAAGGCGTTGACCGAAGGCGTGGAATACCGCGACGCCAGCGACACCGACGTCGATGTTGCCCTGAACCGCCTGAACAAGCTCAACGAGCGTACCAGCGGTGAAGACGTTGCCAGCCTGAAGCGTGAGCTGCAGAGCTGCATGCAGAACTACTTCGGTGTATTCCGTACTGGCGAATACATGCAGAAGGGTATCGAGCAGCTGGCCGGTCTGCGTGACCGTATCGCCAACGTCAAGATCAACGACAAGTCCCAGGCCTTCAACACCGCGCGTATCGAAGCGCTGGAGCTGCAGAACCTGCTGGAAGTCGCCGAAGCTACCGCCATCGCGGCCGAAGCCCGTAAAGAGTCCCGCGGCGCTCACGCCCGTGAAGACTTCGAAGACCGTGACGACGAAAACTGGCTGTGCCACACCCTGTACTACCCGGGTGAGAAGCGCGTTGCCAAGCGCGGCGTCAACTTTGCGCCGAAGACTGTTCCAGCCTTCGAACCAAAAGTCCGGACTTACTAAGGGTGGCTGCTATGTTGAAAGTCGAAGTTTATCGTTACAACCCAGACACCGACTCGGCGCCAAAAATGGAGTCGTTCGACGTCGATACCGGCGGTAAAGACCTGATGGTGCTGGATGTATTGGCACTGATCAAGGAAAAGGACGAGGGTTTCTCGTACCGTCGCTCCTGCCGTGAAGGCGTTTGCGGCTCCGACGGCATGAACATGAACGGCAAGAACGGCCTGGCCTGCATCACCCCGCTGTCGGGTGTGGTCAAGGGCAACAAGCTTGTTCTGCGCCCGCTGCCAGGCCTGCCGGTCATTCGTGACCTCGTGGTCGACATGAGCATCTTCTACAAGCAGTACGAGAAGGTGAAGCCGTTCCTGCAGAACGATACCCCGGCCCCGGCCATCGAGCGCCTGCAGTCGCCAGAAGACCGCGACAAGCTGGACGGTCTGTACGAGTGCATCCTGTGCGCTTGCTGCTCCACGTCCTGCCCGTCGTTCTGGTGGAACCCAGACAAGTTCCTGGGCCCTGCTGCGCTGCTGCAGGCCTACCGCTTCCTGGCCGACAGCCGCGACACCAAGACCCAGGAGCGCCTGGCGTCCCTGGATGACCCGTTCAGCGTATTCCGCTGCCGCGGGATCATGAACTGCGTAAACGTTTGCCCGAAAGGTCTGAACCCGACCAAGGCAATCGGTCACGTACGTAACATGCTGCTGCAAAGCGGCACCTGATTCAAAGCGTTGTACCTGCAGTATGCCGAGGTGCGGGTGGTGAGCCCGCACTGAGGTAAAACCCGAACAAGGGCCCACAAAGCCCGCGTTCATTACCTATGAAGATATGAGACCAGCAGGGGCTTTCCGGGCTGGTACCCGGAAAATCAGCAGGATCCAGGTGGCGTGGTTCAGTCGCTGTTTTCGGACTTTTCCAGGTTTGCTGTGGCTCTCGCCGATCAGTCCCCTAATCGAGGGTGACCAAGCATGCAAGAAAGCGTGATGCAGCGCATGTGGGATAGCGCCCACCTTTCAGGTGGTAACGCTGCATATGTGGAAGAGCTCTACGAGCTCTACCTGCACGACCCTAACGCTGTGCCAGAAGAGTGGCGCACTTACTTCCAGAAGTTGCCAGCCGACGGCAGCACCGCTACTGATGTATCGCACTCGACAATCCGCGACCATTTCGTACTGCTGGCAAAGAACCAGCGCCGCGCCCAACCGGTGTCCGCCGGGAGCGTGAGCAGTGAACACGAGAAGAAGCAGGTTGAAGTTCTGCGACTGATCCAGGCCTATCGTATGCGCGGCCATCAGGCTGCCAAGCTCGACCCGTTGGGGTTGTGGCAGCGCCCTGCGCCCGTAGACCTGTCGATCAATCACTACGGCTTGACCAATGCCGATCTTGATACGACCTTCCGTGCCGGCGACCTGTTCATCGGCAAAGAGGAGGCGAGCCTACGCGACATCTTCGATGCACTCCAGAAGACATATTGTCGCACCATTGGCGCCGAATTCACCCACATCGTCGATTCCGAGCAGCGCAGCTGGTTCCAGCAGCGCCTGGAAAGCGTGCGCGGCCGTCCGGAGTTTTCCGCTGACGTGCAGGCTCACTTGCTCGAGCGCGTCACTGCCGGTGAAGGCCTGGAGAAATACCTGGGCACCAAGTACCCAGGCACCAAGCGCTTCGGCCTTGAAGGTGGCGAGAGCCTGATCCCGATGCTGGACGAAATGATCCAGCGTTCCGGCTCCTACGGCACCAAGGAAGTCGTCATCGGCATGGCCCACCGTGGCCGTCTGAACGTGCTGGTGAACACCTTCGGCAAGAACCCGCGCGAGCTGTTCGACGAGTTCGAAGGCAAGAAGATGAACGAGCTGGGCTCCGGTGACGTGAAGTATCACCAGGGCTTCTCCTCGAACGTGATGACCACCGGTGGCGAAGTGCACCTGGCCATGGCGTTCAACCCGTCCCACCTGGAAATCGTCTCGCCAGTGGTCGAGGGTTCGGTGCGCGCCCGTCAGGACCGCCGCAACGACACCGTCGGCGACAAGGTGCTGCCGATCTCGATCCACGGCGACGCAGCATTCGCCGGCCAGGGCGTGGTCATGGAAACCTTCCAGATGTCGCAGACCCGCGGTTTCAAGACCGGCGGCACCGTGCACATCGTGATCAACAACCAGGTTGGTTTCACCATCAGCAACCCGCTGGACGCGCGCTCTACCGAGTACGCCACCGACGTGGCCAAGATGATCCAGGCGCCGATCCTGCACGTGAACGGCGATGACCCGGAAGCCGTGTTGTTCGTCACCCAGTTGGCCATCGATTACCGCATGCAGTTCAAGCGTGACGTGGTCATCGACCTGGTCTGCTACCGCCGTCGCGGCCACAACGAGGCCGACGAGCCGAATGGCACCCAGCCGCTGATGTACCAGCAGATCGCCAAGCAGCGCACCACCCGTGAGCTGTATGCCGATGCACTGATCCAGGCAGGCCGTATCGACGCCGAGCGCGCCCAGGCCAAGATCGACGAGTACCGCAACGCGCTGGACAACGGCCTGCACGTGGTGAAAAGCCTGGTCAAGGAGCCGAACCGCGAGCTGTTCGTCGACTGGCGTCCATACCTGGGCCATGCCTGGACCGCGCGTCACGACACCCGTTTCGACCTCAAGACCCTGCAAGACCTGTCGGCCAAGCTGCTCGAGCTGCCGGAAGGTTTCGTGGTCCAGCGTCAGGTGTCGAAGATCTACGAAGACCGTCAGAAGATGCAGGCCGGTGGCTTGCCGATCAACTGGGGTTATGCAGAGACCATGGCCTACGCCACCCTGCAGTTCGAAGGTCACCCGATCCGCATGACCGGCCAGGACATCGGCCGTGGCACCTTCTCGCACCGTCACGCGGTGCTGCACAACCAGAAGGACGCCAGCACCTACATCCCGCTGCAGAACCTGTTCCCGGGCCAGCCCCGTTTCGACCTGTACGATTCGTTCCTGTCCGAGGAAGCGGTACTGGCCTTCGAATACGGCTACTCCACCACCACGCCGAACGCGCTGGTGATCTGGGAAGCCCAGTTCGGCGACTTCGCCAACGGCGCACAAGTGGTGATCGACCAGTTCATCACCAGCGGCGAGCACAAGTGGGGCCGTCTGTGCGGTCTGACCATGCTGCTGCCACACGGCTATGAAGGTCAGGGCCCGGAGCACTCCTCCGCGCGTCTGGAGCGTTACCTGCAGCTGTGCGCCGAGCACAACATCCAGGTGTGCGTACCGACTACCCCGGCACAGATCTACCACCTGCTGCGTCGCCAGGTCATCCGTCCGCTGCGCAAGCCGCTGATCGTCCTGACACCGAAGTCGCTGCTGCGCCACAAGCTGGCCGTTTCGACCCTGGAGGACCTTGCAGAAGGCTCGTTCCAGACCGTGATCCCGGAAATCGACAGCCTCGATCCGGCCAAAGTCGAGCGCCTGGTCCTGTGCGGCGGCAAGGTCTACTACGACCTGCTGGAAAAACGCCGTGCCGAAGGCCGCGAAGACATTGCCATCGTGCGTATCGAGCAGCTGTATCCGTTCCCGGAGGACGACCTGGTCGAAATCCTCGCGCCTTACACCAACCTCAAGCATGCAGTGTGGTGTCAGGAAGAACCGATGAACCAGGGCGCCTGGTACAGCAGCCAGCACCACATGCGCCGTATCCTGGGCCGCCACAACAAGGCACTGGTCCTGGAATACGCCGGCCGCGACGCTTCCGCCGCGCCAGCCTGTGGTTACGCTTCGAAGCACGCCGAACAGCAGGAAAAACTGCTGCAAGACGCCTTCACTGTCTAACGCCTTCGCGCACCTGAAACCGAATTTAAGGAAACACAGATAATGGCTATCGAGATCAAAGCCCCAACCTTCCCGGAATCGGTTGCCGATGGCACCGTTGCCACTTGGCACAAGAAGCCGGGCGAAGCCGTCAAGCGTGACGAGCTGATCGTCGACATCGAGACCGACAAGGTGGTGCTGGAAGTACTGGCCACCGCGGACGGCGTGCTGGGCGACATCGTCAAGGGCGAGGGCGATACCGTCCTGTCCGACGAATTGCTGGGTTCGATCGTTGAAGGCGGTGCTGCTGCCGCGCCAGCCGCTGCCGCCGCACCTGCTGCTGCTCCGGCCGCGGCTGCTGCCGACGCAGGCGAAGACGACCCGATCGCTGCCCCGGCTGCACGCAAGCTGGCCGAAGAGAACGGCATCGACCTGGCTACCGTTGCCGGTACCGGTAAAGGCGGTCGCGTCACCAAGGAAGACGTGGTTGCTGCTGTTGCCAACAAGAAGTCCGCACCTGCCGCTGCACCGGCTGCCAAGCCTGCTGCCGCTGCTGCCGCACCGGTCGTGCTTGCCGCTGGCGATCGCACCGAGAAGCGTGTGCCGATGACTCGTCTGCGCGCCAAGATCGCCGAGCGTCTGGTCGAAGCTCAGTCGAACATGGCCATGCTGACCACCTTCAACGAAGTGGACATGACCGAAGTCATGGCCCTGCGCTCGAAGTACAAGGACCTGTTCGAGAAGACCCACAACGGCGTACGCCTGGGCTTCATGTCGTTCTTCGTCAAGGCCGCCACCGAAGCCCTGAAGCGCTTCCCGGCTGTCAACGCCTCGATCGACGGCAACGACATCGTCTACCACGGCTTCGCCGACGTGGGTGTTGCGGTTTCCAGCGACCGTGGCCTGGTGGTACCGGTACTGCGCAACGCCGAGTCGATGAGCCTGGCTGAAATCGAGAACGGCATCGCCACCTTCGGCAAGAAAGCCCGTGACGGCAAACTGTCGATCGAAGAAATGACCGGCGGCACGTTCACCATCACCAACGGCGGTACATTCGGTTCGATGATGTCGACCCCGATCGTCAACCCGCCGCAGGCCGCGATCCTTGGCATGCACAACATCATCCAGCGTCCGATGGCCGTTAACGGCCAGGTGGTGATTCGCCCGATGATGTACCTGGCGCTGTCCTACGATCACCGCCTGATCGATGGCAAGGAAGCGGTAACCTTCCTGGTCACCATCAAGAACCTGCTGGAAGATCCGTCTCGCCTGCTGCTGGACATCTAACCCTCTGGCTGCGTACCGTGCCGGGCCTGGCTTCGCAGGAAGCCATGCCGCGCGGTTCGCGGCTTGTAGCTTGTAGCTGATAAGGAATCTTTTATGACCCAGAAATTCGACGTAGTGGTAATCGGTGCAGGCCCAGGCGGCTATGTGGCTGCCATCAAGGCCGCACAACTTGGTCTGAAGACTGCCTGTATCGAGAAGTACACCGACGCCGAGGGCAAGCTGGCCCTGGGCGGCACCTGCCTGAACGTAGGTTGCATTCCTTCCAAGGCGCTGCTGGACAGCTCCTGGAAATACAAGGAAGCCAAAGAGAGCTTCAACGTCCACGGTATCTCCACTGGCGAAGTGAAGATGGACGTGGCCGCGATGGTTGGCCGCAAGGCTGGCATCGTCAAGAACCTGACCGGTGGCGTTGCCACCCTGTTCAAGGCCAACGGCGTTACTTCGATCCAGGGCCACGGCAAGCTGCTGGCTGGCAAGAAAGTCGAAGTCACCAAGGCTGACGGCACCACCGAAGTCATCGAAGCCGAGAACGTGATCCTGGCTTCCGGCTCGCGCCCGATCGACATCCCGCCGGCTCCGGTCGACCAGAATGTCATCGTCGACTCCACTGGCGCCCTGGAATTCCAGGCCGTACCAAAGCGTCTGGGCGTTATCGGTGCTGGCGTGATCGGCCTGGAGCTGGGCTCGGTATGGGCTCGCCTGGGTGCTGAAGTGACCGTCCTGGAAGCCCTGGACACCTTCCTGATGGCGGCCGACACTGCCGTGTCGAAAGAAGCCCAGAAGACCCTGACCAAGCAAGGCCTGGACATCAAGCTGGGCGCTCGCGTCACTGGCTCGAAAGTCAACGGCAACGAAGTCGAAGTCACCTACACCAACGCCGAAGGCGAGCAGAAGATCACCTTCGACAAGCTGATCGTTGCGGTCGGCCGTCGCCCGGTGACCACCGACCTGCTGGCTGCCGACAGCGGCGTGACCATCGACGAGCGTGGCTACATCTTCGTCGACGATCACTGCGCCACCAGCGTACCGGGCGTATACGCCATCGGTGACGTGGTGCGTGGCATGATGCTGGCCCACAAGGCCTCGGAAGAGGGCATCATGGTGGTTGAGCGCATCAAGGGTCACAAGGCCCAGATGAACTACGATCTGATCCCTTCGGTCATCTACACCCACCCGGAAATCGCGTGGGTCGGCAAGACCGAACAGTCCTTGAAGGCTGAGGGTGTTGAGGTTAACGTAGGCACCTTCCCGTTCGCGGCCAGCGGCCGTGCGATGGCAGCCAACGACACCGGCGGTTTCGTCAAGGTCATCGCCGATGCCAAGACCGACCGCGTCCTGGGTGTACACGTGATTGGCCCATCGGCTGCCGAACTGGTGCAGCAGGGTGCAATCGCAATGGAATTCGGCACCAGTGCCGAGGACCTGGGCATGATGGTCTTCAGCCATCCAACCCTGTCCGAAGCGTTGCATGAAGCAGCGCTGGCAGTGAATGGCGGCGCCATTCACGTGGCCAACCGTAAGAAGCGTTAATCATAAGAAACCACGGCGGGCAGCCCGTCGTGAGTCTTGCGTGCATGACTCACCGCGGAACGTCCGCCGGACCGGATCACATGGGATAACCCGGGGTCAACGGTCACAGGTGGTGCGGCGCCAGTGATGGCGCAGCGCCGAAGCGCAGTACCTAACGAAGACGGTAAAAAGCATGAATCTTCACGAGTATCAGGGTAAGCAGCTGTTCGCTGAATACGGCCTGCCAGTTTCCAAGGGTTTCGCAGTCGATACCCCTGAGCAAGCTGCAGAAGCCTGCGACAAGATCGGCGGGAACGAGTGGGTTGTAAAAGCCCAGGTTCACGCAGGTGGTCGCGGCAAGGCGGGCGGCGTCAAGCTGGTTCGCAGCAAAGAAGACGCCAAGGCGTTCGCTGCACAGTGGTTGGGCAAGAATCTGGTTACCTACCAGACTGATGCCAACGGTCAACCCGTCTCCAAGATTCTGGTCGAATCCTGCACTGACATCGCCAAAGAGCTGTACCTGGGCGCTGTAGTCGATCGTTCGAGCCGCCGTATCGTGTTCATGGCTTCCACCGAAGGTGGCGTGGACATCGAGAAAGTCGCTCACGAAACGCCTGAGAAAATCCTCAAGGCCACCATCGACCCACTGGTCGGCGCTCAGCCGTTCCAGGGTCGCGAGCTGGCGTTCCAGCTGGGCCTGGAAGGCAAGCAAGTTCAACAGTTCGCCAAGATCTTCGTTGGCCTGGCCAAGCTGTTCAAGGATCACGACCTGGCACTGCTGGAAGTGAACCCGCTGGTGATCAAGGCCGATGGCGACCTGCACTGCCTCGATGCCAAGATCAACATCGACGCCAACGCCATGTACCGTCAGCCTAAGCTGAAGACCTTCCACGACCCGTCGCAGGACGACGCCCGTGAAGCCCACGCTGCCAAGTTCGAACTGAACTACGTTGCCCTTGAAGGCAACATCGGCTGCATGGTCAACGGTGCCGGCCTGGCCATGGGTACCATGGACATCGTCAACCTGCACGGCGGCAAGCCAGCCAACTTCCTCGACGTTGGCGGTGGTGCTACCAAAGAGCGCGTTACCGAAGCGTTCAAGATCATTCTGTCCGACAGCAATGTTGCGGCCGTTCTGGTCAACATCTTCGGCGGCATCGTTCGTTGCGACATGATTGCCGAAGGCATCATCGGTGCAGTGAAAGAAGTCGGCGTTAAAGTTCCGGTCGTCGTTCGCCTCGAAGGCAACAACGCCGAACTGGGCGCTAAAGTACTGGCAGAAAGCGGTTTGAACATCATTGCGGCAACCAGCCTGACCGACGCTGCTCAACAAGTTGTCAAAGCTGCGGAGGGCAAGTAATGAGCGTCCTGATCAATAAAGACACCAAAGTCATCTGCCAGGGCTTCACCGGCTCGCAGGGTACTTTCCACTCCGAACAGGCCATCGCCTACGGCACCAAGATGGTCGGCGGCGTAACGCCAGGCAAGGGTGGCACCACCCATCTGGGCCTGCCGGTGTTCAACACCGTGAAGGAAGCCGTGGAAGCTACCGGCGCTGACGCTTCGGTCATCTACGTACCGGCCCCGTTCTGCAAGGACTCGATCCTGGAAGCGGCCTTCGGCGGCATCAAGCTGATCGTCTGCATCACCGAAGGCATTCCTACCCTGGACATGCTGGATGCCAAGGTCAAGTGCGACGAGCTGGGCGTTACCCTGATCGGCCCTAACTGCCCAGGTGTCATCACCCCGGGCGAGTGCAAGATCGGCATCATGCCTGGCCACATCCACCTGCCAGGCAAGGTCGGTATCGTTTCGCGTTCCGGCACCCTGACCTATGAAGCGGTCAAGCAGACCACCGACGCCGGCTTCGGCCAGTCGACCTGCGTCGGCATCGGCGGTGACCCGATCCCAGGCTCCAACTTCATCGACATCCTGAAGCTGTTCCAGGAAGACCCGAAGACCGAAGCGATCGTGATGATCGGTGAGATCGGCGGTTCGGCTGAAGAAGAAGCCGCGGCCTACATCAAGGCCCACGTCACCAAGCCTGTCGTTTCCTACATCGCTGGTGTTACCGCACCTGCGGGCAAGCGCATGGGCCACGCTGGCGCCATCATCTCCGGTGGCAAGGGTACTGCGGACGAGAAGTTCGCCGCCCTGCAGGACGCTGGTGTGAAAACCGTGCGTTCGCTGGCTGACATCGGCAAGGCCCTGGCCGAGCTGACTGGCTGGGAAGCCAAGAAGTAATACTGCTACACCCCCCACGCGCACAAAGGCCACCTTCGGGTGGCCTTTGTCGTTTGTGGGGTTTCTGTAGGTCGGTGCTGGCGATAGGGATTCTTCGATAGGCTTGATAGGAATTTTCACGCAGACGAATGTTTCAATCCGAGGATAATTCCCCCTGTCATCGGTCGCACAGACGACAAACATGTACGCACATCGGACAAGCAGCACTGTGCCAGTGCGTTTGACTGACAAAACAGTTACATTACGCGCTCACTCTGTGCCCGTACCCCAAAAGGGAACGACACGCTAAACGGGTCTGGCCTATCAAGCCGGGCAGCATTTCCCCTCATCCAAAGGGAAATCCCCTCTCGAATCCCGATTTCAGCAGTGTGGTACTACCTTAAATGAAAGTTCTCAAAGGCCAGGATATCCTGGCGCTTGGCTTTATGACGTTTGCGCTTTTTGTGGGTGCAGGCAATATCATCTTCCCGCCTATCGTCGGTCTGCAGTCTGGCCCGCATGTATGGATGGCGGCACTGGGCTTCCTGGTGACTGCCGTCGGCCTGCCGGTCATCACCGTGGTCGCCCTGGCCAAGGTCGGTGGTGGCATGGACGCCCTGAGCAGCCCGATCGGCAAGTTCTTCGGTGGCTTGCTGGCGGCCGTGTGCTACCTGTCGGTAGGCCCGCTGTTCGCTACCCCGCGTACCGCGACCGTGTCGTTCGAAGTGGGTGTTGCGCCGCTGACCGGTGAGAGCCCGCTGGCGCTGTTCATCTATAGCCTGGTGTATTTCGCCGTGGTACTGGCGGTGTCCATGTACCCGGGCAAGCTGCTCGATACCGTCGGCCGCTTCCTGGCGCCGTTGAAGATCATCGCCCTGGCCGTGCTGGGCATCGCTGCCTTCGCGCTGCCAGCCGGAACCATTGGTGACGCACAGCCGGCCTATGCCGCCGCAGCATTCTCCAAGGGCTTCTCCGACGGCTACCTGACCATGGATACCCTGGGTGCCCTGGTATTCGGTATTGTCATCGTCAACGCCATCCGCTCGCGCGGTGTGGAGTCGCCGAAGCTGATCACCCGTTACGCCATCATCGCTGGCCTGATCGCCGGTGTCGGCCTGGCGCTGGTATACATCAGCCTGTTCCGCCTGGGTGCCACCAGCCACGATATCGCCGCTGATGCCACCAACGGTGCCGCGGTGCTGCATGCCTACGTACAGCACACCTTCGGCTCGCTGGGCAGCGGCTTCCTCGCCGTGCTGATCGCGCTGGCCTGCCTGGTGACTGCGGTTGGCCTGACCTGCGCCTGCGCCGAGTACTTCAGCCAGATCCTGCCGCTGTCGTACCGCGCGCTGGTGGTGATCCTTGCCGGTTTCTCGCTGCTGATCTCCAACCTGGGCCTGACCAAGCTGATCATGTTCTCGATCCCGGTGCTCACCGCCATCTACCCACCGTGCATCGTGGTGGTCGGCTTGAGCTTCGTGAAGGACCTGTGGAACTCGCCAACCCGTATCCTGGCGCCGGTGATGCTGGTGTCGCTGCTGTTCGGCATGGTCGACGCGATCAAGGGCAGCAGCCTTGCCCATGTGTTGCCAGACTTCATGGCGCACCTGCCATTGAGCGATGCCGGCATGGCCTGGCTGGTGCCTTCGGTGGTGACCCTGGCGGGCGCCGTGGCCTGCGACCGCATGCTCGGCAAGCCGCGCGAGGCGCTGGCCTGACCTGGTACGTCGAAGCCTGAGGGCGGCACCGGCCACAAGCCGAAGGGTGCGCGCCAAGGGTGGAAACTGGAAAGCCCCGTATCCGAAAGGATGCGGGGCTTTTTGCTTGCTGGCAGCGGGCTTTTCGCAGCAGGCGAGGTTTTTTCAGTGTGCAGGTGTGCCTTTTGCCGCTTGCCAGCGTCGAAATCCGGTCCCTATCCTTGAGGCACATAGCCCTTTCGGTAACCCTGCATGAACTTCATTCAGACCAACCTCACCAACCTGCTAGCCCTCGCCTGGTTCGCCCTGTGCTGGGGGGGTTATACCCGCTATGCCATCTGGAAGGGGCGTGACACTGCGTGCCTGGCCAGCGTACTGCACCTGTACCGCGAAGACTGGATGCGCCGCATGCTGCTGCGCGACAACCGCATTGCCGATGCCAGTGTGATCGGCAACCTGGAGCGCAACGCCTCGTTCTTTGCCTCCAGCACGCTGATCATTCTCGCCGGCA
The DNA here is from genome assembly GCF_003205205.1 of Pseudomonas sp. LB-090624. Lineage (GTDB taxonomy): Bacteria > Pseudomonadota > Gammaproteobacteria > Pseudomonadales > Pseudomonadaceae > Aquipseudomonas. The sequence goes on from NZ_QJRL01000019.1 coordinate 38,510, forward strand.
TTCTCACCGTGCTTGGCGCCTCCGACCGGGCGCTGTCGCTGCTGGCCGATCTGCCACTGGTGCAGCAGGCCTCGCAGGGCATGTCGGAGATGAAGCTGCTGTGCCTGGCCATGGTCTTCGTCTATGCGTTCTTCACCTTTAGCTGGTGCATGCGGCAGTACAACTTTGCTGCTGTACTGGTGGGGTCGGCGCCGATGATTGGTGAACGGCTGGTCAATGAGCTGGAGCGCAAGGCATTCGCCTCACGTGCCGCGCGGGTACTGTCACTGGCGGCGAACCAGTTCAACCTGGGCTTGCGCTCGTATTACTTTGGCATGGCCTTGCTCACCTGGTTCATCAGCCCCTGGCTGTTCATGGTGGTGAGCGTGGGCGTGGTGTTGATTCTGTACCGCCGTGAGTTCCATTCCGATGTACTGGAAGTCATGGTCTTCACGCCCACTGAAAGTGCCCCCACGGACGCGGGCAAAGAAAGCGCTGCTGGCAGCGCTTGAGTGGAGCAGCAGGCGCCACGTTCCCTAGCGGCTGTCAGCCTGCGCCTGCAGCCAGGCTACCGTCGCCGGCGAGGCCTGGCTGAGGGGGATCGAAGCCTGGTGCACGCTGCCATCCCAGCCCTCCATGGTGATCCACAGTTCAGCGTTGGGTTGGGTCCTTGCAGGGACCGGGACGGAAGCCCCCATGCTGTACGGTGAACCAAAGAAGATGCTCCCGGCCGCGCGCAGGCTGCGTGGCTTGCCCACCCGCAGGTAGGTGGCCTTCACCTCGCCTATACAGTGGCTGCACAACGCCGCACTGAAGCTCTTGAAGTACCCGGCCGGGCCTTCCTGGCGCGGCGCCGCAGCGCGGAACTCGGCCAGGCGCAGGCTCCATGGGCCCACTGCGACCACGCCCGCCTCACGTTCACCCAGCCCGGCTTCACCTTTGAACAACGCCTGGTCAGCAAAATATCTGGGCATGAAACCCAGGGGCACGAGTATCAGCAGAATGTTCAGGTGAAAGCGCCATTTCAACCACCAGCGGCGTGCGGCAGAAGGTGCTTCGGCTTGGGTGGCATGGCTCATGGCGTGGTCTCCTTCAGGTGCGCGGCGGGGGTCGCGGTGCTCGCTCGGGCGGCACGCGGCTTGCGTTTCAGTGCCGCAGCGGTGGCCTGGGCGGTGCGTTTGCTCCAGATCAGCAGCCCGCTGAGCACCATCAAGGTCAGCACCAGGCCAAAAAAGAACCAGATCATCTTGACCCAGAGCCCGCCAAAATCGCCTGTGTGCAGCGGGCGCATGGATTCGGTGACGAACTCCAGCGAAGTGCGATCATCCAGGGTGTGCGAGGTGGCGACCACGCCGGTATAGGGGTTGATGCTCGCGCTCTGGTACATCAGCGGGTACCAGCCGCGGCCGCGGATGTTGAAGGTGTCGTAGGCATTGCCGGGCAGGCGCACGAAGTACGCCTCGAAGCCGGGGATCTGCGCCGCTACCGTTTCGATGGCATGCTCCAGGCTGACCAGCCTGGGCGCCTCGCCAGGTTGTAGCAGCGGTACGTCCTCGCGGGCGACCACGGCGGGTACGTCGCGGCTTGAAATGGAGATGTGGTTGTCGGCCAGCAAGGCCTGGATCAGGAACCAGGTGCCGGTGATCGCGATCACGGCAATGAACCAGATCGACCAGATACCGCTCAGCCGATGGAAGTCACCCCAGAAGATGCGCGCACCCTGGTGCAAGCGCAGGGTAGGTTTGAGAAAGCCTTTCCAGAAGCGCTTGTAGACAACCAGGCCGGTGACCAGCGAGGCGAGCATCGGCAAGCCCAGCAGCGAGACCAGGTACCACCCCCACGGGTAGCCGTTGCCGAAAGGCACCAGCCACCAGCCATGCAGGGCGCGGGTGAACTGGCGGAAGTCGAAGGACGGGCTGATGCCCTGGATCTTGCCTGTATAGGGGTTCACGTAGAGGTTCTGGGTGGTGTTGTCCGGTTGCACCACCTGCACCTGCAGCGCGAAGTGCGACTCGTCCGGGCGCATGATGTATTGCACATCCAGATCGGGGCGGGCTTCACGCAGGGCCTTGAGCACCTGGTCGTAAGTCAGCAGTGGCGCATCATCGCTCGGCTTCGCCGCGCGTATCTCCGGTTTGGCCAGCCATACCAGTTCCTGGCTGACCACTGCCAGGGTGCCGGTGAAGCAGACGATCAGCACGAAGAACCAGATGGGCAGGGCCAGCCAACTGTGAACCAGGAACCAGAGTTTCGAGCGTGACTTCTTGGACATAGGGGCCGGTGCCTTGTGGTTTGGGTGGCTTGCGCGTCGATCCCTCGCGGTATGAGGAAATTCCCGCCGGTACCCTTATGACGCGCGAGCGTCGGCAAACCGGAAAACCGCTGGTCGTGTGCAGCACCTTCAGGGCCGCCCGCGCCAGCCTTTGCCGGCGGCCGTACGCGGTTAATTTTCCCGATGCTCCATCCGTTTCGTAGGGATAGCCGAGTTGTTACTCGAAACCAATGTGCACGGATGAAACCAGATGAATGTTGAGAAGTCCCTGAAGCTCGCCCGCCGTTTCATTGAGCTGCCGGTGGAAAAGCGGCGGCTGTTTCTCGAAACCCTGGCCAGCGAGGGTATCGACTTTTCACAATTCCCGATCCCTGCAGACGTCGCCGTCGACGATCGCCACGCACTGTCCTATGCCCAGCAACGCATGTGGTTTCTGTGGCAGCTGGACCCCCACGGTGCCGCCTACAACCTGCCCAGTGCGGTCGTGCTGAAAGGGGCGCTGGACATCTCTGCGGTGCAGCGTTCGTTCGAACAGCTACTGCAGCGTCACCAGGCCCTGCGCACCGTGTTCCAGGCTCAGGGCGACGACGTGGTGCAAGTGGTGCAGCCAGCGGCCATCGTCATAGACGAACACGACCTCCAGGCGCTGGCCGGCGAGGCCCGTGACGCCGCTGTGGCGCAGGCCGTGCGGGACGAAGCCGGTATGCCTTTCGACCTCCAGCACGGCCCGCTGTTTCGTGTGCGCTTGCTGAAGCTGGCGGCCCAGGAGCACGTGCTGCTGTTGACCTTGCACCATATCGTCGCCGATGGCTGGTCGATGAACGTCCTCATCCAGGAATTCGTCCACGGCTACGATGCCCTGGTTAGCGGGCAGGCGCCGGAGCTGCCTGAGTTGCCCATTCAGTACAGTGACTACGCGCTGTGGCAGCGGCGCTGGCTGGAGGCTGGGGAGCAAGCGCGACAGCTGGCCTACTGGCGGGCCAAGCTGGGCGACCAGCATCCGGTATTGCAGTTGCCTGCCGACTACCCCCGGCCGCTGCAAGCCAGCCGCCAGGGGCAGCGCCTGGCCATCGCGGTGCCACAGGGCCTCAGCGAGCGACTGTCGGGCCTGGCGCGTCAGCAAGGGGTTACCTTGTTCAGTGTGCTGTTGGCCGGCTTCAAGCTGCTTTTGCAACATTACAGTGGCCTGCAGGACATCCGTGTCGGGGTGCCGGTCGCCAACCGCAATCGCGATGAAGTCGAGGGGCTGATTGGCGTATTCGTCAACACCCAGGTGTTGCGCACCGAGCTCGACCCGCAGATGTCCGTCGCCCAATTGCTGGCCGATATCCGCGAAACCACCCGCGCGGCCCAGAGCCACCAGGATTTGCCGTTCGAGCGTTTGGTCGAAGGCCTGCAAGTCGAGCGCAGCCTCAGCCATACGCCGTTGTTTCAGGTGTTGCACAACCATCAGGCGAACGTCGCCGACATCGGCGCCTTACGCAGCGAATCAGGCCTTGAGCTGCAAGTACTGGAGCGCCACGAGCGCAGTGTGCAGTTCGAGCTCACCCTCGATACGGTGGAGCGGGACGGCCAAGTGCAGGCCGCATTCACCTATGCGAGCGAGTTGTTTGCCCCGGCCACCATCGAACGTATGGCGGGCCATTGGCTGAACCTGTTGCAGGCCATGGCCGCTGACCCGCTGGCGGCCATCGGCGACTTGCCGCTGCTGGGTGCCGGCGAGCGGCAGCGGCTATTGCAGGCCAGCCAACCGGCAGCCAGCGAGTTCGCTGTCGACAGCGTACTTGCGCTGTTCGCCGCGCAGGTGGCGCAGCAGCCCCAGGCCCCGGCACTGGTGTTCGGCGACCGGCAACTGAGCTATGCCGAACTCGATGCCGATGCCAACCAGCTGGCGCACCAATTGATCGAGTGGGGCGTCGGGCCTGAAGTACTGGTCGGTATTGCCGTCGAACGGTCGGTGGAGATGATCGTTGGCCTGCTGGCGATCCTCAAGGCCGGTGGTGCCTATGTGCCGTTCGACCCGGAGTACCCGCAAGAGCGCCTGGCCTACATGCTGGCCGACAGCGGTGTGCAGCTGCTGCTGACCCAGCAGGCGCTGCTGCCACGCCTGCCGCAGGACACACCTGTGCGTTACCTGGTGCTCGACCAGGTTGCAGAGGCGCTGGCGCGCTTCAGCACAGCGGCTCCGCCTGCGCGGGTGAATGCCGATAACCTGGCCTATGCCATCTATACCTCGGGCTCTACCGGGCGTTCGAAGGGTGTCACCATCAGCCATGGCGCCCTGGCCAACTACGTCCAGGCGGCACTGCAGCGCCTTGCGCTGGGCCAGGCTGCGAGCATGGCGGTGGTCTCCACGCTGGCGGCCGACCTTGGCCATACCACCCTGTTCGGCGCACTGTGCAGCGGCAGCTGCCTGCATGTGATTGCCCTGGACATCAGCCTGGACGCCGAGCGTTTCGCCGCCTACATGCACGCACACGCGGTGGACGTGCTGAAAATTGTCCCTTCCCATCTGCAGGCATTGCTCGATGGCCCGCACCCGGCCCGGGCACTGCCGCAGCGTGCGCTGGTGCTGGGCGGCGAGGCTTGCCCCGGCGGGCTGATGGCCCAACTGGCGCAGCTGGCCCCGCACTGCACGCTGTTCAACCATTACGGCCCAACCGAAACCACCGTAGGCGCGCTCGCCGATGCGGTCGAGGCGCCATCGGCGACGGGGCGTGTGCCGCTTGGGCGGCCGTTGGCCAACATGCAGGCTTATGTGCTGGACGCTTCGCTGCAACCGCTGAGCACCGGTTGCCAGGGCGAGCTGTATCTTGCCGGTGCAGGGGTGGCGCGAGGCTATCACCGTCGCGCGGCGATGACCGCTGAACGCTTCGTGCCCAACCCGTTCGGGGCCGCCGGTAGCCGCGTGTACCGAACCGGCGATCTGGCGCGGCAGTTGGCGAACGGCCAGGTCGATTACCTGGGGCGGGTCGACCATCAGGTGAAGATTCGCGGTTACCGCATCGAACTGGGGGAAATCACCGACACCCTCAAGCGCCAGCCCCGTGTGCACGACGCCGTGGCCGTTATCCACGGCACTGGCAGCGCGGCCCGTATCGTCGCCTACGTGGTGCCCGACAGCCAGGCCGACGCCTCGCAGGTGCTTGCCGACGCACAAGCGGCGCTGGCCAGACAGTTGCCGGACTACATGCTACCGAGCCGCTTCATGGCATTGCCCGCCATGCCACTGACACTCAACGGCAAGCTCGATTTGCGTGCCTTGCCTGTGCCTGACGAAGGCCCGGCACAGGCCTACCGTGCCCCGCAGACAACCTTGCAACAGCAGTTGGCGCTGATCTGGCAGGACGTGCTGAACGTCGCCCAGGTAGGGCTTGATGACAACTTCTTCGCCTTGGGTGGGCATTCCCTGCTGGCGACGCAGATCATCGCCCGGGTCCGGCGCATCCTGGGGCGTGACGTACCGTTGCGCAGCCTTTTCGAAAGCAACTCGCTGCAGGGCTTTGCCGAACAGGTACTGGGCGCTGGCGCGCAGCACGTCGAGCCGATCGCAGCGGTGCCGCGTGACCAGCCCCTGGTCGCGTCGCACGCCCAGCAGCGGCAATGGCTGTTCTGGCAGATGCAGCCGCACAGCACCGCCTACCACACACCTATGGTCGTGCGCCTGCGTGGCGAACTGGATCGTGCCGCATTGACCCAGGCCTTCGCGATCCTCTGCGAACGCCATGAAGCCTTCCGCACGACGTTCGTCGAGCGCGATGGCGTGTTGCTGCAGCGCATCCAGCCTGCGGGTGAACTACCGCTGGCCTGGGACCAACTGCCGGCAACGGCCGGGTTGGCACACATACAGGCTCAGGTACTGGCCGAGACCCAGCGGCTGTTCGACCTGGGCACCGGCCCGTTGTGGCGCGCCAAGGTGCTGCAGTTGGGCGAGCAGGACCAGTTGCTGGTGGTCACCTTGCACCACATCATTTCCGATGGTGGTTCGATGAGCGTGATGGTGCGTGAGTTCGTTGCCCTGTACCAGGCCTTGCACCGGGGCGAAGCGCCGGCATTGGCCAAGCTGCCGATCCAGTACGCCGATTACGCCGCCTGGCACAAGCACTGGCTTGAGCAGGGCGAGCTCCAGCGCCAACTGGACTACTGGCGCGGGCAGCTGGGGAGCGAGCAGCCCATCCTCGAGCTGCCAATCGACCACCCGCGCAGCGCGCTGAAAGACCACCGCCTGGGGCGGGTCGCGTTCGCCCTGGACAGCGAACTGGCGCAGCGCTTGCGGCAGTTGGCGCGTGAGCATGAGCTGACCCTGTTCCAGCTGTTCCTCGGGGCTTTTGCCCTGTTGTTGCAACGCTACTGCGAACAGCCCGATGTACGCATCGGCATACCGGTGAGCAACCGTAGCCGGCAAGAGCTGGAAAACGTCCTGGGCTTTTTCGTCAATACCCTGGTCATGCGCGTCGAAGTCGACCCGGCCATGAGCGGCGCGGCGCTGCTCAGCCAGGTCAAGGCCACGGCGCTGGCCGGCCAGGCGCATCAGGACCTGCCGTTCGACCGCCTGGTCGAAGCCTTGAACCCGCAACGCTCGCTGGACCGCAACCCGCTGTTCCAGGTGATGTACAACCACCTCAGCATTGCCGGCCAGCAGGTTGGCAGCACCAGCCTGGCAGGTTTGCATGCCGAAGAAATGACCCTGCAGGGTGGCACCGCGCAATTCGACCTGACCCTGGAAACACTAGAGACCGACGCGGCGATCAACGTGTCGTTCCTCTACGCTGCCGAGCTGTTCGAAGCCGCTACCCTGCAACGCATGGCTGAGCACTGGTGCAACTTGCTGCGCGGCCTTGCCGCCGACCCAGCCCAGGCTGTCGGCGAGCTGCCGTTGTTGGCGCCCCAGGAGCAGGCGGCACTGTTGCAGGGCTGGCAACAGGCGGGGCTCGCGGCCGCGCCGGGGGCGGTCCACCAGCTGATTGCCGAACAGGCCCAGCGCCAACCGCAAGCGGTAGCGTTGCTGGTCGGCGACCAGCAACTGAGCTACGGCCAGCTCGAGGCCCGGGCCAACCAGCTGGCACACCGCCTGCGGGCGCTGGGTGTCGGCCCCGACGTGCTGGTGGGCATCGCCCTGGAGCGTTCGCTCGACATGGTTGTCGGTTTGCTGGGCATTCTCAAGGCCGGGGGCGCGTTCCTGCCGCTGGACCCGCAGTACCCGGCAGAGCGCCTGGCCTACATGATGCAGGACAGCGGCATCGACCTGTTGCTCAGTCACAGCCGGGTGCTGCCGGGCCTGGAAGTGCCGGCCGGCATGCGTACGCTGCTGCTCGACCAACGGGTTGAGCAGCCGGGCGCCGACCATGCGCCCACCGTGGCATTGAGCCCGCAAAACCTGGCCTACGTGATCTACACCTCGGGTTCTACCGGCCAGCCCAAAGGCGTTGCGGTCGCACACGGGCCGCTGGCCATGCACTGCCTGGCCACGGGCCAATGGTACGAAATGACCCCGGCGGACCGTGAGCTGCATTTCCTGTCGTTTGCCTTCGACGGTGCTCATGAACGCTGGCTGACCTCGCTGGTCATGGGTGGCAGCCTGCTGCTGCGCGACGATGAGCTGTGGAGCCCCGAGCGCACCTACGAGGAGATACGCCGGCATGGGGTGACCATGGCCGGATTCCCGCCGGCTTACCTGCAACAGCTGGCCGAGCATGCGGCGCATGCCGGTAACCCTCCACCGGTTCGTCTTTACAGCTTTGGCGGCGATGCCATGCCGCGGGCGACTTACGAGCGGGTGCAGCAAAGCCTGCAACCCCAGGTGATGATCAATGGGTATGGCCCCACCGAGACCGTGGTCACGCCGATGGTCTGGCGTACCCGCGCCGGGGATCATTGCGACAGCGCCTATGCACCGATCGGCCAGCCTGTCGGCGAGCGCAGTGCGTGTGTGCTGGACGCCGCCCTGGGCCTGCTGCCAGCAGGCGTGGCCGGGCAGCTGTACCTGGGCGGTGCCGGCCTGGCCCGTGGCTACCTGGGACGCCCGGGGCTGACGGCCGAGCGCTTCGTGCCCGACCCGTTTGGCACCGAGGGTGCACGCCTGTACCGCACCGGTGACCAGGTTTGCCTGCGCGCCGACGGGCAGTTCGATTACCTGGGGCGGATCGATAACCAGGTAAAAATCCGTGGCTTCCGCGTCGAGCTGGGCGAAATCGAGGCGTGCCTGCTGGCCTGCGCCGAGGTGCGCGAGGCCGTGGTGGTAGCCGTCGACGGCCCAAGCGGCAAGCAGCTGGCGGCATACCTGGTGCTGGCCGATAGCATTGCCGCACACGGGCCGGCCGAGCAGCGCGAGCAGCTGAAGGCGGCACTGCGCCAGAGCCTGCCGGACTACATGCTGCCGACCCACTGGCTGGTGCTGGAGCAACTGCCGTTGCTGCCCAATGGCAAGCTCGACCGCAAAGCACTGCCGGCACCCGACTTCAGCGCCCTGCAGCAGGCCTACGTGGCGCCACGCAATGCCCTGGAGCAGCGTCTTGCCGCGTTGTGGCAGCGCGTGCTGAAGCTCCCGCAGGTGGGCGTGAGTGACAACTTCTTCGAGCTCGGGGGGGACTCGATCATCTCGATCCAGCTGGTCAGTCGGGCGCGTCAGGACGGCCTGCTGTTCAGTGCCCGTGATCTGTTCGAGCATCAGACCGTGGCCGCACTGGCCAGCGTTGCCCAGGTTGGCGCATGCGAGGTGCAAGCCGACCAGGGGCCGCTCAGTGGCGAGCAGGTGCTGCTACCGGTGCACCAGCTGTTCTTTGCCCAGGAGATTCCGGCACGTCACCACTGGAACCAGTCGATCCTGCTTGAACCACGGCAGCCTTTGAACGCTGCTGATCTGGAGCGGGCCCTGCACGCCCTGGTCGAGCACCATGATGCCTTGCGCCTGAGCTTTGCGCCCGCCGATGACGGCTGGCAGGCGCGCTACCGCAGCCCTGCACAGTGCGCCCAGGCGGCACTGCTGTGGCAGGCCGCGGCGGATGATGAAGGTGGGTTGCACACTTTGCTCGAGCAAGCGCAGCGCAGCCTTGACCTGGAAAACGGGCCATTGCTGCGTGCCTTGCTGGCAACGCTGGCGGACGGCAGCCAGCGCTTGCTGTTGGTCGTTCATCACCTGGTGGTGGATGGGGTGTCATGGCGCATCCTGCTGGAGGACCTGCAACAGGCCTACGCTGCCGTGCTTGCGGGTAACCAGCCGAACCTGCCCGCCAAGAGCCATTCCATGCAGGCATGGGCCAAGCGCTTGCAGGGGCATGCAGCGCACATGCAGGGCCAGCTTGGCTACTGGTGCGAGCAGTTGCAGGGGCGCGCCGCACTGCCACACCGGCAGGTCAGCGACCTGGCCGCAGCCAATCAGCAGTGCCACGCCCACACGGTTTACAGCCGCCTGGACCGCGCCTGGACCGAGCGGCTGCTGCGCGAGGCGCCGGCCGCCTACCGCACACGGGTCAACGACCTGCTGCTGGCAGCCTTGGTGCGGGTGATTGCAGGCTGGACCGGGCGCGACGAAGTGTCGGTGCTGCTGGAAGGTCATGGCCGTGAAGCGCTGTTCGACGACCTGGACCTCAGCCGCACGCTCGGCTGGTTCACCACGGTGTTCCCGCTGAAGCTGGCGGTGCCCAGTGAGCGTTCCCACACCTTGAAGCAGGTCAAGCAGCACCTGCACAGCATTCCCGACAACGGCATCGGTTTCGGTGTGCTGGGCCAATGGGGCAGCGCCGAGGCGCGCCAGCAATTGGGCCATGTACCGCTGCCGGAAATCACCTTCAACTACCTGGGCCAGTTCGATGGCAGCTTCGATCAGGCCGAAGCGCTGTTCGTGCCGGCCAAGGAAGACAAGGGCGCCGATCACGACGCGCAGGCGCCGCTGGGCAACCTGTTGAGCCTCAATGGCCAGGTGTACGGCGGTGAGCTGAGCCTGGGCTGGACGTTCAGTCGCGAGCTGTTCGATAGCGCCACCCTTGAGCGCCTGGCCGCAGATTACACCCGCGAATTGCAGGCGTTGATCGAGCACTGCTGCACACCGGGGGTGTGCGGTGTGACGCCGTCCGACTTCCCGCTGGCGCGCCTGTCGCAGGCCCAGCTGGACCAACTGCCAGTGCCCGCGGCCGAGATCGCCGACCTCTACCCGCTGGCGCCGATGCAGCAGGGCATGCTGTTCCACGCCTTGTACGAGCAGCAGGCGGGGGACTACGTGAACCAGATGCGCGTCGATGTCGCCGGCCTGGATGTCGAGCGTTTCCGCCGTGCCTGGGAGGCTGTACTGCAGCGCCACGATATCTTGCGCACGCAGTTCCACTGGGAGCACGAGCAGGCCCTGCAGGTGGTACGCAAACACGTTGAACTGCCGTTCGTGGTGCACGACTGGCAGGGGCGCGAAGGCCTTGAGGCTGCCCTCGAGCAACTGGCACTCGACCAGCGCCAGCAGGGCTTCGACCTCAGCCAGGCACCGTTGCTGCGCCTGGCGCTGGTGCGCACTGGTCCGGCCCGACAGCACTTGCTCTATACCAGCCATCACATCCTCATGGATGGCTGGAGCAACTCCCAGCTGTTGGGCGAAGTGCTGCACCAGTACGCCTTGCTGGGCGACGGGCAGCCCTCGGCATTGCCACCGGTCACCAGCCGCTACAGCGATTACATCGGCTGGCTGGGCCGGCAGGACGCCGCTGCCGGTGAAGCGTTCTGGAAAGACTGCCTGCGCGACCTGCAAGGGCCCACCCGCCTGGCGCAGGCCATTGCCTACGAGGCCCAGGCCGAAGCCGGGCAGGGCTACGCTGAGCATGTGCAGGTGATCGATGCCGCCACCACCGGGCAGCTGGTGGCACTGGCGCGCCAACACAAGGTCACCCTCAACACCTTGCTGCAGGGTGCCTGGCTGTTGCTGCTGCAACGCTATACCGGGCAGGACAGCGTCACGTTCGGGGCCACGGTTGCCGGGCGCCCGGCGGCGCTCAAGGGCATCGAGCAGCAGGTGGGCCTGTTCATCAACACCTTGCCGGTCACTGCCAGCCCGGCCCCGCAGCTGCCGTTCGCGCAATTCCTGCAGCAGCTGCAGGCGCAAAACGTGGCCATGCGCGAGTTCGAACACACCCCGCTGTTCGACATCCAGCGCTGGAGCGGGCAGGGCGGCGAGGCCCTGTTCGACAACATCCTGGTCTTCGAGAACTATCCCGTTTCCGAAGCGCTGCAGCAGGGTGCCCCGGCAGGCTTGAGCTTCGGCGAGGTCTACAGCCGCGAACAGACGCATTACCCGCTGACCCTGTCGATCAGCCAAGGGCAGACCTTGCAGTTGCACTACAGCCATGCGCTGGAGCATCTGCAGCGCCCGGCGCTGGCTGCGCTGGCCGACAACTTCCAGCATGTGCTGCAGCAGTGCCTGAGCTTGCCGCTGGACAGCTGCCTGGGCGCGTTCTGCCTGGTAGCTCCTGCCACCCGCGAGGGGCTGTTGCAGCACGTCAACCAGACGGCTGCCGATTACCCGCTGCAGCACAGTTATGCCGAGCTGTTCGAAGCGCAGGTGGCCCGTACCCCGCAGGCGGTCGTTGCGCGCTGCGGCGACCGGCAGTACAGCTACAGCGAGCTGAACCGCCGTGCCAACCGTGTGGCCCATGGGCTGATTGCGCTGGGGGTCGGGCCTGACCAGCCGGTGGCATTGCTGGCGCAGCGCAGCCTTGAGCTGCTGGGCATGATGGTGGGCACCTTCAAGGCCGCCGCCGGCTACCTGCCACTGGACCCTGGGCTGCCACAACAACGCCTGAGCCATATCGTCGCCTTGAGCCGCACCCCGGTGTTGCTCTGCACCGAGGCTTGCCAGGCGCAGGCCGAGGCTTTGCTGGACGCACTGGACGAAGCACGGCGGCCGCAGCTGCTGGTGCTGGAAACCCTCGACCGGCCTGGCAGCGCCGAGCACGATCCGCAGCGCTACAGTGGCCCGCAGCATCTGGCGTACGTGATCTACACCTCGGGCTCGACTGGGCAGCCCAAAGGGGTGATGGTCGAGCAGGCGGGCATGCTCAACAACCAGTTGAGCAAGGTGCCTTACCTGGGCTTGGGGCCGGACGACGTGATCGCCCAGACCGCGTCGCAGAGCTTCGACATTTCGGTGTGGCAGTTCCTTGCAGCGCCACTGTTTGGCGGCTGTGTGCAGATTGTGCCAAACGAACTGGCCCATGATCCCGAAGCCTTGCTGCAGCAGGTGCGCGAGCAGCGCATCAGTGTGCTCGAGAGTGTGCCGTCGTTGATCCAGGGTATGTTCCAGGCCCCGGCCATTGCCGTGCCGTCGCTGCGCTGGATGCTGCCCACTGGCGAAGCGCTGGCGCCGGAGCTCGCTCGTCAATGGTTGCAGCGCTATCCCGATGTCGGGCTGGTCAATGCCTATGGGCCGGCCGAATGTTCCGATGACGTGGCGTTCTTCCGGGTCGACCTGGCGAGCACGCAAGGCGTGTACCTGCCCATTGGCAGCCCGACCGACAACAACCGCCTGTATGTGCTGGACGCCGCGCTGGAGCTGGCGCCGCTGGGCGTCACCGGAGAGCTGTGCGTGGCAGGAACCAGCGTGGGCCGTGGCTATGTCGGCGACCCCCTGCGTACTGCCCAGGCCTTTATTCCGCACCCTTGCGGGGCGCCCGGCGAGCGCCTGTACCGCACTGGCGACCTGGCCCGGCGCCGTGCCGACGGCGTGCTGGAGTACGTCGGCCGGGTCGATCACCAGGTCAAGATCCGCGGCTTCCGGATCGAGCTGGGCGAGATCGAAGCCGCGTTGCTCGACAGCGATCAGGTACGCGAGGCGGTGGTGATGGCCCAGCCCGGCGCCAACGGGCCGCAGTTGGTGGCCTATTGCGTGGCGGATGACGCTGTGGCTGCCGACGCGCTCAAGCAACAGCTCAAAGCCAGCCTGAAAGCCCGTCTGCCCGACTACATGGTACCTGTGCACTGGGTGCTGATGGCGCGTCTGCCGCTGACGCCGAACGGCAAGGTAGACCGCAAGGCGCTGCCGCTGCCGGACATGAGTCAGGCACGCCAGGCCTATGTTGCCCCGTGCAGTGAACTGGAGCAGCAGCTGGCCGCGATCTGGCAGGACGTGCTCAAGCTTGAGCAGGTGGGGCTGGACGACAACTTCTTCGAACTGGGTGGCGATTCGATCGTTTCCATCCAGGTGGTCGGGCGCGCCCGCCAGGCCGGCATCGCCTTCAGCCCCAAAGATGTTTTCGAGCAGCAGACGGTACAGGGCCTGGCGCGTGTCGCTCGGCGGGGTGCCGCTCAGCAGCAGATCGACCAGGGCCCGGTCAGCGGTGAGCTGCACCTGCTGCCGGCCCAGGCCGAATTCTTCGCGCTGGCTATTCCCGAGCGCCATCACTGGAACCAGTCGGTGCTGCTGGACGCCCTGCAGCCGCTGGATGCCGACCGGCTGGAACACGCCCTGCACCAGTTGGTGGTGCACCATGACGGCTTGCGCCTGAAGTTCGACGAAAGCGAACAGGGCTGGCGCGCCAGCTTCGGCGAAGCGCACGTGCGCCACGCGCTGTTGTGGCAGCGTGACTGTGCCGATGCGCAGGCGCTGGAGGCTCTGTGCGACCAGGCCCAGGCCAGCCTGTGCCTGGGCAGCGGCGACCTGGTGCGTGCGGTGCTGGTAACGCAACCGGGCGAGTGCCAGCGCTTGTTGCTGGTGATCCATCACCTGTTGGTCGACGGGGTGTCCTGGCGGATCCTGCTGGAAGACCTGCAGCGTGCTTATCGTCAATGCGTGGCGGGCCAAGCGGTGGTGCTGCCGGCCAAGACCAGTTCGCTCAGGGACTGGGCCGGGCAGTTGCAAGCCTATGCTGGCAGCGCAGGGCTTGGCAGCGAGCTGGCGTACTGGCAGGCGCAGTTGCAGCACGACCACGCCGAGCTGCCCTGCGACCACCCGGGTGCTGGGCAACAACGCCGACGTGCGCGCACGGTCAGCACGCAACTTGACCGCGAAGTGACCCGGCAGCTTCTGCAAGAGGCTCCGGCCACCTATCGTACGCAGGTCAACGACTTGCTGCTGACTGCGCTGGCGCGCGTGGTGGGTCGCTGGAGCGGCCAGGCCGCGACGCTGATTCAGCTGGAAGGGCATGGCCGCGAAGAACTGTCCGCCGACCTTGACCTCAGCCGAACCGTCGGCTGGTTCACCAGCCTGTACCCGGTGTGCCTGCGCGTCGAGGGCGAGCTGGGCGCGTCGATCAAGCAGGTCAAGGAGCAGTTGCGCGCCATCCCCAACAAAGGCCTGGGTTACGGTGTGCTGCGTTACCTTGGCAGTGACGAGCAGCGTCAGGCCCTGCAAAGCCTGGCAACACCACGCATCACCTTCAACTACCTGGGGCAGTTCGACGCCAGCTTCGATGGCGCCGGTGATGCCTTGCTGCAACCTTCCCGGCTGGGCGTCGGCGCCGAACAGAGCGCTGACGCGCCGCTGGAAAACTGGCTCAGCCTCAATGGCCAGGTCTATGGCGGCGAGCTGCGCATGGGCTGGACGTTCAGCCTCGACCTGTTCGACGAACAGACCGTGCAACACCTGGCGGACGATTACGGGCGCGAGCTGCGCAGCCTGGTCGAGCATTGCCTGCAGGCCAACGAGGCCGGTGAGCAGGGCATGACACCTTCGGACTTCCCGCTGGCGGGCCTGAGCCAGGCCCAGCTCGATGCGTTGCCGGTACCGGCGGCGCAAGTCGAAGACATCTACGCGCTGTCGCCGATGCAGCAAGGCATGCTGTTCCACTCGCTGTACGAGCAGGGCAGTGGTGACTACATCAACCAGATGCGTGCCGATGTGCAGGGGCTGGATGCCGAACGGCTGCGGGCCGCCTGGCAGGCAGTCTACGACCGCCACGAGGTGCTGCGCGCCAGTGTGCTGTGGCAGGGCCAGCAGCAACCGTTGCAGGTCATTCACAAGCACCTGGCCGTGGCGCTGGTGTACCAGGATTGGCGCGAGCGGCGGGAGCTGTCCACCGCGCTCGACCAGTTGGCCAACGCCGAACGCCTGCGCGGGTTCGACCTGGGCAAGGCGCCGCTGCAACGCATCCAGGTCATCCGCATTGGCGACGATCGCTACCACCTGATCGATACCAACCACCACATCCTCATGGACGGTTGGAGCTATTCGCAGCTGCTGGGGGAGGTACTCGAACAATACGGCGCCCAGGCCCGCGGCGAGCCTCGCCCAGCGGCGCCGGCAGGGCGCTACCGCGATTACATCGGCTGGTTGCAGCGCCAGGATGCGCAGGCCAGCGAGCAGTTCTGGAAAGCCCGCCTGGCGGACCTGGAACAGCCCACACTGCTCAGCCGCAGCCTGGCGACCGGCGAGCCATTGGCCGAAGCCGACGTAGCCGGGCAGGGGCAGGTTGTATTGCTGCGTGATCGCCAGCAAACCCGCCAGCTCAGCGATTTCGCCCGGCAGCACAAGGTCACGCTCAACACCTTGATGCAAGGGGCCTGGTTGTTGCTGTTGCAGCGTTATACCGGGCAGGCGGCGGTCGCATTCGGTGTCACCGTCGCGGGCCGTCCTGCCGAGCTGCGCGGCGTCGAAGCGCACATCGGGCTGTTCATCAACACCTTGCCGGTGGTTGCCAGCCCGCGCCCGGAACAACCCGTGGTGCAATGGCTGCAAGCGTTGCAAAGCCTCAACCTGCAATTGCGTGAACACGAACACACGCCGTTGTTCGAGATCCAGCGCTGGGCCGGTCACGGCGGCGAGGGGCTGTTCGACAGCATCATGGTGTTCGAGAACTACCCGGTCTCGGAGATCCTCCAGCAAACGGCACCCGAGGGGCTGCGTTTCGATGCGGTGCACAACCATGAGCAGGCCAACTACCCATTGACCCTGGCGGTCAACCAGGGCGAGACGCTGTCGGTGACCTTCGGCTACGACCGTGGCTGCTTCGCTGCCGTGCAGGTCGAACAACTGGCTGGGCACCTGCGACAGTTGCTCGAGCAGATTGTCGAGGCCACGGCGCACCAGGCGCTGGGCAGCCTGACGCTGCTCGATGCGCAACAGCAGCAGGCCACCTTCGCCCAGTGGAACCCGGCCCCCGCCGAGCACCCGGCCGATCAGGCCCTGCACAGCCGCATCGAGGCCCAGGTGCAGCGCACCCCCGATGCCATCGCCGTCACCTGCGAGGGCCAGGCCCTGAGTTATGCCCAGCTCAACCAGCGTGCCAACGCCCTGGCCCGGCGCCTGGTCGACGACGGGGTCGGGCCTGACGTGCTGGTCGGCCTGGCTGCCGAGCGCTCCCTGGACATGGTCGTTGGCATCTTCGCCATCCTCAAGGCTGGCGGTGCCTACGTGCCGCTGGACCCGGCCTACCCGGCCGACCGTTTGGCCTACATGATCGAAGACAGCGGCCTGCAGCGCGTGCTGGCCCAGCCCCAGGTGCTGGCCAGCCTGCCGGTGCCGGCAGGCGTGCGCGTGCTCAGTCTGGAAAGCAACGATGACAGCAGCCAGGCCGACCCGCTGGCCTGCTCGCCGGTCACCGTCAGCCCGGACAACCTCGCCTATGTGATCTACACCTCCGGTTCCACCGGCAAGCCCAAGGGCGTGCTGTTGCCGCAGCGCAACGTGCTGCGCCTGTTCACGGCCACCGACGCCGACTTCCGCTTCGGCAGCGACGACGTGTGGAGCCTGTTCCACTCCTATGCCTTCGACTTCTCGGTGTGGGAAATCTTCGGCGCCCTGCTCTACGGCGGGCGCCTGGTGATTGTGCCGCAGCACACCAGCCGCTCGCCCGAGGCCTTCTACCAGTTGCTGGCCGATGAACAGGTCACGGTGCTGAACCAGACCCCGTCGGCGTTCAAGCAACTGATGGCAGTGGCCACCACGGCCGAGCCGCAGCGGCCATTGGCATTGCGCAGCGTGGTGTTCGGGGGCGAGGCGCTGGACGTCAACAGCCTGGCACCGTGGTTCGAGCGCTTCGGCGACCGCCAGCCGCAGCTGGTGAACATGTACGGCATCACCGAAACCACCGTGCATGTCAGCTACCGGCCGCTGTCGCTGGCCGACCTGGGCAAGGCGGCCAGCAGCCCGATGGGCGTGCCGATCCCCGACCTGTCCTGGTATGTGCTCGACGGCGACCTGAACCCGGTAGCCAAAGGCTGCATCGGCGAGCTGTACGTCGGCCGCGCCGGCCTGGCGCGCGGCTACCTCAAGCGCAGCGACCTGAGCGCCACGCGCTTCGTGCCGGACCCGTTCGGTGCCCCTGGCGGGCGCCTGTACCGCACCGGTGACCTGGCGCGCTACCACGCCGACGGGGTGATCGAATACGCCGGGCGCATCGACCACCAGGTGAAGATCCGCGGCTTCCGCATCGAGCTGGGTGAAATCGAAGCCCGCCTGCAGGCCCAGCCGCAGGTGCGCGAGGCCCTGGTGCTGGCCCAGGAAGGCGCGACCGGCCAGCAGCTGGTGGCCTACCTGATCCCCGCTGCCGAGGTAGCGCTGGAGCAGCAGGCCGGGCTGCGCGCGCAGCTGCGCGAACAGTTGAAGGAAGCGCTGCCGGACTACATGGTCCCGGCGCACCTGCTGCTGCTCGACCAATGGCCACTGACAGCCAACGGCAAGCTCGACCGCAAGGCCCTGCCCAAGGCCGATGCCAGCCTGTTGCAGCACGGTTATCGCGCCCCACGCAGCGAGCTTGAACAGCAGCTGGCAGCCATCTGGCAGGACGTGCTCAAGCTTGAGCAAGTGGGCCTGGACGACCACTTCTTCGAACTGGGCGGCCACTCATTGCTGGCCGTGAGCGTGGTTTCGCGGGTGCAACTGGAACTCGGCCTGAGCCTGACCCCGCAACTGATTTTCCAGCACCCAACCCTGGCGAGCTTCGCCGAACAGCTGGCCCAGGCATCTGCGCCGGCGGACACACAAACACTCAGCAAGCTGTCGGCTCTGCTGGACGAAATGGAGGACGTGTGATGGACACCGCAGTCGCCACGAAAATTGCCCAGCGCTTCATCAATCTGCCGCTGGAAAAGCGTCGCCAATACTTGCAGAAAATGCTTGAAGAGGGCGTGTCCCCGGCCAACCTGCCCATTCCGCTGGTGCGCGACGACACCACCGTGGTGCCGTTGTCGTTTGCCCAGGAGCGCCAATGGTTCCTGTGGCAGATGGAGCCTCAGGGCACTGCCTACAACATCGGGGTCAGCCTGCGCCTGCATGGCCCGCTGAACCTGCAGGCCTTGCAAGGCAGTTTCGATGCGCTGCTGGCGCGGCACGAGAGCTTGCGCACCACGTTCACCCATGACAGCCGCGACGGTGGCCCGCGCCAGCGAATCGCCCCACAGCTGACGGTAGCGATCGAATGCAGTGAGCGCGGTGTGGGCGATGAGCAGGCGCAGGTTCAAGCCTTCGTCGAAGCCCACCGGGAGCAGCCGTTCGACCTGCAACACGGCCCCGTGTTGCGCGTGGCGTTGCTGCGCCTGGCGGCCGAGGACCATGTGCTTAGCCTGGTGGTGCACCACATCGCCGCTGACGGCTGGTCGCTGAAGGTCATGGTCGATGAACTGCTGCAGGGTTACAGTGCCTGCTGCCAAGGGCATGCCGTGGCTGTTCGGCCCCTGCCCATCCAGTACGCCGACTATGCCATCTGGCAACGGCGCTGGATGGAGGCCGGTGAGCGCGAGCGGCAGCTGGCCTATTGGCAAGCGCAGTTGGGTGGCCAGCAGCCGGTGCTGGAACTGCCCACCGATCGGCCCCGCCCGGGGCTGATGAGCTACCGCGGCGCACGGCACGACTTCAGCTTGCCGGCCGAACTGTGCCAACGCCTGCAAGACCTGGCCCGCCACGAAGGGGTGACCTTGTTCGTGCTGTTACTGGCCGCGTTCCAGGCCTTGCTGCAGCGCTACAGCGGGCAGCAGGACATTCGCGTGGGTGTGCCCATCGCTAACCGCAACCGGGTAGAAACCGAAGGGTTGATCGGGTTTTTCGTCAACACCCAGGTGCTGCGCGCGCAAATCGAGCCGCAGCAGACCTTCCGCGCGCTGTTGCAGCAAGCCCGCCAGGCCGCCAGCGACGCCCAGGCCCATCAAGAGCTGCCGTTCGAACAACTGGTCGAAGCCTTGCAGCCGGGGCGCAGCCTGAGTCACAGCCCGTTGTTCCAGGTCATGTTCAACCACCAGCGCCAGGGCAATGGCCAGCAAGCCGCCAGCGACACAGCGCTGCGTATCGAGGCTTTGCCTGGCGAAACGCGCACCGCGCCGTTTGACCTCACCCTGGAAACCTTCGAAGCGCCAGGGCAGATCGGCGCCTCGTTCAACTACGCCACCGATCTGTTCGATGCCACGACCGTGGCGCGCATGGCCGGGCACTGGCTGCAATTGCTGGACGGCATCGTGGCCGACGCGGGCCAGCGAGTCGCTGCGTTGCCACTGCTCAGCGACAGCGAGCTGGACGTGATCGGCCAGGCCTGGAATGACACGGCGGTGCCGGTTGCCGACGCCTGTATCCAGCACATGATCGAGCAGCGTGCCCATGCCACACCGCATGCACCGGCCGTGCAGTTCGAAGACCAGACGCTGAGCTACCAGCAACTCAACGAACACGCCAACCGCCTGGCCTGGCGCCTGATCGAAGGCGGCGTGGGGCCGGACGTCAAAGTCGGGGTGGCCCTCGAACGCTCGCCACAGATGCTCGTCGCCTTGCTGGCCGTGCTCAAGGCCGGGGGTGCCTATGTACCGCTGGACCCTCACTACCCGGACGAGCGGCTCGCCTACATGATGGAGGACAGCGGCATCAGGCTGCTGCTGACCCAGCCGTCGCTCCAGGCACGCCTGCCGATACCGGCCACGGTCCAGTGCCTGTTGCTGGCGCCCGAACACCCGCTGGGCAGTGGTTGCAACGCGGCAGCCTACGGTGTGCACAACCCGCAGCCCCACCTGTCGGCCGAGCACCTCGCCTACATGATCTACACCTCGGGCTCCACCGGCAGGCCAAAAGGGGTGATGGTGCCCCACGGTGCGCTGGTCAACTTCATCGCCAGCATGGCCAAGGCGCCGGGGCTGGCTACCGGAGACCGCCTGTTGTCGTTGACCACGTTCTCGTTCGATATCTTCGGGCTGGAGATGTACCTGCCGCTGGTGCAGGGCGCCTGCGTGGTCCTGGCCGGTCCGGATACTGCACAGGACCCGCAGCGGGTGCTGGAGCTGGTAGCGCGGCAGGCGGTGACCGTGCTTCAGGCTACCCCTTCGACCTGGCGCATGCTGCTAGACAGCGGTCGCGGCGAGGTGCTGGCCGGCTGCACGAAGCTGTGTGGCGGCGAAGCGCTGAGCGATGACCTGGCCCAGCGGCTGCTGGCCCTGGGCGGGCCGTTGTGGAACCTGTACGGGCCGACCGAAACCACCATCTGGTCGGCGCTGCACCGCTTGCAGCCCGCCAGGCCGCAGGCATTGCTAGGCAGGCCAGTGGACAATACCCGGCTCTACCTGCTGGGTGAGGACCTGGCGCCAGTGCCTGTTGGCGTTGCCGGCGAGCTGCTGATTGGCGGGGCGGGGCTGGCGCGCGGGTATTACCAGCGGCCAGGGCTGACCGCCGAGCGTTTCGTCCCCGACCCGTTCGCCGGGAACGGTGAACGGCTGTACCGCACCGGCGACCTGGCGCGTTACCGGGCCGAGGGTGTGGTGGAATACCTCGGGCGAATCGACCAGCAAGTGAAGATGCGTGGCTACCGTATCGAACTCGGTGAAATCGAGGCACAACTGGCGCGTCATCCCGCCATTCGCGAAGCGGCGGTAGTCGCCCGGCCGGGGCCTGGTGGCCAGCAGCTGGTGGCTTACCTGGTGCCGCAGGACGTGGCCGTGGTCGACGATGCGCAAACGCGGGAGGCACTGGGCGAGGCGCTGAAGCGGCAACTGCGCAGCGCATTGCCGGAGTACATGGTGCCGACCTGGACGACGTTCGTCGCAACCTTCCCCCACACCCCCAATGGCAAGCTTGACCGCAACCGCCTGCCAGCCCCTGACCTGAGTGTCGCCCGGGTGGCCTACCTGGCACCGCAGAGCGAGCTGCAGCAGCAAGTGGCGCAGATCTGGCAGGAGGTGCTGCACGTCGATCAGGTCGGCCTTGCCGACAACTTCTTCGACCTCGGCGGGCATTCGCTGCTGGCCACCCAGGTCACCGTGCGGCTGCGTGAGCAGTTGAAGCTGGAAACAGCGGTCAAGGCGCTGTTCACCACCAATGACCTGCAAGCCTACTGCGCCGAGATCGCTGGCGCTCAGCCGCAAACCCAGGCGGTCAACGATGCCTTGGCTAAATCCTTGGAGGCCCTCAAACGTCTATCAGCCGAAGATCTGGAAAATCTGATCTCTTGACAGGGGAAGGGCGTGCAAAAGTTAATCGAATCGGTAGCAACACTGTCGGCAAAGCAACGCAAGGCGCTGGCAGTGCTGCTCAAGCAGCAAGGTGTCGATCTGTACAGCGTGGCACCTGTTTTTCGACGCGATCCGACCGAGCCGCTTTCGCTGTCCTTCGCCCAGGAGCGGCAGCTGTTTCTTTGGCACCTTGAGCCAGACAGCGCCGCCTATCACCTGCCCAGTGCGCTGAACCTGCGTGGCACACTGGACCTGACTGCCCTGCAGCAAAGCTTCGATGCGCTGGTGGCGCGCCACGAGTCGCTGCGCACCACCTTCGCCACTGACAGTGAGCGCACCACGCCAGTGATCCATGCCCCCGCGCCGGTGAGCATTGCCAGGCACACCCTGGCCCTGGCGCCTGGCGAGGACCGGGCGGCGCGGCTGCGCACCTGTATCACCGAAGAAATCCGCCAGCCGTTCGACCTGGCCCAGGGCCCGCTCCTGAGAGCCAGCCTGCTGTGCCTGGGGCCGGACGATCATGTGTTGCTGATCACCCAGCACCACATTGTTTCGGATGGCTGGTCGCTGGCGCTGATGGTGCAGGAGCTGGTGCACCTGTATCGCGCGTACAGCAGCGGCCAGCCTGCCAGCCTGCCGGCGTTGCCGATCCAGTACGCCGACTATGCCGCCTGGCAGCGCCAATGGATGGATGGCGGTGAACGGCAGCGCCAGCTAGCCTACTGGACCGCCCAGCTGGGCGGTGAGCAGCCTGTGCTGGCGCTGCCCGCTGATCGCCCGCGGCCGTTGCACAGCAGCTACCGCGGCGCCCGCATCGACCTGCCGCTGAGCCCGGTACTGGCCGAAGGCCTGCGGCAACTGGCACGGCGCGAAGGGGTGACCCTGTTCATGCTGTTGCTGGCGACCTTCCAGTGCCTGTTGCACCGCTATACCGGGCAGTCGGACATCCGCGTCGGCGTGCCGGTCGCCAACCGCACCCGCAAGGAAACCGAAGGCCTGATCGGCTTCTTCGTCAATACTCAGGTGCACAAGGCTGAAATCGATACGCACCAACCGTTCGTGCGCCTGTTGCAGCAGGTCAAGGCCACTGCGCTGGAGGCCCAGGCGCACCAGGACTTGCCCTTCGAGCAGTTGGTGGATGCCCTGCAGGTCGAGCGGAGCCTGAACCGCAGCCCGTTGTTCCAGGTCATGTTCAACCATCGCAGCGCCGAGCGCCGGCTGCCAGGGGCCACACAGCTGCCAGGCTTGAGCGTGGAACTGCTGGCGTGGGAAGAAGTGAACGCCCAGTTCGACCTGACCCTGGACACGGTCGAGACCGCGGATGGCCTGTGGGCATCGCTGACCTACGCCACCGACCTGTTCGACGCGCCAAGCGTCGAGCGCATGGGGCAGCATTGGCAGCACCTGTTGCACAGTGTGGTAGCCCAGCCGCAACAGCCGGTGGGCGAGTTGCCGATGCTGAGCCCGCAGCAGACGCAAGCGGTGCTGCACGACCTTAACGACACCGCCACCGACTACCCCGGCGACTGGCGCGTGCACCAGCTGTTCGAGGCGCAGGCGCGTCGCCAGCCGGACGCCACGGCACTGCTGTTCGGCGACCAGCGCATGAGCTACCGGGCGTTGAGCGAGCTGTCCAGCCAGTGGGCGCACAAGCTGATCGAGCAGGGTGTCGGCCCGGAAAGCCTGGTGGGTATCGCCGCCGAGCGTTCGCTGGAAATGGTCGTTGGCCTATTGGCGATCCTTAAAGCTGGCGCCGCCTATGTACCGCTGGACCCGGACTACCCGGCCGAGCGGCTGGCCTACATGTTCGAAGACAGCGGCATCGAGCTGCTGCTGACCCAGGCGCACTTGCGCGAGCAGCTGCCGGCGTTTGCCGGGCAGGTGCTGCTGCTGGACCAGCCCGGCGAGCTGGGCGGTTACGCGCGGCAGGTGCCGGCGTGCCGGCTGCACCCGGAGAACCTGGCCTACGTCATCTACACCTCCGGCTCGACCGGGCGGCCGAAAGGCGCCGGCAACCGCCACCTGGCGTTGTACAACCGGCTGGCATGGATGCAGCAGGCGTATGCGCTGGACAGCGCCGACACGGTGTTGCAGAAGACCCCGTTCAGTTTTGACGTGTCGGTGTGGGAGTTCTTCTGGCCGCTGATGACCGGTGCACGGCTGGCCCTGGCGGCGCCGGGGGAGCATCGCGAGCCGGAGCGGCTGATCGACACCATCGAGCGCCACCAGGTGACCACCTTGCATTTCGTGCCGTCGATGCTGCAGGTGTTCGTCCGCGAGCCGGGCCTGCAGCGCTGCCACAGCGTGCGGCAGGTGATCTGCAGCGGCGAGGCGCTGGCGGTGGACACCCAGCAGCAGGTGTTCAGCCACCTGCCCGGTGCCCGCCTGCACAACCTGTACGGGCCGACCGAGGCAGCGATCGACGTCACCCACTGGACCTGTGTCGACGAAGGGCGTGACAGCGTGCCGATCGGCCAGCCGATCGCCAACCTGTACACGCACATCCTTGGCCCGGCGTTCGAAGCCTTGCCCCAGGTGGCCATGGGCGAGCTGATGCTCGGTGGCCAGGGCCTGGCGCGTGGTTACCATCGTCGCCCGTCGCTGACGGCCGAGCGTTTCGTGCCCGACCCGTTCGGCAGCCACGGCCAGCGGCTGTACCGCACCGGGGATTTGGCGCGCTACCGCGACAGCGGGGTGATCGAGTACTGCGGGCGAATCGACCATCAGGTGAAGGTGCGCGGGCTGCGTATCGAACTGGGTGAAATCGAGGCACGGGTGCTGGAGCACCCGCAGGTGCGCGAGGCGGTGGTGCTGGCCCAGGACAGCGGCCATGGCCAGCAGCTGGTGGCCTACGTACTGGCCGAAGAGCAGGGCATGGCAGTGGACGCCGCCGAACTGCGCGACAGCCTTCGCGAACAGCTCAAGGGCAGCCTGCCGGACTACATGGTGCCGACGCACATCCTGCAGGTGCAGGCCTGGCCGGTGACGGCCAACGGCAAGCTCGACCGCAAGGCCTTGCCCAAGCCCGACAACAGCGCCCTGCAGCAGGCCTACAGTGCACCGCAAGGTCTGCTGGAACAGCAGATCGCGGCGATCTGGCAGGACCTGCTCAAGCTGGAGCGGGTCGGCCGCAGCGACAACTTCTTCACCCTCGGTGGCGACTCGATCGTCTCGATCCAGGTGGTCAGCCGCGCCCGCCAGGCGGGCATCCGCTTCACCACCAAGGACCTGTTCCAGCACCAGACGGTACAAGACCTGGCCGCAGTCGCCCAGGTGGGGTGTGCGGCAGAGGCCGACCAGCGCCCATTGCACGGGCCCACACCGCTGCTGGCGGTGCAGCATGCCTTCTTCGACACAGCCATTGCCGAACGCCAGCAGTGGAACCAGTCGGTGCTGTTCCGCCCGTTGCAGGCGCTTGATGCTCAGGCACTGGAGCAGGCGCTGCAGGCCTTGGTCACGCACCACGACAGCCTGCGCCTGAGCTTCGTCGAGGTTGGTGGGCAATGGCAGGCCAGCTACCGTCCTGCCGGAAAGGTACAGCCACCTTTGCTATGGTGCGCGACACTGGCCGATGCCGGTGAGCTAAAGGCATTGGGCACCGAGGCCCAGCGCAGCCTCAACCTGGCCGATGGGCCGATGCTGCGCGCGGTGCTGGCAACCTTGGCGGACGGCAGTCAGCGCCTGTTACTGGCGATCCACCATCTGGTCGTCGATGGGGTGTCCTGGCGTATTCTGCTGGAGGACTTGCACCGGGCCTACCAACAGTGTGCGGCCGGGCAGGTGCCACAGTTGCCCGCCAAGACCAGTGCCTTCAGGGCCTGGGCCGAACAGCTGCAGGCCTACGCCGGCAGCGACACGTTGCAGGCCGAACTGAGCTATTGGCAGGCGCAGTTGAGCCATGCCAGCGGCAGCCTGCCGCAGGACAACAGCGCTGGCGCCCTGAGCAACCGGTACGCCCACACGGTCTACAGCCACCTGGACGGGGCGCTGACCCGACAGCTGTTGCAGCAGGCCCCGGCCGCTTATCGTACCCAGGTCAACGACCTGCTGCTGACTGCGCTTGCGCGGGTAATCTGCCGCTGGAGCGGCGAACCCTCGACGCTGATCGAACTGGAAGGGCACGGGCGCGAAGCCCTGTTCGACAACCTCGACCTGGGCCGCACGGTCGGCTGGTTCACCAGCCTGTTCCCGCTGCGGCTGAGCCCGGCGGCAACGCTGGATGGGTCGATCAAGCAGGTCAAGGAACAGCTGCGCGCCGTGCCCGAAAAGGGCATTGGCTATGGTGTGCTGCGCTACCTGGCAGACGCTGCCAGCCGTGAGTGCCTGCGTGCCTTGCCGGTGCCGCGCATCACCTTCAACTATCTGGGCCAGCTGGATGGCCACCTGGCAACCGATGAGCAGGCGCTGCTGGTGCCCTGCGCAGACCCCAAAGGCGATGAGCAAAGCCTGGACGCGCCATTGGGTAACTGGCTGACGCTCAATGGCCAGGTCTACGCCGGTGAGCTGAGCCTGGGCTGGACCTTCAGCAGCGAGATGTTCGAAGTCGCCACCGTGCAGCGCCTGGCCGATGAATACAGCCACGAGCTGCGCGCCCTGGTCGAACACTGCTGCCAGCGCGAACACGCCGGTATGACCCCGTCGGACTTTCCGCTGGCCGGCCTGACCCAGGCCCAGCTCGACAGCCTGCCGCTGCCGCCAGCGATGGTCGAAGACATCTTCCCGCTTTCACCCATGCAGCAAGGCATGATGTTCCATACGCTGCTGCAGCAGGGCGGGGATTACATCAACCAGCTGCGGGTCGATGTGACTGGCGTGGATCCCGAGCGCTTCCGTGCGGCCTGGCAAGCGGCAGTCGACTGCCATGACCTGCTGCGTGGCAGCTTCATCTGGGGTGAGCTGGCCAGCCCGTTGCAGATCATTCAGCGCGAGGCGCAATTGCCGTTCGCGGTGCATGACTGGCGTGGCCGTGACGACCTTGCCGATGCGCTGGAGGCGTTCGCTGCTGCAGACCGCGCGGCCGGCTTCGACCTGGTCCGGCCGCCGCTGTTGCGCCTGACCCTGATTCGCCTGGATGCGCAGCGTTATCACCTGATCTACACCAGCCACCACATCCTGATGGATGGCTGGAGCAATACCCGGCTGCTGGGCGAGGTGCTGCAGCGCTACCATGGCAGCGTGCCAGAGCAAGGGCCGGGGCGTTTCCGTGACTATATCGCCTGGCTGCAGCGCCAGGATGGCGCCGCCCGCCAGGCGTTCTGGACCCGCCAGTTGCAAGACCTGGATGCACCCACTTTGCTGGCCAGGGCCACGGACTGGGCAGCCGGTAGTGAAGGGCAGGGGCAGGTCGAGCGGGTGCAGCAACTGGATGCCCGGCAGACCGCCCGCCTGGACGCCTTTGCCCGTGAGCGCAAGGTCACCCTCAATACCGTGGTGCAAGCGGCCTGGCTGCTGGTGCTGCAGCGCTATACCGGCCAGGCCTGCGTCGCCTTTGGCGCGACCACGGCTGGGCGGCCGGCCGAACTCAAGGGCATCGAGCAGCAGATCGGCCTGTTCATCAATACCTTGCCGGTCATTGCCAGCCCCCGCCCGGAGCAAGCGCTGGGTGACTGGCTGGACACCGTGCAGGCGCTGAACATCGCCCTGCGTGAGTACGATCACACGCCATTGTTCGATATCCAGCGCTGGGCCGGGCAGGGCGGCGAAGCGCTGTTCGACAGCATCCTGGTGTTCGAGAACTACCCGGTGTCCGAAGCGCTGCAGGCCGATACCACCAGCAGCCTGGTGTTTGGTGAGGTGGCGAACCACGAACAGACCAACTACCCGCTGACGCTGGTGGTGAACCTGGGTACGCACCTGTCGCTGCAGTTGAAAGCCGATCGGGCACGGTTCAGTGCCCGGTTGGCCGAGCAACTTGGCGAGCACCTGTTGCAGGTGTTGCAGCAGATGCTTGAGAGCAGCGCCGAAACGGCGTTGGGCGAGTTGCCGATGCTGAGCCCGCAGCAGGCGCAAGCGGTGCTGCACGACCTTAACGACACCGCCACCGACTACCCCGGCGACTGGCGCGTGCACCAGCTGTTCGAGGCGCAGGCGCGTCGTCAGCCGGACGCCACGGCACTGCTGTTCGGCGACCAGCGCATGAGCTACCGGGCGTTGAGCGAGCTGTCCAGCCAGTGGGCGCACAAGCTGATCGAACAGGGTGTCGGCCCGGAAAGCCTGGTGGGTATCGCCGCCGAGCGCTCGCTGGAAATGGTCGTTGGCCTGCTGGCGATCCTTAAAGCCGGCGCCGCCTATGTACCGCTGGACCCGGACTACCCGGCCGAGCGGCTGGCCTACATGTTCGAAGACAGCGGCATCGAACTGCTGCTGACCCAGGCCCACCTGCGCGAGCAGCTGCCGGCGTTTGCCGGGCAGGTCCTTTTGCTGGACCAGCCCGGCGAACTGGGCGGTTACGCGCGGCAGGTGCCGGCGTGCCGGCTGCACCCCGAGAACCTGGCCTACGTGATCTATACCTCCGGCTCGACCGGGCGGCCGAAAGGCGCCGGCAACCGCCACCTGGCGCTGTACAACCGGCTGGCGTGGATGCAGCAGGCGTATGCGCTGGACAGCGCCGACACGGTGTTGCAGAAAACCCCGTTCAGTTTTGACGTGTCGGTGTGGGAGTTCTTCTGGCCACTGATGACCGGTGCACGGCTGGCCCTGGCGGCGCCGGGGGAGCATCGCGAGCCGGAGCGGCTGATCGACACCATCGAGCGCCACCAGGTCACCACCTTGCACTTCGTGCCGTCGATGCTGCAGGTGTTCGTCCGCGAGCCGGGCCTGCAGCGCTGCCACAGCGTGCGGCAGGTGATCTGCAGCGGCGAGGCGCTGGCGGTGGACACCCAGCAGCAGGTGTTCAGCCACCTGCCCGGTGCCCGCCTGCACAACCTGTACGGGCCGACCGAGGCAGCGATCGACGTCACCCACTGGACCTGTGTCGACGAAGGGCGTGACAGCGTGCCGATCGGCCAGCCGATCGCCAACCTGTACACGCACATCCTTGGCCCGGCGTTCGAAGCCTTGCCCCAGGTGGCCATGGGCGAGCTGATGCTCGGTGGCCAGGGCCTGGCGCGTGGTTACCATCGTCGCCCGTCGCTGACGGCCGAGCGTTTCGTGCCCGACCCGTTCGGCAGCCACGGCCAGCGGCTGTACCGCACCGGGGATTTGGCGCGCTACCGCGACAGCGGGGTGATCGAGTACTGCGGGCGAATCGACCATCAGGTGAAGGTGCGCGGGCTGCGTATCGAACTGGGTGAAATCGAGGCACGGGTGCTGGAGCACCCGCAGGTGCGCGAGGCGGTGGTGCTGGCCCAGGACAGCGGCCATGGCCAGCAGCTGGTGGCCTACGTACTGGCCGAAGAGCAGGGCATGGCAGTGGACGCCGCCGAACTGCGCGACAGCCTTCGCGAACAGCTCAAGGGCAGCCTGCCGGACTACATGGTGCCGACGCACATCCTGCAGGTGCAGGCCTGGCCGGTGACGGCCAACGGCAAGCTCGACCGCAAGGCGTTGCCCAAGCCCGACAACAGCGCCCTGCAGCAGGCCTACCGGGCGCCGCAAACCGCGCTCGAGCAGCACGTTGCGGGTATCTGGCAGGAGGTGCTCGGCCTTGAGCGGGTGGGCCTTGGCGACCACTTCTTCGAGCTGGGTGGGCACTCGTTGCTGGCCACCCAGGCGGTATCGCGGATGCGCAAGCTGCCGGGTGTGCAAGTGACGTTGCGTGACCTGTTCGATCACCCGGTGCTGGAGCGCCTGCTGGCAGCGCTCGGCGGCGCTGGCAAGGCTGCGACCGCGCACGGTGTCGAGCTATTGGCCCATGGCGAAAAAACCACCGCACCGTTGTCGTTGATGCAGCGGCGCTTGTGGGTTGCCGAGCAATTGTCCGGGGGCAGCGCTGCTTACGGCATGCCATTGGCCCTGCGCCTGCAAGGGCCGCTGCAGGTCGAGGTGTTGCGCAACAGCCTGAACGCGCTGGCGCAGCGACATGAAGTGTTGCGTACGGCCTACGTGCAGGACGACGAGGGTGATCCGCTGGCGCTGATTGCCGACCGGATCGAGGTGGATATCGCCCTCGACGACTGGTCCGGGTTCAGCCCGCAGGAGCAGCAACGGTGCATTGCCGACGCCACCCTGGCCAACGCCAGCACACCGATTGCACTGGAGCATGCGCCGTTGTTGCGCTGCCGTCTGGCGCGCCTGGCAGACCAGGAACATGTGCTGTTCTTCGCCATGCACCACATCATCTCCGATGGCTGGTCGATGGGCGTGCTGGTCCGCGACCTGGTTGAAATCTACCGTCACAGCGCCCCAGGGCAGACCCACCTTTTGGCGCCGTTACCGCTGCAGTATTCAGACTTTGCCTTGTGGCAGCAGGCCCTCGAGCAGGCGGGTGAGCTGCAGCGCCAGGCAAACTACTGGCAGCAGGCCTTGGCCGGCCATACCGGCCGCCTTGAGCTGCCACTGGAGCAGCCGCGCAGCGAGCAGGCCTCCCATGCCGGCGGTGCGGTGGACTTCAGCCTGTCGCCGGCATTGACCGATGCGCTTGGCCAGTTCGCGGCCAAGGCCGGGGTGACCCTGTACAGCACGCTGCTGGCAGCGTTCCAGTGGTTGATGCACCAGACCAGCGGTGCCCACGACGTACTGGTCGGGGCCGACACCGCAGGCCGGCAGCACAGCGAACTGGAAGGCCTGATCGGCTTCTTCGTCAATGTGTTGCCGCTGCGTTCCAGGGTGAGCGACGGGCTGGCCTTCGGTGACTTCGTGCAGGGCACCCAGCGCACCTTGCTCGCGGCCCTGGAGCATCAGGACCTGCCGTTCGACATGATCGTCGAGGCCCATGGCGCCCCGCGGGTGCGCGGCATGAACCCGCTGGTGCAGGTGCTGTTCGTGATGAACAACCTGCCCGTACGCAGCGAAGCCCTGGCCGACATTACCGTGCAGGCGCTGCCCGCCCCGGCGCTGTATTCGAAGTTCGACATGGCCCTGTTCATCGAACAGGAGGCCGGGCAGCTCAGTGGCAACTGGCAGTTTGCGACAACGCTTTTCAGGCAAGAGCATATCCAGCGACTCGTCAGCGCATGGATCGCGATGCTCGAACAGATCGTCAGTGTTCAGGATACGAGGTGGCAAGCGATGAACGTTCCATTACAGGGTGGCGGCCTGGCCGGCAGCACACCGGTAAGCGCCCCGGCCAGCAAGGCCGACAAGCTGGGCAAATTCCTCAAGCGCTCTGCCGGCGCCACTGCAGCTGCACCGCCACGGGCTGCGGTGCGCGAGTCGCTGCTGGTGCCAGGCCAGCTGTTCCCGTTGCTTGTCGAGCCCGGCGATGCATCGATCGACCTGATCGAGTGGGTGCGTAACAACCGGCCGCTGGTCGAACGCAAGCTGGGCGAGCATGCCGGGATCCTGTTCCGCGGCTTTGCCCTGGATGGCATCCAGGGGTTCGAAGCATTCGCTGAAGCTGTCCAGCCGGGGCTTTACGGTCAATACGGTGACCTGCCGAAGAAGGAGGGGGGCAAGAACACCTACCGCTCCACGCCGTATCCGGAAAAGAAAATGATCCTGTTCCATAACGAGAGTGCGCACCAGGACAGCTGGCCGCGCAAGCAGATGTTCTATTGCGAGCAGCCTTCGCCGGTCGGCGGTGCTACCCCGGTAGTCGACTGCCGCCTGATGTACGAAAGGCTGCCGCAGGCGCTGCGGCAGACCCTCGAGGACCAAGGGCTGCTTTACGTGCGCACGTTCGCCGACAAGCTCGATGTGCCATGGCAGCATTTCTTCCGCACCGATGACCGCGCCGAGGTCGAGGCCCGTTGCCGTGCCGCTGGCATCGAATGGCGCTGGCTGGACAACGACGAGTTGCAGACCCGCACCCGCTGCCCGGCAATCATCACGCACCCGATCACCGGCGCACGTTCGTTCTTCAACCAGGTGCAGTTGCACCACATCTATTGGCTGGAGCCCGATGCACGCGAAGACCTGCTGGCCATGTTCGGCCTGGAGCGCATGCCACGGCATGTGTACTTCGGCGATGGTTCGCCGATCCCCGACCAGGACATGCAACTGATCGGCGAGCTGTATGAAGCCTGTGCCGTGCGGTTCCAATGGCAGAAAGGCGACGTGATCCTGGTCGACAACATGCTGGCGGCGCATGCCCGTGACCCGTACGAGGGGCCGCGCAAGATCGTCGTGGCGATGGGCGACATGTTCGACCGGGCCGCGCTGGAGGCGGCTGCGGCCATGCAAGTGATGGCGACCGAGGGGGGCGAGGAATGAACAGTTACGTAGACCAGGCCGAGGATATCGGTTTTGCCCTGACCGTCGACCAGCAACACTGGCTCGACGCCTTGCCCGCCCGCCCGGGCTGGTCACAGGCCGCGACGTTGCTGAAGGTCTGCATTCAGGGCAGGCCGGACCCGGCGCGTCTGAGCCAGGCGCTTGTGCGCCTGGTCGAGCGCCACCCGATATTGGCCGGGCGCCTGGGCACTGCTTCGGGATACCGTGGCCTGCGCCAGTTCATCGGTGCTCGCCAGCCAGCCCTTCAGTTGGCGGTGCAGGCCGATGCGCAGGGGGCGGCACTGCTTGAGCCTTGGCTGCAGCAGCGCTTCGACATCGACCAGCTGCCAGCTGCACAGGCCTTGCTGGTACCTGCCGCCGATGCCGGGCACTGGCAGTTGTGGCTGGGCGTGGCGGGCTTCGCTGGCGATGGGGCTGGCATGGCCATGCTGTACCGGGACCTGTTGGCCCTGTATGACAACACGCCAAGCGGGCTGGATGAAGACCTGCCCGAAGCCTTCGGCCAGTACCTGGAGTGGCGTGCCGAGGTAGCCCAGGATGAGGATGCAGCGGCAGCCCGCGGCTACTGGCAAGGGCACCTGATGCCAACGGCGCAGGGCATGAGCGCGCCGTGGCCAGCCTACCGTCAGGACCAGCCAGCGACACACCAGGCGCATCACCAGGTCAGCCTGCCGCTGGGCTTGCAGGGGCAGTTGCAGCAGTTGGCCGCAGCCCGTCAGGTCAGCCTGGATACCCTGCTGCAGGCGGCGTGGTGGGGCTTGCTCGGCCGGCTTGGCGATAGCAACCGGTTGTTGGGCGCCTGGCAGCACGATGCGCGACAGGATTATGACTACTTCGCAGCCAGTGCGGGGTCGTTCAGCAAGTGCTTGCCGGTGTACCTGCAGTGGGCTGAACGAGCCACTTTCGGCGAGCATCTGGCAACGCTGGGGGCACTGCTGGAGCAGCATGGGACGTGGCAGGAGTACTGGGTCCCGGAATGGGTACCCACAGCCGTGCCGACCGTGGCGTTTTCCACTACTCCGGCGCTGGCGCCGCAGGTTGCTGGCGGGCTGTGCTGGCAGGGCGAACTACTGGCGCCACGCCTGCCGGCGGGCATCGAGCTGCAGCTGCGCATCTGCCCTGCGGCGGGTGCTGACCAACCGATTACCGTGAGCCTGGATTACCTGGCCGGGCGCTACAGTGCCCGCGGCATGCAAGGCCTGCTGGAACAGTACATCGAATTGCTGCGCAGCATCGCCCAGGCACCGGACCGCCCGCTGCGGCAGTTGAACCTGCTGGGTGAAGCCGAGCGCCAGCGCCTGTTGTCGATCAACCCTGCGCCACAACCACTGGGTGCGGCGTCGCTGGCGGCACGGATCAGCCAGTGGGCAATCGACAGCCCCGACGCGCTGGCGCTGGTCGCGGGGGACTCGGGCCTGAGTTATGCCCAGCTGGAGCAGGCGGTGCAGCGCCTGGCGCTGGCGCTGCAGCAGGCCGGCGTGCAACCCGGGGCGGTGCTGGCACTGGCGTTGCCGCGCTCGCTGGACTGGGTCGTGGCGATGTTGGCCAGTTG
Organism: Pseudomonas sp. LB-090624; assembly: GCF_003205205.1. GTDB lineage: Bacteria > Pseudomonadota > Gammaproteobacteria > Pseudomonadales > Pseudomonadaceae > Aquipseudomonas. Next base: position 71,977 of record NZ_QJRL01000019.1, read on the forward strand.
GCGCGTCGGCGCGGCCTACCTGGCGCTTGAGCCGCACTGGCCCGTTGCCCGGCAGGTGCGCCTGATGACACAGGCCGGGGCGACGCAGGTGCTGGTCGAACCGGCAGCGGTGGCCAGCCTGCGTGAGCAGGGCATAGCGGCGCTGAGCCTTGACAGCCTGTACCTGCTGGCGGTTGACACTGCACCGCTGCAACCGCATGCAGCCAGCGCCAGCGATGCCGCCTATGTCCTGTTCACCTCGGGCTCGACAGGCACCCCAAAAGGGGTGGTGATCGAGCACCGGCAACTGCTGAACTACACCGCAGGCGTGTGCCACACGCTGGCGCTGGAACACTGCCGTCACTTCGCCTTCGGCTCGACCGTGTCGGCCGACCTTGGCCATACCACGCTGTTCGCTGCCTTGCATGTGGGCGCGACACTGCACGTAGCTGCCGACGAGGTGATGAAGGATGCCGAACTGTTCGCTGCGTACATCGAGCAGCAGGCCATCGACTGCCTGAAGATCGTGCCGTCGCACCTGAGCGCTTTGCTGGAGTCGAAGGCACCGGTATTGCCGGCAACGGTCATCCTGGGTGGCGAAGCCCCAAATGCGACGTTGCTGCAGCGCCTGTTGCAGATTCGCCCGGACTGCCGACTGTTCAACCATTATGGCCCGACCGAAACCACGGTCGGGGTCATGGTGCACCCGGTGCGGGCGGTGCCCACAGGTACCCTCGGGTTGTCGCAGGTATTGCCTAACAACCAGGTCTATGTGCTGGATCAACACGTGCAGTTGGCGGTCACCGGCGTGCTGGGCGAACTGTACATTGGTGGGCAGCAGGTGTGCCGCGGTTACCTGCAAGAGGTGCAGGGTGACCAGCCGGCTTTCGTCGAGAGCCCGTTCGTGGCAGGCGAGCGGCTTTACCGCACCGGCGACCTGGCGCGCTATCGTCCGGACGGTGCCATCGAGCTGCAGGGGCGGCGCGACCATCAGGTGAAGATACGCGGCTTTCGCATCGAACTGGCCGAGATCGAGGCGCAGCTGTCGGGCGCCCCTGAGGTGGTCGAGGCAGCGGTGGTGTGCGACGGCGAAACGCTGAGCGCCTACGTCGGCCTGCGCGACGCGGCCACGCCGGCTGCCCTTGACGCGATCCGCGAGCACCTTGCCCGGCAACTGCCGGCGGTGATGTTGCCGCGTACCCTGCAGGCGCTGCCGCGTCTGCCGCGCCTGGGTAACGGCAAGCTCGATCGGCAAGCGTTGCGGCAAGTGGGCAGTGAACCTGCGGCGGGCTTGCAGGCCCCGCGTGATGCACTGGAAACCGTGATTGCACAGCGTATGGCGCAATTGCTGGGGCTGGAGCAGGTAGGTATCGAGCAGGACTTTTTCGCGCTGGGCGGGCATTCGCTGCTGGTCATCAAGCTGGCAGCCGGTATCCGCAAGTCGCTGCAGTGCGACGTCAATCCGGGTGTCATTTTCGACCACCCTACGGTTGCTACCCTTGCCCAGGCGCTGCGCGAACGCGAAGCCAACCCTGGCCAGTTGCTCAAGCTGGCCCAGGCCCGTTTGCGGCTCGACAGCATGAGCCCCGAAGAAAAAACCCGGTTGCTGGAAAAGAGCCGCTGAGCATCCCTCAGGGGCGGCCCATCCGCCCCTGCATTTTTCATTGCAGCCCCCCGTGTCGCCGTGCCAATTGCGTAGCGTCACGCGTGAAGGTACTAATGCAAAAAATTCTCATTCTGGATTTTACGCAGTGGTGCGTCTTATGTAGGAGCGCGCTGAAAGCCACGCGTGGCCAGCCGTTCTGAATTGCGTGTCAGGCGCCTGTCGCGGGATCTGCCCGGGGGAGGATGGGCAGATCGGCCCAGTGGGCCGTTGGCAGGCGCGGGACGATTTCATTACACGATATAAATAGAGAAATACCATGCCAGCAGGATTTTTCGAGTTCAAACCATTGGTCAAGGCGCTCTGCGTGTACGGCTCCATCGGCGCCCGCTCATCACGGGCGTTGCTCGGCAAAGGGGTGCTGGGCGTCGCATTGATGCTGCCCGTGGCCGCCCAGGTCTGGGCTCAGGGTGTCAGCTTCGACATCGCCGCCCAGTCGCTGCCCAACGCTTTGCGTGCGCTTGGCGAGCAGGCCGATGTGCAGTTCATCTACAACGCCTCGGAAATGGCCGACCTGCGTGGCAACGAAGTGCGCGGCAGCTACACCGTCGACGCGGCAGTGGCGCAACTGTTGCGCGGCCTGCCGGTCAGCTACAGCCTGGACGGCAATACCCTGACCCTGGTGCGGCGTGAGCGGGCAGCGTCCTCGGCGCTGGAACTGGGCGCCACCAACATCACGGGCAACACCCTGGGCGTGACCACCGAAGGCAGCAACTCGTATACCACCGGTGGCGTCACCATCGGCAAGAGCGAACACAAGCTCAAGGACATCCCGCAGAGCGTGACGGTGATGACCCGCAAGCGCATGGATGACCAGAACATCACCGACTTGCCGACGCTGTTGGCCAACGCGCCGGGCATGACCTTCGCCAAAAGCCCGGGTACCGGCGGCTTCATCACCTCGCGCGGCTTTGAGATCGACTCGCTGCAGTACGATGGCGTGCCCATGACCCGTGGCATCTACGCGCTGGGCAGCTACCTGACGGAACCCACGGCATTCTATGACCGTGTCGAACTGCTGCGTGGCGGCGCTGCGCTGCTGCAAGGGGCCAACAGCCCCGGTGGCGCGATCAACTTCGTGCGCAAGCGCGGCCAGGCCAAGCCGACAGTCACCCTGACCGCCCAGGCCGGTTCCTGGGACCACTATGCCACCCAGGTTGACGTTGGCGGCCCGCTGAACGAGGCGGGCAACATCCGTGGGCGTGCTGTGGTCGACTACGATACGCGCAACTCTTTCATCGACCATGTGGGCGGCTGGGAGCAGAAGGTCTACGGTGCGCTGGACTTCGACCTGTCTGAAGACACCACCCTCGGTGTCGGCATCAGTGATCGCAAGACGCGTTTCACGCCCATGGTCGCGGGTTTGCCGCGCTTCAGTGATGGCCGGGACGTAGGCTTGTCGCGTTCGACCTTCACCGGCTCCGACTGGAACCGCGGCATGACCGAGCAGCTGGCGTTGTATGTCGACCTCGAGCACCGCTTCAACGACCACTGGAAGTTCAAGACCGCGGCGGTGGCGATCAACGAGCGCAACGAAATGACCTACGCCTACGTGGTAGCGCCGACCGGCCTGGCCAACGATGGGTCCGGTTTGTTCGACTGGCGCTATGCCACTGATTTCAACTCCCACAGCCGCGGCCTGGACATGTTCGTCGATGGCGACTTCAACGGTTTTGGCTTCGACCAGGAAGTGGTGTTCGGCGGTAACTACTCACGCTTTACCAGCGACAACACCATGGCGGTGGTGCGCAGCGCCGGGGCGAACATTTTCGATCTCGACAACCACTTGCCCTTCGAGAACTACGACAGCCTGGCGGCCCGTGGCACGCGTACCGACAGCCAGTACACGATCGTGCAGAAAGGTATCTACGGTACCTGGCGCGTCAAGCTGACCGACCCGCTGACCTTGATCCTGGGCGGGCGTACCAGCTGGTACTCCTACGATTACGATTCCCAGGTCTATCAGGCCGGCGTCCATCAGTACGACAGCCCGGCCTCCAAGGCCAACAACGGTGTCGTCACCCCTTACGCGGGCCTGGTGTACGAATTGACGCCGCAATGGTCGGCCTACGCCAGCTATGCCGACGTCTTCATCCCGCAGAGTGCCATTGGCGTGGGTGGTTCCACGATCGAGCCGATCACAGGTAGCAACTACGAGCTGGGCTTGAAGGGCGAGCTCAACGACGGCCAGGTCAATACCAGCGTCGCGCTGTTCCGCTATGACCATGAAAACCGCGCGGTGCCGATTCTGAACACCGAATCGTTGTGTGGCGGCTCCAACTGCTCGGCAGCGTCTGGCAAAGTGCGTAGCCAAGGCCTTGAAGCGGAGATCAGCGGTGAGGTGCTGCCAGGCCTGCAAGCGTCGGCCAGTTACGTCTACAACACCACCAAGTTCCTCAGGGACAACACCTACGAGGGTAAGATCTTCTCCACCTGGACGCCTAAACACTCGGTGAAGGTGTGGACGGACTACACCCTGCCTGGTGACTTCAGCCGCTTCAGTGTCGGCGGCGGTTTCAACAGCCAGAGCAGCACCGTTGCCTACGACCGCAAATTCGATTCGCCCGGCTTCACCATCTGGAATGCGCGCCTTGGTTACAAGGTCAGCGATGAAGTCAGCCTGGCGGTCAACTTCAACAACATCTTCGACAAGGTGTACTACATCCCGTCGTATGCTGCGGTCAGTGCCAACAACTACTACGGCGACCCTCGCAACTTCATGTTCTCGGTCAAATACACCCCACAGTTCTGAACCTGGGGCCACGCAGGCCATCTTGGCGGGTACCCCGCCCAGATGGCCTGCGCCAGGTCACAGCTCCCGCGCTACACGAAAGCCCAGGAAGTCGCCACGTACCGTGCGTTCGCGATCATTGCGATTGCCCGAACGCGAGAAGATCGGCGCTTCACCCCAGTCATTACCGCGCATGTGCGCCGCCTGGCAAAGCCCGCCGTCGGCCTCCATCCAGGCGCTGCCATCGCTGGGCGCGCCGACGTAGTCCTTGTGGTAGCAGTCGGCGACCCATTCATACACGTTACCGTGCATGTCATAGACGCCAAAGGCATTGGGCGGGTAGCTGCCTACCGGTGAGGTGTAGCTGAAGCCGTCCTTGGGGCCGTAGGTATTGGCGTGCTTGCTGATCTGGTAGTCGCCTTCTTCGTCGAACGGGAACGGGAACGGCCCGGTGGAGCCGGCCCGTGCCGCGTACTCGCGTTCGGCCTCGCTGAGCATGCGGTAAGTGTGGCCGGTTTTCTTGCTCAGCCACTGCGCATAGGCCTGCACATCGTAGTAATCGACGCACACTGCCGGCTGGCGCGGCCCCTGCTGGTAGCGAGGCTTGCTGGCCTGGCACAGGCGCCCTGGGCGTTTGTCACCGTCCTTGATGACCACGCCGGTTTCCTTGATATAGGCATCCAGCTCGCCAGCGGTGACCTGGAAGCGGCTGATAGCGAAGGGTTTGGCGAAGGTCACGGTATGTTGCGGGCCTTCGTCGGGCTGCTTGCCCGGTTCGTCATCCGGCGTGCCCATGACGAAACTGCCCGCAGGCAGCACGACCATTTCCGGGCAGCCGGCCTTGCAATCCTGAAAGACCTCGCCCGGGGTCTTGCCGGCAGCCTGGGCGAGTAGCGGGCAGGCCGCCATGGCCATGGCAAGGGCCAGGCCGGTGACGGTGTAGGGGGCGCACTTCATGGCGAACGTTTCCTTTTTGGCAGGTGTGACGGGGTATTCAGGGTGCCGGGTAGCTACGGCCGAACGCCTCGATGAACGAGTCGATCAGGGGCTGCTCCAGCATCATGGTTTCGTGTGGGTAGGGTGAGTGCAGCGAAACGTCCAGCTCACCCCCTGCGCAGAACTGGCGGATGACCTGCTCGGCGGCGTGAATGTGTGCTGCGCTCTTGTGCACCTGCGACCACCAGCAACTGGGCTTGACCCTGAGCGGCGCGAGGGTGAAATCGGCGAAGCTCGCTTCCAGCTGATCGTGGATGTCGAACGCCTGGGCATTCATGATCTGGGCCTTGGCACTGGCCAGCACGCCCTGGACATCGCTGCCAGCGTCAGCCAGGTGCGCCGTGGCCCACTGGTAGAACGCCTTGACGTCCTGAGTAGGGTTGGCGTGCAGCTGCTCGGCGGCGGCCTGTTTGGCCTGCGGGAACAACAGCCCGAACAGTTCGACGGTGTCTTGCAGCTCGCGCTGGCCCGGTGCATCGCTGTGGCGGGCTGGGCGAGGGGTGTGCTGGGGGAACGCGGCGCGGCTTAACTGCGCCGCGGGCAGGGTGCTGTCGACCAGCCCCAGGAATGCGACCTCGCAGCCGGCCTGTTCCAACTGCCGGGCGATGTCCCAGGCAATGCTGCCGCCCAGGGACCAGCCCATCAGGCGGTATGGCCCGGAGGGTTGTGCCTGGCGGATCTGTGCGGTGTAGTCGGCGATCATCGCTTGCCAGCCCTGCCGTTCGGCCGGCGCCGGGCTGCCGCCCCGGTGCTGCACGCCGTAGACGCAAGCCTGCGGCTCCAGGCACCTGGCCAGCGGCTGATAGCTGAAGACCATGCCGCCGCTGGGGTGGATACAGAACAATGCAGGCAGCGGTGTGGCCGGGCGGTTGAGGGGCACGATGCACGGGCTCGCACCTGTATGCTCACGGCCCAGATGTGCAGCCAACAGGTCGATGCGGGAGTAGGCGAGCAGGTCCTGGATACGCACTGCCAGGCCGAGTTCCTGCTTGATGCTGGCCAGCAGCTGGATGGCCAGCAACGAGTGGCCACCCAGTTCGAAGAAGTGATCGTCACGGCTGATGCGTTCGACGTTGAGCGCGGTTTGCCACAACCTGGCCAAGGCCTGTTCCAGCGTGCCCTGGGGGGCATTGTAGGCCTGTTGCAACAGGCTGGCATCGGCCTTGGGCAGGGCCTTGCGGTCGAGCTTGCCGTTGGCTGTCAGCGGCCACCGGTCGAGCAGCAGCAGGTGCGCCGGGACCATGTAGTCCGGCAGCGCTTCCTTCAACTGTTCGCGCAGCTGCGCACGCAGCCCGGCCTGCTGCTCCAGCGCTACCTCGGCAGCGGGGATCAGGTAGGCCACCAGCTGCTGGCCGGTCGCGCCTTCCTGGGCCAGCACCAGGGCCTCGCGCACTTGTGGTTGCGCCTGCAGGCGGGCTTCGATTTCACCCAGCTCGATGCGGAAGCCGCGGATCTTCACCTGGTGGTCGATGCGCCCGGCGTATTCGATCACCCCGTCGGCGTGGTAGCGCGCCAGGTCACCGGTGCGGTACAGGCGCCCGCCAGGGGCACCGAACGGGTCCGGCACGAAGCGCGTGGCGCTCAGGTCGCTGCGCTTGAGGTAGCCGCGCGCCAGGCCGGCGCGGCCGACGTACAGCTCGCCGATGCAGCCTTTGGCTACCGGGTTCAGGTCGCCGTCGAGCACATACCAGGACAGGTCGGGGATCGGCACGCCCATCGGGCTGCTGGCCGCCTTGCCCAGGTCCGCCAGCGACAGCGGCCGGTAGCTGACATGCACGGTGGTTTCGGTGATGCCGTACATGTTCACCAGCTGCGGCTGGCGGTCGCCGAAGCGTTCGAACCACGGTGCCAGGCTGTTGACGTCCAGCGCCTCGCCCCCGAACACCACGCTGCGCAATGCCAGTGGCCGCTGCGGCTCGGCCGTGGTGGCCACTGCCATCAGTTGCTTGAACGCCGACGGGGTCTGGTTCAGCACCGTGACCTGCTCGTCGGCCAGCAGCTGGTAGAAGGCCTCGGGCGAGCGGCTGGTGTGCTGCGGCACGATCACCAGGCGCCCGCCGTACAGCAGGGCGCCGAAGATTTCCCACACCGAGAAGTCGAAGGCATAGGAGTGGAACAGGCTCCACACGTCGTCGCTGCCGAAGCGGAAGTCGGCGTCGGTGGCCGTGAACAGGCGCAGCACGTTGCGCTGCGGCAACAGCACGCCCTTGGGCTTGCCGGTGGAACCGGAGGTGTAGATCACATAGGCGAGGTTGTCCGGGCTGACGGTGACCGGCGAGCAGGCCAGCGGGTCGGCCTGGCTGCTGTCATCGTTGCTTTCCAGACTGAGCACGCGCACGCCTGCCGGCACCGGCAGGCTGGCCAGCACCTGGGGCTGGGCCAGCACGCGCTGCAGGCCGCTGTCTTCGATCATGTAGGCCAAACGGTCGGCCGGGTAGGCCGGGTCCAGCGGCACATAGGCACCGCCAGCCTTGAGAATGGCGAAGATGCCAACGACCATGTCCAGCGAGCGCTCGGCAGCCAGGCCGACCAGCACGTCAGGCCCGACCCCGTCGTCGACCAGGCGCCGGGCCAGGGCGTTGGCACGCTGGTTGAGCTGGGCATAGCTCAGGGCCTGGCCCTCGCAGGTGACGGCGATGGCATCGGGGGTGCGCTGTACCTGGGCCTCGATCCGGCTGTGCAGGGCCTGGTCGGCCGGGTGCTCGGCGGGGGCCGGGTTCCACTGGGCGAAGGTGGCCTGCTGTTCCGGCGTGCCCAGCATGTCGAGCTCGCCCAAGCGTTGTTCGGGCCCCCGGGCCATGGCCAGCAGCAGGTTCTGCCAGTGCCGGGCCATGCGTTGCACGGTGGCGTGGCTGAACTGGCTGCAGTCGTATTCCAGGCTGAAGCCAAGGCCATCGGCTGCGTATTCAAGGTCGATGCCGATCAGGCATTTGGCCTGGGCGCTGGCGGTATCGAGGAAGTCCAGCTGCAGTGGGCCCAGGGCCAGCGGGCCGCTGGCAGTCCCGGCCACGCGCCAGTTGAACAGGGCCTGGAACAACTGGGTGGGTAGCACCTGGCCGTTGTGCTGCAGCGTCTCCAGGTACAGCTCCATCGGGTAGTCGCTGTGGCTCAGGGCCGCAATAGACTGCTCGCGCAGGTTTTGCAGCAGGGTCTGCACGGATTGCTGCGGGTCGAGTTCGGCGCGGTAGATCTGGGTGCTGACGAAGAACCCTACCAACTGCTGGGTTTCGCTGCGGTTGCGCCCGGCGCTGGGCACGCCGAGGGTAAATTGCCGCTGGCCGCTGTAGCGGCCCAGCAGCACCTGCCAGGCGGCCAGGGCGATGACGAAGGGTTGCACGCCCTGCTGCCGGCTGAGCTCCTGCAGGGCCCGGAACACCTCGGCGTCCAGCTGCAGGCCATGGTAGCGGGCACTGGTGCCCTCGGGCGGTGCGTCAGCGCAGCGCGGGTCGACGTCACCCGGCAACATCAACGGCTGCAGTTCGTCACCCAGCCGGGTATGCCAGTAGCGGGCAGACGCTTGGCACGCATCGCTTTGCAGGTAGGCCTGGCGTTGCCAGATGGCGTAATCGGCATACTGGATGGCGGGCCTTTGCAGCTTGCAGGCTCCCTGGGCGGCTGCCTGCGAATAGGCGCCCAGCAGGTCCTGCAGCAGGATTGGATTGGACCAGGCGTCTGAAACGATGTGGTGCATGTTCAGCAGCAACACATGCTCGTCACCTTGTACTTTCACCAGCCGGGCCCGGATCAGGGGCGCCTTGCCGAGGTCGAACGGTGCCAGCGCATCCGCTTCGATGAGCCGCTGCAATGCATGAGGGCGTTGCGTGGCGGGCATGGCGGTCAGGTCGTCGCAGGGCATTTCGAGGCGTGCGTCGGCTTCGACGAACTGCTGCGGTATGCCCTCGACCTCGGCGAACCTGCTGCGCAGGATGTCATGGCGGTCGACCACCGCCTGCAAGGCCATGGCCAGGTGCTGGTCATGCAGTTCACCCTTCAGTGACAGTGCCCGTGGCAGGTTGTACGCCGCGCTCTGCGGGTTGAACTGCTGCAGGTACCACAGGCGCTGCTGGGCGAAGGAGAGGGGGGCAGGCCCGGCGCTCTCGCGTGGTGCTATCTGGTCGGGTTCAGGCAGCTCATCCTGGAGGAGGGCGAGCAAGGCGTCGTCCAGCAAGTCTTCAGCGAGCGAGTCGGCATCCAGTGATTCGTGCATGGCGGTCCCTGTGGCAGTCGAGGCGAAGGACAGCAGCATGGGGGCCGGCCTTGCCGGCGAATGGCCGCTGTCCTCTGGAGAGGTGTATGGCCAGTAAACGAGCCGCCGCACGGCAAATTTACCGGCGGGCGCGTGGGTGACGGGGCGGGTGGGCAGGCCCCGGCCAGGGTTGTAGCCGACCTGGTCGGGGCGAGGGATGCAGCCGGTCAGGCCGGCTGGGCTGCGGTGCGAACCTTGCCGCTGTCCATGTTTACCAACTGGTCGGCAATATCGAAGTAGCGGTCGTCGTGGGAGATGACGATGATGGTCTTGCCCAGGCGCTTGAGGTCCGGCAGCAGCTCTGTGTAGAAGATGCGGCGGAAGGTTGGGTCCTGATCGGCTGCCCACTCGTCGAACACCAGTACCGGGCGCTGCTCCAGCCAGGCGCTGATCAGTGCCAGGCGCTTGCGTTGCCCAGTGGACAGGTCGGTGGTGGTGAAGGCGCCTTCGCGTACGCTGACCTTGTGCGCGATCTCCAGGCGTTGCAGGTATTGGGTCGCATCGTCGGGGATTTGCTGGTCACCCTGGACCACGTCGTCGAACAGGTAGTAGTCGGCGAAAATGGTGGTGAACAGCTGCCGGTAGTCATCCCGGTCAAGCACCGACACCGGCTGGCCATCCAGCAGGATGTCCCCACTGTGCGGCGCATACAGGCCAAGCAGCAGCTTGATCAGCGTGGTCTTGCCACAACCGTTCTCGCCGACGATGAACACGATGTCGCCCTGGTTGATCGTGAGGTTCACCGGGCCCAGGCGAAACGGCGTGCTGCCCTCGACAGCCGGAAATGCGTACTGCACATTGCGCAGTTCCAGGCTGGTGATGGTCTGGCGCGGTGCGCCTTGACCGTCGAGCAGCAGGTTCGGTTCGGGCGAGGAAAACTGCTCTGACAGCTCGGCAATGCGCTGGAATGACACCTGTGCCTTGCTGACCAGCGGCAGTACGCTGACCAGATGGTCCAGTGGGCCTTTCATGTACAGCAGCACCAGCACGAAACCGGTCATTGCGGCCTGATCGACGCTTGTCCAGGTGCTTTGCAGCGCCAGGGCCAGGCCGATGACGATGAAGAACAGCGTCGAGCCGAACGTCTTGGCCAGGATGTAGGTATTGACTGCCTTGATCTGGATGGCGCTGATCCGCTCGCTGATCCCCTGGATATGCCGGGTGAACATGCGATACCGGCGCGGCCGGTGTATGCGCAGCTCCTTGGCGCCCTGGGCAATGGCGTTGTAATGCTTCTGCAGGTCGTCCTCGGCCTCGCGGGCGGTGTTGAACCCCTTGATGCCGCGCGTGCGGGCGATGACCTGGGCGGTGATGCCGGCGCCCAATGCCAGCAGCATCAGCAGGAACAGCGGGCCGGACAATGTTGCCAGGTAGCCCATGCAGCCCAGCGTCACCGCCAGCGAAATGGTCAGGGGGGCGAAGGCGAACGAGAAATCGCTGATGGTATCGATATCGTGGGTCAGCACCGGGATCAGGCGGTGGCTGCGATAGCGCTCGATCTGCTCGATGGGCGCCGAAAGCACTTTTTCGCCCAGCTCTTTGCGCAGTTTGGCGATGATCTTCTGGCCAACGAAGTTGGTGCCCATGTCGGAGAAGATGCTGCTGAGCAGGGTGAGCACGCAAAGGCTGGCGAATAACCACAGCACGGCATGGGTCAGCCCTGCTTCGCTGTTGAGGGCGCGGTTGATGGTGGCCAGCAGCGTGGTGACGCTGAAGCCGCCGAGGATGCCCAGCAGGGTGGACACCAGCACGATGGGCCAGAACGGCTTGAGCAACTGGGCAAGCTCGCGGGTCGCGCTGAGCGGTTTGCGAATCATGGGGAAGTCTTCTCCAGGCGGATCAAAGGACGTGGTCAGCAAAGAAGGCTTCACGCTCAAGGCGCAGCAGGGCGGCTTTCTTGTGAGCCAGTTGAATGTCCTTCAGGTGGCCGAACCCCTGGGACTTGAGGAAGTCGATCTGGCGGGTATGGTCGATGCGCGGCTCGCCGAGGATGCGCTGGGTGCGGGGGTCATCGAGGAACATGTAATGCATCAGGGAACGGAACCAGCCGCGCAGTTTGCCAATGCCCTGGTGCTTGGGCTCGCCGATCACCACATGCCAGCCACGGTCGTAGTCGGCGACGTCGTAGTAGGGTGCGATGCGGTCTTCCTTGCACCAGTACACTTCAAAGTAGGCGAAGGGTTCGTCATCGAAGCAGCCGATCAGTGGGTGCACGCGCGGGTCGTCGAGCATTTCGCGAATGTATTGCGCATGTTCTTCCGGGGTGCCGGTCTGCTCCCAGAAGAACGCGACTTGCTCCAGGTTCATCCAGCGGTTGAAGGCTGCAAGGTCTTTCACCGGGTCGATGGTGCGCAGTGAAAAGGTGGTGTTCAGCTTCGGCAGGTGGCGTCGATAGACTTCGCCCGCCGGTTTTGGCGGGCGTTGCGGGTGGCGTTTTTCGCCGCTGAAGCAGTAACGCGGGGCCGTGTGCACGCTGGCCGGCTCACGAAGCCATGGCAGGGGTTGCTGCCAGAACGTCTGGCGGGTGCAGCGCAGGGCAAGCCGGCCTTGGTCGTCGACCTGCCAGTGATCGAAAATGCCTTCACGTACCGCACGCACGGCAAATTCTCGGTCGCCAGGGACCCGCACAGTCACCTCGTCACATTGTTTGTGGTGGCAGAAACGGGTCGCCAGTACCGCCAGCATCGCGCTGGCCGGGAACGCAGGCGGAAGTGGCTCGAAGACGATACTGTGGTCGACCTCCCGGTAGGGGATGGCGGCGCTGCTGTCGAGGCGCAGGCTGCCGCTCTCTGGCGTTTCATCCTGGGCACTGGCTTTGCGGCCATCGGCCAGGATCAGACTGAAAGAGGGTGCGTTCATAGGGCTTCCTGTGAGGGGCGGGTGCGACTTATCGGGTGCTGTCCATGGATAAAGACGAACCGCACCTGCCGATGTTTAAGCGCCGGGTGCGGCACCTGGTTCAGCGCCAGCGACCTGCCAGCCGCCGCCCAGGGCCTTGTACAGGGCGATGCTGCCCATGACCCGCTTGAGGCGCAGTTGCACATCCTCGTCCTGAGCCTGGTACAGGGTGCGTTGGGTCTGCAGGACGGTCAGCAGGTCCTCGGCGCCCGCCTGGTAGCGGCTTTCGGCAATGTCGAAGGCTTTGCGCGCCTGTTGCAGTTCGATCGCCTGCCAATGCAGTTGCCGGTCGATGCCGTCCAGGGTATTGAGGGCCTTTTCCACATCGCTGAAACCGGCCAGGATGGCGCCGCGGTAGTCCTGCAGCAGTTCGTCCTGGGCTGCCACCGCTTTGTCGCGCTCGGCGCCCAGTCGGCCGTTGTCGAACACCGGGGTAACCAAGCCTGCGGCGAGGCTGGTGAAGGGGTTGCGCAAGACGTCCGGGAAATGATCGGCGCCGCTGCCGACGATCAGCGTCAGGTTGAGTTTGGGCAGCATCGCCGCGCGGGCTACACGCACATTGGCCTGAGCCGCCGCCAGCTTGGCCTCGGCATTGGCGATATCCGGCCGTCGGCTGATCAGTTCGCTGGGCAGGCCCGCATCGATCGAGGGCCAGTTGAGCTGTTCAAAGCGCGTGTTGCCCAGTTGCAGGTCCTGCACCGGCTGCCCGACCAGGGTCGCCAGGGTGATCAGGGCCTCCCGGGCCTGTTGTTGGTACAGTGGGCGTTGCCGTTGCTGGGCGGCGACCAGGCTTTGTTGCTGGGCCAGTTCCAGTGCCGTGGCCGAGCCTGCATCGAAGCGGGTTTGCACCAGTTGCAGGACACGCTCGGCATTGGTTAGGTTAAGTTCGGCAATCCGCCCCTGCTGCTGGAAGGCCAGCGCCTGCATGTAGCTGTCGGCAACCTTGCCGAGCAAGGTCAGTTCAACGGTCGCGCGGTCGAACTCGCTGGCTTGCAGGCTGTGCAGGGCACTTTCGCGCGCTGCCGCGTTGCCGCCCCAGAAGTCCACCTCGTAGCTGGCCTTCAGGGCCACATCCAGGTAATGAGTGGTGCGCTGGGTCGGGCTGGAATTCAGCTGGCTGTAGCCGTCGCCGTGCTGCAGGCGCTCGCGGTTGGCATTGGCTGCCCCGGTCACCTCAGGCAGCAAGGGGCCGCCGGCAATGACCGCATCGGCCTGCGCCTGGCGGACCCGGGCCATGGCCGCACCGACTTCGAAGCTGTCGGTGCGGGCTTGCTCCACCAGCTGGTTCAGTGTCGGGCTGCCGAACGACTGCCACCAGCCGGTCAGGTTGCGGGGAGGCGCCTCGGGCGTGGCTGCCTGCCAGCGGGCCGGGGCAGGCACGCCGTGTTGCGGCGGCAGTGCAGGGGTGGCGCAGGCGCTCAGCAGCAGGCAGGCGCCGAGCAGGGGCAAGGGTTTGATCAACGTTGGGGTACTCATACGCTGGTAAGGGCGGCCACCGGGTCGAGCCGGGCAGCCTTGCGGGCGGGCATGAAGCCGAACGCGATACCGGTGACCACGGCGCAGCCGAAGGCACCCATGGCGGCGGGCAGCGAGAAGGCGACGGCGACCTGGCCGAGGCTCAGGGCGCCGCCAATCAGCAATGCCAGGGCGATGCCGCTGACGCCGCCGACCATGGTCAGCATCACGGCTTCGGTAAGGAACTGGCGCAGGATGTCGCGCTGGCGCGCGCCGGTGGCCATGCGGATACCAATTTCCCGTGTGCGCTCGCGCACGGTCATCAGCATGATGTTCATCACCCCGATGCCGCCCACCAGCAGCGAAATGGCGGCAATGGCGCCCAGCATCAGCGACAGTGCGTTCTGCGTTTTGGCTTCGGCCTGGATCATCGCCGCATTGTTGGTGAGTTCGAAATCGGTTACGCCGTTGTGCAGTTTCAGCAGCAACTGGTCGATGACCTGCTCGGTCTGCTTCACCTGGCGCGCATCCGCAGCGGCGATCACCACGTATTCCGGGGCCTGGTTGCCGAACAGGCGCACGCTGGCGGTGGTGTAGGGCACCATCACCCGGGCATCGGCATCCTGGTCGCCAGAGCTGGCGCCCTTGCCGGCCAGCACCCCGATGACCTGGAACGGTGCGTTCTCGATGAGAATGTACTGGCCCACCGGGTTGCGGTCGGCAAACAGTTTTTCCCGGGTCTTTTCGCCAATTACCGCCACTGCCGCGCCGGCGGCTTCGTCGGCCTCGGTGAAGAAGCTGCCTTGCACGACCGGCCAGTTGAATATCTGCGGGAAGTAGGTGTTGGAGCCGCCTACATACAGCTTCAGGTCCTGGTTGCCATAGCGGACGCCGGCCTTGCCGCCATTGACGGGCATGATCATGCGTACCTGGGGCAGGGTGGCGATGGCGCGGGTGTCGTCCAGGGTGATGATGCCTTCCGGCGCCCTGGGGGCGGGTGGCTTGCCGTTGAGGTAGATGATGTTGGAGCCGAAGGCGCCCATCTGGGCCATGACCTGGCGCTTGCTGCCTTCACCCACTGCCAGCATGACGACCACCGACGCCACGCCGATGATGATGCCCAGCAACGTCAGTGCGGTGCGAAAGCGGTTGATCCACATCACCCTCCATGCCGCCTTGACGGCGTCGAGCAGTTCGCCTTTCCAGGCACCGTTGTGCTCGCTGCCGTCGTTCAGGCGTTGACGCAGGTCAACGGCCTGCAGCGCGCTGGCCTTGGGTGTCGAAGCGGGCCGTGGCTCAGGCTGGGCCTGGTCGCTGATGATTTGGCCATCGCGTATTTCGATGATGCGCTTGGCCCGTGCGGCGACTTCCCGGTCGTGGGTGATGAGGATCACCACATGGCCCTGGCTGGCCAGTTCGTCGAGCAGGGCCATGACTTCGGTACCGCTGCGGCTGTCGAGGGCGCCGGTAGGTTCGTCTGCCAGAATGATATGGCCACCGTTCATCAGCGCGCGGGCTATCGATACGCGTTGCTGCTGGCCGCCAGACAACTGGTGCGGGCGATTACCGGTACGTTCGGCCAGGCCCAGGCGGGTCAGCAGGGCATGGGCGCGTGCGTGGCGCTCGGCGGCAGGCGTGCCGGCATAGATCGCCGGCATTTCGACGTTTTCCTGGGCGGTGCCGGAGGCAATCAGGTGATAGCCCTGGAACACGAAACCGAAGGCTTCCCGCCGCAGCCAGGCGAGTGCGTCACTGTCCAGGCTGGCCACCTGTTCACCCGCGAACAGGTAGTCGCCACTGGAGGGGCGGTCCAGGCAGCCGAGGATGTTCATCAGCGTAGATTTGCCTGAGCCAGAGGTACCGACAATGGCGACGAATTCACCGGCATGGATGCTCAGGTCGATGCCACGCAAGACCTCGATTCGCGGTGTATCGACGCCGCCATAGCATTTGCGGATATCGCGCAGCTCAATCAGGGGAACCGGCATTCACCCTCCTGCACTGAGCAAGGGGCTGATCAGCAGGTGGTCACCTTCTTCCAGCCCTTCGAGAATCTGCACGCGCAGGCGGTCGCTGATGCCGGTGCGCACTTCGCGATTTTCAATGGCGCCTTGTTTCGTCAGTACCTGTGCCAGCCTAAGATCGGGCTGCTTGCCCGGGTTGAGCGCGGAAATCGGGGCGGTCAGCACGTTCTGCGCGCGGTCAGCGACGAAGAACACCTGGGCGGTCATTTCCGCCATCAGGGCGCCGTCGGCGTTGTCGACGTCCAGCAAGACCGTATACAGCACCACGCGGCCATTGCTTTTGCTGGCCGGGCTGCCGCTGCCCTGGTTGGCATGCTCCAGCGGCTTGGGGGGCACCGGCAGGATCTGCCGCACCCTGCTGCTCCAGCGCCGGGTGCCGCCGCTAAGGGTGGTGAAGTAGGCGTGCATGCCGGGTTTGACATGGCCGATGTCCGCTTCCGAGACCTCTGCCCAGACGGTCATCGGTGACAGCTTGGCAATGCGCAGGATCAGCGGTGTTTGCTGCTGGGCGTTGAGTGTCTGCCCCTCGCGGGCATCCAGTGCGACCACAGTGCCACTCATGGGCGCATAGATGCGTGTGTAACCCAGTTCGGCCTGGTCGCTGCGCAGGCTGGCCTGGGCCTGGCGAATCTGCGCCTTGATCATGTCGATGCGCGCCTGGGTGGCCTTGAGTTCGGCACGCGCCGTTTGCACGTCCTCTTCGCGCGTGGCGCCGCCTGCCGCCAGGCTCTGCTGGCGCTCGGCCTTTTGCCGGGCCAGCTCATGCTGGGCACGTTGCTCTTGCAACTGCGCCTGCAGGTTCTCGACCGAGTAGCGTCCCGCGTCCAGCTTGGCCTGTTGCGTGGACGGGTCGATTTCAACCAGCAACTGGCCTTCTTGCACGGCGTCGCCAACCTCGACCTTGATGGCGCGGATCTGCCCGGAGGCCTGGGCGCCGACATCCACATAGCGGCGCGGCTGCAACGTGCCGATGGCGGTCACGCTGCTCTCGATATCACCCCGGCTGACAGTGACGGTGTTCAGGCCGTCGTGGCTGGGCGGCATGATCTGCCAGGCACTCACGGCCAGCAGCGTTGCCAGGCCAAATACGATGATCAGGGCCCGGCGGGCCAAGGGGGGACGATTCATGCAGGGTTCCGGCCAAAGTGAATTCCTCCGAGACGCGTCGCGGGGTTGTCCTTTGAACGAGAAGTAGCCTGCAAAATTTACTGCGCGGCATGCCGCAGGTCTTGATAGTTGCCGGTGCCGCGGTAACTGTCTGATTAATCGATTAAGCTACAACTAGCAGAAACAAAAAAACCCGACAGTTGTCGGGTTTTTTTGTGAGCTCACATTACTGCTTGGCAGGTTCTGCCGGAGTAGCTGGCGCGGCTTCCGGAGCCGGAGTAGCCGGTGCGGCTTCTTCGGCAGCCTTCTGCTCGGCTTCGGCCTGATCTTTGGCAGCTTCGGCGTTTTCCTTGGCTGCTTCGTTCATTTTATCCTGAGCTTCGCCCATTTTTTCCTGGGCTTGCTCGGCGTGTTGCTGTGCGTCCTGGGCTTTGTCTTCGCTCGCTTTATCGCAAGCGGCCAGGCCCATGGCAGCGGCCAGCATCAGAGCAAAAGCAAAAGGTTTACGCATGGGGGTGTTTCTCCTTGGTGGAATAAGTGACTTGTTCCTTCGATGCAACTACGCGGAATAAGTTCCGCGAAGATTACAGATATATAACGTACCGTTCTACATAGACTTTTCAATAAATTTATGCCGCTGCG
Source organism: Pseudomonas sp. LB-090624 (assembly GCF_003205205.1). Taxonomy (GTDB): domain Bacteria; phylum Pseudomonadota; class Gammaproteobacteria; order Pseudomonadales; family Pseudomonadaceae; genus Aquipseudomonas. The sequence goes on from NZ_QJRL01000019.1 coordinate 89,718, forward strand.
ACAAAGCGGGTGGAAGCTGCCAATGAGCGATTCAACCTTGATGGCCATGGCCGAGCGTTTTCTCTCGGCATTAAAACATTGCCAGTTATTGCAAATGCGTGTGGCGCAGGCGGATGGCGATGGCATGACCCTGGTCCTGCCGTGGTCGCCGGCCATTGTCGGCAACCCGCAAACCGGCGCCGTGCACGGCGGCGCGCTGACCACCCTGATGGATACCACCTGCGGCATGGCCACCTTGTGCGTGTTGCCGCGTTTCGAAGTGTGCCCCACGCTGGACCTGCGCATCGACTACATGCACCCAGCCGAGGCCGGCAAGGACATCTATGGCCACGCGCAGTGCTACCGGGTTACCCGCGACGTGATCTTCACCCGTGGCAGCGCCTACCAGGACGACCCCGGCCAGCCCATCTGCCAGGTGGTGGGGACGTTCATGCGCCTGGGCCAGGACATCAAGGGCGGCATCCGTTTCGGCAACAGCCTGAAGGAGGGCGGGGCATGATTCCGCACGCGGTTCGCCAGCAGCTCAACGCAGCCCACGCGGTAGGCGACTATCGACCACTGCTGGCGCTGATTCCCTACGCCGGCTTGATCGGCATCGAATGCGAGCGCCAGGGCGAAGACCTGCTGTTCCGCCTGCCGGCCAGCCAGGACAACATTGGCAACCCGCTGCTGCCGGCTATTCATGGCGGGGTGATCGCCGGCTTCATGGAGCTGTCGGCAGCGTTGTACCTGCTGATCTACAGCGAGAGCGCCAGCATTCCGAAGATCATCGATTTTTCCATCGACTACCTGCGCGCCGGGCATTTTCGCGATACCTACGCCCAGTGCCAGTTGTGGCGGCAGGGCCGACGCGTGACCAACGTGGCCATCACCGCCTGGCAGGGTGACAGGCAATCACCAATCGCCACGGCCCGTGCGCATTTCAAGATCGAGCCGGAAAAGCCCTTGAAATCATCCGGGCAGCCCCCATCTGCATGACATCCGCCTTGACGCAGGCCAGACCGGCCGCCAGGCGCCACTGCCATCAGATCGGAGTTTTGAAGACCATGAGTGTGGAGACTCAAAAAGAAACGCTTGGCTTCCAGACCGAGGTAAAGCAACTGCTGCACCTCATGATCCATTCCCTGTACTCGAACAAGGAGATCTTCCTGCGGGAGCTGATCTCCAACGCCTCCGACGCTGCCGACAAGCTGCGTTTCGAAGCCCTGTCCAAGCCTGAGCTGTTCGAAGGCGATGCCGACCTCAAGATTCGCCTGAGCTTCGACAAGGACGCCGGTACCGTCACCCTCGAGGACAACGGCATCGGCATGAGCCGCGAAGACGTCATTGCCCACTTGGGCACCATTGCCAAGTCCGGCACTGCCGACTTCATGAAGAACCTCACCGGTGACCAGAAGAAGGACTCGCACCTGATCGGCCAGTTCGGCGTGGGCTTCTACTCCGCGTTCATCGTTGCCGACAAGGTCGATGTGTACAGCCGCCGTGCCGGCCAGCCAGCGGCCGAAGGCGTGCACTGGTCGTCGCAAGGCGAGGGCGAATTCGAAGTCGCCACCATCGACAAGCCACAGCGCGGTACCCGTATCGTCCTGCACCTGAAGAAGGACGAGCAGGAATTCGCCGACGGCTGGCGCCTGCGCAACGTGGTCAAGAAATACTCCGACCACATCGCCCTGCCGATCCAGCTGCCGAAAGAGCAAGCTGCCGCCGAAGGTGAAGAGCAGCCGGCCGAAGAGTGGGAAACCGTCAACCGCGCCAGCGCCCTGTGGACCCGTTCGCGCACCGAGGTGAAGGACGAGGAGTACCAGGAGTTCTACAAGCACATCGGCCATGACTTCGAGAACCCGCTGGCCTGGAGCCACAACAAGGTAGAAGGCAAGCTCGAATACAACTCGTTGCTGTATGTGCCGGCCCGTGCGCCGTTCGACCTGTACCAGCGTGAAGCGCCACGCGGCCTGAAGCTGTATGTGCAGCGCGTGTTCATCATGGACCAGGCCGAGTCGTTCCTGCCGCTGTACCTGCGCTTCATCAAGGGCGTGGTCGACTCCAATGACCTGTCGCTGAACGTGTCGCGTGAAATCCTGCAGAAAGACCCGATCATCGACTCGATGAAGACCGCGCTGACCAAGCGCGTGCTGGACATGCTGGAAAAGCTGGCGAAGAACGAGCCTGAGCAGTACAAGGGCTTCTGGAAAAACTTCGGCCAGGTGCTGAAGGAAGGCCCGGCCGAAGACTTCGCCAACAAGGAAAAGATCGCCGGCCTGCTGCGCTTCGCTTCCACCCACGATGACAGCGGCGAGCAAAGTGTTGCCCTGGCTGACTACCTGGCCCGCGCCAAGGAAGGCCAGGACAAGATCTACTACCTCACCGGCGAGTCGTACGCACAGGTCAAGAACAGCCCGCACCTGGAGGTCTTCCGCAAGAAAGGCATCGAAGTGCTGTTGCTGACCGACCGCATCGACGAGTGGCTGATGAGCTACCTCAACGAGTTCGACGGCAAGGCCTTCGTAGACGTTGCCCGTGGCGACCTGGACCTGGGCAAGCTGGATTCGGAAGAAGACAAGAAAGCCCAGGAAGAAGTGGCCAAGGACAAGGAAGGCCTGGTCGAGCGCCTTAAAGGTGCGCTGGGTGACAGCGTGGCCGAAGTGCGGGTCTCGCACCGCCTGACCGACTCGCCGGCAATTCTCGCCATTGGCGAGCAGGACCTGGGCCTGCAGATGCGCCAGATCCTCGAAGCCAGCGGGCAGAAAGTGCCGGAGTCGAAGCCGATCTTCGAATTCAACCCGAGCCACCCGCTGATCGAGAAGCTGGACAACGAGCAGAGCGAAGACCGCTTCGCCGAGCTGTCGCATATCCTGTTCGATCAGGCAGCGCTGGCGGCCGGTGACAGCCTGAAAGACCCGGCAGCGTACGTTCGTCGCCTGAACAAGCTACTGGTCGAGCTGTCTGCTTGAGTTGATGCACAGCAAAGCCCGCTTCGGCGGGCTTTTTTATGACGAGTGCCAAAGGAGTGCTTGATGAGCAAAGTAATCGTCGAATCGCTGGTTTATCACCTGTCCGGCAAGACCTACGAAAGCCGCCTGGTCTATGAGCCGGGTGCGCTGGGCCGCCCAGGGCTGGTGATGGCGCCGAACTGGATGGGCATTGGTGAAGGTGCCGAACGCATCGCCAAGGAAGTGGCCGAGAAGGGCTATGTGGTGCTGATCGCCGACCTGTACGGGCAATCGGTGCGCCCGTCCAACGCCGAGGAGGCTGGCGCGGCGATGATGCCGCTGAAGAACGATCGTAATGAATTGCGCAAGCGCATGAAGGAAGCCTTGGCGCAACTGCTTGGCCAGTCGAAGGCGCTGCTGGAGCCCGGCAAGGTCGCTACCTTCGGGTTCTGCTTCGGGGGTTGCTGTGCGCTGGAGCTGGCACGTACCGGCGCCGACCTGCGCGCGACGGTGTCGTTCCACGGCACCCTGGACACACCGGACCTTGAAGATGCCAAGCACATCAAGGGTTCGGTGCTGGTGCTGCATGGTGCCTCCGACCCGCTGGTGCCGAAAGAGCAGTTGCCGGCGTTCGAAGCGGAAATGAACGCGGCAAAGGTGGACTGGCAGTTGCTCAGCTACGGTGGGGCGGTGCATTCGTTCACCGACCCGAGTGCCAATGTGCCGGGCAAGATGCAGTATGACCGGCGTACCTCGGAGCGGGCGTTCCGCTCGATGCATAACCTGCTGACTGAAGTGTTCCAGCGCTGAGCGTGCATGGGGCCGCCAGGCGGCCCCCCATCACCGCGGCAACTCGATCCTCGAAATTTCCCCCGGCACCACAGGCCAATCTCCGGCGGCCCACCTGGCCCTTGCCTGCTCGATCAGCTCTGGGTCGCTGGCCACGAAATTCCAGTTCATCCGCCGCGGCCCATCCAGCGGCGCGCCACCTATCAGCACCAGCTCACACTCACCCTCCGCGTACAACGTTACCGCTTCGCCCTCCGGGAGCACCACCAGGCTGCACGGCGCCACATCCTCATCATTCATTACCAGCTCTCCGTCGAGCAGGTACAGCGCACGCTGCGCAGGTTCTTCTGGCACCAGCAGGGTGGTCGCCGGCTGCATCCGAACATGGGCATACAGGGTGGGGGACAGTACCGGTACCGGGGACGTCAGGCAAAACCCGCTGCCGGCAATCATGCAGATACGCACCCCTAGGTTGTCGCTGACCGGCAGGCTCGCCGCAGGGTGATGGCTGTAACTTGCCGGGCCTTGTTCATGCTCGCGCGGCGACGCCAGCCATACCTGCAGGCCGTGCAGGCGTGAGCCGTGCGCCAGGGCGTCCGCTGGCGTGCGCTCGACGTGGGCCACGCCGCTGCCAGCCGTCATCCAGCTGACATCACCGGGCAGCACGTGCTGGTCCGAACCCAGGCTGTCCTTGTGCTGGATTGCCCCTTCGAACAGGTAGGTCAAGGTGGACAGACCGATATGCGGGTGCTGGCGGATGTCCATGCCATGCCCCGGGGCGTAGTCGGTTTCGAGCATGTGGTCGAAAAACACGAACGGGCCAACGCTGCGGCACTGGGCCGATGGCAGCGGGCGCAGGATCGGCTGGCCCTCGACCGATTCGGCGCGGGGGTGAATGACCAGGGGGCTGCTCATGGGACGGCTCCAAGGGAGGTGACAGTGCTCCAAGCATAACGGTTTGCCTGCTGTGGCTGAACCGTCTCGCTGGCCGGCCGGTCTACTGTTTTCATACTCGTAGAAGGAACTTGCCCATGATTGCCAGAGCGCTGGCCTGCGTGATGTTGTCTGCCTGTCTGAGCCAGGCGGCCCAGGCGCGCGACTACCGCTACAGCGATGCCCACTTGCATTACGTGGACTTTTTCCAGGAAAGCGAAGGCATGCCGGCCCTGCTTGAAGCCATGGATGCCGCGGGCATTGAGCAGTCGATGATTTCCGGAATACCGGTAGCCAAAAAATGGCACGAAGACGAGCCCAAGCGCCCGCGCTATTACGCCGGCGATGACGCCGACGCCTATTGGTACAGCGCCACCGATACATACGTGGCAGCGGCGCTGCAGCAATTACCCAGTGAACAGCGCAAGCGCTTCCACCCGTTTCTCAGCGGCTTCAACCCGGTGGACAAGAATGCTGTCAGCCATATCGAGCGCATGCTCGATATGTACCCGGGGCTGTGGCAGGGCATCGGCGAGGTGTTCACCCGGCATGATGACCTGACAGCGCTGACCAGCGGCGACACGCCACGTGCCAACAATGAAGCCATGACGCGTATCTACCACCTGGCGGCCGAGCGCGACCTGCCCGTGCTGCTGCATTCCAACATCACCTCCAAGCGCGAGCGCAACCCGTTGTACCTGGCTGAGATCGAGGAGCCGCTGCGCAATCACCCGCACACACGGTTCATTTGGGCGCATGCCGGCAGTAGCATGGAAATCCACCGGCACCAGACGCAGATGGACTTTCTGCTGCCGGTGCTGACGCGGCTGCTGGAGGACTACCCGAACCTGTACGTCGATTTGTCGTGGAGTGTGCTGCAGCCGTATTTGCTGGATGAGAAAGGCGTACCGCGCAAGGCATGGCTGGCGCTGGTCGAGCAGCACCCGGAGCGCTTCATGTTGGGTTCGGATGTGGTGGGGCGGTTCGGCAGCCTGGGGGAGCAGATGCACGGGTTCAAGCCGTTTCTGGATGCTTTGCCGGAGCAGGTGGCCAACAAGGTGGCCCGGGAGAACTTTCTGGCGGTGCTGCCCAAGATCAAGCAGTGACCAGGCATGCAAATGAAAACGCCCCGAACCAGTCGGGGCGTTTTTGCTTACAGCAGCAGGGTCTTACTTGCCTTCCCAGCGCTTGAGCACCAGGGTGGCGTTGGTGCCGCCGAAGCCGAAGCTGTTGCTCATGACCGTGTCGATCTTGGCGTTCTCTTCGGTTTTACGCAGGATCGGCAGGTCAGCGACCTCCGGGTCCAGCTCGTCGATGTTGGCGGAGCCGGCGATGAAGTTGTTCTCCATCATCAGCAGGCAGTAGATTGCCTCGTGAACACCCGCGGCGCCCAGGGAGTGGCCCGACAAGCTCTTGGTCGAGCTGATCTTCGGCGCCTTGTCCTTGAATACCTCGCGAACACCTTTCATCTCGGCAACGTCACCGACCGGGGTCGAAGTGCCGTGGGTGTTCAGGTAGTCGATCGGGGTGTCGACGGTGGACAGGGCCTGCTGCATGCAGCGGATGGCACCTTCGCCGCTCGGTGCAACCATGTCGTAGCCGTCGGAAGTAGCACCGTAGCCGACGATTTCGGCGTAGATCTTGGCGCCGCGGGCCAGGGCGTGTTCCAGTTCCTCGACCACCACCATGCCACCACCGCCAGCGATGACGAAGCCATCACGGTCGGCGTCGTAGGCGCGCGAGGCCAGTTCCGGGGTGTCGTTGCGCTTGGTCGACAGGGCGCCCATGGCATCGAACAGGAACGACTGGCTCCAGTGTTCTTCTTCACCGCCACCGGCGAAGACGATGTCCTGCTTGCCCCACTGGATCTGCTCCAGCGCAGTACCGATGCAGTGTGCCGAAGTGGCGCAGGCCGACGAGATCGAGTAGTTGATGCCCTTGATCTTGAACGGGGTGGCCAGGCACGCCGAAACGGTGCTGCCCATGGTGCGGGTAACGCGGTATGGGCCGACGCGCTTGACGCCTTTCTCACGCAGGGTGTCCAGCGCTTCCATCTGGTTCAGGGTCGAGGCGCCGCCGGAGCCAGCCACCAGGCCGGTACGCGGGTTGGACACCTGCTCTTCGGTCAGGCCGGAATCCTTGATCGCGTCCTGCATCGCCAGGTAGGCGTAGGCAGCAGCGTGGCCGACGAAACGGTAGACCTTGCGGTCGATCAGTTCTTCGAGGTTGAGGTCGATGGACCCGGAAACCTGGCTACGCAGCCCCATTTCCTTGTATTCCGGGTTGTAACGGATACCCGGACGGCTGTTGCGCAGGTTTTCGGTGACGGTAGCTTTGTCATTGCCCAGGCACGATACGATGCCCAGACCAGTGATAACGACGCGGCGCATGCGAATAACCCTTAGAAATTGTCAGTGGAGGTGAACACGCCGACCCGCAGGCCTTCGGCAGTGTAGATCTCGCGGCCGTCGACGCTGACCGAGCCATCGGCGATGGCCATGTTCAGCTTGCCCTTCAGGACGCGCTTGATGTGAATGTTGTAGGTGACTTTCTTGGCGGTAGGCAGAACCTGACCGAAGAACTTCACTTCGCCCGAACCCAGGGCGCGACCGCGGCCCGGCAGACCCTGCCAGCCGAGGAAGAAACCGACCAGCTGCCACATGGCGTCGAGGCCCAGGCAGCCTGGCATGACAGGGTCGCCTTCGAAGTGGCAGGCGAAGAACCACAGGTCCGGGGTGATATCCAGCTCGGCGACCAATTCACCTTTGCCGTACTTGCCGCCTTCTTCGCTGATATGGGTGATGCGATCGACCATCAGCATGTTCGGCGCGGGCAGTTGCGCATTACCTGGGCCGAACAGCTCACCGCGACTGCAGCGCAGCAGGTCTTCCCGAGTAAAGGCGTGTTGTTTGGTCATGCGAGCTCCTCAATAACCCCCTGTGGCAGGGGATGAATCTTCCCGGCCGGCCCGAAAAACCATCGGCTTCGGGGCGGCAGCCTACAGGTAGACTATTGCGTTGTGGTGAAAGTCACAGCGCACCTGGCGAAAGAAGTACAGGTGTGCACTGAAACGTCTATTTTCAGGTCCGATGAAGATCCTGTCCAGTGTTTAAGACTGCCGCACTTTAGCATTTATCGCCAGTCGCGGTTGTCTGACCGGGCAACCAGCGTTGCATTACCCGCTGCAGTTCGATGCGGCGCAAGGGTTTGCTCAGGTAGTCGTCCATGCCGGCGGCCATGCAGCGCTCGCGGTCGCCGTCGAGGGCATTGGCGGTCAGGGCGATGATCGGTAGCCCGGCACCATTGGCCAGCTGGCGGATACGCCGGGTCGCTTCATAGCCGTCCAGGTGCGGTAAACGGCAGTCCATCAGCACAGCGGCAAAACGCTGCCGGCCGACCAGTTCAACCGCCTCGAGGCCATCCTCAGCCGTGCACACTGTCAGCCCCAGGCTGCGCAGCATGGCCTCGATGACACTCTGGTTGACCGGGTTGTCCTCCACCAGCAGCACTTGCTCGTTGCCTGGCGGCGTCGCCTGGCTATCACTGTGGGGCGGCAGTGGCACGGGAGCAGGGCTGGCCAGGGCCAGTGGCATTTCCAGGGTAAAGGTCGAACCCAACCCCTCGCGGCTTTCACCGCGCAGCTTGCCGCCCATGCGTTCGGCCAGGGTGCGGGCGATCGACAGGCCCAGCCCGGTGCCGCCGTAGCGTCGGGAAATCGAGCTGTCGGCCTGCTGGAACGCGACGAACATCATCTCCAGGCGCTCGCTGTCGATGCCGATGCCGGTGTCGCGCACGCTGCAGGTCAGCCAGATCAGTTGCCGGTCGAGTACCTGCCAGTGCGCTTCGACCTGTACCTGGCCGTGCTCGGTGAACTTCAGCGCGTTGCCTACCAGGTTCAGCAGGATCTGGCGGATGCGGGTGGGGTCGCCGTTCACTTGCAATTGCTCGACCCCGGCCGGCAAGTGCAGGTGCAGGCCTAGGCCACGCTGCTGGGCGCTGTGCTGGAACGACTGGACACTGCTGGTGATCAGCTCGCCGAGGTTGAAGTCGATATGCTCCAGCTGCAGCGCGGCGCGTTCGATGCGTGAGAAGTCGAGAATGTCGTTGATGACTTTGAGCAAATGCCCGGTGGACTCGCTGGCCACTGCAGTGTAATCGGCCTGTTCGTGGCTTAGCGGGGTGGTTTCGAGCAATTGCAGCATGCCCAATACGCCGTTCATCGGGGTGCGCAGCTCATGGCTCATCATCGCCAGGAAGTCCGATTTGGCGCGGTTGGCCTGTTCGGCTTCTTCACGTGCCTGGATCAGCTCGGCAATGGCCTGCTTCTGTTCATCGCTGGCCTGTTCCAGGGCACTGGCCAGGTTGTTGATATGGCGCGCCAGGTGGCCCAGTTCGCTGTCGTCGACCACCGGCAAGGGGGTGTTGTATTCGCCCTGCTGGATGGCCTTGACCGCATGGCCCATGTCGCTGATCGGCTTGGCCAGGCTCAGTGCCAGGCGGCGCGCGAGCAGGAAGGTGAACAGCAGGGCGAACAGCGCCAGGATCCCGGCCTTGATCACGATTTCCTGCTGGCGCTCGCTGAAGGCGTCATCGGACATGCCGACGATCACCCGGCCCAGGTAGTCGTCGCCGATGGCCGGGGTGCTGGCCTTGCCCTGCTGCAGGAAGTCGCTGTCCAGGCGGATCTGTTGCAGGCGGATCGGCGCCTGGAACACTTCGACCTGCTGAGCGCGGTTGGTGCTTTCGTCGGACTGCTCGACGTACACCAGGATGTGGTTGCGGCTGTCCTGCACCTCGAGGAAGCGCACATGGGGGATGCTGAGGGTAGCCCGCATCAACCCTTCGAGCACTTCGTTGTTGCCCGAGATCACCCCGTATTCCGAAGCGGGTGCCAACTGGTTGGCGATCAGTTGCCCGGTGTGGTTGAGCTCCTGACGCAAGTCCTGGATACGCACGAAGGTAAAGAAGCTGATCAGCAGCAAAGTCAGCAGCAGGGCGGGGCCTAGGCTGATGATCTGGGTGCGGGTATGGATATCCCAGCTCAGGCGCTTGCTCATGGGGTGGGTTCTCCTTCGGCCAGGGCCTTGGCGGCGGCGTTCGGATCGATCGGTTCAAGGCCCAGGGCGCGTGCGACCTGCTGGTTGCCACTGACGCCGTAGCGAGCCGGATACAGGCTGCGTGGCCAGCGCGAGGGGGGCTGGTCGAGCAACTGGTCAAGCTCCGCCAGCCAGTCATCCTGGTCGCTGAACGTGCTGGCCAGGGCGCCGGCGCGCACGAAGCCGGCGTTCGGGCCGATCAGCGCCATCTGCCGGCCATAGCTGCTGAGCAACAGGTTTTTTGCGGTCTTGGAGTTGTACAGGTTGGGGTCGTCAACGCCCAGTAGCACATCACTGCTACCCAGCAGTTGCTGCAGCGGCCGGCTGTCCCGTGGGTCGGACCAGTTCTGGGCGACGATCTCCAGGCCCAGCGGGCGGGCGGCATGGCGCAACTCGTCAAGCAGAAAACTGCTGTGCTCGCCGTACAGCACGCCGATGCGCTGGGCTTGCGGCAACAGGTAGCGCGCCAGGCGCAATTGCCGGCCCGGTGGTGCGTCGCTCCACAACAAGGTGAGGAACGCGGGTCGCGACTTTCCCAGGCGTTGTTCAGCCTGTACCCGGCTGACCCGCATGACCAGGGCCGGCGGCCCGGCGGTTTCGCCCAGGCGCCATTCCAGCGCGACGTTGTCGAGCAGGATCAGGCGCTGGTCGGCCTTGAGCTTCCCGGGGCGTGGCAGGTCGGTGGTGGTCTGGAACTGCACATGGTCATGCGGCCGGCGGCTTTCCAGCGCGGCAACGAAGCTGCGGATGCCGGGCTGGTCTTCCGCGCCCACCAGCAAAATTTCGCTGGCTGACAATGGCCCCAGTGGCCACAGGCACAGCAGCACCAGGCGCAGCAGCAGGGCCATCAGAACTCCAGCTCCGCGCTGACGCTCAGGCGGTGACGGCTTTCGTAGCGGTTCTGGATTGCTGTGGTCGGCTGGTCGTCCAGACGCTGCTGCCACAGCGCCGCCAGCTCCAGGTTGCTGCCCTGTACCCGAAAGCGCTTGGCCAGGCGCAGGTCCAGGCGTTCATAGCGGTATTGGTTGAGTGCATCGTCGCCATAGTAGAACAGCGCGCTCGACCAGCCGGCCCCCCATTCGCGCATCCACCCGGCGGAGCCGCTGTTGCGGGCGCTGAGGCGGCGGTCGTCGGGGTTGCTGGCCCAGGCGTCGACGTAGGCGTAAGTCAGGCGCAGGCGGTCGCGCAGCGTGGGGCGCCAGTCCAATTGCGCCTCGCTGCCGCTGAAGCGGGCCTTGTTGGCGTTGCTGGCAATGTACTGGTTGTTTTTCAAGGGCTCGCTGATCATTCCGGTGATCTCGTCGTAAAACAGCTTCACATCCATGCTCAGGTCGATGTCGCTGAAATAGCCGTTGTAGCCGAGTTCGCGCGAACGCATGCGCTCCTGGTCGAGGTCACCCGGGCCACGGGTCTTGACGAAGTACTCTCCGTTTTGCTGGCCAAACGCGTTGGGGCTGAGGTTCTTGACCGTGTAGCTCCAGTTGATGTTGTTCTCGAACATGTCGGGCGAGCGCACTGCCTCGGAATACACTGCGCGCAGGCCATGGCGTGGGGTGATCAGGTAGTTGACCGCGACACGTGGGGTCAGCGAACTGCCGGACAGCCGCGAGTCCTCGAACATGGCGCCGCCCTGTACGATCCAGTGCTCGTCGGCGCGCCATTCCAGCTGGCCGAACAGGCGCCAGGTCTGGTCGTCGATGCTGCCGTTGAAATAGGTTTGAGAGTCGGCACGATCATAGCGGTAGTTCATGCCGCTGAGCAGGCGCAGGCTGTCGGTCAGGTTCAGCGTGTCCTGGATTTCCAGGTCATAGCGGGTTTCGCGGGTGCTCTGGTCGACGTCACCGCACACAACGTTACTGCCGCCCTGGTTGTTCCATTGGTCCTTGATCGCATCGACCAGGGCCTGTTCTTCAGGGTTGCTGCTGGAGGGCGGGTTGTTGGCCCCGCGCGCCACCAGCTCGGCGAAATTCGGGTTCAACTGCCACAGTCGGGTCAGCTCGGGGCTGAACGACAGCGCCGCATCGCAGGCGCGCCAGACCTGCTGGCGATCGAAGTGTTGTGCCGAGCCCTGGACGTAGAGGCTGTGCTCGGGGTTGAAATCGATGCTCCAGCGCACGGAGCCCGCGTAGTCCTTGGCGTTGACGTCAGCGTTGTCACCCCGCTGGGTGACATAGGGGAACACCGGCTGGTAGGTATAAGGCCGCTGATTGCTGCCTTCCTTGGCCGCCAGTTGCCACTCCAGGGTCTGGTCGACCGCCAGGTTGTGGCTGGCGCTGAGGTTGAAGCGGTTGAGGCGGCGGCTGTCGCGGTAGTCCTGGCCGAACTGGTTTTCATCGAAACCGTCGTCCTGCTGGCCGGACACCGACAGGCGCATGTTGCCGCCCTCCCAGCCGAACCCGTGGCTGAGGTAGTAATCGTTGATGCCGTCCTGGCCGCGCGTCAGCTTCATGCGTGTGCCATGGCTGTCGGCGGGGTTGCGGGTAAGGATGTTGACCACCGCCATCAGCGCGTTGGCGCCGTAGCTGACCGTGTTCGGGCCACGGAACACTTCGATGCGCTCGATATCCTCCATGGCCAGGGGGATGTCGCTCCAGTCCACGGTGGCCAGGCCGGCACGGTACACCGAGCGGCCATCGATCAGCACCTGCATGCGCCGGGCGTCATTGACGTTGCTGCCGTGGTAGTTGACCGTGGGCTGGTTGCCGGCCCCGTAGCCGATCATCATACCCGGCACCAGGCGCAGCAGTTCGGGGATGTCGCGGGCGCCGCTGGCGCGGATCAGCTCGCTGTCGAGCACGGTCATGCTGCCAGGGACCGCCGCAGGGGATTGTTTCAGCCTCGTAGCGGTCAGAACCTGCGGCAGGTCGCTGTTGTCGATGAACAGGTCGTCGGCCACGGCCGGGCCACCGAGCAGGGCGGTCAACAGCAGCAGGCGCGGGTACGGGGGCGTGCCAGGGAACACAGGGCGGCCTTGTATCAGGATTGAAACAGGCATGGTAACTGACCGTGGCGCATTTTCCAGTGATCTGCAGCGGTTTTGCAGCGTGTTGGCCTTGACGCCTTGATGGGGCGGAATCGAGCGCCGCCCGCGCGACGCACCGCGAGCAAGCCCGCGATTGCATCAGTTGCAACGTGGTCATGGCAGTGTCATTCGCGTTGCTGGCCTTGGCGCATTGCAGGCGAGCCGTATAATGGCCGGGTCGCCACTTAACTTTTGGCTTTAACGGATTGGATATGACTGAACAGCAACCTGTTGCAGTTCTGGGGGGCGGCAGCTTCGGCACCGCCGTGGCGAACCTGCTGGCGGAAAACGGTGTGCCGGTGCGCCAGTGGATGCGCGACCCGGCGCAAGCCGAGGCCATGCGCGTCAATCGTGAGAACCCGCGCTATCTCAAGGGTATTCGCCTGCACGATGGCGTTGAACCGGTCAACGACCTGCTGGCCACACTGCAGGCCAGCGAGCTGGTATTCGTCGCCCTGCCATCCAGTGCCCTGCGCAGCGTGCTGGCGCCGCATGCCGAGCTGCTGCGCGGCAAGGGCCTGGTCAGCCTGACCAAAGGCATCGAAGCGCAAAGCTTCAAGCTGATGAGCCAGATCCTTGAAGAGATCGCCCCGCAGGCGCGTATCGGTGTGCTGTCGGGGCCCAACCTGGCACGGGAGATCGCCGAGCATGCGCTGACCGCCACGGTGGTCGCCAGCGAAGACGAAAAGCTGTGCCAGCAGGTGCAGGCGGTGCTGCACGGCCGCACCTTCCGGGTCTACGCCAGTGCCGACCGCTTTGGCGTCGAGCTGGGTGGGGCGCTGAAGAACGTCTACGCGATCATCGCCGGCATGGCCGTGGCCTTGGGGATGGGCGAGAACACCAAGAGCATGCTGATTACCCGTGCCCTGGCCGAAATGACCCGATTTGCCGTCAGCCAGGGCGCCAACCCCATGACTTTCCTCGGTCTGGCCGGTGTCGGTGACCTGATCGTCACATGCTCATCGCCCAAGAGCCGCAATTACCAGGTTGGCTACGCACTGGGCCAGGGCCAGACCCTGGAGGAGGCGGTGAACCGCCTGGGCGAAGTGGCCGAGGGCGTCAACACGCTCAAGGTACTCAAGGCCAAGGCCCAGGAGGTCCAGGTGTACATGCCGCTGGTGGCGGGCCTCCATGCCATCCTGTTCGAAGGGCGCACGCTGAACCAGGTGATCGAGCACCTGATGCGCGCCGAACCCAAGACCGATGTCGATTTCATTTCTATCAGCGGCTTCAACTGAGCCAAGCAGAGCAAGGAGCGATACATGAACGATACCCCGGAGCGCGCCCAGCGCGAGTCGATCATCCTGCGGGTGCTGTGGATGCTGGTGTTCCTGGTGGTCTGGCAACTGGCCGAGTTGCTGCTGGGCGGGCTGGTGCTGGTACAGCTGATCTACCGCCTGGTGTACGGCGCGCCCAGCGCCAGCCTGATGAACTTTGGCGACAGCCTGAGCCAGTACCTGGCGCAGATCGGCCGTTTCGGCAGCTTCCACAGCGACCAGAAGCCTTGGCCGTTCGCTGACTGGCCGACACCGCGCGCCCCGGAAGGTGAAGCAGCGCACGCCGTGGCGCCGGCACCGCACCCGGTACGGGACGAGGAGCCCAAGCTGTGAAGCTGTGGGTACTGCGTCATGGTGAAGCGGAGCCCCGGGCCAATACCGATGCCGAGCGCCGCCTGACCGCCCACGGTCGCGAACAGGTGTTGCACAGCGCCGCGCGCCTGCTTGGGCAGCCGTTGCAGGCGATCATCGCCAGCCCTTATGTGCGCGCCCAGCAGACGGCAGCGCTGGTGCATGACACCCTGGGCTTTGCCGAGCCGGTGCGCACCGTGCCGTGGCTCACCCCGGAGACCGATGTGCAGCAGGCCATTGCCGAGCTCGAGCGCCTGGGGCTGGAGCATGTGTTGCTGGTCAGCCATCAGCCACTGGTAGGGACGTTGGTCGGTACGCTGGAACATGGCCACAAGCAGCACCCGGCAGCCATGAGCACTGCCAGCCTTGCCGAGCTGGAAGGGGAGTGGCCGCTGGCCGGTTTGATGACCCTGCGGGCGCTCAACGCCCCTGACTGAGCCCAGGCAAGGCCACACAGCAGCCCCGCAGATCGACGAGACAACTGGCATTTCTGCCAGTTGTCACCTTTCATCACCCCTTGCTAGCGTTGGCCCAAACACAGTCAGGGAGCGGCGCATGAGCGATGTGATGGGGGAGCTGTTGTCCTCACTGGACCTGCGAACTACCCTCGAGCAGGTTGAACAAGGCGCTTTGCTGGACTTTGCCCAGTACAGCCTGCTGCGTGAATCGGCTGAGGCCAAATTCTACCAGTTGCTGCGCAAGGTCGAAGGCAACACCGGGCTGGAGACCGCCGCCAGGCAACAAAGCGAGCACGACCTGCGCACGCTGCAACACGCCTGCCTGCGTGTATCCCACCTGCTACAAACCAGTTGCCTGGCTTTGCGCCGCCTGCAACTGTCCTGTCAGGACCAGCGCCTTGCCCGTGAAGCGCTGGAGAGCCAGCTGGCCTACATGCAAGCCTGCCTGCGCCGGTCGCTGGGCAGTTTCGACCGCTCGGCATGACCTGATAGCCCTCGCCGATGACCTTTACAAACGTTGCCGAACGGCACCGCGATACCGACAATGGGCCATTATTCCCGTCCGGACCCGGCGCCATGTCGCAGCAGATCTTCTTCGCCCATGCCAACGGTTTCCCTTCGGCCACCTACGGCAAGCTGTTCGCCGCGCTGGCGCCGGACTACCAGGTGCAGCACCTGGCCCAGCACGGTCACGACCCGCGGTTTCCGGTGGGCGAAAACTGGCAGGGCCTGGTGGACGAACTGCTGCATCACCTGGCGCAGCAGGACCAGCCAGTCTGGGGCGTTGGCCATTCGCTGGGCGGGGTATTGCACCTGCATGCGGCGTTGCGTTGCCCCGAGTACTACCGGGGAGTGGTCATGCTCGACTCGCCGGTGCTCACCCGTGCTGACCAGTGGTTGCTGCGCACTGCCAAGCGCTTTGGCTTCATCGACCGCATCACCCCGGCCGGGCGCACCTTGGGGCGCCGCGAAACCTTCGATGACCGCGACAGCGCCCGGGACTATTTTGCCGGCAAGTCACTGTTCCGTCATTTTGACCCCGACTGCCTTGACGCCTATGTCGAGCACGGCCTGCAGGCGATGGAGCAGGGCCTGCAGCTGCGCTTCGACCCGGCGACCGAAATCAGCATCTACCGCAGCATCCCCCACACCAGCCCCGCCCCCGCGCGACAGTTGCAGGTGCCGCTGGCCATGGTGCGTGGCGACCGTAGCAATGTCATTCGTCGCCACCACACCCTTGCGGTACGTGGCATGCCCAACGGTGAGTACCACAGCGTGCCGGGCGGGCACATGTTCCCATTGGAACGGCCGGCCGACACCGCCAGCCTGATCAAAGGCCTGTTCGACCGCTGGAGCCAGGCATGAGCGCGCAGGTCGAGGAAATCCGCCTGAGCCTGGGCCATATCGAACTGGCGGCGCACCTGTTCGGCCCCGAAGACGGGCTGCCGGTGATTGCCCTGCACGGTTGGCTGGACAACGCCAACAGCTTCGCCCGCCTGGCGCCACGCTTGCGGGGTCTGCGTATCGTCGCCCTGGATTTGGCCGGGCATGGCTATTCGGAGCACCGCCCGCCGGGTGCCGGCTATGCCCTGGCCGACTATGCCCATGACGTGCTGCGCGTGGCCGAGCAACTGGGCTGGCAGCGCTTCGCCCTGTTGGGCCATTCGCTGGGGGCAATCATTTCGGTGCAACTGGCCGGTGCGTTGCCGGAGCGGGTCAGCCACTTGGCGTTGATTGACGGCGTCATCCCGCCAACCGGCGCCGAACAGGATGCCGGCGAACGCCTGGGCATCGCTCTGCAGGCCCAGCTGCGCCTGGATGGCAAGCGCAAATCCGTCTACACGACGCTCGAGCAGGGCGTGCAGGCGCGCATGAAAGGCATGGTCGCGGTCAGCCGCGAGGCGGCCGAACTGCTGGCCCGGCGCGGCCTGATGCCGGTGCCCGGTGGCTACAGCTGGCGCAGCGACAGCCGCCTGACCCTGCCGTCGCCGGTGCGCCTGAGTGAAGCGCAGGCGATGGCCTATGTGCGCCGGGTGAGCTGCCCGGTGCAATTGGTGGTAGCCGCCGATGGCATGCTGGTGCGTCACACTGCGCTGTTGGAGCAGCTACCCTTTGAGCAGGTGACCCTGCCCGGTGGCCACCACCTGCACCTGAACGATGAGCAGGGCGCGGCCCTTGTCGCAGACTGTTTCAATCGCTTCTTTGGGTTTGCTTGACTTGCATCGGACAAGTGTCGAGGCTTGGCGGGTTGAAAGGGAGACAACCATGCAACTGCCAGACATCCTGGAGCTTCAATCCGGCGCAAGGCGCCGTCCGGTTCGCCAATGAGCGCGCCGCTAGCCATCCGTACCGCTGTCGCTGCCTGCCTGGCACTCGCCAGCCCCATGCTGTGGGCCGGTAGCCTGCCGGTACCCGCAGACGCCAAGGTGGTCGATCAGCGCCCGGCCGTTGAGCAAGAGCGGGTCTACCCGATGGGCCCGTTGCGCAAGATCAGTGGCCGCCTGCGGCTGGACGACAAGGTCGAAAGCCGCGGCCAGGTCAGCTCGGTCACCTATGAACTGCCGGTCGAACGCACTGCCCGCGAAGCCTTCACCAGCGCCCGCGAAGCACTGCAGCGCGACGGTGGCTACCCGCTGTTCTGGTGCCAGGGTCGCGATTGCGGCGAGGCCAGCTTGTGGGCCAACGATGTATTCGCCAACGCCCGCCTCAACGGTGGCGACGAACAGCAGGCGTTCATCCTGCTGCGTCGTTCGGCAGAAGAGGCCGACACCCTGGTCGCGTTGTACAGCGTCACACGTGGCAATCGGCGCGCCTACCTGCATGTGGAAGAGTTCGTTTCCGGCAGCCCGCTGGGCGAACTGCTGCCGACTGCGGCCACGGTGCTGCGCGAAATGCGCGACACGGGCAAGCTCGACTACCCTGACCTGGCCGCACCGCAGGACACCTGGGTCAACCTGCTGGCGCGAAGCCTGAACCTCGACAGCACCTTGCGTGCCAGCCTCAGTGGCACCCAGGCCGAAGCCTGGCGCGAAGCACTGGTCAAGGCGGGTGTGCGTAACGGTCGGCTGGAAGTTGGCAATGAGCCAACCGATGGCTTGCACCTCGAACTGATTCGATGAACGAGCGCACCATGGTCAACAATGATCGCCTGCTGGTCCAGATTCTGCTGCTGGCGTTGCTGGGTGCCGGCCTGTGGGTGATGGCGCCGTTCATCTCGGCGCTGCTGTGGGGCGCCATCCTGGCCTTTGCCAGTTGGCCACTGATGCGATTGCTGACGCGTGTGCTGGGCGGGCGCGAAACACTGGCGGCCGGCCTGCTGACCACGGCCTGGATCCTGATCGTGGCGCTGCCACTGGTGTGGCTGGGTTTCAACCTGGCCGATCACATTCGTGATGCTACGGCGTTCGTGCGTGACGTGCAGGTCGACGGCCTGCCCGATGCACCGGCCTGGCTGGGCGGCATCCCGTTCGTGGGCGAGCGCCTGGTCGGCTGGTGGCAATCACTGGACCAGCAGGGCGCGGCTCTGCTGGCCTCGCTCAAGCCTTACCTGGGGCAGGTTGGCAACTGGCTGCTGGCGCGCAGCGCGCAGATCGGCAGCGGTGTGCTGGAGCTGACCCTGAGCCTGGTGTTCGTATTCTTCTTCTACCGTGACGGCCCGCGCTTGTCAGCGTTCGTGCTGCGCTTGCTGCATCGGTTGGTGGGCGACCGTGCCGAGTACTACCTGGACCTGGTGGCTGGCACCGTGCAGCGGGTGGTCAATGGGGTCATCGGCACTGCGGCGGCGCAAGCGCTGCTGGCGTTGATCGGTTTCCTGATCGCCGGGGTGCCGGGCGCCATCGTGCTGGGCCTGGTGACCTTCATGCTCAGCCTGATCCCCATGGGCCCGCCATTGGCCTGGATCCCGGCCACGGCTTGGCTGGTGTGGAAGGGCGAATATGGCATGGCGGTGTTCCTGGGGGTCTGGGGCACCTTCGTCATCAGTGGCGTGGATAACGTGCTCAAGCCCTACCTGATCAGCCGGGGCGGCAACCTGCCGCTGGTGATCGTGCTGTTGGGGGTGTTCGGTGGCTTGCTTGCCTTTGGCTTCATTGGCCTGTTCATCGGGCCGACCTTGCTGGCGGTAGGCTACAGCCTGCTGCTGGACTGGAGCCGGAACGCGACGCAGCCGCCGCCACAGCAGTAGCCTGCGCCGCCCTTTTCGCGGGGAAACCCGCAGGTACAACACAGGCCTTGAAGGCTGTGCAGTACCTGCGGGAGCGGGCGTGCCCGCGAAGAGGCCGTTACAGGCAAACTCCAACGCTGATCTTTACGCATTCTTTATCCCCTCCCCCGCCCCCTGATC
>NZ_QJRL01000001.1 GCF_003205205.1 Pseudomonas sp. LB-090624
CCCCCGCCCCGCCGGCGACCATGCGAAGCACCCCGTCAAACCCCTCTGCCCGCACACGTACCCGCAGGCGTTGGCCCTCGCGCAGGGCCTGTTCTTCCAGATACAACGCCAGTGCACTGCCAGCCCCCAGGCCGACATGGCCATGGCTCAGGCTGTCGATGAAGCTGGGGGCCACCACACTGGCCAGCGGGTGGCCCAGCGGCGTCACCAGCACCAGCGGGTCGTCGCGAAACGGCCGGGTCTGCAGGTGATCACTGGGGGCTGCGGTCGACACGATGCCAAGGTCAGCCATGCCTTGGGTGATCGCTTGCACGATGCGCAAGCTCGGCAGCTCTTGCACATCCACGCTGACCCCGGGGTTGGCCGCCAGGTAGCTGGCCAGCAGTTCGGGCAGGTACTCGGTAAGCGCGGCGGTGTTGCACAGCAGGCGCACCTGGCCCTGCTGCCCTTGCGCGTACTGGCCCAGGTCGAATTGCAGGCGTTCGACTTGCTGCGCTATCAGCCGTGCATGCTGCAACAGGGCCTGGCCGGCCGGCGTCGGCTGGACGCCACGGCGATTACGCTCCAGCAAAGGGATACCCAGCGAAGCTTCCATGGCACGAATGCGCGCACTCGCCGCCGGCAGTGACAGGTGGGTGCGACTGGCACCGGCGGTGATATTGCCGCACTCCAGGGTGTGCTGAAAAAGCTTCAGGTCGATCAGGTCGAAATGCATGTGGCTCTACCTAGGCAAGAGTCTGGGTGAATATAAGGCAGATTTTCATTCCACCCGGCAATCAGCATCATCGGCCCATGAATACCTTGCTCGCTTTCTACCAGAACATAGGCCCAGCACTCACATTGCTGGTGGTACTGACCTTTGTGCTGGCAGGGGCGGTGAAGGGGGTGATTGGCCTCGGTCTGCCGACCATTGCCATGGGCCTGCTGGGCCTGGCTCTGCAACCGGCGCAGGCAGCAGCATTACTGATCGTTCCTTCAACCCTCACCAACCTGTGGCAGCTGGCCAGCGGTGGGCAGCTGCGGGGTTTGCTGGTACGCCTGGGGCCGATGCTGGCGCTGATCTTTGTCGGCACCTTGCTGGGTAGCGCCTGGTTGGGGATCAACAGTGGTCCATGGGCCGTACACGCGCTGGGGGCAGCCTTGCTGGTGTATGCGCTGTATGGGCTGATGGGCTCGGGCTTGCACCTGCAGGTGCGGCATGAGCGCTGGCTGGGACCGCTTTGCGGGCTGATCACCGGCGTGGTCACCGCAGCGACCGGGGTGTTCGTGATGCCGGCTGTGCCCTACCTGCAGAGCCTGGGCCTGAGCCGGGAGCAGTTGATCCAGGCCCTGGGGCTGGCGTTCACCGTCTCGACCCTGGCCTTGGCCGTCGGCCTGGCCGGGCAGGATGCCCTGGGCGGGCAGGCGCTGGGTGCGTCTCTGCTGATGCTGGCGCCAGCCCTGCTCGGCATGCTGGCCGGCCAGTGGCTGCGTCAGCGCATCAGCGCGCTGTTGTTCAAGCGTTGCTTCTTCATTGGCTTGGCCATACTTGGCGGCCATCTGCTGATCAACGGCTAGCGGACGAGGCGCTGAGCATGTCGACACGCTGGATATCGAAATCGCGCTCCAGATAGTCCATGCGCTTTTCGAAGAACGCGGTCATGTGTGGCAACGCCGAGTGCACATCCAGCGCGGCCTGGTCGGCCCACACTTCGAAAAACACAAACAGGCTCGGGTCCTGCTGGTCACGCAGCATGTGGTACTCGATGCAGCCCGGTTCCTGGCGGCTTGGCTCGACGTAAGGGCGGAACAGGGTTTCGAAGGCATCAGCCATTTCCGGGCGGGTCTTGGCTTTGAGGATGAAGGCGAACTGCTCACTCATGGGACGCTACTCATTGATGGAAGGTGAACAGATTCTACGGCAATAATCTGTGCGGTATTCGTGACTTCAGGTCAATTGTATTTTGCTCTACAGAGGCTGTATCGCCCGCCTGCGAGCCTCTAACCTGCCGGCCTGAATTTCTGGAACGGCCCGGAGGCCAGCATGAAAAAGATTCTTCTGCTCAACGGTGGCAAGCAGTTCGCCCATTCCGATGGTCGCCTCAACACAACGTTGCACCAGGCTGCGGTGGCTCACCTGGACCGGGCCGGTTTCGATGTGCGTGAAACGTTCATCGATGGTGGCTACGACGCCCAGCAAGAGGTAGAGAAATTCCTCTGGGCCGATGTGGTGATCTACCAGATGCCCGGCTGGTGGATGGGCGCGCCGTGGACAGTGAAAAAGTACGTCGATGATGTGTTCACCGCTGGCCACGGCAGCCTGTATGCCAACGACGGCCGTACCCGGTCGGACCACACGCAGAAGTACGGCAGCGGTGGTTTGGTGCACGGCAAGCAGTATATGTTGTCGCTGACCTGGAACGCGCCGCAGCAGGCCTTCGATGACCCGAGCGACTTCTTCGAGGGCCGGGGTGTGGACGCGGTGTATTTCCCGTTCCACAAGGCTAACCAGTTCCTTGGCATGACTGGCCTGCCGACTTTCCTGGCGACGGATGTGATGAAGCGCCCGGATGTGCCGGCGGCCTTGGCGGCCTATGAAGCGCATCTGGACAAGGTGTTTGGCAAGGCGCAGTAATGTGTTGCCCGCGAAGAGGCCGGTACAGGCGCCGCTGGACTTGGCCTCGGCAAGCGGCTATCTAATCTTTGCAGACTCCAATCACAGGCCCAGATGTGAAAACCCGCTCCGAAGAACTCCAGGTATTTGTCGCCGTCATCGACTGCGGCTCGATCTCTGCCGCTGCCGAGCAGATGGGCCAGACCCCATCTGCCGTCAGCCGCACCCTGTCCCGCCTGGAGGGCAAGCTAGGTACCACCTTGGTGAACCGCACTACCCGGCGCATGGACCTCACCGAGGAAGGCCGTTTCTTCGTCGAGCGTGCGCGCTTGATTTTGCAGCAGATGGACGACATGGAAGAGCGCCTGTCGATGAACCGCCAGACCGCCACCGGGCGTCTGCGTATCAACGCCGCTGCGCCATTCATGCTGCATGCCATCCTGCCGTGGATCGGCGAGTTCCGCCGCCAGTACCCGGGCATCGAGCTGGAGCTGAACACCGACGACCTGATCATCGACCTGCTGGAACAGAGCACCGATGTGGCAATACGCATTGGTGAACTGGCCGATTCCAGCCTGCACGCACGTAACCTGGGTTGCAGCCCGGTGCAGGTGCTGGCCAGCCCGGCCTATCTGGAACAGCACGGCACGCCACAGCGCGTCGAGGACCTGGCCAACCATTGCCTGCTTGGCTTCAGCCAACCCGAGTCGCTCAACCACTGGCCGCTACGGCATGCCCAGGGCGATCGCTGGAGCATCCGCCCGGCGCTTATCGCCTCCAGCGGGGAGACCTTGCGCCAGCTGGCACTGGCTGGCGAAGGCATCGTCAGCCTGTCGCACTTCATGACCCACGAAGACATCCGGGCCGGGCGCCTGCAGGTGCTGCTGAGCGAGGCCAACAACGGCTACCGCCAGCCGATCCACGCGGTGTACTACCGTAACACCCAGTTGGCGCTGCGCATCCAGTGCTTTCTCGATTTCATCCAGCGCAAGCTTGCGATGTACGCCTGCTGAGTTGCCTGAACGCGACAGATCCTGTCCACAGGCGGCGAAACTTCCTTCGGTTGATTGCACAGTCGCAGCGCTTCGGCCTTACTGACTGCTCAACAAAAACAACACCAAGGAAGTGTCATGCGTATTGTTCCGTTCCAGTACCTGGCTCTCGCAGCCGCGATCCTGAGCTGTTCCTCGGTTTACGCCGCCAATCTGGAGGGCGGCGCGGTGGCTGCACCCGATCAATATGGTGCACAGGTAGCCGCCGATATCCTGAAAAAGGGCGGCAACGCGGTAGATGCTGCAGTGGCCACGGCATTCACCCTGGCGGTGACGTACCCCGAGGCCGGTAATATCGGCGGTGGTGGCTTCATGACCCTCTTCGTTGACGGCAAGCCGTACTTCCTCGACTACCGCGAGGTTGCGCCCAAGGCTGCCACGCGCAACATGTACCTGGACGACAAGGGCGAGGTGATCGAGAACCTTAGCCTGGTCGGTGTACGCGCCGCTGGCGTGCCCGGCACAGTGATGGGCCTGTGGGAGGCGCACAAGAAGTTCGGCAAGCTGCCCTGGGGCGAGCTGCTGACCCCGGCCATCGGCTATGCGAAAAACGGCTTCAAGGTGGCGGAAAAGCAATACCAGTACCGCAACGATGCCCAAGGCATGTTCAAGACCGCGACCAACTTCAACGACTACTTTGGCAACATGAAGGTCGGCGAGTTGTTCAAGCAGCCGGAAATGGCACAGACCCTGGAGCGTATCGCCGACAGGGGCGTAAGCGAGTTCTACCAGGGCAAGACCGCCGACTTGCTGGTGGCCCAGATGCAGGCCGACAAGGGCCTGATCACCAAGGAAGACCTGAAGGACTACAAGGCCGTATGGCGTGAGCCCATGGCCGTGAGCTGGCGTGGCAACGTGGTCTACACCGCGCCACCGCCAAGCTCCGGCGGTGTTGCCCTGGCCCAGCTGCTGGGCATCAAGGAAGACCGCGCTGCGGACTTCAAGGGGGTGGCGCACAATTCGGCGCAGTACATTCATTTGCTGGCCGAGATCGAGAAGCGGGTGTTCGCCGACCGGGCGGATTACCTCGGCGACCCGGCTTTCACAAAAGTGCCTGTGGACAAGCTGGTGGCCAAGGATTATCTGGCCAAGCGCGCTGCGCAGGTCAACCCGAAGGCCATTTCCGACACCGACAAGGTCAAGCCGGGCCTGGAGCCGCACCAGACTACGCATTTCTCGATCGTCGACAAACAGGGCAACGCGGTCAGCAACACGTACACCCTCAACCTCGACTACGGCAGTGGCGTGGTGGTGAAGGGGGCGGGCTTCCTGCTGAACGACGAGATGGATGACTTCAGCGCCAAGCCGGGGGCGGCGAATGCCTTTGGTGTGGTCGGTGGCGATGCCAACGCCATCGAACCGGGCAAGCGCATGCTGTCGTCCATGAGCCCCAGCCTGATGACCCGTGACGGCAAGGTCGAGCTGGTGATCGGCACCCCGGGCGGGTCGCGGATCTTCACCTCGATCTTCCAGGTGATGAATAACCTGTATGACTACGGCATGCCGCTGGACAAGGCCGTGGCGGCGCAGCGCGTGCATCACCAGTTGCTGCCCAAGGACACCATCTACTTTGACAGCTATGCCCCGCTGACCGGGCCGGTGGCTGATGAGTTGAAGACGATGGGCTACGTGCTGGAAGACCAGGGTTGGGAGATGGGCGATATCCAGGCGATCCGGGTGGAGGGTGCGAAGCTGGAGACCGCTTCCGATCCACGTGGGCGTGGGGTGGGGATGATCGTCAAGTAATACCTGTCAGCACGCCGGGAGGGCCTTGCCTTCCTGGCGCGACACAAGGGCGCTTCCCCAAAGACCGGCGTACGTGGATCGATGGGGTAGCGGACTTGTGTCGGGACAGCGCCGAAGGTCAGACGCGGAACTGACTGACCAGCATCTGCAACTGCCCACCCAACCGTGCCAGCTCGACACTCGATGCTGCTGTCTCATCGCTGGCCGCTGCGGTCTGCTCCGACACATCCCGCACATTCAGGATGCTGCGGCTGATTTCTTCAGCCACCGCACTCTGCTGCTCCGCCGCCGCAGCAATCTGCTGGTTCATCGACTGGATGCCCGAAACCGTACTGGTGATGTTTTCCAACGAGGCGCCGGCCTTGCGTGCCAACTCGACGCTGCTGTCGGTCAAGGTACGGCTGCCCTGCATGGCGTTCGCCACTTGCTGAGTACCCTGCTGCAGGCTGGCAATCAGCTCTTCGATCTCTTCGGTGGACTTCTGCGTGCGCTGGGCCAGGCCACGCACTTCGTCGGCGACCACGGCAAATCCACGCCCGGCCTCGCCAGCACGTGCCGCCTCGATCGCCGCATTGAGCGCCAGCAGGTTGGTCTGTTCGGCTACCGACTTGATCACGTCCATCACGCTGCCGATTTTCTGGCTTTCCTGCTGCAGCAGGTTCATGGCCTCGGTGGAGCGATGCATGTCCTCGGCC
Organism: Pseudomonas sp. LB-090624; assembly: GCF_003205205.1. Taxonomy (GTDB): domain Bacteria; phylum Pseudomonadota; class Gammaproteobacteria; order Pseudomonadales; family Pseudomonadaceae; genus Aquipseudomonas. The sequence continues at coordinate 6,087 of NZ_QJRL01000001.1, forward strand.
AGGCGTTCGATCTGGCCAATCGCTTCACCCACTACGCGGTCGCCAGCGCGGGCTTCGTCGTCGGCATTGGTGGCGGCATGTGAGGCCTGCTCGGCGTTGCGCGCGACCTCCTGAACGGTGGCCGCCATTTCGTGCATGGCGGTGGCCACCTGGTCGGTCTCAACCTTCTGGCTGTTGGCGCCGGCGCTGGTCTGTTCGGTGACTGCCGACAGCTCTTCGGCGGCGCTGGCGATCTGCGTGACGCCATCACGGATGCCACTGATCAGCTCGCGCAGGGTCGTGCCCATGCGCGCGATGCCCTGTTGCAGCACACCCAGTTCATCGCGGCGGGTGACGCGCAGGTGCTGGGTGAGGTCGCCGCTGGCGATCTTCTCCACCGCCACCAGGGTGTCGTGCAGCGGGCGGGTGATCTGACGGGTAATCAGCACCGCTGCCAGCACGCCGACCAGCAGCGCCAGTAGCGTGGCGATGGCCTGCAGGCTGCGAGCCTGGCTGCTCTCGATGTCGCGGCGCTCCAGCTGGATCTTGTACAGCGCATCGCTGCGCTTGACGATATCGGCACCCTGCACGGTCATTTCGGCGCGTGAGGTGGTGATGTTGGCGACCGCGTCGCGGAACTGGCTCACGGCGTTGCGGTAGGCCAGCACCGCGCTTTCGAACTGTTGCAGGCGAGCTTCTTCGGTAGGCAGCTGGCGCTTGAGGTTGTCGACATCGGCCAGTGCGGCGTCCAGCTGGCGCAGAGCGGCTTGCTCGTTGGCGGCACTGTTGTCGGCAATATAGCCACGCACGTCGATGCGCACCTGCAGCAGTTGCTGGCGGGCCTTGCTGATCAGCTGGTACTGGGCCAGGCGCGTGCTGTCGGCTTCTGGGCGCGCCATTACTTCCTGACTGAGCACGTCCATGGCCTGGTCGGCGCGGGAGGCTGAGCTGTCCATGGCTGTACGTGCGGAGCGGGTAGCGTCGTAGCCTTGGCGCATCTTGTTCAGCGACAACTTGTAGGCGCTGATGGTCTCGCCCAGTTCACCCAGCAGCTTGACGTTTTCCGGGCTCTTGAAGGTGCTGGACAGGTAGGCCTGTTGCTTGCTGAAGGCGTCCAACTTGGCCTGGGTGTTGGCGGCTGCGGCATCGTCGCCGTTGGCGATCATGTACTGCAGGCGCGCGATGCGCAGGTCGGTGAGGTCCTTGTTCAGCTGGCCAATGTCACCCATCCAGTTGCTGCGATCGATCAGGCTGCCGAGGCTGGTCCAGCCGGTCAGAGCCAGCAGGCCGGTAAGGACCAGCACCAGGCCGAAGCCCAGGCCGAGTTTGAGGTTGACGCTGATGTTGGCGAACCAGCTGTTCATGCACGCTCTCCAGAAGTAGTTTTCGCTCGCTTGATCTTCGATCGCCAGGCGTTGTTGTTCTGGGTGCCCGCTGACTCGTGCAGGGGTTATCGGCAATGAATGCGGAAGCTGAAACGCTTTTTCAGCAAAATATGAGCAAGCGCTCTGGCGCGGGCGCTGTGGGAGCGGGTTCACCCGCGAAGCAGGCGACGCGGTAGATGGCACCAGCTTTGCCGGTGTTCGCGGCTACCGCCGTTCCTGAAGCGACCGCGTCAGCCTGTCGGGCCGGGTATCAGAGGTTGCGCGAACTGAAAGTATCGCAGCTGTTCACCTCACCTTGGGCAAACCCGGCCTTGAACCAACGCACCCGCTGCGCCGAGGTGCCATGGGTGAACGAGTCCGGTACCACGCGGCCACGGCCTTGCTGTTGCAGGCGGTCATCGCCAATGGCATTGGCTGCGTTGAGTGCCTCCTCGACATCACCCGGTTCCAGCCAGTTCAGGCGCTTCTGTGCCTGGTAGGCCCATACCCCGGCCAGGCAGTCGGCCTGCAGTTCCTGGCGCACCAGCAACCCGTTGTCACCCTCCATGCGCTGACCGCTGCGGCGGGCGGCATCGACCTTGGCCGAAACACCCAACAAGGTCTGCACATGGTGGCCGATTTCGTGGGCGATCACATAAGCCTGGGCGAAGTCACCAGCTGCCGCGAAGCGGGTTTCCATTTCGCGGAAGAACGACATGTCGAGGTAAACCCGCTGGTCCGCCGGGCAGTAGAACGGTCCCACCGCCGCCGATGCAAAGCCACAGGCTGAATTGACCTGGCCACTGAACAGTACCAGTTTAGGGTCGCGGTATTGCTTGCCGGCTTCAGCGAACAGCGCTTTCCAGGTGTCCTCGGTATCGCCCAGGACCGAGGCAACGAACTCGGCTTGCTGGTCATTTGCCGGTGGCGCCTTGCCGCCCGCCCCACTGGGCGCCGTCTGCTGTTGTTGCTGCTCCATCTGGCCGGTGAGCTGGCCAAGAATCTGCAACGGGTCCTGCCCGGTGAGCCAGCCGATGCCGACAATCAGCAGGATTGCCCCAAGGCCTAGCCCCTTGCCGCCGCCGAAACGCATGCCGCCGCCACCGCCACCTTCGCCTCGGGCATCGACCACATTGTCGCTGCGTCGGCCTTTTCGCCATTCCATGAATGCTCTCCGGAGCGTGAAACAAGTAGACAAGATTAGTCCACGACTGCGCCTGGTGTCAGACCAAGCTGTTAACCCATAACCAAATGGTTATGTTGCAAGCAGCTCAATTCAATATTCATCGCGCGCGACATGCTCGAAACTGCAAGTCCGCCTGCCACGCCCAGGCGTTCTCATAATTCCAAGAGAGGAAACCGGCATGCCCGCCCAGGACAACAGCCGCTTCGTGATCCGTGATCGCAACTGGCACCCTAAAGCCCTTACGCCTGACTACAAGACGTCCATTGCCCGCTCGCCGCGCCAGGCACTGGTCAGCATTCCACAGTCGATCAGTGAAACCACTGGTCCGGACTTTTCCCACCTGGGCTTCGGCGCCCACGACCATGACTTGCTGCTGAACTTCAACAACGGTGGCCTGCCGATCGGTGAGCGCATCATCGTTGCCGGCCGCGTCGTCGACCAGTACGGCAAGCCTGTGCCGAATACCCTGGTAGAGATGTGGCAAGCCAACGCCGGCGGCCGCTATCGCCACAAGAACGACCGCTACCTGGCACCGCTGGACCCGAACTTCGGTGGCGTCGGCCGCTGCTTGACCGACCGTGATGGCTACTACAGCTTCCGCACCATCAAGCCGGGCCCGTACCCATGGCGCAACGGCCCGAACGATTGGCGTCCGGCGCACATCCACTTCGCCATCAGCGGCCCGTCGATTGCCACCAAGCTGATCACCCAGCTGTATTTCGAAGGTGACCCCCTCATCCCGATGTGCCCGATCGTCAAGTCGATCGCCAACCCTGAAGCCGTGCAGCAGTTGATCGCCAAGCTCGACATGAGCAACGCCAACCCGATGGACTGCCTGGCCTACCGCTTCGACATCGTGCTGCGCGGCCAGCGCAAGACCCACTTCGAAAACTGCTGAGGACCCCGCCATGCCAATCGAACTGCTGCCGGAAACCCCTTCGCAGACCGCCGGCCCCTACGTGCACATCGGCCTGGCCCTGGAAGCGGCCGGCAACCCAACCCGCGATCAGGAAATCTGGAACCGCCTGGCCAAGCCGGACGCGCCGGGCGAACATATTCTGCTGCTCGGCCAGGTATACGACGGTAACGGCCACCTGGTGCGCGACTCGTTCCTGGAAGTGTGGCAAGCCGATGCCAATGGCGAGTACCAGGATGCCTACAACCTGGAAAACGCCTTCAACAGCTTTGGCCGCACCGCCACCACCTTCGATGCCGGCGAGTGGACCCTGCACACGGTCAAGCCGGGTGTGGTGAACAACGCTGCTGGCGTGCCGATGGCGCCGCACATCAACATCAGCTTGTTCGCGCGGGGGATCAACATCCACCTGCACACGCGCCTGTATTTCGATGATGAGGCCCAGGCCAATGCCAAGTGCCCGGTGCTCAACCTGATCGAGCAGCCGCAGCGCCGCGAGACGCTGATTGCCAAGCGTTGCGAAGTGGACGGGAAGACGGCGTATCGCTTCGATATCCGTATTCAGGGGGAAGGGGAGACGGTGTTCTTCGACTTCTGAATCAATGCCTGGGGCTGCAACGCAGCCCCAGCGATCCGACGATCAGCGCCGAACCAGCAGCACCCCACTCTCCATATGATGGGTATACGGGAACTGGTCAAACAACGCGCAACGCTCGATGCGGTGGGTATCCTGCAACTGGGCAATGTTCGCCGCCAGTGTTTCGGGGTTGCACGAGATGTACAGGATCCGCTCGAACCGCCGGGTCAGCTCACAGGTATCCGGATCCATCCCGGCCCGCGGTGGGTCGACGAACACGGTACCGAACTGATAGCGCTTCAGGTCGATGCCTTCCAGGCGACGGAACGGTCGCACCTCATTCAGCGCCTGGGTCAGCTCCTCTGCCGACAAACGCACCAGCCGCACGTTATCCACAGCGTTCTCGTCGAGGTTGCTCAGCGCAGCATTGACTGACGTCTTGCTGATCTCGGTCGCCAGCACCTGACGCACGCGAGTGGCCAGTGGCAGGGTGAAGTTGCCGTTGCCGCAATACAGCTCCAGCAGGTCATCCTCACGCTCGCCCATCGCCTCGAAGGCCCAGCTGAGCATCTTCTGGTTCACCGCACCGTTGGGCTGGGTGAATGCGCCTTCCGGCTGGCGATAGCTGAACACACGGCCGGCCACGTCGAGTTTTTCCATCGCATAGTCTCGGCCGATCACCAGGCGCTTGCCCTTGGAGCGGCCAATGATGCTCACGCCCAGGTCCTCGGCCAATTGCCGCGCCGCCACTTCCCAGGCCTCGTCCAGCGGGCGGTGGTAGCACAGGGTGACCATGGCATCGCCAGCCAGGGTGGTAAGGAACTCCACCTGGAACAGGCGGTTGCCCAGCGCTTCGCTAGCCTGCCAGGCCGCCTTCAGGCGTGGCATCAACTCATTGATGCGCTGGCTGGCGATTGGGAAATCTTCGATCAGGATTGCCTTGTGCTTCTCGCCCGGGGCAAACATGGCGTAGTGGCGTTGGCCGTCCTCGCGCCACAGGCGGAACTCGGCACGCAGGCGGTAGTGCTCGCGCGGCGAGTCGAAAACAGCCGGCTCCGGCGCGCCAAACGGCGCCAGCAGCTCGCGCAGCCGGGCCACCTTGGCGTCCAGCTGGGTGGCGTAGGAGGAGGGGTCGAAAGCAGCACTCATGCGTTGAACCAGCCCAGCTTGATGACGAACAGGATGGAAAGGATCACCAGCGCCGGGTTCAGGTCGCGGTGGCGGCCCGAAATCAGCTTGACGGCAGTCCAGGAGATGAAGCCGAAGGCGATGCCGTTGGCGATCGAGTAGGTCAGCGGCATGGCCAGGGCAGTCACTACAACCGGCGCGGCTTCGGTCACGTCGTCCCAGTTTATTTCTGCCAGGCCCGAGGCCATCAGCACTGCGACGAACAGCAGCGCCGGGGCAGTGGCGAAGGCAGGTACGCTACCGGCCAGCGGGGCGAAGAACAGCGCCAGCAGGAACAGCACGGCGACGACGATGGCGGTCAGGCCAGTGCGGCCGCCGGCGCTCACGCCAGCAGCAGACTCGATGTAGCTGGTGGTGGTCGAAGTACCCAGCAGCGAACCGGCCATGGCGGCGGTGCTGTCGGCGATCAGGGCACGGCCCATCTTCGGCATGTGGCCATCCTTGCCCATCAGCCCTGCGCGCTTGGCCACGCCGATCAGGGTGCCGGAGTTGTCGAACAGGTCGACGAACAGGAAGGCGAAGATCACGCTGACCAAGCCCACGTCCAGCGCGCCAGCGATGTCCAGTTGCAGGAAGGTCGGCGCCAGCGATGGTGGCATGGATACGATGCCGCCGAATGGCGTAACGCCCATCACGATCGAAGCGACGGTCACTGCCAGGATGCCGATCAGCACGGCGCCGCGGACCTTCAGCGACTCCAGGCCGACGATCAGGAAGAAGCCCAGGGTAGCGAGGATCGGAGCCGGTTGCTTGAGGTCACCCAAACCTACCAGCGTAGCCGGGTTATCGACGACGATACCCGCGTTATGCAGCGCGATCAGCGCCAGGAAAAGGCCGATACCAGCGGCAATTGCCGAGCGCAGCGGCAGCGGGATGCTGTTCACGATCCATTCGCGAATGCGGAAGATCGACAGCAGGAAGAACATCACCGCCGACAGGAAAACTGCACCCAGCGCCACTTGCCAGGTGTGGCCCATGTGCAGCACCACGGTGTAGGTGAAGAACGCGTTCAGCCCCATGCCCGGCGCCAGGGCGATCGGGTAGTTGGCGATCAGGCCCATGGTGGTGGAGCCGATGGCCGCGGCCAGGCAGGTGGCAACGAAGATCGCCCCCTTGTCCATGCCGGTCTCGCCGAGAATGCTCGGGTTGACGAACAGGATGTAGGCCATGGCCAGGAAGGTAGTGACGCCCGCGAGAATCTCGGTGCGCACGTTGGTGTTGTGTGCTCTTAGTTGAAACAGCCTTTCCAGCATGCCCGCTCCCCAAGGCGCCCCCGGCGCCATGAATATATCGACCCCATCAGCAAAGCACAGACCGTACCGGTTGCCGTGGTTTTGTGTGGGGCGGAAAAAAGCCGCGCATCATACCAGCATGCATGGCGGGGGCCTATGGCCGTTGGGGAATGGGTTATTGCAGCCTGTGCCGGCGATCGCGCCACAACAGGCAACCCATCAGCCGTTATGCAACCGGTCCCGCTTGGCCAGTGTGGGGAACAGTTTTATCCAAACCCCAGTCACCACCAACGTGCCCACCCCACCCATCACTACCGCTGGCACTGTGCCAAACCAGTGCGCCGTCACCCCGGATTCGAACTCACCGAGCTGGTTTGAAGCACCAATGAACAGCCCGTTCACCGCGCTCACGCGCCCGCGCATTTCATCGGGCGTTTCCAGCTGCACGAATGAACTGCGAATGACCATGCTGATCATGTCTGCCGCGCCCAGCACCACCAGCACCGCCAGCGAGAACCAGAACGAGGTCGACAGGCCGAAGGCAATGGTTGCCACACCGAAAATGCCTACGGCGGTGAACATGGTGCGCCCGACGTTGCGCTCGAACGGGAACCGCGCCAGCCACAGTGACATCAGCAACGCGCCCACCGCTGGTGCCGAGCGCAGCAGGCCGAGGCCCATCGGGCCGGTCAGCAGAATGTCCTTGGCGAATACCGGCAGCAACGCCGTGGCGCCGCCCAGCAGCACGGCGAACAGGTCCAGCGAAATGGCGCCGAGGATGTCGGGGCGGCTGCGGATGAAGCGGATGCCCGCCAGCAGCGACTCGATGCTGGCACGCCCGCGCTGGGCGACCTGGCCGCGCGCCTGCAGGCTCAGTGTCAGCACGCAGGCGATGGCGTACAGGGCCACGGTGGGGCCGTATACCCAGATGCTGCCGAAGGCATACAAGAAGCCACCCACCGCTGGCGCGACGATGGTCGCCGACTGCGTGGCCGACGCCGACGCCGCCACTGCCCGGGGGAACAGACTGGGCGGCACCACATTGGGCAACAGTGCCTGGGTCGCGGGCATTTCGAACGAGCGCGTCGCGCCGAGCACGAAGGCCAACGCGAAAATCAGCTCGCGGGTGACGTTGTCGGTGGCGCTGCCCACGGCCAGCGCCAGGGCAATGAGCCCCTGCAGGCTCTGGCACACGGCGGCGACCTTGCGCCGGTCATAGCGGTCGGCGACATGCCCGGTGTGCAGCATGAACAGCACCCGTGGGGCGAATTCGACCAGGCCGACCAGGCCCAGGTCCAGCACGTTGCCGGTCAACTGGTAGAGGTGCCAGCCAATGGCCACGGTGAGCATCTGAAAACCGCTGGCGGTGAACACACGGGCCAGCCAGAAAGCCAGGAAAGGGCGGTGGTGACGCAACAACTGCGGTGCGGAATCGGACATCGGAAACCAGGGGCCTCGGCGCAGTAGAGGAGGGGGCGCAGCGTACCATCTGTTTGTAACAAACGGTTACTGTTTGCCCAAATCAGCAGCTTTCAACGCCGCATGATAGAGGGTGGGGCAACTGGTCACGCGGCAATCAACCGCACGGCCCATCTGGCCATTCGGGACTATGCTTCCTAGCAGTCGTTGATCTGGGTCAATCGTTCCAGAGCTAACGAATTGGCCCTATGGGCCGGAATCCCTGCGATCGAACAGAACAATTCCAATGCGCCGTGCTCGACCAAGTGGGGGCAGTGGGCGACGGGGCCACAAGCCCAGACGCCGGATTATCTGAAGAGGAAGCACCATGTTCGGAATAGAGGCTCTAGAGCTCGCCCGAATGCAGTTTGCCTTTACCGTGTCGTTCCACATCCTGTTCCCGGCCATCACCATTGGTTTGGCCAGCTACCTGGCAGTCCTCGAAGGCCTTTGGCTGCGGACCCACCACCAGGTCTATCGTGACCTCTACCATTTCTGGTCGAAGATCTTCGCCGTCAACTTCGGCATGGGCGTGGTCTCTGGCTTGGTCATGGCGTATCAATTCGGCACCAACTGGAGCCGCTTCTCCGACTTTGCCGGCGCCGTCACCGGCCCATTGCTTACCTACGAAGTCCTCACCGCCTTCTTCCTCGAGGCCGGTTTCCTGGGGGTCATGCTGTTCGGCTGGAACCGCGTCGGCCGTGGCCTGCACTTCTTCTCCACGGTCATGGTGGCACTCGGCACGCTGGTCTCGACGTTCTGGATTCTGGCCTCCAACAGTTGGATGCAAACCCCGCAAGGCCACGAGATCATCGATGGCCGGGTGGTACCGGTGGACTGGCTGGCAGTGGTGTTCAACCCCTCGTTCCCCTACCGCCTGATGCACATGGCTACGGCTGCGTTCGTTTCGACCGCGTTCTTCGTCGGTGCCTCGGCGGCCTGGCACCTGCTGCGTGGGCGGGATAACCCGGCAGTGCGCAAGATGCTGTCGATGGCCATGTGGATGGCGCTGATCGTCGCCCCTATCCAGGCTGTGATCGGGGATTTCCACGGGCTCAATACGCTCAAGCACCAACCGGTGAAAATTGCGGCGATCGAAGGCCACTGGGAAAACGTGCCCGGCGAGCCGACCCCGCTGATCCTGTTCGGCATCCCCGACATGAAGGCCGAGACTACCCGCTTCAAGGTCGAAATTCCGGCGTTGGGCAGCCTGATCCTGACCCACAGCCTGGACAAACAGGTACCAGCAATGAAGGAGTTCCCGCCTGAAGATCGGCCCAACTCGACCATTGTGTTCTGGTCGTTCCGGATCATGGTCGGCCTCGGCTTCCTGATGATCTTCGTGGGCCTGTGGAGCCTGTGGCTGCGCAAGCGCGGCACGCTCTACAGCTCTCGGCCGTTCCTGCATGTGGCGCTGTGGATGGGACCCTCCGGGCTGGTCGCGTTGCTGGCCGGCTGGTTCACCACCGAAATCGGCCGCCAGCCGTGGGTGGTGTACGGCCTGATGCGCACCGCCGACGGTGTGTCCAACCACAGTTACGCCCAGCTCGGTTTTACCCTGGTAGCCTTCGTGGTGGTGTACTTCGCCCTGTTCGGCACTGGCCTTGGTTACATGATGCGCCTGGTGCGCAAAGGCCCGCAGACCGGTGAGGGGGACGAGACCAACCCCGGTGGCCCTGGCACCAAACGCACCCCGGCGCGGCCGCTGTCCGCCGCCGATGATGGCCACGAGGCCAACACCGTCAGCCTGAACAAGGGGAACTGAGCCATGGGTATCGACCTTCCGCTGATCTGGGCCGTGATCATCATCTTCGGCGTCATGATGTACGTGGTGATGGATGGTTTCGACCTGGGGATCGGCATGCTCTTCCCGTTCGTCAAGGGCGAGCATGACCGTGATGTGATGATGAACACCGTCGCCCCGGTGTGGGACGGCAATGAAACCTGGCTGGTACTGGGTGGGGCGGGGCTGTTCGGGGCGTTTCCGATGGCCTACTCGGTGGTGCTCGAAGCGCTTTACCTGCCGTTGATCCTGATGCTCATTGGTCTGATTTTCCGCGGCGTGGCCTTCGAGTTCCGCTTCAAGGCCACCGCCGAGAAGCGGCATATCTGGGACAAGGCGTTCATCTGGGGTTCGCTGGTTGCCACCTTCTTCCAGGGCGTGGCACTGGGCGCCTTCCTGGAGGGGTTCAAGGTGGTCGACCGGCATTTCGCTGGTGGCACGCTCGACTGGCTGACCCCGTTCAGCCTGTTCAGCGGGCTGGGGCTGATCGTGGCCTACACCTTGCTGGGTTGCACCTGGCTGATCATGAAAACCGAAGGGTCGCTGCAGAAAACGATGCACGACATTGCCCGGCCACTGGCGCTGGTGCTGCTGGCAGTGATTGGTATCGTCAGCCTGTGGACGCCCATTGCCTACCCGCAGATCGCCGACCGCTGGTTCAGCATGCCCAACCTGCTGTGGTTCATGCCGGTGCCGCTGCTGGTGCTGGTGACCTTCTATGGGTTGCTCAAGGCGGTGGCGCGCAATGCTCACTACACGCCATTCCTGCTCACCCTGGTGCTGATCTTCCTCGGCTACAGCGGCCTGGGCATCAGCCTGTGGCCGAACATCATTCCGCCGTCGATCTCGATCTGGGACGCCGCAGCGCCACCGCAGAGCCAGGGCTTCATGCTAGTGGGCACGTTGTTCATCCTGCCGTTCATCCTCATGTATACCTTCTGGAGCTACTACGTGTTCCGCGGCAAGGTGACCCACGAAGACGGCTATCACTAGGAGGTCCGGATGATGACTGGCAAGCATGGCTTGGAAGACAAGAAGCCACTGTGGCAGCGGCTGGGTTGGCTAGTGCTGATCTGGGCGATGAGTGTTGCCGCGCTGGGCGTGGCGGCTTGGGTGATGCGCCTGTTCATGGGGGCTGCTGGCCTTACCACCCATTAAGAAAAGCGGAGTCTTTGTGGGAGCGGGCTTGCCGCGCGAACATCGGCGGTGTCCAGTTCGCGGGACAAGCCCGCTCCCACAGCTTGAGCCTATAGCGCCTACTTGCGAGCTTTCAGGATGACGAATTTGGGCGTAGCCGCCACCTGCTCGACCCCGCGGAACAACCGCGCCAGCTTGCTGTGGTAGCCCAGGTGGCGGTTACCCACGATATACAGCGCCCCACCCACCACCAGCGCTTCGCGCGCCTGCTGGAACATGCGCCAGGCAAGAAAATCGCCCACTACCTGCTGCTGGTGGAACGGCGGGTTGCACAGCACCACGTCCAGCGACTGCTTCTCGACCCCGGCCAAGCCATCGGCCGCCTCGAAAACCGCCGGGCGTTCACCCAGTGCAGCTTGCCAGTTTTCCCGCGCCGATTGCACCGCCATGTACGATTCGTCAACCAAGGTATATTCGGCATCGGGGTTCGCCAGCGCGCTTGCAATCGCCAGCACACCGTTGCCACAGCCCAGGTCGGCTACCCGCGCACGGCCAAGGTCGCGTGGCAGGTGCGGCAGGAACGCCCGGGTACCGATATCCAGGCCCTCACGGCAGAACACGTTGGCATGGTTGACCAACTCCAGCGCCGGCGCGTCGAGGCGGTAGCGGCTGGGGTAGGGGGAGCGGGTGGCAGGGCGTTCGGCCACCGTCGCAGTGAGTAAGCGGGCCTTTTTCTGCGCCAGCGAGGCCTGTACCGGGCCGATGTGCTTTTCCATCAGCTCTCCGGCTGCCCGAGGCAGGTGCTTGATCATGGCCCCGGCAATCACCTGCGCACCGGGTGCGAGGTGGCCCTGCAGGCGAATCAGTTGCTCTTCGAGCAGGGCCAGGGTCTTGGGCACACGCACCAGTACGCGGTCGAACGGGCCTTGCCAATGTTCGCTGGCCGTCACGAACGGAACACTGTCGAACGGCAGACCATTGCGCGCCAGGTTCTTTTCCAGCGCCAGGTGCGCCAGATGCGAATCGCCGCTGCTGACCACGTGCACCTTGCCAGCCAGGCTGGCGGCCAAGGCGCCGAAACTGTCGTTGAGCACCAGTACCCGGCAGTTTTCGGCAGGTGCCTGTTCGTGCAACTGCGCAAGCAGGTACTCGTCGGCGGCATCAAAAGCCTGCAGCGGGTCGTTGGCCTGCTCCGGCTGGCGGATCAGGTCGAGTTCGGCGTAGGGGGTGGTCAGCAGGGGCATGGCGTCTGGCTCGGGTATGAAACTGCCCGTTGCGGTTCGCCCCGGGCTTTGCCGGGCGATTCTACAGGGCTTTGCCCAAGGTCGCAGGTTTGAAGGTCAGATCCAGCCACGCAGGGCGGCGATAGCGATGGCGCCGGCCTTGTTGGCGGCGTTGGTCTTGGTGATGACGCTGCGGATATGGAAGTTCACCGTGCTTTGCGACAACGACAATATGCAGGCGACATCGGCAGCGGTCTTACCGGCGGCCGACCATTTCAGCACTTCCAGTTCGCGCTCGCTCATTTTCGGCTGCGGTGGGCACAGCGCGCTCAGGTGGTATTCGCCCAGCACGGAATGCAGGGTGTGGCACAGCCACTGCACGCTGCCGGCTTTGTCGTAAAGTTCGTTGATGCCGATGTTGCCGACGGGGCGGGCCACGCTGATCTGGCTTTCGTTGTGCTGCAGGTCGTGCAGTGACTGTGTCCAGCCATGACGCAGGCCATGCCGGCAAGCCGCTTCCCGATAGTGCGGGGCTTCGCGATACAGGTCGTCAGTCCAGAGTACTGGCATGGTCGAGGTATGGCTGACATTGGCGGCCGGGTCCTGCTTGTAGAACTCGTCGCGCTGGTAACGCTCGATCCATTCATCTGGGTAGTTGCTGTACAGATAGACTCTGGGCGTCTGCGTGGCGATCTGGATGCGAATGTTCAACCCGAGGTAGTCCATGCCCAGATCCTGTGCCAGGTGCACTGCGATGTCGAACAGCTTCCGCGGGCTGCGTTCGCTGACAAACGCATGTAGATGCTCAGGTTTCCAGTGAAGCATCTGAAACACTCCTTGGGGTTACAGGATCCAATCCGTTTGAGTACCCGGGTCATTGTAGGAAAAGACCTACCATGGCGTTGGGATTTTTTTGTTATAGCGGTCATGTTTTTCTGCGACTTCGGCACAATCACCCTCGATGTGGCCCTACAAAGCGATGGTTTTTATCCGGGCCACTTTAAGCGACACTGTGCACACGCCAAACCTGGAGCCCCCTATGACCGCTAGCGCCGAAAAATTCACCCGCCAGACCCTGCTCGATGTTCAGCCACTGACGCCGAACCTCTTCAGCCTGCGGGTTACGCGCGATGCCGGGTTCCGCTTCCGTTCCGGCCAGTTTGCCCGCCTGGGCGTGGCCAAGGCTGATGGCAGTGTGGTGTGGCGCGCCTATTCCATGGTCAGCGCGCCCCATGACGAGCACCTCGACTTCTTCTCCATCGTGGTGCCAGGCGGTGAGTTCACCAGTGAACTGAGCCGGCTGGGTGCGGGCGATACCTTGCTGATCGACCGCCAGGCCTTCGGCTTTCTAACCCTTGACCGGTTTGTCGGTGGACGCGACTTGTGGCTGCTGGCTACCGGTACCGGGATTGCCCCGTTCATGTCGATTTTGCAGGACTTCGAGGCGTGGGAGCGCTTCGACAACATCAAGCTGGTGTATTCGGTGCGTGAAGCCCAGGAACTGGCCTATGTGGAAGAAATCGCCGGGCTTGAGCAGCGCGATTACCTGGCCGAGTTTGCCGGCAAGCTGCAGTTCATTCCGGTGGTGACCCGCGAGCAGCACCCGGGGGCGTTGAACCAGCGCATAACCACCTTGATCGAGAATGGCGAGCTGGAGAAGGCTGCGGGGCTGGAATTTTCGCCCGAGCATTCGCGGGTGATGCTCTGCGGCAACCCAGAAATGATCGACGAGACGCGCAAGGTGTTGAAGGCGCGTGACCTTCAACTGAGCCTGAGCAAGCGACCGGGGCAGGTGGCTGTAGAGAATTACTGGTAAGGCCAGCGGGGCTGCCAGGCAGCCCCGGCATGCTCAAGGCAAGCGGTTCTGGTTCTGCGTCTTGAGCAAGTCGCGAATTTCGGTCAGCAAGGTTTCTTCGGCAGAAGGCACCGGCGGTGCAGTCGGCGCCACGGCCTCTTCACGTTTCAGGCGGTTGATCACCTTCACTCCCATGAAGATGGCAAAGGCCACGATCACGAAGTCGATCACGGTCTGGATGAACTTGCCATACGCCAGCACCACCGCCGGCACGTCACCTTGGGCTGCCTTGAGGGTAACGGCCAGGTCGCTGAAGTCCACGCCCCCGATCAACAGGCCCAGTGGCGGCATGATCACGTCGCCGACGAAGGACGAGACGATCTTGCCGAAGGCCGCGCCGATGATGATACCAACCGCCATGTCGACGACATTGCCTTTGACCGCGAAGGCCTTGAACTCATTGAGCATGCCCATGTTTAGATCCTTGTAACAAAAGGTAAGGTTAACGCAGTGTAAGCCACTAAAACGCTTCATGCGCTGTGTACAGGGGTAGTGACTGTAGTTAGAACGAATAGTTTTGTCGCATCCCGATGCGTTCGAGACACGTCCTGCTCGGCTATGATGGCGGTTTTTTCCAGGAGACCCCACCCATGGCCAAGGCCAAGCGCTTGTATGGCTGCACCGAGTGCGGCGCGACCTTCCCCAAATGGGCCGGCCAGTGCGGCGAATGCGGGGCCTGGAACACCCTGGTCGAAACCATGATCGAAAGCGGCGGTGCCGCGGCGCCCAGCAGCGGCCGCGCCGGCTGGACCGGGCAGCAGGCGCAGATCAAGACCCTGGCCGAGGTCAGTGTCGAGGAAATCCCGCGTTTCACCACCAGCAGCACCGAGCTGGACCGCGTGCTCGGCGGCGGTCTGGTGGATGGTTCGGTGGTGCTGATCGGCGGCGACCCCGGCATCGGCAAGTCGACCATCCTGCTGCAGACCTTGTGCAATATCGCGGTGGGCATGCCGGCACTGTATGTCACCGGTGAAGAGTCGCAGCAGCAGGTCGCCATGCGCTCGCGGCGCTTGGGCCTGCCGCAGGACAAGCTCAAGGTGATGACCGAAACCTGCATCGAGACCATCATTGCCACGGCGCGGGTCGAAAAACCGCGGGTAATGGTGATCGACTCGATCCAGACCATTTTCACGGAGCAATTGCAATCGGCCCCCGGCGGCGTGGCCCAGGTGCGCGAAAGCACGGCATTGCTGGTGCGTTACGCGAAACAGAGTGGTACGGCGATATTCCTCGTCGGCCACGTGACCAAGGAAGGCTCGCTGGCCGGCCCGCGGGTGCTGGAGCACATGGTCGATACCGTGCTGTATTTCGAGGGCGAGTCTGATGGCCGTCTGCGCCTGCTGCGGGCGGTAAAGAACCGTTTTGGCGCGGTTAACGAACTGGGCGTGTTCGGCATGACCGACCGTGGCCTGAAAGAGGTGTCCAACCCCTCGGCGATCTTCCTCAACCGTACTCAGGAAGAGGTGCCCGGCAGTGTGGTGATGGCAACGTGGGAGGGCACGCGGCCGATGCTGGTCGAGGTGCAGGCGCTGGTCGACGACAGCCACCTGGCCAACCCGCGCCGGGTCACCCTGGGCCTGGACCAGAACCGCCTGGCCATGCTGCTGGCGGTGCTGCACCGCCATGGTGGTATTCCGACCCATGATCAGGACGTATTCCTCAACGTGGTCGGCGGGGTGAAGGTGCTGGAAACAGCTTCGGACCTGGCGCTGCTGGCCGCGGTGATGTCCAGCTTGCGCAACCGGCCGTTGGCCCATGGCCTGCTGGTATTTGGCGAGATCGGCCTGTCGGGTGAAGTGCGGCCAGTGCCCAGTGGGCAGGAGCGTTTGAAGGAAGCAGCCAAACATGGCTTCAAGCGGGCGATCGTGCCCAAGGGCAATGCGCCAAAAGAGGCGCCGGCGGGGTTGCAGGTGATAGCCGTGACACGGCTGGAACAGGCGCTGGATGCATTGTTCGAATAATGTGCAGGAGCGAGCGAGCTCGCTCCTGCTGGCGGTCAGTGCTCGGCTACCGCCGTGCGCCTGACCGTTTCATTACCGTGCTCGTCCAGTTCCAGCATCGGCACTTCATTACCTTCGGCATCGAACAGCTTGCCATCCTTGAAGTAGTCGCCATCTCGCAGCGCGGAAATGTCCGAATACTGGATGGTGCGCTCGTAGGCTGCAGCGAACACCGACTGGTTTTCCGAGTTGCCGGTGGTGAAGTGGTTGAAGATCAGGTTCAGCAGAATGGCCATGATCGCTGCCGAGCTGATGCCCGAGTGGAAGATGGTCTCGAACCAGTTCGGGAAGTGGTGGTAGAAGGTCGGTGCGGCAATCGGGATCATGCCAAAGCCCAGCGAGGCCGCGACGATGATCAGGTTGACGTTGTTCTTGTAGCTGACCTTGGACAGGGTACGGATACCACTGGCCGCTACGGTACCGAACAGCACGATGCCGGCGCCGCCCAGCACCGGGGTCGGCACGGCAGCAATCACCCGGCCCATGATCGGCAGCAGGCCGAGCACCACCAGGATGACGCCACCGGTGGCCACCACGTAGCGGCTCTTGACGCCGGTCACCGCCACCAGGCCGACGTTCTGGGCGAATGCGCTCTGGGTGAACGAGCCGAAGATCGGTGCCAGGATGCTCGATGCCATGTCGGCGCGCAGGCCGTTGCCCAGGCGCTTGGAGTCGACCTTGGTATCGATGATTTCACCTACGGCGAGGATGTCGGCCGAAGTTTCCACCAGGGTCACCATGATCACGATGCACATCGACAGGATCGCGGCGATATGGAATTCCGGCATGCCGAAGTGGAACGGCGTAGGGAAGGCGAACATCGGGCCTTCGGTGACCTTGCTGAAGTCAGCCATGCCCAGCGCCCAGGCGATCAGCGTGCCGACCACCATGGCCAGCAGGATCGACAGCCGCGAGATGGTTGCGCTGCCGAGTTTGCTCAGCAGGAGCACGATGGCGAAGGTCAGTGCCGCCAGGCCGATGTTGGCCACGCTGCCGAACTCGGGCGAAGCGCTGTTGCCGCCCATCACCCAGCGGGCAGCTACCGGCATCAGGGTCAGGCCGATGGTGGTGATGACAATGCCGGTCACCAGCGGTGGGAAGAACTTGGTGATGCGCGAGAACACTGGGGTGATCAGGAACCCGATCAGCGATGCCGCCATGACCGCACCGAGCACGCCCGGCAAGCCGCCGCCGCCCTCGCTGCTGAGGATTGCCCCCATGGTCGCCACACCGGCGAACGATACGCCCTGCACCAGCGGCAACTGGCAACCAAAGAACGGCAGGCCGAGGGTTTGCAGCAAGGTGGCCAAGCCACCGGCAAACAGCGAGGCGGCGATCAGCATGCCGATTTCAGCGCCGTTCAGGCCAGCGGCCTGGCCCAGGATCAGGGGTACCGCGACGATCCCGCCATACATGGTCAGCACATGCTGCAGACCATAGGCCAGGTTGGCACCCAACCCGAGGTTTTCGTCCTCGGGGCGCTGGGCGGGAGACGTGCTAGGGGACGTAGTCATGGAGCAGGCTCTCTGTTTATTGTTGTGCCGCTACTGTAGACACTTCCTACAAATCATTGCTACAAAAATTGTATACAATATTTTGATTGGAGCGCGCACAGAAACGCTTGCACGGGGTGCGAAAACCCAATGCAGAAGCCGTACCAACTCGTCATAAGCTGTATTAAAGGGGTGTGTACAAAGTTCTGCTACCCAGCCTTAAAGCTGTCTGGGTAGACAGGAAACACCCGGTGGAGAAGCTATTAGCTAGCTAAGAGATTTCATTATTCGATGAGTTGACGCAGTTCACGCATCATTTCGGTGCTGTCGGCCACGTTCAATTCCACAAGACGGTGCAAATGGCACATCGATTCGATGTCGATGTACAGGCAAATGAAACCCAGCCGGTCTTCTTCTTCGTGGCGCAGTTCGACTTGCATTTTCACCTGGGTGTGCGAGTCCAGATGGATGATCGCGTCGAAGTCCTGAGTCAGGTCGGCGTCCCATTTCTCCGGGCGCTCTACCAGCAAGCCCTTGAGTGACAAGTCGAGCAACTTGGCAGGCCAGCGTTTGACACCTTGACGGAGTTCGGTAGGGGCGTCGAAGTCGATTCGCTGGAAACGGCGGCGTTCGTCGTGATCGCTCATGGCGTAGGGCCCTCGGGTGACATCCTGACTATAGTTAGATGGGTATGTGCATCAGGTACTGCAATCTGGCCGCAGAGGCTCTAGACCAAAGCAAGTATGGCAATGCCGCTTGACTGGCCCTAGACTCGGTGGGCGGTCTTTCCAATCCACCAGCTGGAAGCTAACCATGAACAACAATAATAGCCTGCTACGCCACATTCCGTGGCTGGCGCTGGCAGTCATAGGCGCATGCGCGTTGGGTGTGGTTGCCCTGCGTCGCGGCGAGGCGATCAACGCCTTGTGGATCGTGGTCGCGGCAGTGGCCATCTACCTGGTCGCCTATCGCTACTACAGCCTGTTCATCGCCACCAAAGTGATGCAACTCGACCCGCGCCGGGCCACCCCGGCGGTGCTCAACAATGATGGCCTGGACTACGTCCCGACCAACAAACACATTCTTTTCGGTCACCACTTCGCCGCCATCGCTGGCGCTGGTCCCCTGGTGGGCCCGGTGCTCGCCGCGCAAATGGGCTACCTGCCCGGCACGCTGTGGCTGATCGCCGGCGTGGTGCTGGCCGGTGCGGTACAGGACTTCATGGTCCTGTTCCTGTCTACCCGCCGCAATGGCCGCTCGCTGGGCGACATGGTGCGCGAAGAGATGGGCCGCATTCCGGGCACCATCGCCCTGTTCGGCTGCTTCCTGATCATGATCATCATCCTGGCGGTGTTGGCGTTGATCGTGGTCAAGGCTCTCGCCGAAAGCCCATGGGGCATGTTCACGGTGATGGCGACCATCCCGATCGCGATGTTCATGGGCGTCTACATGCGCTACATCCGCCCAGGCCGCATCGGCGAGATCTCGATCATCGGCGTGGTGCTGCTGCTGGCTTCGATCTGGCTGGGGGGCCAGATTGCTGCAGATCCGGTGTGGGGCCCGGCGTTCACCTTCACGGGTGTGCAGATCACCTGGATGCTGGTCGGCTACGGTTTCGTCGCTGCAGTGTTGCCGGTATGGCTGGTACTTGCGCCGCGTGACTACCTGTCGACCTTCCTCAAGATCGGCACCATCATCGCCCTTGCCATCGGCATCCTGGTGACCATGCCCGAGCTGAAAATGCCGGCGCTGACCCAGTTCACCGACGGCACCGGCCCGGTGTGGAAGGGTACTCTGTTCCCGTTCCTGTTCATCACCATTGCCTGTGGTGCGGTATCCGGCTTCCACGCGCTGATTTCCTCGGGCACCACGCCCAAGTTGCTGGATAACGAAACCAACGCCCGCTACATCGGCTATGGCGGCATGCTGATGGAATCGTTCGTCGCCATCATGGCCATGGTTGCGGCCTCGGTGATCGAGCCGGGTGTGTATTTCGCCATGAACAGCCCGGCGGCCGTGGTTGGCGCCGACGTTGCGTCGGTGGCTCAGACGGTAAGCAGTTGGGGCTTCCTGATCACCCCCGAGCAACTGGAGGCGGTCGCCCGCGACATCGGCGAGCACACCATTCTGGCCCGTGCCGGTGGTGCACCGACCCTGGCGGTAGGTATTGCGCAGATCCTGCACCAGGTGCTGCCGGGTGAAAACACCATGGCATTCTGGTATCACTTCGCGATCCTGTTCGAGGCGCTGTTCATCCTCACAGCGGTAGACGCCGGTACCCGTGCCGGGCGCTTCATGCTGCAGGACCTGCTGGGCAGCTTCGTGCCGGCCCTGAAACGCACCGAATCGTGGGGTGCCAACCTGCTGGCCACCGGCGGTTGCGTGGCGCTGTGGGGTTACCTGCTGTACCAAGGCGTGATCGACCCGCTGGGTGGCATCAACACCTTGTGGCCGCTGTTCGGTATCTCCAACCAGATGCTGGCGGGTATTGCCCTGATGCTGGGCACCGTGGTCCTGATCAAGATGAAGCGCGAGCGCTACATCTGGGTCACCCTGCTGCCGGCAGCCTGGCTGCTGATCTGCACCACGGCGGCGGGCCTGATCAAGCTGTTCGACCCGAACCCGGCTGTTGGTTTCCTGGCGTTGGCCAAGAAATACAGCACCGCTCTGGACGCCGGTCAGGTATTGGCCCCGGCCAAGGATATCGGGCAGATGCAGCACGTTATCTTCAACGCCTACACCAATGCTGGCCTGACCATCCTGTTCCTGCTGGTGGTGTTCAGCGTGCTGTTCTTTGCCCTCAAGGTCGGCTACGCCGCCCTGGGCCGCAAGGAGCGCAGCGACAAGGAAACCCCGTTCCAGGCACTGCCTGACGCTTGAGAGGACTGCAGCGATGTTCAACGACCTGGGTCGACTGGGTAAATACCTGGGGCAGGCAGCCCGCCTGATGGTCGGCATGCCCGACTACGACAACTACGTCGAGCACATGCAGAAGACGCACCCGGACAAGCCGGTCATGACGTACGAGGAGTTTTTCCGCGAACGTCAGGAGGCGCGATACGGTGGCAAGTCCGGGCCGAAGTGCTGCTGAGCCTTAAGCGTTAACCTGTACCGGCCTCATCGCCAGTAAACCAGCTCCCCGCAGGCACCCACGAACCGCAAGGTTCGTGCAGTACCTGCGGGGAGCTGGCTTGCCGGCGATGAGGCCCGTGTTTTTTCCGCACAGGAGATGTTCTGCGTGCAGACGCCTATTCCCGTAACCGTACTCACAGGCTTCCTTGGCGCTGGCAAGACCACCTTGCTCAAGCACATGCTCAAGGCCGAGCACGGCCTGAAACTGGCCGTGATCGAAAACGAATTCAGCGAAGCCGGCATCGACAGCCAGCTGCTGGGTGACCAGCCGGTGCAGGTAATGACTCTGGCCAACGGCTGCGTGTGCTGCAGCATCCACGGTGACCTGACCCGCGCCCTGTACCTGCTGCTCGAGCGCCTGGATGCTGGTGAAATCGCCTTCGACCGCCTGGTGATCGAATGCACTGGGCTGGCCGACCCGGCGCCGGTGGCACAAACCTTTTTCATCGACGAGGAGCTGCGTGATCGCTATATCCTCGATGGCATCATCACGTTGGTCGATGCCATGCATGCCGAGTTGCACCTGACCCAAACCATTGCCCAGGCCCAGGTCGGCTTTGCTGACCGCCTGCTGCTGAGCAAGACCGACCTGGTCGAGCCGGCTGCTGTCGAGGCCCTGCGCGAACGCTTGGCCCGCATCAATGGCCGGGCGGCTATCCGTGTCGTTGAACACGGCTGCATCGATCTGGCAGAACTACTGGATGTGCGCGGTTTCAACCTCAACCCGGATCTGGGCGCAAACCTGAAACCCCAGCTGCGCCCGGTGCTCAAGCCCGCGACCCCGGACCGTATCGGCACCATGGTGCTGCGCACGGAAACCGCCCTGGACATCGACCGCCTCAGCAGCTTCATGAACGAGCTGCTGGAAACCCACGGCAAACAGCTGCTGCGCTACAAGGGTGTGCTGAACATTGCCGGCGAGGAGCGCAAGCTGGTGTTCCAGGGGGTGCTCAAGCTCTACGGTTTTGACTGGGACGCCGAGTGGGCCGAAGGTGAAACCCGCGAAAGCGTGATGGTATTCATTGCCGATGACCTGCCCGAGGCTAAGATTCAGGCTGGGTTCGAGGCGCTGGCTGCGGACTGACCCGGCGCGGGGTTTGCGCGGCGAACCATTGCGGCCATGAGCTGCGGTGGCGGGTCTCCACCTCGATGCACGGGATCAGCCGCTCGGTCAGGACGGCGGTTTGCCCCACGGCCTTGGCGGTGCGGTACTTGATGCTGTGGATGCACTCGCGGTCGCCAAACTCGCAGCGGTTCAGCGCGGTACCTCCGCAAGGGCCATTGGCCAGGCCCTTGGGGCAGGTTTCCGGGCAGATATACAGGGTGTCTTCCAGGCGGCAGTGGCCGCAGGTATCACACCCTGCCAACGGGCGCTTCACGCTGCGCTCCAGTGTGTGCAGCACGTGTGCGCCAACCCGGGTAGCCCACACTGGCTGGCGCACCGCCCAGCCGAACGCCTTGCTCAGGCTGTTGCGGCGGCTGAACAGCAGTGCATGCATGCCATGCATCAGGTGATAACGGGTTTTCTCCTTGAAGGAGGCATCGACCCGTGATTCGCCGTCGCGCCAGTTCGCCTGGGGCGGATGGAAGGTTACCGCCGGCAGGCCGGGCATCTGCCAGCTGGCATGCCAGGCGGGTGCCCATTGTTCCAGCGTGTGAACCTGCGCTTGCCAGTGCTCAAGCCGCTCCTCCAGGGCAAGCAGTTGTTGCAGCCCGTGGATACCTGACAGGTGCACACCGGCGTAGCCCATCAGTTTCGTGCCAATGATCTGCAAGGCCAGGCGGTCAACGCTGCGCGCCAGGGCAAAGGCCTTGGACTGCGCCGTTTCTGCTTCGAGCATTTCGCGCATGGAGGGTGTCACGGTAACGCCAGCCACGTGGTCGAGCATTGCCGCTCGGCCGTGGGTCAGGCTCATGAGGCAGGCCAGCATGGGCCTGGGCGCGGCCTGGCGGCGCATCCAGTGCATGGCTTCCTGGTGCTTTGCAGCGTCGAAGCCCAGTTGCAGGGTGAGGAAGTCAGCCCCTGCAGCCAGCTTTTTCTCGGCCTTGAAGTATTGCGCGCCGCCTTCTTCCTCGTGGTACTTGAACGGGTTCAGCGCCGCGCCCAGCAACCAGTGTGGGCAGGCCTGGCGGGCAATCTGCAGGGCCGCCACCGACTCCAGATAGCGCACGGGGCGCTGGCCAGGCTCATGCCCTGGCAGGCGATCGCCGGTCAGCAGCAACAACTGGTCGAGGCCGGCGGCGTCCATGTGTTGCAGTTGCGCGAGCAAGTGATGGCGTTCGCGGTCCTTGCCGGAAAAATGCGGCAGCGCAGGCACGGGGGTGTCGAACGAGGCGAGGGCGTCCAGCGGCGACATGTCCAGCGGGCTACCGACGCGGTCGCCGATGGCCACGGTCATTGGCCAGCCGCACAGGTGCCCGCGGGCCATGATCGCTTGCATGGCGGTGAAGCGTTCTGCGGAGGCTTTGGGGACGAACTCCATGACACAGACGAAGTTCTGTTCGCGCAGCGCGGTTTTCAGCAGGCTCATGAGGCCGGGCACCTGGTTTGGTCAGGGTGGCATTGTGCGGCAGATGGCGGGCGAGGTCATGTCCCGATGCGCAGGGTGTTGCTCTGAACGAGACATCGGTTGTGCCGTGCTCGGGCAGGCGTCGAACCGCCACGAGTGGCCGGTACAGCCCATGCAGATCCTTGATCATGAGATTTTCTTGAGTTCATCTCAAATTTTATGAGTTTGTCTCAATCCCTCATCAGCCGGACAATCCTTTCATTATTTCGAGCATGCTGAAGGGACAAGACATGGCACTGGCACATAACCTGGGCTTTCCACGTATTAGCGGTGACCGCGAGCTGCGGGCCCGCCACTGGCAAGTGCAGAAAGACGCCGGTATCCATTTGCTGCCAGTTGGCGACTTCGCCCAGAACGACCACGTGCTGATTACAGGCGACCAGCCGTTCGCCCTGGACTGGGAGCCATTGTTCGAAGAAGTGGAACACGCCAAGGCCCTGGGCCATGCGGTCAAGCCGGTGATTATCGGCCCATTGACCTACCTGTGGCAGGCCCAGGCCCTGGGCGGTGACTTCGACAGGCTGGAGCTGCTCGAGCGCCTTTTGCCGTTATATGACGAGGTCCTCAATCGCCTGGCTGCCCAGGGCGTTGAATGGGTGCAGATCGACGAACCGATCCTCGCCCGGGAGCTGCCGCAAGACTGGAAGAATGCCTTTGAGCGCGTCTACAACATCCTTCAGCGCGCACCGTTGAAGAAGCTGATCGCGACCTATTCGGGTGGCCTCGATGGCAACCTGGGCCTGGCCGCCAACCTACCGGTCGATGGCCTTCACATTGATCTGGTGCAGGCACCTGAGCAGTATCAGAGCATTCTCGACCGTTTGCCTGCTTACAAGGTGCTGTCGCTGGGCCTGGTCGACGGCCGCGATGCCTCGCCGTGCGACCTGGACAAGATGCTGGGGCTGTTGCATGAGGCCGACGAGCGCCTGGGTGAGCGGCTGTGGTTGGCGCCGGCCTGTTCGTTGCTGGAAAGCCCGCTGGACCTCGCTGTGCAGAAGTGCCAGGAAGTGGTGATGCTGGCCGCTTCGCTCGGGCAGTACCGCGCTGCGGCTTGATCCTGTGTTGGCTGTGCCGGCGCACTTCGCGGGGCCCGCGGGAGCGGGTTCACCCCGCGAAGGTGCTGGGTGTGCTGAACTACATCAGCGCTCGATGGCCAACGCCACACCTTGCCCACCGCCGATGCACAAGGTCGCCAGGCCTTTTTTGGCATCGCGCTTGATCATCTCGTGCAGCAACGTCACCAATACCCGGCACCCGGAAGCGCCAATCGGGTGGCCCAAGGCAATCGCCCCACCATTCACGTTGACCCGTGCCGCATCCCATTCCAACGCCTTGCCCACCGCCAGGGCCTGCGCGGCAAAGGCCTCGTTGGCTTCGATCAGGTCCAGGTCACTCAACTGCCAGCCGGCCTTGTCCAGGCAGCGCTGGGTCGCCGAAACCGGGCCGATGCCCATGATCGCCGGGTCTACCCCGGCGCTGGCATAGGCGGCGATCTTCGCCAGCACCGGAAGGCCCAGGGCCTTGGCCTTGGCGGCGCTCATCAGTAGCACGGCGGCAGCGCCGTCGTTCAGGCTGGAGGCGTTGCCAGCGGTAACGCTGCCGTCCTTCTTGAACGCCGGGCGCAGCTTGCCCAGCGATTCGGCGGTGGTATCCGGGCGCGGCTGCTCGTCCCGGTCGAAGACTTTTGGCTCACCCTTTTTCTGTGGCAACACGATAGGGGTGATTTCCGCATCGAAGCGGCCAGCCTCGATCGCTGCCACCGCCTTGCGTTGCGACTCGGCGGCGAAGGCGTCCTGCTGTTCACGGTCAAGGCCGTACTGGTCCACCAGGTTTTCGGCAGTGATGCCCATGTGGTAATCGTTGAAGGCATCCCACAGGCCATCGGTGATCATGCTGTCGATCAGCTGGCCATGGCCCATGCGCTGGCCGGTACGGGCCGAGGGCATCACGTAGGGGGCCAGGCTCATATTCTCCTGGCCACCGGCAATCACCACTTCGGCGTCACCGCAGCGGATGGCCTGGGCTGCCAGGTGCAGGGCCTTGAGGCCCGAACCGCAGACTTTGTTCAACGTCAGGGCAGGGACGCTGAAGGGCAGGCCGGCCTTGATCGCGGCCTGGCGGGCCGGATTCTGCCCGGCGCCGGCGGTAAGCACCTGGCCGAGGATGACTTCGTCGACCTGCGCCGGGTCCAGCCCGGTCTGCTCCAGCAGGCGCTTGATCACAGCGGCGCCGAGGTCGACCGCAGGCACAGTGGCCAGGGCGCCCTGGAAGCTGCCGATGGCGGTACGGGTTGCGGCGACGATGACCACGTCGTTCATGTTGTTGTTCTCCGGGCAATGGGCGTAGTGCGCCAAGCATCGGCGGCTTTGGCTTATTTGTTAAGTTTGTTTTTCTTTGCGATTGATGTGAAAAGCAAATGAATGCGCGCGGTTCGGCCCAGGGGATCATGCTGCGAAATCTTGACGGGTTGTATGCGGCGGTTGGCGCGGGCTCGACCGCCGACAGGCCAGCGCAGGCACGCCACAGTTTTGCATCCCCATGATCACCCCGTAATATGTGTCGGATAACCTGCGGGGGTAGTCTCACCCTCTGATCAACAGGAATCGCCCTCGAGCGGCGCTTCCCCGGCATAAACCTGACGAGGTACAGACATTGGCCATCATTCATCCTAAGGTTCGCGGTTTCATCTGCACCACGACTCACCCGAAGGGCTGCGAGCTCAACGTCCGTGACCAGATCGAAGCCACCCGCAAGCTGGGCGTGCGCGAGGATGGCCCGAAGAAGGTCCTGGTCATCGGTGCTTCCAGCGGCTACGGCCTGGCAGCCCGCATCACCGCAGCGTTCGGCTTCAAGGCCGATACCCTGGGCGTGTTCTTCGAAAAGCCAGGCACCGAGACCAAGGCCGGCACCGCTGGCTGGTACAACGCTGCGGCCTTCGACAAGTTTGCCAAGGCCGAAGGCCTGTACAGCAAGTCGATCAACGGCGACGCGTTCTCCGACGAGGCCCGCGCCAAGGTCATCGAGCTGATCAAGAACGAAATGGGCGGCAAGGTCGACCTGGTCATCTACTCGCTGGCCTCGCCAGTGCGTAAGCTGCCGCAGACCGGTGAAGTGATCCGCTCGGCACTGAAGCCGATCGGCCAGCCGTACAAGTCGACCGCCATCGACACCAACAAGGACACCATCATCGAGGCCAGCATCGAGCCGGCCACCGAACAGGAAATCGCCGATACCGTCACCGTGATGGGTGGCCAGGACTGGCAGCTGTGGATCGACGCCCTGGCCGGCGCCAACGTGCTGGCCGAAGGCGCCCGTACCGTGGCGTTCAGCTACATCGGCAGCGATATCACCTGGCCGATCTACTGGCACGGTGCACTGGGCCAGGCCAAGCAGGACCTGGACGAAACCGCCCTGCGTCTGAACCAGAAGCTGGCCGGTGAAGTGAAAGGCGGCGCCAATGTGGCGGTGCTCAAGTCGGTGGTTACCCAGGCCAGCTCGGCCATTCCGGTGATGCCACTGTACCTGTCGATGGTCTTCAAGATCATGCAGGAGAAAGGTGTTCACGAAGGCACCCAGGACCAGCTCGACCGCATGTACCGCGACCGTATGTACCGTACCGACGGTGCGCCGGCAGAGGTCGACGAGAAGGGGCGCCTGCGCCTGGACGACTGGGAACTGCGCGACGACGTGCAGAATGCCTGCAAGGCCCTGTGGCCACAGGTGACCACCGAGAACCTGTTCGAGCTGACCGACTACGCCGGCTACAAGAAGCAGTTCCTCAACCTGTTCGGTTTCGAGCGCGCTGACGTCAACTACGACGAAGACGTGGCTACCGATGTGAAGTTCGACTGCGTCGAGCTGTAATCGGGTAAGCCTGTACCGGCCTCTTCGCGGGCAAGCCCGCGCCCACAGGTTCTGCAACGCCTGTAGGCGCGGGCTCACCCGTGAAGAGACCGGTACAGGCGACAAAATCTTTGCTAGTTTTGGCGCACAACGACAGGAAATGCGCCATGAGTAGCCTCACCCAACCCGCTACCCCATTTCGCCACCCTGCGGCCGACGGTTACAGCCTCGGTGGCTTCGTCTGGCGCCATGCCCAACCTGACCCCCAGCGCCCGCTGGTGATCATCAACGCTGCCACTTCGGTACGCTGCCGCTACTACTCCCGTTTTGCCGACTACTTGTTCGCCCACGGCTGCGATGTGCTGACCTACGACTACCGTGGTATCGGTGAGTCCCGACCGGCTTCGCTGCGCGGCTTCCAGGCCTCGTGGAGCGACTGGGGCCGGCTCGATTTCGAAGCGATGCTGGCGCACGCGGCTGAGCACTTCCCTGGGCAGCCGGTGGATGTGGTGGGGCACAGTTTTGGAGGTTGCGCGGTTGGCCTGGCACCGTCGGCCGGCCAGGTGCGGCGTGTGGTGATGGTAGGCGCGCAGTTTGCCTACTGGCGCGATTACGCACCCGACCAGCGCTGGCGGCTATTTGGCAAATGGCATGTGGTGATGCCGCTGCTGAGCTGGGTGTTTGGCTACTTCCCCGGCAAGCGCCTGGGTTGGCTGGAAGACACGCCATCCGGCGTGGTACGTGACTGGACCACCCGTACACCGCGTTATGAACAGCGTCCCAGCGGTCGCGCGCTGGCAGTACTCCCGTTCGCCCAGGTACGGGCGGCGACGCTGGCCATCAGCCTGACCGACGACCCCTTTGGCACGGTGGAAGCGACCGAGCGTTTGCTGGGTTATCTACAGGGGACCGAGCGGCGTCACCTGCGGATTGCACCTGTGGATATCTCGGTTGGTGAAATTGGCCATTTCGCGTTCTTCCATGACCGGTTTCGCGAGAGTTTGTGGCCGGTGACGTTGCAGTGGTTGCAGCGTGGCCGGTTGCAAGGCGGGGGGCCGGGAACCTTCCTGGAGTGATGCTGGGTTCGATAGTGCGGGGCCGCAAGGCGGCCCCGGCCATCTCAAGCCTTGCGCGAAAGCGGCTGCGCGGTGAACTTCACACCGGCCAGCCCATGCTTGATCAGCGCACGGATATTGCCATGGTCACTGCCCTCAGGCGTGGCCAGCACATCACGGTAATGCTCGCCAAAAGCCAGCAGCGCTTCCTGGTCGCTTAGCCCCTCCAGCAACGCCAGGCCCAGGGTCTTGCACGACCCTTCGTTCTGCCCGGCCGCATTTTCCACGCCGCCATTGTTGAAGGCTTGCGGCTGGTAGCTGTAGTGGTCGGCAATGAACGCCAAGGTGTCGGCGAATGCATGTTGGCCGCTGGCCAGGCTGGCGCGCAGGGTGTTCAGATCAGTCACGAGGTTTTCCTTTTTCGAACGCCGCTTGCTGCTCGGCGCTGGCTTCTTTCTGGTATTGGGCTTTCCACTCGGCGTAAGGCATGCCGTACACCGCTTCACGGGCGTCATCCAGGCTCAGGTCGAGCTGGCGCTCGTCAGCCGCTGCCTTGTACCACTTGGACAGGCAGTTGCGGCAGAAACCGGACAGGTTCATCAGGTCGATGTTCTGTACGTCGGTGCGCTTTTGCAGGTGGTCGACCAGGCGCCGGAACGCGGCGGCCTCGAGTTCGAGTTGTTGCTGTGGCGTCATGGGGTTCTCTCAAGTCATGCGGTTCTTCAGGTGGCGGCCACCGTTGATGACCACCTGGCTGCCGGTGCTGTATTGGCTGGCGAGCAGGTATTTGACCGTCTCGATCAGCGGACCGGCGCCGGGTTCGAACTCCAGCAGGGCCTTTTTCAGGGTTTGCTGGCGGTAGGCTTCGTCACCCCCTTCCTTGAGGATTAGCAGCCCAGGCAGGATACCGTTCACATGCACCGTGGGCGCATATTTTTCGGCAAATGACAGCACCATGTTCTGCAACGCCGCCTTGGTGGCGGCATAGCCAATGTGGCTCTTGCTGCCGCGTGAAGAGGTTTCGTCGCAGATGTGGATGATGTCGGCCTTTTCCACCTTGGTCAGCAGGTCGCCGAGTGCCAGGTTGAGGTGGTAGGGCGCTTCGACGTGTAGCCGGAACAT
Source organism: Pseudomonas sp. LB-090624 (assembly GCF_003205205.1). Lineage (GTDB taxonomy): Bacteria > Pseudomonadota > Gammaproteobacteria > Pseudomonadales > Pseudomonadaceae > Aquipseudomonas. The sequence continues at coordinate 35,200 of NZ_QJRL01000001.1, forward strand.
GGTTTCGAGGTTGTCGAGGCCGTCGTCGAGCCACAGTGAGGCGTTGTGGATGATCGCGCGCAGGCCATCGTAATGGCTATGCAAGTGATCGATCAGCGCCTGGCGGTCGGCCGCCAGGCACAGGTCTGCCTGGAACTGCACGATGTTGGGGTGGGCCGCCTGTGGCTGGACGCTGCGGCTGGCACTGACCACCGTATGGCCGGCCTGCGCCAGTTCAAGGGCCAGGGCCAGCCCGACGCGCTGGCTGGCTCCGGTAACGAGAATGGGGCTGTTCATGTTCGGGCGGTCAACTTTGTCTGTCCTTTGGTTGCTGCCCAGCATACCCGAACTGTTTGCCTGTTGTATGGCCTGGCCTCAGTGGCTGCGCCTGTCCCCTGTCATGTTCGGGGAAGCCTGTAGACAACCGGCTGGCAAGCGGGTGGACAGGTAGATTGTCAGCGGTGTCTGGCCTGGTGCACTCAGCCGGCAAACGATTGCATCCTGCGCCCGGCGCTGTCGTAGTAGACTGTGTGTTCAACTTCCGCACACAGGGTAGGCCGTGCAGATGAACGAACAGGGACGTAAGCCGTTGATTGATGCGAGCTTCACGCAGCAGGTACTGTTTCCGATTCGTGAAGTTTCCCGCCTGACCGGCGTCAACGCGGTGACCCTCCGCGCCTGGGAACGTCGTTATGGACTGATCCAGCCAATCCGTACCGACAGTGGCCACCGCCTGTATTCCCAAGCCGATATCGACGATATCCGCAGTATCCTCGGCTGGCTGGAGCGCGGCGTTTCCGTCAGCAAGGTGGGCAGCATTCTTGCTCGTAGCCATGCCATTGCCGGGCATACCAGTGGCGCATCGGATGCCTGGCTGCGCTGGCAGCACCAGATTCGCCTGGCGGTGCAATGCTTCGACCTCGTAGGGCTGGGCCGCCTTTACGAGGAGGTATTTGCCGCCTGCACGCTGGATCAGGTTTTTGCCGAAGTCTTCATGCCTGTTTGGCATGACATGGCCGTGCGCCGCGGCGGGTATGGGCAGGCCAGCGAATGGCTGTTTCTGGACCAGTTCTTGCGAAGTCGGGTGTTCGCCCGTTTGCAGCTTGCCCATGGGCCGCGTAGCCGCACCGTGCTGCTTTCGCCGTTACCGGGGCAGTGCCATGAGCTTGAACTGCTGGTCACCAGCCTGATCCTGGGCAGTGACGAAACAGGCGTGACCCCATTGGTCTGCGGGCAGCCGTTGCAAGAGCTGGCGCTGGTCTGTGAGCGTTTGAAGCCGGACGCCCTGGTGCTGTTTTCCCATCAGCCGCCCACCGCAGAACTCACCCGGCAGCTGACGCGCCTGGCGGCAGTGCTGGATTGCCCGTTGTTGCTGGCCGGGGAAGCGGCAGAAATCGCGCACGACAGCCTGGCTGGCAGCCCTGTTGCCTGTCTGGGAGCACAAGGTGATGTGATGCGTCAGCGCTTGAGGCAGTTTCTGGCAGGTCAGCTGGATACTTGAGCGTGCAGCTCGGGGTGGGCGCGGCGATGAGCCTGAAGAATGTAGTCGCGCAGGCGTTCGATTTCTTCAGCCGGGCTCTGGCTGAGATCGTAGGCTGCCAGGTCCGGGCCGATGCGCCGGCCCAGAACACCATGCAATTCGATCGGGGGGATGCCGCCAGGGGCGAATCGAAGCTCGAAGCGGGCGGGTGCCGATGGCAGCTCACGCAACTCCAGCAGTACGCCCTTGAAGGAAATATCGCGCACCCACAGGCCGCTTGCGTGGTCGTGGTCATCGAGCAACGGGCTCGGCTGGTCCATCGACAGGCGCCAAGGGCGCAGCATGGGGCCGTCTTCGTAGATTTCCGGTGAGCCCACTTGCAGGTGAAGGGCGTGGAACTCGTCTTCCACCAGTTGCAAAGGGAAGCTGATCTGCTGGTTGTTGAACTGGGCCTGCAAGGTCACCTGCTCGTTGGCCACCAGCTGGGTAAGCAGACTCTGGATGCGGCGGTCACCATTGACCAGCAGGCTCGACATGGAATCGGCCAGGTTCAATTGCGGCGAGTGCTGCATGTTCTGTATGAAATCCAGCTCGGCCTGGGTCAGGAGTGCATCTGCTTGCATGATCGAACTCGGTAGTAGCGATTTCTTCAACGTCATTGACCGTGCAGGGCGCGCTTGGTTCAGGCGCGTTCGTCGGGTTTCGGATGAGCGCGCAGTTCGGCCAGTTCCCGCTCCAGTTCGACCTGGCGGCTGACGTCCTTCTGGATACCGATGAAATAGGTGCGTTGGTCGGCATCGCGCTTTACCGGGGTGATCGACAGCTCGTTCCAGAAAGCGCTGCCATCCTTGCGGTAGTTGCGCAGCACTTCGCGGCACGGGCGGCCTTCAGCCAGCGCCCTGCGAATGCGTGCGCGGCCCAGTTGGTCACGGTCGTCGCCCTGCAGGAAACGGCAATCCTGATAGAGGATTTCGTCACGGCTGTAGCCGGTCAGGCGTTCGAAGGCGGCATTCACGTAGATCAGGATGGTGTCGTCGCCTTCCTGTTCGGCAACCACGATCCCGTCATTGGACGCATCGACCATCGATTGCAATAACTGCGCATTGATCATGTTCTGGCCACTGGGCGACAAGGGGCGAAGCGGGGCTGAGGATGGCGACTTTGGTAGAGGCGGCCTTTTGCCAGCGCTGGATGCTAGTATCCTACGTTTTCACTCAGTTTCGGAATCCTCTACCCGATGAAAGTCGCCATTATTTCCGGATCGGTCTATGGCACCGCCGATGAAGTCGCCCGTCACGCAGAAGCACTGCTCAAGGCAGCAGGCCTGGAGGCTTGGCATGCGGCGCGTGCAACTTTGCAGGACCTTGAAGGTTTTGCCCCGGAAGCCCTGCTGGCCGTGACCTCGACTACTGGCATGGGTGAGCTGCCAGACAACCTCATGCCGCTGTACAGCAGCATCCGTGACCTGCTACCTGCAGCTTGGCGTGGCTTGCCGGGCGCAGTGATTGCGCTGGGCGATTCCAGCTATGGCGATACCTATTGCGGCGGTGGCGAGCAGATGCGCGAGCTGTTTGCCGAACTGGGCGTGCGCGAAGTGCAGTCGATGCTGCGCCTGGATGCCAGCGAGACGGTGACCCCCGAGGCGGATGCAGAGCCATGGTTGGCTGAGTTGATCACAGCATTGAAAGCGTCCTGACCCCAGGCCTGCTCGGTCTCTGGGTGCCGGCTTGGCGGCGAGAGGGGCAGGGCAGGCTGCCCCCTGAAAAGCCGGTCAGCGGTGATGTTCGCGTAGCAGCGCCAACCACGCCTGTGCCGCCCGCGACAGGTACCCCCCGCGCCGCCAGATAAAGGCAATGTCCCATCGCAAATCCCCCGGCGAACGCAGCGGCAAGCGCACCACCCCGGGGCGCTCGAGTGCCTTTGCCACCACGCGGGGCAGCAACACCACGCCCTGGCCCGCCGCTACCAATGCCACCAAAAAGTCCGCCTGGCCACTGCGCCCGCCTTCCTTGGGGGTAAACCCCTGCTGCTGGCACGCTTTCAGCAGCCGGTCATTGAGCACGAAGCTGCGCTGGTACAGCAGGAACGGCGTACCGGCCAGCTGCCCCAGGTCCACCTCGGTCAGCTCCGCCAACCCATGGCCCGCCGGCAACAGGGCATCCAGCGGTTCGTTGCAGAACGGCTGGTACTCGAACGACTCGTCAGTGGGCGTAAGGCTGCCGCCCAGCTCCAGTTCTCCACTCTTGACTGCCTGTTCGACGCTTCGGCTGCCACCTTCGAGCAACTGGATGGTGATGTTCGGGTGGCGCCGCCGGTATTCGGCGAACAAGCCTGCGAACAGTGCATCACTGCCCAGCATCGGCAAGCCCAGGCGCAGTTCACCGCGCTCCATCTGGCCAAGGTCGTCCAGTTCGTTCAGCAGCGCCTGACGCTGGCGCAGCAGGGCCTCGCCCCGCTCCAGCACGATGCGTCCCGCAGCTGTCAGGTGTAGCTGCGAGGCTTGGCGCTCCAGCAGCGGCTGGCCCACATCTTGCTCCAATTGGGCCACCTGCTTGCTCACGGCCGACTGGCTGATGTACAGGGTCTGTGCGGCCTGGGTAAAGCCGCCGCGGTGGACCACTTCAATGAAGCTGCGCAGTTGTTTGAATTCCATGTCCGGATTCCATTATGGAATGGCGATCAGTCTAACAATTCGCTTCTGGCCTGGGCAGGCGAATCTTAAAATAAGGGCTTGTCGAGGAACCCCGCCATGAAACCCGCGTTAATCAAAAATGCCCTGCGCCTGCTGGTCGAGCTGGCGATTCTGTGTGCCCTGTTCCTGCTTGGCGGCCAGCTTGCCCGTTGGCTGGGCTGGCCGATTCCTGGCGGGGTGATGGGCCTGGCGCTGTTGTTGATACTCTTTGCGTCCGGTGTGCTCAAGCCGGCGATGCTGCAACTGGGCGCGGGCTGGTTGATGGCCGAGATGCTGCTGTTCTTCATCCCGGCGCTGATGAGCCTGCTCGACTACGGCGCGCTGATCCGTGATGAGGGCTGGCGCATCCTGCTGGTGATCGCCGTGAGTACGCTGATGGTGATGGTGGTGACCGCCCTGACCGTGGAGCTGGTGTGCCGCTGGAGCTTGCGTCATGAGCCTTGAGCCCATGCCGCTGTTTTGGCTGGCGCTGACTTTGCTGGCCTATCTGGGCAGCCGCTGGCTGTATCGGCGCAGCAAGCGTTACCTCTTTTCGCCATTGATCCTGGTACCGGTATTACTGTTGGCGGTCGCTGTGCCGCTGCATACCGCCTATGCCGAGTATGCACGCAACACCCATTGGTTGATGAGCGTGCTCGGCCCGGTGACTGTGGCCTTTGCCGTGCCGATCTGGCAGCAGCGGGCCATGCTGGCGCGGCATTGGCCGGCACTGATGGTCGGCATGGTGGCTGGCAGCAGTGCTTCGATCGCCAGCTCGTGGGGGCTGGCGCACCTGTTGGCGTTGGACAGCGCAACCAGCCTGTCGCTGGTGCCGCGCTCCATCACCACGCCATTCGCCATGCCCTTGGCGCATGACCTGGGGGGCGTGCCAGAGCTGACCGCCGTGTTCGTGATGTTCACAGGTGTGCTCGGCGCCATGTTCGGCGGTGTACTGCTGCGCTGGTTGCCGCTACGCACGCCGCTGGCGCGGGGGGCACTGTTCGGCGTTGGCGCGCATGGCGCCGGGGTGAGCCGGGCGCAGGAAGTGGGGCGTGAGGAAGGCTCGGTGGCCGGGCTGGTGATGGTCCTGACCGGGCTGCTGAACCTGTTTGCGGCGCCGCTGCTGGCCATGCTGCTCTGACCGTTCGTGCCACTGACTCGCTCAGTCATCAAGCTGGCTGGCAACGCAAGTTTCAGCCCATGGGCTGCTGGCTAGACTCAGCCTCGACATAGAGAGCACATGTAAGTGCCGAGGTGACTTGCAATGACCGCAGCCTTGCCCTATTCCGCCAACACCTACCCGGGACCGATCTGATGCCTTTGGCCGAAATTCCATTGTGCGTCTGGCGAACCCGGGGTCAAAGCTTCACATTCCGGGGCCAGAGCATCCGCTACTGGACCGCAGGGCAAGGAGAGCCTCTGCTTTTGTTACACGGCTTCCCCACCGCCAGTTGGGACTGGCATTACTTGTGGGGGCCCTTGACCCAACGCTTCAGGGTGATTGCGTGCGACATGCTCGGCTTTGGCGATTCGGCCAAACCGGTCGATCACGCGTACAGCCTGATGGAACAGGCAGACCTGCAACAGGCCCTGCTAGCCCACCTGCACGTCGACCAGCCGGTGCACCTGCTGGCCCACGACTATGGCGGCAGCGTGGCCCAGGAGCTGCTGACGCGGCATCATGAGCAGCGTGCCGAGGTTGCCAGCTGCGTGTTCCTCAACAGTGGGCTGTTCGCCGAAAGCTGCCGCACGCTGCTCATCCAGAAGCTGCTGCTGAGCCGCTTCGGCTGGCTGGTCGGGCGCTCGTTCGGGCGTGACGACCTGGTGCGCAATGTCAGCCAGATCTACGGTCCCTGCACCCACCCCAGCGAAAGCGCGTTGGATGACTTCTGGAGCCTGATCGCCGCCAACCGTGGCACGCGCATCCTGCACAAGCTGGTGGGCTACATGCCCGAGCGCAGTTTGTACCGCGATCGCTGGGTCGAGGCGATGCAGCGCAAGGGCGTGCCCCTGCGCTTGATCAACGGGATGGTCGACCCCTTGTCCGGCGCGCACATGCTCGAGCGTTATCGGCAACTGGTGCCGGAGCCTGACACCGTGCAGTTGCAGGGCATTGGCCACTACCCCCACACCGAAGCGCCGGTGCAGGTGCTGCGGCATTACCTGGCCTTTCGTGAACAGCCGCTGAACTACCCCCAGCCGAAAATGGCGTGGTCCTGACGGGGCCTCATCGCCCTGCGTTATTGCCAGGCATTCAGCCTGCACGAGCTTGATTGTCCGCCCACCGCTGGGGGCGGACACTCGGCTGACCTGAACCTGCCTGGAGCCTTGAGCATGAGCGAGCCTGTCCGTCTGCAAGATCGCGTGGTAATCGTTACCGGTGCAGGAGGTGGCCTGGGCCGTGCCCACGCGCTGCTGTTCGCTGCGCGGGGTGCCAAGGTCGTGGTCAACGACCTCGGCGGCTCTACCTACGGTGAAGGTGCCAGCGCCTCGGCTGCCGACCGGGTGGTGGAGGAGATCCGCGCCGCCGGGGGCTGCGCGGTTGCCAACCATGACTCGGTCAGCCACGGCGCGCGCATTGTCGAGCAGGCCCTGGACAGCTTTGGCCGGGTCGATGTGCTGGTGAACAATGCCGGGATCCTGCGTGACAAAACCTTCCACAAGATGGATGACAGCGACTGGGAGCAGGTTTACCAGGTGCATGTCGAGGGCGCCTACAAAGTCACCCGCGCGGCCTGGCCACACCTGCGTGAGCAGAACTGGGGCCGGGTGATCTTTACCGCCTCCACCTCCGGCATCTACGGCAACTTCGGCCAGGCCAACTACGGCATGGCCAAGCTGGGCCTGTACGGGCTCACCCGCACCTTGGCGATCGAGGGGCGCAAGCACAACATCCTGGTCAATGCCATCGCCCCCACAGGTGGAACACGAATGACCGAAGGGCTGATCCCGCCGCAGGTGTTCGAGCGGCTCAAGCCCGAACTGGTCAGCCCGCTGGTGGTGTACCTGGGCAGTGAGCAGTGCCAGGGCAGCGGCGAGCTGTTCGAGGTGGGCGGTGGTTGGGTCGGCAAGGTGCGTTGGGAGCGTAGCCTAGGTGTGGGCTTTGACCCGCGCGAAGGTTTTACCCCCGAGCAGGTGGCGCAGAACTGGGCGCGCATTGGTGATTTCGACGGCGCGGTGCACCCGCAGGACAGTTTGCAGGCGCTGCAGCAGATGATGGAAAACCTGCAGAAGTACCCGCTAGGGTGAAATGGGCAATGACTGCGCAGGCCTTTGCCGGCTAGCGCAGAAGGGCACTTTATCCAGGCCATAAAAAAGGCCGCTGCAAGCCGCAGCGGCCAATCGAGACGTTAGATCAAGGAGCTTCAAAATCTACGTCGGTGAACCTCGCAGGCCTGAAAGGCGGGGGGAGAGCCCTTCATGCCGGCCAGTGAGTGAAGAATAAGCGCTTGATCCCGTGGGAAAAATAGCCCCTTATGACATTCACCTTTACGTTTCGGGCAACAGTGACGCTGCTGCTCAGGCGGCGGGCGAATAGCCCATGCGCCAGCTGGTCTCGCGCGCGGCCGCCAGCAACCGCAGTGCTGCGGGGCCGTGTTCGTCGGCATGGAAGATCGACGTCGGCCCGACCACGGTCATCACCGCTGCAACCTGGCCCATGGCATTGAAAACCGGTGCCGACAGCGCGTCCACGCCGGGCATCAACAGGCCGTGCACATGATGCAGGCCACGCTCGCGAATGCCTGCCAGCAGCGCCTGGTAATGGTCGGCATCGTGCCCCAGGGCAGCCAGCTCGCGGTCACGCAACTCCACGGTCTCGCGCTCGGGCAGGTAGGCAGCGAACACCAGCCCGGTAGACGAGCTAAGCAGTGGCAGCACCGAGCCGATTTGCGTTACCACCGTGACTGCACGTACCGCCGGTTCGATGCTGACCACGGTCGCCCCCTGGTTACCCCACACGGCAATGAAGCAGCTCTCATTCAGTTCGTCGCGCAGTTGCGACAGCGGCAGCGCGGCAATTTTCAGCACGTCGATGCTGCCAAGCGCCGCCAGCCCCACCCGCAGTGCCTCACGCCCCAGGCCGTAATGGTTGGTGGCGGCATCCTGCTCGGCAAAGCCGCTGGCGATCAACGCCTGCAGGTAACGGTGCACCTTGCTTGCCGGCATCTGCACATGCTCTGCCAGGCGTGACAGCGAGGTGGACGGGGACAGCTCGGCAAGGGCTTTGAGGATGTCGGTGCCGACCTCCGCCGAGCGGACTTTCTGCTTGCCGTTATCGGCGGGGGAGCTGGCTTTGGTCATGGACATCTTCTTCTGCATTTTTCAAGTCGGGCCTTTATAGCTTGACGCCATGCGCGTAGCAAATTACGTTATTCGTAATCTGATTACGATAAAAACAATGCAGACGCGCTGCCACCCCACCTCGGGGCAACAGCCAGCTGCCCGCAACGGCTCGGCCAGAGCCCGGAGGCACCGATGAATCGCGACCCCTCACCCGACCTTCACTACCTCAGCGGCTTCGGCAACGAGTTTGCCAGCGAAGCCCTGCCAGGGGCCTTGCCGGTCGGGCAGAACTCGCCGCAGAAGGCGCCCTACGGGTTGTATGCCGAACTGCTTTCGGGCACTGCGTTCACCATGGCCCGCAACGAGCTGCGCCGTACCTGGCTGTACCGTATTCGCCCCTCAGCATTGCACCCGCGTTTCGAGCGCCTGGCGCGCCAGCCGCTGAGTGGGCCGTTAGGGGGCATCAACCCCAACCGCCTGCGCTGGAGCCCACAGCCGATTCCCGGCGAGCCGACCGACTTCATCGAGGGCTGGCTGCCGATGGTGGCCAACGCGGCGGCAGAAAAGCCGGCTGGTGTCAGTATCTATATCTACCGCGCCAACCGCTCCATGGAGAGGGTGTTCTTCAACGCCGACGGTGAACTGTTGCTGGTGCCGGAACTGGGCCGCCTGCGCATCGCTACCGAACTGGGGGTGATGGAGGTCGAGCCACTGGAAATTGCAGTGATCCCGCGCGGCATGAAGTTCCGTGTCGAACTGCTCGATGGCCAGGCCCGTGGCTACATCGCCGAAAACCATGGGGCACCACTGCGTCTCCCGGACCTGGGCCCGATCGGCAGCAACGGCCTGGCCAACCCGCGCGACTTCCTTACCCCGGTAGCGCACTACGAAGAGGCCGCAGGGCCGGTGCAACTGGTGCAGAAGTTCCTGGGCGAGCACTGGGCCTGCGAGCTGCAGCACTCGCCGCTGGACGTGGTCGCCTGGCACGGCAGCAACGTGCCGTACAAGTACGACCTGCGCCGCTTCAACACCATTGGCACGGTCAGCTTCGACCACCCGGACCCGTCGATCTTCACCGTGCTGACCTCGCCGACCAGCGTGCATGGCCTGGCCAACATGGACTTCGTGATCTTCCCGCCACGCTGGATGGTGGCCGAGAACACATTCCGTCCACCTTGGTTCCACCGCAACCTGATGAACGAATTCATGGGCCTGATCAATGGCGCCTACGATGCCAAGGCCGAGGGCTTCGTGCCGGGCGGTGCGTCGCTGCACGGGGTGATGAGCGCCCATGGTCCCGACGCTGAAACCTGCGAAAAAGCCATTGCCGCCGACCTGGCGCCGCACAAGATCGACAACACCATGGCCTTCATGTTCGAGACCAGCCAGGTGCTGCGCCCGAGCCTGCAAGCCCTTGAATGCCCGCAATTGCAGGCTGACTACGATAGTTGCTGGGCGACCTTGCCGAGCACCTTCAACCCGAACCGGAGATAACCCATGAACCACACTGCCAATGCCCGTAGCTGGGTCGAGCACGCCAACGGGCACAGCGACTTCCCGCTGCAGAACCTGCCCATGGGCATCTTCAGCCGGCCGGGTGAAGCCAGGCGCTGTGGCGTGGCCATCGGCGACGCAATCCTCGACCTGGAAGCGGCGCTGGCCGCCGGCCTGTTCGACGGCGCCGCCAAGGCCGCCGTCGAGGCTACCCGGGGCGGGGCGCTGAACGCATTCTTCGCTCTGGGCCGCAGCGCGCGCATCGCTCTGCGCGAGCGCCTGCAGGTATTGCTGGGCGAACACAGCGAACACCAGGCGGCGCTGAAGCCGCTGCTGTATCTGGCCAGCGACTGCCAGTTGCATGTACCGGCGCAGATCGGTGACTACACCGACTTCTACGTGGGCATCGAGCACGCCAAGAACGTGGGCAAGCTGTTCCGCCCCGACAACCCGCTGCTGCCTAATTACAAGTACGTCCCGATCGGTTACCACGGCCGTGCTTCGACCATTCGCCCATCGGGCACCGATGTGCGTCGGCCAAAAGGCCAGACCCTGCCGGCCGGGCACACTGAGCCGAGCTTCGGCCCCTGTGCGCGGCTGGACTACGAGCTGGAGCTGGGCATCTGGATCGGCCAGGGCAACGAGATGGGCCAGGCCATTCCCGTAGGCGATGCCGCCGAGCACGTAGCCGGCCTGTGCCTGCTCAATGACTGGTCGGCGCGCGACATCCAGGCCTGGGAATACCAGCCATTGGGGCCGTTCCTGTCCAAGAGCTTCATTACCACGATCTCGCCATGGGTGGTCACTGCCGAAGCGCTGGAGCCGTTCCGCTGCGCCCAGCCTGCCCGTCCGGAAGGCGACCCGCAGCCACTGTCCTACCTGCTGGACAAACGCGACCAGGCCGCGGGTGCATTTGACATCGAACTGGAAGTACTGCTGCTGACCGAGCGCATGCGCGAGCAGGGTGTTGCCCCACACCGCCTGACCCTGAGCAACACCCGCAGCATGTACTGGACCGTGGCGCAGCTGGTGGCGCACCACAGCGTCAATGGCTGCCAGCTGCAGCCGGGCGACCTGTTCGGATCTGGCACGCTGTCGGGCGCCACGCCAGGTTCGTTCGGCAGCCTGCTGGAGATCACCGAAGGCGGCAAGCTGCCGGTGGAGCTGGCCAGTGGCGAGGTGCGCAAGTTCCTCGAGGACGGTGACGAGATCATCCTGCGGGCGCGCTGCGCGCGTGACGGTGTGGCCAGCATCGGTTTCGGCGAATGCCGTGGCACGGTTGTCGCGGCCAACTGAGGAGGCTAGGGCATGGAGCTGTACACCTACTACCGTTCCACCTCGTCCTACCGGGTGCGCATTGCCCTGGCACTGAAGGGGCTGGCTTACCAGTCCCTGCCGGTCAACCTGCTGCAAGGCGGGCAGCGAGATGCGGCCTATGTTGCCGTCAACCCGCAGGGGCGGGTGCCGGCATTGCGCACCGATGGCGGTGATTTGCTGGTGCAGTCACCTGCGATCATCGAATACCTGGAAGAGGTTTATCCACAGCCTGCGTTGCTGCCGGTCATGGCCGAGGTGCGTGCCAAGGCGCGAGGCGTGGCAGCGATCATCGGCTGCGACATTCACCCGCTGCACAATGTCAGCGTGCTCAACCGGCTGCGCGAGGCAGGCCATGACGAGGGACAGGTCAGCGACTGGATCGATCACTGGATCAGCCAAGGGCTGGCGGCAGTGGAACAACTGATTGGCGATGAAGGCTTCTGCTTTGGCGATACGCCAGGGTTGGCGGATGTGTACCTGATCCCGCAGCTGTACGCCGCCGAGCGCTTCAATGTCGACCTCGGCGGCTTCCCGCGTATTCGGCGGGTTGCCGCACTGGCAGCCGTTCACCCGGCCTTCGCCAGTGCCCATCCCGCCCGGCAGCCGGACAGCCCGGCTCAGTGAAGTGAACGGTTAGCGGCCGGGAGCTTGCCGATACGCTCGGACAGCTTCAGGCGCTGGACCGGGTCTTCGGTCAGCAATAACGCATGCTCCAGGTCGAAACGCTCGGCCTGTGGGCAATCCAGGTGTTGGTAGAGCGAGGCGCGGGTCATGTAGTCGCCCACCTGCACCGGGCCCAGTTGCATCACCCGCTCGGCATCGATCAGCGCCGCCAGGTGGTTGTCGTTACTGATGTGCAACTGGCGCAGGTTACGTGACAGGCGTTGCAGCATCTGCAAAGGGCTGGCGCCGCGCATATGCTCTGCTGTCAGCGCCACGTGCGGGCCGAACTGGCGCGCCAGCAACTCGCGGCAATCGCTGGGGTACAAGCGTCGGCCGCCACAGGGGTCCAGCAGGTGGTCGGCCCCCGGTACGCGGAGCAGGAAATGCCCAGGGAAACCCACGCCTTCCAGCGGGATGGACAGGCGCCGCGCCAGCTCCAGAGCAAGGATCGCCAGCGTCAGCGGTTGGCCACGGCGGCGCTGCAGCACCTTGTCCATCATCGCTGCGTGCGGACGCAAGGGGTGGTATTCATCCTGCTGGAAACCCAGTGCGTTAAGCTGGCGCAGCAGCGGCTGGGCCAGTTCGCCCAGCGGCAGCATGGGCAGACTGGTGCTGATCTCGCGCTGCAATTCGTGCACGTGGGCAAGGCTGGCCGCGGGCTCGACGCTGCGGTCGTGCTCGGCAGCCATCCACAATGCGGCTTCCAGCAGGGCGACAGGCTCGCGTTCCAGGCAGGCCAGGCAGGCTTGACGTGGGTTCATGGGGTTTCTCCACACACGCTTGAGTATTAGCCGTGGCGCGCGGTTTCGTCCAGTGGTCCGGCGGCGGCACCGGCCCCGGGGCCGTGCCTATACTGGAGTAAGCACCTCGTGGGGGCCTGTCGATGTTCGCACTGATGCAAAGCACCCGTACTCAGTCACTGCACTTGTTCAACGACCCGGCTACGGGCCTGAAAGCGGTGGTGGCAATCCACAGCGAGCAGTTGGGGCCGGCGATGGGCGGTTGCCGCTACCTGCCGTATGCCGATGACGAAAGTGCCATGACCGACGCCATCCGCCTGGCCCAGGGCATGAGCTACAAGGCGGCCTTGGCGGGTCTGCCGCTGGGTGGCGGCAAGGCGGTGATCATGCGCAACCCGCATGTGGAAAACCGCGCCGCGCTGTTCGAAGCCTTTGGCCGCTTCATCGATACCTTGCATGGGCGCTTCATCATTGCCGTAGACAGCGGCACCTCTACCCTGGACATGGACTGCATCGCCCAGAGCACGCCGCATGTGACCAGTACCACTGCTTCGGGTGACCCTTCACCGCATGCGGCGATGGGGGTATTCGCCGGTATCAGGGCAACAACCTCATTCCGCCTTGGCAGTGATGATTTGCGCGGCCTGCGGATCGCGATTCAAGGGTTGGGCAATGTCGGTTATGCGCTGGCCGAGCAACTGCACGCGGTAGGCGCGGAGTTGCTGGTCAGCGACCTCGACCCGGGGCGTGTGCGGCTGGCGATGGAGCAGTTCGATGCAAAGCCTGTGACCAACGATGCGTTGCTCAGCACCCCTTGCGATATTTTTGCGCCATGCGGCGTGGGGCCAGTATTGAATGGGCAGAGCGTGATGCAGCTGCGGTGTGCGGCAGTGGCGGGGGCGGCGAACAACCAGTTGACTACCTTGCAGGTGGCCGACCAGCTGGAGTCGCGCGGGATACTGTATGCGCCTGACTATGTCATCAATGCTGGCGGGCTGATCTACGTGGCGCTAACCCATCGTGGCGAAGACCTGGGCACCATCACCGCGCACCTGGCGCGGATACCGACGCGGCTGACCGAAGTGTTCGGCCATGCGCAGGCGGAGAAGCGCTCGCCGGCGCGAGTGGCGCAGATGCTGGCGGAGCGATTGCTGTACGGGTAACGAGGCCTGGGCAGGCCTACTCTGCTGCTGGCGCTTCGAGCAACTCGGCCAACGCATCCGGCTGGCTTTTGAACGCCCGGGCGAACACATCGCGGTTCTTGGCCATGTAGATACCGGCTTCCTCGACCTGCTGCTCGGTCAGCGACGGCACCGCCTTGTGCAGCACTTCGGCCAAGCGTTCGGCCAGTTCGAGCATTTTGTCGTGACGGTCTGCTTCGGCCTTATCCATGAACAAGCGCTCCGGGTCGCGGCTGCTGCGGTACACCACTTCGACGGCCATTCATCACCTCTATGCCTTTTTGCTGGTTGTGTTGCGATTTACTGTATCGATATACAGTAATGGCAATACGGGTTGGTTCGCAAGCAGAAATTGTAGCCCGGCATAGACTGAGCGCTGCGCGCGCGCCTTTGCCTGTCAAAGCCGGTCGCTTCTTTGCAACCCGTCATGCCTCAAGGTGCCTTGCGGCAATCGGTCGCCTTCCAAGACAGGGGCCTGGCCCTTTAACTGCATGGCACAAGCGTCACATCAGCGACGCATCATCCTTAAAGACGTATCGGGGAATGGAACATCGTGAACATCAAATGGGCAGAAAAGCTGCGCAAGGGCCTGCACGGCTCGGCTGACTCGCTGGGTAACCTGTGCGTCGAGGCCTTCCATTACCTGGCGCTGTTCGGCATTGGCGCGATCACTGCCTATGCGGCGGTGGTCACCTTCCTGGACATGCTCGGCAAGGGCGGGATCAGCGTCGATGACATCCTGCTGCTGTTCATCTACCTCGAACTGGGGGCGATGGTCGGCATCTACTTCAAGACCAACCACATGCCGATCCGCTTTCTGTTGTATGTGGCGATCACCGCGCTCACCCGCCTGCTGATCGGCGATGTTTCGCACCACAAGGCACCGGACGAGGGGCTGCTGTACCTGTGCGGGGGCATCCTGCTGCTGGCGTTCTCGATCCTGGTGGTGCGCTATGCCTCGTATCGCTACCCCTCGACCAAGGTGCTGGATGCCAACGGCAAGGACGTAGGGGAGGGCAAGTAGGCTTCAGTTGGCCATGAATGGGCGCTGGCCGTGACCGGCGTCACGGGTCAGCGCTGCGAGTACCTGCATAGGGTTCTGCCCCAGTTCGATGGCCAGGCCCAGGCGGATGCTGTCGATCACCCGCTGCAGGCGCACTGGGTCGTTGCGTTGGGCCTGGGTGATGAGGCGCTTGGCCACCACGCCGGCGTCGTCGGACAGGGTCAGCATGATGCTGCCGTCGAGGTTCGCAATGCTCAGGTTCACCCGATATTCGGGAGCGAATGCTGCACTGATTCGTTCGAATGGGTTGTTCATGGTCTTGCTTCTGCGGTGAGTGAGTGCAGAGGTTGACCGGGATGTTCGCACGTTGGTTCAGTGCCATTGATCGGCACAAACGAAAACGCCCGGCTCAAGGCCGGGCGTTTGGCATTGTCGATCAGGCGTCGGGGTCACTCAGTTCCAGGGCGCCGCGCTTGCTGCGCAGCTTGCCGTAGAAGTGTTCCAGCGCATGGTTCAGTTTGGTGGCTGCACCGTCGACTGCCTGGTCCAGCGAAGTGGCGGTGTGGGTCACGGAAATCGGCTGGTGGCCTTTGGGGCGAGCCTCCATCTGGCAGCGTTTGTCATGCGGTCCGGGCTTGGCGCCGTTCTCGTCGCGCAGGTGCACCTCGATGCGGGTGAGGTCGTCCTCGTAGCGCTCAAGTGAGCTTTCCAGTGTACTGCGGACCCACTGGTCGAGCCGGGCGTTACCTTCGAAATGGTTGCTGCTGTTAACCTGGATTTGCATGATTCAATCCTTATTCAGCTTGCTCGCATGGAGGCGCTGCCAGGTCCTTGAGACCCTTGGAATTTCTGCGCCTCTTGACTCTAAGGTCAGGCAACCGCGCAACGAATTCAAGCCCTTTTTGAAAATAAATTTCTTGTTGCACATCCCCCTTGCAAGACCCACTGGCGTGCACCCCTACGATGTAGCTTTGCTTATGAGAATTGAAATCATTAGTATTGCAACCCCGAACACGCCCGGACCTTCGCCATGACGCGCAACACTGCCGGCCTTCCGCTCAGCTACCGCCTGGCCGTGGCCTCACGCAGCCTGGCTGCGCTGCTGGGTGGCTACCTGTTGGCGTCCATGGCCAGCGTCTGCATCGCCCTTGTCGCACCGTTGCCCAAGGTCGATGCCACGCTCACTGGCCTGTTGCTTTCGTTCGTCTTCTACCTGCTGGCATTCATCTGGTGCTTTGCCTGCCGCAGCGCCTGGCGGGCCTGGCTTGGCGTGCTGGCGCCAAGCCTGTTGCTGGGCATGATCAGCGCCGTTGCCTACTGGATGAAAACGCCATGAAAGAAGGCTTCCGCCAGGCCATGGCCTGGCTGCACACCTGGACCGGCCTGATCTTCGGTTGGCTGCTGTTCGCCATTTTCCTCACCGGCACGCTGTCGTACTTCAAGGAGGAGATTACCCAATGGTCTCACCCCGAGGTTCGCAGCCACGCGCTGGACCCGGCCCGTAGCCTGGGGATGGCCCAGCGTTACCTGGAGCAAAATGCCGGGCACTCCGGTAACTGGTTCATCCGCCTGCCCAACGAGCGCGAGGCCGCGTTGACCGTGGGTTACCGTGACCCGAATGGCGGGCGGCGCGGCTTCGCCAGCAAGACCCTCGATACCCAGACCGGCCAGCCGGTGGAGGCACGCGACAGCAGGGGGGGCGAGTTCTTCTACCGCTTCCATTTCCAGTTACAGATGCCGTACCCGTTCGGTCGCTGGCTGTCGACTTTCTGCGCGTTCATCATGCTGCTGGGGCTGGTCACCGGCATCATCACCCACAAGAAGATCTTCAAGGAGTTCTTCACCTTCCGGCCCGGCAAGGGCCAGCGCTCCTGGCTGGATGGGCACAACGCCATAGGTGTGCTGGTGCTGCCGTTCCACCTGATGATCAGCTACAGCAGCCTGGTGTTGTTCATGTACATGGTGATGCCAGCGGGCATCATGGCCAGCTATGGCAATGCCACTGACAAATACTTCAACGACCTGTTCGGCCGTGACGATGCGCCCAAGGCAGCCCAGGTAGCCACGCCGCTGGTGGCGCTGCCAAGCCTGTACGCCAAGGTGCAGGAACTGCAGCCAGGCGCGCGGATCGGTAGCATCCAGGTGCAGAACCCGGGCGACAGCAATGCCCGCGTCACCTTCAGCCAGTCGGCCGCCGACCACGTGGCCTACCGGCGCAGCGCCAACTGGACCTTCGACGGCGCCAACGGCGCGCTGCTCAGCCAGGGCAAGCCGGAGAGCGGGGCGATGATGACTGCCTTCAGCTTCGCCGGGCTGCACATGGGCAACTTCGCCGGGCCCTGGCTGCGCTGGCTGTACTTTTTCTTTGGTGTTTCCGGTACTGCGGTGATCGGCACCGGCCTGGTAATGTGGCTGGGCAAGCGCCAGCTCAAGCATGCCAAAAGCGCGCACATGCCAGGCGAGCTACGCCTGGTCGAGGTGCTCAATATCGCCAGCATGAGTGGCCTGCTGCTGGCTGTGGCGGGCTTCTTCTGGGCCAACCGGCTAATCCCGACCGGCGTTGAAGGCCGCGCCGACTGGGAGGTCAATGTCTTCTTCATGGCCTGGGGCCTGTCACTGGTGCATGCCGTGCTGCGCAGCGGGCGCCGAGCCTGGGGCGAGCAACTGGCACTGGGCGCGTTCGCCTTTACCTTGCTGCCGCTGCTCAATGGCCTGACCACCGGCCGCGGCCTGAATCAGTCGCTGCCTGCGGGGGATTGGTCCATGGCCGGTTTTGACCTGACGGCGCTGGGCACCGGGCTGTTCCTGGCCTGGCTGGCCGGCAAGATGCTACGCAGCCCCAAGCCTATGGCCAGGCGCGCGCCGCGTGCGGCAGAAAAAACGGCGGCTGAACCGGTGCAGGCAAGCTGATGCTGGGTAACGCACTGATCGCCTTTGCAGGTTTCGTCGCCCTGTGCCTGGCCATGGAAAAGCACTTCAAAGACCTGCTCGGGCGCAAGCCGCGGCCCAGGCAGTTGCGCCTGTTACGCGTGACCGGTTGGTTGCTGCTGGCGCTATCGCTGGTCCTTAGCGTGCACCTGCGGGGCTGGGCCCATGGCCTGGTGGAGTGGGCCGCGGTCATCATGGCCGGGGTGACCCTGTGGGTGTTCGGCCTGCCGTATCAGCCGCGCCTGCTGCTGGGCCTGGCCGCCGCCAGCGCGGTGCTGGGCCCGCTGCTGGCTGCGTTCGCTGTGTGACCCGTGAGCGACCAGGGGGACATCATCGAGCCCGACGCCGACAATGCTGGCGGGCGTGCCCGTTTCGTCCAGGTATTCCAGGCCCAGCGTGCGCGCATGGAAGCGCTGGTCAGCCGCCGGGTTGGCTGTCGCGCCACGGCATCGGACCTGGTCCAGGAGCTGTTCCTGCGTTTCTGGCGCCGCCCCGAGGTCCAGGTCGAGGCGCTGGATACCTACCTGCTGCGTTGTGCCGGCAACCTGGCCATTGATCACCTGCGCAGCCAGGGCAGCCGCGAGCGCGTGGCCGAAGCGGCGTTGCCGGTGGATGAAGCGGCCATGGCCCTCGCCCCGGATCAGGCCGTGGAGGTTGACCATGACTTGCAGCGTATCGAGGCCGCCTTGCGTGCCTTGCCCGAGCGTACTCGGCAGATCTTCCTGCTGAACCGGGTCCACGGCTGCAAGTACGGCGAGATAGCCAAGGCCATGCAACTGTCCCAGAGCGCAGTGGAAAAGCATATGATGCGCGCGCTCGAAGCGTGCAAGGCGAGTATCGCCGAGCCCCCGTCCACCCCACGCCGGCCAGGGAGTGCCCATCGATGAGCCGTTTACCGCCGATCACCGAGGCGCAGTCGCAGGCGGCCCTGCACTGGCTCAGCCGCATCAACGAGCAGCCTGGGCAAGCCGAGGGCGCGGCGTTCAAGCGCTGGCTGCTGGCCGACCCTGGCCACCGTGCTGCCTATGACCAGGCCCAGGCGCTATGGCAGCAGAGTGTTGCTCCGGCGGCACGCTTGGCTGATGAAGAACATGAAACCCTGCAACGCTACCTTGATGCCATGGCCAGACCAGCAGCCAGGCGCCCATGGCGGCAACGGGTGGCGGCGCTGGCTGTGGCGGCCTGCCTGGTACTGGCTGTGAGCGTTGCGGGTGGCTGGCACCCCGCTTACTGGCTGCAGGACTTGCAGGCCGACTACACCACAGGCGGGCAGATTCGCCAGGTGACCCTCGCCGACCAGTCGCAGGTGACGCTGGATGCGGACAGCGCGATAGCGATCGATTTCGCACACGGCGAGCGCCGCGTGCGGCTGTTGCATGGCGCCGCGTTTTTCCAGGTAAGCCATACCGGTGAGCCGTTCCTGGTCGAATCTGGCGGGGGCAAGGTGCGGGTGCTGGGTACCCAATTCGAGGTGCGTGAGCAAAGCGCGGGGGCCCAGGTGACGGTGCGCAGCGGGCGTGTGGCGGTCAGCCCGATGGCGGGCGCGGTGGCGCGCGAGCTGACGGCTAACCAGCAGGTGGCTTATGCCGCGGGAAAACTGGGCGACACCCAGCAAGTGGACAGCGACAACCGCCTGGCCTGGCGCCAGGGTTGGTTGAATTACTACCAGGTACCGTTGGCGCAGGTGGTCGAGGACCTGGGGCGTTATTACCCGGGGCGCATCCTGCTGCTGGATGATGAATTGGCCAAGCGCAAGGTCAGCGGCAGTTTCCCGGTGGCCGAGCCACTGCTGGCGCTGGATTCACTGGGCAAGGTGATGGGGTTTTCGCGGCAGACGGTGCTGGGGCGGTTGACCTTGGTTCAGTGATTACCAGTGTGGTGGCCCTTCAGGAGCATCACGCTGCTCCTGCAGAGGCGGGCCCAGAAAAAATATTTTCAGATAACGGGTGAGGTAACAGGACGTGGCATCCGTGTAATGAGTGGAAGTGCGATTCATTCGCAGTCATAACCCTCTCACAGGTCAGCGTCCATGAAGTTCTCCCCGCGTTGCGTCCCCCTCTGGTTCGGCCTTGCCATGCTCCCGGCCATCGCCATCGCTCCTTTGGCGAGCGCTGTCGAGCAACAGCAGGCCTACGCATTCGCCCAGCCGGCCCAGCCACTGGCCCAGGCCCTCAGTGCCTTCAGCCGCAGCGTGGGCCAAAGCGTGGTCTACACCGTCGAATTGCCCGCTGTGCAGGCCCCGGCGCTGAACGGCAGCTACAGCGCCGAACAAGCGCTGCAACAACTGCTGGTCGGCAGTGGGCTGGCTTGGCGTCGCCTGGACGCGCGCACCCTGACCCTGGAGGCGGTGGATACCTCTGGCGCCCTCAATCTGCAGGCCACCACCGTTACCTCGCAGCTGGACATCGACAGCTACCAACCTCCGGCAACGGCCTCGATCATGCGCGGCCAGGGCCTGAACCAGGACATCCCCCAGGCAATCAACGTGGTCCCGGCCCAGGTCATTCGCGACCAGGCCCCGCGCAACCTCGATGACGCCCTGGCCAACGTCAGCGGCATCACCCAGGGCAACAACTTCGGCGGCACGTCCGATACCGTGATGAAGCGCGGCTTTGGCGACAACCGCGACGGCTCGATCATGCGTGACGGGATGCCCATCGTGCAGGGCCGCAGCCTCAATGCCAGTACCGAACGGGTCGAAGTGCTCAAGGGGCCGGCCTCCCTGCTGTACGGCATCCAGGACCCGGGCGGGGTCATCAACGTGGTCAGCAAGCGCCCGCAACTTGAGCAATACAACGCCCTGACCGTGCGGGGTTCGACCTACGGCAGTGGCAAGAACGGCAGTGGCGGCGGGTTCGACAGTACGGGCGCGCTGGGCGACAGCAACTTCGCCTACCGGCTTATCGTCGACCATGAAGACGAGGATTACTGGCGCAACTACGGGGTGCACCGCGAATCGCTGGTGGCGCCGTCTCTGGCCTGGCTGGGCGAGGATACCCAGGTTGTTCTGGCCTACGAGCACCGTGAATTCCTATACCCGTTTGACCGCGGCACGGCGTTCGGCGCAAACGGCCATCCGCTGGACATCCCAGCCACGCGGCGCCTGGACGAGCCTTTCAACGACATGGAAGGGCGCTCCGACCTGTACCGCCTGGAGGTCGACCACCCGTTGGCCGATGACTGGAAGCTGCACTTCGGCTACAGCTTCAACCGCGAGACTTACGATGCCAGCCAGGTTCGCGTGACCGGCGTCAACGAAACCCAAGGCACGCTGACACGCAGCATCGACGGCACCCACAACGCCATGAGCCGTGACCAGTTCGTGACCCTGAGTCTCAATGGTAATGTCGAGCTGGCGGGGATGCAGCATGACCTGCTGTTCGGCATCGACCATGAAGACCGCAAGATCTTTCGCGGTGACCTGATTCGCCAGACACCACAGTCCACGTTCAGTTATCTGGACCCGGTCTACGGACAGGAAGTGGAGGGCTCCAACGTACGAGCCAGCGACAGCGACCAGACCGACAAGCTGCGCACCGATGCGCTGTTCGTGCAGGACGCGCTGCACCTCGATGAGCACTGGATCCTTGTAGCAGGTGCGCGTTTCCAGCAGTACGACCAGTACGCTGGCCGCGGTCGCCCGTTCAAGGCCAATACCGACATCAGTGGCCAGGCCTGGGTACCCCACGCCGGTATCGTTTACAAAGTCGACGACCAGCTCTCGTTCTATGGCAGCTACAGCGAGTCGTTCAAGCCCAACTCGACCATCGCGCCGCTGACCGGCAATGTCGTGCTCGACTCCTCGGTGGCACCTGAGGAGGGCAAGTCGTGGGAGCTGGGCGCCAAGTTCGACATGCCAGGCCGTATCACAGGCACCCTGGCCTTGTTCGATATCACCAAGCGCAATGTACTGGTCTCGAACTTTGACGCCATCACCCGCGAGACGGTCTACAGCAATGCGGGTGAAGTCAGTTCACGCGGTGTCGAACTCGACGTGACCGGCCAGCTCAGCGAGCGCTGGAGCCTGATCGGCAGCTATGCACTTACCGATGCCAAGGTAACCAAGGATCCTGATCTTGAGGGCAATCGCCTGCAGAACGTGGCCCGGCACAGCGGCTCGCTGTCGGCAGTGTATGACTTTGGCAGCCTGTTCGGGGGTGACCGGCTGCGCTTCGGTGCCGGCGCCCGCTATGTGGGCGAGCGTTCGGGTAACGCGACCAACACCTTCGACCTGCCGAGCTATACCGTTGCCGATGCATTTGCCACCTACGAGACCCAACTCGACGAACATAACGTGCGCCTGCAACTGAACGTGAAGAACCTGTTCGACAAGGTGTATTACAGCTCGGCGGTGAACCAGTACTTTGTGGCGATTGGCGATGCGCGGCAGGTCAGTTTGTCGAGCACCTTCGAGTTCTAGGTCAATGGGGTCGCCGAGCGGCCCCGGTTTCAGCTGAAAAAGGCCTTGCGGTATTCGCCAGGTGTGGCCCCCAGGGCTTGGCGAAACCGGTTGCTGAAATGGCTGGCACTGGCAAACCCGCACAACAGGGCAATTTCCCCCAGCGGCATCACCCCCAGTCGCAACAGCTGGCAAGCGCGGTGCAGCCGCCGGGCCAGCAGGTACTGGTGCGGCGGCAGCCCGAAGCTTGCGCGGAACATGCGCGCAAAATGGTATTCGGACAAGTTGCATCGCAACGCCAGCTCGCCCAGGGTAACGGGTTGGTCCAGGTGCGCTTCGATGTAGTCGACCAGTTGCCGGCGCAGGTTAGGCGCCAGCCCGCCTTTCAGGCGCAGGCCGTGGCGCAGCCCCACTTGGCTGAGCAGCGCATGGTCAACGATTTCGTGCGCCAGGGTGCTGGCCAGCAGGCGCTCGCCGGGCTCGTCCCAGTCCAGGCCGATCAGCTGGCGAAAGCGCCCGGCCTGCTGTGGGTCATCGAGAAAGGTCGCTTCCTGTAGCTGCAGTTCACGCGGTTCACGGTCGAGCAGGCGCACGCAGCCCAGGGCAAATTGCGCCTCGCTGACGTACAGGTGGGCCAGGCGAATGGCGCCGTTCACCACCCAGTTCGACTCATGGCCGGCCGGCATGATGCACAGCTTGTCGGGTGCGCCTTTGTCGGCTGGCCGCTGGCGCCGGAAAGTGCCGGTGCCGTCGGCGATGTAGCACGACAAGGTGTGATGGCTAGGCGCCTGATAGTCGCGGGCATCGTCGCGGTTGTTCCACAACGCCGCCGCCAGCCCGTCGCCCAGCTGCGCGCTCAGTTCCAGGCGGGCATGGGGCGAGGCATGCATGGCGTTGAACACTTGCAACTGAGTGAAAGGGGTCATGGGCAGTTCCTCTGAGGGCCATCCTACTGCGCCTTGGGCTGGCGCACAGCCACCCGGGGGACAAATGCGCAAGTTTGTGCAAGCGCAAGGTGTCGGGCAGGGCGAACACTGATTGCACTGGCGAGGGCCGTACCCTCGATCGCCTGAGGATCCGCACCGATGAACCTGTCACTCTATTTGCTCACCGTTTTGATCTGGGGCACCACCTGGATCGCCCTGAAGCTCCAACTGGGGGTGGTCGCCATTCCCGTTTCGATCGTCTACCGCTTCGCTCTGGCCGGCCTGATCCTGTTCGCCTTCCTGCTGCTCACCCGCCGCCTGCAGCCAATGACCAAGCGCGGCCACCAGATCTGCCTGGCCCAGGGCCTGTGCCTGTTCTGCGTCAATTTCATCTGCTTCCTCAGCGCCAGCCAGTGGATCGCCAGCGGGCTGATTGCCGTAGTGTTCTCTACCGCCACCCTGTGGAACGCCCTGAACGCGCGGATATTCTTTGGCCAGAAGATCGCTGGCAATGTGCTGGGGGGTGGCGCCCTGGGGTTGCTCGGCTTGGGCCTATTGTTCTGGCCCGAACTGTCACACCACGCAGCAAGCCGTGAGACGTTGTACGGCCTTGGTTTGGCCCTGCTCGGCACGCTGTGCTTCTCGGCCGGCAACATGCTGTCGAGCATGCAGCAGAAGGCCGGGCTCAGGCCCATGACCACCAACGCCTGGGGCATGGTCTACGGGGCGCTCATGCTAGGGCTGTTCTGCGTAGTCAGCGGCGTGCCGTTCAGCATGGAGTGGAATGCGCGGTATATCGGCTCGCTGTTGTATCTGGTGGTGCCAGGGTCGGTGATTGCCTTCACCGCCTACCTGACCCTGGTCGGGCGCATGGGGCCAGAGCGGGCAGCGTACTGCACCGTGCTGTTCCCGTTGGTGGCGTTGAACGTGTCCGCGGTGGCCGAGGGGTATCAGTGGACGGCACCGGCCTTGCTCGGGCTGGTGGCGGTGATGGCGGGGAATGTGTTGGTGTTTCGCAAGCCCCGGGCTAGGGTGACCGAGGGTGTTGTGGTAGCCAAGTAGGTGAGGATTGCGTCGGCCCCTTTCGCGGGTTTACCCGCGAAGAGGCCAGCACAGGAACTCCAATACGGTCAGCCCTTCCACACCTGCGGGTTCACCAAGTCCCGCGGCCGCTCCCCCAGCAACGCTGCACGCAGGTTCTCCATCGCCCGGTTGCCCATGGCCGCTCGGGTTTCGGCAGTGGCCGAACCAATGTGTGGCAAGGTCAAGGCATTGGGCAGCTTGAACAGCGGCGATTCGGTGAGCGGTTCTTTCTCGTACACGTCCAGGCCTGCTCCGCGAATGGTGCCGTTCTGCAACGCTTCGATCAGCGCAGCTTCATCCACCACCGGCCCACGGGCGATGTTGATCAGGAACGCGCTCGGCTTCATCAGCTTCAACTCGCGAGTGCTGATCAGCTTGCGGGTGGCATCGGACAACGGCACCACGATGACCACGAAGTCGGCTTCGGCCAGCAGTTGCTCCAGGCTGCGGAACTGCGCGCCCAGCTCTTGCTCCAGCGCGGGCTTGCGGTTGTTGCCGCTGTACAGGATCGGCATGTTGAAGCCGAAGCGCCCACGGCGTGCCACGGCTGCACCAATATTGCCCATGCCGACGATGCCCAGGGTCTTGCCATGCACGTCGCTGCCGAAGTGGGCCGGGGCCACGGTGGCCTGCCAGTTGCCGGCCTTGGTCCAGGCATCCAGCTCGGCGGTGCGGCGGGCGCAGCCCATGACCAGCGAGAAGCCCAGGTCGGCCGTGCTTTCGGTGAGCACGTCCGGCGTGTTGGTCAGGGCTATGCCGCGCTCGTTGAAGTAATCCAGGTCGTAGTTGTCATAGCCGACCGACACGCTGGACACCACCTCCAGCTTGGCAGCGCCCTCGAGCTGGGCGCGGCCCAGCTTGCGGCCAACGCCGATCAGGCCGTGGGCTTCAGGCAGGGCCTCATTGAACTGGGCGTTGATGTCGCCCAGCTTGGGGTTGGGCATGATCACGTTGAAGTCTTGCTGCAGGCGCTCGGCCATGGCCGGGGTGATACGGCTGAAGGCCAGGACGGTCTTTTTCATCGGGCAACTTCTCTGCAAGGCGGTGGGACAAGGGTGGATTCTTCGCAGGTAAACCCGCACCCACAGGTTTGGTGCAGGCCTTGAGGGCAGCGCTGTACCTGTGGGCGCGGGGAGGCCCGCGAATGGGCCGACAATGGTTAGCAACCTACCATTGTCCAGCCCCACAATGCAGCAGCTTTTTAGTTGGCGATCATCACCTGATGGGTTTTCAGGTCCGCCTCATGCGCGGCAAGAATCTCCGGCAGCGAGTTGCGCAGGTACTCGACCCAGGTCTTGATCTTGGCATCCAGGTACTGCCGCGACGGGTAGATGGCGTACAGGTTCAGCTCTTGCAGGCGGTATTCGGGCAGCACCCGCACCAGGCTGCCGTCACGCAGGCCCTCGATGGCCGAATAGATCGGCAGTACGCCCACGCCCATGCCACTGCGGATCGCGGTCTTCATGGCGTCGGCGGTGTTGACCATGAACGGCGAGCTGGTGATGTTGACCATCTCCTGGCCTTCCGGGCCGTCGAACAGCCACTTCTCCAGCGGAATCACCGGGCTGACCATGCGCAGGCAGGCATGTTTCAGCAGGTCTGCAGGCTTGTGCGCCACCCCGTGGCGGGCAATGTAGGCCGGTGATGCGCAGACGATGCTGTAGGTAATGCCCAGGCGCTGCGAAACGAACCCCGAATCGGGCAGTTCGGTGGCCAGCACGATCGACACGTCATAGCCCTCGTCGAGCAGGTCGGGCACACGGTTGGCCATGGTCAGGTCGAAGGTGACGTCAGGGTGAGATTCGCGGTAGCGGGCGATGGCATCGACCACGAAGTGCTGGCCGACCCCGGTCATCGAATGCACCTTCAACTGCCCGGCCGGACGCGCATGGGCGTCGCTGGCCTCGGCTTCGGCTTCTTCGACATAGGTCAGAATCTGTTCGCAACGCATCAGGTAGCGCTTGCCGGCCTCGGTCAGCGCAATGCGGCGGGTGGTACGGTTGAGCAGCCTTGTTTGCAGATGGGCTTCCAGGTTGGATACCGCCCGCGACACGTTCGCGGTGGTCGTATCCAGTTGCGCCGCCGCGGCGGTAAAGCTGCCTAATTGGGCTACGCAACTGAAAGCACGCATGTTTTGCAGGGTGTCCATGGGTCACTCTCGATGTAGAGGACAAAATTGTGTCACGAAGTAACGTAAAAAAGATGAAAAGTTGTCTTCGACCAAAGGCGGATTATCGCTGTTTTGGTAACAAAGATTCGCAGGAATCTGCGCTTATCGCCAGTGCTGCTGCCCCCTAGAATTGCCCGGCCCCTTTACCTCATCCTCGGGAAATCGCAGCTGTGCCGCGTCGCATCATCAGAACGTTCAATACGTTCAGTGCCTGTGCCCTTGCCCTCACCTTGAGCGGCTGTATCGGAACCTGGGGCATTGCCCCGCAAAGCAAGACGCTGCAAGCCAATACCTTGTCCACAGACGCGGCCATTCGCGAAGCCGCCACCGACGCCCACTGGCCTGAGCAGCAGTGGTGGCACGCCTATGGCGACCCGCAGCTGGACCGCTGGATTACCTTGGCCGTGGCCGGCAGCCCGAGCCTGGCCATGGCTGCGGCGCGGGTGCGCGAAGCCAAGGCCATGGCCGGTGTGGTCGAGTCGGCGGAAAAGCTCCAGGGCAACGGCAAGGCCACGCTCAAGCGCCACAACTGGCCGGAAGACCCGTTCTATGGCCCTGGCGCGCTGTCCGGTGCCAACACCTGGGACAACAATGCTGCCATCGGCTTCAGCTACGCCCTCGACTTGTGGGGCCGTGAACGCAATGCCAGCGAGCAGGCCGTGGACCAGGCGCACATGAGCGTGGCCGAAGCCCGCCAGGCGCAACTGGAACTGCAGAACAATGTGGTGCGTGCCTACATCCAGTTGAGTCTGCATTTTGCCCAGCGCGATATCGTCACAGCCGAGCTGGAGCAGCAGGAACAGATCCTGGCCTTGGCCAAGCGCCGGCTGGATGCCGGCATCGGCACCCACTTCGAAGTCAGCCAGGCCGAAGCGCCGCTGCCGGAAACCCACCGCCAGCTCGATAGCCTGAACGAAGAGATTGCCCTGACCCGCAACCAGCTGGCGGCACTGGCGGGCAAGGGCCCGGGCGAAGGCGCCCAGTTGCAGCGCCCGACCTTGGCCCTGGCTGCGCCGCTGAACCTGCCGTCGAACCTGCCAGCCGAGTTGGTTGGCCAGCGCCCCGACGTGGTTGCCAGCCGCTGGCAGGTGGCCGCGCAGGCGCGGGGTATCGACGTCGCCCACGCCGGCTTTTTCCCCAACGTGGACCTGGTCGGCAGCCTGGGCTTCATGGCCACCGGCGGTGGGCCGCTGGAGTTCCTCACCGGGCGCAAGTTCAACTACAACGTCGGCCCGGCCATCAGCCTGCCGGTCTTCGACGGTGGCCGTCTGCGCTCGCAGCTGGGCGTGGCCTCCGCCGGCTATGACGTGGCCGTGGCGCGCTACAACCAGACTGTGGTCGGTGCGCTGAAAGACATCTCCGACCAGTTGATCCGCCGCGAGTCGATGAAAGAGCAGTCGCACTTTGCCGCCGAGTCGGTCGCCGCTGCGCAGAAAACCTACGACATCGCGATGATCGCCTTCCAGCGCGGCCTTACCGACTACCTCAACGTGCTCAACGCGCAAACCTTGTTGTTCCGCCAGCAGCAGGTGCAACAGCAGGTGCAGGCCGCCCGCCTGGTCGCCCATGCCGAGTTGGTCACCGCCCTGGGCGGGGGCCTGCAGGCGGGCCTGGATGTGCCCGATGAACAGCGCCAGGCTGCGCCGAAAACCCCGGCGACCCTGGCCATTTTCGACAAGAAGCCGGATAACGCCGAATGAGTACTTCCAGTCTGCCCGTGCGCTGGCTGCGAAGCCTGGAATGGCGTCGGGGCTTTTTTGCCTGGGCGCGCACCGACGGCGTGACCTGGGTCTACATCTTCAAGGTCCTGGCCGCCGCGTTCATCACCCTGTGGCTGGCCATGCGGCTTGAGTTGCCGCAACCGCGCACGGCGATGATCACCGTGTTCATCGTGATGCAGCCGCAAAGCGGGCACGTGTTCGCCAAGAGCTTCTATCGGGTGCTCGGCACGCTGGCCGGCTCGGCGATGATGGTGGCGCTGATCGCCATCTTTCCGCAGAACACTGAGCTGTTCCTGCCCAGCCTGGCGCTGTGGGTAGGGTTGTGCTCGGCCGGTGCCATGCGCTACCGCACTTTCCGCGCCTATGGCTTCGTGCTGGCCGGCTACACCGCGGCGATGATCGGCCTGCCGGTGTTGCAGCACCCTGACCAGGCGTTCATGGCCGCGGTATGGCGGGTGCTGGAAATTGCCCTGGGCATCCTGGTGTCGACCTTCGTCAGCGCCGCGATTCTGCCGCAGTCGGCCAGTGCTGCCATGCGCAACGCCCTTTACCAGCGCTTTGGCGTATTTGCCGGGGTGGTGGTGGAGGCCCTGCGTGGCGACAGTCAAAAGGACCGCTTCGAGAGCAGCAACGTGCGCTTCGTGGCAGAAGCCGTGGGCCTTGAGAGCCTGCGCAACGTCACCGCTTTCGAAGACCCGCACATGCGCCGTCGCAGTGGCCGGCTGGTGCGCATGAACAGCGAGTTCATGGCCATCACCACCCGCTTCAATGCCTTGCACCGCTTGCTGGAGCGCCTGCGTGCCCGTGGCCCGCTGCAGATCGTCAGTGCCATCGAACCGGGCCTGAACACCCTTGTGGAGTTGCTGCAGCCCTATGTAGGCCGGGCGTTGACCGACGCCGATGCGCTGCGCCTGACCCTGGAGCTGGCCGCCTACAAGGAAGGCCTGCAGGCCCAGGTGCGGGGGCTGCGGGCTGAGTACCTGGCAACGGACCCCAGCGAATCCGACCTGCTCGATTTCCACACCGCGTTCGAGCTGTTGTACCGCTTCGTCGACGAGATGTTGAGCTACGCCGAAACCCACGCCTCGCTGGCCGCGCACAAGCACGAGCGCGAGCGGTGGGACGAGCCCTACGTGGCGCAGACCAGCTGGCTGGTGTCGGCCGCCGCCGGTGTGCGCGCCTCGGCGGTACTGTTGCTGCTGGGCAGCTACTGGCTACTCAGCGACTGGCCAAGCGGTGCCATGATGACCTTGATCGCCACGGTTACCGTGGGCCTGTCGGCGGCCTCGCCGAACCCCAAGCGCATGTCCTTCCAGATGGCTTGCGGCACGGCGATCGGGGCCTTCGTCGGCTTCTTCGAAACTTTTTTCGTCTTCCCCTGGATCGATGGCTTCCCGTTGCTGTGCATGGTACTGGCACCCGTGTTCGTGCTTGGGGCATTCCTGTCGTCGCGCCCCGCCTATGCCGGTTACGGCATCGGCCTGCTGGTGTTCTTCGCCATTGGCTCGGTACCCAACAACCTCACCGTGTATGACCCGTACAGCTTCATCAACGACTACATCGGCATGGTCATTGGCATGTTCGTCTGTGCCGCCGCCGGGGCAATCATCCTGCCACCCAACAGCCGCTGGTTGTGGAGCCGTCTGGAACAGGAGCTGCGCGAACAGGTGCTGTTCGCTATCAGCGGCCGCCTGCGCGGCATCGGCACGGCTTTCGAAAGCCGCACCCGCGACCTGCTGCACCAGGCCTATGGCCTGGCGGCCGGCAAGCCGCAGGTGCAGAGCCAACTGATGGGATGGATGTTCACCGTGCTGGAAATCGGCCACGCGGTCATCGAGCTGCGCAAGGAGCAGGCCCGCGCACCGGTGCACCCGGCCTACGCCGAGTCGCAGCCCTGGCGCCAGGCCATTCGCGTGATGGGCCGCGCCCTGGCGCGGCTGTTCCTGCAGCCCAGTGCCAGCAACCACGAGCGCGCGCTGGTAGCGGTGGACCATGCGATTGCCCGCGTGCAGGCCACCGACGAGCCATTCGCCCGGCATTTTGATACCTCGGTGCTGCGCCGAGCGCAAAGCTACCTGCACTTCATTCGTTCTTCCCTGCTGGACCCACTGTCGCCGCTGGTACCGGCGAAAGGATTGCACGATGTTCCGTGAAAGCATGCCCCGTGAAATCGCCTTCCATGGCGTGTACATGCCCACCATGACCTTGATGTTCCTGTTCGCCTTGGGCTTGGCCTGGGGCCTCGACCGGTTCATCGCCAGCCATGATGGCTACCGCTTCTTCTGGCACCCGGCGTTGCTGCGCCTGAGCCTGTTCGTCTGCTTGTTCGGCGCCATGGCGCTTACTGTCTACTGGTGAGAAACCCTCGATGAAAAAGTTCTTCAGCCTGATCGCCACCCTGCTGGTGCTGATCGCTGCCGTGGCCATCGGTCGCCAGTTGTGGCTGCACTATATGACTACCCCGTGGACCCGTGACGGCCGCGTGCGCGCCGATATCATCAATGTCGCTGCCGATGTGCCAGGCTACGTGGTGGAGGTGCCGGTGAAAGACAACCAGCGGGTGAAGAAGGGCGACCTGCTGATCCAGATCGACCCCGAGCACTACCAGCTGGCGGTCGACCAGGCCAAGGCGCTGGTCGCCTCGCGCAAGGCCACCTGGGAAATGCGCAAGGTCAACGCCAAGCGCCGTGCCGACATGGACAACCTGGTGATTTCCAGGGAAAACCGCGATGACGCCAGTAACATCGCCAACGCCGCCCAGGCTGACTACCAGCAGGCCCTGGCCGAATTGGCTGCGGCCGAGCTGAACCTCAAGCGCACCCACATCGTGGCCACGGTGGACGGCTACGTGACCAACCTGAATATCCACAAGGGCGACTACGCGCGCACGGGTGAAGCGGTCATGGCGGTGGTCGACGAGAACTCGTTCTGGGTGTACGGCTTCTTTGAGGAAACCAAGTTGCCTCACGTAAAGGTAGGCGACCAGGCCGAGCTGCAGATGATGAGCGGTGAGCGCATCAAGGGCCATGTGGAGAGCATCGCCCGCGGCATCTACGACCGCGACAACCCGCAGAGCCGCGAGCTGATCGCCGATGTGAACCCGACCTTCAACTGGGTGCGCCTGGCACAGCGGGTGCCGGTGCGCATTCACATCGATGAAGTGCCGGAAGGGTTCTTGTTGGCAGCGGGGACGACTTGTACGGTGGTGGTGAAACCGAGCGCGGGGTGAGGTCTGCTGACTGATCAGCGGTTCACGCCGCCCCCACCAACACCGGCACTTCGACACGGTCGATGACCTTCGCGCTGATCGACGGGTCCAGCAACCGCCCCAACCGCGACAGGTGGCGGTGGCCCATGATGATCAGTTCGCAGTTCAGTTCCTGCGCCTTGGCCACAATGGCTTCAACCGGCTGGCCGGCCACCATGCAGCCCTGGCTGGTGAAACCGGCTTGCTGCAACTCGCGCACGGCCTCGGCTACGGCGTCGTCGGCATGCTGCTGTTCCTCGCAGGCGGCGGGGTATTCCTCCAGTTCCTCGGCGGTGTAGGGCGCCGGTTGCTCATGCACGGCGAAGGTGGAATCGATGGCCAGCAGCACGTGCAGTTCGTGTTCACCGGGGCGGCAGTAACGGCGGGCGAGGGTGAGCAGGGCGGTAGCGGCAGCAGAGGCATCGATGGCAATCAAGACGGGGCTGGGCATGTGGTTCCTTATTGACGCTGGCGAGTTGGTTGGCTGTACGAGCCCTTTCGCGGGCCTGCCCCGCGAAAGGGCTCGTACAGCCACTGCATCACTTATGGCCCATCCCGCACCCCGAATAAATGCCCCAGCACGCAAGAGCGCATTGCGTCTGATGCAATCCACCAACCTGCTACCATCGCGTTTCCCACAGCTGTAACGGAAAACGGCCATGCAACTCCCGGACATGAACCTGCTCGTCGCCCTAGATGCCTTGCTCGACGAGGGCAGTGTGGTTGGCGCGGCACAGCGCATGAACCTGAGCCCGGCAGCCATGAGCCGGACCCTTGGGCGTATCCGCGAAGCACTGGGTGACCCGATTCTGGTGCGGGCCGGCCGTGGCCTGGTGCCGACGCCGCGGGCACTGGCCCTGCGCGAGCAGGTGCATGGCCTGGTGGAGCAGGCCGGGCAGGTCTTTCGCAGTCGCGACGATGTCGACCTTGCGAACCTTGACCGTGCCTTCAATATCCGCACCAATGACCTGTTCATCGCCCTGTATGGCGCTCAGTTGCTACGCATGATGCTGGCCCAGGCACCGCGTACGGTGCTGCGTTTTGTACCGGAGGGCAGCGGCGACGATGATGCAGTGCTGCGCAATGGGCAAATCGACTTGATCATCAGTTCAGCCGTTGAACTGGGCCCCGAAATCAAGGTTCAGAGCCTGTTCAATACTTATTTCGTAGGCCTGGCGCGTGAAGGGCACCCGGTTTTCGATGACGAGATCACCCCTGAGCGCTTCGCCGCCTACCCGCAAATCAGTGTCTCCCGCCGTGGCCGTGCCAATGGGCCTATCGACGTGGCGCTGGCCAATCACAAGGTGGAGCGCCGGGTGGCGCTGATTACCACGAGTTTTCACTCAGCCATGTTTTCGCTACCGGACTCGGATCTCATCTTGCCGATACCCGCCAATATCCTGAACAGTGTGAACCGGCTGAAACTGCCATTGAGGTCCTTCGAGATCCCCGTCCCATTGGAAAAGGTCAATGTCATGCAGGCCTGGCACCCGCGGTTCGACAACGACCCGGCCCATCGCTGGCTGCGGCAGACGTTGAAGGCGTGCGGCAGGATCGACCCTTGAAACGTGCGACAGTCACCGGTTCGTACCCCGATTGCGTTTGACGCAATATAAACCTGCCAACAAGTCAGTTTTCGTAAGCATTCGACCTTCTTAGACTTGCTCCAGTCGCTAATTTGTTGCTGGAGTTGTCTGCCCATGAGTTCCCTGTCCGCCCCGTCTGCCGCCATTGCTGCCGCCCCCGCGCCGGCTGCACCTGCGCAGACGGCATTTGGCCTGCAGGTAGTGGTCGGGCTGTTCGGTGTACTGCTGGCTGTGTTGTGCGCGGGTCTCAACGAGTCGGTGACCAAGATTTCCCTGGCCGATATTCGCGGGGCCATGGGTATCGGTGCCGACGAAGGCGCCTGGCTGCTGGCGGTGTACAGCGCTGCCTCGGTGTCGGCCATGGCCTTCGCGCCCTGGCTAGCCACCACCTTTTCGCTGCGACGCTTCACGATCAGCGCCATCGGCCTGTTCGCCGTGCTCGGCCTGCTGCAACCGTTCGCCCCCAACCTGCACAGCCTGATGCTGCTGCGCATATTGCAAGGCTTCGCTTCGGGCGCCTTGCCGCCGATGCTGATGAGCGTGGCCCTGCGCTTCCTGCCGCCGGGCATCAAGGTGTACGGGCTGGCCTGTTATGCCCTGACCGCCACTTTTGGCCCCAACCTCGGCACGCCACTGGCCGGGCTGTGGACCGAGTACGTGGGCTGGCAGTGGGCGTTCTGGCAGATCATCCTGCCCTCGGCGCTGGCCATTTTCTGTGTCGCCTGGGGCCTGCCGCAGGACCCGCTGCGCCTGGAGCGTTTCAAGCAGTTCGACTGGCGGGGCGTGGTGCTCGGCCTGCCGGCCATCAGTAGCATCGTGCTGGGCCTGTCACTGGGCGATCGCTGGGGGTGGTTCGACTCGCCGCTGATCTGTTGGCTGCTCGGGGGTGGCCTGCTGTTGCTGGTGCTGTTCATGTTCAATGAATGGTCCGAGCCGCTGCCGTTCTTCCAGCTGCGCATGCTGTCGCGGCGCAACCTGAGTTTCGCCTTGGTGACCCTGGGAGGCGTGCTGATCGTGCTGTCAGGCGTGGGCAGCATCCCGTCGGCCTACCTGGCGCAGATCCAGGGTTATCGCCCGGCGCAGACCAGCCCGTTGATGATGCTGGTGGCCATGCCGCAGCTGATTGCCCTGCCACTCACGGCTGCGCTGTGCAACATTCGCGCAGTCGATTGCCGTTGGGTACTGGGCATGGGCCTGGCGATGCTGGCGGCGTCATGCGTCGGCAGCAGCCTGTTGACCAGCGAGTGGATCCGGGGCGATTTCTACCCGTTCTACCTGCTGCAGGTATTTGGCCAGCCGATGGCGGTACTGCCGCTGCTGATGCTGTCCACCAACGGCATGACCCCGCAGGAAGGCCCGTTTGCCTCCAGCTGGTTCAACACCGTCAAGGGCCTGGCCGCGGTGATCGCCGGTGGCCTGCTGGACGCCCTTGGCACCCTGCGCCGGCACTTCCATTCCAACCACCTGGTGGACAGCCTGGGCAACGCCCCGCAGCTCGATGATAACGCCGCTGGGCTGGCCAAGCGCATCCACGAGCAGGCGCTGGTGCTGACCTCCGCTGACCTCTACCTGATCCTGGCCTGCATCGCAGTCGCCCTGATCTGCCTGATCCCTTTCGTGCCTACCCGGGTGTATCCGCCGCGCGCGGTGGCCTGAACCCTGGATGAATTCGAGAACCGCTGAAATGACCAACAACCGCAAAACCCTGTTCATCGGCTCGGTGCTGGCCGTGGCCGTCCTGGCTGGCATCGTCGGCCCCTGGATGCTCGGCAGCGACCACCGCCAGAGCACCAACGATGCCTATGTCATCGCCGACTACACCGTGGTCGCGCCGAAGGTCGCCGGCTTCACCAAGGAAGTACTGGTGGAAGACAACCAGCAGGTCACGGCCGGCCAGTTGCTGGCGACCATCGATGCCCGCGACTACCAGGCCGCGCTGGATGCCGCCCAGGCGCAGTTGCTGGTGGCCCAGGCGCAAAGCGCCGACGCTCGGGCCACCCTTGAACGCCAGGCTTCGCTGATTGCCCAGGCGGAAGCGGCGGTGAAGGCGGCCCAGGCTGAAGCGGCGTTCGCCGACCACGAAGTCAACCGTTACAGCCGCCTGGCCGAGCAGGGCGCCGGTACCGTGCAGAACGCCCAGCAGGCACGCAGTGGCGTCGACCAAGCACGCGCCCGCCTGGCCAATGCCCAGGCGGCGCTGGTGGCGGCGCGCAAGCAGGTGGACATCCTCACGGCCCAGGTTGCGAGTGCCGATGGCCAGCTCAAGCGTGCCGAAGCGGGCGTGGAGAAAGCCCAGCTCGACCTGTCCTATACACGCATCACCGCGCCGGTGGACGGCATGGTCGGCGAGCGCGCCCTGCGTGTCGGTGCTTACGTCAACCCGGGCGCTCGGCTGCTGTCGGTAGTGCCCTTGCAGCAGGCTTACGTGGTCGGCAACTTCCAGGAAACCCAGTTGACCCATGTGCAACCGGGCCAGCCGGTGAGCATCAGCGTCGACACCTTCTCCGGTGAGAAGCTGCAAGGCCATGTGGAAAGCATCGCTCCCGCTACCGGCGTGACGTTCGCAGCAGTCAAGCCAGACAACGCCACCGGCAACTTCACCAAGGTGGTTCAGCGTATTCCGGTGAAAATCGTCTTCGATGATGGC
Organism: Pseudomonas sp. LB-090624; assembly: GCF_003205205.1. GTDB lineage: Bacteria > Pseudomonadota > Gammaproteobacteria > Pseudomonadales > Pseudomonadaceae > Aquipseudomonas. Next base: position 70,719 of record NZ_QJRL01000001.1, read on the forward strand.
CAACCGCTGCTCAGCCGCCTGCGTGTGGGCATGTCGGTGGAAGCGACCATCGACACACGTGGCGACAAGCTGGATGGCAAAGAGGTGAGTGCACGATGAAACCGGCCTTGCACTTGAGCCCGCTGCTGCTGGCCGCACTCATGGCCGGCTGCACCATGGGCCCGGACTTTCTGCGCCCCGACACCCAGGCCCCGCAACAGTGGGCACCGCTGCAAGGCAAGGCAGCGGCCAGCCAGCCACAGGCCGAGCCGCTGGAACTGCGCTGGTGGGAAACCTTCCACGATGCACAGCTGAGTGCCTTGATCCAGCGCGTTGCTGAGCGCAACCTCGACTTGCAGATGGCCAGCGCCCGGTTGCTGCAAAGCCGAGCCCTGCGCAGCACGGTCGCCGCTGATGAAGTGCCGTCGGTGGATGCGAACGCTGGCTACAGCCGTGCCCGCAACAGTGCCGAAGGCCTGAGCGACCCGTCCGGCAAGGCCGGCAAAGAGGCCTACAACCTATGGCAGGGTGACTTGGTGGCCGGTTGGGAGCTCGACCTGTGGGGGCGAGTGCGGCGCCAGGTAGAGGCTGCCGATGCCACCGTCGAAGTGGCAGAGAACGACCGTCGCGGTGTGCTGCTGGCATTGCTGTCGGAAACCGCCGGCAATTACATCCAGCTGCGCGCCGTGCAGCACACCATCGATGTGACTCAGGATAACCTCCAGGTCGCCCGGCACAGCCTGAAGCTGTCGCAAGACCGGCAGGCCGAAGGTGTCGCCACCCGGCTTGATGTGGCTCAGGCCAGCGCCCAGGTTGCCTCGATCGAGTCGCGCCTGCCCAGCCTGGAAGCCCGCCGCGATGACCTGATCAACGCGCTGAGCCTGCTCGCCGCCGAGCCGCCGCGCAGCCTGCAGGCTGAATTGTTGAAGGAGGGCGAGTTGCCCGCGCCGCAGCAGACGTTCGCCATCGGCTTGCCGTCCGAGCTGGCTGAGCGGCGCCCGGACATCCGCCAGGCCGAGGCCCGCCTGCATGCGGCTACTGCCAGCATTGGCGTGGCCGAGGCCGACTTCTACCCGAGCATCCGTTTGTCGGGCAGTGTCGGTTTCCAGGCCATGCAGCTGTCGGATTTCGGTGGCTGGGATTCGCGCCGGTTTGCCTTCGGCCCGCAGTTGTCGCTGCCAATCTTCGAAGGCGGCCGGCTCAAGGGCACCCTGGAATTGCGCGAGGCGCAACAGCAGGAAGCCGCGCTGAACTACCGCAAGGTAGTGCTGGGTGCCTGGCATGAAATCGACGATGTGCTACGCCTGTACAACGCCAGTCAGTTGCGCCGTGATCACCTTGCCGAGGCAGTGCGGCAGAACCGTATCGCCCTGGAAACCGCCCAACGCCAATATGTGGAAGGGGCGGTGGACTTTCTCAATGTGCTGACGGTGCAAAGTGCCTTGCTGGCCAGCGAGGAGCAGTGGATCGACAGCTCGGCGGCGGTGTCGCAGGCGCTGGTGGGCTTGTACAAGGCCTTGGGTGGTGGCTGGCAGGCGTTCGACGAACCGTTGGCAAAGAAAGCATGAGAGCGGGGGCCGTTCCCCCGGCAATTGTCTTGTTTACCTAGGAGGCCCATATGCACATTTCCCTGAACGGCAAACGCGCGATCGTCAGCGGTTCCACCGCCGGCATAGGCTTGGCCATCGCCATCGGCCTGGCTGAAGCCGGCGCCGAAGTGGTTCTCAACGGGCGCACCCAATCGCGCGTCGACCAAGCCCTCACCGCCGTGCGCGAACGCCTGCCGCAAGCTCGCATCATTGGTATCGCTGCCGATCTCGGTAGCAAGGACGGCGCGCAAAAGCTGTTCGACCAGGTGCCGCATACCGACATCCTGATCAACAACCTCGGCATCTTCGAGCCCAAGCCGTTCTTCGAGATCGAGGATGAAGACTGGCAGCGCTTCTTCGACGTCAACGTGCTCAGCGCCGTGCGCCTGTCGCGGCACTATGCTCAAGGCATGGCCGAGCGCAAATGGGGGCGGGTGGTGTTCCTGTCCAGCGAGTCGGCGCTGCAGATCCCGACAGAGATGATTCACTACGGCATGACCAAGACCGCACTGCTGGCGGTGTCCCGCGGCCTGGCCGAAACCCTGGCCGGTACCGGGGTGACGGTGAACTCGGTGTTGCCAGGGCCTACACGCTCGGAAGGTGTAGGAGACTTTTTTGCCAAGCTGGCCGAAGAGCAGGGCGTGTCGACTGAGGCGCTGGAGGCCAACTTCCTCGCCGAGCACCGGCCGAGCTCGCTGATCAAGCGGCTGGCGACGGTGGAAGAAGTGGCCAACATGGTGGTGTACCTGGCATCAATGCAGGCCAGTGCCACCACCGGAGCTGCCTTGCGGGTGGATGGCGGGGTGCTGCGCTCCATCGCCTGAGTCTGTACTGCCTGTACTCGCCCTCTCGCTGGCAAGCCGAGGCCGGTACAGGCAGCCTAAAACTCAGAGCGGGCGCAGCAGGCCAAAGCGCTTGCGCAGTGCCCAGTCCAGCAACCGCCGCGGCAGCAAGCGGGCCATCAACGGCAATGCCGTACTGCCATTGCCCAACCGCACCAGCGCCGGTACCGGCGACTTGCCCACCGCTGCCAACACCCCTTGGGCAAACACCGCCGCCGAAGTCGGCCTGTCCTGGGACGCCCTGGCCCTTGCCTGCACATGTTCTCGCAACGGCCACCACGCTGAATCCGCTGCCAGTACCTGCTCGGCCTGGCGCTGCGCATTGCTGGCGAACTGCGAGGCAATCGCCCCAGGCTGGACTTCCATCACCTGCACACCGAACGGCGCCAGCTCCAGGCGCAAGGCATCGCTCAGGGCATGCACCGCCGCTTTCGAGGCGCAGTAGGCGCCAGCGAACGGGGTGACCAATACGCCGGAAACGCTGCCGATGTTCACCACCAGGCCGCGTGAGCGGCGCAGCAGTGGGAACAGTGCCCGGGTAACGCCTACCACGGCGAACACGTTGGTTTCGAACTGCTGGCGCAGGGCGTCGACGCCACCATCGAGCAATGGGCCCATGGCACCGTAGCCGGCGTTGTTGATCAGGATATCGAGGGTTTCCAGCTCCTCTGCCAGGCGGGCCAGCGCCTCACCGTCGTTGACATCCAGCTGCCGGGCGGTGTAGCCGGCAGCACTCAGTTGCTCGACATCCTCAGGCTTGCGGGCGGTGGCCCAGACTCGGTGGCCGGCATCGCGGAAGGCGTCGGCCAGGGCGCGGCCGATGCCGCTGGAGCAACCGGTGATCAGGACGTTGGGCATGCTAGTGGCCTGTTGTCATGGAGGATTGTTTGTTTCCTGTGTCGGCCTCTACGTGGGCATAGGCAACACATCAATTGGCAAATGTACCTTGCAGATGCTCAGCCCGAAACTCCAGGGTCTGAGGCCGGTAGCCGGAACGCAATGGCGGCAATGGCAGGCAGTCTTTCCATTCGGCCCCTGGCTGCAATTCACCCGGCCCACGGTATCGCGGTGCATTGTAGGTGTTCTCGGCCAGATTCACGGTATCGCCCGGTGCATATGCCGCCACGCGCCAGCGCAGGTCGGTAAGCGGCACGTCGTTGCCGTTCTTCATGCGTACCTGCAGAGCGCGGTCGGCAGGGCAGTGTTCCGGGGCGTAGGCCAGGCGCAGGTCCAGGCGTGCCAGTCGGCTGCTTTCGCGGCTGTCTTGCCAAACTACGAACAAGGCCACCAGGCCCAGGCCACACACGGCCGCCAGGGAGATCGGAAGAGCCTTGGCTGGATGACGCAACAACAACACCAGCCAGGTGAGGATCAGCAGGGCACCGATCAGCATCGCGTAATCGCCTCATTCGCGCGGATGGAAGGCTAAAGCCTATCGAGAACCCAGCGGTCATGTCACCGGTGAGTCCCTAGGCCAGAAGCCAGACCTCGTATTCCTGCGAGTAGTGGAAAGGGTACATCCATTTTAGATTCCGCCATGCCTATTCAAAAGGAGCATGGTCATGAATGACATATCGGTTGAGCAAAAGCATGTGCAGGACATGAAAAGAACGCCCGCCAAGGGCACAGTTACAGCCGTCATCAGCCTTGCGGGCCAAACGGAGGATTTCGTTTCGCAGGGCGTGGATTTCGGGAGCACTGAACAATACGCGTGGTTGTATGCGTACAAGGGGCAGGCCGATGATGCGGACGTCTACATTGACTTCGACCTGGAATTGCAGGAGGGGGTGAGGGATGTCGTTATCAGCGGTGAGGGCAACCGGGCGGTTGTTCACAAGCGCGGCACAACCTATGGCGGCTATGCGAAATCTGGGCGTATCCGGAAACTCGAATTGACCGCCACCAGCATAAAGGCTGAAGCCTTCGAATTTGAAGGAGAGGACGATTTGCAGCGCCCTTTCAGGGTGGTGGGTGGCCCATTCGAAATCTACGTCATAGGCCCGAGCGTTGAATGAGCAGGCTCGCCCCTGGTCGGCCCAGGGGCGAGTCAGCACTTACTGCGCGATGGTCTTCACCGAAACGCCGCGCTCGATGGGTGTGGACGTACGCCCATACACGTCCTCGAAGCGCTCGATGTCATCCTCGCCCAGGTAGCTGCCGGACTGTACTTCGATGATTTCCAGCGGGATCTTGCCCGGGTTGCGCAAACGGTGCACCGAGGCAATCGGGATGTAGGTCGACTGGTTCTCGGTCAACAGGAACACGTTTTCGTCACAGGTCACCTCGGCCGTGCCGGACACCACGATCCAGTGCTCGGCGCGGTGGTGGTGCATCTGCAGCGACAGGCTGGCACCCGGCTTGACGGTGATGTGCTTGACCTGGAAACGGCCGCCCATGTCCACCGAGTCGTACGAGCCCCACGGGCGATAGACTTCCAGGTGGTTCTGGGTTTCGGTGCGGCCCTGCTCGTCGAGGGTCTTGACCATCTGCTTGACGCCCTGGACCTTGTCCTTGTGGGCAATCATCATCGCGTCCTTGGTCTCGACTACCACGATGTTTTCCAGGCCAATCACCGACACCAGCTTGCCGTTGCCGTGGATCATGCAGTTGTGGCTGTCCTGCACCACCACGTCGCCCTTGGTAACGTTGCCGTTGTCGTCTTTCTCGTGCACTTCCCACAGCGACGACCAGCAGCCGACATCGCTCCAGCCGGCCGACATCGGCACCACACAGGCACGCTGGGTCTTTTCCATTACCGCGTAGTCGATGGAGTTGTCCGGGCAGCAGGCGAAGGTGGCTTCGTCGATGCTCAGCACATCGCCGTCTTCTTCACTGCGCTCCAGGGCCAGCACGCAGGTGTCATAGATGTCGCCATCGTGCTTTTTCAGCTCCTCGAGGAAACGGCTGGCGCGGAACAGGAACATGCCGCTGTTCCAGAAATAACCACCGGCCTGGACGAACTCGGCGGCGCGTTTTTCGTCGGGCTTTTCGACGAACTGCGCAACCCGCGCCACGCCTTCGGGCAGCAGCGCATCCTGGCTGGAACGGATGTAGCCGTAGCCGGTTTCCGGTTTGGTTGCCGGCACACCGAACAACACCATCTCGCCACGCTCGGCGGCCACGGTGGCCAGGGCCAGGGCACGTTGCAGCGCCTTCTGGTCATCGATCACGTGGTCGGCAGGCAGCACCAGCATCAGATCGTCGCGGCCTTCGTTGACCAGCTTCATCGCTGCCATGGCCACGGCCGGCGCGGTGTTACGGCCGAACGGCTCCATCAGGATGCCCTGGGTTTCCAGCTTCAGCGCGGCCAGCTGCTCCTGGACGATGAACTTGTGGTCCTTGTTGCAGACCACGATCGGCGTGTCCATGCCCTCGAACACCAGGCGCTCGATGGTTTGCTGGAACAGGGTGTGTTCGCCGGTCAGGGCGAGGAACTGCTTGGGGAACTGCTTGCGCGACAGAGGCCACAGACGCGAACCGCTACCACCAGAAAGAATTACCGGGATCATCATGTTTCTCCAATAGTCGTTTAGAGGCAGGGGAATCAGTTGCTAGCCACGGGGCGAGTTACCCACACCGGCGACAAGGCGTTGCCGGAACCCGTTACGTACAGCACTGCGGCTTCGCCGCGCTCCAGGGCGACGGGTTTCACGTCACCCACTTTCTTGTCTCCTTGGTACAGCGCCAGGCTGACTTTGACCGGGTTGATTTCGCGCTCACCACGGCCGTTGGCGGCCACCGGCTTGACCACTTCGGTCTTGCCGTCGGCGGTTTTCAGGGTCAGCTGCTGGTCGCTCAGGTTCTGCACGCGCACCAGGGCTTTCTGCTTGTTCTTGAATGGCGGTTCTTCGATCAGCTGCGGGTTGCCGCTGCTGCTGTTGACCAGGGTGTAGTACTTGTCCGAGGCCAGCTTGACCGGCACGCTCTTGCCACCGACCTGGGCGGTGTAGTCACCGCCCGGCAGGAAGCTGAAGTCGCTGCTGGCCTGGGCGCCCACCTGTTTGATCTGGGTGTTGCCGACCGAGGCCGCAGCCGGGGCGCTGGCCGCGTTGTACAGGCGCACGAACGTCGAACCCTTCGGCGCGCTTGGGCCATACAGTGCGGCGTCGGCGCCGGCGAAGGCCTGCATCGAAGCAAGGGAAAGGCCGGCCGCGAGGGTGAGGGCTTTGGCAATGGAAGTCTTGGTAGTCATGTGCATTTCCTCTCTATCAATCAGTGGTCTGTCCGGGTGGACGACAGGGCCAGGTTTTCTTCGGATTTACGGGAGTTTTTCAGCTGCGCGATCCACTGCGGATCGAAGCTGCTGAGGTCGTTTTTCATTGGCAGATAACGTTCGGGGAATTCCCACACCACGACTTGTGGCGCGGCGTTCTTGAAGGCGTCGCTTTGCAGGTACTTGAGCATTGGCAGCAGCGGACCGTGGCCGTCTTCGGCGTAGTTGGCGATGTCGCTGTGCAGCGCCTGCTGCAGTGCGCCCAGGAAGTTCCAGTGCGGGTTGGCGCTGTAGCTGGTACCTACCAGGGCGACCGGGATCTGGGTGTCGGCGAACAGGGCATCGTCGCTTTCGCCTTCGCTCTCGGCTGGCCGCGTTGTGCGTTGCTGCAGGTTGTCGGGGCTCGGCAGCAGGTTGCTGAACAGCGGGTCCAGGGGCAGGAAGTTGGTCAGGTCGCCTTTGTAAGGGGCGGTGTTGCCGGCCTCGGTGATGAAGGTTTGCGGGGCGCCATTGAGCAGGTTCTGGCGGCTGACCGCTTCGGCCAGTGCCTGCGCCGCCACTTCGGCGCCCATCGGTGTCCAGTGGGTGTCGGTGCGCAGGAACACCTGGCCGCGGGCCTTCGCTTGCTCCAGCGGGGCCATCAGGTCAGGGGCGAAGACGTTGGCCTGGCGTGCCTGGGCATGGAACTGGTTGTACAGATCTTCATGCAGGCTGGCAGGCTGTTCCTTGCCGACGTACTCGGCATAGACCCGTGCCTTGGCCGGTACGATCGCCAGCACCAGCTGGCTGCCGTGTTGCTGCAAGGTGTCGCGTACGCCACGGATCAACGCCAGGTTTTCCTGCATCAACTGCTCGGCACCGGCGGTGGGCTTGAACTCTTCGTCGCTGAACAGCCACTGGTCACGGCCCAGCACCACGCCGGGACGGCCTTCGTTGAACAGCTTGAAGTCCATCGCCGCCCACAGGTTGGTGCCCAGGCGCTTGATCGGGAACTCAGCGTCGTAGTGGGTCTCGGCAGCCTTGGCCAGCTTGCCGTTGAGCAAGGTCATCTGCTCGGTGCGCTGGAAGCTCTGCAGGCCACCGGTGGACCAGGCGCCCATGCCAACCAGCAGGCCGAGGAACGACAGCGAATAGGTAATGCGTAATGTCCGGGTCATGTCATCAACCTCAGAACTGGAAGTAAAGGAACGGCGAGTAGCTCTGCGCCGAAAGCTTGAGGATCGAGGCCACGAACAGCAGCAGCACCAGCGCGCGGGTCATTACCCGGGTCCAGTCCAGGCCGAGCGAGCCGTCGCTGTTGATTTGCACCGGGGTGGCCTTGGGGGTCGGCTTGGCGTTGCGGTAGAAATCGCGCAGCCCAAAGAACGCCAGGGTGAGGTAGGCGATCACCAGGGTGGCGACCTGCAGACCGGTCAGCTGGGCGCGGTTGAGTTCTGACAGCTGCCAGTCGCCGAAGCTGAACATGGCGCCATACATGCGTGCGGCGACGTGCAGGTTCTCGGCGCGGAAGATCACCCAACCGACCACCACCAGCAGGAAGGTGAAGGCCCACTTCACCGGGTTGAAGCGCTGTGGGTTGGTGTCGATGCCCAGCGCACGCTCGATGGCCAGCCACATGCCGTGCCAGGCGCCCCAGATGATGTAGGTGAAGTTGGCGCCGTGCCACAGGCCGCCCAGCAGCATGGTCAGGAACAGGTTGCGGTAGGTGTTGAAGGTGCCTTTGCGGTTACCGCCCAGGGTGATGTACAGGTAGTCGCGCAGCCAGGTCGACAGGCTGATGTGCCAGCGCCGCCAGAACTCGGTGATCGACTGGCTGATGTACGGCTGCTTGAAGTTTTCCATGAAACGGAAGCCCATCATCAAGCCCAGACCGATGGCCATGTCGCTGTAACCGCTGAAGTCGAAGTACAGCTGCGCGCTGTAGGCCAGTGCGCCGAGCCAGGCGTCGCCGGTAGTCGGGTTTTGCAGGGCGAAACAATGGTCGGCTACGACCGCCAGGGTGTCGGCGATGAACACTTTCTTGATGAAGCCCTGCATGAAGCGGGTGCAGCCTTCGGAGAACTTGTCCAGGGTGTGGGTACGGTTGTTGAACTGGTCGACCAGGTCCTTGAAGCGCAGCACGGGGCCGGCGATCAGGTGCGGGAAGATCGCCACGAACGCCGCGAAGTCGATCAGGTTGCGGGTGGCCGGGGTGTCGCCGCGGTACACGTCGATGATGTAGCTGATCGACTCGAAGATGTAGAACGAGATACCGATCGGTAGCAGCACGTGGGTCAGGATGAACGGCTCCAGGCCAAACGAACTGATGATCGCGTTGAGGCTGTCGACGCCGAAGTTGGCGTACTTGAAGTAGCCGAGGATTGCCAGGTCGACACCTACGCCGAGCAGCAGCCAACGCTGCGCCGGCTTGGTGCGCACGCCGGCGGCACCGACTTTCAGGCCGATCCAGTAGTTCCACAGGGTGACCCCGGCGAACAGGGCCAGGAAGTCCACCCGCCACCAGGCATAGAAGATGTAGCTGGCGATCAGCAGCAGCAGGTTGCGATAACGTTGCCCGCTCAAGTAGTACAGGCCGAGGAATATCGGCAAGAACAGGAACAGGAACACGTTGGACGAGAAGACCATCCCGGTTCTCCTAATTTGTTCACAGCATCCAGGGCAAAGCGCCCCCCAAACCCCCCAGCAAATAACTGGAAGGCAATTAGGTCCCTGTGGGAGCGGGCTTGCCCGCGAAGGCGTCAGTGCAGACAACGCCATCACCCTCACGGGCCTATTCGCGGGGCAAGCCCGCTCCCACAGCGATCACACCCACATCGGGGTATTACTTTTTGCTCTCTGCACTCGGGTCGTAGACCCGGGTCACATCGCCCCCCAGCCGGAAGCTGTTGAACGGTTGCATGTCGTGCTTGCGCTCGAGCGTGTCGCCGACGCACTGGTACAGCGCGCACCAAGGCTCGAGCCAGGCATATTTGCTGTCGACCTTGAGGTCTTTCATGTCCTGCTTTTCACCCGCACGTTCAGCGAAGTGACGTGGGTCGCGGGCGCCGTACAGCACGCCTTCGCCCAGCCGCTGCAGGGCGAAGTTGTTCTCGCTGCGCAGGTCCACCTGGTTGGCCTGGGCGAAGCTGGCGATCATCGCCAGTGGTGGCAGGGCGTAGTTGTGATAGGCCAGGGCGCGTTGCTTGCGCTTGACCTCGTTGGGCAGGAAGCCCTGCTCATCGACCTGGTTGGCGCCAACCTTGAACTCCTTCACTGCCCAGTCGAACAGGTCACGGCGGTCCGTCGCCACCGCTGTCGCCATCACCGACCATGCTGCCCAGTAGCTGTGGTTGTTGATCTTCTCCAGCGGCAGGTCGCTCCAGTCGCGCACGGTCTGCTCGGCCAGGCGGGCCAGCCACTTCTCGATCAGCTCGGCTTCTGCCTGGTGCGCCGCCAGCGGCTGGGCGTTGGAAAATTTCAGGCGCAGCCAGGAACCGCTCATGCTGCCCAGTGCCCATTTGCGCATCGACTTGCCGGTGTGGTTGTAGTCGGTGGACAGCAGCGCATTGGCGCGTGCCCAGCTACCCAGCCAGGTCAAGGTGCAGTCGAGCTGAGCCGGGCGACCGTCACGCATGTACTGGCCGACCATCTTGCTCACGCCTTTTTCAAGGGTGGTGATGTCTTCGGTAGACTTGCGAAAGGCCTTTTCCGAGGCAACGTTCAGGGTCGCCCGTGCCTTGTCCGAGCCTTCGTACTTGCTGCGGAACTGCAGCGCGCCGGTGTACGGTTTGGGCGCCGCTTCGCAGCGGAAATTGCCATCGCCCGTCTTGAGCTTTTCGATGCCCTCGTAGTACCCCTGCGGTGGCACCAGCGCAGCCTGTGCAGCGCCGCCAAACAGCGCCAGGGCAAGCAGGGCAGGGCTGAAAATTCGCTTGAATGCAGTCATTGGTCGCCTCACTGGCCGGCCTGCGCGGTTTGCGCTGGCACGGCAAAGTTGTTGCGTTTGCAGAGCTTGGCCTCGACCTTCTGGGTACCGTTCTCCGGGCCCTGCACCTCGAATGCCAGCAGGCTCTGGCTGGCCCAGTCCTCGTCTTCGCGCATCTGGAAGACAAAGCGCCCATCGGTGTCGGAGGTTTCCGGTTTTTCCAGCTTGATGTCCTCATGGCGGCCGTTGAGGTACCAGAGGGTGGCCTGCAGCACCTTCACCGACGGGTCTTCGAACTTGACGTCCATCTGCAGGTTGCGGTTGACCAGGTCTTTGATCACGCCGCCCTTGCCGTTGACCATCAGCTCGTTCTTGCCGGGCTTGAGGGTGGTGCTGGCGCTCATAAGGGCCGGGCGGTCGTCACAGCCGTCGTCGAGCAGGCCAAGGATTTGCCGCCAGATGGTTTCCTGGTCCAGGCGGTACAGTGGGGAGAATTCCCAGATCAGAATCTTCGGCGGGTTCTTCTGGAATTCCTCGCTGCCCAGGTACTGGATCATCGACCCCTCCAGGCCACCGCCAGGGAAGGCGACGTTGAGCACGTCGGCGCCGATGTATTGCTCGAGGAAGCCCGAGAAGTTGTAGTTCTTGCCGCTGTGGCTGGTGCCGACCAGGGTGATCTGCGCGTTGCCGCCATCGCCGAACAGGTCGTCGCCGCCACCGCTGGAGCCCTTCGGCTCGGTGGCGAACTGGTCCATGTACTGCACGGCGTAGCTGGTGCCACACAGTTGGCCGGCAACGTTGTGCAGGGTGCCGGTCTTGCCCATGCGCCCGGACTTCTTCGTCTCGAACTCCTTGCGCGGGATACCTTCGAAGGCCGGCATCTTGTGCACGGTGTCGGCCACGATCTTCGCCGCGCGTTCGGCACCGTAAGGCGTCCAGTGCTGGTCGCCACGGAAGTAGAAGTCCTTGCCCTGGTCGGCGGCGGCCAGTTGCTCGTTGGTCAGCGGTGACAGGTCAGGCACGTTGTAGCCCATGCTGGCGAAGCGCTTGAGCATGGCCTGGTAGTTGCCCAGTGCCTTCTGGTAGTCGAACGCGGCTTTTTCGGCCGGGTTGAGCATATTGCGGTTCACCAGGCCGCGGGTCGGCTGGTACACCACCACCAGTTCCACGCCGCGTTTCTTGAACGCGTCATGCACTTGCTGCAGGCGCTTGTAGCCGGCCGGGGTGGTATTGAACTCGGTACGCAGGTCCTCGCGGGTACGGAACAGCCAGTCGCCCTGGGCCTGGACCAGCGTGGTGAAGTTCTGCTGGTAGCGGGTGGTGTAGCGGCTGGCATCGTGCGCTTCCGGGCACAGCTGGCAGCACGGCTCAGCGCTGAAGGTCGGGGCCTTGACGTCTTCGGCGCGTACGCCCTGGCTGATCGCCAGAAGGGCGGCGGACAGGCCCAGCAGTTTCATCAGGTGTGGAGTCATGGTCTGGGCTTCCTTAATCGATCATTTCGGTCTGGCGTTCGACCGGGTCGATCAGCACAGCCTTCTGCTGGCGTACCAGCAGGTCGAGGATTTCGTCCTGGCGTTCGCCGAGGATGCCGTTGAGGCTGATGCCACTGGCCTTGCGCGGGGCGAGCATGGACACCTTGTACAGCTCGACCGACAGTGGCGAGTCGATCGACAGCGGGCCAGAGCCGTTGGCTGCGAGCTCGCCACCCACCAGGATCAGCGACACCTTGGTGTCGAACGGGTCGAGGGCGATGTCGCGGTCGGTGTCGGACAGGTCCTTGATGTGGCCGTATACGCCGACCAGGCCGTTGGCCATGGCAACGTTTTCGTACAGGCGGATGTTCACGCTGTTGCGCACGCGAATGCCGTGGCGGCGGTTGTTGATCAGCTTGTTGCCCCAGAGCAGGTTGTCGCCGCTTTCGTACAGGGTGATGCCGTCAGTGTGGTTGCGGTAGATCTCGTTGTAGGCCACCAGGTTGTTGACGCTGTTACGGTCGATCACCACGCCGGAGAGCTTGTTGTCGTAGCTCTTGTTGTTGATGATCCAGCTGTCGTTGACCTCACGCGAGACGATGATGCCGTGCTTCTTCTTGGTGCCGTAGACGGTATTGCCGGCAATGATCAGGCGGTGTGAGCGGTCGTGGGGGTCGATGCCGTAGACGATGTTGTCGCGGTAGGTGCTGTCCTTGACCACGAAGTCCTGGGTTTCGTAGCAGTAGAAGCCGTACCACATGTCACTGAATTCCGAGCCGATGATCCAGCCGGTGGGTTCAGGACGGCCCATGCGCTTGGCCATGTTCGGCGTGTACTGGGAAATGCTCACACCGTACGATTTGGACTTGGCGTAGCCGAAACTGGCCATTTTCGTATTGACGATGTAGGTCTCGGTACCGCCCCACGACAGCAGGAACGGGCGAAACTCCTTTGGCGAGCGGAAGGTCGCCGGGCCGTTGTCCTTTTCCCGCCAGCCGGTCACCTGGGTGTCAGTGACGAACAGCTTGCCGTCGTTGACCAGGAACGATCCGCCTTCCTGCGACAGGCGCAGTTGCTTGACCTTGCCGTCGATCTCGAGGATGCCCTTCTGCCCGACCACGATCGGCAGGCGCGCCAGGTACACGCCCGGTTCGACCTCCCTGAGGTACTGCGCAGGGACCTTCTTGCTCAGTTCGACCAGGTCGACATGGCCGTCATCGATGAAGATCGCCTGCGGGATGCCATGCTGACGCTGGACCCACTCGGCAGCCTTGTTGTCGCCACCGACGAATTCCTTGAGGGTGTCCTCCTGGAACATGCGGCGCAGGCTGACCTTGCCCTTGTGGCTGCGGTCGATCTTCTTCTGCACGGCCTGGGCTGTGTAGCCGCTCAGGTCGGGCAGCTTGGGCGGGTCCATCTGCAGCGGCTCGATCGGTGCGCTGGCCACGGTGTAGGTCTTGGCCTGCTGCAATTCCTTGGCGATCACCTTGGGTTCTGCTGCGACGGCCAGGCCCGAAGCCAGCAACAGGGCGCTGGCCAACAGGCTGTGACGTATGTGCGGGTGAAGGTTCATCAGGTTTCTCCCGGCCTTAAAAGCGCCAGATCACGTCGACGAAGGCGCGGTGCATGTACGAGTCCGTTTCCTTGCCGTAGGCATCGCCCGGTTTGAACACGCCGGCACGCAGGCGCACCAGGGCGGACGGCTCGTCGATCGCCTGGCTCATCGAAGCCGGCAGCAGGCCCTGCTTGAAGTACTTGGTGACGACCACGTCCATTTCCTGGCCAAGGTCCTTCTCGCCGTCGACCAGCTGACGATTCACGCCGTTGTCGTCGACCGCGGCGTTGATGCCGCTGGAGCCGATGTTCTGGTTACCGTCGACACGCCAGAACTTGTGGTAGATCAGGCTGGCGTCGTAGTCGTCGCGCAGCTGCCACGAAGCGAACAGGGTGGCTGCCTGCAGGTTGCCCAGTTCGCCGCGGAACGCTTCGCCGAAGCGGTGCACGCGCGAGCGGGTGCCGGTGAAGTTGGAGCGGTTGCTCTCCAGGCCGGTCTGCTCGAAGTTGTTCGAACCGTCATCCCCGCCGCCGCCGCTACCGCGGGCGTACGCAGCGCCGACCTGCCATTGTGGGTCAAGGCGCAGGCGGATACCGAGGTCGGTTGCCCAGGCGTTGACGTCACCGCTCTGCTTGCCGGTGGCGACCTGGTCGTCACCCACCTGCTGGGTGCTCAGCTTGTCCCGGTCACCGGTCAGCCAGGTAACGCTGCCCCAGTAATTCACGGTGTGGTCGTTGCGCCAGTTGTAGGCGTCGCTGTTGGCCTCCAGGCCCAGCCAGGTGAGGTCGCCAGTGCGGGTCTTGTCCAGCGCGTCGACGGTTTCGCCGGGGTTCTTCAGGCTGCCGCTGTCATGTGTGTGGTGAGCGCGCAGGCCAACCCAGTGGCCTGGGGTCCACTGCGTGGCGATGTTGCCGTAGACGTGCGTGCGATCCTTGTCTTCCGGTGCCAGTTCGGTGAGGTCGGTGCGGTATTCGCTGAAACGCTGGGCTACGCCAAGGTCGGCCTTGAGCAGGGTGGTGTCGAAGGTCCAGTTCAGCGCTTCGATGTTGGTGTCGCGCCACATGCCATCGTCGCTGCGCAGGCGCTGGCGGCCGAAGCGCAGTTGTTCGCCAGGGTAGGCGGTCAGGCCGCTGTAGCCGACCCAGAATTCGCGCATGGCCAGGTAGCTTTTGTCTGGTTTGCGGCTGTCGTCGCCGGTGTCGGTGGTGGTGCCGTCGTCGTTCTGGCGCAGGGTGTCGGTTTCGATGGTGTCGGTAGCCGCTACCGCCTGGCCCATCGCATAGGCGCTCCAGTTGCCGCGCTCGCCATACACCCAGGGGCGCAGGTCCAGGCCCAGGCCGTTGACGTCGCCGCCAGAGCGGGTGCCGAGGTCACGGTCGTCTTCCGACTGGCCGGTGATTTTCACGTCCAGGCCAAAGTTTTTTTCAGTGGTCATTTCCGCCAGGGTCGGGCAGGACCACAGCAGGGCGAAGCTCAGGCCGATGCCGGCTTTCACGAAGGGATTGAGCGTCATAGCGAGTCCTCACCGTCTACTTCTTTTTCGTCGTCTTGCAGGGCTTCGATGGCCAGGGTGCTGCTGGCGCCCTGGCTCATGTTGCCGCGCGCCTGTTTCTCTTGCGCCAGCAGTTGCTGGGCCTGGCTGCGCTGGTCAGGGGTCAGTTGCTGGTCGAGCTGCTGGAGCATTTCTGTCGATTGCGGCGTCGGGTTGGCCTGGGACAACTGCGCGAACACCCAGGCATTGCCCGGTTGCGGGCGAATGCCGTGGCCTTCGCTGAACAGCTGGGCCAAGGCATAGTCGGCGCTGTTCTGCCCGCCACGGGCGGCGGCTAGCAGGTGGTCGACGGCCTTCTGTGGCTCGACGTTGCCGAGGTAGCCACGGCGGTACAGCTGGCCCAGGTAGTAATGGGCGCTGATTTCACCGGCAGCGGCGGCAGCCTGCAGGTGTTGCTCGGCTTTCTTGGCGTCAGCCGGCAGGGTCTTGCCTTCGTAGTACAGGCGGCCCAACAGCAATTCGGCACGTGGCTGTTCGGCTTCGCGGCCCTTGTCGATGTAGGCCAGCAGCTGGTCGGTGTCGCCCAGCTCCGGGAAGTCGTAGACCAGTTGCGCCAGGCTGACCCAGGACGCCGGGTTGGCAGGCGCCACTTGCTCCAGCAGCGCCTTGGCGGTTTTTTCGTCGGTCTGGCCAAGGCTACGGTCGGCCAGCACACGGGCCACGCTGTCAACCCGGGTGGCCGGCACTGCGCCACGGGCGTAGGCGGCCTTGAGCTGGGCGAGCAGGGCGGCCTGCTGGTCGGCCTGGCCCCGTTTCTGGTACACGGTGGCCAGTTCGACGTAGCAGATGTCGGTGCTGTTCAGCGCCGCCTTGCAGATTTTTTCCACTTCGCCCAGGTGCTGGTCGTAGGTGCCCTGAGTGCGGTACAGCAGTACCTGGGCCAGGCCCGCTTCCGGGTTGCCGGCGGCACGCCACTGGTCGATCTGCTGCTGGGCGTTGACCTTGGGGAAGCTCTGCGGGTAGCTGAGGTAGAGCATCGCCAGTGGGATCAGGGTGTTGCTTTCGCCTTGACTGGCCGCTTGCTTGAGCAGGGTCTCTGCTTCTTCGCGCTCGGCCTGGGTGCTGTCGGGCTTGGCCACCAGCAGGCGGCCGAGGCGGGCCTGGGCCCGCGGCGAGGTGGCGGCCGCGGCGCGATAGGTGGCCTCGGCTTCCTTGATCTGCGACGGGTCACGGGTGGCCACCTTGATGTCGGCCAGGCCCACTTGCGCCTCGCTGTAGCCCAGGTCGGCCAGGGCCTTGTAGTTGCGCTCGGCCAATGCCGTGTCACCGCGCTTCATGGCCTCGTTGGCCAAGCGCTGGTCGGGCAGGCCGGCACAGCCGGCCAGCGTGATGGCGGCAGCCAGGGCACACAGGCCCAGGCTTGCGCTCTTCTTGTAGGGAATCATGCGGTGATCCTCTTACAGGCCACGGGCCACGGCTTTGTCGATCAGCCAGTTCAGCGATGGACCACGGTCGCTGTTGACCGACGCTGGGCGGCCGGCCAGTTCGGCAGGCAGGCTGCTGTCAGGCTTGATCTGCACGCGAATGTCGGAAGCCAAGTCTTCGCTGTTGAGGCTGGCACTGCTGATGATCTGGCCGGTGCGCACTTCGTCTTCGCCGGCGACCTGGAAGTTGACCCGGGTGCCTGGCTTGACCTCGTCGAACTGGCGGTAGCTGAAGCGTGCCTCGACCATCGGGTTGGTGGTGCGCGGGATCAGCTGGAAGATCGGTTGGCCCTTGGCGGCGTATTGGCCGTCATCCACCAACTGGCGGGCGACTACGCAATCGCAGGGGCTGGTGAGGGTGCCGGAGAGCTGCTTGCCGAACAGTTCCTCGATCTTCGCCGGCTCCAGTTGCGTGTCGTCGAGGTTGCCCTTGAGCATGTCCAGCATGCTGGTGGTGAAGCTGGCCAGTGGCGCGCCCTTGGCGATCTGCCCGCCGCTTTCCACCAGGCTGTTGACGGTGCCGTCGCGGGGCATGGTGACGTTGGTGGTGGGTACCGCGACCACGCCGGCTTCGGCGTGGCTGACGAAGTACATGCCGTAGAGGGACTTGGCGACGAAGCCAAAGGCCGCGATGCCGACCACGAACACGCCGAGGGTGACGGTGACTGCTTTGAGCCTGCCGAAGGCGCTCAGGCCACTGCCGCCGTCCTTCTGCTTGCGAGCCTTGGTGAAATTGTCGCGCTGCAGGGTGCTGAGTACGTCACCAATGCTGATCAGCTCACCGGACAGGTGGCTGGTGATGATGTGCCGCAGTGTGGCGATGTCGCGTGGCTCAAGGTTCTGGAACTGCGCACCGGTACGGCCGCTGCTCGGGTTGTAGGAGCGCACCTGGAACTCGATGTCGATCGACAGGCCCAGGTTGTCGACCACGAACTGCAAGCGCCCGCGCAACACATCACCCACATTCAATGGCTGCTTGGTGTGAAAACTCAGGCCACCGGCGGAAAGGTCATCGACCTTCACTTCGTGGGTCTGGCGCTGGGCGTCAAGGAAACGCAGCTTGGCGGGAATGCGTACCCGGGCGTGTTGGCGCTGGGCTTCGGACTCATGCACGACATTGACGTTCACGGCGGTATTCATGGTGGTTTGTTCCTGTTAGATCCGATCCGGGTTGGGCTCACACGACCATGAACAGCACAGCAACGAAGATGCTGGCAGCCGAGAAGGTCATGGTCCGCGAGGACCAGGTGTTGAACCATTGTTGAAAGCTGGCGAGGTCACGCTTGAGGGCAGTGGGCTGACGCGTCCACGACTGCTTGTCGAGGCGGAAGAACACGTAGATCTTCATCAGCGCGCCGATGATCTGGTTGTAATAGAGAATCAGCGGGTAGGCCGGGCCTACGTTGTGGCCAGAGCACAGCAGCATCACGGTGAGGATCAGGCGGGTAATACCGATCCACAGCAGGTACACCAGCAGGAAGGCCAGGCCGAACTTGAGGCTGGCGATTACCGCCACGGTCAGGCCCAGCAGGCTGGTCCACATCGACACACGTTGGTCGAACAGCACGATGCTGGTGAACAGACCCAGGCGGCGAATGCCCAGCCCGAGGGCACGCGAGTTCTGCCGCAGGTTGTTGCCATACCAGCGGTACATCAGCTTGCGGCTGGCCTTGAGGAAGCTCTTCTCCGGCGGGTGCTCGACCGTGTTGATGGCGGCGTCCGGCACATAGAAGGTGTCGTAGCCCAGGCGCATCAGGCTAAACCAGCTGGACTTGTCGTCACCGGTAAGGAACTTGAAGCGGCCCAGGCGCCAGTGCATCAGCGAGTCGCTTTCGACGTCGGCAATGAACTCGGGGTTGGTCACCACGCTGGCGCGGAACATCGACATGCGCCCGGTCATGGTAAGCACGCGCTTGGACAGGGCCATCGAGCACATGTTGATGTGGCGCTGGGCGAAGCGCAGCTTGTGCCACTCGCTCATGATGTAGCCGCCGCGCACTTCGCAGAACTCATTGGTGGTCAGGCCGCCGACATTGGGGAACAGCTTGAACCACGGTACGGTCTTGCGCACCACGCCATCGGCCAGCACGGTGTCACCGTCGATCACCGCCACCACGGCGTTTTCGTCCGGCAGCATGCGCGAGATGGCACGGAAGCCGTAGGCCAGGCCATCACGCTTGCCGGTGCCGGCAATACGCACGATGTCCAGCTTTACGTGGGCCGGCGGGTTGTACTTGGCCCACAGGCTCTTCACCAGCAGTTCATCGGACATTTCCACCAGCGAGCAGACCACGGTGGTGGGGAAGCCGCAGTTGATCGCCTCGCGTATCACCGAGCTGTACACCTGGGCGGTGGTCAGCGCTTCGATACGGAAGCTGGTGACCATCAGGTAGACATGCGACGGGTCGGCGGCATTGCCCATTTTCTGCACCTTGCGGCGCAGGTACGGGTACACGCCGTAGAGGAAGATCATGCCGCGGATGAAATGGGTGGCGCCCATGGAATAGCGCCAGATGCCGACTGCGCCGACCAGGAAGATGAAGTGCTTCGACTGCGAGTCGAAGATATCGGCTGGCAGGGCCAGGGCGATCAGCATGAGCAGGCTCATGTAGAGCAGCCACCCGGCGCACTGCAACAGCACTGTCTGGAGCCTTTGCATGTTCAGCATCCGTCGAGAATTCGGGGGAAGGTGGGCAGCGCAAGCGCTGCGGCTTGCGCTGCCCGGCCAGGCACTTACCAGCAGATGCCTTCGGTGCGGCTGGTGGTGCAGGTCGGGTTGCTCATGAAGCCGACCAGGTCGATCACCTGTTTGCCGGCCGGGGCTTGCTGGGCCAGGGCACGGAACTGCTCGTCACGGTTGCCGAGGACGATGATGTCGGCGTTGTCGATGACTTTCTGGAAGTCGGCGTTGAGCAGGGACGACACGTGCGGGATCTTCGACTCGATGTAGTCCTTGTTGGCGCCGTGAACACGGGCGTACTGGACATTCTCGTCGTAGATATCCAGCTGATAGCCCTTGCCGATCAGGCGCTCGGCCAGTTCCACCAGCGGGCTTTCGCGCAGGTCGTCGGTGCCGGCCTTGAAGCTCAGGCCAAGCAGGGCGACCTTGCGCTTGTCGTGGGCTTCGATCAGCTCGAAGGCGTTCTGCACCTGCGATTCGTTGCTGCGCATCAGCGAGTCGAGCAGCGGTGCCCGCACGTCGAGGCTGGCGGCACGGTAGGTGAGGGCGCGCACGTCTTTGGGCAGGCACGAGCCGCCGAAGGCGAAGCCAGGGCGCATGTAGTACTGCGATAGGTTGAGCACCTTGTCCTGGCAGACCACGTCCATCACCTCACGACCATCCACGCCGACGGCCTTGGCAATGTTGCCGATCTCGTTGGCGAAGGTGACCTTGGTGGCGTGCCACACGTTGCAGGTGTACTTGATCATCTCGGCCACTTCGATCGGCTTGCGGATGACCGGGGCGTCGAGTTCTTCGTACAGGGCCTGGAGAATGTCGCCGCTGGCGCTGTCCAGTTCGCCGATGACAGTCATCGGTGGCTGGTCGTAGTCTTTGATCGCGGTACTTTCACGCAGGAATTCCGGGTTGACCGCAACGCCGAAGTCGACGCCGGCCTTTTTGCCCGAGCAGTCCTCGAGGATCGGGATGACCACGTTCTTCACGGTGCCTGGCAACACGGTGCTGCGCACCACGATGGTGTGACGGCGGGTGGTGTCACGCAGTACGTAGCCGATTTCGCGGCATACCGACTCGATGTATTCCAGGCCCAGGTCGCCGTTCTTCTTGCTTGGGGTGCCCACGCAGATCATCGACACGTCGCTGGCACGGATGGCTTCGGCGAAGTCGGTGGTACCGCGCAGTCGGCCGTTGGCGATGCCCTGTTGCAGCAGTGCTTCCAGGCCAGGTTCGACGATGGGCGACTTGCCCTGGTTGATCAGGTCGATCTTGGTGCTGGACACGTCCACACCGATCACTTCATGGCCACGCGCCGTCAGGCAGCCTGCACAGACTGCACCCACATAACCCAAACCAAAGATGCTGATACGCATCGCTATCACCTCATGTGTTTATCACGCCGACGCCTCCGCAGAGAGCCGGGCTGGGTTGATTAACAACAGTTTTCGGGCGCACGGTTCCATGGCGAACGCACACTTCGCCGAGCGCAGGCAAAATAAATCCGGAGCGCAAAAAGTTATGCACTCAAAGTTGGCAGTAAAAGGCCATCAATTAAAAAACGTGCCCTGTAATGCAGCCGTCTTTATTGCAATGCGCTACTTGGCGCAATGCTGTGCTTGTTCTTTCAAGTGGAAAAATCCTTTGAAATCAACCACTAGGACGAATTCTGTAGGGCGCATCTCTCCTGCATGAACAGGCTTGCCAACGGTTTCGGGCCTACCTGTCTAATTTATCAAGGCCGGTAGTGGATACCTGCCATTGTCATCTGTAAGTCATCTCTCACAGCCCGCAGGCAGGAAAATCGTTACGGCACTATGAGCGATTCGTTCTAGCAGAAGTTCCTGAGTGGGTTTCGCTCGGATGAAAGATTTCTAAATATTTATTCAGTTGTCCGCAGTTTCAATTTGATAGCACGCGGGGGTTTTCCCCCCGTGTATCAAGGGTGAGACTGTTACGAGATATTTTTATGCCAGCATCCAAAAAAAATTTTCAAAATTCGTCAAAAAAGGTATGAACGGTCTTATGGCGTTTGGCGATTAGGGGAGGCGTGGCGGATTATTGGCGTCGGATTTATGGCGCGATGGCGATTTGCGGGATGCCCTTTTGCAGGGCAGGGGGATCAGGGCTGATAGGCGTTGGCCGTAAGATATGCAGGGCCTGTGAGATCGAGCGCCGCCCGCGCGGCGCATCGCGAGCTGCGCTCGCTCCTACGTTTGTTTCGGGCCAGTAACGCCTGTGACAGGCGCGCGCGACCGCCTTGTTTGTACGACGCGATATCGCGCCATGCGCCAAGGCGTACGCGCGCGAATCTCACAGGAAAAATTGGCCCGAAACAAACGTAGGAGCGAGCGCAGCTCGCGATGCGCCGCGCGGGCGGCGCTCGATCTCACAGGCGCTGAAGATCCCCTGGCGAGCACCTGGCAACCCTGATTGGTACAGCATCAGCTCACGACGAATGCCCTACACGCTTACTCGGAGGGATGATCGCGCAGGAACACCAGATGGTCAGCCTTGGACTGCTCGGCACTGTAGTAGTAACCCTGCGCGTCGAACTGCTTGAGCTGTTGCGGATCGCTGATGCGCTGCTGGATGACGAATCGGCTCATCATCCCGCGGGCTTTCTTGGCGTAGAAACTGATGATTTTGTACTGGCCGTTCTTCAAGTCCTTGAAGTCGACGTTGATGACCCGGGCGTTCAGCGCGCTGCGTTTCACCGCGCTGAAGTACTCGTTGCTGGCGAGGTTCAGCAGCACGTCGTCGCCCTGTTCGGCCAAGGCGTGGTTCAACCATTCGCTGATGCGCGTGCCCCAGAAGGCATACAGGTCCTTGCCGCGGGCATTGGCCAGCTTGGTGCCCATTTCCAGGCGGTAGGGTTGCATCAGGTCGAGCGGACGCAGCAGGCCGTACAGGCCAGAGAGCATGCGCAGGTGGTCTTGCGCGTAGCTGAAATCGTCCTCGCCCAGGCTCTCGGCATCGAGGCCGGTGTACACGTCACCCTTGAACGCCAGCAGCGCCTGCTTGGCATTGGCCGGGGTGAAGTCCGGGGTCCAGCTGCCAAAGCGCGCGGCGTTCAGGCCGGCGAGCTTGTCGGACAGGTGCATCAGCTCGCTGATCTGCGCCGGCGACAGTTCGCGCAGTTGCTGGATCAGCAACTGGGAGTCGTCCAGGTACTGGGGGAGGGTGAAACGCTCGGTCACCGGCGGGGTGTCGTAGTCGAGGGTCTTGGCGGGGGAAATCACCGTCAGCATCGGGTCGGCTCCTGGCATCGTTGGCCAGGAATTCTACGGGCTGTGCGGTGCAACTCCAAACTATGACGACGATAGTCACAGACCATGGCCGCAGCAGGCGCTATAGTTCGCGTTTTGCCGTTGCGGAGCCTTCAACCGTGCGCATTGCCTCTGCCTTGCTGGCCGCTTTGCTGAGCCTGGCCGTGCAGGCCGCTCCATCGCCCCCGGTCAGCCTTGACCGCAGCCTGTGGCCCGAGCAACTGGACAGCCCGGCGCTGTTCGATGTTGCCTCGCGGGCAGAAATCCTGTCGTTCGCCCAGGTATTACATGAAAGTGAGCTGCTGGACGACGCAACGCTCGCTGCGCGGTTGGGCCTGCGGCAGATTAACTTGCAGAAGGTCCGCCAGGTTAGGGCGCGCATGTGGCAGCGCTTGTGGGAGGGTTATCAACAGGCGCAACGCAGTTGCGAGCAGGATGCGTCGTTCTGTTACCCGGTTACGTCGATGGCGGATTTACGTACGCAGGCGGCGACGTTCGCCACCGATGTGGGCACGTTCTACACCGGATGGGTCGAGCCGAGCCATCAGTTCCATGTGCGCTACCTGGATGAACAGCTGCGCAAGGCGGCCTTGCTGCCGCAGACCAGCAGCGAGGTCGAAAGGCTGTCCTCGCGTGAGCGCAATGGTGATGAGCTGAACGACCGCATGTTCCTGCTGACCTTCGTCGGCGGGCCCGGGCCTGATGGCGGCAATACCGACCTGCTGACCGACTACCTGCGCCGGCAAAAGCTCGAGGGCATCTTCTTCGTGCTAGGCAACCGCCTGCAGCAACGCCGTGATGGTGGGGCGGCGAACGCCTTGCGCGATCTGTATGACGGGCAGTGTGCGGGTATTCAGGGCTGGGAATATCGTTCCCACGCACAGTGGACCGACTGGCAGGCGTCATTGCGCCGCAGCCAGGCGCGTGTGCAGGCCGACCTGCCGGAGCAATATGTGCCGCTGTTCCGCCCGCCCTACGGCCAGCGCCGGGCCGATGGCGAGCCGTTCATGGCCAGCCAGCAGTTGCGGGTATCGTTATGGGATATCGACGCCGAGGATGACGGGGCATTGAGCGCAGAGGCCTCGGCGCAACGCGTGCTGACCCTGATGCTGCTGTGGCGCAAGGGCGTGATCCAGTTTCATGACAGCCTGCCCAAGGCACAGCCAGCGCTGCAATGGTTGCTGCAAAACACCGCCCAGAGCGGGATTGGCTGGGAGGATTGCCGGGAATATGGATATAGCGAATAGAGGGTGTGACTTCTGAGCGTAGTCCTGTCTGGCTTCGTCGCCAAGGGTCCTTCGTCAATCTGAAAAATAAACTTCAAAAACGCGTAAAAATGCTTTTTACGGTCATGGTTTTTGCGGTATGAAGAAACCAGACAGCCGATTCCTGCAGCACAGGTGGCGTCATTCAGGCCCACCTTGCCAGGTTCACTTCCCGCCCGTAGCAACGCGGATACGGGGAGCACGGCAGTCACTTTGCGGCGCAGCAGACCGCGCCGTGTGGCTTCGACATAAGGTGACCGAGTATGGATGACCAAGGACGCAACCCTTCCTCCAGCAAGCCAATCCTCTATGTGCTCGATACCAACGTCCTGATTCACGACCCCAACGCATTGCTCAACTTCGAGGAGCACCACGTCGCGATCCCGATGACGGTGCTGGAGGAACTCGACAAGCTCAAGACCGGTAAACAGACCATCGCTGCCGAATGCCGGCAGGCCATTCGCCTTATCGACCAGACCCTTGGTGACGCTTCGCCCAGCGATGTCGAGCAGGGCGTGCCGATCCAGCGTAACAAGAGTGGGCCGAAGGGCTTCCTGTCGATCCTGATGAGCCCGCGCAACGAACCCAGCAAGTTGCTGCCGGAAAACCTCAACGACAACATCATCATCAACACCCTGCTGGACGTACGCAGCCGGCGCACCGACCTGGACGTGGTGCTGGTCACCAAAGACATCAACATGCGCCTGAAGGCGCGCGCTTGTGGCATCGCCGCCGAGGACTACAGCACCGACCAGCTGGTCGATGACGTGTCGTTGCTATCCAAGGGCTACCATTCGGTCAGTGGTTCGTTCTGGGACCGCGTCAGCAAAGTCGATACCCGTCAGGAGCGTGGTCGTACCTGGCATCGTGTGCAGATGATCGACAACCTGCCAGCGGTGCACATCAATGAGTTCATCATCGACGAGCAGGGCTTCGTCGGCTGGATCAAGGGCATTCGCAACGATGAGTTGCTGCTGCTGGACCTTCATCAGGAGCCGTTGCTGCACCAGGAAGCCTGGGGTCTGAAACCCCGCGACATTCACCAGAGCCTGGCGCTGTTCGCCTTGCTCGACCCGGATATCCACCTGGTCAACCTGACGGGGGCGGCCGGCTCCGGCAAGACCATCCTGGCCCTGGCAGCAGCCATTGAGCAGACCATGGTCAGCAAGCGCTACCGGCGCATCATCGCCACCCGCAGTGTACAGGGGCTGGACCAGGAGATCGGCTTCCTGCCGGGTACCGAAGCAGAGAAGATGGAGCCGTGGCTGGGCGCCATCACCGACAACCTCGAAGCCCTGCATATGGATGACGAAAGTACCCATGGCAGCGTCGAATACATCCTTGAGCGGGTACCGCTGCAGTTCAAGTCGCTGAACTACATCCGTGGCCGCAGCTTCCAGCAGAGCCTGATCCTGATCGACGAGTGCCAGAACCTGACGCCGCACCAGATGAAAACCATCATCACCCGTGCTGGCTCCGGCTCCAAGGTGGTCTGCCTGGGCAACCTGGCGCAGATCGACACCCCCTACCTGTCCGCGACCAGCTCGGGCCTGACCTACCTGACCGAACGCTTCAAGGACTTCCCGCATGGCGTGCACATCACCCTGCAGGGCGTGCCTCGCTCGGTGCTGGCCGAGTATGCGGAGTCGCATTTGTAAAAGCCTCTAGCCGGGCAGCTTACTGCCCGGCCTCTTCGCGGGCGTGCCCGCGAAGAGGCCAACCCTGCCGACACATACCTCTGCTCAAACCTGACCCACAGGTTTACACTGCGGGTTCCCTTCACAGGAGCAGAGCAGTGCTGACACATCTTGATTCCCAGGGGCGGGCCAACATGGTCGACGTCACTGAAAAGGCCGTGACCGAGCGCGAGGCCACTGCCGAGGCGCGGGTGCGCATGTTGCCGCAGACCTTGCAGATGATCGTCGATGGTGAACACCCCAAGGGCGACGTGTTCGCTGTGGCGCGCATTGCCGGGATTCAGGCGGCGAAGAAGACCAGCGACCTGATCCCGCTGTGCCATCCGCTGATGCTGACCAGCGTCAAGGTCGAACTCAGCGCCGACGGCGCGGACGCCGTGCGCATCGTCGCCCGCTGCAAGCTGGCCGGGCAGACTGGGGTGGAGATGGAGGCGCTGACCGCCGCCAGCGTGGCCGCGCTGACGATCTATGACATGTGCAAGGCTGTGGATAAAGGTATGGTCATCGAGCAAGTGCGCCTGCTGGAAAAACTCGGTGGCAAGAGTGGCCATTACAAGGTGGAGGCGTGATGAAGGTCAAGGTGATGTACTTCGCCCGTTACCGCGAACTGTTGGGCGTGGATGGCGAGCGGGTGGAGGGGGCGTTCACAGTGCTCGATGATGTGCGCCAGGCCTTGGTTGCCAAGGGCGGGCAGTATGAACTGCTGGCCGAGCAGAACCTGATGTGCGCGCGCAACGAAGAGCTGTGCAAGCTCGATGAACCGCTGGAAGAGGGCGATGAAGTGGCGTTCTTCCCACCGGTGACCGGAGGCTGAACATGGCTGTACGAGTGCAGGAAGACGCGTTCGACCCGGGGGCTGAGACCAATGCCATGCATGCAGCCAATGTGGGCGTGGGCGCGGTGGTCGGTTTTGTCGGCTATGTGCGGGATTTCAACGATGGCCGCGAAGTGGCGGGGATGTTCCTCGAACACTATCCGGGCATGACCGAAAAGGCCCTGGCCAAGATCGTGGTCGAGGCCGAGCAGCGTTGGCCGCTCTTGAAAGTGGAGGTGCTGCACCGCATCGGTGCGCTGGAACCGGGCGAACCGATTGTGTTCGTGGGCGTGGCTAGTGCCCATCGGCAGGCGGCGTTCGATGCTTGCAACTTCATCATGGACTACCTGAAGACCCGGGCGCCGTTCTGGAAGAAGGAGAATACCCAGGAAGGGCCAAGGTGGGTGGAGGGGAAACAGAGTGACCAGGATGCGGCGGGGCGCTGGTAATCAAGGCGCCGCCGGTCGCCTGTAGGAGCGGGTTTACCCGCGAAAGGGCCGCGTAGCGGCCCCCGATAATCTGCGCATCAAAGCCGAAATCCCGGGGCCGCTGTGCGGCCCAATCGCGACACAAGGCCGCTCCCACAGATTGATTGCATGTAGCCTGCTGAAGGTCAGTGATGCTTGCGCGGCACCGGCTTGAGCAGCTCATCCGGCGGCATTTCACATTTGATCTTGCGGCCCAGCAGCTCTTCGATCGCCGGCAGCTGATAGGAGTCATCTTCCCCGGCAAAGCTGATCGAGACGCCATCGGCTCCCGCACGCCCGGTGCGGCCAATGCGGTGCACGTAGTCGTCAGGGTCTTCCGGCAGGGTGAAGTTGATCACGTGGCTGATGCCATCGATATGGATCCCGCGCCCGGCCACGTCGGTGGCCACCAGCACGGTGATGCGCCCTTCGCGGAAGTTCTCCAGGGTACGAATACGCTTGTGCTGCGGCACGTCGCCCGACAGTTGGGCGGCATTGATGCCGTCGCGCACCAGTTTTTCCTCGATGCGCCGCACTTCGTCCTTGCGGTTGGCGAACACCATTACCCGTTCCCACTTGTTCTGGGTCACCAGGTTGTACAGCAACTTGTACTTGTCGCTGCCGGCCACCGCATACACGTGTTGCTCGACCGTTTCGCTGGCCACGTTCTCCGGTTCGATCTCGACGATGGCCGGGTTGGTGGTCCACTGCTTGGCCAGGTTCATCACGTCTTCGGTGAAGGTAGCGGAGAACAGCAGGGTCTGGCGCTCGCTTTTCGGCGGGGTCTGGCGAATGATCTGGCGCACTTGCGGGATGAAGCCCATGTCGAGCATGCGGTCGGCTTCATCCAGCACCATCACCTCGACCATGTCCAGGTGCACTTCGCCGCGCTGGTTGAAGTCCAGCAGGCGGCCCGGGGTGGCCACCAGGATGTCGCAGTGGCGCGCTTCCAGGGCTTTGAGCTGCTTGTCGAAGTCCATGCCGCCAACGAAGCTCATCACGTTCAGGCCGGTGTACTTGGTCAGGGCCGCGGCGTCCTTGGCGATCTGTACCACCAGCTCGCGGGTTGGCGCGATGATCAGCGCACGTGGCTCGCCCATGTAGCGTTCCTTGGGCGGTGGCGTCTGCTGCAACTGCGAAATGATCGAAATAAGGAACGCCGCCGTCTTTCCGGTACCGGTCTGGGCCCGGCCAATGGCGTCCTGGCCACGCAGGGTGAAGCCCAGCACTTGCGCCTGGATCGGCGTGCAGTACGGGAAACCCAGGTCGTGGATGGCGTGCATCAGCTCGTTGGACAGCTTGAAGTCGTGGAAGCGGGTCTTGCCTTCCTGCGGCTCGACCACGAAGTCTTCCGGCTTCCACAGGCTGGCCTGCGGCTTGGGTTTACGCTCGCGACGCGGTTTGTCCCTGGCTGGGTTGTCGGCAACTGGCGTAACGGCGGCAGGCTGTTCGGCCTTGGGGGTGGGGTTGGCGCGTTGGGCGGCCGGTTTGGTTGCCGGCCGGGCCTCGCTGGCGGGGGCGGGCGCAGGCGCAGGTGGCGTCACGCTGGCTGCCGGAGCGACGGCCTGTGGCGCGGCGTCTCCCTTGCCGAATATTTTCTTGAGTGCCTTGAGCACGATCATCTCATCAACTGGTTAAGGAATGTACGCCGGGCAGTGTAATGCAAGATTCGGGCGCGGCGTAGTGGAATAGCCCTACAACTACAGGCGGTCACCGCTTATTGCAGTTGCTTGGCCAGCCAGTCGTGGATGTCCTGCAGTTCTTCGACCACCACCTCGTGTTCCATCGGGTACTCATGCCAGCGGGCGGCCACACCCCAGGTGTTGAGGTACTCGAAGGCCGTGCGGCCCATCGATGGGATCACTACTGGGTCGTGGACGCCATGCAGGCACAGGGCCGGGGTGCGCTGCTGGCAAGCACTCAACTGGTGCTGGTCGTTGAAGGTCGGAGCGTAGGTGGACAGGGCGATTACCCCGCCCAGTGCTTCTTGCCACTTTATATAAGCAGTGTGCAGCACCACTGCGCCACCTTGGGAGAAACCGGCAAGGAAGATCCGCGACAGGCTGACGCCCTTGGCCTGCTCAGCCTTGATCAGCGCAACCACTTGCTCGGCCGATTGTTCCAGTTGCGCTTCGTCAATGGCGCGGGCCGGGGTCATGGCCTTGATGTCGTACCAGCTGGGCATGGCGTAGCCGCCATTGATGGTCACCGGGCGGGTCGGTGCCTGGGGCATGATGAAGCGCGTGCTGGCCAGGCGCTCCTGCATGAATTCGGCCACAGGTAGGAAGTCGTAACGGTCGGCCCCCAGACCGTGCAACCAGATCACACAGGCGTCAGCGGTTTTCTGTGGTTCGAGAATCAGCGGGTTGGTCATGACTGCTCCGAAAGTGTGCGGGTCTTGTTATGGCATGCGTTAAAAGAAGGCGCTGGAAATGATTGTCGGAAAAAGAATGTCGCAACGATACAACTTTCCCTACTTGACGAGCGCTTAAACGCTACAGCCAGAAAATTTGGTACGCGCTTTGCAATTCATCCTGTGATGCAAAGGGCAGGCCGTGACGGTAACACCCTTTGTAAGCGAAGGCTGTCATAGAACAGTCCATTGCGCCAATTGACCCAATAACAAGCCAATACGGGTCGGACATGCCTCAAAAGGGTGCGGTGCAATTCCGGCTCGATACAACAAGAGCGATTTGGAGGTAGTGAATGAATGTGTTGAAAACCACCCTGGCAGTCCTTACCGCTGCCGCCGCGCTGGGCGCCGTGAGCAATGCCCAGGCCGGCGCCACCTATGATGCGGTCAAGAAGAAGGGCTTCGTCCAGTGTGGCGTGAGCGATGGTCTTCCGGGCTTCTCGGTACCTGATGCGCAGGGCAAGATCGTCGGTATCGATGCCGATGTGTGTCGCGCCGTGGCCGCCGCCGTGTTCGGCGACGCGACCAAGGTCAAGTTCAGCCAGCTCAACGCCAAGGAACGCTTCACTGCCCTGCAGTCGGGCGAGGTCGACGTATTGTCGCGCAATACCACCTGGACCAGCTCGCGCGATGCCGGCATGGGCCTGGTATTTGCCGGTGTCACTTACTATGACGGCGTCGGTTTCCTGGTCAACAAGAAGCTCGGTGTTTCCAGCGCCAAGGAACTCGATGGCGCGACCATCTGCATCCAGGCCGGTACCACCACCGAGTTGAACGTGTCGGACTTCTTCCGTGCCAATGGCCTGAAGTACACCCCGATTACCTTCGACACCTCTGACGAGAGCGCCAAGTCGCTGGAGTCCGGCCGTTGCGACGTGCTGACTTCGGACAAGTCGCAGCTGTTCGCCCAGCGCTCCAAGCTGGCCGCGCCGACCGAATACGTGGTGTTGCCTGAGACCATCTCCAAGGAACCTCTGGGCCCAGTGGTGCGCAAAGGCGATGAAGAGTGGTTCAGCATCGTCAAGTGGACCCTGTTCGCCATGCTCAACGCCGAAGAGGCGGGCATCACCTCGAAAAACGTCGAGGCTGAAGCCAAGTCCACCAAGAACCCGGACGTCGCCCGCTTGCTGGGTGGCGA
The DNA here is from genome assembly GCF_003205205.1 of Pseudomonas sp. LB-090624. Taxonomy (GTDB): domain Bacteria; phylum Pseudomonadota; class Gammaproteobacteria; order Pseudomonadales; family Pseudomonadaceae; genus Aquipseudomonas. The sequence continues at coordinate 100,986 of NZ_QJRL01000001.1, forward strand.
CGGTGAATACGGCAAGGACCTCAAGCTGCCCAAAGACTGGGTAGTACAGATCGTCAAGCAAGTCGGCAACTACGGCGAAGTGTTCGAGAAGAACCTGGGCCAGAGCACCGACCTGAAGATCGACCGTGGCATGAACGCCCTGTGGAACAACGGCGGCATCCAGTACGCGCCACCTGTGCGCTGATGGCTGCACCCTGCGGCGGCATCCCGCCGCCGCAGGCTGTTCGAATCCCTACTGTCCGGGGCACTTCATGCAAAATCAAATCGGCGCACCCAAGGGCTTGTCCCTTAACGATCCGCGTGTGCGCGCGTGGTTGTTCCAGATCCTCACGATCGTTTTCGTGGTCGGCCTGGGCTGGTACTTGTTCCATAACACGCAAACCAACCTGCAACACCGGGGTATCACCTCGGGCTTCGACTTCCTCGACCGCAGCGCCGGCTTCGGCATCGCCCAGCACCTGATCCCCTATGTGGAATCCGACAGTTATGCGCGGGTGTTCGTCATCGGCCTGCTCAATACCCTGCTGGTCACCTTCATCGGCCTCATCCTGGCGACGATCCTGGGCTTCATCATTGGTGTGGCGCGCCTTTCACCGAACTGGATGATCAGCAAACTGGCAACCGTGTATGTGGAAACCTTCCGCAACATTCCGCCGTTGCTGCAGATTCTGTTCTGGTACTTCGCCGTGTTCCTGACCCTGCCGGGACCGCGGGGCAGCATCAACATCGACGACATGTTCTTCATCAGCAACCGCGGCCTGAACATGCCTGGCGCGTCGATGGCCGACGGTTTCTGGCCATTCGTGGTGGCCCTGGCAGTAGCGATTGTCGCGATCGTGCTGATGGTGCGCTTCGCCAACAAGCGCTTCGACGAGACCGGCGTGCCATTCCACAAGTTCTGGGTGGGCCTGGCGCTGTTCATCGTCATTCCAGGGCTGAGCGTGTTGCTGTTCGGCAGCCCAGTCAGCTGGGAAGTGCCGCAGCTCAAAGGCTTCAACTTTGTCGGTGGCTGGGTGCTGATCCCCGAGTTGCTGGCGCTGACCCTGGCGCTGACTATCTATACGGCAGCCTTCATCGCCGAGATCGTGCGCTCCGGTATCCGTTCGGTCAGCCATGGGCAGACCGAAGCGGCGCGCTCGCTGGGCCTGCGCGAGGGCCCGACCCTGCGCAAGGTGATCATTCCCCAGGCACTGCGGGTGATCATTCCGCCGCTGACCAGCCAATACCTGAACCTGGCGAAGAACTCTTCGCTGGCGGCGGGTATCGGCTACCCGGAGATGGTCTCGCTGTTCGCCGGTACCGTGCTCAACCAGACCGGCCAGGCCATCGAGGTGATCGCTATCACCATGAGTGTCTATCTCGCCATCAGCATCAGCATTTCGCTGCTGATGAACTGGTACAACAAGCGCATTGCGCTGATCGAGCGGTGAGGATACGCCCGTGAATGCCCATGTTTTCAAACCCGATATGCCGCCACCGGTGAAAACCGTCGGCGTGCTCGCATGGATGCGTGCCAATCTTTTCTCTAGCTGGCTCAACACACTGTTGACCCTGCTCGCCATCTACTTGGTGTGGCTGATCGTGCCGCCGTTGCTGCAGTGGGCCTTGATCGATGCCAACTGGGTCGGCACCACCCGCGCCGATTGCACCAAGGAGGGCGCCTGCTGGGTGTTCGTGCAGCAGCGCTTTGGCCAGTTCATGTACGGCTATTACCCGGCCGAGCTGCGCTGGCGTGTGGACCTGACCGTGTGGCTTGCCGTGCTCGGCGCCGCGCCGCTGTTCATCAAGCGCTTCCCACGCAAAGCCTTCTACGGTCTGGGCTTCCTGGTGCTGTACCCGATACTGGCCTATACCCTGCTGCACGGTGGGTACCTGGGCCTGGAAAACGTACCGACCAGCCAGTGGGGCGGGCTGATGCTGACCCTGGTGATCGCCACCGTGGGCATCGTCGGCGCCTTGCCGCTGGGCATCCTGCTGGCACTGGGCCGGCGTTCGAGGATGCCGGCCGTGAAAGTGGTGTGCGTGACTTTCATCGAGTTCTGGCGTGGCGTGCCGCTGATTACCGTGCTGTTCATGTCGTCGGTGATGCTGCCGTTGTTCCTGCCCGAAGGCATGAGCTTCGACAAGCTGCTGCGGGCGATGATCGGCGTGATCCTGTTCCAGTCGGCGTACATCGCCGAGGTGGTACGCGGCGGCCTGCAGGCCATCCCCAAGGGCCAGTACGAAGCCGCCGCGGCCATGGGCCTTGGCTACTGGCGCTCGATGGGGCTGGTGATCTTGCCGCAGGCGCTGAAGCTTGTGATTCCCGGCATCGTCAACACCTTCATTGCCCTGTTCAAGGACACCAGCCTGGTGATCATCATCGGCCTGTTCGACCTGCTGAACAGCGTCAAGCAAGCCGCCGCCGACCCGGCCTGGCTGGGCATGGCTACCGAGGGCTACGTGTTCGCCGCCCTGGTGTTCTGGATTTTCTGTTTCGGTATGTCCCGCTACTCCATGCACCTGGAGCGCAAGCTGGACACTGGCCACAAGCGTTAGGAGTTTCGAAATGAGTGAAGCGATCAAGCAGCCTGCCGGCCCCGAAGGCATCATCCAGATGCAGGGTGTGAACAAGTGGTACGGCCAGTTCCATGTGCTCAAGGACATCAACCTGAACGTGCGCCAAGGCGAGCGTATCGTGCTGTGCGGGCCGTCCGGCTCGGGCAAGTCCACCACCATCCGCTGCCTCAACCGCCTCGAAGAGCACCAGCAGGGGCGCATTGTGGTCGATGGGGTAGAGCTGACCAACGACCTCAAGCAGATCGAGGCCATCCGCCGTGAGGTGGGCATGGTGTTCCAGCACTTCAACCTGTTCCCCCACCTGAGCATTCTGGAAAACTGCACACTGGCGCCGATGTGGGTGCGCAAGATGCCTCGGCGCAAGGCCGAGGAAATTGCCATGCATTACCTGGAGCGGGTGCGTATTCCCGAGCAGGCACACAAGTACCCGGGGCAGTTGTCCGGTGGTCAGCAGCAGCGTGTGGCGATTGCCCGGGCGTTGTGCATGAAGCCGAAGATCATGTTGTTCGACGAACCCACGTCGGCACTGGACCCGGAAATGGTCAAGGAAGTGCTCGATACCATGGTAGGCCTGGCCGAGGATGGCATGACCATGCTCTGCGTGACCCACGAGATGGGCTTTGCTCGCACCGTGGCGAACCGGGTGATCTTCATGGACAAGGGCGAGATTGTGGAGCAGGCAGCGCCGGATGATTTCTTCGACCGGCCGCGCAGCGACCGGACCAGGTTGTTCCTGAGCCAGATCCTGCATTGATGCAGTAGCGGCAGCAGACTCGGCCAACTGTGGGAGCGGCCTTGCGTCGCGATGGGCCGCAAAGCGGCCCCGGGCATATGCCCTGCGAAGCTGAAATTTTGGGGCCGCTACGCGGCCCATCGCGACGCAAGGCCGCTCCCACAGGGTTGCGGAACGGCTTAAGGCCTCACCTTACTTTTCTTCTTGCGTTACAGCCGGCGCCGGCGGCGGCCGCAGCCCCACCTCGGCGATCAGCTTCAATTGCTGACCGTTGCGCATCACCTCGATGGTGATCTTCTCATTGGGCTTGATTCGCGCCACCTGGTTCATCGACTTGCGCCCGTCACCGGCCGGCTCGCCATTGATGCTCAGGATCACGTCACCCAGCTGCAGCCCGGCCTTGGCCGCCGGCCCTTCGCGGAAGATACCCGCCACCACGATGCCCGGGCGGTCCTTCATGCCGAACGACTCGGCCAGCTCCTGGCTCAGCGGCTGTACCTCGATACCCAGCCAGCCACGAATCACCTGCCCGTGCTCGACGATGGACTTCATCACCTCCAGCGCCAGTTTCACCGGGATGGCGAAGCCGATGCCCTGTGAACCACCAGACTTGGAGAAGATTGCCGTATTGATGCCGATCAGATTGCCGTTGGCATCGACCAGTGCGCCACCGGAGTTGCCCGGGTTGATCGCTGCGTCGGTCTGGATGAAGTCTTCGTAGTTGTTCAGCCCCAGCTGGTTGCGACCGGTGGCGCTGATGATGCCCATGGTCACGGTCTGGCCGACGCCGAACGGGTTACCAATGGCCAGTGACACGTCGCCGATATGGATGTTGTCCGAGCGACCGATGGTAATCGCCGGCAAGCTCTTGAGGTCGATTTTCAGCACCGCCAGATCGGTTTCCGGGTCGCTGCCGATGACCCGGGCCAGGGTTTCGCGGCCATCCTTCAGGGCCACGACGATCTGGTCGGCGCCGCTGGTGACGTGGTTGTTGGTCAGCAGGTAGCCCTCGGGGCTCATGATCACCGCCGAGCCCAGGCTCGACTCCCAGCGGCGCTGCTTGGGCAGGTTGTCGCCGAAGAAGCGGCGGAACTGCGGGTCTTCGAACAGTGGGTGGGCGCTCTTGTTCACCACCTTGGTGGTGTACAGGTTGACCACCGCCGGGGCGGCCAGGGTCACGGCGTCGGCGTATGACACCGGGCCTTGCATGATCCTCGTGGTCTGCGGCGCCTGCTGCAGGTTGACGTCCTGGCTGGGCAGGCCGACCCATTCCGGGAAACGCTGGATGATCAGCATGGCGATCAGTACGCCGGTAAGCAGGGGCCAGCCAAAGTAACGCAAAGCCTTGAACATGAACGAATCCTGGAAAGAGCGGGGCCAGGGGCCGCGCGGTGGGGCATGAACGCGCGCGATCATACACCGGTTCCCCCAGTGCCGGCGACGGCCCATAATGGCCGGCATTATACGGGCGTTCGATCTGCGTTGTGCCCGTGAAAAGCGCAGTTTTCGAGGAGATTTTCATGGCCGTCGCACTAACCACCCTGGTTGAAGAAGCCGAGCGTTACCTGGGCAGCGCGAAGATCCAGGATTATTGCCCCAACGGCCTGCAGGTCGAAGGCCGGCCCCATGTCAGCCGCATCGTCAGCGGCGTTACCGCCAGCCAGGCATTGCTGGATGCCGCGGTCGAAGCAGAGGCCGACCTGGTGCTGGTGCACCATGGCTACTTCTGGAAGGGTGAGAACCCGTGCGTTACCGGCATCCGTCAGCGCCGCCTGAAAACCTTGCTGAGCAACGATATCAGCCTGCTGGCGTTCCACCTGCCGCTGGATGTACACCCCGAGGTGGGCAACAACGTGCAGTTGGCCCGGCAACTGGACATCACCGTCGAAGGGCCGCTGGACCCGGAGAACCCCAAGGTGGTCGGCCTGGTCGGTTCGCTGGCCGAGCCGATGACTGCGCGTGATTTTGCCCGGCGGGTGCAAGAGGTGCTGGGGCGTGAGCCGTTATTGGTCGAGGGCGACGCAATGATCCGCCGCGTGGGCTGGTGCACAGGCGGCGGGCAGGGCTATATCGACACGGCGATTGCCGCCGGGGTGGACCTGTACCTGACCGGCGAGGCGTCCGAGCAGACTTATCACAGTGCGCGCGAGAATGGCGTCAGCTTCATTGCTGCCGGGCACCATGCCACCGAGCGCTACGGCGTGCAGGCCCTGGGCGACTGCCTGGCGCGGCGGTTTGCCCTGGAGCACCTGTTCATCGATTGTCCGAATCCCATCTGATGACGGTGTCTCCCCTTCGCAGGTGAACCCGCTCCCAGGCCGGTCTTGCCGGAGCGGTTGCAGCCGCGAAGCGGCCGGTTGCCGCCCCAAACCCCCAGTCATATCGTTAGACGCTTTCGATCTAGCCAGCCGCCTAAATAGAAGCAGCCGCTGTGATAAAGTGGCTCGCTCGAACACGGCCCGCAGGCCGTCCATAAGATCGTTTTTCGTGAGTAGCCATGGTCGACAAACTGACGCACTTGAAACAGCTGGAGGCGGAGAGCATCCACATCATCCGCGAGGTGGCCGCCGAGTTCGACAACCCGGTGATGCTGTACTCGATCGGCAAGGATTCCGCCGTGATGCTGCACCTGGCGCGCAAGGCCTTCTTCCCGGGCAAGCTGCCGTTCCCGGTGATGCACGTCGACACCCAGTGGAAATTCCAGGAGATGTACAGCTTCCGCGACAAGATGGTCGAGGAAATGGGCCTGGAGTTGATCACCCACGTCAACCCTGAGGGTGTGGCGCAGGGTATCAACCCGTTCACCCATGGCAGCTCCAAGCACACCGACATCATGAAGACCCAGGGCCTGAAGCAGGCGCTGGACAAGCATGGTTTCGACGCTGCCTTCGGTGGCGCGCGCCGCGACGAAGAGAAGTCGCGGGCCAAGGAGCGTGTGTACTCGTTCCGTGACAGCAAGCACCGCTGGGACCCAAAAAACCAGCGCCCCGAGCTGTGGAACGTGTACAACGGCAAGGTCAACAAGGGTGAGTCGATCCGTGTCTTCCCCCTGTCGAACTGGACCGAGCTGGACATCTGGCAGTACATCTACCTTGAAGGCATCCCGATCGTGCCGCTGTACTTCGCCGCCGAGCGTGAAGTTATCGAGAAGAACGGCACCCTGATCATGATCGACGACGAGCGCATTCTCGAGCACCTCTCCGAGGAAGAGAAAGCCCGCATCGTCAAGAAGAAGGTGCGTTTCCGTACCCTCGGCTGCTACCCGCTGACGGGCGCTGTCGAGTCGGAAGCCGAGACCCTGACGGACATCATTCAGGAAATGCTCCTGACCCGTACGTCCGAACGCCAGGGCCGTGTCATCGACCACGATGGCGCCGGTTCCATGGAAGACAAGAAACGCCAAGGCTACTTCTAATTTCAGGGTTACTCCATGTCGCACCAATCTGATCTGATCAGCGAGGACATCCTCGCCTACCTGGCCCAGCATGAGCGCAAGGAACTGCTGCGCTTCCTGACCTGCGGCAACGTTGACGATGGCAAGAGCACCCTGATCGGGCGCCTGCTGCACGATTCCAAGATGATCTACGAGGACCACCTCGAGGCCATCACCCGTGACTCGAAAAAGTCCGGCACCACCGGCGAAGAAGTCGACCTGGCGCTGCTGGTAGACGGCCTGCAGGCCGAGCGCGAGCAGGGCATCACCATCGATGTCGCCTACCGGTACTTCTCCACTGCCAAGCGCAAGTTCATCATTGCCGATACCCCTGGCCACGAGCAGTACACCCGCAACATGGCCACTGGTGCGTCCACCTGCGACCTGGCGATCATCCTGGTCGATGCCCGCTATGGCGTGCAGACCCAGACCCGCCGGCACAGCTACATCGCTTCGTTGCTGGGTATCAAGCACATCGTGGTCGCCGTCAACAAGATGGACCTCAAGGGCTTCGACGAAGGTGTGTTCGAGTCGATCAAGGCCGATTACCTGAAATTTGCCGAAGCGATCAACCTGACCCCGAGCAGCCTGCACTTTGTGCCGATGTCGGCCCTCAAGGGCGATAACGTGGTCAATCACAGCGAGCAATCGCCGTGGTACACCGGCCCGACGCTGATGGAAATCCTTGAAACCGTCGAGGTTTCGGCCGACCGCAACTTCACCGACCTGCGTTTCCCGGTGCAGTACGTCAACCGCCCGAACCTGAACTTCCGCGGCTTCGCCGGTACCCTCGCCAGCGGCGTGGTACACAAGGGTGACGAAATCGTCGTGCTGCCGTCGGGCAAGAGCAGCCGGGTCAAATCCATCGTCACCTACGAAGGTGAACTGGAAAACGCCGGCCCAGGCCAGGCCGTGACCCTGACCATGGAAGACGAGATCGATATCTCCCGTGGTGACCTGCTGGTACACGCCGACAACGTTCCGCCGGTCACCGACCAGTTCGACGCCATGCTGGTGTGGATGGCTGAGGAGCCCATGCTCCCGGGCAAGAAGTACGACATCAAGCGCGCCACCAGCTATGTGCCGGGCTCGATTGCCAGCATCACCCACAAGGTGGATGTGAACACCCTCGAGAAGGACGCTGCCAGCGCCCTGCAACTGAACGAGATTGGTCGCGTCAAGGTGTCTCTGGACAGCGCCATTGCCCTGGACGGTTATGACAGCAACCGCACCACTGGCGCGTTCATCGTCATCGACCGCCTGACCAACGGCACCGTCGGTGCCGGCATGATCATCGCCCAGCCAGTATTGCCCCATGGCAGCACCGGTCAGCATGGCAAGCAGGCCCACGTGTCCACTGAAGAACGCGCCCTGCGCTTCGGCCAGCAGCCAGCCACCGTGCTGTTCAGCGGCCTGTCCGGCGCTGGCAAGAGCACCTTGGCCTATGCCGTGGAGCGCAAGCTGTTCGACATGGGCCGTGCGGTATATGTGCTCGATGGCCAGAACCTGCGCCACGACCTGAACAAGGGCCTGCCACAGGACCGCGCCGGCCGCACCGAAAACTGGCGCCGTGCCGCCCACGTAGCGCGCCAGTTCAACGAAGCCGGCATGCTGACCCTGGCTGCATTCGTGGCCCCGGATGCCGAAGGCCGCGAACAGGCCAAGGCGCTGATCGGCAAGGAACGCCTGGTGACCGTTTACGTCCAGGCCTCGCCGCTGGCCTGCCGCGAGCGTGACCCGCAGGGCCTGTACGCTGCCGGTGGCGACAACATCCCGGGTGAAAGCTTCCCGTTCGATGTGCCGCTGGACGCCGACCTGGTGATCGATACCCAGACCACCAGTGTGGACGAGGGCGTGAAACAGGTGCTGGACGTGCTGCGTCAGCGGGGCGCGATTTAAGCGCTGGCCTGCAAGGAGAACCCCGCTTCGGCGGGGTTTTTTCTATTGCTCAGTTCAGGCGAAAAGGTCCTCAGAGTTCAGGGCCTTGCTCGTGTTAGCTGGGCTTGAAACCGTCTTTACCGTTGGCTAGCCGCCATTGCTTGACTATTTCTAGTACTTTTTCAGGTCTACCATTTTCCTTTGGGTTTGGTCTGTACAAAAGATCGTAGCCTGAGGGGTGTTCAGTGATTTTTGAAAAATGATCAAGAAGTCCCCCCAGTACGTGATCGGGTTCTTCCAAGTTGGCTCTGTGAATTTCAATTATGAGTGCCAAAAATTCGTTTTCGGTATAGTCAGAAAGTTTGGTTTTTTCACTCATGCAGCCGATCCTGCCAAGGCGGGAGAACCTGTCGTATGTATCAATTCTTCGACAATCGAATGGAACTCCGAGTATGAATAGTCTGCAAGGCAATGTTTCTGAATGATCACCATGGAGACTCCGATGATAGTACATACTCCATGGCGCTCATGATCCGCAGGTTTTCAGGGCCGTACATCAGCCCACCCAATTCGGTCAGGCCCAGATGGACAATCTGTACCCCGCGTAAGCGGGGTGTCGGATTCATTCTGGTTTAAATCCTGGCTTGCCGTTGGCTGCACGCCACACTTTTATTGTGCGTAGAATTTCTTCCGGTGTATCAAGACCGCCTGCTTCAGGCCAATATATTAGGTCTGAACCGTTGGGGTGTTCGCTCAAAGCCTTGAATAGCATGATTTGTGCATCAAGCTCTTGATCGCTTACGTTGTCTGGTGGGTTGATTATTGATTTGATAAAATTCAAGAATTCAAGCTCTGTATATTCGGAGATTGTGCTTTTTTGACTCATTCGGAAGCTCCATAGTGAATGTCGTGATGCGCCGCTGGCGTGACTACTCTTAAGTTGTCTACGTCGTATACAGCTCCGTTTTCGGAAATTGGAATCACGTGGTGGAGTATGAAGGTTGCGTGACCTTTGTGGTGATCTTTGTCGCGCGCTTTGGGCGCGCGACCTTTTGCGATGAGACTTCTGTTTGCATCATTGAACTGGCTAGAAAACTCTTGGGTATCGGATATCGCCTTCCAGAATGCGGTTCTGAATGCATCGAAATCTCCAAACTCTCTTCCCCTCAGCGCATTTGCAATTTGTGTCGGGATTTTTGCTCCGGTTTCCCTGGTTATGTCCCCAAGCCAGATACCATCGATCTGCGCGCCTGAGCCCATGGCAATACCCGGCTCATATCTCGGGCTCTTGAATACCACCAGAATAGGCGGTAATCCGGAGTCCATGGGGAAGGTGATGATCAGCCGTTCCTGATCCAGCAGATCGAGTGCGGGGTAACCCTCCTGCTCGGTAATGACAGGGTCCAGGCTGCTGCCGGTGTAAACAACGGTGCCGGGTGGGACTTGCGGCAAGCTGGTGGAGCTTCCGGCTTCACCACCCGGCGCGTTGGCCGGTGTCCAGGTCAGAATCCGCTGCGGATTTTCCAGTGCAAGGCTGTAGACCAGGCGTTCAGTGTCGAATGTCGCCGTGCGCACCGGTACTGGCCTGCCCCCAGGCACCACATACAGATCCAGGCCGTTGTCATGCTCCGCCCCTGCCAGCAAATACGGTAAGTCGATGCTGGTTGATGACAGAGCCAAGGTTGCAAGGTCTGGCCCGCCGGGCGGCGTAAGGCTGGCTAGGGGGGTGCTGATCAGGTACCTACGCTCACTGTTACCCAGCGTTGATGGCCAGGCCATCGCGAGGGTGCCTACCGCAAGCGAGGAGATGGTAGTCGCAACGAGGCGGGAAATCGCCGTTGTGATCGCTTCGCTCAAAGCCTTATAAGGCGTTTCGGCCACCGCGAATGTTGCTATACCAATCGGGATTACGGCTGGCGTCGATCCCGCTAAACGCGCTTCATTGATATAAGAGATATTACGCCGCAGCGACTCTTGCCTTTGCCGCTCGGCTTCTGCAGCCAAGCGCTCGGCTTCGGCCTGCTGGCGTGCGGCTTCTTCCTGTGCAGCGAGTCGAGCCTTGAGGTTTTCCACTTCAGCCGCGCGCTGCATCAGGTTCTGCGTGGCACCCGCATATACCCCCAGAAATCTAACCGATTCGGTTAATGCCAGTGCCAGGTGGTATTCCTGCCAGCGGGGGCCTGCCCGGCGTAGCCGTTGCTCATCGACCAGATGCAAAAGCCCTTCAAGTTGAGGCTTCGACAGAGGGCCGTTGATGCGCGGGTTTTGATCTCGATACGGCGGGATTTGCGACTGCTTGGCCTGCACTAGGGCATCAGCGGTAGCCAGGTAGGCACTGAAGGTTTGGGCAAGCGTGAATGCGTCATCGATGACCGTTTGCCCCAGCTCATGCTGAAGGACATTAGGTAAACAATCGAAATGTATTTGTCGCTCTGTGTGGATCTGCGCTGTTCTACGCGCAATCACCTGCAACAAATCCAGCGGTTGCTGGCTGAGTTCTTCCTGATCTACCTGGCTTGCCAGTGCTTGAAGTTCGTCTGCCAATGCTTGGTGCTTCTGAGCTTCCAGGTGTAAACGGTACGTACCCTCCCAGGACTTCTGCAGCCTTGTGGCCCATTCCACACCTAATTCCTGGCCTGTGGTTGCTGCGAAGAAACCCGGGTCTAGAAACCGGCTCATCATTGAGTCGCCCCGCTTGTAGAAGGCGGGTACGCCAAAGTAGTTGTTGGCGTCGGGTAAAATCTGCAGATAACCATCACGAATCTGGCTGATGCGCGACGATAGGATTTGTTGCTCTGTAAAGAGTGTTGATGCCGCGCGGTTTGTACTGCTCGCTTCGGCTTTGATCTGGGCTTTGAGCGCGTTTATAGTTTCAGGAAGCTGTTTTATGTCATGCGCATACTTGTCTGAATAGTCCTTCTCGATGATCTGAAACTCTTCTGTCAGCACCCGGCGCGTGGAAATAACCCGAGCAATATCATTTTTGGTTGGACTGGTGCCGCGTGGATAACCATCGCTTAGCCCCCAGCCACCTGCGCCCGGCCCACCCCCACCACCAATAAAACGCAGTTCAATACCGGTGGGTGCTTGCGCGCTGATGTACAGTGCTTCATCCAGATAATACGTGTTGTCCCGTGCCATGTAGGTTCTCCGAATCACCACATGGACTAGGTTTACGTACATCGAATTTGCGGTATGTCAGCGGCAGCCTGTCAATCAGTAGGAAGCTTCGTGGTGCTCGGAAGGATCTGTCTCAGATGTGTTGTTCCGACACCGGTATCACCCGTTTCTCCTTCACCGCCTTGTAGGAAAAACTCGAGTAGATCTCCTTCACCCCTGGCAAGCGCTGCAGTACCTCGCGGGTGAACTCCCCGAACGACTCCAGGTCCCGCGCCAGAATCTCCAGCAGAAAGTCATAGCGCCCGGAGATGTTGTGGCAGGCAACGATTTCGGGAATTTCCATGAGCCGCTGTTCGAACGCCAGCGCCATGTCCTTGGTGTGCGAGTCCATCATGATGCTGACGAATGCAGTCACGCCAAACCCCAGCGATTTTGGCGAAAGAATGGCTTGGTAGCCGGTGATGTAGCCGTTGTCTTCCAGCAGCTTGACCCGTCGCCAGCAGGGTGAGGTGGTCAGGGCAACCTGGTCGGCGAGTTCGGCAACGGTCAGGCGGGCGTTGTGTTGCAGCGCAGCAAGCAGGGCGCGGTCGGTGCGGTCGAGGCTTGAAGGCATGATTTGCCCTCCTGGTGTTGTATTTGTTGTTTTCTTTTCAAAGCAAGCGCAAGTGCGTGGGTAATTTTGGAAAAAATAAGGCAGCTCGGTGGCATAAGCTTATAACAAACCACCAGAGGCTGTTGCCATGCGCGACTCCCATAACAACACCGGTTTTTCGACACGGGCCATACACCATGGCTACGACCCGCTTTCCCACGGCGGTGCCTTGGTGCCACCGGTTTACCAGACTTCAACTTATGCCTTCCCTAGCGTCGAGTACGGCGCGGCGTGCTTTGCTGGCGAGGAGGGCGGGCACGTGTACAGTCGCATTTCCAACCCGACCTTGGCCTTGCTGGAGCAGCGCATGGCCTCACTGGAGGGGGGAGAGTCAGGTCTGGCCCTGGCGTCGGGCATGGGGGCTGTCACCTCGACCCTGTGGACCCTGTTGCGGCCAGGTGACGAGCTCATCGTCGGGCGCACGGTGTATGGCTGCACCTTCGCGTTCATGCACCATGGCATTGGTGAGTTTGGAGTGAAGGTGTGCCATGTGGACCTCAATGACAGCAAGGCGCTAAAAGCGGCGATCAACCACAAGACGCGAATGATCTACTTCGAAACCCCGGCAAACCCGAACATGCAGTTGGTCGATATCGCGGCGGTGGCGGAGGCGGCGCAAGGGCATGACCTGCACATCGTGGTCGACAACACTTACTGCACGCCCTATCTGCAGCGGCCGCTGGAACTGGGCGCCGACCTGGTGGTGCATTCGGCGACCAAGTACCTCAGCGGCCACGGTGATGTCACGGCCGGGCTGGTGATCGGACGCAAGGCGCTGATAGACCGGATTCGCCTTGAAGGCCTCAAGGACATGACGGGTGCGGTGCTGTCACCGCACGATGCCTCGCTGTTGATGCGGGGTATCAAGACGCTCGCACTGCGCATGGATCGTCATTGCACCAATGCCCAGCAGGTTGCCGAGTTCCTGGAGCGCCAGCCCCAGGTGGAGTTGATCCAGTATCCGGGGCTGGCGTCGTTCGCCCAGTACGAACTGGCGAAACGGCAGATGCGCATGCCGGGCGGGATGATCGCTTTCGAGCTCAAAGGCGGGATCGAGGCTGGGCGGCGCTTCATGAATGCGCTGCAACTGTTTGCCCGGGCGGTGAGCCTGGGTGATGCCGAATCCCTTGCGCAGCATCCGGCGAGCATGACCCATTCCAGCTATACGCCCGAAGAACGGGCGCATCACGGAATTTCCGAGGGGCTGGTGCGGTTGTCAGTAGGGCTGGAGGATGCAGAGGACCTGCTGGCGGATGTCGAGCAGGCATTGCAGGCTTGCTGCCAGGTCGCAGCCACCCCTTGATGCCTGTCAGTCAAGCCTTGGTGGCACCATGGGGGCCGCATCGTGGCCCTGCCACGGCGTGTTATTGCTCACATCAAACCTCGTCTGGGTGATTGAGGTAAGCGGCGTTTCTCTCAACGATGTTCAGGCGCAACTCAAGGGGTTGCTGGCCCTTCTTGCAGATATAGGTGAACGGGATCCCGTTGAAGGTGCGCAGCATGAGGGGTTCCTGTCTGCCTGCTGGCGCCAGGCGCACGATCGCCTGGTCGTCGAGGTCCTCGAAGGAAATTCGCGAGTTATTGGTGTCAAGCAAGTCGAAAAGCGTCGGGTAGGCACTATTGAGCGGTGAACGGAAGGCACCCACGCAGTCCTCATCATGTATGTAAAGCGCGAGCCCGAAGCGCACCTGGGAGCGGACGAACAGCCGGTAGCCATTATCCACGCGGCGGAAATAGAGGCTCAAAGGGGGAAGGTCCAGCGTGTCCGGGACATGGCCCAGGTAAAACGACTGGTCCCGCTTGGCAGGTTGTTTGGCCGGCGCAGGGGCTTTCTGAGTGTTGGCCTGGTTCCTCGACCGCCTGAGGGCGTTGATGCGGAACATTCGGCCGGCAAATCCGGCCATCGCCAGGCCGCCTGAGGTCAGGGGGCCAGATTTGTTGGGTGGCGTCTTTTCCAGTTCGGCGGGCCCGCCGTGCAGTTGGTCGAGGAAGTGCATCGTGCCATCTACGGCTTCGACGGTGGCAATGAAAGAGCGTTGTCGATAAGTCAGCATAGGTCTGCTCCGGTTTGAGGGACTTATGCAGGATCTCGAAGTGCTAGAGCGTCCGGCAGCAGGAAATGCGGCCTGAGATGGGGTACGAAGGCTACGCCTTGGGGGGGCAGGTGTGTCTGGAGGGGTGAAGCAGGAGGAGGGGCTAGCCCACTCCTCCTTGGCAATCGATCAACGCTTGAGCCCGTAGCTCTCGTCGAGCATGCCCGGCGAGTTCGGTGCCTTCGGCGCGTAGTCGCGTGGCACTTCGGCAGTGTCTTTTGGCGGGGTCAGGCGGTCACGCGGGCCCTGAGTGCCTTCGGAGTGCAGCGCGGCCAGCAGGCGCTGGCGGGTCAGTTCGTCGAGCGCCAGGGTGTTGGCGCCGTCGGCCAGGTGATCCTGGACATCCTGGTAGCTCTGGGTCAGCTTCTTGACCAGTACTGCAGTGCTGTTGAAGTGGGTCACCACTTCGTTCTGGTAGCTGTCGAAACGTTTCTGCATTTCGTCCAGCTGACGCTGGGTGCTGCTGGGCGCGGCGTTGGGCAGCAGGCGGGCCACGACGAAACCAACCACCACACCGATGACCAGGGCCAGGGTCGGCAACAACCAAACAAGGAGCGAGAGTTCCACGAGTCCTTCCTCTATAAACGGCTTTGCTTTACGTTAACGGCTCAGACCTGCGCTGTATACCGCGAGCGATCGCAAATCAGAACAGAATTCCTCACCTAGACGAATAGACCCTCCCCGAGGTCACGGAGTAGTGCCTTGCTTGTCCGCGAAACCCCCTTGTTCATCGATGGCCCCAGCGGCCAGTTGGAAGCCTTGTACCTGGACGTGGCCGATGCCCGTGGCGCGGTGCTGATCTGCCATCCCAACCCGGTCCAGGGCGGCACCATGCTCAATAAGGTGGTCTCGACACTGCAGCGCACCGCCCGTGATGCCGGCTATGTGACCCTGCGCTTCAACTACCGCGGCGTCGGCCAGAGTGCCGGCAGCCATGACATGGGGGCTGGCGAGGTGGCCGATGCCGAGGCGGCGGTGGCCTGGTTGCGTGCCAAGCATCCTGGGCTGCCGTTGGTACTGATGGGCTTCTCGTTCGGTGGCTTCGTCGCCACCAGCCTGGCCGGTCGCCTGGAAGCCCGTGGCGTGACCGTGCAGCAGTTGTTCATGATCGCCCCGGCGGTGATGCGCCTGACCGCTGACTTCCCGCTGCCGCAGCGCTGCCCAATCGCGGTGGTGCAGCCTGATGCCGACGAAGTGGTCGATCCGCAGCTGGTTTACGCATGGTCCGACGCACTGGGGCGCCCCCATGAGCTGCTGAAAGTGGCAGAATGCGGACACTTCTTCCATGGCAAGCTGACCGATCTGAAGGATCTGCTGCTGCCGCGCCTTTCGAACTGAGCCAAGCCTGAATAAGCGAACACCCATGACCACGCGCATTCTTACCGGTATCACCACCACCGGCACACCGCACCTGGGCAACTACGCCGGCGCCATCCGCCCGGCGATCCGTGCCAGCCAGCAGCCCGGTGTCGACTCGTTCTACTTCCTGGCCGACTACCACGCCCTGATCAAGTGCGATGACCCGCTGCGCATCCAGCGCTCGCGTCTGGAAATTGCCGCCACCTGGCTGGCCGGTGGCCTGGACCCGGACAAGGTAACCTTCTACCGGCAGTCCGATATCCCTGAAATCCCCGAGCTGACCTGGCTGCTGACGTGCGTTGCGGCCAAGGGCCTGCTCAACCGCGCACACGCCTACAAGGCCTCGGTGGACAAGAACGTTGACGCGGGCGAAGACCCGGATGCCGGCGTGACCATGGGCTTGTTCAGCTACCCGGTACTGATGGCCGCAGACATCCTGATGTTCAACGCCAACAAGGTGCCGGTCGGCCGTGACCAGATCCAGCACGTGGAAATGGCCCGCGACATCGGCCAGCGCTTCAATCACCTGTTTGGCCAAGGCCAGGACTTTTTCGCCCTGCCAGAGGCGGTGATCGAAGAAAGCGTCGCAACCCTGCCGGGCCTGGACGGGCGCAAGATGTCCAAGAGCTACGACAACACCATCCCGTTGTTCACCAGCGCCAAGGACATGAAAGACGCCATCTCGCGCATCGTCACCGATTCGCGTGCCCCGGGCGAGGCGAAAGACCCAGACAATTCGCACCTGTTCACCCTGTATCAGGCCTTCTCGACGCCGGAGCAATGCGCCGGCTTCCGCGATGAGCTGTTAGAGGGGCTGGGCTGGGGCGATGCCAAGCAGCGCCTGTTCCAGCTGCTCGATGGGCAGTTGGCCGAGAAGCGCGAGTATTACCATCAGCTGATCGCCCGCCCGGCGGACCTCGAAGACATCCTGCTGGCTGGCGCTGCCAAGGCCCGCAAGATTGCCACACCGTTCCTCGAGCAACTGCGCGAGGCGGTTGGCCTGCGTTCGTTCCGCAGCAGCGTGCAGGCCAGCGCCGAAGTGAAGAAAAAGGCCGCGAAGAGCGCACGGTTCGTCAGCTTCCGTGACGAAGATGGCAGCTTCCGCTTCCGCCTGCTGGCCGCCGACGGCGAGCAGCTGTTGCTGTCGCGCAGCTTTGCCGACGGCAAGAGTGCCGGTGCGTTGAGCAAGCAGCTGCAGCAGGGCGGTGAGGCCGATGTGCGCCTTGAAGGCCTGGGCTTCGCCCTGTGGCTGAACGGTGAGCAGGTTGCCGAAGGGCCGCAGTACGACAGTGCTGAAGCCCGTGATGCAGCCATTCAAAGCCTGCGTGAGGCCCTGGCACCACAGCAGGGCTGAGGCATATTGACGCAAGTCTGATTGCCATAAAGCGGGCCTGTCGCTACAGTGACGGCCCGTTTTTTGTTGCCTCGCTAACGAATCATGACTCCCTTAGAACGCTATCAAGCAGATCTGAAACGTCCCGACTTCTTCCATGACGCGGCGCAGGAAACTGCGGTGCGTCACCTGCAGCGCCTGTACGACGACCTGGTACAGGCG
Organism: Pseudomonas sp. LB-090624; assembly: GCF_003205205.1. GTDB lineage: Bacteria > Pseudomonadota > Gammaproteobacteria > Pseudomonadales > Pseudomonadaceae > Aquipseudomonas. The sequence goes on from NZ_QJRL01000001.1 coordinate 118,368, forward strand.
CAGAACAACAAGCCGGGCGTATTCGGCAAGCTGTTCGGCAAGAAAGAGCAGACCCCGGTCAAGGGCCTGTATTTCTGGGGTGGGGTAGGGCGAGGCAAGACCTACCTGGTCGATACCTTCTACGAAGCGCTGCCGTTCAAGCAGAAGATGCGTACGCACTTCCACCGCTTCATGAAGCGTGTGCACGAGGAAATGAAAACCCTCAAGGGCGAGAAGAACCCACTGACCCTCATCGCCAAGCGCTTCAGCGAAGAAGCCAAGGTGATCTGCTTCGACGAATTCTTCGTCTCGGACATTACCGACGCGATGATCCTCGGCACCCTGATGGAAGAGCTGTTCAAGAACGGTGTATCGCTGGTGGCCACGTCCAACATCGTGCCGGACGGCCTATACAAGGACGGCCTGCAGCGTGCGCGCTTCCTGCCGGCGATTGCCATGATCAAGCAGTACACCGACGTGGTGAACGTCGACAGTGGGGTCGACTACCGTCTGCGCCACCTGGAGCAGGCCGAACTGTTCCACTACCCGCTCAACGATGCAGCGCACCAGAGCATGCGTGCCAGCTTCAAGGCACTGACCCCTGAGTGCACCCAGGCGGTCGAGAACGACGTGCTGATGATCGAAAACCGCCCGATCCATGCGCTGCGTACTTGCGATGACGTCGCCTGGTTCGATTTCCGCGCCCTGTGCGACGGGCCGCGCAGCCAGAACGACTACATCGAACTGGGCAAGATTTTCCATGCCGTGCTGCTGAGCAACGTCGAACAGATGAGTGTCACCACCGACGACATTGCCCGCCGCTTCATCAACATGGTCGACGAATTCTACGACCGTAACGTCAAGCTGATCATTTCGGCTGAGGTGGAGCTGAAGGACCTGTATACCGGTGGGCGTCTGGCCTTCGAGTTTCAGCGTACCCTGAGCCGGTTGCTGGAAATGCAGTCGCACGAGTTCCTGTCCCGCGCGCACAAGCCTTGAGAGCTTTGGGGTCGCTCCTGCATGGGTCGGCGTACGCAGGCCATTGAGGGGCGGCCTTGTGTCGCGACAGGGCTGCAGCGCAGCCCCGTGGCCCTCAAGCCTCTTGCATGAACTGCTGCCGATACTGGTTCGGCGACAGCTCGGTGTGCTGGCGGAACAAGCGCGCAAAGAAACTGGCATCGTCATAACCGACCTCATAGCTGATGGTCTTGATGCTCTTGCGCGTGCTCGACAACAACCCCTTGGCTGTCTCGATGCGTAGCCGTTGCAGGTAGTGCAGCGGCTTGTCACCCGTTGCGCCCTGGAACCGGCGCATGAAGTTGCGGATGCTCATGCCGTGGTTGCGGGCCACATCCTCGAAGCGGAACTTGTCGGCGAAGTGCTCTTCGAGCCAGTGCTGGATTTGCAGGATGATCAGGTCCTGGTGCAGTTTCTGCCCGCCAAAGCCCATGCGCCCCGGGGTGTAGTTGCGCTGCACTTCGTAGAGGATGTCGCGCGACACCGCCCGCGCCACGTTGGCGCCGCAGAACCGCTCGATCAGGTAGATATACAGGTCGCAGGCCGAAGTGGCTCCGCCGGCGCAATAGATATTGTCGGCGTCGGTCAGGTGCTTGTCCTGGTTCAGGCGGATCTTCGGGAAGCGTTCGGCAAAGCTGCTGAAGAAGCGCCAGTAGGTGGTCGCCTCCTTGCCATCGAGCAGGCCGGACTCGGCCAGCCAGAACACACCGCTGGCCTCGGCGCACAGCACCGCGCCACGCGCATGTTGTTCGCGCAGCCACGGCAGCACTTGCGGATAATGTTGCAACAGGTTGTCGAAGTCGTCCCAGTAGGCCGGCAGGATGATCACATCGGCATCGTCCAGGCCACCGTCGACCGGTAGCTGTACATTGCTGAAACTGTCCACGGGCTGGCCGTCGGGGCTCACCAGGCGGATCTCGAACATTGGCTGCAAGCCCAGGCCCAGCTGTTTGCTGTAGCGCAGGCTGGCGAGGTGGAAGAAGTCCTTGGCCTGCATCAAGGTAGAAGCGAACACCTTGTCAATGGCCAGGATGCTGACGCGCCGCAGCGACGCGGGGGGTTGGGTAAACATCATTGTCATTGTTCTTATAGGGTAGAGTGGTCAATCACCGGCTGGATCGTCTTATTTTTTGGCGATTGTGTCTACCCCGCGTAGCAGCAGGGCTGCTTTGCCAGGGAATAAGCGGCGAAGCAGCCCTTTCAGCTCAAGGCGCCGGGTTCGGCTGCGCCTGGTGTATGGCTTCGATCGCTGCCAGTAGCTCATCGCTCAGGCTTAGATCAAGGCTCGCCAGGTTGCTGTCCAGTTGTTGCAGGCTGGTTGCGCCAATGATGTTGCTGGTGACGAACGGCTGCCGGGTGACGAACGCCAGGGCCATTTGCGCCGGGTCCAGGCCGTGCTCACGGGCCAGTTGCACGTAGCGGCTGCAGGCTGCCACGGTCTGCGGGTTGGAGTAACGGGCAAAACGGCTGAACAGGGTCAGGCGGGCGTGGTCCGGGCGTGCGCCGTTCTCGTACTTGCCCGACAGCATGCCGAACGCCAGCGGGGAATAGGCCAGCAGACCACATTGCTCGCGAATGGCCACTTCGGCCAGGCCCACTTCGAAGCTGCGGTTGAGCAGGTTGTACGGGTTCTGGATCGACACCGCCCGTGGCCAGCCACGGCTGTCGGCCAGTTGCAGGAACTTCATGGTGCCCCACGGGGTTTCGTTGGACAGGCCGATGTGGCGGATCTTGCCCGCGCGCACCTGTTCGTCGAGCACTTCGAGGGTTTCTTCCAGCGGGGTGAAGTGGTCCTGCGGCAGGTGCTGGTAGCCCAGCTTGCCGAAGAAGTTGGTGCTGCGCTCCGGCCAATGCAGTTGGTACAGGTCGATGCGGTCGGTCTGCAGGCGCTTGAGGCTTGCTTCCAGCGCCGCGACGATGTGCTGGCGGTTGTGCTTGAGCTGGCCATCGCGGATGTGGCTGATGCCGTTGCCGGGGCCGGCGACCTTGCTGGCCAGGACCCAGTCATCGCGATCGCCGCTGGCCTTGAACCAGTTGCCGATGATGCGTTCGGTCGCGGCGTAGGTTTCCGGGCGGGGCGGCACCGGGTACATCTCGGCGGTGTCGATGAAGTTCACCCCGGCGGCCTTGGCCCGGGCAATCTGTTCAAAGGCCTCGGCCTGGACGTTCTGTTCGCCCCAGGTCATGGTGCCCAGGCACAGGGCGCTGACGTTGAGGTCGGTACGGCCGAGCTGGCGGTATTCCATCGGTTAGACACTCCTTGGCAATAGAAGCCCATCAAAGCAGGTTGAAATTTTTCGCGCAATCTGGATAATTCAGCCCCTCTCCGCGTGGCGGAAGTGATGCACCATCACGCAGGAAGAACCCCGTCGAACATTGGCGTGCCCGACCCGAGCCCCCAAAAGCGTCTGTGTTCGGCTGCGCGCTTGCCCTTGGCAAGCTGTGCACTATCCAGTAAGATTCGCCGTCTATTTTTCGCTGGGCGGCCTCTGAGGCTTTAGAGAATGAAAACTTTTACTGCTAAACCGGAAACAGTAAAGCGCGAGTGGTTCGTAGTTGACGCCGCTGGCCAGACCCTGGGTCGTCTGGCTACCGAAATCGCTACCCGTCTGCGTGGCAAACACAAACCAGAATACACCCCTCACGTTGACACCGGCGACTACATCGTCGTTATCAACGCCGAGCAGGTTCGTGTGACTGGTGCCAAGTCTTCCGACAAAATGTACTACTCCCACTCCGGCTTCCCGGGCGGTATCAAGGAAATCAACTTCGAGAAGTTGATCGCCAAGGCCCCTGAGCGTGTTATCGAAACCGCGGTCAAAGGCATGCTGCCTAAGAACCCGCTGGGTCGCGACATGTACCGCAAGCTGAAAGTGTACGCGGGTGCTGCTCACCCACACACTGCTCAGCAGCCTCAAGAACTGAAGATCTAACGGGATAGTTCATTATGTCGGCGACTCAAAATTACGGCACTGGCCGTCGCAAGACCGCAACCGCTCGCGTATTCCTGCGTCCGGGTACTGGTAACATCTCCATCAACAACCGTTCTCTGGACGTGTTCTTCGGTCGCGAAACCGCTCGCATGGTTGTTCGCCAGCCACTCGAGCTGACCGAAACCGTTGAGAAGTTCGACATCTACGTCACCGTTTCCGGTGGTGGTGTCAGCGGTCAGGCCGGTGCGATCCGTCACGGTATCACCCGCGCTCTGATGGAATACGACGAAACCCTGCGTGGCGCTCTGCGTCGTGCTGGCTACGTCACCCGCGACGCTCGTGAAGTCGAGCGTAAGAAAGTGGGTCTGCGTAAAGCGCGTAAGCGTCCTCAGTACTCCAAGCGTTAATACCGCTTCGGCAGTCGAAAAAAGCCCGGTTCCTTGGAACCGGGCTTTTTTTTTGGCTTGAACTAACCTGTCAGCATGTCCGTGATCGCTGGCCGCATAGACGCAGATCAAGCAAAGCGAGGGTTGTAGCCCGGACCAGGGGTAATCACCTTGTCAGTGTGTGGATTTGTTTCTTACCATGGCGGCCAATTTTTAGTGCCACAGACATTACCTAAGTACAGGTCAGGTCCAACTGGCCAAGCAAGCTGATGGGAGAGGACTGAATGAGCAATGACGGCGTCAACGCAGGCCGGCGCCGCTTCCTCGTAGCCGCGACATCCGTGGTCGGGGCAGCGGGGGCAGTGGGGGCTGCGGTACCGTTCGTGGGGTCATGGTTTCCCAGTGCCAAGGCGAAAGCCGCGGGCGCACCGGTGAAGGTCAATATCGCCAAGGTCGAGGCCGGGCAGCAGATGGTGGCCGAGTGGCGTGGCCAGCCGGTGTTCATCGTTCGGCGTACGGAGGAAATCCTCGGCAACCTGAAGAAAATTACCGGCGATTTGTCTGATCCAGAATCCAAGGCTTCGGTGCAGCCGACCTATGTCGACCCCGAGGTTCGCTCGATCAAGCCGGAAATCCTCATCCTCGTCGGCCTGTGCACGCATCTGGGCTGCTCGCCCACCTTCCGTCCAGAGGTTGCGCCTGCCGACCTTGGCCCGAAATGGGTGGGTGGCTACTTCTGCCCGTGCCACGGTTCCCACTACGACCTGGCTGGCCGTGTCTACAAATCGCAGCCGGCGCCTCTCAACCTGCCCGTGCCGCCGCACTCTTACGAGACGGACGACATCATCGTCATCGGCGTCGACCAGGAGAAAGCATGATGAGCAAGTTCATGGACTGGATTGATGCTCGCTTCCCCGCGACCAAGATGTGGGAAGACCACCTGAGCAAGTATTACGCGCCCAAGAACTTCAACTTCCTGTACTTCTTCGGCTCCCTGGCGTTGCTGGTGCTGGTCAACCAGATCGTCACCGGTGTGTGGTTGACCATGAGCTTCACGCCCTCGGCGGAAGAGGCGTTCGCCTCGGTCGAGTACATCATGCGTGACGTGGAGTACGGCTGGATCCTCCGCTACCTGCACTCCACCGGTGCTTCGGCGTTCTTCATCGTGGTCTACCTGCACATGTTCCGCGGCTTGCTCTACGGCTCCTACCAGAAGCCGCGGGAGCTGGTCTGGCTGTTCGGCATGCTGATCTACCTGGCGCTGATGGCTGAGGCTTTCATGGGCTACCTGCTGCCGTGGGGCCAGATGTCGTATTGGGGGGCCCAGGTGATCATCTCGCTGTTCGGTGCAATCCCGGTGATCGGTGGCGACCTTACCCAGTGGATCCGCGGTGACTACCTGATCTCGGGTATCACCCTCAACCGCTTCTTTGCCCTGCACGTGGTCGCCTTGCCCATCGTCATCCTGGGCCTGGTGGTGCTGCACATCCTGGCCCTGCACGAAGTGGGCTCGAACAACCCTGATGGCGTGGACATCAAGAAGAAGAAGGACGAAAACGGCATCCCGCTGGACGGCATTCCGTTCCATCCGTACTACACGGTGAAAGACATTGTCGGCGTGGTGGTGTTCCTGTTCGTGTTCTGCGCCGTGGTGTTCTTCTTCCCGGAAATGGGTGGTTACTTCCTGGAGAAACCAAACTTCGAGCAGGCCAACGCCTTCAAGACACCGGAGCACATCGCCCCCGTGTGGTACTTCACACCGTTCTACGCGATCCTGCGCGCGGTGCCTGACAAGCTGATGGGGGTGATCGCCATGGGCGCGGCCATCGCCGTGCTGTTCGTACTGCCGTGGCTCGATCGCAGCCCGGTGCGCTCCATGCGTTACAAGGGCTGGATCAGCAAGGTCTTCCTGCTGGTGTTCTGCGTGGCCTTCGTCATCCTCGGCGTGCTGGGCGTACTGGCGCCGACACCTGGGCGTACCTTGCTGTCGCAAGTGTGCACGGTGTTGTATTTCGCCTACTTCCTGCTGATGCCGTTCTACACAAGGCTCGAGAAGGCCAAACCGGTTCCGGAAAGGGTGACTGGCTGATGAAAAAGTTGATTGCAGTATTTTTGCTGGCAGTGATGCCTGCCTTTTCTTTCGCTGCCGAACACGGCCTGGAGCTGGACAAGGTCGATATCGACCTAACCGACAAGGCTGCCATGCAGGACGGTGCACGAACCTTCGCCAACTATTGCATGGGTTGCCACAGTGCCAAGTTTCAGCGCTACGAGCGGGTGGCCGACGACCTGGGTATCCCGCACGAGCTGATGCTCGAGAAGCTGGTGTTCACCGGTGCCAAGATCGGCGACCACATGCAGATCGGCATGAAACCCAGTGACGCCAAGACCTGGTTCGGCGCGGCACCGCCCGACCTGACCCTGGTCGCCCGGGTGCGTGGCACCGACTGGCTGTACACCTACCTGCGCAGCTTCTACGAGGACCCTTCGCGGCCTTACGGGGTGAACAACAAGGTGTTCCCGAACGTTGGCATGCCCAACGTGCTGGTGGGCCTGCAGGGTAACCAGGTAATTGGCTGCAAGCAGGTGCAGACCGTTACCGACGGCAAGAAGCAATTCGACCCATTGACCGGCAGCCCGATTACCCATGAAGCCTGTGACCAGCTGACCATCACGCCGAAATCCGGTACCCTGACGACCGAGCAGTTCGACGAGAAGGTCAAGAACCTGGTGACCTTCCTGGCTTATTCGGCCAACCCGGTCAAACTGGAAAGCCAGCGCATCGGTACCTACGTGTTGCTGTACCTGGCTTTCTTCTTCGTATTCGCCTATTTGCTCAAGCGTGAGTACTGGAAGGACGTGCACTGATCACGCAGTAATTTCTGGTTGTTGAGCGCGCCCGGGGTGCCCTAGCAAAACAGCTAGGGCACCCCGGGCGCGTTTTCATTTACAGTTGTACACGCATTTCGTGCGAGGAGCCGCTACATGGGCGCAACCAACAGGTTAGCCTGCTATTCCGACCCCGCTGACCACTATTCTCATCGGGTACGCCTGGTGCTGGCCGAGAAGGGCGTCAGCGTGCAGGTCATCGATGTCGATCCTTCCCGTTTGCCGCCCAGATTGGCTGAGGTCAATCCGTATGGCAGCGTGCCGACCCTGGTTGACCGAGACCTGGCGTTGTATGAGTCGACCGTGGTTATGGAGTACCTCGACGAGCGTTACCCGCACCCGCCGCTGATGCCGGTTTATCCGGTGGCGCGCGGTAACAGCCGTTTGCTGATGCACCGCATTCAGCGTGACTGGTGTGCGTTGGCCGACACCGTACTCGATTCGCGCAGCAGGGAAGCTGCCCGTACCGAGGCGCGCAAGGCCCTGCGCGAAAGCCTGACCGGCGTTTCGCCGCTGTTCAATGAGTTCGCTTGTTTCATGAGCGATGAGCAAAGCCTGGTCGATTGTTGTCTATTGCCCATACTCTGGCGCTTGCCAGTGTTGGGTATCGAATTGCCGCGGCAAGCTAAGCCGCTGCTGGATTACATGGAGCGTCAGTTCGCCCGCGAGCCTTTCCAGGCGAGCTTGTCCTCCGTTGAACGTGAAATGCGCAAGCTTTAAGGAGCCGTTGATGAACTCCAGTCGCCCCTATCTGGTTCGAGCACTGTACGAGTGGATCGTCGACAACGATTGCACGCCCCATATGCTGGTCAATGCCGAGTTCCCCAAGGTGCAGGTGCCTGATGGTTTCGCCAGTGATGGCCAGATCGTCCTGAATATTTCGCCAAGTGCTGTGCGTGGCCTCAAGATGGAAAACGATGCGGTCAGCTTCGAGGGCCGATTCAGCGGCGTGACCCATTCGCTGTTCGTGCCGGTTGGCGCCATCCTGGGGGTCTACGCCCGCGAAAATGGTCAAGGTATGGTCTTCGAGCTGGAGCCGTCGTTGATGGAAGACGACTTCGAAGACGATGATGATGTGCGGCCGGATGACGATGGCCCGCCCGAAGGTGGTGGTCAGCCACCGCGCCCTACAGGGCGGCCAAGCCTGAAAGTGGTCAAGTAACAAAAAAGGCGATCCAACCGGATCGCCTTTTTTCTGGTAGTGAGATTGCAACGTCGCGTCCTACAAAAAGGGTCCGCGCGCGCCTGGCACAGGCGTTACTGGCCCGAAACAAGCGTAGGAGCGAGCGTTAGCTCGCGATGCGTCGCGCGGGCGCTAACGATCTCAAGCAAGCGCAATCAGTCGATGTACTCGAACAGCTTGACGATTTTCTGCACGCCCGACACGCCCTGCACCACGGCCGTGGCCGAGTTGGCCTCCTGCTGGGTAACCAGGCCGAGCAGGTAGACGATGCCGTTCTCGGTGATCACCTTGATGCGCGAGCTGGGCACGGCATTGTCGGTCAGCATCTGGGTCTTGATCTTGGTGGTCAGCCAGGCGTCGTTGTTGCGTGCCAGGATCGAGGAGGGCTGCATCACCTGCAGCTCGTTGTGCACCTTCTTCACCCGCTGTACCTGGCTGGCAGTCTGCTCGGCCAGGCTCTTGAGCTCGGCACGAGGGGTCTGGCCGGCCAGCAGGACGATGCCGTTGTAGCTGCTGACGACGATGTGCGAGCCCTTGTCCAGGTCCGGGTTGGCCTTGGAAATGTTCACCGCGGCCTTGGTTTCGATCAGTGAGTCGTCGATCTTGCTGCCAATGGTGCGCGTACCACGATCGTCTTCGATCGGCGAATTGCGGGTAGAGGTCAGTACCGAGCTGCAACCGGTAACGCTCAGGCACAGGGTCAGGGCCATCAGGCCGAGGCGCATAGGGGTCATTCTTCACTCCCGAACAGTTGGCTGTCGATCAGATCGCACAGGCAGTGGATCGCCAGCAGGTGGACTTCCTGGATGCGCGCGGTAACCGTCGAGGGCACGCGGATTTCCACGTCCTCGGGCAGCAGCAGTGAAGCCATGCCGCCGCCGTCACGGCCCGTCAATGCTACGACAATCATTTCGCGGTCATGTGCGGCCTGGATCGCCTGGATCACGTTGGCCGAATTGCCGCTGGTGGAGATCGCCAGCAGAACGTCGCCAGGTTGGCCCAGGGCGCGGATCTGCTTGGAAAAGACTTCGTTGTAGCTGTAGTCGTTGGCGATCGAGGTCAGGGTAGAGCTGTCGGTGGTCAGCGCGATGGCCGGCAGGCTCGGGCGTTCGCGCTCGAAGCGGTTCAGCAGCTCGGACGAAAAGTGCTGGGCATCGCCGGCCGAGCCGCCATTGCCGCAGGCGAGCATCTTGCCCTCGTTGAGCAGTGCATTGACCATGACCAGGCTGGCCTGCTCGATGTGCGGTGCCAGGATGTCCATTGCCTGTTGCTTGGTATCGATGCTGGCCTGAAACAGCCGGCGAATTCGGGATTGCATGTCCATCTGGTGACCTTAAATGGGGCGGTGGCCTTTGCTACGCGCAACAACGACCAGCCCGCGATACATAGAGCAAAAAAAACGAAATGGGTTCAGCATTCGAAGGCGTTTTTCAGCCATTGAAGCGGTCTGCCTGCATGGTGGCTGCCCTGCAGGGCGACTACGTCGAAGCGGCAGGGGTGGTTGCCCCAGTGGGGCTCCTTCTGCAGGAACAGGCTGGCGGCAAGCACCAACCGTTTCTGCTTGCGCCCGTCGATACTGTCGAGGGCGCCTCCGAAGCCCGCGTGAAACCGGTAGCGGACTTCGACGAATACTACTGTATCGGCGTCGAGCATGACCAGATCAAGCTCACCGCCTTTGCATCGCCAGTTACGTGCCAGCAGTTGCAGCCCCTGCCCTTGAAGGTATTCAAGGGCCTGGGTTTCTGCCGCTTGCCCGGCGCTGGTAGGCGACGCTGCAGCCATCAGCGTGGGGTGTCGGGCAGGCGTTTAACCTGGCCGCCGGCAAATTCGGCCCATGGCAGCTGGCGCTCGATGCGCTGGTTGGCGTTGACGCTAAGGCTGCCCGAAAGGCCGAGGACGCGGTTGTCCGGCAGCGCTTTCAGCTGGCCCAGGCGCGGTGCCAGGCTGTAGGCATCGACGCCCATGGCGTACAGGCGGCCCAGGCTGCCGGCCGCTTGCGGCCACTGCTGCACTACCTGCTGGCGCAGGCTGTTGCTGGTATCGAGCAGCCATGGCGTTTCGCAGAAGCGAATGCCGTTCATGTCGTTGTACTGGTTGACGTCACCGCTGGCGCTGTACAGGTTCGAGGTGGCGTATACCGGCACGTCACCGGCGTACTGGAAATTCAGGGTCGGCTTGATCTGCTGCGCCTGCTGCGGGGTCGAGGCGAGGAAGATGAAGTCGATGTCCTGGCGGCGCGACGGTTGCGCAGCGATGCTGCCGCCCACGGTGCTTTGCAGGCTCTTGGCGCGGCCTTCGCTCTGGCGCAGCTGGAACAGGTCGGCAATTTGCTGGGCCAGCGCTACCGGCTGGGCGATACGCTCGGCGGCGAGCAGGGTGCCGCCATTGCCTTCCCAGTCCTGGCGGAAGGCGGCCAGCACGCGATCGCCCCATTCGCCGCTCGGCACCAGGGCCACGGCGCGGACCATGCCATCGGCTCGGGCGCGGCGGGCCACTTCACGGGCTTCGTCTTCGGCAGCCAGGCCAAACTGGAACAGTTGCGGTGGGGCCTTCTGGCCGGCGTCGGCATAGTTCAGGGCCAGGGTGGTGATTGGCAACTGCGGCTTGGCGGCCAGTTGCTTGACCAGCGGTTTTTCCAACGGGCCGATGACCAGTTGCACGCCTGCGGCCTGGGCCTGGCGATAGAAGTCGTCGAGCGAGCCGATGCGCGAGCTGTCGAACACCTGCACGGCAGGTGCTGGCTGGCCGGCTTGCTGGGCCTGGAAGTGCGCAGCCATGAAGCCGTCACGCAGGGCGCGGGCAACGCCGGCCAGCGGGCCTTCCTGGGGCAGCAGCAGGGCGATCTTGGTCAGCGGCTGGCTGGCCAGTTCCTTGAGCTTGGTCAGTGCCAGTGGCAGTTGCTGGGCAGCAGGGTGGTCCGGGTGCTGCTTGACCCAGGTGTCGATGGCGCCTTGCTGCTGTTCCAGGGTGCCGGCGCTCTTCACGGCAAAGGCCAGGCTGGTCCAGCCGTTCAGGGTCTGGTCATTGCCAGGCTGCTGCAACTGTTCGGCCGGCAGCGAGGCCACCAGGGCCCAGATGGCGTCATTGTTGGCGCTGGCGGCCTGGCCGCTGAGCAGCGGGGCCAGCAGGACGCGCTGCTGCGCGGCAGCCAGGGCCTGGCCGTCGGCCTCGAGTGCGGCGGCGTGCACGCTATAGGTGCGCACTTGCTGCTCTGCCGGCAATTCGGCAACGCGCTGCAGGCTGGGGTGGGCCAGGGCGGTCAGGGCCGCCTTGGGCTGGTTGCGGCTCATGGCCAGTTCGGCAGCGAGGGTGCTGGCGAACACTTGCTGGGCCGGCTTGAGCGTGTCCAGCGGAACTTGCTCGAGAATGCGTGCGGCGCGGGGGAAGTCCTTCTGCTTGTAGGCCAGGTCGGCCGCGCTCAGGCGCAGCAGGGCGGCGTCTTCCGCAGATTTGCTGGAAGCGGCCTTTTCGAGCAGTTGCTCGATGCTGGCATCCGGGGTGCGTGGCAGTTCGCCCAGGCTGGATGAGGGCGAGCTGGCGCACGCTGCGAGCAGGGCAGCGAGGCAGAGGGCTGTGAGCAGCCGCAGGCAAGCGATCATGTAAAGGTCCTGTTACTCGATCAAGTTGGCCGGCAATTGTACCCAAGCACTGGCCGGGGCGCGATGTTGCCGTGTCGATCCTTCACTATAGGTGGCTTGCCGCTGACCGCCGGTGAAGTTCTTTGCGCCCTGTTGCAGGCGCTCGGGCTACAATGGCGCCTTTGATCCGAATGACAGGTGTGCGCAGTGACTGATGTGGCAGGGGCTTCGAAATCCTCGGTGGGAACGCTGTATGTAGTGGCAACCCCCATCGGCAACCTTGACGACATGAGTGCACGGGCGCTGAAAGTGCTGGCGGACGTGGCGCTGATCGCCGCCGAAGACACCCGCCATTCGATCCGCCTGCTGCAGCACTTTGGTATCGATACGCCGCTGGCGGCCTGCCATGAGCACAACGAGCGCGACGAAGGTGGGCGTTTTCTCACCAAGCTGCTGGCCGGCGAAAATGTGGCGCTGGTCTCCGATGCCGGTACGCCGCTGATTTCCGACCCGGGCTACCACTTGGTTCGCCAGGCCCGGGCTGCCGGGGTGAGCGTGGTGCCAGTGCCGGGCGCTTGCGCCTTGATCGCTGCACTGTCGGCAGCCGGCCTGCCGTCAGACCGTTTCATCTTCGAAGGCTTTCTGCCGGCCAAGCAGGCCGGGCGTCGGGCGCGCCTGGAGCAGGTGAAGGAAGAGCCGCGCACGCTGATCTTCTATGAAGCACCGCACCGCATCCTCGAATGCCTTGAAGACATGGAAACGGTATTCGGGGGCGAGCGCCCGGCGCTGCTGGCGCGCGAGCTGACCAAGACCTTCGAGACGCTCAAGGGCCTGCCGCTGGCGGAATTGCGTGCATTCGTTGCCGGTGACAGCAACCAGCAGCGCGGTGAGTGCGTGGTGCTGGTCGGTGGTTGGAGTGCGCCTGAGGGCGAGCAGGCGGTCAGCACCGAGGCAATGCGTGTGCTCGACTTGCTGCTGGCGGAGTTGCCGCTCAAGCGCGCGGCTGCGCTGGCAGCGGAAATCACTGGCGTGCGCAAGAATCTTTTGTATCAAGCGGCACTGGATAAACAGAAAGCTCAGTAATGGCTCATTGACATACATTGAGCTATCACTTGTTCTTGAGCGCGCGTGCCGGTAACCTTGTCGGCGGAGAGTCGATCGGACAGTCGCTGCCTGTTTTTGTTCCGCTACTTTGTAGAGCAAAAGCGGGGGGAGGAAAGTCCGGGCTCCATAGGGCAGAGTGCCAGGTAACGCCTGGGAGGCGCGAGCCTACGGAAAGTGCCACAGAAAATAACCGCCTAAGCACTTCGGTGCCGGTAAGGGTGAAAAGGTGCGGTAAGAGCGCACCGCACGACTGGCAACAGTTCGTGGCTAGGTAAACCCCACTCGGAGCAAGACCAAATAGGGTTCCATCAGGCGTGGCCCGCGTCGGAACCGGGTAGGTTGCTAGAGGCGTCCAGTGATGGCCGTCGTAGAGGAATGACTGTCCTCGACAAAACCCGGCTTACAGATCGACTCTCCACCTTTCCTTTCCTGCTTTATTCGGTTGCAGATCCCCTCTGGTAATACCGAAAAAATCTTACTCTTGATAAATCACTTTAACTTCGAACTCCATGAGCTTGCCTGGGTTTGATTTTTATCGTGTTTTTTTCGCGTTGGTAGTCCTTCCACTTTCCTTTATCGCGCTAAATCTCGGTCCTGTAAGGCTTTTCCTTCCGAACGTGCCTTGACGGTGCAGCGGGCGGATTCCTATAGTGTGCGCAAGTGGCAGAAAGTGGGATGAAGTGGGTTTTCTGGCACAAAAAAGCTAACATTGTGGGGAATCGCAGCCGTGTTCCGCGGAGCCAACGCCGTCAGCCTCGATGCCAAGGGCCGTCTCGCCATGCCGAGCCGGTACCGTGACGAGCTCGATTCGCGTTGCAATGGTCAACTGATCGTGACCATCGACGCCGTAGACCCCTGCTTGTGTGTATACCCGCTCGATGAGTGGGAACAGATAGAAGCCAAGTTGCGTGCCTTGCCATCGTTGCGTGAGGAAAACCGCCGCCTGCAGCGTTTGCTGATCGGTAATGCGGTTGACCTGGAGCTCGATGGCAGTGGGCGTTTCCTGGTGCCGCCCCGCCTGCGTGAATACGCCAAGCTCGACAAGAAGGCGATGCTGGTGGGGCAACTGAACAAATTCCAGCTGTGGGATGAAGATGCCTGGAACGCGGTTTCGGCAGCCGACCTTGCAGCTATTCAACAACCGGGCGCCATGCCCGACGAATTGCGTGACCTGATCCTGTGACCATAGATAGCGGCTTCAACCACATCACCGTCCTGCTCGACGAAGCTGTCGAGGCATTGGCCCTGCGCGCCGACGGTTGCTATCTGGACGGCACTTTCGGCCGTGGCGGACACAGTCGGCTGATTCTCAGCAAGCTCGGGCCGCAAGGGCGGCTGCTGGGTTTCGATAAAGATCCCCAAGCGATTGCCACCGGGCAAGCGCTGGCGGCCGAAGACGGCCGCTTTGTCATTGTGCAGCGCAGCTTTGCCGAGCTGGGCGCGGAAGTGGCCGAGCGTGGCCTGCACGGCAAGGTCAGCGGCGTGCTGCTGGATCTGGGCGTGTCCTCGCCCCAGCTGGACGACCCAGAGCGTGGTTTCAGCTTCCTCAATGACGGCCCGCTGGACATGCGCATGAACCCGGACCAGGGGGTGAGCGCCGCCGAGTTCATTGCTACTGCGCCAGTGGAAGAAATCGCTCGCGTGTTCAAGGAGTACGGCGAGGAGCGCTTTGCCGGGCGCATGGCACGTGCCGTGGTCGAGCGCCGCGAAAAGCAGCCGTTCACCCGTACCGCCGATTTGGCGGAAGTGCTCAAAGTGGCCAACCCGGCCTGGGAAAAGGGCAAGAACCCGGCTACGCGTGCCTTCCAGGGCCTGCGGATCCACGTCAACAACGAGCTGGGTGACCTTGAGGCGGGCCTTGAAGCCGCGCTCGATGCGCTTGAGGTCGGCGGTCGCCTGGCAGTCATCAGTTTCCACTCGCTGGAAGACCGTATCGTCAAGCTGTTCATGCGCAAGCTGGTGAAGGGCGAGGCCGATAACCTGCCGCGCAACCTGCCGGTCCAGCACAAGGTCTTCGAGCCGAAGATCAAGCTCATCGGCAAGGCCCAGTTCGCCTCCGAAGCCGAGCTCAAGGCCAACCCGCGGTCGCGTAGCGCCGTGATGCGTGTGGCGGAGAAGCTGCGGTGAGCAGGCTGTTTGCCAAACCCTTGCCAGGCGGAAGCTTCCTGATGCTTCTGCTGTTCGTTGGCGTGCTGGTTTCAGCCATTGCCGTGTCCTACAGCGCGCATTGGAACCGCCAGCTGCTCAACACCCTGTACGGTGAACTGAACGAACGCGACAAGGCCCAGGCCGAATGGGGCCGGCTGATCCTTGAGCAGAGCACCTGGACTGCTGCCAGCCGCATCGAGAACCTGGCCTCCGAGCAACTCAAGATGCGTGTGCCTTCCGCTGATGAAGTACGGATGGTGGCGCCATGATGAAGCTCGAAGGTGCACTTTACCCGTGGCGGTTCCGTGTCGTGATCGGCTTGCTGGCGATCATGGTCGGTGCGATTTGCTGGCGCATCATTGACCTGCAGGTTGTCGACCGCGATTTCCTCAAGGGCCAGGGTGATGCGCGCAGCCTGCGTCACATCCCGATCCCGGCGCACCGAGGGTTGATTACCGACCGCAATGGTGAACCTTTGGCCGTGAGTACTCCGGTCACCACCCTGTGGGCCAACCCCAAGGAAATGCAGGCCTCCAAAGAGCGCTGGCCGCAGCTGGCCGCGGCGCTGGGGCAAAACCCCCAGCAGTTGACCGAGCGCTTGACCCAGCAGGCCAACAAGGAATTCATCTACCTGGTCCGCGGGCTGACCCCGGAGCAGGGCCAGCACGTGCTCGACCTGAAAGTGCCGGGCGTTTACGGCCTGGAAGAGTTTCGTCGCTTCTACCCGGCCGGTGATGTCACCGCGCACATGGTTGGCTTCACCGACCTCGACGACCACGGTCGCGAAGGGGTAGAGCTGGCGTATGACGAGTGGTTGGCCGGCGTGCCTGGCAAGCGCCAGGTGATCAAGGATCGGCGCGGCCGGCTGATCAAGGACATCCAGGTAACCAAGAACGCCAAGGCCGGAAAGACCTTGGCGTTGTCGATTGACCTGCGCCTGCAGTACCTGGCTACCCGCGAACTGCGCAATGCCATCGCCGAGCAGGACGCCAAGGCCGGCAGCCTGGTGATCATGGACGTCAAGACTGGCGAAGTCCTGGCCATGGTCAACCAGCCAACCTACAACCCCAACAACCGCCGCAGCATGTTCCCGGCAGCCATGCGTAACCGGGCCATCATCGACGTGTTCGAGCCGGGTTCCACGGTCAAGCCGATTTCCATGAGCGCGGCACTGCAAAGCGGCCGCTGGAAACCCACCGACAAGGTCGAGGTGTACCCGGGCAGCCTGCAGATCGGCCGCTACACCATCAAGGACGTGTCGCGCAGCGAGGGGCCAATCCTCGACCTGACCGGCATCCTGATCAACTCCAGTAACGTCGGCATGAGCAAGATTGCCTTCGATATCGGCGGCGAAGCGATCTACCGGGTCATGTCCCAGGTCGGCCTGGGCCAGTACACCGGCCTTGGCTTCCCGGGCGAGCGCGTCGGCAACCTGCCCAACCATCGGGAGTGGCGCAAGGCCGAGACTGCGACCCTGTCCTATGGCTACGGCGTTTCGGTCACCGCCCTGCAACTGGTGCACGCCTACGCGGCGCTCGCCAACGACGGCAAGATGGTGCCGCTGTCGATCCTGAAGGTCGACAAGGCCCCGGAGGCCGTGCAGGCCATTCCGAAGGAAACCGCCGAAACTGTGCAGGGCATGCTGCAGCAGGTGATCGAAGCGCCACGTGGGGTGTTCCGCGCCCAGGTGCCGTTCTATCACGTAGCCGGCAAGTCTGGTACCGCGCGTAAGGCCACCGTGGGCTCCAAGGGCTACACCGAAAACGCCTACCGCTCGCTGTTCGCAGGCTTCGGGCCGATGAGCGACCCGCGCTACGCGATCGTCGTGGTCATCGACGAACCCGGCAAGGGTGGTTACTTCGGCGGCCTGGTTTCGGCACCGGTATTCAGCAAGGTCATGTCCGGTACCCTGCGCTTGATGAACGTGCCGCCAGACAACCTGCCGCCGCCTGCACCCGTGCCGGCGCAAGCGCCCGCCGTGCAATCGCAAGTCAATGCAGCAGCCGCCAACGGAGGGCGTGGATGATGACAATGCCATTGAGCAAACTTTTCGCCCACGCCAGCCGTGACCCGCTGATCCGTGAGCTGACCCTGGACAGCCGCAATGTGCGCGCAGGGGACCTGTTCCTGGCGGTGCCGGGCGCCAAGGTCGATGGCCGCGAGCATATCGCCGATGCCCTGGCCCGTGGTGCTGCCGCCGTTGCCTACGAGGAGCAGGGCGCCAATGTGCTGCCGCTGACCGATGTGCCGCTGATCCCGGTCAAGGGCCTGATTGCCCAACTGTCGGACATCGCCGGTCGCTTCTATGGCGAGCCTAGCCGCCAGTTGAACCTGGTCGGTGTGACCGGTACCAACGGCAAGACCAGTGTCACCCAACTAGTCGCTCAGGCGCTCGACCTGCTCGGCCAGCGTTGCGGCCTGATCGGCACCTTGGGTACCGGCTTCTACGGCGAGCTGCAGAGCGGGCGCCTGACCACGCCGGACCCGATCGCCGTGCAGGCGACGCTGAACGATCTCAAGAAAGCCGGCGCCAAGGCCGTGGCCATGGAAGTTTCCTCCCATGCCTTGGAGCAAGGCCGCGTTGCCGCGCTGGAATTCGACATCGCGGTGATGACCAACCTGTCCCGCGACCATCTCGACTATCACGGCAGCATGCAGGCCTATGAGGCCGCCAAGGCCAAGCTGTTCGCCTGGCCGAGCCTGCGTTGCCAGGTGATCAACCTGGACGATGACTTCGGCCGCCGTCTGGCTGGCGATTTCGCCCGCAAGCCGATGACCGATCGTATCGAGACCCGGCTGATCAGCTATAGCCTGGAAAACCCGGACGCGTCGCTGTTCTGCCGCGAAGCCGTGTTCAACGACGATGGCGTGCGCGCCACGCTCGTCACTGCCCAAGGTGAGCGCACACTGCGCAGCCAGCTGCTCGGCCGCTTCAACCTGAGCAACATGCTCGCCGCCGTCGCAACCCTGCTGGCGCTGGACTACGCGCTGGACGAGATCCTCAAAGTCATCCCGCAACTGCAAGGCCCGGTCGGCCGCATGCAGCGCCTGGGTGGCGGCGACAAACCGCTGGTGGTGGTCGACTATGCGCACACCCCGGACGCGCTGGAAAAAGTGCTCGAAGCCCTGCGCCCGCATGCCCACGGCAAGCTGTTGTGCCTGTTCGGCTGCGGCGGCGACCGTGATCGCGGCAAACGCCCGCTGATGGCCGAAGTGGCCGAGCGCCTGGCCGACCGCGTGCTGGTCACCGACGACAACCCGCGTACCGAAGACCCGCTGGGCATCTTCAACGACATTCGCCCCGGTTTCACCCAGCCTGATGACGTCGAGTTCGTCGCCGGCCGTGGGGAAGCCATTGCGCACCTGATCGCCTCAGCCGCTGCCAACGACGTGATCGTGCTGGCCGGCAAGGGGCATGAGGATTACCAGGAGATCAATGGCGAGCGCCATGCTTTCTCCGATTTGATCGAAGCCGAAAAGGCACTTGCAGCCTGGGAGGCTCCACATGATTAAGCCGATGTCGCTCAGCCAGCTGGCTGCTGCAGGGATTGGTCAACAGGTCGGTGCCGACGCCACGTTCACCGGCGTCAGCATCGACAGCCGCAGCGTCAGCGCCGGGCAACTGTTCGTCGCCCTGGTCGGCCCGCGTTTCGATGGCCATGACTACCTAGCTGATGTGAAAGCCAAAGGCGCGGTCGCGGCTTTGGTCGAGCGCGAAGTTCCTGGTGTCGACCTGCCGCAGTTGCTGGTGGCCGACTGCCGCCTGGCGCTGGGCAAGCTCGGCGCACTGAACCGTGCCGCCTACGACAAACCAGTGGTAGCCATTACCGGTTCCAGCGGCAAGACCACGGTCAAGGAGATGCTGGCCAGCATCCTGCGCACCCGTGGCCTGGTGCACGCTACCCGTGGCAACCTCAACAACGACCTCGGCGCGCCGCTGACCCTGCTGGAGATCGCCCCGGAGCACAGCGCCGCGGTGATCGAACTGGGCGCTTCGCGCATTGGCGAAATCCGCTACACCGTCGGGCTGACCCAGCCGCAGGTGGTCATCATCAACAACGCCGGTACGGCCCATGTGGGCGAGTTCGGCGGCCCGGAGAAGATTGTCGAGGCCAAGGGCGAAATCCTTGAGGGCCTGGGCGAGGGCGGCATCGCCATTCTCAACCTGGATGACAAAGCCTTTGCCATCTGGAAGGCCCGTGCCGGTAACCACAAGGTCGTCAGTTTTGCCCGCAGCAACGCCAGCGCCGATTTCCATGCCAGCGACATCGGTCGCGATGCCCGTGGGTGCCCGTCATTCAAGCTACATGGCGCCGGCGACGTGGTTGACGTGCAGCTCAATCTGCTGGGTGAGCACAATGTCAGCAACGCCTTGGCCGCTGCCGCTGCGGCGCATGCCGTTGGTCTGAGCCTGAGTGGCATCGCCGCCGGCCTGGCTGCCGTGCAACCGGTCAAGGGCCGCACCGTGGCGCAGATCGCGCCGAACGGCGCGCGAGTGATCGACGACAGTTACAACGCAAATCCCACCTCCATGTGCGCGGCCATTGATATACTCGCCGGCTTTTCCGGGCGCACCGTTCTGGTGCTTGGGGATATCGGCGAATTGGGGCAATGGGCGGAAGAAGGCCACCGTCAGGTGGGCGACTACGCGCGTGGCAAGGTCGACGCCCTGTACGCAGTGGGTTCCAACATGACACATGCGGTCAAGGCGTTCGGCGCCAATGGCCGTCATTTCGCTACTCAAGCTGAGCTGATCGACGCAGTTAGCGCCGAAAATGCCGGCAATACAACTATCTTGATCAAGGGTTCGCGCAGCGCTGCGATGGAAAACGTCGTTGCGGCATTGTGCGGTTCCAGCGGGGAGAAACATTAATGCTGCTGCTGTTGGCCGAGTATCTGCAACAGTTCCACAAAGGCTTCGCGGTCTTCCAGTACCTGTCCTTGCGCGGGATCCTGGGGGTACTGACCGCGTTGTCCCTGGCGCTGTGGCTGGGCCCGTGGATGATCCGTACCCTGCAAATTCGCCAGATCGGCCAGGCCGTGCGCAACGACGGCCCGCAATCGCACCTGTCCAAGTCCGGCACGCCGACCATGGGTGGCGCGCTGATCCTGTCGGCCATCGCCGTCAGCACCCTCTTGTGGGCCGACCTGAGCAACCGTTACGTCTGGGTGGTGCTGATCGTCACCCTGGCATTCGGTGCCATCGGCTGGGTCGACGACTATCGCAAGGTGATCGAGAAGAACTCGCGTGGCCTGCCGAGTCGCTGGAAGTACTTCTGGCAGTCGGTGTTCGGCCTGGCGGCAGCAGTGTTCCTGTACAAAACCGCGCCGACCAGCGTCGAGACCACGCTGATCCTGCCGTTCATCAAGGACGTCACCATTCCGCTGGGCGTCGGCTTCGTTGTGCTGACCTACTTCGTCATCGTTGGCTCCAGCAACGCGGTCAACCTCACCGATGGCCTCGATGGCCTGGCAATCATGCCGACGGTGATGGTCGGGGGCGCGCTGGGCATCTTCTGCTACCTGTCGGGTAACGTGAAGTTCGCCGAATACCTGCTGATCCCCTATGTGCCGGGTTCGGGCGAGCTGATCGTGTTCTGTGGCGCGCTGATCGGTGCCGGCCTGGGCTTCCTGTGGTTCAACACCTACCCGGCACAAGTGTTCATGGGTGACGTCGGCGCGTTGGCGCTGGGCGCCGCACTGGGCACCATCGCCGTGATCGTGCGCCAGGAAATCGTCCTGTTCATCATGGGCGGCATCTTCGTCGTGGAAACCCTGTCGGTGGTGATTCAGGTCGCCTCCTTCAAGTTGACCGGCAAGCGCGTGTTCCGCATGGCGCCGATCCACCACCACTTTGAACTCAAGGGCTGGCCAGAGCCCCGTGTGATCGTCCGTTTCTGGATCATCACCGTGATCCTGGTACTGATTGGCCTTGCAACCCTGAAATTGAGGTAGATGAGCGTGTCCTTGATCGCTTCCGACCAATTCCGCATCGTTGTCGGCCTCGGCAAGAGCGGCATGTCCCTGGTTCGCTTCCTGGCGAGCCGGGGCATTGCCTTTGCGGTCGCCGACACCCGCGAGCAACCGCCGGAACTGGACACCCTGCGCCGTGATTACCCGCAGGTGGAAGTGCGCTGTGGGGAGCTGGACGTGGACTTCCTGTGCCGCGCCAACGAGCTGTACGTGAGCCCGGGCCTGGCCCTGGCCACCCCGGCCTTGCAGCAGGCCGCCGCACGCGGCGTGCAACTGTCCGGCGACATCGAGCTGTTCGCCCGCAACGCCAAGGCGCCGATCATTGCCATCAGCGGCTCCAATGCCAAGAGCACTGTCACCACCTTGGTCGGCGAAATGGCCGCCAAGGCCGGCAAGCGCGTGGCCGTGGGCGGTAACCTGGGTACTCCGGCGCTGGACCTGCTGGCGGATGACGTCGAGCTGTACGTACTGGAACTGTCCAGCTTCCAGCTGGAAACCACCGACCAGCTGAACGCCGAAGTGGCCACCGTGCTGAATATCAGCGAAGACCACATGGACCGCTACAGCGGCCTGCCCGCCTACCACCTGGCCAAGCACCGCATCTTCCGGGGTGCCAAGCAGGTTGTCGTCAATCGCCAGGACGCCCTCAGCCGGCCGTTGCCGGTGGAAGGTCGCCCATGCTGGACCTTCGGCCTCAACCAACCTGACTTCAAAGCCTTCGGCCTGCGCGAAGTGGATGGTGAGAAATACCTGGCATTCGAATTCCAGGCGCTGATGCCGGTGCGCGAGCTGAAGATTCGTGGTGCGCACAACCAGAGCAACGCCCTGGCGGCGCTGGCGCTGGGCCATGCTGCCGGGTTGCCATTCGAGCCCATGCTTGAAGCCCTGCGGGCGTTCGGGGGCTTGGCCCACCGTTGTCAGTGGGTTCGCGAGCGCAATGGCGTGAGCTGGTACGACGATTCCAAGGCTACCAACGTCGGGGCGGCCCTGGCCGCCATCGAAGGCCTGGGGGCCGATATCGAAGGCAAACTGGTGCTGATCGCCGGTGGTGACGGCAAGGGTGCCGAGTTCACCGCATTGCGCGAGCCGGTCAAGCGCTTCTGCCGCGCCGTGGTGTTGCTTGGCCGTGATGCCGAGCGCCTCGCCGAGGCCCTGGGCGATGACGTGCCACTGGTCCGGGTCAAGACCCTCGACGACGCCGTACAGCAATGTGCCGAACTGGCCCAGGCTGGCGATGCCGTGCTGCTGTCGCCGGCGTGCGCAAGCCTCGACATGTTCAGAAACTTCGAAGAACGCGGCCGCCTGTTCGCCCAGGCAGCGGGAGGCCTTGCATGATCTTCGGCATCCTCAAGCCTTATCCGTCGCCGCTGATCAGTGGCCGTGGCGTCGACCTCGACTTCCCGATGCTTGCCGGTTGCCTGGCCTTGCTGGGCCTGGGCCTGGTGATGATCACCTCGGCCTCGTCGGAAGTGGCTGCGGTGCAGTCGGGCAACCCGCTTTACCACATGTTCCGTCACCTGGTGTACGTGTTCCTCGGCCTGGTCGCCTGTGGTGCCACCATGCTGGTGCCGATCGCCACCTGGCAGCGCATGGGCTTCATGATGCTGATTGGTGCCTTTGGCTTGCTGGTGCTGGTGCTGGTGCCGGGTATCGGCCGTGAAGTGAACGGTTCGATGCGCTGGATCGGCTTCAGCTTCTTCAACGTGCAGCCTTCGGAAATTGCCAAGGTGTTCGTGGTCATCTACCTGGCCGGGTATCTGGTGCGTCGGCAGACCGAAGTGCGCGAAAGCTGGATGGGCTTCTTCAAGCCGTTCATCGTGCTGCTGCCGATGGCCGGCCTGCTGTTGATGGAGCCTGACTTCGGCGCCACCGTGGTGATGATGGGCGCGGCGGCGGCCATGCTGTTCCTCGGCGGGGTGGGGTTGTTCCGCTTCAGTCTGATGGTGGTGCTGGCGGTGGTCGCAGTGTTCGTGCTGGTGCAGGCGCAACCCTACCGGATGGCGCGGCTGATCACCTTTACCGACCCGTGGTCCGACCAGTTCGGTTCTGGCTACCAGCTGACCCAGGCGCTGATTGCCTTCGGCCGTGGCGAATGGCTGGGCGTGGGCTTGGGTAACAGCGTACAGAAGCAGTTCTACCTGCCTGAAGCGCACACCGACTTCGTGTTCTCGGTACTGGCCGAAGAGCTGGGTGTGGTCGGCTCGCTGGTGACCATCGCACTGTTCGTGTTCGTGACCGTGCGGGCCCTGTACATCGGCCTGTGGGCCGAAAAGGCCAAGCAGTTCTTTGCCGCCTACATGGCGTTCGGCCTGGCGTTCCTGTGGATCGGCCAGTTCCTGATCAATATCGGCGTGAACGTCGGCCTGCTGCCGACCAAGGGCCTGACCTTGCCATTCCTCAGCTATGGGGGCAGCTCGCTGGTGATCTGTTGCGCCTGCGTGGGCCTGTTGCTGCGCATCGAGTGGGAAAGCCGCACGCACCTGGGTAGCGAGGAACATGAATTCAGTGAAAGCGATTTTGCCGAGGAGACCAGTCATGGCCGCTGATGGCAAGAACGTACTGATCATGGCCGGTGGTACCGGGGGGCACGTGTTCCCGGCCCTGGCCTGCGCCCGGGAGTTCCAGGCGCGCGGCTACAGCGTGCACTGGCTGGGCACCCCGCGTGGCATCGAAAACGAACTGGTGCCACAGGCCGGTCTGCCCTTGCACCTGATCCAGGTCAGCGGCCTGCGCGGCAAAAGCAAGCTGTCGTTGCTCAAGGCACCGTTCACCTTGGTCAAGGCCGTGCTGCAGGCCCGGCGCATCATTCGCCAGCTCAAGCCGGTCTGCGTACTGGGCTTTGGCGGCTACGTGACCGGCCCCGGCGGCGTGGCTGCGCGGCT
Source organism: Pseudomonas sp. LB-090624 (assembly GCF_003205205.1). GTDB lineage: Bacteria > Pseudomonadota > Gammaproteobacteria > Pseudomonadales > Pseudomonadaceae > Aquipseudomonas. The sequence goes on from NZ_QJRL01000001.1 coordinate 142,440, forward strand.
CTGCGGTGTGCCGCTGGTGATCCACGAACAGAACGCCCGCGCCGGCACCGCCAATCGCTTGCTGGTGCCATTGTCTGCGCGGGTCTGCGAAGCTTTCCCGAACACCTTCGAGGCCAGCGACAAGCGTCGCACCACCGGCAACCCGGTGCGCCCGGAGCTGTTCATGGACGCCCAACGTGCGCCCTTGGTCGAGCGCCGTGCCCGCCTGTTGGTGCTGGGGGGCAGCCTGGGTGCGGAACCATTGAACAAATTGTTGCCTAAGGCCCTGTCCGAAGTGCCCGCCGCGTTGCGGCCAGAGGTGTTCCACCAGGCCGGCAAGCAACACGCGCCGATCACCGCCGAGCGTTATCACGAGGCAGGTGTCACGGCTCAGGTAGAGCCTTTCATCAAAGACATGGCCCAGGCCTATGGCTGGGCCGACATGGTGGTGTGCCGGGCTGGAGCCCTGACCGTCAGCGAGCTGGCGGCAGCAGGCTTGCCTTCGATGCTGGTGCCTTTGCCGCACGCGATCGACGACCACCAGACCCACAACGCCCAATATCTGGCCCGCGAAGGCGCTGCCTTCCTGATGCCGCAAGCGACAACTGGCGCAGCGCAGCTCGCTGAACGCCTGAACGAGGTGCTGATGCAACCCGAGAAACTCAACGTCATGGCAGGCACCGCACGGCGCCTGGCCAAACCTGCCGCAACCAGCACCGTGGTCGACATCTGCCTGGAGGTGGCCCATGGTTGAGAGCCAGAAAGCCATGCCCCAGCCAAAGATGGGCCGTATCCGCCGTATCCATTTCGTCGGTATCGGCGGTGTGGGCATGTGTGGCATTGCCGAAGTGTTGCTGAACCTGGGCTATGAAGTGTCCGGTTCCGACCTGAAAGCCTCGCCGGTCACCGAGCGCCTGGAATCGTTCGGCGCCGAGATCTTTGTCGGCCACCGCGCCGAGAATGCTGCGACCGCCGATGTTCTGGTGGTGTCCAGTGCCATCAACCCGGCCAACCCAGAGGTTGCCACTGCCCTCGAGCGTCGCATCCCGGTGGTGCCACGTGCCGAAATGCTGGCCGAGCTGATGCGCTACCGCCACGGCGTGGCTGTCGCCGGTACTCACGGCAAGACCACCACCACCAGCCTGCTGGCCTCGGTATTCGCCGCCGGCGGCCTGGACCCTACCTTCGTCATTGGCGGCCGTCTGACCGCAGCCGGTACCAATGCTCAACTGGGCACCAGCCGCTACCTGATCGCCGAAGCCGACGAAAGCGACGCCAGCTTCCTGCACCTGCAGCCGATGGTGGCCGTGGTCACCAACATCGATGCCGACCACATGGCAACCTACGAAGGCGACTTCAACAAACTGAAGAAGACCTTCGTCGAGTTCCTGCACAACCTGCCGTTCTACGGCCTGGCAGTGATGTGCCTGGACGACCCGGTCGTGCGCGAAATCCTGCCGCAGGTGAAGCGTCCGACCGTGACCTACGGCTTTAGCGAAGAGGCCGATATCCGCGCCATCAACGTGCGCCAGCAGGGCATGCAGACCCACTTCACCGTGCTGCGCCGTGACCGCGAGCCGCTGGAGGTGTCGGTGAACATGCCCGGCAACCACAACGTGCTGAACGCCTTGGCGACCATCGCCATCGCCACCGACGAAGGCATCACTGACGAGGCCATCATCCAGGGCCTGTCCGGCTTCCAGGGTGTCGGCCGGCGCTTCCAGGTGTACGGCGAACTGCCGGTCGAAGGCGGCAGCGTGATGCTGGTCGACGACTATGGCCACCACCCGACCGAAGTGGCGGCGGTGATCAAGGCGGTGCGTGGTGGGTGGCCAAGCCGCCGCCTGGTGATCGTCTATCAGCCGCATCGCTACAGCCGCACCCGCGACCTGTACGACGATTTTGTCCAGGTGCTGGGCGATGCCAACGTGCTGCTGCTGATGGAGGTCTACCCGGCCGGTGAAGAGCCGATCCCAGGTGCCGACAGCCGCCAGCTGTGCCACAGCATCCGCCAGCGCGGCAAGCTGGACCCTATCTACATCGAGCGCGGTGCCGAGCTGGCGCCGCTGGTCAAGCCACTGCTGCGCGCTGGCGACATCTTGATCTGCCAGGGTGCCGGTGATGTCGGTGGCCTGGCCCCGCAGTTGATGAAAAGCCCGCTGTTCGCTGGCGCCAAGCAGGAGAAGTCGAAATGACCAGCGCCTACGACAAGCTGCACTCGACCCTGGACGTGACAGCGTTCGGCCGCGTGGCTGTGCTGTACGGTGGCAAGAGCGCCGAGCGCGAGGTGTCGCTGAAATCCGGCGCTGCGGTGATCGACGCGTTGACCAAGGCCGGTGTCGACGTGGTCGCCATCGACGTCGGTGACGACCTGCTCGAGCGCCTGCAAAGCGAGAAGATCGACCGCGCCTTCATCATCCTCCACGGTCGCGGCGGCGAAGACGGCAGCATGCAAGGCCTGCTGGAGTGCCTGGGTATTCCCTACACCGGTAGCGGCATCCTTGCCTCGGCGCTGGCCATGGACAAGCTGCGCACCAAACAGGTGTGGCAGAGCCTGGGTATTCCAACCCCGCGCCACGCGGTGTTGGCGAGCGAAAACGATTGTTTGCAAGCCAGTACGGAACTGGGCTTCCCGCTGATCGTCAAACCCGCCCATGAAGGCTCTAGCATCGGCATGGCCAAGGTGAACAGCGCCCAGGAGCTGGTCGCCGCCTGGCAGGAAGCCGCCAAATACGATTCCCAGGTACTGGTGGAGCAGTGGATCCACGGCCCGGAGTTCACCATTGCGGTACTGCGCGGCCAAGTGCTGCCGCCGATCGCCCTGGGTACACCGCACGTGTTCTACGACTACGACGCCAAGTACATCGCCAACGATACCCAGTACCGCATCCCGTGCGGCCTGGATAGCGCCAAGGAACAGGAACTGATCGACCTGACCGCACGCGCCTGCGACGCCATTGGCATCGAAGGCTGGGGGCGTCTGGACGTGATGCAGGACGAGCAGGGCCGGTTTTGGCTGCTCGAAGTCAACACCGCACCCGGCATGACTGATCATAGCCTGGTGCCCATGGCGGCCCGCGCGGCCGGCCTGGACTTCCAGCAACTGGTGCTGGCGATCCTGGCCGAAAGCATGGCGACGCGAGGTTAACCATCATGCAAGGCGCGATGATACGTCAGCAGCAACCCGTTACCGGCCGTAGCAAGCCGGTGCCGCGTGGTGCCAGCCGGCTGGTGGCCGACGAGCCCGTATCGGCGCGCCTGCCGCGGCCAAGCCTGGGCGGCCTCAAGCGCCTGCTGTGGCCGGTGCTGCTGGTAGCGGCAGGCTTTGGCGCCTACGAGGGTGCCATTCGCCTGATGCCGTACGCCGACCGGCCGATTACCAAAATCGACGTGCAGGGCGACCTCAGCTACATCAGCCAGCAGTCGGTGCAGCAGCGGATCGCGCCCTACGTGGCGGCGAGCTTCTTCAGTGTCGACCTGCCAGCGATGCGCGCGGAGCTCGAGCAGATGCCGTGGATCGCTCACGCCGAAGTGCGCCGCGTATGGCCCGACGAGGTGGTGATCCGCCTTGAAGAGCAACTGCCGGTAGCACGCTGGGGGGACGAGGCCTTGCTCAACAACCAGGGCCAGGCCTTCACCCCGCGCGAGCTGGCCAACTACGAACACCTGCCACAACTGGCCGGGCCACAGCGTGCCCAGCAACAAGTCATGCAGCAGTATCAGGTATTGAGCCAGATGCTGCGCCCCCTGGGCTTTTCCATCGCTCGCCTGGAGCTGCGCGAGCGAGGCAGCTGGTTCCTGACTACCGGTGCGAGCAGCGCCGGGCCAGGCATCGAGCTGCTGCTGGGGCGCGACCATCTGGTGGAGAAGATGCGCCGTTTCATTGCCATTTACGACAAAACGCTCAAAGACCAGATCAGCACTATCGCCCGCATTGATCTGCGTTACTCCAACGGACTTGCCGTTGGCTGGCGGGAACCGATTGCACCGACGACGGCCCAACCCGCCGTTGCGAAGAATTAGAGAGAGGCAGGACCATGGCAAACGCGCATAGCGGCAAAATGATCGTCGGGCTGGACATTGGCACCTCCAAGGTGGTGGCGCTGGTCGGCGAAGTGGGCGAGGACGGCACCCTGGAAATCGTCGGGATCGGTACCCATCCGTCCCGCGGCCTGAAAAAAGGCGTGGTGGTGAACATCGAGTCCACCGTGCAGTCGATCCAGCGCGCCGTCGAAGAAGCGCAACTGATGGCCGGCTGCCGCATCCACTCGGCATTCGTCGGTGTGGCCGGTAACCACATCCGCAGCCTGAACTCCCACGGTATCGTCGCCATCCGTGACCGCGAGGTCAGCCTGGCTGACCTGGAGCGTGTACTCGACGCGGCCCAGGCCGTGGCGATCCCGGCCGACCAGCGCGTGCTGCACACCCTGCCGCAGGACTACGTGATCGACAACCAGGAAGGCGTGCGCGAGCCGCTGGGCATGTCGGGTGTACGCCTTGAGGCCAAGGTGCACGTGGTCACCTGCGCGGTAAACGCGGCGCAGAACATTGAGAAGTGCGTACGCCGCTGCGGCCTGGAAATCGACGACATCATCCTTGAGCAGCTGGCCTCGGCCTACTCGGTGCTGACCGACGATGAGAAGGAGCTCGGCGTGTGCCTGGTGGACATCGGTGGCGGCACCACCGACATCGCCATCTTCACCGAGGGCGCTATCCGTCACACCGCGGTAATCCCGATTGCCGGCGACCAAGTGACCAACGACATCGCCATGGCCCTGCGTACGCCGACCCAGTACGCCGAAGAAATCAAGATCCGCTACGCCTGCGCCCTGGCCAAACTGGCCGGCGCCGGTGAGACCATCAAGGTGCCAAGCGTGGGCGATCGCCCACCGCGCGAGCTGTCGCGCCAGGCCCTGGCCGAGGTGGTAGAGCCACGTTACGACGAGCTCTTCACCCTGATCCAGGCCGAACTGCGCCGCAGCGGCTACGAGGACCTGGTGCCGGCCGGCATCGTCCTCACCGGCGGCACCGCGAAGATGGAAGGCGCCGTGGAACTGGCCGAGGAAATCTTCCACATGCCGGTACGCCTGGGCGTGCCGCACAGCGTTCGGGGGCTGAGCGACGTGGTGCGCAACCCGATCTATTCCACCGGCGTGGGCTTGCTCACCTACGGCCTGCAGAAGCAGTCCGAAGACCTGCCCCTGACCGGCAACAGCAGCAGCAACAGCTATGGCGATGAACCGAAGGCCCCAGTGCTTGAGCGCTTCAAGCGGTGGGTCCAGGGCAACTTCTAAGTTTCAAAGCAGTAGTGGTAGGCGCAACAACTAGAGAACTGTAAGGAGAGGGAAAATGTTCGAGCTCGTAGACAACGTCCCGCAAAGCCCGGTCATCAAGGTGATCGGCGTTGGTGGTGGTGGCGGCAACGCCGTCAACCACATGGTCAAGAGCAGCATCGAAGGCGTGGAATTCATCTGCGCCAACACCGATGCCCAGGCGCTGAAAAACATTGGCGCGCGCACCATCCTGCAATTGGGCACTGGCGTGACCAAGGGCCTGGGTGCCGGTGCCAATCCGGAAGTCGGCCGTCAGGCTGCGCTGGAAGACCGTGAGCGCATCGCTGAAGTGCTGCAGGGCACCAACATGGTGTTCATCACCACCGGCATGGGCGGCGGTACTGGTACCGGTGCCGCACCGATCATTGCCGAAGTGGCCAAGGAAATGGGCATTCTCACCGTTGCCGTGGTGACCCGTCCGTTCCCGTTCGAGGGCCGCAAGCGCATGCAGATCGCCGATGAAGGCATCCGCATGCTGGCTGAAAGCGTCGACTCGTTGATCACCATCCCCAACGAGAAGCTGCTGACCATCCTGGGCAAGGACGCCAGCCTGCTGTCCGCGTTCGCCAAGGCCGACGATGTACTGGCCGGTGCGGTGCGCGGTATTTCCGACATCATCAAGCGTCCGGGCATGATCAACGTCGACTTTGCCGACGTACGCACCGTGATGGGCGAAATGGGCATGGCGATGATGGGTACTGGCTGTGCCAGCGGCCCGAACCGCGCCCGTGAAGCCACCGAGGCAGCGATCCGCAACCCGCTGCTGGAAGACGTCAACCTGCAGGGCGCCCGCGGTATTCTGGTGAATATCACCGCAGGCCCGGACCTGTCGCTGGGTGAGTACTCCGACGTGGGTAGCATCATCGAAGCCTTCGCCTCCGACCACGCCATGGTCAAGGTCGGGACCGTGATCGACCCGGACATGCGTGACGAACTGCACGTGACCGTGGTGGCCACCGGCCTGGGCGCGCGCATCGAGAAGCCTGTGAAGGTGGTCGACAACACCCTGCAGACTGCTCAGCAGGCGTATGAAGCCTCCAACCCGGCGCCGGCTCGTCAAGAGCAGCCAGCGGTCAACTACCGTGACCTGGAGCGCCCGACCGTGATGCGTAACCAGGCCCATGCAGGTGCTGCCGCAGCCGCTAAACTGAACCCTCAGGATGACCTGGACTACCTCGATATCCCGGCATTCCTGCGTCGTCAGGCTGATTAATGGAATTTATCAGGGGTATAAAGGTGATTGGTATTCATCAAAGGTTGGGTCTGTTATCATCCCCAGCCTTTGTTGATACCTGTTCGCAATTTGCGCTGAAGCGGCCAATGCCATGATTAAACAACGCACCCTGAAGAATACCATCCGTGCCACAGGTGTCGGTCTGCACTCCGGGGAGAAGGTATACCTGACCCTCAAGCCTGCACCTGTTGACACCGGCATCGTCTTCCGCCGCGCCGACCTCGACCCTGTGGTCGAGATTCCTGCGCGTGCGGCCAACGTCGGCGAGACAACCATGTCGACGACGCTGGTCAACGGTGACGTCAAGGTCGATACGGTCGAGCACCTGCTCTCCGCCATGGCGGGCCTGGGCATCGATAACGCCTACGTCGAGCTCTCCGCCTCGGAAGTGCCGATCATGGATGGCAGCGCCGGTCCCTTCGTATTCCTGATTCAGTCTGCCGGCCTGGAAGAACAGGACGCAGCCAAGAAGTTCATCCGCATCCTGCGTGAGGTAACTGTGGAAGAGGGCGACAAGCGCGCCACTTTCCTGCCTTTCGACGGTTTCAAGGTGAGCTTCGAGATCGACTTCGATCACCCGGTCCTCAAGGGCCAGACCCAGAGTGCGGTTGTCGACTTCTCCAGCACCTCGTTCGTGAAGGAAGTCAGCCGCGCCCGCACCTTCGGCTTCATGCGTGACATCGAGTACCTGCGCAAGCACAACCTTGCGCTGGGTGGCAGTGTCGAGAACGCCATCGTGGTCGACGAGACTGGTGTGCTCAACGAAGACGGCCTTCGTTCCGATGACGAATTCGTCAAGCACAAGATCCTCGACGCCATTGGCGACCTGTATCTGCTGGGCAACAGCCTGATCGGCGAGTTCAAGGGCTACAAGTCCGGCCACGCGCTGAACAACCAGCTGTTGCGCAAGCTCATTGCTGAAACCGATGCCTGGGAAGTGGTCACTTTCGAAGATGCCAGTACGGCACCGATCTCGTACATGCGCCCTGTCGCGGCCGTGTAAGTTCGAACACTCTCTAGTTCATTGAGGCCACCTTCGGGTGGCCTTTTTTATGGCTTGTGCTGGGCGTGGGCGGCCAGCCGTTCCAGTGCTGCACGCAGCTTGGGGTCGGTGATGCCCTCGGCGGTATCACGTAAGCTCTCGGCGGCGCTATTGGACAGCTCGGCGGCATGCCCGCCGCGTTTGGCCGGCACCAGCGGCGGCTGCACCTTGTACAGAATACGCCTGAGGTTGCCGAAGGCCTCCATGGCCTGCAACGCCGCCAGCAGACGTTTCTGCTGATAGCGCAAGCGGGTTGCCCAGTGGCCGTCGGTGACTACCAGCAACAGCGTGCCATCGCGCCAGGACGCCACGTGGCAGTGCTCGCGGGCGGCCGGCTGCAACTGGCTTTCCAGCAGGCGCTGCAAGTACTCCAGGCGTTCGGCCTGGTTCAGCAGCAGGCGCAGCGGGCGGACCTGGCGCAGCAGGGCCGAAGGTGGCTGTGCGGGGGAGGGTTTATAGGCCATGGGACCGTGCATGAGGTGACAAGATCAGCAGTTTACCACCTCTGTAGTCTGCACCGGCCTCTTCGTGGGCGTGTCATCGAGGAGGGTGGCGGGGCAGCGAGAGATAAGACCAGTTCTCGATAGCTTTCATGTTGCCAAGGCTTGAACTCAGGGAAAATGCCCCTATCTAAGACAAGCCCCCGCCAAAACGCTGTAATAGCATCGTGGAAATCCACCACTTTCCTCACCATCGTTTCCGGGTAGAATGCTCGTTCGCATGCGGCCTCAGGGCTGCACGGGCGACTCATGGGGCCGCCCTCCATCCCTACGTGTGGAAGATCCTGCCGATATGTTTGCGCCTTTGTTAAAAAAACTTTTTGGAAGCAAGAACGAGCGTGAAGTCAAACGCATGCTCAAGACGGTAAGTATCGTCAATGCCTTCGAAGAGAAGATGGTGGCCCTCTCCGACGAGCAACTGCGGGGCAAGACCGCAGAGTTCAAGGAGCGTCTGGCCAAAGGCGAGACACTGGACCAATTGCTGCCCGAAGCCTTCGCCGTGGCCCGTGAAGCCGGCAAGCGTGTGATGGGCATGCGCCACTTCGACGTGCAGCTGATCGGCGGCATGACCCTGCACGAGGGCATGATCGCAGAAATGCGTACCGGCGAAGGCAAGACCTTGGTCGGTACCCTGGCGGTGTACCTCAACGCACTGTCCGGCAAGGGCGTGCACGTGGTCACCGTGAACGACTACCTGGCCCGTCGTGACGCCAACTGGATGCGCCCGCTGTACGAGTTCCTCGGCCTGTCGGTCGGCATCGTCTCGGCCTTCCAGCCGCCTGAAGAAAAGCGCGCCGCCTATGCGTCCGACATCACCTACGGCACCAACAACGAATTCGGTTTCGACTACCTGCGCGACAACATGGCGTTCAGCCAGGACGAGAAATTCCAGCGTGAGCTGAATTTCGCCGTGATCGACGAAGTCGACTCCATCCTCATCGACGAAGCGCGTACCCCGCTGATCATTTCCGGCCAGGCCGAGGACAGCTCCAAGCTGTACATCGAGATCAACCGCCTGATCCCGCGCCTGACCCAGCACATCGAAGAGGTCGAAGGCCAGGTCACCCAGGAAGGCCACTTCACCATCGACGAGAAGAGCCGCCAGGTCGAGCTGAACGAAGCCGGTCACCAGTTCATCGAAGAGATGCTGACCCAGGCCGGCTTGCTGGCGGAAGGCGAGAGCCTGTACTCGGCACACAATCTGGGCCTGCTGACCCATGTCTACGCCGGCCTGCGTGCGCACAAGCTGTTCCACCGCAACATCGAATACATCGTCCAGGACGGCCAGGTCCTGCTGATCGACGAGCATACCGGCCGCACCATGCCGGGCCGTCGCTTGTCCGAAGGCCTGCACCAGGCTATCGAGGCGAAGGAAAACCTGAATATCCAGGCCGAGAGCCAGACCCTGGCTTCGACCACCTTCCAGAACTATTTCCGCCTGTACACCAAGCTGTCCGGCATGACCGGTACCGCCGACACCGAAGCGTTCGAGTTCCAGTCGATCTACGCCCTCAACGTCATGGTCATTCCGCCGAACAAGCCATTGGCGCGTAAAGACTTCAACGACCTGGTGTACCTGACCGCCGACGAGAAATACGCCGCGATCATCGCCGATATCAAGGAAAGCATGAAGCAGGGCCGGCCGATCCTGGTGGGTACTGCCACGATCGAAACTTCCGAGCACATGTCGAACCTGCTGAAGAAGGAAGGCATCGACCACAAGGTACTGAACGCCAAGTACCACGAGAAGGAAGCCGAGATCATCGCGCAAGCCGGCGCCCCGGGTGCGCTGACCATCGCTACCAACATGGCAGGCCGTGGTACCGACATCCTGCTGGGGGGTAACTGGGAAGCCGAAGTGGCCGCGCTGGAAAGCCCGACTGCCGAGCAGATCGCCCAGATCAAGGCCGACTGGCAGAAGCGTCACCAGCAGGTGATCGAAGCCGGTGGTCTGCACGTGATCGCTTCCGAGCGCCACGAATCGCGCCGTATCGACAACCAGTTGCGTGGCCGCTCCGGCCGTCAGGGCGACCCGGGTTCCAGCCGCTTCTACCTGTCGCTGGAAGACAGCCTGATGCGCATCTTTGCCTCTGACCGGGTGAAGAACTTCATGAAGGCCCTGGGCATGCAGTCGGGCGAGGCCATCGAGCACCGCATGGTCACCAACGCCATCGAGAAAGCCCAGCGCAAGGTCGAAGGCCGCAACTTCGACATCCGCAAGCAGTTGCTTGAATACGATGACGTGGCCAACGAGCAGCGCAAGGTGATCTACCACATGCGCAACAGCCTGCTGGCCGCCGAGAACATCGGCGACACCATCGTCGAATTCCGTCAGGAAGTCCTGGACGCTACCATCAGCCAGCACATTCCGCCGCAATCGCTGCCCGAGCAGTGGGACGTGGCCGGCCTGGAAGCTTCCCTGGCCAGCGATTTCGCCATGAAACTGCCTATCCAGCAGTGGCTCGACGAGGACGATCACCTCTACGAAGAAACCCTGCGCGAGAAGCTGCTGAGCGAGATCACCACCGCCTACACCGAGAAGGAAGACCAGGCCGGCATCGACGCCCTGCGTACCTTCGAGAAGCAGATCCTGCTGCGCGTGCTGGACGACCTGTGGAAAGACCACCTGTCGACCATGGACCACCTGCGTCATGGTATTCACCTGCGCGGCTATGCGCAGAAGAACCCGAAACAGGAGTACAAGCGCGAGTCGTTCAGCCTGTTCCAGGAGCTGCTGGAGTCGATCAAGCGCGACACCATCCGCGTGCTGTCGCACGTCCAGGTTCGTCGCGAAGACCCGGCCGAAGAAGAAGCCCGCCTGCGTCGCGAAGCCGAGGAGCTGGCCAGCCGCATGCAGTTCCAGCACGCCGCCGCCCCTGGCCTGGAGAGCGAGCAACTGAGCGAGGAGGGTGCCGAAGTGGCAGTTGCCTCGGCGCCGGTGCGCAACGACCTGAAGCTGGGCCGCAACGAGCCGTGCTGGTGTGGTTCGGGCAAGAAGTTCAAGCATTGCCATGGTCAGATCGAGTGATCTGATTCACTCGCTGTAACGTGACAAATCGGGGGCCGCTGTGCGGCCCATTCGCGGCACAAGGCCGCTCCCACATGAGCCGCGCCTGCTCTGGAGGTTGCGATGCTCATGTGGGAGCGGCCTTGTGCCGCGAATGGGGCGCGAAGCGGCCCCGCTTTCCTTCATCATTTCACCGTAATTTCTAGGAGCGCTCTAAATGGCTGTTGGTCTTGGTCCTTTGCCCACCCTGCACCCGGTTCCGGGTTTTGAACTCGGCATCGCTTCTGCCGGCATCAAGCGCCCAGGGCGCAAGGATGTGGTGGTCATGCGCTGTGCCGAAGGCTCCAGCGTGGCGGGTGTGTTCACCCTCAACGCTTTCTGCGCGGCGCCGGTGATCCTGTCCAAGCAGCGCGTACAGGGCACCGTGCGTTACCTGCTGACCAACACCGGCAATGCCAACGCCGGTACCGGCGCGCCAGGCCTGGCTGCTGCCGAGCGCACCTGCGCCAAGCTGGCCGAACTGGCTGGCGTGCCTGCCGAGTCGATCTTGCCGTTTTCCACGGGTGTAATTGGCGAGCCGCTGCCGGTCGAGAAGATCGAAGGCGCGCTGCAGGCCGCCCTGGACAACCTGTCGGAAAACCACTGGGCTGAAGCCGCCACCGGCATCATGACCACCGACACCTTGCCCAAGGGCGCCAGCCGCCAGTTCCAGCATGATGGCGTGACCGTTACCGTCACCGGCATCAGCAAGGGTGCAGGCATGATCCGCCCGAACATGGCCACCATGCTCGGCTACATCGCCACCGACGCCAAGGTTGCCCCCGCGGTGCTCAAGGACCTGATGCTGGACGGTGCCAACAAGTCGTTCAACCGTATCACCATCGATGGTGATACCTCGACCAACGACTGCTGCATGCTGATCGCCACCGGCAAAGCCAATCTGCCGGAAGTGACCGAAGCCAGCGGCGCACTGTTCGAAGCGCTGAAAAAGGCCGTGTTCGAAGTGTGCATGGAAGTGGCCCAGGCCATCGTCCGTGACGGCGAAGGCGCGACCAAGTTCGTCACCGTGCAGGTCAATGGTGGTGGCAACCACCAGGAATGCCTGGACGTCGGTTACGCCGTCGCCCACTCGCCGCTGATCAAGACCGCGCTGTTCGCCTCCGACCCGAACTGGGGCCGTATCCTCGCTGCCGTTGGCCGTGCCGGTGTGCCAGAGCTGGATGTGAGCCTGATCGACGTGTACCTCGACAACGTGTGCATCGCCAGCCAGGGCGGCCGTAGCCCTAGCTACACCGAGGCGCAGGGTTCGGCAGTGATGGCTCAGGAAGAGATTACCATCCGTATCGAACTGGGCCGTGGCCAGTGCAGCGAAACCATCTGGACTACCGACCTGTCCCACGAGTACGTGAAGATCAACGCCGAGTACCGTACCTGATTCAGGCTGGGCATCCTGTGGGAGCGGCCTTGCGTCGCGAAGGGCTGCGAAGCAGCCCTGACTTACTCAAACCAATGGAGCCGAACCATGAGCTATTACCTGATCATCGGCGACAAGCTGCACGCCTCCTGGTTGCAAGCTGGCCTGGGGGAGTGTGAAGTGTGAAACGGATTCATGTAGTAGCGGCCGTCATTCGTGGCGCGGATGGCCGCATCTTGATTGCGCGGCGTGCCGATACCCAGCACCAGGGCGGCCTGTGGGAGTTCCCCGGCGGCAAGCTGGAGGAGGGCGAAAGCGTCGAAGCGGCGCTGACGCGCGAGTTGCGTGAAGAGTTGGGTATCGAGGTAAGCCGTTCGCGTGCGCTGATCAAGGTCAGCCATGACTACCCGGACAAACAGGTGCTGCTGGATGTGCGCGAAGTCGAGGCGTTCACTGGCGAGCCGCATGGCGCCGAAGGCCAGCCGCTGGCGTGGGTGGCCCCGCGCGATTTGCCGCAATACGAATTCCCTGAGGCCAACACGCCGATCGTGGCTGCCGCGCGTTTGCCGGACCAGTACCTGATCACCCCGGATGGCCTGGAAGTACCGCAGATGCTCAAGGGCATTCAGAAGGCGGTGGCCAACGGCATTCGCCTGATCCAGTTGCGTGCCCCGGACATGTATGACCCCAAGTACCGCGACGTGGCGGTGGATGCGGTGGGGCTGTGTGCGGGCAAGGCGCAGCTGATGCTCAAGGGGCCGCTGGAGTGGCTGGGGGATTTCCCGGCTGCCGGTTGGCACCTGACGGCAGCGCAACTGCGCAAGTATGCCGCCAAGGGCCGGCCGTTCCCCAAGGAGCGTTGGTTGGCAGCATCCTGCCACAGTGCCGAGGAGCTGGCGCTGGCAGAGCAGATGGGTGTGGACTTTGTCACCTTGTCGCCGGTGCAGGCAACCCAGACGCATCCCGAGGCGGTGCCTCTGGGGTGGGATGCGGCGCAGCGTTTGATTGCGGGGTTCAGCAAGCCGGTCTATCTGCTGGGTGGGGTAGGGCCGGGTGAGCGCGAGCAGGCCTGGGAGGCTGGGGCGCAAGGGGTAGCCGGAATTCGGGCGTTCTGGCCTGAGTCATGAGTGATAGGGGCCGCAAAGCGGCCCCAGAATCATCAGCCCTGCGCTTTCTCGGCAGGCTGCCACAAAACCTCAGCCACGCCCTGCCGCCGCCCAATGATCCGCGCTGCCACAAACAGCAGATCAGACAGCCGGTTGATATAGGCCAGCCCAACCCCCTCCAGCGGCTCTACGGCATTCAACTGCTGACACCGCCGTTCGGCACTGCGTGCCAGGCTGCGGCACACATGCGCCTGGGCCACCAGCATCGAGCCACTGGGCAGGATGAAGTTCTTCAACGGCCCCAGCTCTTCGTTCCACACATCGATAGCGGCCTCCAGTCGCTCTACCTCCGCCTGGTTCAACGCCTGGTAGCTGGGCATGGCCAGTTCCCCACCCAAATCGAACAAGCGGTGCTGACAGGGTGCAAGCACGCAGCTCACCTCATCCAGCCCATGCTCGGCCAGGCCTGCCAGCAGCACGCCCAGCTGGCTGTTCAGGCTGTCCACTTCGCCAATCGCTTCGATCCGTGGGTGGTCCTTGGCCACCCGGCGGCCATCGCCCAACCCGGTTTCGCCCTTGTCACCGGTGCGGGTGTAGATCTTTGACAGGCGGTAGCCCATGTCACTTCTCCATTTTTGTCGGCACCGCTGCTGTAGGCGGGCCAAGGGGCAGGCGCAGGGTAAAGCAGGTGCCCTGGCCGGGAGTGGAATGCACTTCCATCTGCCCTTTGTGGTTGTTGGTGATGATGAAGTACGAGACCGAGAGGCCCAGACCGGTGCCCTGGCCGATTTCCTTGGTGGTGAAGAACGGCTCGAAGGTGCGCTTGCGCACCGCTTCGGGCATGCCCACACCGTTGTCCTCGACCTGGATTTCCGCCCATGGCGGGTTCAGCCGCGTACGTAGGGTGATACGCCCCGGCTCGCTCGGTTGTGGGCGCAGGTGAATGGCCTGGGCGGCGTTCTTCAGCAAATTGAGCAGCACTTGTTCCAGCTCGTTGGCCGTGCAGGGCACCGGCCCGAGCTCGGGGTCGAACTGGCGCACGATGGCCTGGCCCTTGAAGTCGAAACCGATGGCCAGGTCGAAGTCGTTGCCGGCAATTTCCACTGCCTGGTCAATCAGTGCCGGCAGCTCGCAGGGCACCAGCTGACGGTTGCTGCGGCGGCTGAAGCTGAGCATGTGGGTAACGATCTTCGCCGCCCGGGCTCCGGCTTGCTGGATACCGTCGAGCAGCTGCGGTACCTCGCGGCTGTCCAGGTAGCGGTTGACCGTGGCCAGGTCGATACCCAGCTCTTCGGCTTGTTCCTGATTGCGCGGCAGCTCGTTCGACAGGCGCCGGCGGATGTTCTGCACATTGTGCAGAATGGCGCCGAGCGGATTGTTGATTTCGTGGGCCATGCCGGCTGCCAGGCCACCGACCGAGAGCATTTTCTCCGACTGCACCATCATTTCTTCCAGTGACAGGCGCTGGGTAATGTCGTCGATACGAATGACCACGCCGCGCCCGCCGCCGCCGGTCAGCGGGTAGAAGGTGAGGGCGTAGTGGCGCAGGTCATCGCCCTTGGCCCAGGTCACCCGCTCGATTTTCGCCACCCGGTGCTTTTCCACGGTTTCCTTCAGCTGCGGCAGGAACGGCTTGAGCGGTTCGAAGGCGATGAACACCGGCTGGTTCAGCGCTTCATCCAGCGGCGTGCCGGAAAGCACCGTGGCCTCATGGTTCCACTGCGTGACATAGAGCTGTTCGTCAAGGGCGATCAGCGCCGATGGCATTGAGTCGATGATGCTGTTGAGGTAATTCTGAAAGCCGGTGAGCTTTTTCTCGATCTTGCTGCGCACCTGTACTTCCAGCTCCAGTTTGCGGTTGGTGTGGCGGGTTTCCTCGGCCAGGCCCTGGGCCTGGTCATAGGCATCCTGGAACTCGTCACGGGCGCGCTTGAGCTGCTGCTCCCGGGCTTCGATACGCGACAGCATGGTGTTGAAAGCCTCGGCCAGGCTGCCGATTTCATCGTCGTTGCCGCGCCGGGCGCGCAGGGCGTAGCTCTCCTCACGGGTCACCTGGCGGCTGAGCTCTTCCAGCTGATTGATGGGCTGGGTGATCAGGCGCTTGATCTGCCGGGCGATGACAATCCACAGCAGGATACTGAACACCAGGATCCCCAGGCTGGCACTGAGGGTACCGGTGTAGAACGCCGTGGGCAGTTCGCTGCTGGCCACCAGCAGCAGGTGTGCAGGTGGGTTGGCGTCGCGCGGGATGCGGATCAGCTGGGTGCTGCGAAACTCCATGAGGCGCCAGCCGTCGATGTTGTGAAAGCGCTTGGGCATGGCCAGCGGCTCGCCATGCTGCAACTGCGCCAGCATGCGGCCATCGCCGCCATAGACGGCGGCAGCGCGCAGCGGCGTGTAGCTGTCCAGCTCCTTGAGCAGGGCACTGGCGGTCTCTGGCGTGTCGCCAGCGCGGGCCGCCAGCTGCGGGTTGGCCACTAGCCGGCCGATGGTCTGCAGGGCCTGTGGGGCCATGCTTTCCTGGGTGATCCAGTAGGCTGCGCTGATGAAGGTGAGGTTGGCCACCAGCAGGATGGTCACCAGCAATACCAGCAGGGCCGCCAGCAGCTTCTGCCCGACCGGGAGGTTTTCCAGGCGTTGGCGCAAGGTCATGGGCTAGGCAATGTCCATATCCGGTTCAAGGGGCTGCGTCAGTCGCAGGGCAAGCCACGCAGGCGCAGGTTTTCGACCAGGCGTAGCTGCAGGTGTTCCAGCTGCGGCAGCTGCAGGCCATGGCGGCCGGCGGCGCGGCAGGCATGGCCGAGCAGGTAGTGCACCTCGGTGCGCCGGCCAGCGCGCACGTCCTGGTACATGGAAGAGTAGTTGGCTGCGGTGGCGAGGATCACCCGCTGCACCTCTTCGTCCAGCCCGTCCGCTGCTTGGGGCTGGCCGCAACGGCGCAGCAGCTCGGCCAGTTCGCCGCACAGCGCTTCCACTTCACCCAGATGCCCCAGCAGCCCGCCGTTCTGGCAGTCATGCAATACGGTCAGCGGGTTGATGGCGCAGTTGAGCGCCAGTTTGCGCCACAGGCGGGTGAGGATGTCCACCGTCCATTCGGCAGGGATACCCGCCTGGTGCAGGTCATCGAACCAGGCCGGGGTCGTTGGCATGCGCGGGTCGCCGACCCAGTTGAAGCCGTGGCCGGCGAAGCGCACCTGCCAGTCACCCTCGCGGAACGCACCTTCGGTGCTGGAGGCGAAGATACAGCGCGCGTGAGGTACCAAGTCGGCGACTTCATCCTGGCTGCCCAAGCCATTCTGCAACAGCAGCACTTCGGCGCCATCGGCCAGCCGTGGCGCCACCCCGGCAATTGCCGGGGCGGCGTCGTAGGCCTTGCAGGCCACCAGCAGGCGGTGGATCGGCCCATGCGCCTGCGCGGTTTCGGCGGGGATGGCGTAGTGCCGGGTGTGATCCTGCTCGAACAGGGTGAGGCCGCCAGCCTGCTGGTAAGCCCGCAGCCGCTGCCCGTCACGCAGGATCAGCCTGACGGCCTTGCCTGCACGTGCCAGGCGGCAAGCCCACAGGCTGCCCAGGCTGCCGGCGCCGAGAATATGCCAGGTGCTGCTCATATGCGTTTCGCAACCCGTTATAATGAGCCCGCATTTTAACCGTCAAACCCAGCGCGCTCCATCTTCAGCCTGAGCGCGCTTTTATTTTGGGAGAACAACCATGCCTTCGTTCGACGTGGTATCGGAACTGGACAAGCACGAAGTGCAGAACGCGGTCGACAACGCCATCAAGGATCTGGACCGCCGTTACGACCTCAAGGGTAAGGGCACCTTCGAGTTCAAGGACAAAGAGCAGACCGTGATGCTCACTGCCGAAGAAGAGTTCCAGCTCGAAGCGATGCTGGAAATCCTGCGCCTCGCGCTGGTCAAGCGCAAGATCGACGTGAAATGCCTGGAAACCAAGGATCCGTACGCATCCGGCAAGGAAAAGAAACAGGAAGCCAAGTTCCGCGAAGGCATCGACAAGGACCTGGCCAAGAAAATCGTTGCCACCATCAAGGATGGCAAGCTGAAAGTGCAGGCCGCTATCCAGGGCGAGCAGGTTCGTGTAACCGGCAAGAAGCGTGACGACCTGCAGGAAGCCATTGCCCTGCTGCGCACCAAGGAATTCGACATGCCGCTGCAGTTCAACAACTTCCGCGACTGATGCGCGGGCGGGCCGGAACCCCGATGGCCATGTGATGTCCATGGGGGCCGGGGCTGCGCAAACGCGCGTAGCCTGTTCTACCGTGTACTTGCCGCTCGGCATCAGGAGATGAATATGGATTTGAACGCTGAAGTCGATCAGCTGGTTCGCCAATCGCAAACCTGGATCCCCCTGATCATGGAATACGGCAGCCGTGTGCTGCTGGCGCTGCTGACCCTGGCGGTCGGCTGGTGGATCATCAACAAGGTCAGCGCCCGCCTGGGCAAGCTGGTGGGCCTGCGCAATGCCGACCTGGCGTTGCAAGGCTTTATCAGCACCTTGGCCAATATCGTCCTCAAGGTGCTGCTGCTGGTCAGTGTTGCCTCGATGATCGGCATCGAGACCACTTCGTTCGTCGCCGCCATCGGTGCCGCCGGCCTGGCCATCGGTCTGGCCTTGCAGGGCAGCCTGGCGAATTTTGCCGGCGGGGTGCTGATCCTGATGTTCCGCCCGTTCCGCATTGGTGACTGGATCGAAGCGCAGGGTGTTGCCGGTACCGTCGACAGTATCCAGATCTTCCACACCGTGCTGCGCACCGGTGACAACAAGACTGTGATCATGCCTAACGGCAGCCTGTCCAACGGCATCATCACCAACACCAATCGCCAGCCAACGCGCAAGGTGGTGTTCGACGTGGGCGTGGACTACGAGGCCGATCTGCAGAAGGCCCGTAACGTGCTGCTGGACTTGGCCAAGGACCCGCGTGTGCTGGCTGACCCGGCACCCCAGGCCGTGGTGGCGACACTGGGTGACAGCTCGATCACCGTGTCGCTGCGTTTGTGGACCAAGACTTCCGATTACTGGGACGTGATGTTCATGCTCAATGAGCATGCACGTGACCGGTTGAAGGCCGAAGGCATCGACATTCCGTTCCCTCAGCGGGTGATTCGCGTGGTGCAGGAGACTGCCGTGCAATAAGCCTGCAGGAAAACGGGGCCGCTTTAGGCCTCATCGCTGGCTTACCGGCGATGGGGCGTGAAGCGGCCCCGTTTTTTTTTACACTTGTTCACAGCAAAAAAACGCCATTTCTGGCATATAGCCTGACCCTGCCTGCCACACCCGATACGCCATCATGAAACCACTGCTGTACATCACCCCTCTGCGCGCCTTGCTGTTCGGCCTGACCCTGGCCCTGTTCGAGCTGCTGACCTATCTGGCCAGTGACGCGGTCATGCCGGCCATGCCGGTGGTGGTCGACGACCTGAAGGCGAGCCCGGAATACATCCCGCACGCCCTCAACCTTTACCTGCTGGGCGGCGTGGTGCTGCAATGGCTGATCGGCCCGCTGGCAGACCGTTACGGGCGGCGCCCGCTGTTACTGGTCGGCTGCGCAGGCTTCGGCCTGGCCTGCCTGGCTACTTTCTGGGTTCATGACATCGGGTTGTTCAACCTCCTGCGCCTGTTGCAGGGCATTGGCCTGGGCTTCGTGGTCACGGTCAGCTACCCGGCCCTCAACGAAGCCTTCAGCGAGGCTGACGCCGTACGCATGATGGCCCTGCTGGCGAACATCGCCTTGCTATCGCCGCTGTTGGGTCCGCTGGTGGGTACCTTGCTGCTGCAATGGCTGGATTGGCGCTGGCTGTTCGTGGCGTTCACCTTCGGCGCCATGCTGACCTGGTTGCTGCTGTACCGGCTGATGCCGGAAACCCTGGGGGTGGAGCGCCGTGATGGGACACGCCTGGCCTTCACGCCAATCCATTTGCTGCCGCTGCTGGCGGGCTATGGCCAGTTGCTGGCCAACCGCCGTTTCGTTGCCGGCAGCGCTGCCCTGGGCCTGGTCGGCTTGCCGCTGATTGGCTGGATCGGGCTGTCGCCGGTGCTGCTGATCCACGACGAAGGGCTGAGCACCATGGAATACGCCTTGTGGCAGCTGCCGGTGTTTGGCGGGCTGATCCTCGGTAACCTGATCATCAACCGTATCGCGGACCGCTATCCGTTGCCGGCCCTGGTGCGCGGCGCGCTATGGCCATACCTGGCTGGCCTGGGCCTGATGGTGCTGGCGACCTGGTACTGGTCGAGCGTAACCAGCGTGGTCGTGGGCATGTCGCTGTATGCCCTGGGCTTGGGCGTGGCCAACGCAGTGTTGTACCGCATGACGCTGTTCTCCAGCGAACAGAGCAAGGGCCTGGTTTCCGCGATGCTGGGGATGATCACCATTGCCTTGCTGGGGTTGGGCGGTGCGCTGCTGGCAATGATTGGTGCCGGCGCCAGCCTGCTGCACTTTGCGCTGGCCGCGGGGGTGGCGGGGGCATTGGCGCTGTGGCCGTTGTGGTTCGTGGTGGGCGGCAGGTCGGGGGAGGGGGCTGTGTTCCAGTAATGGGTTTACCTGCTCTGGTCCTGTCGCGGGCAAGCCAGCGGCCATCTGTGTCGGCTGGCTTGCCTGCGGTAGGAGCAGAACAGGTTGTACCGAGCTGTCAGGGGCGCTCGGTCGCCGAGCTTTCCTGAGCCACCGGCTTGCCCCGCCCGGCCTCCTGACGCCACTGCAGGGCAATCAGGATCAGCGTAGGCACGCCCAGCAGTGCGGTAATCAGGAAGAAGTCGTGGTAACCGAACTTCTCCACCATCACCCCCGAATAGCCCCCAATCAACCGCGGCAACAGCAGCATGATCGAGCTGAGCAACGCGTACTGGGTTGCCGAGAACTTCAGGTTGGTCAGGCTCGACAGGTAGGCGACGAAGGCCGAAGTGGCCATACCCGAGCTGAAGTTGTCCAGCGAGATGGTCACCACCAGCATTTCCAGGTTCGGGCCCATGTCGGCCAGCATCAGGAACAGAATGTTGGTGCCCGCCGATGCAACGCCGCCGATGAACAGGATCGGCATGATGCCGAAGCGTACGATCAGCAGGCCGCCGATCCCGGCACCGACCAGGGTCATGATCAGGCCGAAGATTTTGCTGACGCTGGCGATCTGGTCTTTGGTGAAGCCCATGTCGATGTAGAACACGTTGGCCATCACGCCCATCACCGTGTCAGACATGCGATAGGTGGCGATCAGGCCCAGCAGCAGCAGGGCCTGCCAGCGGTACCTGGCGATGAAGTCGTTGACCGGTGTCAGCACCGGCGCCAGGCCACGGCGACCAAGGCTCGACAGGCACGCCCAGGTCAGCAGCACATAGAGAATCAGGCGCAGGAAGGCGCGGTCTTCCAGCAGCAGGTCGAGCGGCGTGGCATCACCGGAGATGACTGTGGACCAGCCGGTATTGAACATCTGGGTGAAGCTGGCGGGTACCGACACCAGCAAGATGATCAGCACGAAAACCGAGGCCATCTGGTGCACCAGCCCGTAACGCGCTGCCGAGAGCTGGGTACGCATGGGCACTGGCGGTTCGCGCATGACCAGGGTGGTGAACAGCGCGGGCAGCATCATTACCCCGAACATCACGTAGGTGCCGGCCCAGGCCTTGTGCAGGTAGCTGAAACCGGTGGAGCCGAACCACTCGGCGAAGAACAGGGCGCCAGCCGTGGCGAGCAGGGCGGCTACCCGGTAGCCGGCCATGTAGCTGGCTGCCAGCGCGGCCTGGCGTTGGTCGTCGGCGATTTCCAGGCGGTAGGCATCGACGGCGATATCCTGCGTGGCCGAGGCGAAGGCCACCAGCACCGCCATCGCGATCAGCCACGACAGGTGTTGTTGCGGATCGCAAAGGCTCATGCCGACCAGGCCGATGACCACCAGCGCCTGTGACAACAGCAGCCACGAACGCCGACGCCCCAGGCCGCCCAGCAGCGGCAGGCGCCATTGGTCGAGCAGCGGCGACCACACCCACTTGAAGGCGTAGGCCAGGCCGATCAGGCTGGCATATCCAATGGTCTCGCGGGCGACGCCGGCTTCGCGCAGCCACACCGACAGGGTTGAAAACACCAGCATGTAGGGCAGGCCGGCGGCAAAGCCGAGCAGCAAAAGTACCAGGGTTGACGGGCTGGCATAGGCTTCAAGCGCAGCGCGCCAGGTTTTACGGGGCATGGGCCAACATCTGCCTCAAGTTTTCGAAAACAAAGCGCGCACTCTAACCGCTGTGCTCCATTGGGCGCCAGCCATGGCGCGTCATATCCACACGATTGTTGGTTACATTCACACCTTCCGCGCGTAGACGCGCCCGTTGTTCATCCCCCGACGGGGTCCCCAGTGCCAGGCTCAGCCGGCCACCTGCGCCGAGCACCCGGTGCCAGGGCAGGCGGGGATCGGTTGGCAACTGCCCTAGGGTGCGCCCGACCCACCGCGCCGCGCGCCCAAGCCCTGCCAGCTCGGCCAGCTGGCCATAACTCACCACTTTGCCGCTCGGCACCTGGCCAAGCACCGAATATAGCGCCGTTCGTCGGCCTTCGGCGCAATCATGGGCGTGCTCATATCCACCAGGCATCACGCCCCCCTAGGGCTGCAGATGAAACCGGACCGATGGTCCGGGAAATGAGAGTTGAACTCAACGGCATGCACCCGGTCTGTCCTTGCTCTGGTCGTCGGTATCTGGATAATGCCCGGCTTTTTTCGTTGAATCGAACCTGTAGTCCGCTTATGAATACTAGATCCTTGTTGTGCCTGCTTGCAGCTTCCCTGTGTGCGTCCCCGGTGTTCGCCGACACCGTGTGGATGAAGAATGGCGACCGGCTCAGTGGCAAGATCAAAGTCTTCGATGGCGGCAAGCTGCTGCTCGAGACCCCTTACGGCGGCGCCATCGCCCTGGACTGGAAGGAAGTCCAGACCCTGGAGAGCGACCAGGAGATGCTGGTCAAGCAGGATGCCTACAACGGTGAGAGGGCCAAGTCGCTGAAGGCGGCCGAGCCTGGCAAGGTGACCCTGGCCAATGGCGAAGCGCCGAAAACCGTCGAGCTCGCCAGCATCGAGCAGATCATGAAGCCCAAGCCGCTGGTCGAGGACTTCGTGTGGAAAGGCAATGTCGATGTGGCGCTGGACTACAAGCGTGCCGAGAATGACACCGACGACTATGACATCGGCTTCAAGACCACGGCCCGTCATGGCCGCTGGCGGCACAATGCCGAAGGCGAATACAACCGCGAGACCAAGGACGACGTCACTACCACCGACAACTGGAGTGCCGAGTATGCCTTGGACCGCTTTCTCACCGAGAAGTGGTTCTGGCAGGGGCGTGCTGAATACAAGCGCGACCGCATCGAAGACCTGGCCCGCCAGCGTACTGTGGGTACCGGCCCGGGGTACCAGTTCTGGGACGACGAGCTAGGCGCGTTCTCGTTGGGTTCGCTGATCAACCGCACCGATTTCGAGTACCAGGACGGCAGCAAGGACAATTTCTACTCCGCTGCGGTGAAGTGGGACTACACCCGCTACCTGATCGGCAAGAACGTGCAGCTGTTCACCAACGGCGAGTTCGCCAAGCCCTTGGGTGGTGCGGCTGACTACTCGCTGGATGCTGAGGTCGGCCTGCGCTACAAGGTCACCGAATGGGCCTCGCTCAACCTCAAGGCGGAGAAGGACATCATCACCGGGACGCGTGAGAGTGACCTGGACAAGACGCGCTATACCGCCGGGTTCGGCGTTACCTGGTAAGCCGCCGGGGGCGTTTTGCCCCCCCCTGTCGCGACACCATGGCAGGGATCACGCCGGTCAATGTGGGAGCGCCCTTGTGTCGCAATGGGCTGTGTAACAGCCCCATTGGCACTGGAACTAATAATGCTTATCTTGTCTTGATTCAGTCCGCCAGGAGCCGTCCCCAAGTGAGTACCACCGCCATCCGCCCCGCCCGGGAACTGCTGCTCAAGGAATACCGTGGCGTGCTCTCGACCCATTCCAAGTCGATGCCCGGTTTCCCGTTCGGTTCGGTCGTGCCGTACTGCCTGGACGCCCAGGGCAACCCGCTGATCCTCATCAGCCGCATCGCCCAGCATACCCACAACCTGCAGAAAGACCCCAAGTGCTCGCTGCTGGTGGGGGAGCGGGAGGCAGAGGATGTGCAGGCGGTGGGCCGCCTGACCGTGATGGCCGAGGCGCACAAGTTGGTCGACGATGCGGCCATCGAGGCCGCCGCCGAGCGCTACTACCGCTACTTCCCCGACGCGGCCAACTACCATAAGGCCCACGACTTCGACTTTTGGGTGCTGCAGCCGGTGCGTCACCGCTACATTGGCGGTTTCGGCGCAATTCACTGGCTGGACCAGGTAACCCTGGCCAACCCGTTCGCCGGCAAGGCCGAGGCGAGCATGGTCGAACACATGAACAGCGACCACGCTAACGCAATCGCCCACTACGTGGCGCTGACCGACCTGCCACGCCATGTGCAGGCGCAGATGGTCGGAGTGGACAGCGAAGGCATGCACCTGCGTATTGGCCAGGCGGTGCACTGGTTGCCTTTCCCCAGTATTTGCAATACCCCGACACAAGTCCGCGAAGCCCTGGTATTGCTGGCGCGCGCTGACCAGTGGCCGACTGCGGCACAGGTCGAGGGTTGAAAAAACGAGCATCTGCATCCATCTGTAGGTCTCACAGGAAGGGTGTCTTCCAACGAGGATTGCTTTGATGCGTGCTTTTCTACTGTTGTTTCTGCTGTTTCCCGTGCTGGAGCTGTTCGTCTTCGTGAAGGTCAGTGCCGCGATCGGGTTCTTCCCGGCGCTGCTGCTGATCATCGCCGGCTCCGCCCTGGGCGTGCTGGTGATGCGGGTGGCCGGTCTGGCCACCGCATTGCGTGCCCGTGAGAGCCTGCAGCGCGGTGAACTGCCCGCCGAGGACATGTTCCAGGGCATGATGCTGGCGGTCGGTGGTGGCCTGTTGTTGCTGCCAGGCTTCATCAGCGACGTGCTCGGCCTGCTGTGCCTGCTGCCGTTCACCCGTCACCTGGCTGCGCGCAAGATGCGCGAGCGCGCCGAGGCCCAGGCCATGCGCCAGCGTGCGTTCCAGGACGACCCGTTCCAGGCGCAGCCCCGTGAGGGCGGCCATCGGCCGAACGTGATCGAAGGCGAGTACGAGCGCCGCGATAAGTGAAACGCACCGGGGCCGCATAAGCGGCCCCGGTCTTTTTCGGCCTGATGAAAAATTTTGTGTACCTAGCCTTGTAATTGAATATGGCGGCCTCATGTATGTGGTCACCGCAAGGTTTCTGGCGGCAACGCCAGACATTACACAAGTGGTTCGCCCATCGCGGGCCACTTCCCGGCAACGCCGGACAGCATCAACCCGCCGGTGTCGATACCGGCCGATGAAAACCACAATTTGGGAGAGATCGACAATGAAGCTTCGTCCTCTGCATGACCGCGTAGTCATCCGTCGCAGCGAAGAAGAATCGAAAACCGCTGGCGGTATCGTCCTGCCGGGTTCGGCCGCTGAAAAACCAAACCGCGGCGAAGTTGTAGCCGTCGGCACCGGTCGCATCCTGGACAACGGCGAAGTTCGCGCGCTGGCCGTGAAAGTGGGTGACAAAGTGGTCTTCGGCCCTTACTCGGGCAGCAACACCGTGAAAGTCGATGGCGAAGACCTGCTGGTCATGGCCGAGAACGAAATCCTCGCCGTTGTCGAAGGCTGATTTCCCCGACTTCCCGTTACTCCAAAGAAATTCAAGGATTAAACGATCATGGCTGCTAAAGACGTAAAGTTTGGCGATTCCGCTCGTAAAAAAATGCTGGTTGGTGTCAACGTACTGGCTGACGCTGTAAAAGCGACCCTCGGCCCGAAAGGCCGTAACGTGGTACTGGCCAAGAGCTTCGGCGCGCCAACCATCACCAAGGACGGCGTTTCCGTCGCCAAAGAAATCGAGCTGAAAGACGCTTTCGAAAACATGGGCGCCCAGCTGGTCAAGGAAGTCGCTTCCAAGGCCAACGACGCTGCCGGTGACGGCACCACCACCGCTACCGTGCTGGCCCAGGCCATTGTCAACGAAGGCCTGAAAGCCGTCGCTGCCGGCATGAACCCGATGGACCTGAAGCGCGGTATCGACAAGGCCACTGCTGCCGTTGTCGCCGAGCTGAAGAACCTGTCCAAGCCATGTGCCGACTCCAAGGCCATCGCCCAGGTAGGCACCATCTCCGCCAACTCCGACAACTCCATCGGTGAAATCATCGCCGAAGCCATGGAAAAAGTCGGTAAAGAAGGCGTGATCACTGTCGAAGAAGGCTCGGGCCTGGAAAACGAACTGTCTGTCGTAGAAGGCATGCAGTTCGATCGTGGCTACCTGTCGCCATACTTCGTCAACAAGCCGGACACCATGGTTGCCGAGCTGGAAGGCCCGCTGCTGCTGCTGGTCGACAAGAAGATCTCCAACATCCGTGAGCTGCTGCCAGTTCTGGAAGCCGTTGCCAAGGCCGGCCGCCCACTGCTGATCGTTGCCGAAGACGTTGAAGGCGAAGCGCTGGCTACCCTGGTAGTCAACAACATGCGTGGCATCGTCAAGGTTGCTGCGGTCAAGGCACCGGGCTTCGGCGACCGCCGCAAGGCCATGCTGCAGGACATCGCCGTCCTGACCGGTGGCCAGGTCATCTCCGAAGAAATCGGCCTGTCCCTGGAAACCGCTACCCTGGAGCACCTGGGTAACGCCAAGCGCGTGATCCTGTCCAAGGAAAACACCACCATCATCGATGGTGCTGGCGCTGACACCGAGATCGAAGCACGCGTCAAGCAGATCCGTGCCCAGATCGAAGAAACTTCCTCGGACTACGACCGTGAGAAGCTGCAAGAGCGTCTGGCCAAGCTGGCTGGCGGTGTTGCCGTGATCAAGGTTGGTGCCGGCACCGAAGTTGAAATGAAAGAGAAGAAAGCCCGCGTTGAAGACGCCCTGCACGCTACCCGTGCAGCCGTTGAAGAAGGCGTGGTACCTGGCGGTGGTGTTGCCCTGGTTCGCGCCCTGGCAGCCATTGTTGACCTGAAAGGCGACAATGAAGACCAGAACGTCGGTATCGCCCTGCTGCGTCGCGCTGTAGAAGCCCCGCTGCGCCAGATCACTGCTAACGCCGGCGACGAGCCAAGCGTTGTGGCTGACAAGGTCAAGCAAGGTTCGGGTAACTTCGGTTACAACGCTGCTTCCGGCGAATACGGCGACATGATCGAGATGGGCATCCTGGACCCAGCCAAGGTCACCCGTTCGGCGCTGCAAGCTGCTGCTTCGATCGGCGGTCTGATGATCACCACCGAAGCCATGGTTGCTGACCTGCCAGAAGACAAGCCAGCTGCTGGCATGCCTGACATGGGCGGCATGGGTGGCATGGGCGGCATGATGTAAGCCAGCCTTACCCCCTGCACCATCAGAAAGCCCCGGTTCTCACGAACCGGGGCTTTTTCGTTTACCCGAGCATCAGGCTACGCTGCGCTCGGTGACTGGCACCTCAGCCATTCCGTGGCGATACAGAACCAGGTAATACGACCCCAACCCGATCAACCAGCAGAACACGGCCGTCCACACGTTGTGCGACAAGAAGTGCGCCCCTTGCATCATCCGCCCCACACCCAGCACTGATCCGGCTACAAACGCCACTACGAACGCTGCGCGCGCAAGCCGTGGCTTGCGATCACGCAGCATGAAGAACAACCCGAACAGGCAGAACCCGGTCGCCGCATGGCCACCCGGCCAGCACAACCCTGGCTTGTCGGTTGGCGGCCGCGGTTCCAGCAGCTTGCTGTAGGTTTCGGTACCGCCAAACTGGGTCAGGCTCCAGGGGCACTGCACCTGGGTCACCTTTTTCAGCGGCGTCACGAATGCCGTCGACAGGCCCAGGGCCAGCACCAGGCAGCCCAGCTCGCGGCGCCAGCCGAACAAGCGCCGCCAGAAAAAGCTCGCGGCAAAGGTCAGCAGCGACAAAATACCCAGCAGGATCACCCCCTGCTTCACCCGGTCATGCAGGATGTTCTCCAGCAGGTAGCTGTGGCGTCCAATGAACTGCCCGGCGGCGGGGTCGAAGAACAGGTTGGCGACGTCCATGTCGACCGAGGTCAGTTCCAGCAGGATCAAGGCCAGCGCGGTCGCCAGGGGAACTCCCAGGTACAGCCAGTAATTGATCGGACGTGGGCGGGTGCGTTGCTGCATGGCGGCTCCAGGGCGCGGAAAAGATCGGGCATTGTCGGCCGCCCGCTATCCTGTGTCCGTGAAGGATCAGTGAAAAAACCGTCAAGTGCGGTGAATTTTCCGCAGGGCTGGCACCGTGCAGGCATAGGCCTTAAGCTGCGCCTGCCGCGCACCACAGCGAGAAGCGCCGCACAGGAGAAACCGATGCGCATTCTTTTGGTTGAAGACAACCGCGATATCCTGGCCAACCTGGCCGATTACCTGGGCATGAAGGGTTACACCGTCGACTGCGCCCAGGATGGTCTGTCCGGCCTGCACCTGGCCGCCACCGAGCACTACGACCTGATCGTGCTCGACATCATGCTGCCCGGCATCGATGGCTACACCCTGTGCAAGCGCCTGCGCGAAGACGCCCGCCGTGACACGCCGGTGATCATGCTCACCGCCCGTGACCAGCTGGACGACCGGCTACAGGGCTTCCGCTCCGGTGCCGACGACTACCTGCTCAAGCCGTTCGCCCTGTCCGAACTGGCCGCACGCATCGAAGCGGTGCTGCGCCGTGCCCAGGGCGGTGGGCGCCGTACGTTGCAGGTAGCCGACCTCAGCTACGACCTTGACACCCTTGAGGTGACGCGTCAGGGCCGCTTGCTCAAACTCAACCCGGTCGGCCTGAAGCTGCTGGCGGTGCTGATGCAGAAAAGCCCGCACGTATTGCGCCGCGAGGTGCTGGAAGAGGCCCTGTGGGGCGATGACTGCCCCGACAGCGACAGCCTGCGCAGCCACGTGCACCAGCTGCGCCAGGTGATCGACAAGCCATTTGAAAAACCGCTGCTGCATACCGTCCATGGCGTCGGCTATCGCCTCGCCGAGGGCCGCGATGGAGTTTAAGCAAAGCCTTGCCCAGCGCATCATCATTGCCTTTGCGCTGATGAGCGCGCTGGTGGCCGGGGCGTTCGCCTTCGGTATCGTCGGCACCGTGCACCTGGTCGAAGAGCGGCTGATTTCCTCGGTGCTGGGTGGCGACCTGCAGCGTCTGTTGCGTATGGACAGTGTCAGCGACTGGAGTCATCGGCCTCGTCCCGACCAGCTGTTCTATTTCAGTGGCGGCCGTGATGACTTCGAGCTGCCAAAGGACCTGCGCCACCTCGAGCGTGGCTTCCACGAAGTGTTTCGCGACCAGTTGTCTTACCACGCCATGGTCGAGATCGTCGATGGCCGCCGCTATGTGCTGCTGCAGGACCAAAGCGACTTCGAAGAGCGCGAGCGTGTGCTGTTCGCAGTGGTAGTGGTGGGCTTCGTGCTCAGCCTGGTGCTGGCGGTAATTCTCGGCTGGCTGGTCGCGCGCCGGGTAATGGCACCGGTGATCCGCCTGGCGCGCCAGGTGCGTCATCGCGACCAGTTGCTGGGCCTGGCGCCACCTTTGGCGCCGGACTATGCGGCGGACGAAGTCGGCCAGTTGGCGGTGGCGTTCGACGATACCCTGGGCCGCCTGCGCGACGCCCTGACCCGCGAGCGGCTGTTTACCAGTGACGTCAGCCACGAGCTGCGCACGCCGCTGATGGTGCTGGCGACCTCCTGCGAACTGCTGATGGAAAACCCCAATCTCGATACCCGCGCACGCAGCCAGGTAGAGCGAGTGGCGCGGGCTACCGAAGAAATGCGCGAACTGGTCAAGACCTTCCTCATGCTGGCCCGGGCGCAGCGTGACGAGGGCGCGGTGGCGTCGCGAGCGACCCTGCGCGAGGTGGCCGACGAGCTCATCGGGGTGTGGCGCGACACCATCGAGCAGAAAGGCCTGACCCTGTACTTCGATGGCCGCATCAGCGCCAGCCCGGTGCTGTACAACGCCACCTTCCTGCAGTCGGTGATGGGCAACCTGCTGCGTAATGCCGCGCACTATACCGATGCTGGCTATATCCGCCTGAGCCTGGAGGCCAACGGCTTCAGCGTCGAGGACAGCGGGGTGGGCATCCCCGAGGAGCAGCGCGAGGCGATGTTCAAACCGTTCGTGCGGGGCGATGAGCGGCGCGGCGAGGGCCTGGGCCTGGGGCTGTCGCTGGTGCAGCGGATCTGTGACGACCAGGGTTGGCATGTCACCCTTACATCGACCCTGCCGCACGGCTGTCGATTCCACGTGGACCTGACCAACACCACGACCAAGGACGACCTGGACACCCTGGTGGAGTAATCTGTTGTAACAGGTGCCTGGGCGCTAAACATATTTTTCACATTGGCATGACCTGATGCCAACGCTTGCATGACTACTGTGGGCGCAATGAGTCAGGAGATGCCCAATGCGTAGCCCCATCAAGCTTGAATTTTCCGAGAAGTACGACAAAGACCATGCCCGCGAGTACTTCCTCAAGCATCAGGACGGCCTGGCGCGACGCCTTTCCCACAAGCGAGATGAACAATTGGCCCGGCGCGCTCTGGCGTTGGCCGGCGAGCCTGGCCTGGTCCTGGACTTGCCTTGCGGTGCCGGCCGCTTCTGGCCGCTGCTGGCGGAAAAGCCCAACCGGGTCATCATCGGTGCCGACAACTCCGAGGCGATGATCGAGACAGCCTGCGCCGCGCAACCGCCAGAAGTGGTGGCACGGGTACGGCCTTTGCAGACTTCGGCATTTGCCATCGATTTGCCGGACAATTCGGTGGACAGCATTTTCTGCATGCGCCTGTTCCACCACATTGGCGAATCGGCACACAGAAAAACCATTCTGTCGGAATTTCAGCGAGTTAGCCGTGATAGTGTGATCCTGTCGTTGTGGGTGGACGGCAATTTCAAGGCCTGGCGGCGGAAAAAGCTCGAGCAGCGCCGCAGTGCCAGGGCCGATCAGGATAATTACCAGAACCGTTTCGTGTTACCGGCTGAAACGGTCGAAGAAGAATTCACGGCCGCCGGCTTCAGAATCCAGGAACGCCTCGACTTCCTGCCGTTCTATGCCATGTGGCGGGTCTACGTATTGCGTAAGGGGTAGTGTTTGATGGCTGTAGCCCAGAGAGGGGAGTCGCGGTTCGATTTTTACTGGCGCCAGCAAGGCGAGTGGGTCGAGGAGCCTAACCAGCGCCGCGGTGGCGAGAGTGGTGTGCAACGCCTGAACGATGCCGACGGCAAACTGCTGTATGCCAAGCGCCAGGTCGGGCATATCTACCGTAGCCTGCTGCACCCTTTCGGCCGGCCGACCGTATTGCGTGAGCTGGATGCGCTCAACAGCTTCGAGCAACTCGGCGTGCGTGTGCCACGCATCGTCTTTTGTGGTGCCGAGCGTGATGCCGACCACCAGTGGCGTGCGCTGCTGGTCAGCGAAGCGCTCGACGGCTTTGTCGAGCTCGACACCTGGCATGCCGAAGGTGCCCGCGAGCGTTACCCGCAGGTGGTGCATGAGCGCATGCTCAAGGACCTGGCGGATAACCTGGCGCGCATGCACCTGGGCCACTGGCAGCATGGCTGCCTGTACGGCAAGCATGTGTTCATCAAGGTGATTGGCGAGGGCGAGCAGGCCCGTGTCGAGGTGGCGTTGCTCGACCTGGAAAAGTGCCGGCGGCGCATCAGCTGCCAGCGTGCGGCGGGCAACGACCTGCGCCAGCTGCGCCGCCATTCGTCGCTCAATGACGCGGAATGGCAAACGCTGCTCTACTTTTACAAGATGGCGTTTGGCAGCGCTGTCAAAGGGTTAGGGTGATGAAACTAGAAATAGCTCGAGCTTTGTTCCTGATTGCAGGTCTGGCGGTCACCACTGTGGCGGTCGCTGCCTGGGAGGAGCCCAAGCCGACGGTGTTCAGCAAGGCTGAAATGGCCGACCAGTGCGCGCTGCCGCGGGAAGCGAAACCGCAGCAGCAGGCCAAGGTCCAGCCGGATCATGACCTGTTGCTGTTCCTGTTCGGTATGCGCCAGGGATTACGGCCGTTCGGTTGAGCCCGGTGTGAGCTAGAAATACCAGAGGCCCCGCAATAGCGGGGCCTCTGGCTTTTTGGCATCTGCCTGGTCGGGCCTGCTCGGGTGAGCCCGCGAAGAGCCCGGATCACACAACGACAGGTACCTTGGCCACCGTCTTGTGCGCCAGCAAGGTGTAGATGCAAGGCAGCACAAACAAAGTGAACAGCGTACCAATGGACATCCCGGTCGCAATCACCGTACCGATGTCAAAGCGGCTGACCGCCCCGGCCCCGGTTGCCAGGATCAGCGGCACCATGCCAAACACCATCGCCGCCGTGGTCATCAGCACTGGCCGCAAGCGAATCGCCGCCGCTTCTTCGATCGCCTCGCGCACGCTCAGGCCCCGCTCTGCCCGCAACTGGTTGGCGAACTCGACGATCAGGATGCCGTGCTTGCTGATCAACCCTATCAGCGTCACCAGCCCTACCTGGGTGTAGATGTTCATGCTCGATATGCCCAGGAACAGCGGCAGCAACGCCCCGCAGATGGACAAGGGCACGGTCACCAGGATGACCAGCGGGTCGCGGAAGCTCTCGAACTGCGCTGCCAACACCAGGAAGATGATCGCCAGGGCCAGGCCGAAGGTGACCCACAACGCGCTGCCTTCCTGCACGTATTGGCGGGCCGCACCGGCATAGTCGAAGGCGAAACCTTCTGGCGCCTCTTCACGGGCAATGTCTTGCACGGTCTTCAGCGCTTCGCCCAGGCTGACCATGGGCACGCCCTGGATGATGGCCGAGTTCAGCTGCTGGAACTGGTTGAGCTGGCGCGGGCGCGCGCGATCAGTCAGGGTGATCAAGGTCGACAGTGGCAGCAACTGGCCCTGGTCGTTTTTCACGTAGTAATTGTTCAGCCAGCCGGGGTTGTCGCGGTACGGTCGCTCGACCTGGGCAATCACCTTGTAGCTGCGCCCTTCAAGGGTAAAACGGTTGATTTCCGCCTCGCCCAGCAAGGTCGCCAAGGTGCCGCCGAGGGTGTCCATCGACACCCCCATCTGCGCCGCCTTGGCCCGGTCGATATCCACCACCACCTCGGGCTTGTCGAAGGCCAGGTCAATATCGAGGAAAGCGAACTTGCCTGACGCCTGGGCGCGGGCCTTGATGCGCTGGGCCACCTCCAGCAAGGCTGGGTAATCGCCAGCGGTATTGATGACGAACTGGAACGGCAGGCCCTCGCCTGTGCCGGGCAATGATGGCAGGTTAAAACCGAAGATCTGCAGGCCGCCGATTTCCTCAAGCTTGGCCTGCACCAGCGGCAGCAACTCCATCTGCGTGCGCTCGCGTTCGTTCCACGGCTTCAGCAGGAAGCCGCCGATACCGCTCTGCACGCCGTTGAAGCCATTGATCTGGAACGACGAGTAGTACTCGGGAAAGTCCTTGAACAGCGGGGTGAACTGGTCGGTGTAGGCGTTGAGGTAGTCGAGGTTGGCCGGTTGCGGCGAGCTGCTTATCATGAAGATCACCCCCTGGTCCTCGTTGGGCGCCAGTTCGTTCTGGGTGAACGTGAGCAGCACCGGGATAAGGCACAGGATGATCACCGCAAACACCAGCACCACCGGCCGGCTGTCGAGGGTGGCGTGCAGCAGCCGCTGGTAGCGGACCTTCAGCCGATCGAACAACTGGTCGAGGCGGTGGGCGAGGCCGCTGGCGTTCTGTTCCGGGCGCAGCAGCAGGGCGCACATCATCGGTGACAAGGTCAGTGCCACAATGCCGGAGATGATCACCGCGCCGGCCAGGGTCAGGGCGAACTCCTTGAAAAGCGCGCCGGTAAGCCCGGTCAGGAAGCCGATCGGCGCATACACCGCAGCCAGGGTGATGGTCATCGACACGACCGGCATGGCAATCTCGCGCGCACCTTCCAGGGCCGCGTCGAAAGGCGCCTTGCCTTCCTCCATGTGCCGATGGATGTTTTCCACCACGACAATGGCATCGTCCACCACCAGCCCGATGGCCAGCACCATGGCCAGCAGGGTCAGCAGGTTGAGCGAGTAGCCCATCATCTGCATGAAGAACAGTACCCCGATCATCGACAGCGGAATGGTCACCACCGGTATCAGTACCGAACGCAGGGAACCGAGGAACAGGAAAACCACCACGATGACGATCAACACCGCTTCGCCGAGGGTCTTGATCACTTCGTCGATGGAGGCCTGGATGAACAGCGTGGCGTCGTAGGCGATCGATACCTTGAGCGCCGAGGGCAGTTGGCTTTCCAGCTCGGGCATGATCCGCCGCACTTCCTTGATCACGTCCAGCGGGTTGGCGGCGGGGGTGGCCTTGATGCCGATGTACACCGACGGGGTGCCGTCGAACGAGCTGACCGTATCGTAGTTTTCCGCGCCCATCTCGACCCGCGCCACATCGCCCAGCAGCACCCGGCTGTTGCCGTCGATCTTGACCGGTAGGGCCGCGAAGGCTTCGGCCGACTTCAGCTCGGTATTCGCATTGATGCTGGTGACCACGTATTCGCCTTTCACCTCGCCAGCGGCGGAAAGGAAGTTGTAGCGGCGCACGGCATTGGTCACATCGCTGGCCGACAGGCCGAAACCGGCCAGCTTGACCGGGTCGAGCCAGAGGCGCATGGCAAACACCTGGTTACCGAGGATCTCCGCCTCGGCCATGCCCGGCAAGGTGGCCAGCTTGGGCTGTATGACCCGCGACAGGTAGTCGGTAATCTGCGGGTTGCTCATTTCCTTGCTGTAGAAACTGACATACATCAGCGCCGAGGCGTCGGCGGCTTCCTTGCTCAGTACCGGGTCTTCGGAGTCCTGCGGCAGCTTGTTGCGCACTTCGTTGGCCTTGGCCAGCAGCTCGGTGAACAGCCGGTCACTGTCGGCACCAATGCGCGCGTAGATGGAAATGATCGAGAAGTTCTGCCGGCTCACCGACGTCATGTAGTCGATGCCTTCGGCGCTGGCCAGGCTTTGCTGCAGCGGCTGGGTAATGTAGCCCTGGATGGTTTCCGCGTTGGCCCCGGGGTAGGCGGTAGTCACCGTGATCAGGGCGTTTTCCATTTGCGGGTACTGGCGGATCTGCAGCTTGTTCCAGGCCTGAAAACCCAGCAGCAGGATCAGCAGGCTGACCACGCTGGCCAGCACCGGGCGGCGGATGAACGGGTCGGTGAACGCCATGCCAGCCTCCTGTCAGTCCTGGGTCGCTGCGCCCTGTGCGGGCTTGAGGGCCTTGTCCTGGCCAATCCGGATCGCGGCGCCGGGGGTAAGCTTCAGCTGCCCGGCCGTGACCACCTGCTCGCCCGCCTGCAAGCCTTTGTTGACCACCACCACACCGTCACGGCGCTCGCCGGTCTGTACCGTGCGTTGTTCGGCGACCAGTTGCGATTGGCCTTTTTCGTCGGTTTCCGGCTTGCCGTCCTTGTCCTTTTTCGGCGTGGCGACATACACCGAGTTGCCATACAGGGTGTAGGTGATGGCGCTTTCCGGTACCACCACTTGCGGCTGGGGGGTGGGCAGCAGGATCAGCAGGCTGGCGAACATGCCGGGCAGCAGCTTGCCATCCGGGTTGGCCATGGTCGCGCGCACCAGCAGGTTGCGCGTGGTTTCCTCGACCTTGGGGTTGATGGCGCTGAGGCTGGCGGGGAAGGTCTGGCCGGGGTAGGCCGCCACCTGCACCAGCACTTGTTGGCCAAGGCTCAGGTTTGGCAGAGCCTGCTCCGGCACATTGAAGTCGACATACAAGCTGGAAGTGTCCTGGAGGGTAGCGATCACCGTGCCGGGGGCCAGGTAATCGCCAACGTCCACCTGACGGATGCCGATGGTGCCGCTGAACGGGGCGCTGATGCTCTTCTTGGTCTTCGATGCCTTGAGCTGGTCGACCACCGCTTGGTTGCGCAGGTACTGGGCATTGAGGCGGTCGTATTCGCCACGGGAAATTGCCGAGTCGCCCACCAGTTGCCGGCCGCGGCCAAAGTCGACCTTGGCCAGGCCCAGGTCCGCCTCGGCAGTGCCGAGCAGCGCTGTCTCCTGGTCGTCGTTGAGCCTCAGCAGCAGTTGCCCGGCTTTTACCTGCTGGCCGGAGTCGAAATGCAGGGTCTTGACGATGCCCTCTACCTCCAGGCTCAGCTCGACACCCTGCAGCGCTTTAAGGCTGCCGACGGCGGGCAGGCGCTGTTGCCACTGGCGCTGTTCGGCCAAGGCCGCCGCCACGGTGATGGGCGGCTTGGGGGCCGTGAACATCTGGATCTGCTGGTAGATCGAGAAGGCCTTGTAGCCCCCCAGGGCCAGCACGATCAGCAGAACCACGGCCAACATGATGAGCATGCGCCGGCGCAGCATAGGTCCGGTTCCTTGGATTCGGTTGTTATTCGTCTGGACACGACAACGGGCGATCCTGCCCACGTGTGAATGGGGGAAGTATTGACTGTTTTTCGGGGGAGGAGGGTGAATTGTCTGTACCGGCCCTATTGCCGGCAAGTCAGCGCGCATAGAGGGGCCACTGGCTTGCCGGCGATAAGGCCGGTTCAGGCAACAGAAAAATCAGACGAGATGCAGGTGGTTGTCCCAGAAGCCGGACGGCAGGTTCATCGGTTGCCCTACCGGTTCGGCCTTGGTGCAATCATAGAACCGGCAACGGCCCTGCCCGGAGGTGACGACAAAACCGTCTTTCACCGCACCCACCCCCGCACAATCGGGCATCGGTGCATCCAGCCGCACCTCGCCGCTGTCCAGGTCCCAGACGAACAGGCGGTTGGCCCGGGGTGCAGTCAACGCCACCAGGCGCAGCTCGCTGTGAATGGCGACGCTGGCGGTGTACTGGGCCATGGCCTGCAGCTGCCGTTCCGGCACCGGGAAAGCCTTGAATGGCTCGCCCGGGCGCTTGATTGCCAGCAACTCGGCCGTTTCGTCTGCATCGCCCATGAACTGCTGGCAGGCAGCGATAGTGCCATCGCTACCCACCGCGAGGTGGCGCACGCTGTTCATCTGCTGGGCAAGGGTTTCCTTGCTCAGCAGGGTGCCGTCGCGCTGCATCAGCACCAGGCTTGGCTCCATGGCATCGAGGTTCATCTCGACCCGGCTTTCGGCCTCTGTACGAATACCGCCGTTGGCCACGATCAGCGTTTCGCCATCGGGCAGCCAGGCAACCTCGTGGGGGCCGATACCATGGGTCGGGATTTCGCCGGTGTGCACCAGGCGCTCGCCTTCGAAACGGTACACCCCAAGCACGCCCCGTCCCGGGTCGCTGGTGTCGTTCTCGGTGGCATACAGCCATTCGCCGCCTTTGTGCACCACGGCATGGCCGTAGAAGTGCCGGTTCGGTTGCGAGGCCACCGTTTGCAGCAGGCGCCCGTCGCGCAAGTCGACCAGGTAGCTTTCGGTGCCCGGGCGGCGGGCGACGAACAGTGCGATCGGCTGCTCGGGGTGGTGGATGATGGCATGGCAACGCTGGGCGACCTGGGTGCTGAACACCTGGGTGCCGTCCAGGCGGAAACCCACGGCATAGTGCTTGCCGTCGCCATCGTCACGCGCCGAGAGCAGCAGGGGCTCGCTGCCTTTGTTGCGGAACAGGCTCCAGCCGCCCAGCGTCAGGGCGCTGAGCAATACGCTACCGAGTTTGAGGGCCTGGCGTCGCAGCATGATCAGTCACCGTCGTTGGCATTGAAGCCCAGCTGGATGTTCAGCGCCTTGGCCAGCTCGCCTTCGTGCAGGCGGTGGACGGCGTTGAGGCTGTCGTAGATCTGGTTGAGGGTTTGCTGGCCAGCGTCGTCGGCCAGCAGCTCGCCCAGGTTCTTCTGGTTATCGGCCAGCAGTTTGAGCGAGGCAGCGTAGGCGGCGTCGATCTTGTCTGCCAGCGCTTTCTGATCGCTGGGCAGCAAGCCGCGCAAGCCTTGGTTGTCGACCCCGACCCAGACGGTTTCGGCCGCCTTGAGGGTGGCTTCCAGGCTCTTCATCGAGTTGTGGCTGCGCCAGGCTTCAGCCTGCAGCGGTTGCGGGATGCCCTTGCTCTGGCGGCCCATTGGCGCACCCAGCTTCTTCTTCAGGGTATCCAGGGCGGTGACCTGGGAACGCAGCAGGTCGGCGATTGCCTCGTGGGAATCGGCGTAGCGTTGGTTGGGGAACTTGGTCATCTGCGAGAGCATGCCGTCGGTGCTGTTCCAGCTCTTGAGGATGTCTTCGGCAAGGGCCTTCTGGTGCTCACCGATGGCCACCAGCAGCGGGCAGTAGCGGGCTTTCTGCTCGGCAGTGGCGATGTCCGGTTTGCTGTCGAACAGGATGTACTCGTAGGCGGACAGGCCGCGCACTACCACGCTGGCCTTGTCCAGGGCCGCGGCATCGACTGGCTTGTCACCGTTGACCAGTTGCTCGACCTGGCGACCGACCAGGTTCTTCTTGTCGGGCCAGAACTGCACCTGCCAGGCGCGGTTGCCTTCGGCCAGCGGGCCGACCAGCAGCGGTTGCAGCTCGGCCCAGGCTTTTTGCGCGTTGAGGAAGTCGGCGCGGGCCTTGTCCAGGTCTTCCTTGCCTTCGCAGTAGGCCAGAGCGCTGGCAGCCAGCATGCGGTCGGCTTCGACCCAGCGGCTGTAGGTGGGCAGGATCACCTGCTTGGCGATGGCGGCGGAGGTCACGGCTTGCGGGTCCTGCGGCGAGCAGGCGCCGAGGGCGAGTGCGGCGAGGCTGGTGAACAACAGTTTGGGTCGGAACATGCCCGGCTCCTTAGCGCGTTTTAAAGTGAGTTCAGGAACGCCAGCAACGCAGTGCGCTGCTCGGCATCGAAAGTGAGTACGAAGTTGCGTGCCGCCTCGGCTTCGCCGCCGTGCCAGAGCACGGCTTCAAGCAGGTTGCGGGCGCGGCCGTCGTGCAGGAACTGGCTGTGGCCGCTGACCGTTTCGCTCAGGCCGATGCCCCACAGTGGCGGGGTACGCCAGTCCTGGCCATTGGCGGCGAATTCGGTGCGCTCGTCGGCCAGCCCCGGGCCCATGTCATGCAGCAACAGGTCGCTGTAGGGGCGGATGACCTGGTTGGCCAGTTCCGGCTCGGCGGCATTGGCGGCGGTGGTGAATTGCGGGGTATGGCAACCCTGGCAGCCTGCCTGGTAGAACAGGTTCTTCCCTGCCAGTACGTGTGGCGAGCCCACGTCGCGGCGGGCCGGCACGCCCAGGTTGCGGGTGTAGAAGGTGACCAGGCGCAGGATGTTGTCGCTGACTTCCTTCTCGCCATCGGCGCCATCGCCATTGGCCGCGGCCAGGCAGTCGGTTTGGGCCGGGGTGCAGTCGTCTTTGGGCTGCAGGGTACTGGTCAGGCCCATGTCGCCGGCAAAGGCGTGCACGTTCTGCTGGTTGACGTTGGGCTGGCCGGCTTTCCAGCCGAAGCGGCCGACCACGGTCTTGCCCTGGGCGTCGTCCCACACCCGGTTGGCCCGCCCGCGGATGCCGTCGCGGTTGCGGTCGTCCGGATCTTCGTTGGCCAGCAGGTCGGCCTCAGGGATGGCTTCGAGCAGGCCCAGGCCGATCATCGGCGGCGCCACGCGTGCCGAAAACCGTGTGTCGGGGTGCATCACGCCATAGCCGAGCTGGGTGATCTGCAGGGCCGGCTTGCGCAGCTCGACTTGCTGGCCGTCCCTGAATGTCAGCGTTTCGCTGCTGTAGCTCACCCGTAGCTTGCCTTCCGGAGCGACCCCGGGGATGGCCATGTCCTGCAGTTGGGTGCCGTAGACCGGCTCTGGTACCACGCCGAGACGTTCGATCACCTTGGCCAGGTAGGGTTGGTCGGGGATCGACAGGCGGACCAGCATGCCTACTGCATTGCTGTCGCCTGGCTCTGGCGGATGGCCGCGGCCATCGCGCACGTGGCAGTTCTGGCAGGCGTTGGTGTTGAACAGCGGGCCGAGGCCGTCACGGGCGGTGGTGGTGGACGGGGCAATCACCCACGGATTGCGGAAAAAGCTGTTGCCTACGGCGAAATCCAGACGTCGCTCGGGCGAGAGGTTGGCCGAGGGCAGGGAATAGGCGTTACGGTCGGCACGCTGCACGGTCGCCTTGCCAGCCGACAAGGCTTCGCCGGGCTCGGCCTGGGTGAAACGCGGGGCGTCATCACAGGCGGCGAGGGCGAAGGCCAGCAGCACGGGGGAAAGTCGAGACAGCGACAAGGACATCAAGGATCCTGGGCTTGAGCGAAAAACCGGCGTGCAAGCTTAGCAGGCCCAGGATCATTGAATAAGAGCAATTTGCGTTTGCTCGATGAAATCGTCGCCTTTCGAGGCACTCACGCCATGTAAAGCGTGAACTGTCGATTGACCAGGCTGATGATCAGGTTCTTGTTGCCGCCATTGCGATTGTCGCCGGGTACCTCGACAGCCTCTTCACTGGCATATTCCATGGTGCTGGCAGTGAGCTGTTTGATCGCGTCCTCGTGCGCGGGTTGCCAGTAATCCTGGTAGAGCCAGATGCTGGTACCGGCCGCCGGGCCGAGGATCAAGCGCAAGGCTTTGTGGTTTTCACTGGATTTACCGATCCACGGAACGGCCAGCGAGCCATTCCAGGCGTGCTGGGCGCCGATTGCCAGGCTATGGCTGCGGTTTTCACCGTCGATCACGGTCAAGGTGTAGGGCGTGTTGTTGGCGATGGAGCGCAAGTAGGTGACGCTGGCCATGTGAGGGTCCTTTTACGGTCGGTTGTCTGGGCGTGGCAACGGGCTGCTTGGGCTGCGGTAGACGTACGCTGCAAGCAGGGTGATCTCGTTGAAGGGCGGGTCAAGTTCGGCGGGGTCAAAGCGACCCAGTAGCTGCAGCCCTTGGGTGAAGGCAACGGCCTCGAACATCCTGCGGTCGGTTTCATTGGGGTCATACAGGTAGATCTTGCCGGGGCGGGCAACCACCCTGCACATCTCCAGGGCCACGTGGTAAGTGATGGGAGCACCCATCAGGGTCACATGGGGAATCGCGCGATCGTCCAGGGGGAAGTCGGGCGCGTCGTACTCGTAGACGAGAACCAGGTTGGGAATGTGCTCGCCCGTGAAGGGGCCGTTGGAAATCCGTTGGCCGGCTTTGTTCAGGTTGTAGGCGTCACGGAACCCAGTAACGAGGTCCTTCCCTTTCACCCGCTGGACGATTCGGCCTTCGCCCCAGACATCAAGAACCTGCAGCACTGTGCCTCCTGCTTGTTGATCCGATGAAGGTCAGCAGGATGACTATCGCGGCGCATGCCAGGCAGCGGGAATTGCAGCCCCTGCCGTGCAAACGAAAACGCCCGGCACAAGGCCGGGCGTTTGGGGTGAAGCGCGGTTAGCGGATCAGAACTCGTGATCCGCAGTGTCCGGGTTCAGGTTGGCGATACCCAGCTTGCCCGCCGCCTGCTCGATCGAACCGGTCTGCTTGACCAGGGCGGCGATGGCGTCACGTACGATCTGGTTGCCGGCAGCGTTGTCGGCGGCGATCAGCTGATCGTAGTGCTCGCCTTTGAGGGCGTGGTCGACCATCACCTGGATCTTGGCTTCGGTGGCTTCCAGGTCGGCCTTGAGGGTAGCGTCGGCCGCCGGGTCAACCTTGGCTACCAGCGACGACAGGCTCGGGCCGCTGACCTTGGTGCCGTCCGGACGGGTGTACTCGCCCAGGTAGACGTTGCGAATGCCCTTGGCGTCGTAGAAGTGCGAGTAGTGAGTGTTGTCACTGAAGCAGTCTTGCTCGTCTTCTGGCGAGTTGGCTTCCAGCGAAACCTTCATGCGCTCGCCTGCCAGTTCACCCAGCGACAGGCTGCCCATGCCGAACAGCATCTTGCGCAGGCCGTCGGTGACCGGCTCGGCTTCCAGCTTGGCGCGGTAGTTGTCGGCGACGTTCGGCGCCCAGTTGCCGACCATTTCTTCGAGGTCGGTGACCAGCAGCTGGGTGACTGCTTTCAGGTAGGCACGACGGCGGTCGTTGTGGCCACCAGTGGCGCCCTGGCCTTCGAGGTAGTCGGAAACCGGGCGGGCGCCGGCGCCTGGGCCGGTGCCGTTGAGGTCCTGGCCCCAGAGCAGGAATTCGATGGCGTGGTAGCCAGTGGCGACGTTGGCTTCGGAACCTGCCAGTTCGTTCAGGCTGGCCAGCTTCTCAGGGGTGATGTCCTTGACGTCGACTTTCTCTTCGCCAACCTGGATCTCGGTGTTGGCGATGATGTTGGCGCTGCCGGCCGGGTTGCCCAGGGCATGCTCGTAGCTCTTGTCTACGTAGTCGATCAGGCCTTCGTCCAGCGGCCACGCGTTCACCTGGCCTTCCCAGTCATCGATGATGGTGTTGCCGAAGCGGAAGGCTTCGCTCTGCAGGTAAGGAACGCGTGCGGCGAACCAGGCCTCCTTGGCGGCCTTCAGGGTTTCATCGCTGGGCTTGGCGAGGAACGCGTCGACAGCGGTCTGCAGGGTTTTGGCGGTGCTCAGCGAGTCGCTGTATACGGCGTAGACCATTTCGGCGTAATGCTTGACCACGGCTTTGCCGGCGGCTTCGTCGACAGCCCCGGGTGCCGCAGCGGTGGTGCTGGCGGCAGCAGCAGGAGCCTGGGCTTGCGGAGCGGCAGCCTTGTCATCTTTTTCGCCGCAACCGGCGAGGGCGATGGCGATGGCCAGCAGACTGGCGGAGGCCAGGGGCATTCGAATCATTATTGGTTTTCCTGCGTCGTGTGGTTGGACAGTGCGCCGAGGCACGCGAAACCGCAACATCATGCGAAAGATTTGCATTTGCTGTAAAGGGTCTGACGTGCAATTCATTCAAATCCCGGCTGCAGGCTGTAACCGGGCAGGTGGGCCTAGAGCATCGAAACCTGGTTACGCTGTGCTTGCTTGAGGAAGTGGCTCAGCTCCCGCGCCGGCAGCGGCTTGCTGTAGTGGTAGCCCTGGCCCTCGTGGCAGCCTTGGGCAATGATGTAGGTTTCCTGCTCGGCGGTTTCCACGCCCTCGGCGATTACCTGCATGCCCAGGCTCTTGCCCAGCTGGATGATGGCGCGAACGATGGTGGCGTCGTCATCGTCGTCGAGCAGGTCCTGGACGAAGCTCTTGTCGATCTTGATCTTGTCCAGCGGGAGTGACTTCAGATAGCTGAGCGACGAGTAGCCGGTGCCGAAGTCGTCGATGGCTATCAGCGCCCCGGAGCGGCGAAGGCTCAGCAGGTGCTGGGCGGCGGTGCTGATGTCTTCCATCAGGCCGGTTTCGGTGACTTCCAGTTCCAGGCTGCGCGGCGGCAGGCGGTAGGCCTGCAGCAGGTTGTTGACCACCCGTGGCAGCTCACTGTGGTGCAACTGCACGGTGGACAGGTTGACCGCCATGCGCAGGTCGCTGAAGCCCAGGTCGTGCCA
This sequence comes from Pseudomonas sp. LB-090624, assembly GCF_003205205.1. GTDB lineage: Bacteria > Pseudomonadota > Gammaproteobacteria > Pseudomonadales > Pseudomonadaceae > Aquipseudomonas. Next base: position 185,450 of record NZ_QJRL01000001.1, read on the forward strand.
TTCGCGCAACTGCCGGCAGGCCTGGTCGAGCACCCATTCGCCGATGCTGATGATGCTGCCGTTCTGTTCGGCCAACGGGATGAACTGGTCGGGCGGCACCATGCCCAGCTCCGGGTGCTGCCAGCGCAGCAGCGCCTCGACACCCACCACGCGGTGGTCGCGGTAGCTGATCTGTGGCTGATACACCAGGTACAACTGATTGCGCGGCAGCGCTTCGCGCAAGTCTTTTTCCAGCTCGCGGCGGCGACGCATCTCGCTGTCGACGCTGGCGATATAGAACTGGTAGCGGTTGCGCGAACGGGCCTTGGCCAGGGTCATGGTCTGTTCGGCTTTCTGCAGCAGCTTCTCGGTACTGTCGCCGTCTTCGGGGAACAGGGTGATGCCGATGGTGGCGCGCAGGCGGATTTGCTGGTGGTCGAGGTCGAACGGTACTTCAAGGTCATCCAGAATGCTTTGCGCCAGTTCGGCGGCCTCGTAGGGCTGCTCGATATTGGCCTGCACCAGGGCAAACTGGTCGCCGCCCAGCCGTGCCAAGGCGCCCAGGCGCCCGCTGTGGGCACGCAGGCGGTCGGCCAACGCCAGCAGCAGCTGATCACCGACCTGGTAGCTGAACTGCTCGTTGATGCCCTTGAAATCGTCAAGGCCCACGCACAGTACAGCCACGCGGTGCTGCAGTCGGCCGCCGTCGACGAGGATCTTGTCCAGTTGCTGCTGCAATTGCTGGCGGTTGGGCAAGCCGGTGAGGAAGTCGTACTGGGCCATGCGTTGCAGGCTGTTTTCTGCTTCATGGCGCAGGTGGGTGTTGCGCTCGATCGACGCCAGCAGCTGGTTGGCGGTGTTCACCCACAGGCCCAGTTCGTTTTTTTCGTGGCCCTTGAGCAGCGGCAACTGGTGCTGGCTGGGGCGGTCGGGGTTGATCTGGGTGAGGTGCTCGATGATCTTCGACAGCGGCTTGGTCAGCAGCCAGTGGTAGACCAGGTACAGCACCAGGCCCATGGCCAAGGCCCGCAACACACCGGAGATGAAGATGATCACCGCGTTGATCAGGAAGCCTTCGCCGTAGGACGACGTGTCGAGGGTGATGCTGAGGTCGCCGTAGTACTCGCTGTAGGGGCCACGGCCGACCAGTTGCGTGGTGTAGGTGCGTTCCTGGCCAAGGATCAGGTCGGTCAGCCAGCGCATCGACGTGTCCCGCAGCGGGCGCGACTTTTCAGCCAGCATGGTTTCGTTGGGGTGACCGATGGACGCCATGCGCACCGATTCGTCCTGGAACAGGCCTTCCATCACCTGCATGCCCATTTCGCGGTCGAGGCTGTACACCGCCTGAGTGGATGGGTCGCGGAACATGTCGAGAATGCGCTGGGCATCGTTGTTCACGGCCTGGCGGGTCTTGTAGGTGTCGTAGACGATTTGCGCACAGCTGAGCACGACGCCGACCGCCAACGCCGACAACAGCACGACCCTGAGCAACTTGACCGACAAGCTGTTCCGCAATTCCAGCTTCAATGGGGTTTCCTTAATCCATGCGCATGGCATCATTTTGCCATCAACGATGACGATACACTACCGGCCGACCATGAGCAGTGTATCGGTTGCCTGACCCCGCAACTTGAATGCGCTGTATCAATCTTCCAGAGGTTTGATGTTAGCGCGCTATGCGGGCTGAGCAAGCAAAACCGTGCCTGCCCATGGCGGGTAACCCTGCGCCCACGGATACGGCGCTGCTTGTGGCCCTGCTGCATCCCTGTGGCAGCGCGCAGGCACAAAAAACCCGGCACGTGGCCGGGTTTTTTGGATCAAGGCTGGATGACTCAGGCCTTGAAGGTCTTGCCTTCGAACTGCTCGGCAACGAAGGCCCAGTTGACCAGGTTCCAGAACGCCTCGACGTACTTCGGACGCAGGTTGCGGTAGTCGATGTAGTAGGCGTGCTCCCAGACGTCGCAGGTCAGCAGCGGGGTGTCGCCGCTGGTCAGCGGGCAGCCGGCGCCGATGGTGCTGGCCAGGGCCAGGGAACCGTCAGCTTTCTTCACCAGCCAGCCCCAGCCGGAACCGAAGGTACCCACCGAAGTCTTGGTGAACTCTTCCTTGAACTTGTCGAAGGAGCCGAACGCGGCGTTGATGGCGTCAGCCAGTGCACCGGTCGGCTGGCCGCCGCCGTTTGGCGACAGGCAGTTCCAGTAGAAGGTGTGGTTCCAGACTTGAGCGGCGTTGTTGAAGATGCCGCCCGAAGAGGCCTTGACGATTTCTTCGAGGGTCTTGCCTTCGAATTCGGTGCCTGGGACCAGGTTGTTCAGGTTCACGACATAGGTGTTGTGGTGCTTGTCGTGGTGATACTCCAGGGTTTCCTTGGAGATGTGCGGCTGCAGGGCATCGTGGGCGTACGGCAGCGGCGGCAATTCAAAAGCCATGGTGGATCTCCTGATTCAGGTCTGTTTGCGGTTTGCGCAAGGCCGATCACGGGCGGCCCGATAAGCGTCGGCGAGTTTGTACTCTTTGCGACGCAAGGGCTGGATCATAGCACCGGGCCCGGCGCATAACCACGCAACAAACATAGGGAATAGAGGTTCCGGAGCGGTTCGGCTGTGCCGACCGGTGGTGTTTGCCTTAACCCTTGTAGCGCCTGTGAAACCGCGCGCCGCCTGCGCGGCGCTCGAACTCCCAGGCGATAAACATGCCATGCCGAACCCAGGTCAGTTGAAGATCAACTGCGCCGCTACCGCGAACATCATCACCGCCACCATCAGGTCGAGCATGCGCCAGGTCGCCGGCCGTGCCAGCCAAGGTGCAAGCCAGGCTGCGCCAATCGCCAGGCTCGAGAACCACAGCAGGGAGGCACTGGCCGCTCCCGCCACGTAGGCCCCGGGCTCAGTCTGCTGGGCGCCAAGCGAGCCGATCAGCAGCACCGTGTCGAGGTATACGTGGGGGTTCAGCAGGGTCACTGCCAAGGCACTCAGCAGCACCGCACGCCGCGAACGTGTGCCTTGGCCCTGCTGATGTTGCAGGCTTTGTTTGGAACAGGCGCTGCGCAGGGCTTTGGCGCCGTACCAGATCAGGAACACCGCGCCGCCCCAACGAGCCACGGCCAGCAAGGTGGGGTTGTGGGCCAGCACGGTGGCCAGGCCGAACACGCCGGCGGCCACCAGGATGGCGTCACAGACGATACACAGTGCCGCCACTGGTAGGTGATGTTCGCGGCGCAGGCTCTGGGCCAGAACGAAGGCGTTCTGCGCGCCGATGGCCATGATCAGGCCAAAAGCCACCAGCATGCCGTTGAAATAGCTTTGCCACATGGCCGAAGTCTCCAAAAAGCGCATAAAAGATGCTGGCTATTGTGCGGTTATGGGTTGTATAAGAAAAACCAATAAAGCTCATCAGGCATTAGGAAAATCGATGTTCGACTACAAGCTGCTGGCCGCCCTCGCCGCGGTGATCGAACAGGGTGGTTTTGAGCGTGCTGCGCAGGTACTGGGCTTGTCGCAATCGGCCATTTCCCAGCGCATCAAGCTGCTTGAAGCACGCGTAGGCCAGCCGGTGCTGGTGCGTGCTACGCCGCCCAGCCCGACCGATGTCGGCCGCCAGTTGCTGAACCACGTGCAGCAGGTACGGTTGCTGGAGCGCGACCTGCAGCGCCAGGTGCCGGCCCTTGATGAAGAAGGCATGCCGGAGCGCCTGCGCATCGCCCTCAATGCGGACAGCCTGGCCACCTGGTGGGCCGGTGCGGTGGGCGACTTCTGCGCGCAGCAGAACGTGCTCACCGACCTGGTGGTAGAAGATCAGGAAGTCGGCCTGAAGCGCATGCGCGCTGGCGAAGTGGCGGCTTGCCTGTGTGGCAGCGAACGGCCGGTGGCCGGTGCACGCAGCCTGCCATTGGGCGCGATGCGCTACCGGGCGCTGGCCAGCCCCGGGTTCATGGCACGGCATTTTTCCGCAGGCTTTGTCGCCAGCCGCCTGGCTCGTACGCCAGCGATCGTGTACGGGCCTGACGACTTCCTGCAGCACCGCTACCTGGCCTCGTTGGGTATCGAGGACGGTTTCCTGCATCACCTGTGCCCGTCCTCGGAAGGTTTCCTGCGCATGACCGAAGCCGGGCTGGGCTGGGGCCTGGTACCCGAACTGCAGGCTCGCGAGCAACTGGCCGGCGGCCAGTTGGTGGAAATCTGCAGCGATACCCCCATCGATGTGCCGCTGTACTGGCATCATTGGCGCAATGGCGGGCAACTGCTTGCGCAACTGACCGACCACCTGCGGCATCGCGCACGGCAATGGTTGGTGCCCTTGTAGCTGCGGCTGGCGTCAGTTGCATCTGAAATCTGGCAAGACGGAGTGATACATGCGAATTCTGGTCACCGGCGCGAGTGGCTTCATTGGTGGACGCTTTGCGCGCTTCGCCCTGGAGCAGGGCCTGGACGTGCGGGTCAGCGGCCGTCGTGCCGAAGGGGTCGAGCACCTGGTCAAGCGCGGCGCCCAGTTCATTCCCGGCGACCTGGGCGACGCCGAACTGGCGCGGCGCCTGTGCCAGGGCGTCGAGGCGGTGGTGCATTGTGCTGGCGCAGTCGGTAACTGGGGGCGCTACCAGGACTTCTATCAGGGCAATGTGGTGGTCACCGAGAACGTGGTCGAGGGTTGCCTTAAAGAGCACGTGCGGCGCCTGGTGCACCTGTCGTCGCCGTCGATCTACTTCAATGGCCGGTCGCGCCTGGATATCCGCGAAGACCAGGTACCGCGCCGCTTTCATGACCACTACGGGCAAACCAAGCACCTGGCCGAGCAGAAGGTGTTCGGCGCCCAGGAGTTTGGCCTTGAAGTGCTGGCCCTGCGCCCGCGCTTCGTTACCGGTGCCGGCGATGCCAGCATTTTTCCGCGGCTGATGCAGATGCAGCGCAAAGGCCGGGTGGCGATCATTGGCAATGGCTTGAACAAGGTCGATTTCACCAGCGTGCACAACCTCAACGACGCGCTGCTCAGTGCGCTGTTCGCCGAAGACCGGGCGTTGGGCCAGGCCTACAACATCAGCAACGGCCAGCCGCTGCCCTTGTGGGACGTGGTCAACTACGTGATGCGCCAGATGCAGCTGCCCCAGGTTACCCGCTACCGTCCATACGGCCTGGCCTACAGCCTGGCGGCGCTGAACGAAGCGGCCTGCATGCTTTGGCCGGGGCGCCCGCAACCGACCTTGTCGCGTCTGGGCATGCAGGTGATGAGCCGAGATTTCACCCTGGATATCAGCCGCGCCCGGCAGTACCTGGACTACCAGCCCAAGGTCAGCCTGTGGACGGCGCTGGATGAATTCTGTGGCTGGTGGAAGCACCTGCCGCAAGGGCACTGATCGCGCCAGCCCGACAATGGTCATCAATGCGCCGCGCTGGCGGTTTATACTCGTGCCTCTTTGCGACTACCGCGGTTGAATGTATCCATGCGTAACCATGCTCACGATGACTACGACGACGTGCCCACCTTGCGGGCGGGCACCGTTGATGATGACGAACTGATGCCAGCGCACGTGGTGCGCAGCCGCCAGAAAGCCGCCCGTGGCGCCAGCACGGCACCACTGTGGGCATTGCTCGTGGCTTCGTTCATTGCCTTGGCTGGGCTGGGCTGGTGGAGCTTCCAGCAGATCTCACTGATGGAGCAGCAACTGGTGGCGACCCAGGAAAGCTTTGCCCGCATCAGTGAAGAAGCAGCCGGGCGCCTGCAGGCGATCAGTGGCAAGGTGGCGGCCAGCGAGTCTGGTGCGACTACCAGCAGCGAGGCCCTGAAATTGCAGCTGCGCGAGTTGCAGAAGGGGGTGGCCGGGCAGACCGGCGACCTGGGCAAGCGTCTGGAGCAGGTGCTGGCCGATACCCGCGAACAGCAGAAAGCCGTGACCGAGCTGCAAAGCCAGTTGCAGGCGCAGTTGAAACTGGTGAATGGTGAACTGGCTGCGTTGCGCTCGGGGCAGGTCGATGGTGGCAAGCTGGACAGCCAGTTCAAGGCTCTGAATGAACAGGTTGCCGCACTGAAGGCTGCGCAGGTGGATGGCGGCAAGCTGGACGGCCAGCTCAAGAGCCTGGGCAGCGAAGTGGCAGCGCTGAAGAAGCAGGGTAACCCGAGTGCGGCTATCCAGAGCCTTGAGCAGGACATGGTCGTGCTCAAGAGCCAGATCGACAACCGCCCGGCCGCTTCGTCGGCGGGTGGCGCCTCGGTGCAGGAGTTCGATGCGTTCCGGGCACAGATGACCCGGAACCTGAATACCTTGCAGAGCCAGATCCAGAACCTGCAGCAGCAGATCAGTGCCCGGCCGTGACATCACCTGAGCTTCATTCGCGGGCACGCCCGCGAATGGCCCTCGATCACAACCGCGGGTAATCGATGTAACCCACCGGCCCCCTGCCATAGAAGGTTTCGGGATGTGCCTCGTTCAACGGCGCATCCGCCGCCAGCCGCGCCGGCAGGTCGGGGTTGGCGATGAACGGCACGCCAAACGCCACCGCATCGGCTTTACCACTGGCCAGGGCCGCGTTGGCACTGGCCTTGTCGAAGCGCTCGTTGACGATGTACGGGCCGCCAAACGCCTCTTTGATCAGCGGGCCAATGCTGTCGTCAGCTTCCCGCTCGCGCGAGCAGATGAAGGCGATGCCACGCTTGCCCAGTTCGCGGGCGACATACGTGAAGGTTTCGGCGCGATCGGCATCGCCCATGTCGTGGGCATCGGCACGCGGCGCCAGGTGCACGCCTACGCGGTTGGCGCCCCACACTTCGATGGCCGCATCGGTCACTTCCAGCAGCAGGCGCGCACGGTTTTCCAGCGAGCCGCCATAACGGTCGGTGCGCTGGTTGGTGCTGCTTTGCAGGAACTGGTCGAGCAGGTAACCGTTCGCGCCATGGATCTCCACGCCATCGAAGCCAGCAGCCTTGGCATTCTCGGCACCACTGCGGTAGGCCTCGACGATGTCGAGGATTTCTTCGGTTTCCAAAGCGCGCGGGGTGGGGTAGTCGCTCAGTGGGCGCACCAGGCTCACGTGGCCCTTGGCCTGGATCGCACTGGGGGCCACTGGCAGCTCACCGTTGAGGTAGCTGGGGTGGGAAATGCGGCCAACGTGCCACAGCTGGAGGAAGATGCGCCCGCCAGCGGCGTGTACGGCCCTGGTCACGTTGTTCCAGCCACGCACTTGCTCATCGTTCCAGATGCCAGGGGTGTCCGGGTAGCCGACGCCCATGGCGCTGACCGACGTCGCCTCGCTGAGGATCAGCCCGGCACTGGCGCGCTGAACGTAGTACTCGGCCATCAGCGCATTGGGCACGCGGCCTTCGTCGGCACGGCAGCGGGTGAGCGGGGCCATGATGATGCGGTTGGGCAATTGCAGGTCGCCCAGGGTGATCGGATCGAAAAGCGTGGTCATATCGGTTACCTGCTGGTCAAAGCGCTTGGCGCAGTTGTTCGAGGAACGCCTGGATGGTGGCTTCGTCGCGTTTGAAGAAGTGCCATTGGCCAATCTTCTGGCTGTTGATCAGCCCGGCGCGTTGCAAGGTGGCCAGGTGGGCAGAAACGGTCGACTGCGACAGGCCGCAGCGCTGGTCGATCTGCCCGGCACACACACCGTTTTCGGTGCTGTGGTACTGGTCGGGGAACTGGTTTGCCGGGTCTTTCAGCCAGCTGAGGATTTCTCGCCTGACCGGATGGGCCAGCGCTTTTATGATTTCGTCGAGATCGAGTGGCATGGGGTTGGCTCGTTGTAGCGGTATATCGCGATAGGACGAAATATAAATCGTAGAATTCCGATATACAAATATGAAGAGGTTCTGAGCTGAGTACGAATCGCTATATCGCGTTACAACGATATAGACAGGGGCGATGCTAGAATGCGCCCATGAACTACCTCGCACATTTGCACCTGGGCGGCCCGGCGCCGCAACAATTGCTGGGCAGCCTGTATGGCGACTTCGTCAAAGGTTCGCTGGCTGGGCGTTTTCCGCCTGCGCTGGAGGCGGCCATTCGGCTGCACCGGCATATCGATAGCTACACCGACCAACACCCTTTGGTACTGGCGGCGCTGGCGCGTTTTCCGCGCGAGCGGCGGCGTTTCGCCGGGATCGTGCTGGATGTGTTCTTCGATCATTGCCTGGCGCGGCACTGGGGCGACTATGCCGAGCAGCCGCTGGATCAGTTCACCGGGGATTTTTATCGGGTGCTGCTGGCGGAGCCGGATTTGCCGGGGCGGCTGGCGCGGATTGCGCCCTTCATGGCAGCGGATGACTGGTTAGGGGCGTATGGCGATTTCGCCACGTTGGAGCAGGTGTTCAACGGCATTGCCCGAAGGTTGTCGCGGCCCGAGGGGATGGCCGGGGTCATGGCTGAGCTGGAGCGGCTGTATGAGCCGCTGATGGCGGATTTTCGCGAGTTTTACCCGCAGTTGCAGGCGTTTGCGGCGGCACGGCGGGTGTCTGGCCGTTAGTTTTGTATTGGCCTTTTTCGCGGGCTTGCCCGCTCCCACAGCGGGTCCGCTTGCATTGAAAGTTGCGCCGTACCTGGACTGCCCCCAGCCAGCCTGCACTGACGGTGCAAAAAGTTCAGGCAGCTCGAGCCTGCCGCTGTGGGGCAAACTCGACGTCGTCCTCCCCGAACAGCGCCCGGTGGATCGCCTGCTGCGCCTGCACCGCCAGCGCCGCGCGCTCCTTGCCCACGCTGCCAATCGGCGCCAGCAGGTGAATGCACACCTCGCCTCGGGGCTGGGCAAACAGGCGCATCAGGTGTGACACCAGGTCGTCATCACCGATGAACGGCGCAACCGGGTCGATCTGGCCGTCACGCAAATACTGGATAGCCACCGGCTGCACCGCCACGCCACGGTCGATGGCGCCTGCCAGCAGGCGACCATGGAAGGTGCGCAGGGTGCGACCGGTGGTGGTGGTGCCTTCGGGGAAGATCAGCAACGGGCGGGCCAGGCCTAGTTGCCCGGCAATCTGCTCGCGCAAGCGCTGGCTGTCACCGCCACCACGGCGAATGAACAGGGTGCCGGCCTTTTCCGCCAGCCAGCCCGCCACTGGCCAATGGCGTACTTCGGCCTTGGACAGGAACGACAGCGGCAGCAGCATGCCCAGCAGCGGAATGTCGGTCCAGGAAACATGGTTGCTGACCCACAGCATGGGGCGCTGAGGCAGCTCGCCGACTACCCGCACATCGAAGGGCAGGGCGGCGACCAGGCGTTTCATGAACAGGCAGCTCCAGCGCTGGCGTCGCTCGATCGGCGCCTTGACGCCCAGCCGCTCGCCCACGGCGATAACGCTGGCCATCAGCATGCCTAGCAGCAATACCAGCATCAGTCTGCAGAGGCGGGCCAGTACCCGCAGCTTGGCCATCAGACCGCCGCCTTGAAGTGGCGGGCGTAGCGTGGGCACAGCTCGTCGCGCTTGAGCAGAATGAATACGTCGGCCACCTGGAAGTCCTCGTCCCAGCATGGCTCGCCGCAAATCTTGGCGCCCAGGCGCATGTAGGCCTTGAGCAGCGGTGGCATTTCGGCGATGACGTTACTGGGCAGCGGGAGGCTCGGCAGCGGCTTCTTCGGCTCGGCTCGCAGGTGTTCGGTGCACAGGTAGCGCTCGCGAAGGCGCTGCATCACGGCATGGGCCTGCACGCCACCGTCCTGCATGGGGATGCTGGCGCAACCCATCAGGTAGCTGTAGCGGCCTTCGTTGAGGACCTCGGCCAGTTCGCCCCAGAGCACGGCGATGGTGCCGCCGTTGCGGTAGTCGGGGGCCACGCAGGTGCGGCCCAGTTCAAGGATCGGGCCTTGCAGTTGCACCAGGCCGTGCAGGCTGAATTCTTCTTCGCTGTAGAAGCGGCCGAGGCTGCTGGCCGCCTGGTGGTCGAGCAGGCGGGTGGTGGCAACCAGCTTGCCGGTACTCAGGTCGCGTACACCGATATGGCGGCAGTGCACGTCGTAGTCGTCCATGTCCAGGCCGTGCTCGGCACCTTTGAGCTTGGCCTTGAATTCTGCGCTGAACACTTTGTAGCGCAGGGCCTGGGCCTCTTGCAGCGCCGCGGCGCCAACCAGGCGTTCGGCTTGCAGACGGCGTTCGGTGCTGTTGTCGCCAGCGTGAGCGATCCGAGTCATTACGAGTCTCCATAAGCCAGCCATGAAGGGTTGCGGCCGGTCGGCTTTGTTGTGCAAAGTCAGCCTAGGTAGACGCGGTGTCACCCCTGTGAACCTTTGGTGATGCTTGCGTGACACCCCCTGAGCCTTCATCGAATGCCCCCCGGCAAGGAGCTGTTTCATGGCCTGGTTGCAACGACTCAACGACCCGCTACGCCAAGCGCTGGCGGGCACCCTGGGCGAAACCTATGCCGCGCTTCTAGAGCGCCTTGGCCCGGTTGCGCCGCTCGAACTGGCGGTACTGGGCGGGCGCGCGATGCCCACCCCGGGCCTGGCCTTCCTGGTGGGTTACCAGGCGGCCTTGCGCGTGCTGTGGCCCAGTGCGCCGCCCAGCCTTGGCGCGTTGTGTGCCACGGAGCGGCGCAGCGTGCGGCCGGCCGACATGCACACGCGGCTGGACGGTTTGCGGCTGACGGGTAGCAAGGATTTCGTCACCGCTGGGCTTGAGGCGGAGTGGCTGCTGGTGGCAGCGCGCAGCGAGCCGGCAGGTGCGGCGCCGCGCTTGAAACTTGCAGTGGTTTACCCCGGCGAGCCGGGGGTGACGCTGGAGCCGCTGCCGACCTTGCCGCTGATGCCGGAAGTGGGCCACGGCCGGCTGCTGCTGGAGCAGGCCGCGTGCGAGTTACTGGCCGGTGATGGTTGGGATGCCTACGTTAAACCGTTCCGCTCGCTGGAGGACTTGTACGTACTTACGGCGCTGACGGCCTGGTTGTATGGCGTGGGGCAGGCGTGTGGCTGGCCGCAGGGTTTGCGCCTGCAACTGCTGGGGCTGTTGGCCGGGTGTGCCGAGGGTAGCCGGCAGTGTGCCGACAGCACGGGCTGCCATTTGCTGCTGGGCGGGTTGTTTGCGCAGTTTCAGGCGCTGCGGGGGGAGATCGACGCAGCGTTGGCGGCGGGACCGGCGCATTGGGCCGAGCTTTGGCAGCGTGACCAGGGGGTGATGGCGCTGGCCATGGCGGCGCGAGAGAAGCGGCTGAGCAAGGCTTGGGCTGCTGCGGGATTGTCATGAATGCCTGATAGTTTGCTGTGATTCGATGAACCCCGGGGCCGCAAAGCGACCCCGAAAAAGGCGAACACGATGAAGGCACTCCTGCTGACACTGGCGCTGGTTACGGGGTGTGCCTGGGCAGAAGATTGGCCCCAGCCGGACTGGCTGATCGACCCTGCCAACCTCGACTGGCAAGCCGTCGATGCCTACGCGTTCCCCGCAACTTCCGTGCCTGAGCGCAAAGGCATCCGTACCGACGCCCTGTTGATCATCCGCGACGGCCGTATTCTCCACGAACGCTACAGCGCCCCCACCAGCGCCGGCACCGCGCACCTCACCTGGTCGATCAGCAAGAGCGTGTTGGCCACGCTGCTGGGCGTGGCTCAGGGCCAGGGCCGGTTCCAACTGCAAGACCCGGTCACGCGCTTCTACCCGGCCATGCGCACCCACCCGGACATACGCATGGTCGACCTGCTGCACTGGGCCAGTGGCTTGAGTTGGCAGGAAGACTACGAGTATGCCCCGCTCAAGTCTTCGGTGGTGGCCATGCTGTATACCCGCGGCCGCGAGGACATGGCCGCCTACACCGCTGCGCGGGGTACGGCGGCCAGCCCCGGTCAGCGCTTCCTCTATTCCAGCGGCGACAGCAACCTGCTGGCCGCCGCACTGCGCGGCATGCTCGACGCCGGGCAGTATGCTGACTACCCCTGGCATGCGTTGTTCAACCCACTGGGTATCGACAGTGCCGTGTGGGAGCGTGACCGGGCAGGCACCTATGTCGGTTCTTCCTACCTGTACCTCACCGCCCGCGACCTGGCGCGTATTGGCTTGCTGATGCAGCGCGACGGGCGCTGGCAGGGCCAACAACTGTTGCCCCGGGCTTGGGTGGCCTTCAACCGTACAGCCTTTGCCCAGGCCGAAGCGCTGCCCGGCGAGGCCAACCCCGGTGGCCACTGGTGGCTCAACCAACCGTTGACCGGCGCCGATCGGCCTTGGCCGAGTGCGCCCGCCGATACCTTCGCCGCCCTGGGTCATTGGGGCCAGGCGCTGTATGTGCTGCCTTCGCAGAAGCTGGTTATCGTGCGTTACGGCGATGACCGTGACGGCAGCTACCGTCATGACGAGCTGCTGAAGCGGGTGTTGGCGACGTTACCCAAGGAGGGTGCATGAGGCGTGCGCTGTTGCTGGCCATGCTCGCCTTGCTCGGCTGGGCGTGGCTGGAGCGCCAGGCGCTGGCAGACTTTCCGGGCATTCTCTCGGCTTACTCGGCCAAGGAGTACTGCTCGTGCCGCTTCGTCATGGGCTTCGACGAGGCGTACTGCCGGGGCTACGTGAAGCAATGGCTGCCGTTGCGCCGGCTGGAGGAACACAGCCTGCAGCGTCTGGTTACCGCCGAGGGCCTTGGCCAGCGCAACCAGGCTGCCTGGCAAGGCCCTCGCGAGGGCTGCCGCTTGCTGCCGTGAAGGTGGGCGGGTAAGGTTGGCGGCTTGGTTTCACGAGATCAGTCATGTTCAAGTTGCCCCGCCTGCTACCCGCCCTGTTGCTGGCTTTGTGCCTGCCCGCCCATGCCAACTGGCATCTTGATGGCGAGTCTTCGCGCCTGTCGTTCGTGACCGGCAAGAACGGTGATACCGCCGAGGTCCATCGTTTTCTGGTGTTGCACGGCAGTGTCGATGGCAAGGGCACGGCCGGGCTGCGCATCGAGATGGATTCGGTCAGCAGTGGTATTCCGCTGCGCGATGAGCAGATGCGCGACAGCCTGTTCGAGGTCGAGCGTTTTGCCGAGGCGACCGTGCAGGCGCACATCGACCTGCGGCCGATCAACGACCTGGCCGACGGCGCGCAGATCGAGTTGCGCCTGCCGTTGACAGTTACTCTGCATGGCCAATCGCACAGCTACAATGCGCTGTTGCTGGCCACCCGTCTGGATGCGCGGCGGTTCCAGGTGGTGACACTTGAGCCACTGGTGCTGCGTGCCGAGGATTTCGGCCTGCTGCCGGGGCTGGAAAGCCTGCGCAAATTCGCCAAGCTCAAATCCATCAACCCGTCGGTACCGGTCAATGCGGTGCTGATCTTCACCGCCCGCTGACATGCCGGGGCCGGTCTTCCCCTGGCGGGATGGCAATCAGTTCGAGCTGCTGATCGACGGACCCGAGTTCTTTCCGCGGATGCTCACGGCCATTGTGCGCGCCGAGTTCCAGGTCGATCTGGAGCTGTACCTGGTAGAGGCTGGGGCCTGTGCCGACGCAGTGGTCGAGGCATTGGAGCAGGCCGCCCGGCGTGGCGTGCGGGTACGCTGCCTGTTCGATGACTATGGTTCGCTGGCATTCAACAGCAAACTGCGCCAGCGCCTGCTGGACGCGGGCGTGTACCTGCGCTGGTACAACCGCCTGCGCTGGAAGCGCGGGTTGCGCAACCTGTACCGCGATCACCGCAAGTTGTTGCTGGTGGATGAGCGCTGGGCCGTGGTGGGCGGGACAGGGGTTACCGACGAGTTCTGGACGCCGGGTGAGCCGAGCAGCGACTGGCACGAGGTCATGGTGCAGATGCAAGGCCCGGTGGTGACCGACTGGCAACTGCTGTTCGACCGCCAGTGGCAGGCAAACAACCGCCGCACCGCCTGGCGCCCGGCCGAGGGCTTTGGCTTGCCGCGCCTGCCCAAGGTACCGGCGCAGGGGCAGGGCATGGGCCGGGTAGCCTATGCCGACGCCCGGCAGCATCAGGACATCCTGCATGCGCTGGTGCGGGCGCTTAATAGTGGCAAGCAGCGGGTTTGGCTGGCCACGCCATACTTCTTGCCGACCTGGAGCGTACGCCGCTCGTTACGCCGTGCGGCCAGCAAAGGGCTTGACGTGCGGTTGTTGCTGACCGGCCCACGCACCGACCACCCTTCGGTGCGGTATGCCGGGCACCGTTACTATCCGCGCCTGCTGCGCGCCGGGGTGCGGATATTCGAATATCAGCCGTGCTTCCTGCACCTGAAAATGGCGGTGGTGGACGACTGGGTGAGTGTGGGTTCGTGCAACTTCGACCACTGGAACCTGCGCTTCAATCTTGAGGCCAACATCGAGGCACTGGACCCGCCTTTGACGGCCGCCGTGGTTGCCAGCTTCGAGCGCGACTTTGCCCTGAGCGAGGAAATCGACCTGGCTCACTGGCATGCTCGGCCGTTGTGGCGGCGGGTGAAGCAGCGGGTGTGGGGCTGGCTCGACCGCCTGGTGGTGAACTTGCTCGACCGTCGCGACTGAGAGCGGCTATCGTGCAGTGACTGTCCCAAGGCAATCGAAGGAGTGGGTGCGATGACGGCGAAGAAGATTTTGATGCTGGTTGGCGATTACGTCGAGGACTACGAAGCGATGGTGCCCTTCCAGGCGCTGAGCATGGTCGGCCACACGGTGCATGCAGTGTGCCCTGAAAAGCTGGCGGGGCAGACCGTGCGCACCGCGATTCACGATTTCGAGGGTGAGCAGACCTACAGCGAAAAGCCTGGGCACAACTTTGCCCTGAACTATGACTTTGTGCGGGTGCGGCCCGAGGGCTACGACGCACTGCTGATCCCGGGTGGCCGCGCGCCGGAGTACCTGCGCCTGGATGAGAAGGTACTGGAGCTGGTGCGGGCATTCGACCACGCCGGCAAGCCGATTGCGGCGGTGTGCCATGGGGCACAACTGCTGGCGGCGGCTGGCGTGCTGGAGGGACGCGAATGCAGTGCATACCCGGCGTGTGCGCCGGAAGTGCGCCTGGCGGGCGGCACCTTCATCGATATTGCGGTGGACCAGGCGCATGTGGATGGCAACCTGGTCACCGCACCGGCCTGGCCGGCTCACCCTGCCTGGCTGGCGGCATTCCTGAAGGTGCTCGGCACCCGTATCGCCTGACGGAGCGGGTCAAATCGTGGGCCCGGGCGCGTGACTTCAGGCCACCTGCTCAACCCAGTCAGTGAGGTTGTAGTAGTTGGTCACTCGGGCAATCTTGCCGCAGTGGATATAGAAGAATGCTCCCGCCGGCAGCACGTAGGTCTGCCCGTTGGCCGCCGGCAGCCCCTCGTCATCGGCCAGGTATTCACCATGCACCGTGAATTCCGCCGCTGCACGGCTGCCGTCGGCGTTCTGCATCACCACGATATCGGCCAGGCGCTCGCGGTAGCAGCGGTTCATCTTGTCCATGAACGCGGCGAACCTGGCCTTGCCCATCTGCCGCTCGCCCTGGTTGATATCGTGGATCACGTCCTCGCTGAGCAGCGCCAGGAAGGCCTGCATGTCGCCAGCGTTGAAGGCGGCGTAGTAAGCATTTACCAGTTCGGTAGCGGTCATGGAACAATACCTGTCGTGTAGGGAAAAGGCGGGTCGTTGCGACGGATGATAGGGTTTCCCCTCAAGCCCGGCTTAGCCGAGCGCGTCATCCACATCGACAAAACGACCGCCAAGCATGGAAATACGCCTGTTGCACGGCGCCGCTATCGCGCCTTACATCGATGACCTCGCTCGCCTGCGCCTCAGTGTGTTCCGCGAGTTCCCCTACCTTTACGACGGCACCCCGGAGTACGAAGCTGATTACCTCGCCAGCTACGCCCGTTCCGGGCGCAGCCTGGTGGTGCTGGCACTGGATGACGGCGAGGTGGTCGGCGCCTCCACCGGCCTGCCGCTGGTGGACGTAGCGCCTGAATTCCAGCAGCCCTTCGTGGCCCAGGGGCGCGACCCGGCCAGCGTGTATTACTTCGGTGAGTCCCTGGTACTGCCGGCATACCGCGGCCAGGGCCTGGGGGTGCGGTTCTTCATCGAGCGCGA
This sequence comes from Pseudomonas sp. LB-090624, assembly GCF_003205205.1. Taxonomy (GTDB): domain Bacteria; phylum Pseudomonadota; class Gammaproteobacteria; order Pseudomonadales; family Pseudomonadaceae; genus Aquipseudomonas. The sequence goes on from NZ_QJRL01000001.1 coordinate 201,355, forward strand.
ATCCTACGCGCACAAACTGGCCGAGTTCGACTACTGCGCGTTCTGCGCGGTCGAGCGGCCGGGTGTGCACCCACGCCGGCCCGCCGATTACAAGCCTTTGCATGGCTTCTGGCGCAACCGCGGCTTCCTGCACGACCCATCGCTGCGTACCCGTTACGCCTGGCGCGACATTGACGATGCAGAAAGCTCCGACAAGCTGATGTCGTTCTGGCTCAAGGAACTGCCGATATGATCCGCCTGGCGGCCTGCCAGTATGCCGTCGAGCTGCATGAAACCTGGGAGTCGTACGCCGACCACCTGCAAGGCCTGTGCGCTGAAGCCGTGGAGGCGGGTGCCCGCTTGCTGCTGTTGCCGGAGTACGCTGGGCTGGTGCTCAGCGGCCAGTTGAGCGTTGAGCTACGGGGTGACCTGCAGGCGTCGATTGCCGGTATCCAGCCGCTGATCGAACCGTGGAAAGCCTTGTGTGAAAGCCTTGCCCGGCGCTGGGGGATCTACCTGCAACCGGGCAGTGTGCCGGTGCTGGACAGCGACGGGCGCTACCGCAACCGGGCCTGGTTGTTCGGGCCCAAGGGTATGCTGGGTTACCAGGATAAACTGATGATGACCCGCTTCGAGCGGGAACAGTGGGACATCGCGGCGGGCCAGGGACTGCAGGTGTTCGAGACCGAACTGGGCCGCCTGGGGATCCTGATCTGCTATGACAACGAATTCCCGATGCTGGCCAGGCGCCTGGCCGAGGGTGGTGCCGACCTGATCCTGGCGCCGAGTTGTACCGATACCGAGGCCGGCTACCACCGGGTGCGGATTGGCGCTCAGGCACGAGCCCTGGAGAACCAGATTGCTGTGTTGCAGAGCCCTACGGTGGGGGTGGCGCCCTGGTCGCCGGCGTTGGACGAGAATATCGGCCGGGCAGGCTTGTTCGTGCCGCCGGATCACGGCATGCCGGGCGATGGCGTGGTGGCGTTGAGTGAGCAGTTGAACCCGGACTGCAGCCAGTGGCTGGTGTGTGAGGTGGACCTGGAGGAAGTGCGACGGGTGAGGCGGGAAGGGCAGGTGTTTACCTGGCGGGACTGGCCGGAGCAGTTCGAGAGAGTCCTTTAATGACAGTGGCGGCCCCTTCGCGGGCAAGCCCGCTCCAACAAGGGCAGCGCAAGCCAGAAGGCTACGCGTTACCTGTGGGAGCGGGCTTGCCCGCGAAGCAGCTGCCGCAGTTACATCAGGTTACTTCACTTCGACGGCCAGGCTTTCGGCAATCTTGCTCTGCCACAGGGCAGGGCCAGTGATGTGCACCGACTCACCATTGCTGTCTACGGCAACAGTCACCGGCATGTCCTTGACCTCGAACTCGTAGATCGCTTCCATGCCCAGCTCGGCGAAGGCCAGGACCTTCGACTTGCGGATGGCCTGGGCCACCAGGTAGGCAGCGCCACCTACGGCCATCAGGTACACGGCCTTGTTGTCCTTGATCGCTTCGATCGCGGTCGGGCCACGCTCGGACTTGCCGATCATGCCCAGCAGGCCAGTCTGCTCGAGGATCTGACGAGTGAACTTGTCCATGCGGGTGGCGGTGGTCGGGCCGGCTGGGCCTACCACTTCGTCACCGACCGGGTCGACCGGGCCGACGTAGTAGATGAAGCGGCCTTTCAGGTCCACCGGCAGCGCTTCACCACGGTTGAGCATTTCGACCATGCGCTTGTGCGCGGCATCGCGACCGGTCAGCATCTTGCCGTTGAGCAGAATGGTTTCGCCCGGCTTCCAGCTGGCGACTTCTTCCGGGGTAATGTCGTCGAGGTTGACGCGACGGGCGCTTGGGCCCGCTTCCCAGACGATCTCCGGGTAGGCGTCCAGCGACGGCGCTTCCAGCTCGGCCGGGCCGGAGCCATCGAGCACGAAGTGAGCGTGGCGGGTGGCTGCGCAGTTGGGGATCATGCACACCGGCAGGGAGGCGGCGTGGGTCGGGTAGTCCATGATCTTGACGTCGAGCACGGTGGTCAGGCCACCCAGGCCCTGGGCGCCGATGCCCAGCTGGTTGACCTTCTCGAACAGTTCCAGGCGGATTTCTTCCAGACGGTTCTGCGGGCCACGCGCTTTGAGTTCGTGGATGTCGATGGACTCCATCAACACTTCCTTGGCCATGACCGCGGCCTTCTCGGCGGTACCGCCGATGCCGATGCCGAGCATGCCAGGGGGGCACCAGCCAGCACCCATGGTCGGCACAGTCTTCAGCACCCAGTCGACGATCGAGTCGGACGGGTTGAGCATGGCCATCTTCGACTTGTTCTCCGAGCCGCCGCCCTTGGCTGCGACATCGACCTCGACCTTGTCGCCAGGGACGATGGAGTAGTGGATCACTGCCGGAGTGTTGTCTTTAGTGTTCTTGCGGGCACCTGCCGGGTCGGCCAGGATCGAAGCGCGAAGGACGTTTTCAGGCAGGTTGTAGGCGCGGCGCACACCTTCGTTGATCATGTCGTCGACGCTCAGGGTGGCGCCGTCCCAGCGCACGTCCATGCCCACGCGCACGAACACGGTGACGATACCGGTGTCCTGGCAGATCGGGCGGTGGCCGGTGGCGCACATGCGCGAGTTGATCAGGATCTGGGCGATGGAATCGCGTGCAGCAGGCGACTCCTCACGCAGATAGGCCTCGTGCATGGCCTGGATGAAATCGACGGGGTGGTAGTACGAGATGAATTGCAGGGCGTCGGCGACGCTCTGAATCAGGTCGTCTTGCTTGATCACGGTCATGCAGCGCGCTCCTCTTAAAGACGGGAACATTCATAGAGACGCTCGACGGTGCCGACCAGCATGTCGAAACGCCTTGCAAAGGCGCGCCGGCAGCATGGCCGACGCAAAAGGGCGCGGCAGTATAGCGTGCCTCACGGCGTGAAACACCTGCGAGTGGTCTGGACCATGGTCGGTTGGGGGGCAGGCGTCCTTTTTGCTGCTGACACTTGTGACTGGCCTTAAAATCTCTGGGGGCCCATTTGCGCCCCCAACAATCTGCAGTGGAAGAGATACCTGAACATGCCCGAACTTTGCGTGGGCGAGCGCCGCTGGGCGGTGCCGACCGGCAACAACCTGCTCGATGCCTTGAACGAGGCCGGGTTGAATGTGCCGTACAGTTGCCGCGCCGGTAGCTGTCATGCCTGCCTGGTGCATTGCCAGGGCGGGCAGTTGCTGGACGCCATGCCCGAGGCCCTGGCCCTGGACAAGCATGCCCAGGGCTGGCGCCTGGCCTGCCAGTGCCGGGTGGTCGAGGATGTGCGCGTGGCACTGTTCGACCCTCGGCAGGATGGTGTGCCGGCCAAGGTCAGTGCACTGGACTGGTTCGGCGATGTGTTGCGTCTACGTTTACAGCCCGCGCGAGCGCTGCGTTATCAGGCGGGCCAGCATGTGGTGCTGTGGCTGGGCGAGGTTGCCCGGCCTTATTCCCTGGCCAGCCTGCCGGGTGAGGATGATCACCTTGAGTTTCATATCGATTGCCTGCGCCCAGGTGCCTTTTGTGACAAGGCGCGGGGTTTGCAGGTTGGCGATGAGCTGCGCCTGGGTGAGCTGAGGGGCGGGGCCTTGCATTACGACCCGGACTGGCAGGAGCGGCCGCTTTGGTTATTGGCAGCGGGGACCGGGCTGGCGCCGTTGTGGGGCATCTTGCGCGATGCATTGCGCCAGGGGCACCGGGGGGAGATTCGGCTGCTACACGTAGCGCGGGATCAGGCAGGGCATTATCTGGCGCAGGCGCTGCAGGCGCTGCAGGCGCTGCAGGCGTTGCCCGGGGTGCATGTAGAGCTGGTGCTGGCGGAGCAGCTGGATGAGGCGCTGGCCGGGTTGCGCCCGTCGTCACGGCAGACGATAGCGTTGCTTTGTGGCGCGCCGGGGAGTGTAGAGCGGTTTGCCCGGCGGCTATTCATTGCCGGGGTGCCGCGGGGGCAGGTGTACGCAGATGTGTTCGTTGAGCATGCCTGAGGCATTGGGGGTGATGAGTCTGGCCTGATCTCCGCCAAGCCAGCCCCCACAGGATTGCATCAGGCCTGAGCCTGGGGGAGCTGGCTTGCCGGCGATTGGGCCGCAACGCGGCCCCTCGGCGCTATCAACCGACCAGCGGATCACCAACGTGCAGGATCTTCATGCCGTTGGTGCCACCGATGGTGTGGTAGCTGTCACCCTTGGTCAGGATCACCCAGTCACCTTGCTCCACCAGGCCACGCTTGAGCAGTTCGTCGACGGCAGCCTGGCTGACCTTGTCGGCCGGCAACGAGGCCGGGTCGAAGGCAATCGGGTAGACGCCACGGAACATGTTGGCACGGGCCTGGGTTGCGCGGTGCGGCGACAAGGCGAAGATCGGCACGTGCGAGCGCAGGCGCGACATGATCAACGGGGTGTAGCCGCTTTCGGTCAGTGCGATGATCGCTTTCACGCCCGGGAAGTGGTTGGCGGTGTACATGGCCGCCAGGGCAATGCTCTCGTCGCAGCGCTCGAAAGTGGTGTGCAGGCGGTGGCTGGACTTCTGGCTGGTCGGGTGCTTCTCGGCGCCGGAGCAGATACGGGCCATGGCCTGGACGGCTTCGATCGGGTAAGAACCGGCAGCACTCTCGGCCGACAGCATTACCGCGTCGGTGTTGTCCAGCACGGCGTTGGCCACGTCGGACACTTCGGCACGGGTCGGCATCGGGTTCTGGATCATCGACTCCATCATCTGGGTCGCCACGATCACCGCCTTGTTGTTGCGGCGAGCGTGCTGGATGATCTTCTTCTGGATGGCGATCAGCTCGGCGTCGCCGATTTCCACGCCCAGGTCACCACGGGCAACCATGACGGCGTCGGAAGCGAGGATCAGCTTGTCCAAGGTCTCGTCGTCGGCTACCGCTTCGGCGCGTTCGATCTTGGCCACCAGCCAGGCGCTGCCGCCGGACTCGTCACGCAGCTTGCGGGCATATTCCATGTCGCTGGCATCGCGCGGGAAGGATACGGCCAGGTAATCCAGGTCCATTTCCGCCGCCAGCTTGATGTCGGCCTTGTCTTTTTCGGTCAGGGCCGGTGCGGTCAGGCCGCCACCTTTGCGGTTGATGCCTTTGTGGTCCGACAGCGGGCCACCGATGATCACCACGCAGTGCAGGGCGTCTGCGGTGGCAGTCTCGACGCGCATGACCACGCGGCCATCGTCGAGCAGCAGTTCGTCACCGACGCCGCAGTCCTTGACCAGATCGGGGTAGTCGATACCGACGATGTCCTGGTTGCCTTCGGTCAGCGGATGAGCGGTGGAGAAGGTGAACTTGTCACCGATCTTCAGTTCGATGCGCTTGTTGGCGAACTTGGCGATGCGGATCTTGGGACCCTGCAGGTCGCCCAGCAGTGCAACATGGCGGCCGTTCTTGGCGGCGATGTCACGGATCAGGCGCGCGCGGGCCTTGTGCTCGTCCGGAGTGCCGTGGGAGAAGTTCAGGCGTGCCACGTCCAGGCCGGCGAGGATCAGCTGTTCGATCACTTCCGGCGAGTTGCTGGCGGGGCCAAGGGTGGCGACGATTTTGGTACGGCGGATGCTCATGCACAGACTCCTATAGTGAAGCGCAGCGAAAGGCTACTCCTCAATTGCGCTGTAGTCATTGTTCCGTTGCACTACCTGCGACCAAGGCAGGGTGGCATTTGAACGGCAAGGTATCCTGGCAAAAGGGTGTGAAGATTTGCACGCGAACGCCGATACACTGGTATCAAAGGAGATCCCCATGCGAGCCCTGATCGTTTTAGCCCTGGCCGCCAGTGCTGTCGGCTGCACCCGCTGGTCCATGGACCACCACCTGAACAATGCCTATCGCGCCTACGACCGTGGCGATTGTGCGCGGGTCATGCTTGAGCTGTCGCAAGTCGACCGCACCAGCCGTGCGCGGCCGTTCATCCACCCCGAGGTGTCGCTGCTGCGCGGTCAATGCCTCGAGCGGCAGGCCTTGTACGTTGATGCCGCGCAGACCTACCAGTACCTGATCCAGAAATACCCGGGCAACGAATACGCCTACCGCGCCCAGGCACGCCTGCAGACCCTCGAGAAACTGGGGCATTACCGTCGCGGCGAAGCTGCCGTGGCCAGCCCGGTGACGAGTGCACCTTGGCGTTAATGCCAAGGTGTGATTTATTTCACGGGATTTGCCGCGCGCCCTGCGCTAATCTGTAACTCAGCTGTTACAACAACCGCCAGTACCTTGTATTCCTGGCATCAGGTACGGAATACACTCGCGATCATGTTCAACAAGCGCCACATCGAACGCCATCAGCTGCCTTGCGTCCTCAAGGTGTTCAACCGCTTTACCGGTCAGGAGATCGGCCAGCTGGGCAACGCCTCCGAAGACGGCCTGATGGTCATCAGCCAGTTACCTGTGCTGGTCGGGCCCGACTACGAGCTGCAATTACGCATGCCGTTGGTTGGCGGCGGCCATCAGTTCGTCAACCTTACCGCCAGTTGCCTGTGGTGCAGCGAAGACCAGACGCCAGGGCATTACGATTCGGGCTTCATGCTGCTGCAAGCGCCCCGTGAGTACGATGATTTCGTGCATTCGCTGCGCGACTATTTCAGCTTCCGCCCCGCCAACGCTTCCGTCTGAGCCTTGGTTCGCCAGGAATCGCGCTAGAATCGGGTCGACCTTGATACAGGACGACTCCGTGACCTCCAGCATTTTCTGGCACGACTACGAAACCACCGGCATCAACCCGCGCTGCGACCGGCCGCTGCAGGTGGCCGGCGTACGCACTGACTTCGACCTCAACGAGATCGATGAGCCGATCAGCCTTTATTGCCGCCCCTCCGACGACATCCTTCCGCACCCAGCGGCGTGCCTGGTGACTGGCATCACTCCGCAACTGTTGGCCGAGCAGGGCCTGTGCGAAGCCGAGTTCATGACCCGGGTCCACGCACAGCTGGCGCAACCGGGTACCTGTGGCGCTGGCTACAACACGCTGCGCTTCGATGATGAAGTGACGCGCTACAGCCTGTATCGCAACTTTTTTGACCCCTATGCCCGTGAATGGCAGGGCGGCAACAGCCGCTGGGACCTGATTGACATCGTGCGCACCGCCTATGCCTTGCGCCCGGAAGGCATTCAATGGCCGCAGCAGGACGGGCGCACCAGCCTGCGCCTGGAATTGCTCAGCAAGGCCAATGGCATTGACCACGGCCATGCCCACGAAGCGCTTTCCGACGTGCGGGCAACCATTGCACTGGCCCGGCTCATCCGGCAGAAGCAGCCCAAGTTGTATGACTGGCTGTTCCAGTTGCGCAGCAAGCACAAAGTGATGGAGCAGATCCGTTTGTTGCAGCCACTGGTGCATATTTCCGGGCGCTTTTCAGCGGCACGTAATTACCTGGGTGTCGTATTGCCACTGGCGTGGCACCCCCGTAATCGCAATGCATTGATTGTGTGCGATCTGCATCAGGAAACCCTACCGTTACTGAGGGAAAGTGCCGAAGTTTTGCGCCAGCGTTTGTACACCCGGCATGATGAATTGGCTGACGGGGAATTACCGGTACCGTTGAAACTGGTACAGATCAATCGCTGCCCGGTACTGGCGCCGCTGTCGGTATTGCGACCGGCCGATCAACAACGGTTAGGCCTGGACTTGACGTTGTTACAATGCCGTGGCGAACAGTTGGCCAACCAACAGGCGCAATGGCAAGACAAGCTGGAACACATCTACGGCAAGGAAGACTTCGCCCCGAGTGAAGACCCGGAACAGCAGTTGTATGACGGTTTTATCGGTGACCGTGACCGGCGTTTGTGCGAGCAAGTTCGGGTGCTGGAACCGGCGCAGTTGAGCCGCGGCCACTGGATGTTCGACGACCCGCGCTTGCCGGAACTGTTGTTCCGCTATCGCGCGCGTAACTTCCCCGAGACCCTGAGCGGTGAAGAGCGGCAACGCTGGCATGGCTTCTGTCGGCAGCGCCTGAGCGAGCCGCAATGGGGCGCGCCAAACACGCTGGGCGACTTCGAACAGGCGCGCCAGCAAGCCTGGGAGGGCGCCGACGAGGCGGGCCGGCGTGTGTTGGAGGCCTGGCAAGTGCATGCCCGGCAGTTGCAGCAGCAGTTTGCAATTGGTTGAAAGCCACAAACAACAACGCCGGCAATGTGCCGGCGTTGTTGCTGCGATAAGCAGGGGCGTAGGCGGACAATCAGTCCAGCAGGGTAGCCCAGCTTTCAACCACATCACCGCCCCAGTTGGCTTTCCACTCTTTCAGGGTCTTGTGGTTGCCGCCTTTGGTTTCGATCACTTCACCGTTGTGCGGGTTTTTGTATTGCTTGACCTTGCGCGCACGCTTGGTGGCAACAGCCTTGACTGCACCACGTGGGCCTTTGCTCAGTTTCGACTCTGGGTCGAGCAGGGCAATCACGTCGCGCAGCGACTTGGAGTACTCGCCCATCAGGTTGCGCAGTTTGCCTTCGAACTCCAGTTCTTTCTTCAGCTTGTCATCCTGCGACAGGTTGGCCAGGCGGGCCTGAAGTTCTTTGATGGCTTCTTCGGTAGCGCGGTATTCGTTGATCAGGGACATGGAGTGTTCCTTAATGCGTGTTCGGAAAATGTGTGAGGCAATAATAGACAGGCGATACTCGCAAGTAAACCTAATATTGGCCAGTTAACTGTTAATTAAGCTGTGACAATATTTCTCAGGTGAACAAAAATTTACATAAAGCCCTGTGTTTGGTCATGTCTGTCACACACGGCTACAGTACGTCGCCTTCGCCACTCCGGCCCGGCTGCTGCAATCGATACTGCGTTTTTCCTGGCGGGCCGCTAGAATAGGCGCCTTTGCGAAGTTCTGGAGTCTCATTCATGCGCACCTATCGTCTGGTGATCGCCTGCCCCGACCGTGTAGGCATCGTGGCGAAAGTCAGTAATTTTCTGGCCTTGTACAATGGCTGGATCAACGAAGCCAGCCACCACTCCGATGAGCAGAGCGGTTGGTTCTTCATGCGCCATGAAATCCGCGCTGAATCGCTGCCGTTTGGTATAGAAGCCTTCCGCGAGGCGTTTGCCCCCATCGCCGAAGAGTTCTCGATGACGTGGCGTGTTACCGACTCGGCGCAAAAAAAACGCGTGGTATTGATGGCCAGCCGTGAATCGCACTGCCTGGCCGACCTGCTGCACCGCTGGCACACCGATGAGCTGGATTGCGAGATTCCCTGCGTGATCTCCAACCACAACGACCTGCGCAGCATGGTCGAGTGGCACGGCATTCCGTTCTTCCATGTACCGGTCGACCCCAAGGACAAGGCCCCGGCCTTTGCCGAAGTGTCGCGCCTGGTCGAGGAGCATGCTGCCGACGTCGTCGTGCTTGCCCGCTACATGCAGATTCTGCCGCCACAACTGTGCCGGGACTATGCCGAAAAGGTGATCAACATTCACCACAGCTTCCTGCCGTCGTTCGTGGGCGCCAAGCCTTATCACCAGGCCTCGCTGCGTGGCGTTAAACTGATCGGCGCAACTTGCCACTACGTCACCGAAGAGCTGGACGCCGGCCCGATCATCGAGCAGGACGTGGTACGTGTCAGCCATGCCGACAGCATCGAGGACATGGTCCGCTTTGGCCGCGATGTCGAGAAGATGGTGTTGGCTCGTGGCTTGCGCTATCACCTGGAAGACCGCGTCCTGGTGCATGGCAACAAGACGGTGGTGTTTGATTGATGGTGTAGGGGGCTGCTTTGCAGCCCATCGTCGGCAAGCAGCCACAGGTAGTGCACCTGGTTGCCGGCGATTGGGGTGGGAAGCCCCCGGCAACTTCGAGGGAGATCCCGATGGCCAAGCGGCGCAACCAACCTCATGCGTCACCCCCTCCCACCTTGGGCGAAGGCTGCCTTGCCCGCTATGACCCCGAAGCCCTGGCCGAAACCGACGGCACCGACTTCCCCGGCGCTGCCGAACTCTGGCAACAGCTCAACCCGCCTGACGCCGCCAGCGCTCCAGTAACGGACGCGCCAGCAGGCACACGAACACCGGCCCACCGGCCAACAGGTAGAAGTAATAAGTAACCGCCCGCCATATCAGGATCGCCGCAGCGGCAGTGGAACTGCCCACCAGTGGCGTCAGCAGGCTGGCCGAGGTCAGCTCGGCAGCACCTGCTCCGCCGGGTAGCAAGCTGAACTGGCCGGCACTGAGCGACACCATCTGCACCAGGAAGCTGGGGATCCACGCCAGGTCCACACCCAATCCGCGCAATACCAGATACAGCACGCTGTAGCGCAGCCCCCAGTGGACGCAGGTGAGGATGAACACCGCTGTCAGCGTACGTTTAGGCAGCCCCCAGGTCTGCGCCAGCGCGTCGATGAAATGCAGCACCTTGCGCGCCCAGCGGCGTTTGCGCGGCTGGCCTACGCCTAGGCGTTGCAACAGCTTGCCGTTCAGGCGCATCAGCGGGCGTCGGTAACGCAACAACCCGATCACGCCAGCCAACGCGCTGCACAGCAGCAGTGCACTGCCTAGCAACATGCTTTCCTGGCTACGCCCCAGGCTGTGGAACAACGCATAGCCGGCGATTGCCAGCATCGCGCAAAAGAAAAACACCAGGTCGTTCAGCTGGTCCATGGCGAATACCGCGCCGCTGCGCGCGGGGCCGATACGCTCACGCGCCAGCAGGGCCATCAGGGTCAGTGGCCCACCGCTCCCGCCGGGGGTCGTGCAGATGGCGAACTCGGTGGCCATCACCACGCCCAGGCTCCGAATGCGTCCAAGCCTTGAGCCCTGCTGGCCAAGTAGCAAGCGCAGGCGCATTGCGTTGATTACCCAGCACAGCAGGATCATGCCCAGCAGCGTCAGCATCAACCGGGGGTCGAAGCGCTGTAGCCTGGGCAGCAGCTCGCTGCCGCCGAGCAAGGTTGGCACCAGCACGGCGCCGATCAGCGCCAGGCCGAGCCAGGCCAGGCGATTCATGCGCTGGCCTGGCGGTCCAGCCAGGCCGACTTGGTCAGTGGCTCGCGGCCTTGTGCCATGAGGCTGCGTAAGGTGCTTAGCCAGTATTCACGGGAGGTGCGGTGGCGCATGTCCACCGGGTGCAGGCCCAGGCGCAAGGTTTCGGCATTCTGCCAGCGCCGGCATTGCCAGTCGCACAGCGCCCTCGACAGCCCGCGGCGCCAGGCACTGCGGGCACTCCATACCAGCCCGGGGGCTTTGATCGGGGTGAACTCCGGCAGGCGGTACAGATGCTGCGGTGTGCTGGTGTAGCGCAAGGGCAGCTGGCGCAGGGCCTGGCGGGTACCTTCGCTCATCAGCCAGGCCGGCGCGACAAAGCCGGCCACCGGCCAGCCCTGCTGGTCGAACAGCGCCAGGCCGTGCTCCAGGCGTTGCAGCGCCTGTTGCTGGTCGAGGCCGTAGAACTCGCCTTCGTGGGTGTAAATACGGCGCATGAAGTACTCGCCGGGGGTACGCGGCGGCGGGCCATTGTCGGCATGGTGATAACCGTGCAGGGCCAACTCATCGCCTTGGGCCAGGCGCCGCTCCAGCAGGCTGCAGAAGGCCGGTGAGCGCAGCAGCGGGTTGCGCTGGTGAAAGTCCGGTACCACCAGCCAGGTCATGGGCACGCCGCCAATGGCGTCGACGGCCTGGACGAAGGGCTGGTAGTCGGGCCAGGTCTCGGGCGCGACATCGTGCAGCACCAGCATCAGGCTGCGCGATGCCGGTAGTGGCTCAACCATGGGCGAGTACCTGCGGTTGATGGCCAAGCACAGCCTGGTAGTGCTGCAGCAGGCCGGTCACCACGTTCTCCCAGGAGTAGTGCTGTTCTACATGTCGACGGGCCTGTGCGCCGAGTACGTCTACCCCGGTTTCGAAAGCCTCGCGCACTGCCGTCGCCATGGCCTGGGCATCGTTGGGGCGACACAGGCGGCCGCACTGCTCGTTGATGATTTCACCAAATGCGCCGGCGCGCACTGCGACCACCGGGGTGGCACTGGCCATGGCTTCGAGAATGACCAGGCCGAAGGTTTCCTGGTCACCTGCATGCACCAGCAGGTCGGCGCTGGCCATCAGCCGGGCGACCTCTGCTGCGGGGCAGAAGTGGTCGATCACGCTGACGTTATGCGGCACATTGGCCGGCATGTTCGAGCCCACCAGCAACAGGTGGTAGGGCTGACCAAGCTGCTGAATGCAGTCGAGCAGAACCGGCAGGTTCTTCTCCCGCGAGCCGCGACCGGCGTAGATAAGCAGCCGGCTGGTGTCGGCAATGCCCAGTTGCGCGCGCAGGCCCGGGTCACGCTGTTCGGGGTGGAAGGTGGCCAGGTCGACACCCAGGCGCTGCACGTGGACGTCACGTACACCCAGGCGGCGCAGCTTGTCGGCCATGACCTGGCTGGGGGCCAGCACTCGGTCGAAATTGCCGTAAAGCTTGCTGACATAGGCTTCAACGTTGGGGGTGAACCAATTGCCCATACGGTTGCTGACCAGCAGCGGCAGGTCGGAATGGTAGAACCCGATCACCGGGACATCGAGCTGGCGCCGTGCCTCCAGCGCTGCCCAGGCGGTCAGGTAGGGGTCGCCGACTTCGATCAGGTCGGGCTTGAGGGTGCGCAGTGTCTTGCACCACGGGGCCAGGCGTACCGGAAAGCGGTACCCCTTGCCAAATGGCAGAGGGGGGGCGGGTACTTGGTAGACACCATCAGCGTGCTGGGCGCTGGGGCCGGGAATCAACAGGCTGTGGCGTACGCCGTGGATGGCGTCGAGGCGGCGGTGTTTGGCATCAAGATAGGTACGTACGCCACCGCTGGCCGGGGCGTAGAACATGGTGATGTCGGCGATGTGCACGATCAGCATCCCTCCGGGATCGTCTTCGGGTCTGTCATCCGGCGCTGGATTGCCGGCGATGACACGCCTAAAGGTTGACCTTTGTGAAGGATAGTTTGTTCGATCGGGGTTGGGCGGGGTGTAACGGGAAGGAGATCCGGTGTTTTGCAGGAGCAGCCTTGTGTCGCGAAGGGCCAGAACGGGCAGTACAGCTGTTTAGGCTGAACTGCCCGCTCGCAGCACAAGGCTGCTCCTGCAGGGGGGCGGTGCAGTGCCTGTCAGATGCGGAAACTGCCCACCAAGTGCTTCAGGCGCCCGGCCTGTTGTTCAAGGTCGGCGCACGCACGCAGGGTGGCTTGCAGGTTCTCGACGCCTTCCTGGTTGAGCATGTTGATCTCGTTGATGTCCATGTTGATCGCCTCGACCACGGCGGTCTGTTCTTCAGTGGCCGTGGCCACCGACTGGTTCATGCCGTCGATCTCGCCAATGCGCACGGTCACGCTGTCCAGGCGTTCGCCGGCCTGGTTGGCGATCTGCATGCTGTCCTGGCTGTGGCGCTGGCTCTGGTCCATGGTCTCGACCGATTCGCGGGCACCGACCTGCAGTTCTTCGATCATGGTCTGTACCTGTTGCGCTGATTCCTGGGTGCGATGTGCCAGGTTGCGCACTTCATCGGCGACCACGGCAAAACCTCGCCCGGCTTCCCCGGCGCGGGCCGCTTCGATGGCGGCGTTCAGCGCCAGCAGGTTGGTCTGCTGGGAAATGCTGGTGATCACTTCGAGGATCTGGCCAATGTTCACGGTCTTGCTGTTCAGCGTTTCGATGTGCTCGCTGGAGGTGACGATCAGGTCCGACAGGCGGTTCATTGCTGCAATATTGCGCTCGACCACCTGCTGGCCTTCTTCAGCCAGCAGGCGTGCCGAGCTGGCGTGCTGCGAAGCCTGGGCGGCATTACCGGCAATCTCCTGGGCTGCGGCGCCCAGTTCGTTGATGGCGGCGGCAACACTGTTGGTGCGGTTGGACTGCTCATCGGAGTTGGTCATCGACGAGTTGGAAGCGCTGATGACCCGCAGGGCCACTTCGTTGACTTGCTCGGTGGCCGAGGAAACTTCGCTGATGCTGCTGTGAATGCGTTCGACGAAGCGGTTGAAGGCGTTGCCGAGGATGCCGAATTCATCGTGGTTGTGGATGCGCAGGCGCTTGGTCAGGTCGCCTTCACCCTCGGCGATGTCTTCCATGGCACGGGTCATGGTGTGCAGCGGCTGCATCAGCACGCGGATCAGCAGGCCGAGCAGGCCGATGATGATTACCACCGCCACTACCGTGGCGATCACCGCCGAGGTGCGGAAAGTACTGAGCATCGAGAAGGCCTTGTCCTTGTCCACCGACAGGCCGATGTACCAGTTGGCCGATGGCAGGCCAGTGATGGGGGTGAAGGTCAGCAGGCGGGTCTGGCCATCGCTGTGTACTTCGGTCAGCTCACCGGTCAATTTAGGCGTGTGCTGCGGGAACAGGTCCGACAGCGACTTCATCACCAGGTCTTTGTCCGGGTGCACGAGGACCTTACCCTGGTCGTTGACCAGGAAGGCGTAGCCCATGCCGCCGAAATTCAGCGAGTTGATGATCTGCACCAGGCCGTCCAGGGCCAGGTCGCCCCCGACTACGCCAACACTGCTGGAGACCTTGCTGAGGATGCCGATGACCATCTTGTTGGTGGTCATGTCGATGTAGGGCTCGGTCAGGGTCGCCCCGCTGGCATTCATGCCCTCTTTGTACCAAGGGCGGGTGCGCGGGTCGTAGCCGTCCGGCATCTTCGAATCAGGGCGCACACTGAAACCGCCATCGACCTTGCCCAGGTAGACGGTGAGGAAGCTGGAAACCAGTGCATTCTGGCCCATCAGGGTCTCGGCGTTGGCCGGGTCCTGGGCAATGTTCTGCGCCAGGTTTTCCACCAGTTTGATCCGGCCTTCGAACAGGTTGCGGATGTTGGTGGAAGTGGAGGTGCCCATTTCAGCCAGATAGTTTTCCAGGTTCTCGCGGATCGCATTACGCTGGAGGTAATCGTTGTAGAGGGTGAAAAGGCTGAAGGCGAGTATCACGATCAGTGATGCTGCCAATAGAATCTTGTGGCTGAAACGAAGGCTTTTGTTCATGGCGTAATCGGTTCCGCTAAGGTTTTATATCAGGCGTTCGCACGAGTGGAGCTGTAGCCAGTGCAACATCCCGAAAAGTCCCTTTTCGGTTGTTCCTCTCTATTAAGGCGAATATCACCCAACGGTATCGGCCGAATTTAGTTAAAGCTTGAGCAGAGGATTGATGAGATGCCGGAAACTTCGACCATCGTTGTAGGTGCTGGCCCGGATGGCCAGCCAGTCGGGCAGGCCATGCGACTTGCCAACCGTCACGGCTTGGTGGCGGGTGCGACGGGTACTGGCAAGACCGTCACCCTGCAACACCTGGCGGAAGTGTTCAGCGACGCCGGGGTGGCGGTGTTCGCCGCCGACGTCAAAGGCGACCTGTGCGGCCTGGGTGCTGCCGGTGCGCCACAGGGCAAGGTGGCGGAACGGATCGCCGGCATGCCATGGCTGGGGCATGTGCCGCAGGCCTATCCGGTCAGCTTGTGGGATATCGCCGGGCAGTCCGGCCACCCGTTGCGCACCACACTCAGCGAAATGGGGCCGCTGCTGCTGGGCAACTTGCTGGAGCTGACCGACAGCCAGCAGGCGGCGTTGTATGCGGCGTTCAAGGTGGCCGATCGCGAGGGCCTGCTGCTACTCGACCTCAAGGACCTCAAGGCACTGCTCGCGCACCTGAAGGACAACCCACAGCTGCTGGGCGAAGACAGCGCGTTGATGACCACGGCTTCTACCCAGGCCTTGTTGCGGCGGCTGGCGACCCTGGAGCAGCAGGGCGCCGAGGCGCTGTTTGGCGAGCCGGCGTTGCAACTTGAGGACTTGCTGCGCCCCGACGCGGATGGCCGAGGCCGTATCCACCTGCTTGATGCCACCCGGCTGGTGCATGAGGCGCCCAAGGTTTACGCGACCTTTCTTTTGTGGCTGCTGGCCGAGTTGTTCGAGCAGTTGCCCGAGCGCGGCGATGCCGACAAACCGGTGTTGGCGTTGTTCTTCGATGAAGCGCACCTGCTGTTCAACGGTACCCCCAAGGCCTTGCAGGACCGCCTGGAGCAGGTGGTGCGGCTGATCCGCTCCAAGGGGGTTGGCGTGTACTTTGTGACCCAGTCACCCGGCGACTTGCCGGACGCGGTGCTGGCCCAGCTGGGCTTGCGCATTCAGCATGGCTTACGGGCGTTCACTGCCAAGGAGCAGAAATCGTTGCGGGCTGTGGCTGATGGCTTCCGGCCCAACCCAGCATTCGACACCCTGGCAGTGCTCACCGAGCTGGGGATCGGCGAGGCGCTGGTGGGTACTTTGGAAGAGAAGGGGACGCCGGCGATGGTGCAGCGGGTGCTGGTTGCACCGCCGCAGTCGCGGATCGGGCCGTTGAGTGCTGCGGAGCGCGGTGCACGGGTAGCCGCTTCGCCGTTGGCGGGGCGTTACGACAAACCGGTGGACCGTGAGTCGGCCTATGAAATGCTGACTCAGCGTAAAGGCCAGGCGGTGGAGCCGGCGCCGCAACCGAAGGTCGATGAAGAGAGCTTTGCCGACAAGGCCGGTGATTTCTTGCAGAGCGCGGCGGGGCAGGCGATCAAGTCGGCGGTGCGCCAGGCGGCCAATCAGTTGGGGCGGCAGTTGATGCGAGGCTTGATGGGGTCGTTGTTGGGGAGCAAGAAGAAGTAGTGCCGGTGCAGGGGTTACACCAATGAAAAAGGCGCCGATGGCGCCTTTTTCAATAGCGGTGTCACTCAGCCAATGGCTTTGGACGCCAGCCAGAACAGACCAGCGGCCAGGCCCATCGAGGCCGGCAGGGTCAGGACCCAGGCCAGCAGGATGGTCTTCACGGTGCCGCCTTGCAGGCCGCTCTTGTTGGCGACCATGGTGCCGGCCACACCGGACGACAGCACGTGGGTGGTCGACACCGGCAGGGCGAACACGTTGGCCATGCCGATGGCGCAGGCTGCGGTGATCTGTGCCGACATGCCCTGGGCATAGGTCATGCCCTGCTTGCCGATCTTCTCGCCAACGGTCAGCACCACGCGCTTCCAGCCAACCATGGTGCCAAGGCCCAGGGCCAAGGCGACAGCCACGATCACCCAGAACGGGGCGTATTCGGTGGTGGCGGTAAGGTCTTTGCGCAGTTTTTCCAGGTCGGCCTTTTCGCGGGCATCCAGGCCAGGCAGTTTGCCAACCTTCTTCGCCGTGTCATCCAGGCACAGCAGGTAGCGGCGTACTTCGATGCGCTTTTCGGTATCCAGGCTGTGGTAGTCGGTTACGCCCTGCAGCGAGGACTGCAGCGCGGCGATGGTCGGCTCGGTCTGCTGCGGGTTGCAGCTGAACTGCTCCGGCAGGTCGCTGGCCTTGGCCTTGCCCAGGGCCAGGAAATCGCCCAGGGTAGCGGCGTTACGCTGGTAGAACTGGCTCATGTGCAGGGTGGCGTCGCGGGTACGCTCGATCTGGTAGGTGGTGCTGTTCAGGTCGAGGACGAACTTGGCTGGGACGATGCCGATCAGCACCAGCATGATCAGGCCGATACCTTTCTGACCGTCATTGGAGCCGTGCACGAAACTCACGCCCATGGCCGAGACCACCAGCACCATGCGGTTCCAGAACGGCGGGTGCTTCTTGTCGTCGAGCTTGCGGCGCTGCTCGGGGGTTTTGTGCATCTTCGACAGTGGGCGCCACCATTTCAGGCCGATCAGTACCAGGGCTGCAACGGCGAAGCCGGCCATCGGCGAGACCACCAGCGACATGGCGATGTCGATCGCCTTCTGCCAGTTGACGCCGTCGCCCAGCGGAATGTCGTTGATCAGCGCATTGGCCAGGCCGACACCAAGGATGGAGCCGATCAGCGTGTGCGAACTGGAGGCGGGGATACCGAAGTACCAGGTGCCCAGGTTCCAGGTGATGGCCGCAGCCAGCAGCGAGAAAACCATGGCCAGGCCGTGTCCGGTGTTCACATTGATCAGCAGCTCTACCGGCAGCAGGTGCACGATGGCATAGGCCACCCCGACACCGCCCAGCAGAACGCCAAGGAAGTTGAACACGCCGGAGAAGAACACGGCGAGGTGCGGCGGCATGGCTTTGGTATAGATGACGGTAGCTACCGCGTTGGCGGTGTCATGAAAGCCATTGATGAACTCGAAGGCGAGTACGAAGGTCAAGGCGAGCAGCAAGCTCACCAACACCCAGGCATCCAGTCCGCTGAATAAATCGATCATGAAGGTTGTCTGGCGGTCATAGGGGGGCGGGATTATGCCAGAAAACCTTGGCAATCGATGCACCCGCTACAGACCGATGGCAATCTTCATGGCCGCAAGGCGTGGTGCAAGGTGGGGCGTTCAGGCAGGTAAAAATCGTTCAAAAAGCGCAAAATATGCCGAAACGAGGCTAAAAATGCCAAAAAAAACAGCTGGATCGTGATTCAAACGGCCGTATGAAATTTGTGTAATTCCATTTCATCATCGGCCGAGCAGTAAAGATCGACCGCGCCCGGGCTGGCCGGGCGACGACGCGCTGGCGTGGTCCCGGGTCAGGGAGCGTCGCTGCGCAGTTCCTTTTCAATACGTTCCAGTTCCTGGCTGAAGGCCTGGTCGCGCACACTGGCGCGTTTGCGCCAAGGTTTGCGTTCCGGATCGGGTTGTGCGGCATAAGTGGTCACTTCGCCGCCGTAAACATCCTTGTAACGTTCAGCCTGGCGCTCGAGTTCTGCGCGCAGTTCATCTTTCGTCACATGCAGTACCTGAATTAAGAGTAATGGCTGTTGTCGGGCGATGTGCAGTACGCACACCCCTCGCAGGCCGTAACGGCTTCATGACCGCAAGGTTGCACTACCCTACGGACAGTGGGGCCTGTGCACTTGATTATAGCAATCGATAAATCGCCGAACAGCGTTATTTAACCAAGCCTGACATCGCCTGACATAACGAGTAGAAGGTGCCCGCAAACAATTTGGGCCTTTCGTACAACTTGGAAAGGCAACGCGGATAAAAGTTCGCTGAAATGTACGGGCGGGGTAGTTATGAAAAACGGCCTCGCCGTAAGGCGAGGCCGTTGCCTGGGGACTTCTACGGTGGGTACCTGACCAGTCTCTCCAAAGAAGCCACAAGTGGCATGAGAAAGGTATAAGCAAAAGTGTCAGCGGTCAATTGCGATTATCGGCCGTTTGTTCGATAATCGCACGAACCGGCGTTTTTTTTGAGGTGTGCGATGAGTGACCAAACCGTGGACAACGATTCCGCCAATCCGGAGGCGGGGCGACCTGCGTCTGCGGCCATGGCGCCGCCAATCGTGGCCTCCCCGGCCAAGCGCATCCAGGCTTTTACCGGCGATCCGGACTTCATGACATCGCTGGCGCGTGGGCTGGCCGTCATCCAGGCCTTCCAGGAGCGCAAGCGCCACCTGACCATCGCGCAGATCAGCCATCGCACGGAAATCCCGCGTGCCGCCGTGCGCCGCTGCCTGCACACGTTGATCAAGCTCGGCTATGCCACCACCGATGGGCGTACTTATTCGCTGTTGCCGAAAGTGCTGACCCTGGGGCATGCCTACTTGTCGTCGACGCCACTGGCGATTTCGGCCCAGCCTTACCTGGACCGAATCAGCGATCAATTGCATGAGGCGGCCAACATGGCCACCCTCGAAGGCGATGACATCCTTTATATAGCCCGATCCGCCACGGTCGAGCGGTTGATTTCGGTGGACCTGTCGGTGGGCGGGCGCCTGCCGGCCTACTGCACGTCGATGGGGCGCATTCTGCTGGCGGCGCTGGATGACACCAGCTTGCGCGAGTACCTGGAGCGCGCCGACCTGAAGGCGCGGACCAGCCGTACCCTGCATGACCCTGAGTCGCTGTTTGCCTGCATTCAGCAGGTGCGCGCCCAGGGCTGGTGCGTGGTGGATCAGGAGCTGGAGCAGGGGCTGCGGTCGATTGCAGTACCGGTGTATGACGCTTCGGGGCAGGTACTGGCGGCGTTGAACGTGAGTACCCATGTTGGGCGGGTAACGCGCAGCGAGCTGGAGCAGCGCTTCCTGCCGATTCTGCTGGCGGCCAGCCGCGACCTTTGCCATCAGTTGTTTGGTTGACCTGGCCGGGGCCGCAAAGCGGCCCCAAAATAGAACAGGTAAAAGCCATCTCTGTTCGATAAACGCACAGTGTCGCTCCCGGTGAATTGCGTCACCTGCGCCCGCTGATTAATGTTTCTCGCAACGGTCGGCTGTGCCGACCGAACAAGAAAAACATAAGAGGCACTCACCATGCATACTGTCCCTTCGCTGCCGCGGCCGCACCCGCATGCAGTCCCGTTGTATCCAGGCTGACACAGGCCAACTTTTCCGATCATTGCCAACTTGTACCGGTTAGCCGCGTGCAGTGGCTTGGCTGTGCCTCATATTCTGGATAACAACAATGAACCAAGCGCAAAACAACGTCGGCAAAAGCCTCGACGTCCAGTCGTTCATCAATCAGCAGCCGCTGTCCCGCTACCAGTGGCGGGTCATGCTGTTGTGCTTCCTGATCGTCTTCCTCGATGGCCTTGACACCGCCGCCATGGGCTTCATCGCCCCGGCGCTGTCACAGGAATGGGGAATCGACCGCGCCAGCCTCGGCCCGGTGATGAGTGCCGCATTGATCGGCATGGTATTCGGCGCCCTCGGCTCCGGGCCGCTGGCCGACCGATTTGGCCGCAAGGGTGTGCTGGTAGGGGCGGTACTGGTGTTCGGTGGCTTCAGCCTGGCCTCGGCCTATGCCACCAATGTCGACCAGTTGCTGGTGCTGCGTTTCCTGACCGGCCTGGGCCTTGGCGCCGGCATGCCCAACGCCACCACGCTGCTGTCCGAATATACCCCGGAGCGCCTCAAGTCGTTGCTGGTGACCAGCATGTTCTGCGGCTTCAACCTAGGCATGGCCGGTGGTGGCTTCATTTCCGCGAAGATGATTCCGGCTTATGGCTGGCACAGTCTGCTGGTGATTGGCGGCGTGCTGCCCTTGCTGCTGGCGCTGGTGCTGATGGTCTGGCTGCCGGAGTCGGCACGCTTCCTGGTGGTACGCAACCGTGGCACCGACAAGGTGCGCAGGACCTTGTCGCCGATTGCGCCACAGGTAGTAGCCGAGGCGGGTAGCTTCAGCGTGCCGGAACAGAAGGCCGTGGCCGCGCGCAACGTGTTTGCGGTGATCTTCTCTGGCACCTATGGCCTGGGGACCGTGCTGCTGTGGCTGACCTACTTCATGGGCCTGGTCATCGTCTACCTACTGACCAGCTGGTTGCCCACTCTGATGCGTGACAGTGGCGCGAGCATGGAGCAGGCCGCGTTCATCGGCGCGCTGTTCCAGTTTGGCGGCGTGCTCAGTGCCGTTGGCGTAGGTTGGGCGATGGACCGCTTCAACCCGCACAAGGTGATCGGCATTTTCTACCTGCTGGCCGGGGTGTTCGCTTACGCCGTCGGGCAGAGCCTGGGCAATATCACCGTTCTGGCCACCCTGGTACTGATCGCGGGCATGTGCGTGAACGGCGCGCAGTCGGCGATGCCATCGCTTGCAGCACGCTTCTACCCGACCCAGGGCCGTGCCACGGGTGTGTCGTGGATGCTGGGCATCGGTCGGTTTGGTGCCATCCTCGGCGCCTGGAGTGGCGCGACCTTGCTGGGGCTGGGCTGGAACTTCGAGCAGGTGCTGACCGCATTGCTGGTGCCGGCGGCGCTGGCAACCGTGGGTGTGGTCGTTAAGGGCCTGGTGAGCCATGCCGACGCAACGTGAAAGCAGGGGTGGCTCTGCGAACGGAGATGAGTAGCAGGGCAACAAATTGTTCGATAACCGCACATAGAGTCGATTATCGGATTGTAAGCCACCCACCAGTCTCCTTAATCTGAGCTCACTGAAGCACCCTGACCAGGAGCCTCCAAATGCCACGTGCAGACCACTACCGAACCCACCGAAATCGAGCTGTCCGCCCTGCGTGACCTCGATGCCCGTACCGCCGCGGCCCATGGCCAGCCGGCAGGAGAAGCCTGATGCGAGACGTATTCATCTGTGACGCCATCCGTACCCCGATCGGCCGCTTTGGCGGTGCCTTGGCGGGTGTGCGGGCCGACGACCTGGCCGCTGTGCCGCTGAAGGCGCTGATCGAGCGCAACCCCGGCGTGCAATGGGACCAGGTTGACGAGGTGTTCTTCGGCTGCGCCAACCAGGCCGGTGAAGACAACCGCAACGTGGCACGTATGGCGCTGCTGCTGGCTGGCCTGCCAGAAAGCATTCCAGGCGTGACCCTGAACCGCCTGTGCGCCTCCGGCATGGATGCCATCGGCACCGCCTTCCGCGCTATCGCCAGCGGTGAAATGGAACTGGCGATTGCCGGCGGCGTCGAGTCGATGTCGCGTGCCCCGTTCGTCATGGGCAAGGCCGAAAGCGGCTATTCGCGCAACATGAAGCTGGAAGACACCACCATCGGCTGGCGTTTCATCAACCCGCTGATGAAGAGCCAGTACGGCGTCGACTCCATGCCGGAAACCGCTGACAACGTGGCCGACGATTACCAGGTGTCGCGTGCTGACCAGGACGCCTTCGCCCTGCGCAGTCAGCAGAAGGCTGCTGCTGCCCAGGCTGCTGGCTTCTTCGCCGAAGAGATCGTACCGGTGCGTATCGCCCACAAGAAAGGCGAAGTTATCGTTGAGCGTGACGAGCACCTGCGCCCGGAAACCACCCTGGAAGCGCTGACCAAGCTCAAGCCGGTCAATGGCCCGGACAAGACTGTCACCGCTGGCAACGCATCGGGCGTGAACGACGGTGCAGCAGCGTTGATTCTGGCCTCGGCCGAAGCAGTGAAGAAACACGGCCTGACCCCACGTGCCCGCGTGTTGGGCATGGCCAGCGGCGGCGTTGCACCGCGGGTGATGGGTATCGGCCCGGTGCCGGCGGTGCGCAAGCTGACCGAGCGCCTGGGTGTGGCGGTGAATGATTTCGATGTGATCGAGCTGAATGAAGCCTTCGCCAGCCAAGGCCTGGCGGTGCTGCGTGAGCTGGGTGTGGCCGATGACGCGCCGCAGGTGAACCCTAATGGCGGCGCTATCGCCTTGGGCCACCCGCTGGGCATGAGCGGTGCGCGCCTGGTGCTGACTGCGCTGCATCAGCTGGAGAAGAGTGGTGGACGCAAGGGCCTGGCGACCATGTGCGTAGGTGTCGGCCAAGGCCTGGCGCTGGCCATCGAGCGAGTTTGACCTGTACGGCCTCTTCGCGGGTGAACCCGCTCCCACAGGGATCCACGCAACCCCTGTGGGAGCGGGTTTACCCGCGAAGAGGCCGGACCTGTCAGACGTAGGGCCAATTGCCAGCCAGATAGCGGAACGAGTGTGTTACTAGGTATGTCTAGACTTACCTAGGACCCTCCAGGAGTAAAAACGTCATGACCTCAACCTATTACACCGGCGAAGAGCGCAGCAAGCGCATCTTCGCTATCGTTGGTGCCTCCTCGGGCAACCTGGTGGAATGGTTCGACTTCTACGTCTACGCCTTCTGCGCGATCTACTTCGCCCCGGCCTTCTTCCCCTCCGACGACCCTACCGTGCAGCTGCTGAACACCGCAGGCGTATTCGCCGCAGGTTTTTTGATGCGCCCCATCGGTGGCTGGATATTCGGCCGCCTCGCTGACCGCCATGGTCGCAAGAATTCCCTGATGATCTCAGTGCTGATGATGTGCTTCGGCTCACTGATGATCGCCTGTCTGCCTACCTACGCCAGCATTGGCACCTGGGCTCCGGCGCTGCTGTTGCTGGCTCGCCTGATCCAGGGCCTGTCGGTGGGTGGCGAGTACGGCACCACCGCCACCTACATGAGCGAAGTGGCCCTGCGCGGGCAGCGCGGCTTTTTTGCCTCGTTCCAGTACGTGACCTTGATCGGCGGCCAGTTGCTGGCCGTGCTGGTCGTGGTGATCCTGCAGCAGTTGCTGACCGAAGATGAACTGCGGGCCTGGGGCTGGCGCATTCCCTTTGTGGTGGGGGCCATCGCCGCGCTGATCTCGTTGATGCTGCGCCGCTCGCTGCATGAGACCAGCAGCGCCGAAACCCGCCAGGACAAGGACGCTGGCACCATCAAGGGCCTGTTCCGCAACCATGCGGCGGCCTTCGTCACCGTGCTTGGCTATACCGCTGGCGGCTCGCTGATCTTCTACACCTTCACCACCTACATGCAGAAGTACCTGGTGAACACCGCCGGCATGACGGCGAAGAACGCCAGCTACGTGATGACCGGCGCGCTGTTCCTGTTCATGGTGCTGCAGCCGTTCTTCGGGATGCTCTCCGACCGCATCGGGCGGCGTAATTCGATGCTGCTGTTCGGCGCCTTGGGTACGCTGTGCACCGTGCCGCTGTTGATGGCACTGAAAACCGTGACCAGCCCGTTCATGGCTTTCGTGCTGATTAGCCTGGCACTGTGCATCGTCAGTTTCTACACCTCCATCAGCGGCCTGGTGAAGGCCGAGATGTTCCCGCCGCAGGTGCGCGCGCTGGGTGTGGGGCTGGCCTATGCGGTGGCCAACGCCGCATTTGGCGGTTCGGCCGAGTACGTGGCCCTGGGGCTGAAGACCATGGGTATGGAAAATACCTTCTACTGGTATGTGACGGCGATGATGGCGATAGCCTTCCTGTTCAGCCTGCGCCTGCCGAAGCAGGCCGAGTACCTGCACCATGATCACTAAGGATGCTGCATGAGCAACCAACTGTTCGACGCCTACTTCACCGCGCCGGCCATGCGCGAGATCTTCTCCGACCGTGGCCGCCTGCAGGGCATGCTCGATTTCGAGGCCGCGCTGGCCCATGCCGAAGCTGCTGCCGGGCTGGTCCCGCACAGTGCAGTGGCGGCCATCGAGGCAGCGTGCCAGGCCGAGCGCTATGACGTTGGCGCCTTGGCCAATGCCATCGCGACCGCGGGCAACTCGGCGATCCCGCTGGTGAAGGCGTTGGGCAAGGTAATCGCCACTGGCGTGCCGGAAGCCGAGCGCTACGTGCACTTGGGTGCTACCAGCCAGGATGCGATGGATACCGGGCTGGTCCTGCAGTTGCGCGATGCCCTCGACCTGATCGAAGCCGACCTTGGCAGGCTGGCCGAGACGCTGGCGCAGCAATCCTTGAAGCATGCCGATACACCGCTGGTGGGCCGCACCTGGCTGCAACACGCCACCCCGGTGACCCTGGGCATGAAGCTGGCCGGGGTGTTGGGCGCCTTGACCCGCCACCGCCAGCGCCTGCAGGAGCTGCGCCCGCGCTTGCTGGTGCTGCAGTTCGGCGGTGCCTCGGGCAGCCTGGCCGCCTTGGGTAGCAAAGCGATGCCAGTGGCCGAGGCGTTGGCCGGGCAACTCAAGCTGACCCTGCCCGAGCAACCCTGGCATACCCAGCGCGATCGATTGGTCGAGTTTGCCTCGGTACTGGGCCTGGTTGCCGGCAGCCTGGGCAAGTTTGGCCGCGATATCAGCCTGCTGATGCAAACCGAGGCAGGGGAGGTGTTCGAACCGTCTGCGCCGGGTAAGGGTGGTTCTTCGACCATGCCGCACAAGCGCAACCCGGTCGGCGCTGCGGTGCTGATCGGCGCTGCGACCCGCGTGCCAGGGCTGGTTTCGACGCTGTTCAGTGCCATGCCTCAGGAGCATGAGCGCAGCCTGGGCCTGTGGCATGCCGAATGGGAAACCCTGCCTGATATCTGCTGCCTGGTCTCCGGCGCCCTGCGCCAGGCTCAGGTGATTGCCGAGGGTATGGAGGTGGATGCCGCGCGCATGCGCCGCAACCTCGACCTGACCCAGGGCCTGGTGCTGGCCGAAGCCGTGAGCATTGTCCTCGCCCAGCGCCTGGGGCGCGACCGGGCCCACCACCTGCTGGAGCAGTGCTGTCAGCGCGCGGTGGCCGAGCAGCGTCACCTGCGTGCTGTGCTGGGTGACGAACCCCAGGTCAGTGCCGAACTGTCCGCTGAGGAACTCGATCGCCTGCTCGACCCAGCCCATTACCTGGGCCAGGCCCGCGTCTGGGTGGCGCGTGCCGTGTCCGAACATCAACGTTTCACTGCCTGAAGGAGACCGCTGTGGCGCATTTGCAACTGGCTGATGGCGTTTTGAATTACCAGATCGATGGCCCGGAAAACGCCCCGGTGCTGGTCCTGTCCAACTCGCTGGGTACCGACCTGGGCATGTGGGACACCCAGCTACCGCTATGGAGCCAGCACTTCCGTGTGCTGCGCTACGACACCCGAGGCCACGGCGAATCGCTGGTCACTGAAGGCCCTTACAGCATCGAACAACTTGGCCGCGACGTGCTGGCACTGCTCGACGGCCTGGACATTCAGAAGGCCCACTTCGTCGGCCTGTCGATGGGCGGCCTGATCGGCCAGTGGCTGGGCATCAATGCCGGCGACCGCCTGCACAGCCTGACCCTGTGCAACACTGCCGCCAAGATCGCCAACGACGAGGTCTGGAACACCCGTATCGACACTGTGCTCAAGGGCGGCCAGCAGGCCATGGTCGACCTGCGCGATGCCTCGATCGCCCGCTGGTTCACCCCAGGCTTCGCCCAGGCGCAGGCTGAAGAGGCCCAGCGCATCTGTCAGATGCTGGCGCAAACCAGCCCGCAGGGCTATGCCGGCAACTGCGCGGCAGTGCGTGACGCCGATTATCGTGAGCAACTGGGCCGTATCCAGGTGCCTGCACTGATCGTGTCGGGGACCGAGGACGTGGTGACGACCCCGGAGCATGGCCGTTTCATGCAAGCCGGTATTGCCGGTGCCGAGTACGTCGACTTCCCGGCGGCACACCTGTCAAACGTCGAGATTGGCGAGGCATTCAGCCGTCGCGTGCTCGACTTCCTGCTGGCTCACTGAGGACACTGCCATGGACGAGAAACAACGTTACGACGCCGGCATGCAAGTGCGCCGCGCGGTACTTGGCGATGCCCACGTGGACCGCAGCCTGGAGAAGCTCAACGACTTCAACGGCGAGTTCCAGGAAATGATCACTCGCCACGCCTGGGGTGACATCTGGACCCGCCCGGGCCTGCCCCGCCATACCCGCAGCCTGATCACCATTGCCATGCTGATCGGCATGAACCGCAACGATGAACTGAAGTTGCACCTGCGTGCAGCGGCCAACAATGGCGTGACCCGCGACGAGATCAAGGAAGTGCTGATGCAGAGCGCGATCTACTGCGGCATTCCAGCGGCCAATGCCACCTTCCACATGGCAGAGTCGGTGTGGGATGAACTGGGGGTGGAGTCGCGTAGCTGATCGCTGCGCAGTCCCCGACTGTGGGAGCGACACAAGGCCGCTCCCGCACAGTCCGCGTAAGTTTTTACATGGGCCGCACGGCCACCGGCCCTGCATGGCTCTCCACGGCCTGTTTCAGGACCGGGCACAGCCCTAGCATGAATGCCGCTTCGGCCACCACGAACAGTGGCCCGATGATCAACCCGCTGACATCGTCGACAAAGGCGGGCTTGCGGCCTTCGTAGTAGTGGCCGACGAACTGGATGATCCAGCCCACCACGAATCCTCCCACCCCGGCGCCAAGCCACAGCCCGGTTGCCTGAACCGCCAGAGCCTGGCCGACCCACAGGCACAAGCCCAGCAGCAACCCCATCACCAGGCCGAAGCGCAGGTCCAAGCGCAGGTAGAACCATACCGAGGCGGCCGCTGCCAGCAGGGCGGGGGATAGCCACATGCCCGCGACTTGCCAGCCGGGGCGCGACAGCAGGATGGTGACCGCCAGCACGATCATGGGGATACCGATGAAGTGGGTGACGATGTTGCGAGGGTCGCGGTGATAGCTGGCGTACTGGCTCAGGTGGTCGACGAGGGTTTTCATTGTTGTGCCTCCCTGGTTTGCCTGGTCGGGGGTGTTGCCGGTTCCGGCGATAGGGCCTGAACTGGCAACCGATATAGCTCAGGATAGCCCGCAGCCACCACCATCATCAGCTCAGCGAATGGCGGCGGCCCGCACTGGCATATCCAGCCCGACCAAGGTCTCGATCATCGCCCGCGCCGCTGGCGACAGCCGGTAGCCGCTGCGGCTGACCACGCCGCAATACACGTTCAGCACCTCCAGCGCCGGCGGCAGATTACGCCAGTGCAGGCGCACCAGCGTGCCGGTGGCCAGGTCATCGGCCAGGGCCTCTTCGCTGGCAATCCCGATGGCATCGCTGGCCTGTACCACGCTGCGCAGGATAGCCAGGTGTTCGGTCTGCAAATGCGGGGTGAAGTCGTTGCGCCCGCTCAGGTTGGCCAGGCGTTTGCGTACCCCAGGCGCGAGCAGCCCGCTGGCCAGCGGATAGCTGAACAGGTCGTTGGTCGACAGGCTTTCCTTGGCCAGCAGCGGGTGGCTTGGGCGACAGAAAAACAGGCCTGGGCGGGGCGACAAAGGTTCGGTATGAAAGCTGGGGTCTGCTTCGAACGGGCGGATATCGTCGACGAAAAACTCGATCTGTTCACGGCGCAGTGCCTGTCCCAGGCGTTCGGCATTGTCCACCAGCAGCGAGGTATGGATGCCAGGGTGGCGTTCGATGAAGTGACGCAGGGCATCAGGCACCAGGCGCACGGCCAGCGTTGGGCCGCTGCCGAAGTGCAGCTCGCCGGCGTCGAGCTTGGTCATTTGCAGCACTTCGTTGCTCAACTGCACCGCGCCTTGCACCAGACGGCGAGCGTGTTGCAGCACCACTTGGCCTTCCGGGGTAGGCGGCAGGGCCTTGCTGGCGCGGTCGACCAGCGGGCAGCCGAATGTGTGTTCCAGGCCCTGGATGGCGCGGCTGAAGGCGGGCTGGGTGATGCCCATGGCTTCGGCGGCGCGGACGAAACTGCGGTATTCGGTGAGGGCGATGAAGTAGCGCAGCTGGCGGAGGTCCATTTCACGGCTCTAGTGCGAGGTCAGGGCCCTATTCAAGCGGTTACTTCTTATGTCGTCAAAGAAGGTTTATGGATTTGGTTATAGCCGAAAGTTATCCTTGAGCGCCTCGCGTATATAACCTGCTCCCACAGGGTGGCCACAGCTTTTGAAACTGTGGCCATCCCGTAAGAGCCGGTTTACCCGCGAGAGGCCAGTTGATTTAGAGCAGATTCAGCGGGTAGCTCACGATCAGCCGGTTTTCATCGAACGCGTTGGTGCTGAAGTCGCGGCGCATGGTGGAGTTGCGCCACTTCACCGACAGGTCCTTGAAGCTGCCCGACTGCACCACGTAGGCCAGCTCGGTCTCGCGCGCCCATTCCTTGCCGTCATCCACGCCACCAGCGGTAACGTTGTCACCCTTGATGTAGCGGTTCATCAGGGTCAGGCCCGGGACGCCGACGCTGGCGAAGTTGAAGTCATGACGCACCTGCCAGGACCGCTCCTTGGCATTGTCGAAGCTGGAGTTGTAACTGTCGTTGGCGAGGGTGCCGCCGCTGGTGCCGTTGACCCGCATCCAGGCATCGTCGCCGCTGACTTTCTGCAGGCCGACGTAGAATGTGTGGCCCTGGTAGCGTGCAGAGAGCAGCGCCGAGGCAGTGCGGTTGTCCAGCTTGCCGGCACGTTCGGCGCCATCTTCCTTGCCGATGAAGTAGCCCAGGTTGGCGCCCAGGGTCCAGTCGCCCAGCGGCTGGCTGTGCGTCAGGTTGAGGTACTGCTGGCGGTAGATGTCCTTGAGCTGGGCATCCCACAGGCCAATCATGGTGCGCTTGTCGTTGAAGGTGTACTCGCCGCCACCGAAGTTGAAGCGGTCGGAGGTGAACGCCGCTCTACCGTTCAGCGACATGTCTTCCATGCTGGCGTCGTTGCGCGGGCTGTTGCCGCGGAACTGGCCGGCGTACAGGGTCAGGCCGGCGATTTCCTTCGACGTCAGCTGGCCGCCGCGGAAGGTTTGCGGCAGCGAACGACCGTCGTCCGAGCGCAGGATCGGTAGGACCGGCATCCATTCCCCGACTTTCAGCTCGGTTTCGGACAACTTGGCTTTCAGCGCCACACCCAGGCGGCCGAAGTCATCGGCGGGGCGACCATCGCCGTGTACGGGCAGAAGGTGGGTGTTGGTGGTGCCTTTGCCGCCGTCGAGCTTGACCGAGTACAGGCCAAGTACGTCCACTCCGAAACCGATGGTGCCCTGGGTGAAGCCAGAGCGGGCATCGAGGATGAAGCTTTGCGTCCATTCTTCGGCCTTGCCCTGTGGGTGAGCCGGGTCGACGAAGTTGCGGTTGATGTAGAAGTTGCGCAGGTTGAGGGTGGCCTTGGCGTCCTCCAGGAAACCACCTTGGTCGGCGGCGAACACGGGGAGGGCGCAGGACATGGCCAACAGGCCGGGCAGCAGCTGGCGTGCGGGTTGCAAAGTGCTCATCTGTCGTGGATCTCTTGTTTTTATGGGGCGAGCCGGTGCACTGCGGGGTCGGGCCGGCAGGTGCGGGTCTTTTCTTGATGAACTTGGGCAACGTTGCGTGGGTGGATGGTGCGGGGTTGTACAGGGGTGAGGCAATTCGCCGCAAACGGAACGGGGCGATAATCGAACGGAATGTTCCGGTTAGTTAATAATTCTGCAGTGCTGGCCCTAGCGTCTGTGCAGGCGCCAGAAAACAAAAAGCCCACCGCGAGGGTGGGCTTGATGGGCAACAGCTGCAATCAGCTTTTCGGTGTATCCACCGATGCCTGCTGGTTCGCCTGACCGGTTTGCTCGTACCAGCCACCGCCGAGCGCCTTGTACAGGTTGACCTCGCTGGTCAGCTGCGACAGACGGTCGCCGATCAGCGCCTGCTGGGCGCTGAACAGGTTGCGCTGGGCGTCAAGGAACGTCAGGTTGCTGTCGATGCCGATCCGGTAGCGGCGTTCAGCCAGGCGGTAGTAGTCCTGGTTGGCCTGCACCAAGTCACGCTGGGCCTGCAATTGCTCTTCGAAGGTTTTGCGCGCAGCCAAGCCATCGGAGACTTCCTGGAAGGCGGTCTGGATGGTTTTTTCGTACTTGGCGACGTTGATGTCCTTCTGGATCTTCGAATAGTCCAGGCTCGCCTTCAGGCTGCCGGCGTTGAAAATCGGCAGGTTGATCTGCGGCTGGAACAGCCAGGTGCCCTGACCACCCGCGAACAGGTGGCCCATGTCGGGGCTCAGGCTGCCGGCGTTCGCCGTCAGGCTGATGCTCGGGAAGAACGCTGCGCGGGCGGCGCCGATGTTGGCGTTGGCGGCCTTCAGCAGGTGCTCGGCTTCCTGGATGTCCGGACGACGCTGGAGGATGTCCGACGGCAGGCCGGCTGGTACTTCAGCCAGCTGGTCGGCGTTGAGCTCCAGCGGCTTGGCCAGGTTCGCCGGAATACCGGTACCCAGCAGCACGGTCAGGCTGTTGACGTCCTGGGCGACCAGGCGCTGGTACTGCGAGTACTTGACCCGGGCGCCTTCCACGGCGGTACGCGCCTGGCTGACGTCGAGTGCCGAAGCCACGCCGACTTCGTTGCTGCGACGGGTGAGGTTGTAGCTTTCCTCGTAGGTCTTCAGCGTTTCTTCGGTCAGCTTGAACAGCGCCTGGTCGGCCTGCCAGGTGTAATAGGCGTTGGCCACGCTGGCCACCAGGGCAATTTGCGTGGAGCGGCGCGCCTGCTCACTGGACAGGTAGGTCTCCAGGGCCTGCTCGGTCAGGCTACGGACCCGGCCGAACAGGTCCAGCTCATAGGCGCTGACGCCGAGGGTGGCCGAGTATTGGCTGGTAATGCCCGACTCCCCGGTTTGCGACATGTTCGCCGGCACTCGCTGGCGGCTGCCGCTGCCGGTGGCTGAAACCGCCGGGAACAGGTCAGCCCGCTGGATGCGGTACTGCGCGCGGTAGGCGTCAAGGTTCAACGCGGCGACGCGCAGGTCGCGGTTGTTGACCAGCGAGGTCTGGATCAGTTGCTGCAGTGCCGGGTCGTGGAAGAACTGGCGCCAGCCCTGTTCGGCGGCGGCAACGTCTGCCGACTGGGTCGGGGAGTACGCAGGGCCTTGCGGCCACTGCGCTGCCACCGGCGATTCCGGGGTCTGGTAGTCAGGGATCAGCGAGCAGCCGCCAAGGATGAAAGCGGTTACCGCCAGGGACAATAAAGACTTGGTCATTGCCCAGCCTCATAACGTGGAGTTTCAGGGGTGGCGTCCTTTTCCGGCTCTTTGCTGCCGAACAGCGACGACACTGCGACGAAGAATAGTGGTACCCAGAAGATTGCCAACACGGTCGCACTGATCATGCCGCCGATCACGCCCGTACCAATGGCGTGCTGGCTGCCGGCACCGGCACCGCTGGCGATGGTCAACGGTACCACGCCGAGGATGAACGCCAGCGAGGTCATGATGATCGGGCGCAGTCGCATGCGGCAGGCTTCGATCGCCGCGTCGTACAAGCTGCGGCCCTGCTCGTGCAGTTCCTTGGCGAATTCGACGATCAGAATGGCGTTCTTCGCCGCCAGACCGATGGTGGTCAGCAGGCCGACCAGGAAGTACACGTCGTTGGACAAGCCGCGCAGGCTGGTGGCGATCAGTGCACCGATGATACCCAGAGGTACTACCAGCACTACGGCGATCGGGATCGACCAGCTTTCGTACAGGGCTGCCAGGCACAGGAACACGAACAGTACCGAAAGGGCGAACAGCGCCGGCATCTGCGACCCGGAGAGTTTTTCCTCGTAGGACATGCCGGTCCAGGAGAAGCCGATGCCGTCCGGCAATTCGCCAGCGATGCGCTCGACCTCGGCCATGGCTTCACCGGTACTGTGGCCAGGGGCCGGTGCACCCAGGATCTCCATGGCTTCAACGCCGTTGTAACGCGACAGCTTCGGTGAACCATAAGTCCATTCGCCTTTGGCGAAGGAGGAGAACGGCACCATCTCGCCAGCGCCATTGCGCACGTACCACTTCTGCAGGTCTTCCGGGCTCATCCGCGCGTTCGGCTCGCCCTGGATGTAAACCTTCTTGACCCGGCCGCGGTCGATGAAGTCGTTGACGTAGCTGGCACCCAAGGCAATCGACAGGGTGTTGTTGATGTCGGCAATGGTCACGCCCAGGGCGCTGGCACGTTCGTCATCGATGGTCAGCTGGTATTGCGGCTCGTCGTTCAGGCCGTTCGGGCGTACCGCGCTCAGCACTTTGCTTTGCGCGGCCTTGGCCAGGAACTGGTTGCGCGCTTCCATCAGCTTTTCGTGCCCAACGCCGCCGCGGTCCTGCAGGAACACGTCGAAACCGGTGGCGTTACCCAGTTCGAGCACCGCTGGCGGGGCAAAGGCGAACACCATCGCATCGCGGAAGGTGAAGAAGTGTTGCTGGGCGCGTTGGGCCAAGGCAAACACGCTGTTTTCCTTGGAACGCTCGCCCCATGGCTTGAGCATGATGAACGCCATGCCCGAGCTCTGGCCGCGGCCGGCGAAGTTGAAGCCGTTGACGGTGAACACCGACGACACGGTGTCGGCTTCGTCCTTCAGCAGGTACTCACGCATCTGGTCGACCACCACCTGGGTGCGCTCGGCACTGGAACCGGCCGGGGTCTGTACCTGGGCAAACAGTACGCCTTGGTCTTCCTCCGGCAGGAACGCGGTAGGAATGCGGGCGAACAGCCAGATCATGCCGACCACGATCAGGGCATAGCCCAGCAGGAACGGCACCTTGTTGCGCAGGATAGTTCCCACGCTGCGCTCGTAGCCGTTGACGCTGCGGTCGAAGTTGCGGTTGAACCAGCCAAAGAAACCGCCTTTGGCCGTGTGATGCTCGCCTTTCTTCAGTGGCTTGAGCATGGTGGCGCACAGCGCCGGGGTGAAGATAAGTGCCACCAGCACCGACAGGCCCATGGCCGAGACGATGGTGATGGAGAACTGCCGGTAGATCACACCGGTCGACCCACCGAAGAATGCCATGGGCAGCAGCACTGCCGACAGCACCAGGGCGATACCCACCAAGGCGCCCTGGATCTGCTCCATGGAGCGCTTGGTCGCCTCTTTGGGCGGCAAGCCTTCCTCGGACATGACCCGCTCGACGTTCTCCACCACCACGATGGCATCGTCCACCAGCAAACCGATGGCCAGGACCATGGCGAACATGGTCAGGGTGTTGATGCTGAAGCCCGCGGCGGCAAGGATGCCGAATGTACCCAGCAACACCACCGGTACGGTCATGGTGGTAATGATGGTAGCGCGGAAGTTCTGCAGGAACAGGTACATCACCAGGAACACCAGGACCACGGCTTCGATCAGGGTGTGGATCACCCCGCTGATCGATTCGGTGACCACCGGAGTGGTGTCATACGGGAATACCGCTTTCACCCCAGGCGGGAAGAACGGTTCCAGGCCTTTGATGGTTTCGCGCAGTGCCTTGGCGGTGTCCAGGGCGTTGGCGCCGGTCGCCAGTTTTACGGCCAGGCCGGAAGCCGGCTTACCGTTGAACTGAGCGCTGACCGCATAGTTTTCACCGCCCAGGCCAACCTGGGCGACATCGCCCAGCCTTACCTGCGAACCGTCGCTGTTGACCTTGAGCAGGATCTTCTCGAACTGCTCGGCAGTCTGCAGGCGGGTCTTGCCGATGATGGTGGCGTTCAGCTGGGTACCCGGCATGGCTGGCAGGCCGCCGAGTTGACCGGAGGACACCTGCACGTTTTGCGCGGCAACCGCGGTCTTGACGTCGACCGGAGTCAGCTGGAACTTGTTCAGCTTGGCCGGATCGAGCCAGATACGCATGGCGTACTGCGCACCGAACACCTGGAAGTCACCCACACCTGCAGTACGCGAGATCGGGTCCTGCATGTTCGAGACGATGTAGTTGGCCAGGTCGTCCTTGGTCATGCTGCCGTCTTCGGAGACCAGGCCGATCACCAGCAGGAAGTTCTTCACTGCCTTGGTGACGCGGATACCTTGCTGCTGCACTTCCTGCGGCAGCAGCGGGGTGGCCAGGTTCAGCTTGTTCTGCACCTGCACCTGAGCGGTGTCGGGGTTGGTGCCCTGCTCGAAGGTGGCGGTAATGGTCATGCTGCCGTCGGAGTTACTTTCCGACGACACATACCGCAGGTTGTCGATACCGTTGAGCTGCTGCTCGATCACCTGCACCACGGTGTCCTGCACGGTTTGCGCCGAGGCGCCCGGGTAGGTCACGGCGATGGCGATGGCCGGTGGCGCGATGCTGGGGTATTGGTTGATCGGCAGCTTCAGGATAGACAAGGCCCCGACCAGCATGATCACCAAGGCGATCACCCAGGCGAAGATCGGGCGATCGATAAAGAACTTCGACATGGTTTACTCCGCTTTGGCGTCTGCTTTCGCCGCGTTGGCCTGATCAGGGCTGGCCGGCTTCTTGACGTTGGTGGCTTCGCTGACCTTGACCTCGACGCCTGGGCGCACGTACTGCAGCCCTTCGGTGATCAGGCGGTCACCCGGGTTGAGGCCTTCCTCGATCAGCCAGTCGCTACCCAGGGTACGGTTGGCCTTGAGCTGGCGCAGTTCGACCTTGTTTTCCTGGTTGACCACCAGGGCCGTCGGTGCGCCTTTCAGGTCGCGGGTCACGCCTTGCTGCGGCGCCAGGATGGCGTTGGCGTTGACCCCGGCCTTCAGCCGCGCATGTACGAACATGCCTGGCAGCAGGGTGTGATCGGGATTGGGGAACAGTGCGCGCAGGGTCACCGAGCCGGTGGTCTCGTCGACCGCGACTTCGGAGAATTCCAGCCGGCCTTCCTGCTTGAACAGGCTGCCGTCTTCCAGCACCAGCTGGACCGAGGCGGCGTTGTCGCCGGCCTTCTGCAACTGGCCGCTTTCCAGGTCACGGCGCAGCTTGAGCAGTTCGGCGGTAGACTGGGTAACGTCGACGTAGATCGGGTCGAGTTGCTGAATGGTGGCCATGGCGTTGGTCTGGCCATTGTTCACCAGCGCACCTTCGGTGACCGAAGAACGGCCGATGCGGCCGCTGATCGGTGCCAGGACCTTGGTGTAGCGCAGGTCGATCTGCGCGCTTTTGAGCGAAGCTTCTGCCTGCAATCGTTTGGCATTGGCGTCGTCGTATTCCTGTTTCGACACGGCCTGCTCGTCGATCAGCTGCTTGTAACGCTCGGCCAGCGAGCGGGTAGCCTGCAGGTTGGCCTGGGCATTGCCCAGTGTGGCTTCGTACACGGCGGGGTCGATCTGGTAAAGCTGCTGGCCTTCCTTGACGTCACTCCCTTCCTTGAACAGGCGTTTGAGAATGATGCCATTGACCTGTGGACGCACTTCGGCGACGCGGAAGGCACTGGTACGCCCCGGCAGTTCCGAGGTCAGGGTGAAGGCTTGCGGCTGGATGGTCACGACGCCGACCTGAGGAGCCTGCGCCGCTGGCGCTGCTTCTTCTTTCTTACAGCCACTGAGCAGGGTTGCCAGGGCGACGGCGGAAACCAGAGCGGTAACGGCTGGCTTGAATTGCATGAGGATCCTCGGGTCGCTGGAGCAGGGAGACGCTCAAGAGTAATGGAAGAGTCTGGATCTGAAGAAATGTGCTATCCGGTGGATAAATAGCTTGCTAAGGAATATACTTACATTCATGGTTGTTTGTAAATACCGCCGGGTTGTACTTGATTACTGCCACAGCCCTTGATTAGTTCATCCGCGAGGTTGCCCTGCAGAGGTGCCCCCGGAGCGTTTCCCGTACGCACCGCGCGTCCGGGCCAGATGAGGTTGTACTGCCATGGTCCGTCGAACCAAAGAAGAAGCCCAGGAGACCCGCGCCCAGATCATCGAGGCAGCGGAAAGGGCCTTCTACAAGCGCGGGGTTGCGCGAACCGCCCTGGCCGACATCGCCGAACTGGCGGGCGTGACCCGCGGGGCGATCTATTGGCACTTCAACAACAAGGCCGAGCTGGTGCAGGCGTTGCTCGACAGCCTGCACGAGACGCATGACCATTTGGCGCGGGCGAGCGAAAGCGAGGACGAAGTCGACCCGCTTGGCTGTATGCGCAAGCTGCTGTTGCAGGTGTTCAACGAGCTGGTACTCGATGCCCGAACCCGGCGTATCAATGAAATCCTGCATCACAAGTGCGAGTTCACCGATGACATGTGTGAAATTCGCCAGCAGCGCCAGGGGGCGGTGCTGGATTGCCACAAGGGCATTACCCTGGCGCTGGCCAATGCCGTGCGCCGGGGCCAGTTGCCTGGCGAGCTGGATGTCGAGCGCGCGGCGGTGGCCATGTTCGCTTATGTCGATGGCCTGATCGGGCGCTGGCTGCTGCTGCCTGACAGTGTCGACCTGTTGGGGGATGTCGAAAAATGGGTCGACACCGGGCTGGATATGCTGCGCTTGAGCCCGGCTCTGCGCAAATGACACTTTGTTAAGGATTGTGAGGGAGTGTTTCCTCTCTGTATTAAGAGAGGATTAATGCTCGCGGGTAACTGCGCCATTGCTCGGCTCACCGCTGTCCTGCTGCGGGAGCAGTAGGGCAGCAGCTCTCTTCGCCAGTGATGCATCATCGCAGCTCAAGGCTGTTGCTACGGGATTGCCCTGCATTCAGTGGCCGCGCAGTTGCCGATCCGGCAAAGCCACTGCGGCCAGCAAACCAAGCAGTGCAATCAGCGCACTCCCCATCAACAGGTGGCGGAACGTCTCCAGCAACCGTGTCTGGGTCGCCAGGTCGACTTCGCCCGCCTTCAAGCTCCCCAGCAAGGGGTTACCGAGCAATTCGAACCCGCCCTGGTGCAGCAACGCCAGCAACAGGCTGGACATGCACGCGACGCCCATCGCCCCGCCCAACGAGCGGAACAGGTTGGTGGTGCTGGTGGCCACGCCGATGTCCTGGCTGGCCACTGCGCTTTGCGTGCCCACCAGCGATGTCGGGAACTGCAAGCCGCAGGCAATGCCAGTCAGCAACATGAACAGTGCACTGAGCCACCCGGACTGCGGCGGGGTCAGCGCCATGCCTAGGATGGCCAGCGGCATCAGCAACGCCCCGGCGAGTATCTGCGGCTTGTAGCGCCCGGTACGACTGGTCATGCGCCCACCCGTGAAGGCACCGATGGGTAGCCCCATCACCAGCGGCAACAGGTGCAGGGCGGCGGTGTCGGCGCCGGCGCCGGTGATGCCCTGGAAGCGCAAAGGCATCAGCATGGTCAGGGAAATCGACTGGAAGCTGGCGAAGAAGATGACCGCCCAGCACAGTACCGCAACACGGTTGCCGAACAGATTTAGCGGTAGTAGCGGCTCGGGGCAGCGGCGCTCGTGGGCGATGAACAGCGCCAGGCCCAGCACGGCGCAGGCGAACAGCACCAGCACGGCAGGGTCCCCCCAGGCATTACCTTGGCCGACCAAGGTAATGCCCAGCAGCAGGCTCCCCAGGCCGAGAATCAACAGCACGGCACCCAGGTAGTCCACCTGTGCCTCTCGGCGCTGGACTGGCATGCCAGCCAATGCCCGGCGGATCGCCCACAAGGCGACCAGGCCCAGTGGCAGGTTGATCCAGAACACCCAGCGCCATGACAGGTACTCGGTCAGCCAGCCGCCCAATACCGGGCCGGCCACGCTGGCGACGGCATACATGCTGCTGAAGTAGCCCTGGTAGCGGCCACGTTCTCGCGGCGGGACGAAGTCACCGATGATCGCCTGGCTGACCGAAACCATACCCCCCGCGCCAATACCCTGGAGCACGCGGGCCAGCACCAATTGCTGCATGTCCTGGGCCAGTGCGCAGGCAATCGAGGCCAGGGTGAACAGGCTGATACCGGTGAGGATCATCCGCCGTCGGCCGTACAGGTCCCCCAGCTTGCCGTAGATCGGCACCGCGATGGTCATGGCCACCATGTAGCCGGAGATGACCCAGGCCAGCAGGCCGACATCGTTGAACTGCGCCGAGATGGCCGGCAACGACACGGCAACGATGGTCTGGTCCAATGCGCCAAGGAAGATCGCCAGCATCAGGGCGGTGAGCACGTTGCGCAGGGTAGTGGGGGGCAGGGCAGCTGTCACGGGGGTACCTTGTTTAACGGTTTTGGCCGCTTCGCGGGCAGGTTCGCGACCACAGGTACGGCACAGGGATCACGGGGTGCGATGGGCCTGTGCTGCCGGGTGCGCGCGCCAGGAGGCCCCCGAATTGTAACCTGAGTTAGGTAGCTTCCTATGTACTATCTGCATCCCCTATGCAAGATCGGCATTGGCGCATTCATCCAGTGCTGCATGGCCGCGTGATATCGTTGGTATGCCACAGGGGCCGAAAGCCGCGGCTTGCACCAGCTTGGTGCAACATTATGCCGCAGGTTTTTCAGCTTTCTGTTTCCCACGCCTTTTATTCCTCTGCCTGCATGTCGAGCATGACCGCCCAGATGGCGACGGTTGGAACAGGTCAGGTAGACCCGATTACAGGGGTCGGTAGTTACCGTTCGAATTTCTACATAATTGCGGAGTGATCATGCCCAAGGCTTCCCATCAAGATCTGCGTTTTGCCTTCCGCGAGCTGCTCGCTTCAGGATCCTGTTTCCACACCGCCTCTGTGTTCGACCCGATGTCAGCACGCATTGCCGCAGACCTGGGCTTCGAGGTCGGCATCCTCGGTGGTTCTGTCGCTTCGTTGCAGGTACTGGCCGCACCGGACTTCGCCCTGATCACCCTCAGCGAGTTCGTCGAGCAGGCCACCCGTATTGGCCGCGTCGCGCAGTTGCCGGTACTGGCCGACGCCGACCATGGCTATGGCAACGCACTGAACGTGATGCGCACGGTGATCGAACTGGAGCGCGCCGGCGTCGCCGCACTGACCATCGAGGACACCCTGCTGCCCGCCCAGTTCGGGCGCAAGTCCACCGACCTGATCCCGGTCGAAGAGGGCGTTGGCAAGATCCGCGCGGCGCTGGAGGCCCGGGTCGATTCGTCGCTGTCGATCATTGCCCGGACCAATGCTGGCGTGCTTACCACTGAAGAAATCATCGTGCGTACCCAGAGCTACCAGAAGGCCGGTGCCGATGGCATCTGCATGGTAGGTGTGAAGGATTTCGAGCAGCTCGAGAAAATTGCCGAGCACCTTACCGTGCCGCTGATGCTGGTTACCTATGGCAACCCCAACCTGCGCGATGACGAGCGCCTGGCGCGCTTGGGCGTGCGCATTGTGGTCGATGGGCATGCGGCCTACTTTGCCGCAATCAAGGCCACCTACGATTGCTTGCGGTTGCAGCGCGGGCGGCAGAACAAGTCAGAAAACCTGAGTGCTACCGAACTCTCGCACACCTACACCCAGCCCGAGGATTACATCCGCTGGGCCAAGGAATACATGAGCGTCGAGGAGTGACCGGCAGGGCGCCGTCTAACTCAACGGACGGCGCTCAACGTTGCGGTGTGAGGCACGCAATGTGCCTGCTCGCAGCTGTTGGCGGCGCTGGGCTGGCTGCGTAGCAGCTCGGCGCGCCAGCAGGCTGAGCCGTAAAGCCCCACCACCGCTGTCAGGGCCATGACGAGGGCGACTCTTCTTGATTTGATGCCCATGGTGCTCACCTCCTTGTACAGCGTTAGGTGATACCTGCCTCGTCAGTATAGATCCTGGTCCCATTCCGGCTCGTCCTTGAACCGCTGCACCAGAAAATCAGCGCGAGCCGACCTGGACTGGACCTTTCTCTTGCCTTCCGCTGAGTTCGTTGAGGGTGAACGCACAGGCCACGTACCCTGGCCAAGGATCATCTGTTGATCGGTGCCGATGGCAAGAGCTGGATGAGCTGGAGAAGCCCAAGCATTCGCGGCAGCGGTTCACAGTCGGTTATTGAGTCCTGCTTGGCGGCCATGCCCGCGAAAGCGCCTTCAAAGGCGGGCCTGGCCCTCCAGCCAGTCCAGCAGCTCGAGCAACCCCGGCGGCGAGGGCCTGGCTTGGCTCACCAGGTAATACCCCTTGCCCGTCAGCACTTTCAGTGCGAACGGCATGCACAACCGCCCACCGCGCAGGTCATCGCCAATCAGCGACCAGTCACCGATCGCCACCCCTGTCCCTTGCGAGGCCATGGCCATCGCCATGTCCAACGTCTCGAAATGCTGTTTAGGTCCGTGCGTGGCCAGCGTCACTCCAGCCGCTTGCAACCACAACCACCAGTCATGTTCATCGCGCGAGGGGTGCAGCAACATATGTCGGGTCAGGTCTTCCACTTGCTGCAACGGCACTGGCCCTTCGCGCAGTGACGGTGCGCACACCGGGGTCAGTTGCTCATCGAACAGCTTGCGTACCTGCAGCCCGTGGTTGGGCGCATCGCCGTACACCACCGCTGCATCGAAACCCTCGCGACGGAAATCCACCCCGTGCTGCACGGTCGTAGTCAGCTCCACGGGGACGTCCGGGCGCAATGCCTGCCACTCCATCAGGCGCGGCAGCAGCCAACGCATCACGCAGGTGGGTGCCTTGAGCTGAAGGGTGGTGCTGTGCTCACCCACTTCACGCACCCCTTGTTCGATCAGCGCGAATACCTGTTGCACCCGTGGCAGCCAGTCCTGGCCTTCTCGGGTCAGGCTCAGGCCACGGGCCTGACGCTGGAACAGTGGATAACCCAAGTGCTCCTCAAGGGCTGCGATCTGCCGGCTGACGGCGCCCTGGGTGATGTGCAACTGCTGCCCGGCGCGGGTGAAGTTGCAGCATTGGGCAGTGATCAGGAACGTGTGCAGGGCAGGCAGGGGCGGGAGGCGTTTCATTGCAGTAAGCCATGATCACAAGACATGGCTAGTATGTGTTTTTTTGCATTGTCGCGATAGCCGTGGGTTGGGTCCAATAAGCGCATAACCTAACAAGATTCATGGTGAACCTGATGGCAACCTGCGGCGAAGTACTGGTCAAACTCCTCGAAGGCTATGGCGTGGACCATGTCTTCGGCATCCCTGGTGTGCATACCGTGGAGCTCTACCGAGGCTTGGCGGGCTCGTCCATTCGCCACATTACCCCGCGCCACGAGCAGGGCGCCGGCTTCATGGCTGACGGCTATGCGCGCACCCGTGGCAAACCCGGTGTGTGCTTCATCATCACTGGCCCGGGCATGACCAACATCACCACGGCCATGGGCCAGGCCTACGCGGATTCGATTCCGATGCTGGTGATTTCCAGCGTGCAGTCTCGCGACCAGTTGGGCGGTGGCCGGGGGAAGCTGCACGAGCTCCCCAACCAGGCGGGGCTGGTGGCGGGTGTGGCGGCGTTTTCCCATACCTTGATGAGTGCTGCCGACCTGCCGCAGGTGCTGGCGCGGGCCTTTGCCGTGTTCGACAGTGCCCGGCCGCGCCCGGTACATATCGAGATCCCGCTGGATGTGCTGGTTGAACCGGCCGGACAACTGCTGCCGGGGCGCCCGGTACGCAGCAGCAGGGCCGGCGCGGCCCCGCAGGCCGTGGCACAGATGGCTGAGCGCCTGGCCAGTGCACGCCGACCATTGATCCTCGCCGGTGGCGGTGCCTTGGCGGCGGGCCCTGCGCTGGCGCGCCTGGCCGAACATCTGCAGGCGCCCGTCGCGCTGACTATCAATGCCAAGGGTTTGCTGCCGGCCAACCACCCGTTGCAGATCGGCTCTACCCAGTCGTTGCCGGCCACCCGGGCGCTGGTGGCCGAGGCAGACGTGGTGCTGGCGATTGGCACCGAACTGGCCGAAACCGATTATGACGTGACCTTCAAGGGTGGCTTCGAAATCCCGGGCAGCCTGCTGCGTATCGACATCGACCCGGACCAGACCGTGCGCAACTACCTACCGGAGCTGGCGCTGGTGGCCGATGCCGAGCTGGCTACCGAAGCGCTACTGGCTGCTTTGCAGGCTCAGCCGCAACCTGTGCCCGAAAGCACCTGGGGCGTGGCCCGGGTGCTCAGCCTGCGCCAGGCGCTGGCGGCCGGTTGGGATCAGCCGACCTTGAGCCAGACACGCTTGCTGAGCGCCATTCTGCAGCGCTTGCCCAATGCCATTCTGGTGGGTGACTCGACCCAGCCGGTGTACACCGGCAACCTGACCCTGGACATGGACCAGCCACGCCGCTGGTTCAATGCCTCGACTGGTTACGGCACGCTGGGTTATGCCTTGCCGGCGGCCATGGGCGCCTGGTTGGGCAGCGCCGAGCAGCCTGGCGAGCGTGCGCCCTCGGTGTGCCTGATTGGTGATGGCGGCCTGCAGTTCACCCTGCCGGAGCTGGCCAGTGCGGTGGAGGCGCAGGTGCCGCTGATCGTGCTGCTGTGGAACAACCAGGGGTACGAGGAAATCAAGAAGTACATGGTCAACCGGGCGATCGAGCCGGTAGGGGTGGATATCCATACCCCGGATTTCATCGGGGTGGCGCGGGCGTTGGGCGCTGCTGCGGAGACTGTCGCGGATGTGGCACAACTGCAGGCAGCGTTGGGGCAGGCGGTAGAGCGCAAGGGGCCGACCTTGATTCAGGTGGACCAGAACCAATGGCAGGGCATGGTTATCGGTTGAACCTTGAGTCTTGCGTTGCTGGCTTGTCGGCCCTAGCGCGGCCAAGCCAGCAGCACACTCAGCCAGCCGTAGCGCGCAACCTGGCCACATCGCGAATCGGCGGTGCACCATACAGCCGGCTGTATTCTCGGCTGAACTGCGACGGGCTCTCATAGCCCACCCGATAGGCTGCAACAGCCGCCTCCAGCCCGTCGTTCAGCATCAACCGGCGCGCCTCCTGCAGGCGCAGTTGCTTCTGGTACTGCAAGGGGCTCATCGACGTCACCGCCTTGAAGCGGTGGTGCAAGGTCGAGGTACTGAGGTTGACCTCACGGGCCAGGTCCTCGATACGCAGCGGTTGCTGGTAGTTGTTGTTGAGCCAGGTAATGGCCTGGCATACCCGGTGCGTCTGGCTGTTGGCCAAGGCAATCTCATACAGCCGATAGCCCTGCGGGCCACGCAACATGCGGTAGAGAATTTCGCGGCGGAACAGCGGCGCCAGCATCGCGATATCACGCGGGGTGTCCAGCAGGCGAATCAGCCGCAGCAGCGCATCGAGCAGTGCAGCATCGGTTTTGTCCACGTACAGGCCGCGACCAGAAGGCCGGTTGGGCACCAGCATTGGCCCACTCTCGGCGATCAGCTGGCTGATCTCGGCCGGGTCCAGGTCCATGCGCAGGCCCAGGCTGGGGTTTTCCGGGCTCGCGTCCAGCTTGACCCCACTCAGTGGCAAGGTGACCGAGACCACCATGTAATGCAGGGGGTCGTAGGCGTATTGCTCGTCGCCGAGGAACAGGCTTTTGCTGCCCTGGGCCAGGATGCACAGGGCGGGTTGCGCCAGGGTCGGCACTGAACGCACGTTCTCGGTGTAACGCACCAGGTACAGGTCATCGATGGCCGATGCCGGGCCGTGCGGTTCGCCGGCGTGGCGGGTAATCAGCGCAGCCAGCTCCTGGCGCTGCAGTTCCAGGGTCTGGTCGGGGGACGTGGCGGTGGTCATCATGGCTTTCCTCTACTGACCGTCGCAGCATAGGTTTGGGCAATGGCGGGCGCTAGTCGAAAGCTGCACGTCGATTGCCTGATCCTGCCGTGCTGCAGGATCAGGCAATTGGCGAGCAGTAATGGCCTAACGTGTCGCGCGGGTGAGCCCCTAACCTTGGCAGCCTGGCTTTTCCGTCCGCCTGCTTCAAGGAGATTGTGCAATGACCCTCAAACAACCGGTCACCCATCTTGCGTTCATCCGTGCCAGCAGCGGGCGCTCGGCGGAGCTGGGGGCGCGTCTGCGTGACCTGCTCGAGCCTTCGCTGCGTGCGCCGGGTTGCCTGAGTTTCACCGTGCAGCGCTCGCAGGCGGATGCCGACTTGTGGTTGCTCAGTGGCAGCTGGCAGGACCAGCAG
Organism: Pseudomonas sp. LB-090624; assembly: GCF_003205205.1. GTDB lineage: Bacteria > Pseudomonadota > Gammaproteobacteria > Pseudomonadales > Pseudomonadaceae > Aquipseudomonas. The sequence goes on from NZ_QJRL01000001.1 coordinate 245,923, forward strand.
GCGATGAGTGGGTATTTTGCTTCGCCGACGCTGGAGTTGTTTGGTGAGCTGGTGCAGGCGCAGGTGGTCAGCAGCCTGGACTTGCATACCTTCGATTGATTTGTTGTCTGTAGCGGCCCTGTCGTCGGCAAGCCAGCCCCCACAAAGACCGCAGCAGTTGGCTTGCCGGCGATAGGGCCAGACTGGTGAATAGCGTAAGATGCCAGCCAACGATCAACGAATTGGGTAGCGACATGGCACGTAGGGAGTTCCCGCAGTTCGAAGCGGTTTCGGCGATGGTGCCGGTAGAAGGCGGTGGTTATACCGCGGCCATCGCGGTCAAGGCCTTGGGCATGGGCGGTGCGCCGCGTTTTCACAAAGTGCTCGACGGGCAGGTGTTCAAGGGCGCCGTGGCCGCTGACGAAGCGGCCACCGCCGAGTTGCAACGCCTGCAGGGCGTCAGCGACGAGGGTGAGCTGATCTGGTGATCAGGCTGTCGGCCTGCCCATCTTGAACAGTGTGCCCAGCTCGAAATAGTCCGCCGGGCCACCACCCCGCAGTATCGGCTCGGCGGCAGCGGTATCGTAGATGCCGTTGTTCAACAGGTGCTCGGCAATGTGCACCGCCACCACTTCCCCAAAAATCAGCCAGCTGGGCACCAGCTCTTGGTCAGCCCGCTTTAGCTGGACGATCTGGCTGACCTTGCACTCGAAGGCTACCGGGGTTTCGCCCACGCGCGGCACCTTGACGATGCTTGAGGGGGTGGCGGTGAGGCCGCTCAGTTCGAATTCGTTTACTTCGGCGGCAACCGGTGCGCAGCTCTGGTTCATCTGCTCGGCCAGCGGCCGGGTGGCCAGGTTCCAGACGAATTCGCCGGTCTGCTCGATGTTGTTCAGGCTGTCTTTGCGCCCGACGCTGCAGAAACCGATGATCGGCGGAATGTAGTTGAAGGCATTGAAGAAGCTGTACGGCGCCAGATTCAAGCGACCTTCGCGGTCCTGCGAAGAGATCCAGCCGATAGGGCGGGGGCCAACGATGGCGTTGAACGGGTCGTGGGGCAGGCCGTGGCCTTTAGCGGGTTCGTAGTAATACATCTGTACTGGGCTTGCTGGCCCTACCTCCTGGTGGACAAGGTGCCTAGTGTGCCAAGCCTGTGCCCGCCTGCAAATGATCAAGCCCGGCAAAAGCCGGGCTGGTTGCGCGCAGCAGGGATCAGCTGATGCGGTGAGCGTTGGTGTGGTCGAAGCCGTCTTCGGCGAAGCGTTGGCCGCCAGTGCGATCAAAGCCGTCTTCGGCGAAGCGTTGGCCACCGGTGCGATCGAAGCCGTCTTCGGCGAAGCGCTGGCCGCCGGTGCGATCGAAGCCGTCTTCGGCGAAGCGCTGGCCGCCGGTGCGATCGAAGCCGTCTTCAGCAAAGCGCTGGCCGCCAGTGCGGTCGAAGCCATCTTCAGCGTAGCGAGCGGACTGAGCTTGAGCAGCGGCAAACGTGTGAGCGCTGGTACGGTCGAAGCCATCTTCGGCGAAGGCGCCAGCTGCGAAAACCGAGAGGGCCAGGGTGAGGATCAGTTGGTTTTTCATGGCCATTGCTCCGGGGGATCGTGAGTTGTTTGTTTCTATAGGTCTAATGCTACGCCGATTAATTTGATTAAAAAGCGCAAAAAATTGCGATTAAAAATCGAATAAATCGATGTTTTGGCGTGAGCTTCGCGCTGGTCAAGCGGCTGTGTCATTCAATAGCCGCAAGCCCTCGCGTCGTCGTTTCGTCAGCCGTCGCAGCTTGAAGGGCAGTAATTAAAGAGGTGTTAAGAACGGAATATGTGTTTCAACGTGCCGTCAGGCGTTGATGTCCAGAGTGCTGATGCGGCAGCGGGTACTCCGGCCCCCGCCTTGCAGGCGAACCCGGCAAGCCTTGCGATGTGCCTGCCAGTATCCGGTCAATAGGCTGTTCATGATTCTGCCGATCCATCCCGTGAGCGTAATCGCCCCGTTAACCGTCTCACAGGTTGTCTCGCGTCATGAAAAAAGGGGCGCCCCATGCAATGGAGCGCCCCTTTCAGTCTTGCCAGGCCAGCGTCAGTCAGTAGTGATGCGCGAGTGCTGCTTGGTGTCCTTCATGGTCGCGTAAACCAGCAGCGAGCAGGCGATGCAGGCGGTGACGTACCAGTAGAAGCCGCTTTCCATGCCCGCACTCTTGAACCACAGAGCCACGTACTCGGCAGTGCCGCCGAAGATCGAAACGGTCAACGCATAGGGCAGGCCAACGCCGAGGGCGCGGATTTCGGTCGGGAACAACTCGGCCTTGACCACGGCGTTGATCGAGGTGTAGCCGCTGACGATGATCAGCGCGGCCATGATCAGGAAGAACGCACCCCACCAGGTCTGGATGGTGTGGAGGGTGCTGAGGATCGGTACGGTGAACAGGGTGCCCAGCACACCGAAGGCGATCAGGATCGGGCGACGGCCGATCTTGTCGGACAGGCCACCGACCACCGGCTGCAGGCACATGAACAGGAACAGCGTGGCGGCCGAGATGGTGGTTGAGTCGCTGATGCTCATGCCCACCGTGTTGACCAGGTACTTCTGCATGTAGGTGGTGTAGGTGTAGAACGCCAGGGTACCGCCCATGGTCAGGCCGACCACGGTCATCAGTTCCTTGGGGTGGCGCAGCAGGGTGCGCATCAGGCTTTCCTTGGCCTTTTCCTTCTTGGTGAACGAGGCGGTTTCTTCCATGCCACGACGCAGGTACAGGGCCACCACCGCGCACAGGGCACCGATCACGAACGGCACACGCCAGCCCCAGGCATACAGCTGCTCGGTGGTCAGGGTCTGTTGCAGCACGATCAGTACCGCCAAAGCGATAAGCTGGCCGGAGATCAGAGTTACGTACTGGAAGCTGGAGAAGAAGCCACGGCGGTCCTTGCTGGCCATTTCGCTGAGGTAGGTGGCCGAGGTGCCGTATTCACCGCCTACCGACAAGCCTTGCAGCAGACGGGCAATGACCAACAGGATCGGTGCGGCAACGCCGATGGTTTCATAACCTGGCGTCAGGGCAATGACCAGCGAGCCTGCGCACATCAGCAGTACCGACGCCATCAGTGCCGCTTTACGGCCTTTACGGTCGGCATACAGACCCATCAGCCAGCCCCCGATCGGGCGCATCAGGAAGCCCACGGCGAAGATCGCGGCGGTGTTGAGCAGTTGTGCGGTGGAGTCGCCGGCCGGGAAGAAGGCCTTGGCGAAGTACAGCGAGAATGCGGCGTAGACGTACCAGTCGTACCATTCGACCATGTTGCCGATGGACCCGCTGAAGATCGACTTCAGGCGGCTGGCGGTGGTTTTTTCTGCGGCAGGCGCGGTGGCCGCCCCGGCGGGCAGGGAGGTTGCGTTATCCATCAGGGATACCTTCTCGTTGTTTTTGTGGAGCGCGCCGTGGCGCAGCTTGCACAGGTGATTGCAGAAGGTGTGCCAAATGGGTGCGCAATGATCCAAATGGGGGCGCTGGGCGCCTTTTGCGGCCCCGCCGGCTCCCATAGAGACCGCGTCACGCCTGGGTTTTCCGATTTCCTGGTGGCAGCGGGCCTGCCCGCCAAAGGCTGCAGCGCAGCCCCAGAACGCCCCTGTGGGTAAGCGGATTTCTGCTTATCGATCGTTTTTGATAAGCGGATATCCGCTTATTCCCGTTCCACAAAATCCTCACGCACCAACCCATGCCGCTGCATCTTTTCGTTCAGCGTGCGCCGCGGCAGTTGCAACGCTTCCATCACCGCACTGATCGCCCCCCCGTGCTGGCGCAACGCTGCGCGCAGGCATTGTGCCTCGAACGCTTCCATCTGCTCGCCTAGCGATTGCCCGGCCGGTGCCACCTCGATATTCGGCGAGCCCAGCCCCAAGGCATGCCGCTCCGCCGCATTGGCCAGCTCACGCACATTGCCCGGCCAGTCGTGCGACAGCAGTTGCGCCAGTTGTGCACCCGACAGCGGTGGGGCAACACGGCCAAGCTTTTCGGTAGCGACCCGGGCGAAATGCTCAAACAGCAGCGGAATGTCTTCACGCCGTTCACGCAACGGGGCCAAGCGCAGTTCGGCTACGTTCAGGCGGTAGGCCAGGTCTTCGCGGAAGCGCCCGGCGCGGGCCTCTTCAAGCAAGTCAGGCTTGGTCGCGGCAATGATGCGCAAATCGACGTTGATACTCTGATTGGCCCCCAGACGCTCAAGCTTCTGTTCCTGGATTACCCGCAGCAGCTTGGCCTGCTGGACCAGTGGCATGCTTTCGATCTCATCGAGAAACACCGTGCCACCGTTGGCGTACTCCAGTTTGCCGATGCGTTTGCCCTGGGCACCGGTAAAGGCGCCGCTCTCATGGCCGAACAGTTCGGCTTCGAACAGTGCTTCGGGGATAGCCGCGCAGTTGAGGGCAACGAACGGCCTGGCCGCGCGCGGCCCAAAATCGTGCAGGCAGCGCGCCACCCGCTCTTTGCCGCTGCCAGTCTCGCCACGGATCAGCACATTGACCGGCAGGCTGGCCAGGTCCAGCACTTGGCGACGTAGCTGTTGCAGGCCCTGGGACATGCCGAGCAGCGTGCCCTCCAGGCGTGACTTGAGGTCGGCCTGCTCGTGCAAGCGGCGGTTTTCCAGCACCAGCTGGCGTTTTTCCAGTGCCCGGCGCAGGCTGCCCAGCAAGTGTTGCGGGGTAAAGGGCTTTTCAAGGAAGTCATAGGCCCCGTTGCGCATGGCCTCTACCGCCATGGGCACATCACCGTGGCCGGTCAGCAGGATCACTGGCAGGTCAGGGTCGTCCCCCTGCAACCGCTCGAGCAACTGCAGGCCATCCATGCCCGGCATGCGCACATCGCTGATGATCACCCCGGGGAAGTGCTTCGGCAGCTGGGCCAGGCAGTCTTCGGCGCGGGGGAATAGCTGCACGCTGAAACCGGACAGGCTTAGCCATTGCTCCACCGCCGTGCGGATACTGGCTTCATCATCGACGACGATCACTGAATTCAACATACAGGCTCCAGGTCTCGGGGCAGGGTAAGGCTCAGGCGTGCACCACCGGGCAGGTTTTCGGCCTGGAGCTGGCCGCCGGCCTCATGGACGATGCCGTAGGAAATCGCCAGGCCCAGGCCCAGGCCTTCGCCCACCGGCTTGGTGGTGAAGAACGGGTCGAAGACCTTGGCCAGGTCGGCTTCGGCAATACCGCCACCCGAGTCGAGCACGCTCAGGCGCCACAGCTCGCCGTCAGGCTCGATACGAAGCTCCAAGCGTTTGTAGCGCTTGTCGGCCATGGCGTCGAGGGCATTGTGCAGCAGGTTGATCAGTACCTGTTCCAGGCGAATGGCATCGCCGCGCACCCAAGCCGGGCGTGCCAGGTACTGGGCGACCTCCACCTGTTCGCTGCGGATGCGTGCTTCCAGCAAGTGCAGGGCCTGGTCAACTACGGTGGCCAGATCGAGGCGCTCGCGCAGGCCCACCGGGCTGTTGCGGGCGAAGGTCTTCAGGTGGCTGGTGAGTGCGGCCATGCGCGTGAGCATCTGCTCCAGCGGCTCAAGGGCTTGGCGCGCTTCGTCATGACGGCCATGGTCGAGCAGCAGCCGCAGGGTTTCCAGCTGCATGCGCTGGGTGGTCAGTGGCTGGTTGATTTCGTGGGCCATGGCCGCCGACATTTGCCCCAGGGCGGCCAGCTTGGCCGATTGCACCAGGCCCTCCTGGGCGGTGCGCAGCTCGCGGGTGCGCTCCTCGACCTGGCGCTTGAGCTCTTGCCGGCTGCGCTGGCGCAGGCGGGCCAGGCGCAGGCGCTGGCTGACGAACAGCCCGGCGAACACCAGGCTCAGCCACACGGCGGCGGCGCCGAGTGCGGCATTGCGGCCGTCTGCGGCGACCTGCGGCTTACGCAGCAGGTGCAAGGTCCAGTTCTCGCCTTCCAGCGGCAGGCTTTCCCACAGGTACTCGGCACTGCCTTCCGGCCCCTGCACGCGGCTCAGGGTGCTGTTGGCGGCAAAGCGGGTGAGGACCTGATGCTGCAGCGGCACCAGCGGTTGCTTGTCGTACTGTCGGGTTTCGGCCAGCTCGGCACGGTCGGCGCCGCTGAGTGGCTGCAATTCGCGGTAGCGCCAGCCGTCCTGGTTGGCGATGAAGGTGATGCCGCGTGCATCGCTGACCAGCAGGATATCGCTGCCTTGGCGCCATTCGCGTTCCAGTTCGGGGAACTCCAGCTTTACCACCATGGCACCGAGGAAACGGCCATGCTCGTCGTTTACTGCGCTGGCGAGGAAGTAGCCTGGCACGCCACTGGTCACGCCAACGGCGTAGAAGCGGCCACTGCCTTGGCTGCGGGTTTGCTTGAAGTAGGGGCGAAAGCCGTAGTTGGAGCCGACGTAGCTGCTAGGTAGCCGCCAGTTGCTGGCGGCGATGGCCAGGCCGGTGCGGTCGAGCAGTTCGAGGGTGGAGGAGTTTGCCGCGCCGTTGATGCGTTCAAGCTTGCGGTTCAGGGCGTCCTGCACCGGCTCGCTGACCGGGCCGCGCAGGGCGGCGATCAGTTCCGGGTCCAGTGCCAGTACGGCGGGCAGGGCACGGTAGCGGTCGATCAGGGTGTGCAGGGTGTTGGCATAAAGGCCCAGTTGCTGATTGGCACGCTGGGCGTCGTCTTCCATGGCCTGGCGCTTGGCCTGGTGCATGGCCCAGCCGGCACTGAGGGCGGTGCCCAGCAGAATGAGCAGGGTGATCAGCCCCAGACGCAGGGCGCGAACGGAAAAGGGCATGGGGCGGATCCGAAAGTGGTGTGCCTGTCAGGGCCCTATCGCCGGCAAGCCAACCCCCACAGGTTGCACAGGTCCATCAGACTGTGACGGCCCATTGGGCTGGCTTGCCGGCGATAAGGCAGGTACTGGGTACAGACTACTTACAGCAATTCAAAGCTCTGCTGCTGCACCGCCTGGGAGTCGAGCCCGACCTGGACATTGAACTCACCTGGCTCGGCAACTCGCTGCAGCTGGCCATTGTAGAACTTCAGGTCTTCCTCGCTGATGCGGAAGGCCAAGGTGCGCGTCTCACCCGGCTTGAGCATCAGTTTCTGGAAGTTCTTCAGTTCCTTCACCGGGCGGCTCATCGACGCTGACACATCCTGCAGGTACAGCTGCACCACGGTCTCGCCTGCCACCTTCCCGGTGTTCTTCACTGTGACCTTGGCTTCCAGCGTACCGCCGCGTTTGAGGTCCTTGCTCGATAGGGCCAGGCCCGACAGCTCGAAGCTGCTGTAGCTCAGGCCGTAGCCGAACGGGTACAGCGGGCCGTTGGGCTCTTCGAAGTACTGCGAGGTGTAGTTGCCCGGCTTGCCCGGCGTGAACGGCCGGCCGATGCGGGTGTGGTTGTAGTACATCGGGATTTGCCCGACCGAGCGCGGGAAGGTGATGGCCAGCTTGCCAGACGGGTTGTAGTCACCGAACAGCACGTCGGCAATCGCATTGCCGCCTTCGGTACCGGCGAACCAGGTTTCGAGGATGGCATCGGCCTGTTCACGCTCCCAGGCGATCGACAACGGTCGGCCGTTCATCAGCACCAGCACCAGCGGTTTGCCGGTGGCCTTCAGCGCCTTGATCAGCTCGCGCTGGCTGGCCGGAATCTCCAGGGTGGTGCGGCTCGACGACTCGTGGGACATGCCGCGCGACTCGCCAACCACTGCCACTACCACGTCGGACTGCTTCGCTGCCTTGACCGCTTCGTCGATCAGCACGGCTGCAGGGCGTGGGTCGTCGACGATTTCCGGGGCGTCGAAGTTGAGGAAGTTCAGGTAGTCGAGAATGGCTTTGTCGCCGGTGACATTGGAGCCTTTGGCATAGACCAGCTTGGCCTTGCCTTCCACAGCGCGGCGCAGGCCTTCGCGCACGGTTACCGAATGCACTGGCTTACCGTCGGCAGCCCAACTGCCCATCATGTCGATCGGGGCATCCGCCAGCGGGCCGACCAGGGCGATGGTACCGGCCTTTTTCAGCGGCAGGGTCTGGTTGTGGTTTTCCAGCAGCACCAGGCTGCGACGCGCCACATCCCGTGCGGCCTCGCGGTGCAGGCGGTCGTTGCCGTAGTAGTCCTTCAGGTCGGTTTCGGCCTTGCCGATGCGCACGTACGGGTCCTTGAACAGGCCCATGTCGTACTTCGCACCGAGCACTTCGCGGACGGCCTGGTCCAGCTCGCCCTGGGTCACCTCGCCGGACTTCAGCAGGCCCGGCAGTTCTTCGCCGTACAGGGTGTCGTTCATGCTCATGTCGATGCCGGCCTTGATCGCCAGCTTGGCCGCTTCGCGGCCATCGCGGGCGACGCCATGGCGGATCAGCTCCTGGATGGCACCGTGGTCGCTGATGGTCACGCCCTTGAAGCCCCACTCCTTGCGCAGCAGGTCGTTCATCAGCCAGGTGTTGGAGGTGGCCGGCACGCCGTTGATCGAGTTCAGCGCCACCATCACCCCGCCGGCACCGGCATCGAGCGCGGCGCGATAGGGCGGCAGGTAGTCGTTGTACATTTTTGGCAGGCTCATATCGACTGTGTTGTAGTCGCGCCCGCCCTCCACCGCGCCGTACAGGGCGAAGTGCTTGACGATGGCCATGATGCTGTCGGGGTTGGCCGGGCTGCTGCCCTGGAACGAACGCACCATTACCTGGCCGATTTTCGAGGTCAGGTAGGTATCCTCGCCGAAGCCTTCACTGGTACGGCCCCAGCGTGGGTCACGGGCGATGTCGACCATGGGCGCGAAGGTCATGTCGAGGGCGTCGGCCGAGGCTTCGATGGCGGCGGTGCGACCGACCTTGGCGACGGCGTCCATGTCCCAGGTGGCGGCCATGCCCAGGCCAATCGGGAAGATCGTGCGTTCGCCGTGGATGGTGTCGTAGGCGAAGAACATCGGGATCTTCAGGCGGCTGCGCATGGCCGCATCCTGCATTGGCCGGTTTTCCGGCGCGGTGCGCGAGTTGAAGGTACCGCCAATGCGCCCGGCTGCGATTTCTTCACGGATCTTTTCGTGGGGCATTTCCGGGCCGATGCTGATCAGGCGCAGTTGCCCTATTTTCTCGGCTTCGGTCATCTGGCTGATCAGATGGTCGATGAATGCCTGCTTGTCTTGCAGGGGCGGAGCGGAGGGGGCGGCAAGGGCCGCCTGACTGGCAAGGCCCATGGCCAGGCCCAGCAAGGACAGTTTCATCATCAATTCCGTTTTGGGGCCTGTGCCGTATCCACGGTGATACGCGCGCGGCCGAAGTTTTCAGGCGGCTATTGTTGTACGATTCGCAGGCGATTCTTCCAGCGGCGGATTATGCCTGAATATGTCCCCCGCGGACGAAGCCCCGTATGCCGGGACAACAACTATAAGAACGTTCAAGAGACCGACGGCATGACCCCTTTCGACGAATACCATCAGCGGCAGATTGCCGAAGCCATTGCCCGTGCCGAGCGGCGCACCGATGCCGAACTGGTGACCGTGCTGGCCCGCCGTGCCGACGATTATGCCTATTGGCCGTTGCTCTGGGCCGCCGTGCTGGCACTGGCCGTCCCAGGGCTGTTGCACTGGCTGCTGGCTTGGCCCAGCGTGCGTGGGGTGCTGATGGGCAACGTGCTGCTGTTCGTCGGCCTGTGCCTGCTGCTGCGTAACCCGCGCCTGGCCGACAGGCTGATCCCCCGTGCCTCACGCCTGGCGCGCCAGCAATTCCGCGAGCAGAACCTGCAGCGCACCGCAGGCGCCACGGGTGTGCTGATTTTCGTCAGTGAAGCGGAGCGGCATGTGGAGATACTGGTCGATCGGGGTATCGAACACTGCCTGGATGCTGAAGCCCGCGCGACCATCGGTGCCCGCTTTGCCGAGCAGGTGCGCCAGGGCCGGACCTTGCAGGGCTTTGTCGAGTGCATCGAGGCCTGCGGTGAGCTGCTCAGTGAGCATGTGCCGGCTACCCATGCGCGTAACGAACTGCCTAACCGGCTGGTAATTCTCGATTGAGGGGCCGGTGGTGGCGGTTTGTCACAACATCTTCTGCGCCTGGGTGATCGAGCGCCGCCACCTCTGGCAAACCATGAACATCCGGCGCCCCCACCTCTGGCAAGCCATGAACATCCGGCGCCCCCACCTCTGGCAAGCCATGAACATCCGGCGCCCACAGGTCAACCGGCGCACTGTAGAATGCGCTTCCCGCTATTCGAGGCACCGTTTCTCCATGTCCGCCAGTACTTCCGCCCCCTCCGCGCCGGATGCGCGCGCTCAGTTTCTCGACCTGCTCGACGCCGCCCTGCACGGCGATACCCTGGTCAAACTGGTGCTGGCGCGCCATGTCGGTGCCGACCAGACCTTGCAACGGATCATTGCCAAGCCGCTGCTGGTCAAGGGCCAGCCGTGCCTATCGCTGGTGTACCGCCACCAGACCCGCGACATCACTCGAAACCTGCCACTGGACCAGGCCCAGGCGCTGGTTGCCGAGCTGCTGCCAGACAGCTTCCGCAACGCTCATCTGTTCGATGCTGACGGCGAAGTGCAACTGACCTTCAGCAAGAAGGGCAAACCGATGCTGCAGCGTCATGGCGCACAGGCACCGCGTGAGGTCACTGCGAGCAGTGGCCATGACCGTGAGAAGAAGCGATACCTGGAGTTGTCGCGCCCGTTTTTGCGAGACCTGGGTGTAACCGATGCCCAAGGCGCGCTGATTCCGTCGATGTCGCGTAAATGGAAGCAGATCAACAAGTTCATCGAGGTCTTCGACCACGCCTTGGCCAGTGCCCCGGTGCCGGCCGAGCAGGCACTGCGGGTGGCCGACTTCGGCTCGGGCAAGGGCTACCTGACCTTCGCCATGCACGATTACCTGCGCAACAGCCTGGGCCGCGACGCACAGGTGACGGGTGTGGAACTGCGCCAGGACATGGTCGACCTGTGCAACAGCGCTGCCGCACGCCTCGAGCACCCTGGCCTGGCGTTCCAGTGTGGTGACGTGCGCAGCGTGGTGCCTGAGGCCATCGAGGTGATGATCGCCTTGCATGCGTGTGATATCGCCACCGACTACGCCATCCACACCGGCATCCGCTGCAACGCCGCGATCATCATGTGTTCGCCGTGCTGCCACAAACAGATCCGCCCGCAACTGCACAGTCCAGGCCTGCTGCAGCCTATGCTGCAGTACGGCCTGCACTTGGGCCAGCAGGCCGAAATGCTGACCGACAGCCTGCGCGCGCTATACCTGGAAGCCTGCGGTTACGAGACCAAGGTGTTCGAGTTCATCTCGCTGGAGCACACCAACAAGAACAAGATGATTCTTGCGGTGAAGCGGCGGCAGCCGGCGGATGACAGCGCGTTGATGGAGAAGATTGCCCAGCTCAAGGCGTTCTATGGGGTGCAGGAGCATTGCCTGGAGACGCTGTTGCGGGCGGATGGGTTGCTCTGACGGCAACCACCAGCAGGCCTGCCGGGTGCAATCTAGCGTCGCGCTGCGGGTTGCTCGATCGCCAGATCTGCCAGCCCCAACGGATGCGTACTGGCATCAAAGAAATGCACCTGCGTCCCCGCCAGATCCCCAAACCGGTCCAGATGATGTTGCTTCTGGTTGATCACCGAGGCCTCGCTCAGTGGCCTTATGGCAATAGACAGATGCTTTGGTCGCGCCTGGCGGATAGCTTCGAGCAGGTGTTGGTCGCTGCTGTCCAGGTGCTGCCCGAACAGGCATAGGCCTTGGCTCTCCCGTGCCAGCTGTCCCAGGCACCAGCCCAGGTAGTCAGAGTTGCGTATGGCGCGCAGTTTTTCGTCGCTGCGGTCTTCGTTGACGAACAGCGGCACCTCTCCCGGAATGTTCACCGCGAAGCCATCGAGCAACTCGGCGTTGTCGGCGCTGCGTTGGCGGGTGGTGCCGTCGGGCAGCTTGAGCAAGTGCAGGCCACCATGCAGGTGCATGACGCGGATACCTTCGCAGCTGTTGCGGCGTACGTCGAAGAAGCCTTGCTCGTCGAACAGCTCTGCAAAGCCGTGCGGGGCGTGGTGCACGGCCCATGGCAGCAGCAGGTCGTAATTGCTGGTGTAAACGCTGCGGTATCCGCGCAAGGCCTGGTTGATCGCTTCCAGCGTCGCACTGGGCATCAGTGTCCAGGGCAGGTGCACGGTGCGCACGGCGTGAATCAACGCTTCCTTGATCGAGTAATAGCGGTTCAGCGGCGCGGTGGAGTTGATGGCCAGCGCCGCATTGGTGCGCACGGTGGTGTTGAGGGCGCTGAGCACCGGCTCGAACAGCTCTGTGGACAGGGACTTGAACAAGGCCTGGTCGCTGATGGCCAAGCCTTTCTTGCGGCCGGCGCGTTGCGCTTCCTCGTACAGCGAGAAGTAGCCGAACGGCTTCCACACTGCGCGACTGGCGCCGTTGCCCAGCAGCAGGGCGTCACAGGGGTGGCGGGCGACGAGTTCTGGCCAGGGAGTGAGGGTGACGTCGAGTGCGGGCATGCTGGAGTCCGTTGGGTGGAGCGGGGAACGGGGGCGACTTTAGCATGTCATGCAAGGCGTGCGAGGGTTGGTGTCCTGGCAAACGCATTGTGTGGCGTGCGCTGGCCGTATCGCCGCTAGCAAAGCAACCCGCTTCAGCCCTGTTCGGCCGCTTGCACGCTGCGGTGCCGGTTACGCCACACCCGGTACGCCCGAATCCCCGCCCGCACTGAGGCAAACAGCAGTTTGTCTTCCATTTCCCGCGCCATGCCCGAGCGCACCAGCATCCGCAGGAAGGTGCCGCGGGCGCGGGCGATGGCGAAGAAGATGCCCTGGGCGGCCAGGGTGTCGCGTACTTCGCGCAGGGCGGCCATGCCGCTGACGTCTATGCTGGTCACTGCCTCGGCATCGAACAGCACCGCCTTGGGTTCGGCCTGGCTCTGTACCGCTTCGAGCAGGCGCATCTTGAAGTAGTCGGCGTTGAAGAACAGGATCGCATCGTCGAAGCGGTAAACCACCAGGCCGGGCACGGTACGGGCGTCCTTGAACTTGCGGATGTCGACCTGGCCTTCGGTACCGGGTAGCCAGCCCAGCACGGCGTCAGTCGGTTGATAGATGCTGTACAGCAGGCGCAGTATCGCCAGGGTTACGGCAAACACGATACCGGGCAGCACGCCCAGGCCTAGCACGCTGACCGTGGTCAGCAGGCACAGCCAGAACTCGAAGCGGCTGAGGCGGCGGATGTGCCCCAGCGACTTGACATCGATCAGTCCCCAGCCGGCCATCAGCAGTACTGCGCCCAGTGCAGCCTGCGGGATCCATGCCATGGGTGCGGTGAAAAACAGCAGGATCAGGGCGATGACCAGCGCAGCGATGATGCCCACCAGCTGGCTTTTGCCACCGACCATGTCGTTGACTGCCGTACGCGAGTCGGCGCCGCTGATGGCAAAGCCTTGAGAAACCCCGGCCGCCAGGTTGCTGACGCCCAGTGCAACGAATTCGTGGTTGGCGTTGATCGCATAGCCATGCCGGGCGGCAAAGCTGCGCGCAGTCAGCATGGCACTGCAGAAGCTGACGGTGGCAATACCCAGAGCGTCGCGCAACAGGCTTTTCATCTCCTCCAGGTTGCTGTGCGGCCAGGCCAGCTGCGGGATGCCGGCAGGTACCGGGCCGAGAATGGCAACGCCGAAGCGGTCAAGGCCGAACAGGCCGACCAGCAGCATGAACAGCGCCACTACGGTGAGGGCTGCGGGCAGGCGCGGGTAGCGTCGCGGCAGCCAGATCAGCAGGCCCAGAGCGGCCAGGCCGATCAGCAACGTGACCCAGTGAATCTCTCCCAGGCGCTGGAAGAAATTGATCAGGCTGAGGATGAAACCGTCGCCTTCGATCTTGAACCCTACCACCTTGGACAGCTGCCCGGCGATCAGGCTCAGGCCGATGCCGTTGAGGTAACCGATGAGGATTGGCCGCGAGAAGAAGCTGGCGATGAAGCCGGCACGGGCAATGCCGGCGGCAATCAGCATCACGCCCACCAACACCGTGACGATCACTGACAATTCGACGATGCGCTGCGGGTCGCCCATGGCCAGTGGTGCCACCGCACCTGCGATCATCGCGCAAGTGGCAGCATCGGGGCCGACCATCAGTTGGCGCGAGCTGCCGACCAGGGCATAGACCATCATCGGAAGAACGCAGGCATACAGGCCATACTGTGGCGGCAGGCCGACGATTTGCGCATAGGCGATGGCAATGGGGATCTGGATCGCCGCGACCGAGAGGCCGGCCTGCAGGTCGGCCTGCAGCCATTCGCGCCGGTAGTGCAGCAGGTTGGCAAGGCCCGGTAGCCAGCGGGAAAGAAACATGCGTCATCCTTTCGAAATGTTTCATAAATCCATTGAGCATACCCGCCACAAGCTGTTTCGCTTGTGCGCGTAAACACCCGCTGCGCATTGAAGCGGAACGGCAGGAAAATGGCCATGGGCCAGGTCAAGGTGGGGATGAGAAACGAAAAAAGGAGCGAAGGCTCCTTTTGACTGCGATGACGTTGCTGGAACGTCATGCTTGAATGCGATGTGGAGCGGGTAGAGGGAATCGAACCCTCAACTAAAGCTTGGGAAGCTTTCGTTTTACCACTAAACTATACCCGCGTCTGCGCGTCACTTTTTACCAGAACTCTCCACGAATTAGAAGCCCACGTTATAAAAAAAGCTTGTCGGCACCCCATAACCTGCGGGTATCAGCTACAGAGTGCCGAGGTGCTCAGATGGCCAATGCATGCTGCCCCTGTTGTATCGGCTGATAGCGTTGACGGGTTTCACGCACAGTCGGCTTGAGGAACCCCAGCATGACATTGCGGGTGTTCTCGCAGGCGGCCTTGTTCTCCATATCCAGGAAGTGGCCCGCATCGCGGATCACGCTGAATTGACTGCGCCCCACATGCTTGCCGAACTGCCGCGCGTCCTCGACCGTGGTGTATTCATCGCGGTCACCATTGATGAACAGCACCGGGATGTTGATATTGCGCGCACCCTCCAGCGCCCGCTCCAGGTCATGTTGCAGCACCTGGTTGATGTGGAAGAGCATCTGCGCATACTCGTGGCTGTCCAGGCTGCTGACGTGGCGGTAGTTGAAGCGCTTGAACAGTGATGGCAAGTGCTTGCCGATGGTGTCGTTGACCAGGTTGCCCACCTGGTAGCGATCGCATGCGGCCAGGTATTGGCAACCGCGATCCAGGTAGTCGCGCATCGGTTCGTTGATCACCGGCGAGAACGAACTCACCACGGCTTTCTTCACGCACTGCGGCTGGTGCGCCAGCGCCAGCAGTGTGCTTGCACCACCCCACGAGAACGACAACACGTGGTCGGCCCGGAAGTGCTCGATCAGCTCGAGGAGGATATGCGCCTCGGTTTCCTTGCTGATCAGCCTTTCCTGGCGGTTGTGCGGCTTGGATTTGCCCGCATAGGGCTGGTCGAACAGTACAACGTTGAACTGCGGGTGCAGGTTACGTACCGTTTGGGCGAACGAGGCGGTGGTGGCCAGCGAGCCGTTGATCAGGATAATCGTATTCTCGGCCGCATCCGCGCGATAGAACTCCGTGTAAACCCGATACTGACCTTGGATATCAAGTACAGCGATTTCTGGCCTCATGTCATCGACTCCTGGCGCAAAAAGGGCATTCGCGTCACCTAGGGTGCACGTTCTTTATGACAGGTAGGCATTCGCCTGAAGAGTAACCGGGGGGCCCTGTGTCGATCCTTGGCACATGCGTCGACGGTATTGTTTTTGGCGGGCAATTCGCCGTGCCCCAAGGCATCAAGGCCCTGGGTGGCCGGCAAAAAGTGTGCAGATCCGTGACTGTGACTTGGTGGTCACATGCGGACTGACGATTTGGATTCAAGCAGTGGGTCGCGGATCCCGCAAGTGCCGTTCGGGGGAAAATGTGACTTTTGTCGCTGAGCGGTCGTACGACGAGCGCGTGCAGTCTGTTCCTGCCCGTTCGCGGACCTAGACAGTCGCTATTTCGCCGACTGTAAGTTCGCGAAAAGCCCCAGGCACCAACGCAGGGTCGAGCCGGATCGCCCCCATGCTTTCGCGATGCAACCGCACCACCTTGTTGTTGAAATGCCCGAACATGCGTTTGACCTGATGGTAACGGCCCTCGACGATCGCCAGCCGCGCCTGACGCGGGCCAAGAATATCCAGCTGGGCGGGTTGGGTGGTGAGCCCCTCAAACGCGAAGTAGAACCCTTCACGGAAGCTGGCGACATAGTGCTCGCCAATCTCGTCCTCGGTCTCGACCAGGTAATGCTTGGGCAGCTTGGTGGCCGGCTGGGTCAGGCGTCGCGACCACTGCCCATCGTTGGTCAGGATCATCAGGCCGGTCGTGTTGAAGTCCAGGCGCCCGGCGATGTGCAGATCATCACGTAACGCCGCCGGCAGCAAGTCGAGCACGGTACGGTGTTGCAGGTCATGGGTGGCGCTGACGCAGCCTGCCGGCTTGTGCAGCATCAGGTAGCGGGCCGGGCGGCCGAGCTGCAACAGCTTGTCGTCCAGTTCGATACGGCTGAATTCGCGCACTTCGGTCAGTGGGTCGCTGACCACTTGGCCATCCACCCGCACACGGCGCTGCGCCAGCATCAAACGGGCTTGCTGGCGATTGTGGCTGGGCAGGTTGGCGAGGAAACGGTCGAGGCGCATTGAAATGGTCAGTGGTTGGCGGACGGGCGGAGTTGGTCTTCAACAGCGGCGCAGCGCGGGCACAGGCAAGCCTTGTCGCGCAATTCGGCAGGCAGGGCCTGGAGCACGGCCGGGTCAATGCTGACGCTGTAGCACCAGCAGGCCTGGGTGGCGCGACGTGGGTCGGCCAGGTTGCATTGGTTAAGGGCTCCGCAAGCGGGGCAGTGTTGCTGGTCAGTCATGGCGGGTTTCACTGCAGACACGGTTGCGACCGGCCTGCTTGGCACGATAAAGCGCGCGGTCGGCGCGGGTTAGCAGGGCGTGCAGGGTATCCCCGGGTTGCAGGCTGCTAAGGCCAATGCTGGTGGTCAGGCGCAGCGGCCTGTCGTCGTAACTGAAGGTCAGCTGTTCGGTGCGCCGACGAATCTTTTCCGCCACCTCGATGGCCTGCCGCCCTTCGGTTTCACGCAGCAGCACGATGAATTCCTCACCGCCCCAGCGGCACAGTATATCTGACTGGCGCAGGCTGCCTTGCAGCACATTGGCGAATTGGCGCAGCACTTCGTCGCCTGCCAGGTGGCCGTGGTTGTCGTTGAGCGCCTTGAAGTGGTCCAGGTCGATCAGCAAGGCCACCAGCGGGCCGCTGTCGCGCTGGGCCTCGAGCAGGGCCTGTGCGGCGAGCAGGTCGAAGCTGCGCCGATTGGGCAGGCCGGTCAGGCTGTCGAGGGTTGCCAGGGCTTCGGTGGCGGCCTGGTGGCGGCGGACCATGGCATGCACCAGCGCCAGCACCACCAAGGTGATCATCGCGCAGATCGCAAGGTTCAGGTACAGGGAGTGGCGGATGCGGTCGAGGGCGCCGGTTTCACGCTTGTCCACCAGCAGGTACCAGTTCAGCTCGGGCAGTTGGCGCACATTGAGGAAGTGGCTGCGGTTACCGCTGTCGCGGTACTCGTGGCTGCCTTCGCCGGGCACCGGCTGCTCGGCCAGCAGGTCATTCAATTCGGTGTTGTCGCTGAGCGCCTGGCCCACCCTCAACCCATGCGGGCCACCTTCGGAACCGGTCAGCAGGACCTTGCCTTTGGCATCGGTGAACAGCACCGAGCGCTGGTAGCGGCGTTGGTACTGGTCGATCAGCTTGACCACTGAGGATACGCTGAGCCCGACCCCGGCGGCGCCGATGAAGCGGTGCTGGTAGTCATGCACCTGGTAGTTGATGAATACGGTGAGGCTGTCATGGTTGGCCATGTCCAGGTCGACGTTGATTTCATAGGGCGCCTTGAGATCGCGCAGGCGGAAGTACCAGGCATCGCGCCAGGCACCCGGTTCGACCTGCTTGAGCACGCCCTTGGCCTGGTAATAGGTGAGGGTACGGTCAGATACGAAGAACGAGGTAAAGGTGTCCTGTTTGCCCATGACCTCCCCCAGGTAGCGGGTCATGCGCGCGGTATCCTGTTCACCGGACAACACCCAGTCGCGCAGGAAGGTGTCCTGGGCCATCATCGAGGCGATCAGCACCGGGCGGATCAGGTCCTTCTGGATTTCCGAATAGACCGTGTCGGAGGTCAGCGGCAGTTCGGTATTGATGATGCCGTCGCGGATGGCGCTGCGCGAAGCGAAGTAGCTGATCAGTGACGTGGCCAGAAAGCCGCAGGCCAACAGCAGCAACAGGGTAAGAATCAGCGAGCGCTGCGAGAACAGAGCGGAACGTGAGGGCATGATCTTCCCATGATATGTGCCAAGCCGCTCATTCTAGTGAGATGACCGGGAAATGACTGCAAGTTTTTCGGGACCATCGCACCTGTATCAATTTGTTGCGTAAATGGCACTGCACCCCGGCGGGACTGTCTTATTCAGTGTCGATGAACGCGTTTCGCGTCGACGCTCGCCAGCGCCGCTGTTCGGGCACTCCAGCGGTCCAGGAGGCCGCCATGTCCTATCGAATCCTGTTGATAGCCCTATTGGGGCTGATGACTGCCGCCTGCGCTCCCTATTACGAGAGCGGGGGCTATTACCGTTCGGACTATTACTCCACCGACCGCTATGTCGCGCCGGGTTATTACCGCTATGACCGTTACTACGTGGCGCCACAACCGCGTTATTACTATCAGCCGGCGCCGCGCTACTACCGTTCGGCGCCGGCGCCTTATTACCGCTCGCATCCGCAGCCGGGAATCAACCAGTGGCACGGTAACCCGCGCAACGACTACGGTAACCGCCAGCGCAATGACTACCGGGGTGGCCGGGACCGGCACGATTATCGCGACGGCAGCCAGCGGTACCAGCATGGTGAGTGGCATTCCAATGGGCAGCGCAATGGTGACGGGCGCTGGGACGGGCGGCGTGGCCAGGGGCGGGGTGGCAACTGGCAGCGCTAGGTGAATGAAGGGGCGCGCTCCGCGCCCCTTTTTGGCCAACTTCACCCCATGTCCGCCAGCGGATGCCGCCCCTCCCATGCCTTGGCAAAGTGCGCCTCCACCACCGCTGCCGGCACTTGCGCCACATCCGGCCAATGCCAGCGCGGCCGGTTGTCCTTGTCCAGCAAGCGGGCGCGCACGCCTTCGCTGAACTCCGGGTGGCGGCAGCAGTTCAAAGTCATGCTGTATTCCATCTGGAACACCTGCGCCAATGACAAATGGCGCGCTCGGCGGATCTGCTCCCACACCAGGTGCGCCGTGAGCGGGCAACCCTCATGCAGCCGCTGGCCGGCCTCCGCCAGCAGCGGATCGTCATGCTGCTTGAGCGCTTCCAGTGCGCGCCACGCCGCTGCTGCATCGGCCACATCGAGCAATGAGTCGATTATTTGTCGGCGCGGCAGCCACTGGGCTGCCGGCAACTCGGCCCAGGCACGATGCTGTTCGGCCTTGAGCAGGCTGTTCAGTTGCAGGGCGGTCTGTTCCTGCCAGTTGAGTTGCAACAGTTCCTCGATCAGTGCTTCCTGCTGATATTCACCCAGAAAGCGGTCAGCCAGGCCCAGGTCAAGGGCGTCGCGGGCATTGATCGGTGCCCCGGTCAGGCCGAGGAACAGCCCAAGCTTGCCCGGTAGCCGGGCCAGGAACCAGCTGGCGCCTACGTCCGGATAAAGGCCGATGCTGATTTCCGGCATGGCCAATCGACTGCTGGGGGTGACGATGCGCACATTGGCGCCCTGCAGCAGGCCCATGCCACCGCCCAGCACATGCCCGTGGCCCCAGCACAGCAGCGGCTTGGGGTAGGTGTGCAAGGCATGATCCAGCCGGTATTCGGCAGCGAAGAAGGTAGCCGCCAGCGGTGGCACGCTGCCGGGGTGGTCGCGGCAGGCCTGTACCAGGGCGCGCACATCACCCCCTGCACAAAAGGCCTTGGCCCCGTTGCCGCGCAGCAGTACGCAGACGATGCCGGGATCGCGGGCCCAGCTGTGCAGTTGCTCGCCCAGCACCTCGATCATCGGCAGGTTCAGGGCATTGAGCGCCTTGGGTGCATCCAGGGTCGCGATGCCGATGCGGGCGCCATCGGCGCCGGTGAGTACCTCGCAATGAATGGCCATGAACTACCTCGCGCAAGTCATGGCCCAAGTATGGCTTGCCTGGCCGATCATGCCGGTCGTCGGTCGGATCGTTTGACAAGCGGGTAGGGCTTACCTAGTGTCGCGCCATTGTTTATGGAAGGCCCCATGACTGACGACGATCGCATCAAACTCGAACCGAGCTGGAAGGCTGCGTTGCGCGGCGAATTCGACCAGCCCTATATGCATCAGCTGCGCGAGTTCCTGCGTGGCGAGTACGCTGCCGGCAAGGAGATCTACCCACCAGGGCCGCTGATCTTCAACGCGCTCAACTCGACACCGCTGGACCAAGTCAAGGTGGTGATCCTTGGCCAGGACCCTTACCACGGGCCAGGCCAGGCACATGGCCTGTGCTTCTCGGTGCAACCGGGCGTTGCCACGCCGCCGTCGCTGGTCAATATCTACAAGGAGTTGCACCGCGACCTGAATATTCCGATACCCAACCATGGCTACCTGCAGAGCTGGGCCGAGCAGGGCGTGTTGCTGCTCAACACCACCATGACGGTGGAGCGTGCGAATGCGGCGTCGCATGCCAAGAAGGGTTGGGA
Organism: Pseudomonas sp. LB-090624; assembly: GCF_003205205.1. Classification (GTDB taxonomy): domain Bacteria; phylum Pseudomonadota; class Gammaproteobacteria; order Pseudomonadales; family Pseudomonadaceae; genus Aquipseudomonas. The sequence goes on from NZ_QJRL01000001.1 coordinate 266,593, forward strand.
GTTCTTTACCGACCGCATTATCCAGGTAGTCAGCGAGCACTGCCCGAATGTGGTGTTCTTGCTGTGGGGCGCGCATGCCCAGAGCAAGCAGAAGCTGATCGATGGCACCAAGCACCTGGTGCTGAAGTCGGTGCACCCGTCGCCGTTGTCGGCTTACCGCGGGTTCCTGGGGTGTGGGCATTTCAGCCGGACCAACAGTTTCCTCGAACAGCGAGGGCTGGCGCCGATCAACTGGGCACTGCCGCCGCTGTGATGGCCCTGCCATAGCGGGCCGCTTTATCGTGGGTGAGCCCGCTTCCACAGGTACTGCGCAGGGCTCAGGCGTTATGCGGTCCCTGTGGGCGCGTGGTTAGCCGCGAAAAGGCCGGCACAGTCATCGCGCTTTGGCGTTCCATGCGCGGAACAAAGGCTCCGCCAGAAACAGTACGAACAGCAGCCGCATCACCTGCAGCGCCGTCACCAGTGGCACCGACAACTGCAGGGTCTCTGCCGTCAGGCTCATCTCGGCAATCCCGCCTGGCATCATTCCCAGCGTCAGCGAACGCAAGTCCAGTGAAGTCATCACGCTCAACACCCAGGCCGCACAGCCGGCAATCGCCATGCACAACGCGGTTGCCACCAGCGTACGCCCCAGGAACGAGGGGGCGCGGCGGAAGAACGCACGGTTGAAGTGACAGGCCAGGCCACTGCCGATCAACCATTGGCCAAGCTGGCTGGCGCCATTGGGCAGCGCAATTTGCAGGTTGCCCGCCAGGCTGACCGTGGCCGCCACCAGCAATGGCCCGAACAGCCATGGGTTGGGCTGGCGCAAGCGCTGCCAGAGCAATGCCACCGCAACACCCAGCGGAGCAATGAGTGCCAGCCAGCCCCAGCTCACGCTACCTGCGTGGTTCAGCGGTACCCCATCACCCAGCAGGAACTTGAACAACGCCGGTATGCACAGCACCACGGCCAGCACCCGCAGGCTTTGCGCCGCTGCGACCTGGCTGAGCACCGCGCCGTTGCGTGCGCCAAGGTTGACCATTTCCCCCGAGCCGCCGGGCATGCTGGCGAAGAACGCCGTGGCGCGGTCTTCACCGGTACGCCGCAGCAGCCACACGCTGATCACGCTGGACAGGGTGGTGAACAGCGCACCGAAGAAGATCAGCGCGAAGTGGCTGGCCACCTGCTCGATCACCGCCGGGGTGAAGTGCAGGCCGATGCCGACACCGATGATCCACTGACCGCATTTGCGGCCATTGGGGATTTCCGGGAGTTGCCAGGGCGTCAGGCAGCGCACGAGGATGATCGTCAGCAGCGAACCGACCATCCATGGCAAAGGCCAGCCGACCTTGCTGGCGGCAAGACCGCCAGCAAGGCCGACCAGCCCGGTCGCAACGAACAGCGGGAAAGACCGATCAGGCATCGGCCATGGCCCGACGCTGCTGGGCGCGTTTACGCCAGGTGCGCAGCAGCGGCAGGGTCAGCATGCAGAGGGTCAGCACCCAGACCGACATGCTGATCGGGCTGGACCAGAGGATGCCCAGCTCACCGTTGGAAATCGACAGCGCCCGGCGCAGGTTCTGCTCCATCAGCCCGCCGAGGATGAAACCCAGCAGGATCGGCGACAGCGGGAAGTCCAGCTTGCGCAGGATATAGCCCATGATGCCGATGCCGACCATGAGGAACAGGTCGAAGGTGGTGGCATGCACGGCATAAACGCCGATCGCGGTGATGATGGCGATTACCGGCACCAGCGCCCAGTTCGGCACGGCGAGGATGCGGGTGAAGATGCGGATCATCGGGATGTTGAGGATCACCAGCATGATATTGGCGATGAACAGCGAGGCGATCAGGCCCCAGACGATGTCTGGCTGTTGTTCGAACAGCAGCGGTCCGGGGGTGATGTTGTACAGGGTCAGTGCACCGATCATCACCGCTGTGGTGCCGGAGCCCGGTACCCCGAGGGTCAGCATGGGCACCAGTGCGCCACAGCAGGATGCACCAATGGCGGTTTCCGGGGCAGCCAGGCCACGGGCATCGCCTTTTCCGAAAGTGCCTTTTTCACCGGCCATGCGCTTTTCGGTCATGTAGGCCACGGCACTCGCCAGTGTTGCCCCGGCACCTGGCAGAACACCCATGACGAAGCCCAGCAGCCCGCAGCGGATGTTGACCGCGAACACCGACGCAGCTTCCTTGAAGTTGAACAGCATGCGCCCGGTAGCCTTGACCGCTTGGTGACCGTGGTGGGTCTTTTCCAGCAGCAGGAGGATTTCGCTGATCGAGAACAGGCCCAGCACCAGCACCACGAACTGGATGCCATCGGCCAGGTGTACGCTGTCACCGGTGAACCGGTACACGCCGCTGTTGGCATCGATGCCGACTGCCGACAGGAACAGGCCGATCAGTGCGGCGATGAAGGTTTTCAGCGGCTTGTCACCGGCCATGCCGCCAAGGGCGACAATGGCGAACACCATCAGCACGAAGTATTCCGCCGGGCCGAAGGCGATGGCCCATTTCGCCAGCAGCGGGGCAAACAGCACCATGCCGCAGGTGGCGATGAAGGCGCCGATGAACGAACTCCAGGCCGACAGCGACAGTGCCACGCCAGCCAGGCCCTGGCGGGCCATGGGGTAACCGTCGAGGGTGGTCATCACAGTCGAGGCTTCGCCCGGGATGTTCAGCAGGATCGAGCTGATGCGCCCGCCGTATTCGCAGCCCAGGTAGACTGCGGCCAGCAGGATCAGCGCCGACTCAGGCGGCAGGCCCAGGGCGAAGGCGATGGGAATCAGCAGTGCCACGCCGTTGATCGGGCCCAGACCGGGCAGCAGGCCAACCACGGTGCCGATCAGGGTGCCGGAAAGGGCGGTGACCAGGTTGTAGGGGGACAAGGCGACGCCGAAGCCCTGGCCCAGGTAGCTCAAGGTATCCATGTGTCAGTTCTCCAGTACGCTCAGCAGGCCAAGGGGCAGGGGCACGTCCATCACGCGGTCGAACAGCCAGTAGAGGAAGACGCTCATGCACACCACCACGACGGCGCTTGACAGCCAGCGGCCGCCATACAGGCGCGCCATGGGCAGGCCAACGAGGATGGCGCTGAGGATGAAGCCGAGGAGCTCGAAGGTGGCTGCGAAGATGACCAGCAAGCCGACACAGGCGGCGATCTTGATCAGGGTCTCGCGGTCCAGCTCCGGTTCGTCGTCCTTGCGCACGATTGGCGTGGGGCGGAACACCAGGTACAGCAGGCCCAGGCCCATCAGCCCGAGCATCAGCAGTGGGTAGGCGCGCGGGCCTACTGGTTCGTAGGAGAATGCTGCCTGGTAGGGCCAGGCCATGACGGCCAAGGCGGCACACACCGCCAGCAGGGCCAGGGCGAAGATGCGTTGCAGGATCATGAAGAAATCCTCGTTGGGAACGCGCAAGCGAGATGCAAATCCTGTGAGAGCGGCTGCAAGGCCGCTCTCACAGGGATCGTGGTGAATCCGGCAGGCTTACTGGATCAGGCCAAATTCCTTGGCCAGCGCCTTGTAGTCAGCCACTTGCTTCTTCACATAGCCGTCCAGTTCTTCGCCGGTCATGGCGAACGGGAACAGCTCGCGCTGGTCACGCAACTTGGCGAAGTCTTCCGAGGCCAGCATCTTGTCGAACGACTGCTTCCACCAGGCGTAGTCCTCGTCGCTGACCTTTGGCCCCAGGTAGAAACCACGTACCACTGGCCATACGATGTCGTAGCCCTGTTCCTTGGCGGTGGGGATGTCTTTCATCTCCGGCTCGTCCAGGCGGTTTTCCGAGAACACCGCGAGGATGCGCATGTTGCCGGCCTGGATGTGCGGCATGGAGTCGGAAATATCGGTAGAGCCGACCTGGATATGCCCGCCCAGCAGTGCCGTGGCGATTTCGCCACCGCCCTCCAGGGCCACATAACGCAGGTCGCGCGGGTTGATACCGGCAGCCTTGGCGATCAATGCGGTCTGCATCCAGTCCTGGCTGCCGACGGTGCCGCCGGAGCCGATCACGACCTTGCTCGGGTCTTTTTTCAGCGCCGCGACCAGGTCATCGAGGGTCTTGTAGGGTGAATCGCTTTTCACGGCGATGGCGCCGTAGCTGGTGCCGACGGCCGCCAGCCATTTCACTGCGTTCTCGTCGAAGCGGCCGAACTTGCCCTGGGCCAGGTTCAGCAGCGAGCCGCTGGACCACGCCACCAAGGTGCCGGCGTCGGCCGGGCGTTGGGCGACCACGGCGTTGTAGGCCACCGCGCCGACACCGCCGGGCATGTACGTGACACGCATCGGCTTGCTGAGGATCTTTTCCTGCACCAGCGCGCTTTGCACCAGCTTGCAGGTCAGGTCGAAACCACCGCCAGGCGAGGCAGGGGCGATGCATTCGGGGCGTTTCGGTTCGGCAGCGAGGGCGTTGCCGGCCAACAGCAGGCAGCCGGTAGCGAGGACGAGGCGGCGCAGTGAAAAGGTCATCGTCGATCTCCGTGAGTTGTTGTTATCGGGTTACTGCTATTGGCTTACCAAAGGGCCACGCTGTAGCTCACCAGCAGCCGCACTTCGTCGGCATCGCGGGCGAAGTTGGAGCGGAAGGTGGCATTGCGCAAACGCACGGCGACGTTCTTCAACGGGCCGCTTTGTACCACGTACTTCAGTTCGGTGTTGCGCTCCCACTCCTTGCCTTCACCACCGGCGGCACGGCTGACGTTGTCGCCGCTGATATACCGCGTCATGAAAGTCAGGCCCGGTACACCGAGGGCGGCAAAGTTGTAGTCGTAGCGCGCCTGCCAGGAGCGCTCGTCGGCACCGGCGAAGTCGTTGATCTGGACGAAGTTGACCAGGTACGGGTCGGCGCCATCGACATACGGGAAGGCGCTGTCGCCGGACAGTTGCTGCCAGGCGGCACTGACCTTGTGCCCGCCCAGGGTGTAGCTGAGCATGCCGTTGACCGTGGTGTTGTCGATGTCGCCGGCCTTGGCGGCGCCAGCGTCGTCGCTGAGCGCCAGGCGCAGGTCGGCGCCAAAGGTGCCCGGGCCCCACGGCTGGGTGGCGACCATGCCGATGAAGTGCTGGCGGTAGATATCGTCGAGCTGGGCGAAGTGGTAGCTGCCGGTGATGCGGTCGGTGAACTGGTAATCGAGGCCACCCAGGGCCAGGTTGTCGGCGCTGAACGAGCCACCGAAGCGGCCGTTCTTGTTGTTCAGGGCCAGGTCTTCCCAGTTGGTGTCGTTGCGGTCCTTGGCTTTGTCCAGGCGCCCGCCGGTGAAGGTCAGGCCCTTGATTTCCTTCGAGGTCAGCAGGCCGCCTTCGAAGGTTTGCGGCAGGATGCGCCCATCGTTGGGCTGCAAGGTCGGCAGTTCCGGGATCAGCGTGCCGATCTTCAGTTCGGTCTGCGAGATCTTCACCTTGCCGGTCAGGCCAAGTTTGGAGTATTCGTCGGCAGCCTTGCCGTCATCGTGGGTCGGCAGCAGGCCGGTGTCGGTGCGGTCGGGGCTGGAGTCGAGCTTGATGCCGAGCATGCCCAGTGCGTCCAGGCCGAAGCCTACGGTGCCATCGGTGTAGCCCGACTCGAAATTGAGCATGAAGCCCTGGGCCCATTCGTCGCGCTTGGATTGTTGCGCGCTTGTGCCGTCGCGAAAGTCGCGGTTGAAGTACATGTTGCGGGTTTCGAAGGTGGCCGTGCTGTCTTCGAAGAAGGCGGCCTGGCTCATTGGGGCGACACCGGCAAGCGCAAGGGCGCTGGCGATGGCGGAGGGGCGTGTGGCAAACGAACGGGTAGGCGCGAACGCCTGCGGCTGCGATGACAGCATCGTCGATGACTCCGTTTTATTGTTCTTATTCGTTGCACCTTGCTGGTGCTTTTTTCGGCGCGAAGCGCGACCGTGGTGCGATGCTAGGCAACGAACCTTTCGCTAACCTTTCAGCGTGAAAGGTTTGTTACAAGGGGCTTCACAGGCTTCATGACAGCGGTACACTCCGCGCCACCGCCCCACCCGAGCAGGAGAATCCGATGCGTGTGCTGCTGGTCGAAGACCACCTGCAACTGGCCGAAAGCGTTGCTCAAGCCTTGAAAAGCCACGGCCTGACCGTGGATGTGCTGCATGACGGCGTGGCTGCCGACCTGGCCCTGGCCAGCGAGGAATATGCGGTGGCCGTGCTGGATGTCGGCCTGCCGCGCATGGACGGTTTCGAGGTGCTGGCGCGTCTGCGGGGCCGTGGCAAGACCTTGCCGGTGCTGATGCTGACCGCACGCAGCGACGTCAAGGACCGGGTCCATGGTTTGAACCTGGGCGCGGACGATTACCTGGCCAAACCGTTCGAGCTGACCGAACTTGAAGCCCGGGTCAAGGCTCTGCTGCGGCGCAGCGTGCTGGGTGGCGAGCGCCAGCAGCGCTGTGGTCCGCTGGTGTATGACCTGGACACCCGGCGCTTTTCCCTGGGCGCAGAAAACCTGACCCTGACCTCGCGGGAGCAGAGTGTGCTGGAAGCGCTGATCGCCCGCCCGGGCCGGGTGATGAGCAAGGAACAGTTGGCTGCCCAGGTATTCGGCCTGGACGAAGAGGCCAGCCCCGACGCCATCGAAATCTACATCCACCGCCTGCGCAAGAAGCTTGATGGCCAACCCGTGGCCATCGTCACCTTCCGCGGCCTGGGTTACCTGCTCGAGCACCGTGATGCGTGACAATGGCAGCCTGCGCGGGCGCCTGCTCGGCAACCTGGCGTTGCTGCTGGTGGTGCTGATGCTGGCCAGCGGCCTGAGTGCCTACTGGAACGGCCGTGAGGCCGCCGACACGGCGTATGACCGCACCTTGCTCGCCTCGGCGCGGACCATCGCCGCCGGCCTTTCGCAGCGCGATGGGTCGTTGAGCGCGGACGTGCCCTATGTGGCCCTGGACACCTTTGCCTACGACAGCGCCGGGCGCATTTACTACACCGTGCTGGATATCAAGCAGCGGCTGATTTCCGGCTACGAGAACCTGCCGCCGCCGCCGCCGGGCACACCGCGTACCGACGACTACCCGGCGCTGGCGCGGTTCTACAACGCCACTTATCTGGGCCAGGACGTCCGCGTGGTCAGCTTGCTGAAGCCGGTGAGCGAGCCGAACATGAACGGCATGGCGGAAATTCGCGTAGCCGAGACCGAGGAAGCACGGGTGCGCATGGCCCGTGGGTTGATGGCTGACACCCTGCTGCGCCTGGGAATGCTGGCGTTGGGCGCGCTGGTGATGGTGTGGTTTGCCGTAAGTGCTGCATTGCGGCCGCTGGAGCGCCTGCGTACGGCAGTGGAAGAGCGCCAGCCGGACGACCTGCGGTCGTTGCCGGTGGTGCAGGTGCAACGGGAGTTGAGCCCGCTGGTGCGGGCCTTGAACCACTTTACCGAACGCTTGCGCGGCCAGTTCGAGCGCCAGGCGCAGTTCATCGCCGATGCGGCCCACGAACTGCGTACACCGCTGGCGGCCCTCAAGGCGCGGGTCGAACTGGGCTTGCGCTCGTCCGAGCCGCAGGAGTGGCGGCAGACCCTGGAGTCTGCGGCCCAGGGAACCGATCGCCTGACCCACCTGGCCAATCAGTTGCTGTCGTTGGCGCGGGTCGAGAACGGCGCCCGGGCGATAGCCGAAGGCGGTGCCCAGCGTCTGGACCTGAGCCAGCTGGCACGGGAACTGGGCATGGCCATGGCACCACTGGCGCACAAGCGCGGGGTGGCGCTGGCGCTGGAGGCCGAGGCGCCGGTGTGGCTGAAAGGGGAGCCGACGTTGCTCAACGAATTGTTGAGCAACCTGGTGGACAATGCCTTGGCGCATACGCCCGCGGGCGGTAACGTGATTTTGCGGGTTTTGGCGCCGGCCGTGCTGGAGGTGGAGGATGACGGGCCGGGGATTCCCGAGGCCGAGCGCGAGCGGGTGTTCGAGCGCTTCTACCGCAAGAGTGCGCAGGGCAGCGGGTTGGGGCTGGCGATCGTTGGTGAGATCTGCCGGGCGCACCTGGCGCAGGTGAGCCTGCATGATGGGGCCAAGGGTGGATTGCGGGTGCGGGTGAGCTTTATCGCTGATTGACGGGTTGCCTGTGCTGGGCCCTGGCGCCAGCATCGGCTTACACGGCTCAGCGCAACATGCTCCGCGCCTCGAGTAACTCATCTACCTCCAGCTCGGTACCGAACGGCAGGCCAAGGTGGCGGTAGGCCGGCAGTGCTGCCAACGGCCGGTTGCGGCCGCGTTGGCTGATGCAGCGGGCGATCTGCACGATGTCGATGTAATCGACCTTGTCGGTCTGCCGGTCCAGGTCCTGCATCTGGCTTGGCAAGTTGACCAACTGCTCCGGAAACTCCCACAGCTTGAGGATTTTGTCACCCAGCACTGGCTGGATCTGCTCGATCACGTAATGCAGGCATACCGGGTCGGACAACAGCTCATTGTGCTCTTCGGCATAGATCAGCACCGGTAAGGCGCCAATCTGGTTGACCAACCCGCCCAGGGTGGCCTGGTCCGGCTTGAGGTGGGTGTAGCGGCGGCATATTTCGTAGCTGATACCTGCCACTTCCAAGCTGTTGACCCAGATATCCCGCAATTTCTGTTCAACTGCCGGCGAGCGTGCGTGGAAGATCTGCTCGATTACCAGGCCAATGGCCAGGTTGCAGCTGTAGTTGATGCCCAGCCGCGTGATCGCAGTGTGCAGGTCGGTAACCTCGACCGCCGCGCGCAGCAGCGGGCTGTTGACGACTTTGATCAGGCGCGCTGAAAGGGCCGCGTCGCGACCTATCACCTTGCTCAGGGCCGCTACGCTGATCTCGCTGTCTTCTGCCGCCTCGCGGATGCTCAAGGCGACCTCGGGCAGGGTTGGCAGGACCAGGTCATCCTTTTCGATGGCGTCGAGCAATTGTGCTTGAACCATCTCGGCCAGCTTGTTCATGGGCGTGTCTACCGCAGTGGTGGTGCGGCCCCGCCGCAGGGCGGGGCAGGCTGGTCAGCGCTGGATTTCTCGGTCGCGGTCCAGTTCGTAAGGCAGGGTCAGCACTTGCAGGCGAGGGCCTTCCAGGCTGCCCAGGTGCAGGTTGTCGTCTTCGACAGCCTCGGCACTGAGTACCGCGAGCAGTTCGCAGCCTGCGCCGTTGCCGGCAGCAATCACCACTTCACCGACTGACGAACCATGGGTGGGCGAGAAAATTTCGGCCCCTGGGGCAGGGATGGCCTGCTGGTCCAGGGCCAGGCGATACTGACGACGCTTGAGCTTGCCAAGGTACTGCATGCGCGCGACGATTTCCTGGCCGGTGTAGCAGCCCTTCTTGAAGCTGACACCATCGACCGCTTGCAGGTTGATCATCTGGGGGATGAACAGCTCACGGGTTGGCCCCATGACCTGGCCGATCCCGGCGCGAACCTGGCCCAGCAGCCAGTCGTTGAGGCTGCCTTCGGGCAGGGCGGCAGCAAGCGCCTGGCGCACCGGCTCGGCGTTGTCTGCCGGTGCCCACAGCTCTACGCGGCCAGGGGACACGGTAATGGCGATCAGCCCTTCATGGCGTACGGTACTGCCAGCGGCAGCAGGCACATCGAGCCCCAGGGCCTGAAGTGCCGCTGCGCCACCCTGCAGGCCGAAGCGCACCCAGGCGGGGCTCTCGTCGGTCAGCGTGGCCTTGGAGAACACGGCGTACTTCTTCAGGTCGGCCAGTTGCGCGTCCAGCAGTTCGCTGGCCATGGCCAGCAGGTAGCCATTGCCTTCGGGCAAGATGCGGAAGCTCGACTGCATGCGCCCCTTGACCATGCAGCGGGCGCCAAGGCTGGCATATTCCTGGCTGAGGTAGTTGATGTTGCAGGTCAGCTGGCCTTGCAGGAACTTGCCTGCATCGGAGCCGCGGACGGCGAGAATGCCCTCGTGGGACAGGGGGCAGAAGAAAGCGGAATCGGCCATGGGTCATCGCGGTGGCTAAAGACTGGCGGCCATCATAGAACGCCGGTAACAAAATAGGTAGGTGACTAGACCAACGCCCGGTGTCGCTTCGCTCGGCTGGCTGTATACTGGCGGGCCATTCGAGGAGGGCCCCATGGTCGAACAAACTGAACTCAACCGGCTTTTCTGGCACAGCCGCCGCGGCATGCTGGAACTGGACGTGCTGCTGGTGCCTTTCACCCAGGAAGTCTACCCCAGCCTCAACGAAACCGACCGCGAACTCTATGTGCGTCTGTTGAGCTGCGAGGATCAGGACATGTTCGGCTGGTTCATGGAGCGCACCGAGTCCGAGGACCCGGAGCTGCAACGCATGGTCCGCATCATTCTGGACCGTGTCCAGCCCAAGTGATTGCTTTGAATGCCGCTGGCAAGGCTCGCGCCTGTTGCTGGCGGCCTACATGGCTTGCCAGGTGCTCGCCTGGCTTGCTGTATGGACGAGCCCGTTGCCGGCCTGGCTGGCTTTGTCTGTTGTTGGCATCTGTATCGCCCACGCTGGCTGGGCGATTCCTCGACGAATTCTTCTGACCCATGAGCATGCCATTGTCGGCCTGCGCCGTGATGCGCGCGGCTGGCAGGTGTTCAGCCGTGGTTGTGGCTGGCAGCCGGTGCGGTTGTGCCGGGATAGCGTAGCGTTGCCACGGTTGGTGGTTCTGCGCTTTGAGCGGGTGGGCCGAAGGGTGGGGGAGAGCCAGTGCATACCGCAGGATGCGCTAGGGGCTGACGAGCATCGGCGCTTGCGGGTACGGTTGAAGTTCAGCCGGCGGCGCTGGGCTGCGGTGAGCCGGGCCTAGATCGACCTCGGCTTAGCTTCATCGCGGGCACGCCCGCGTTCATCGAACAAAACATACCTTAATGATTTGGCAGGGGCTCTGTGGGAGCGGGCTTGCCCCGCGAACACCGGCGAGGCGGGTGCCATGCACCGCACGGCCCCCTTCGCGGGACAGGCCCGCGAAGGCCGCGACGCGGTTTTCAGCGCGGGCTGAGGATGGTGTCCTTGGCCTCGTCCAGCATCCCTGGGTAATCCAGGGTGTAGTGCAGTCCGCGGCTTTCCTTGCGCTGCATCGCCGACAAGATCATCAATTCGGCCACCTGCGCCAAGTTGCGCAACTCGATCAGGTCGCGGCTGACCTTGTAGTTGCTGTAGAACTCGTCGATTTCATCCAGCAGCAAACGAATGCGATGCTGCGCCCGCTGCAACCGCTTGCTGGTGCGCACGATGCCCACGTAGTCCCACATGAAACGCCGCAGCTCGTCCCAGTTGTGCGCAATGATCACATCCTCGTCCGAATCGGTAACCTGGCTGGCGTCCCAGCCGGGCAGGGCCTTGGGCATGGCCACTTGCTCCAGGTTCGCCTCGATGTCGGCAGCAGCGGCGCGGCCATAGACGAAGCACTCCAACAGCGAGTTGCTGGCCATGCGGTTGGCACCGTGCAGGCCGGTGAAGCTGGTTTCGCCAATGGCATACAGGCCCGCCACGTCGGTGTGGCCACGCTCGTCGACCATCACCCCGCCGCAGGTGTAGTGCGCCGCTGGCACCACCGGGATCGGCTGGCGGGTGATATCGATACCGAATCCCAGGCAACGCTCGTAAACGGTGGGGAAGTGGCTCTTGATGAAGTCGGCCGGCTTGTGGGTGATGTCCAGGTACACGCAGTCCACGCCCAGGCGCTTCATCTCGTGGTCGATGGCGCGGGCGACGATGTCTCGCGGAGCCAGCTCTTCGCGTGGGTCGAAGCGCGGCATGAAGCGTTCACCGTTGGGCAGGCGCAGCAGGGCGCCCTCGCCACGCAGGGCTTCGGTGATCAGGAAGCTTTTCGCCTGCGGGTGGTACAGGCAGGTCGGGTGGAACTGATTGAACTCCAGGTTCGCCACCCGGCAACCGGCCCGCCAGGCCATGGCGATGCCGTCGCCGCAAGCACCGTCGGGGTTGCTGGTATAGAGGTAGACTTTGGCCGCGCCACCCGTGGCCAGTACGGTGAATCGCGCGCCGAAGGTGTCCACCTCACCGGTGTTGCGGTCGAGCACGTAGGCACCCAGGCAGCGCTCGCCGGGCAGCCCAAGGCGCCGTTCGGTGATCAGGTCGACTGCTACGCGCTGTTCCAGCAACTGGATATTCGGGCGCAGGCGAGCCTGTTCCAGCAGCGTGGTAAAGATTGCCGCACCGGTAGCGTCGGCAGCATGGATGATGCGTCGGTGGCTATGGCCGCCCTCACGGGTGAGGTGGAACTCGAAGCCGCCATCGTCGACGCTGTAGTGCTCATCGCGGGTAAAGGGTACACCTTGCTCGATCAGCCACTGGATGGCTTCGCGGCTGTGTTCGACGGTAAAACGCACCGCGTCTTCATGGCACAGGCCACCGCCGGCATTGAGGGTGTCCTCGACATGCGACTGCACGGTATCGGTATTGTCCAGCACGGCGGCGACACCGCCTTGGGCCCAGAACGTCGAGCCATTGGCCAGGTCGCCCTTGCTCAGCACGGCTACGCGCAGGTGGCTGGGGAGGTTAAGTGCCAGGCTGAGACCGGCGGCACCGCTGCCGATCACCAGGACATCATGTTGGAATTGTTGGCTCATGTCGGGACACTAGTAATCTTTGGAAGGGGCACGGCACAATAGTCACGCGCCGATGGCATTGTGAAACTATCGTTAAACTGGGCCGGGTTGCCTTTATAGCAGCCCCGGGTGGCCAATTTCCATGCCACTTGCCAGGTTGCGTCAACCTTTGTGGGAACTTTCCGACATGGCCGGAAATCCTATGAAGGCTGCCCGCACGCCACAATTTGCCGCGGCGACGCAGGGCGGCAGGCCTAACCGGGCTGACCCCTGCGTATTCGAAACCTGATTATCGACGTAGCCGGCCGTGACCGCGCCGCGTCTTCCGTGCTAGCCGACCAAGGGCAGCAGGAAACTTGCTTGGAGGGGAGAACTTTTGCGCAAAGCCCGAGTCTATGGTTGCAAGCCTGAACGATGGCTGATGCAACGCTCCTTCGAGTTCACTGAGGAGTGTTCATGCTAACCCAGGAAGAGGATCAGCAGCTTGTCGAGCGCGTGCAGCGTGGTGACAGGCGAGCGTTCGATCTGTTGGTGCTGAAGTATCAGCACAAGATTCTCGGGTTGATCGTGCGGTTCGTTCACGATACCCACGAGGCCCAGGATGTAGCACAGGAAGCCTTCATCAAGGCCTACCGTGCGCTTGGCAACTTCCGCGGCGACAGTGCGTTTTATACGTGGCTGTACCGCATCGCCATCAACACGGCGAAGAATTACCTGGTGTCCCGTGGAAGACGGCCGCCAGACAGTGATGTGAGCTCCGAGGATGCGGAGTTTTACGACGGCGATCATGGCCTCAAGGATCTCGAGTCCCCAGAGCGCTCGTTGTTGCGGGATGAAATCGAAGGCACCGTCCATCGGACCATCCAGCAACTGCCAGAGGACCTGCGCACGGCATTGACCCTGCGCGAGTTCGACGGACTGAGTTACGAGGACATTGCCAGTGTCATGCAATGCCCGGTGGGTACCGTGCGCTCTCGAATCTTCCGCGCTCGGGAGGCCATAGACAAAGCCCTGCAGCCGTTGTTGCAGGAAACCTGAGACAGCGGCGACAGCCAAGAGAGGAACCGCCATGAGTCGTGAAGCTTTGCAGGAATCGCTGTCCGCGGTGATGGATAACGAAGCGGACGAACTGGAATTGCGTCGGGTGTTGAATGCCGTCGACGATGCCGAAACCCGTGCTACCTGGTCGCGTTACCAGGTTGCCCGCGCAGCCATGCACAAGGAGCTGCTGCTGCCTAACCTGGATCTCGCTTCGGCGGTATCTGCCGCGCTGGCTGACGAAGCCGTGCCGGCCAAGGTCAATAAAGGGCCTTGGCGCAGCATTGCCCGTCTGGCGGTTGCTGCTTCGGTTACCGTGGCCGTGCTGGCTGGCGTACGTATGTACAACCAGGACGAGATCACTGGCGCCGAGCTGGCTGCCCAGCAACCTGCTCAGCAGGGCCTGAGCGTGCCACAAGCACAGGGCCCAGCCGTTTTGGCAGGCTATAGTGAAAGCAGTGAGCAACCGACCGGGCCGATGGCCAACGGCGTGCTGCAGAACCAGGCCGGCTGGGATCAGCGTCTGCCAGGCTACCTGCGCCAGCATGCCCAGGAGTCTGCGCTGAAGGGCACTGAAACCGCATTGCCCTACGCTCGCGCCGCTAGCCTGGAAAACCGTTAAGTAAGGAGGATCATGCGCGCGCTACCTCTCTTGTCGCTGCTGATTGGCAGCTGCATGACGGTGCCAGCGTTGGCGGCCAATTCTTCGCCCGAGGCGAGCGAGTGGCTGAACAAGCTGGCACAGGCCGAGCAAAAACAGAGCTATCAAGGCTCTTTTGTCTACGAACGTAACGGCAGCTTCTCCTCCCACGACATCTGGCACAGGGTCGAAGGCGGCAAGGTCAGTGAGCGGCTGTTGCAGCTCGATGGCGCCGCCCAGGAAATCGTGCGCGTGGATGGCAAGGTGGAATGCGTCAGCGGGGCCTTGGCCAGCAGTGTCTCGGCACCCCCGGACACCGCCTCACGTGTGCTTGATCCGCTCAAACTGATGAGCTGGTACGACTTGAGCGTGGCGGGCAAGTCACGGGTCGCCGGGCGCGACGCCGTGATTGTCACCCTGACCCCGCGGGACCAGCATCGCTATGCTTTCGAATTGCACCTGGATCGAAAGACCGGCCTGCCGCTACGCTCGTTGATGCTCAACGACAAAGGGCAGTTGCTGGAGCGCTTCCAGATGACCCGCCTTGATACTGACGAACTGCCCACTGATGCCGACATGCGTCCCGGGGCAGGGTGCAAGCCAGTGCGGCAAGTCACGGCTGCCGGCAACGATAGCGTCGCCGGCTGGCGTTCGGACTGGCTGCCCCCGGGTTTCGAGTTGGTCAACAGCTCCATGCGCAGCGACCCCAAGCGCAACAGTTCGGTCAGCAGCTTGATGTATGACGACGGCCTGGCGCGTTTCTCGGTGTTTCTCGAGCCGGTAAATGATGATGGCGGTACCGACGTGCGCACCCAGTTGGGCCCGACTTCGGCGGTTTCACGTCGCCTTAACACCCCCAAGGGTAAGGTGATGGTGACCGTGGTCGGCGAAATTCCGCTGGGTACGGCAGAACGCGTCGCCCTCTCGATGCGCCCTCAGGACGCTCAGGCACGCCAGTAAAGGCGGGCCTTTGCGGGCTGTGCCAAGGCAGGCGGACATGCGGCTGAAATGAAATTAAAGCATTGTCATTTGCAATCCATCGGTAAATTTCCTATAGGTCAGGCTCTCAGGAGCCTGGCCTTTCCTGCTTTGTGCAGGGGCCTTTCTAAACTACCGCTCGTTGTGACGGGAGCCGTATGTCAATACCACGCTTGAAATCCTACCTAACGATGTTCGCCGCCGTGCTGATGCTCGGCCAGGTGCTCAGCGCCCAGGCCGAGGAAGCCCTGCCGGACTTCACCACCTTGGTCGAGCAAGCCTCGCCGGCGGTGGTCAACATCAGTACCAAGCAGAAGCTACCGGACCGCCGTGTCGCCCAGGGCCAGATGCCGGACCTGGAAGGCCTGCCGCCAATGTTCCGCGAGTTCTTCGAGCGCAACATGCCCCAGCAGCCTCGCTCGCCGCGCGGTGACCGTCAGCGTGAGGCGATGTCGCTGGGCTCGGGCTTCATCATTTCCAGCGATGGCTACGTGTTGACCAACAATCACGTGGTGGCCGACGCCGACGAGATCATCGTTCGCCTGTCGGACCGCAGTGAGCTGCAGGCCAAGCTGATCGGCACCGATCCACGTACCGACGTGGCCTTGCTGAAGGTCGAGGGCAAGAACCTGCCTACCGTGAAGCTGGGTGATTCCGAAAAGCTCAAGGTAGGCGAGTGGGTACTGGCCATCGGTTCGCCGTTCGGCTTCGACCATTCCGTGACCAAAGGTATCGTCAGTGCCAAGGGCCGTACCTTGCCGAATGACACCTACGTACCGTTCATCCAGACCGACGTGGCCATCAATCCGGGTAACTCCGGCGGCCCGCTGTTCAACATGAAGGGCGAAGTGGTGGGTATCAACTCGCAGATCTTCACCCGTTCCGGCGGCTTCATGGGCCTGTCGTTCGCTATCCCGATCGACGTGGCAATCGACGTTTCCAACCAGCTCAAGAAGGACGGCAAGGTCAGCCGCGGCTGGCTGGGCGTGGTGATTCAGGAGGTCAACAAGGACTTGGCTGAATCCTTCGGCCTGGACAAACCGGCTGGTGCCCTGGTGGCGCAGGTGCTGGAAGACGGCCCCGCAGCCAAGGGCGGCCTGCAGGTGGGTGACGTGATCCTGAGCATGAACGGCCAGCCGATCGTCATGTCGGCGGACCTGCCGCATCTGGTCGGTAGCCTCAAGGACGGTGAGAAGGCCAAGCTGGAAATCATCCGCAACGGCAAGCGCCAGAACCTGGAAGTTGCCGTGGGTGCAATGCCGGATGACGATGCCGAGATCGGTACCGGCGCCGAAGGCACCGCCGAGCGCAGCAGCAACCGCCTGGGGGTATCGGTAGCCGACCTGACCGCCGAGCAGAAGAAATCCCTTGAGCTCAAGGGCGGCGTGGTCATCAAGGAAGTCCAGGATGGCCCGGCTGCGCTGATTGGCCTGCGCCCGGGCGACGTCATCAGCCACCTGAACAACCAGGCCATCGGTTCGGCCAAGGAGTTCACCGAAATCGCCAAGGAACTGCCGAAAAACCGTTCGGTGTCGATGCGTGTGCTGCGTCAGGGCCGCGCCAGCTTCATTACCTTCAAGCTCGCTGAATAAGCGGCTTGGCAAGGCGGAAAGGGCAGCTTCGGCTGCCCTTTTTCATGAATCTTCACAATTGAGTGAAGCATTGCTGTGTACAGTCGGACAGAGGAATCTCCCATAACCCAGCAGCTTAAGGTACAATTCCCGGCTATTTTTCGGCGGGCGTCCGGCTCGCAGCCTTTTCGAGTGTTGACCCGTGAGTGATTTGAGTCATATCCGCAATTTCTCCATCATCGCCCACATCGACCATGGCAAGTCGACGCTGGCCGACCGTTTCATCCAGATGTGCGGTGGCCTGTCGGCACGCGAGATGGAAGCCCAGGTGCTCGATTCCATGGACCTGGAGCGCGAGCGCGGTATCACCATCAAGGCCCACAGCGTCACGCTTCACTACAAGGCGCAGGACGGCAAGACCTACCAGCTGAACTTCATCGACACCCCCGGCCACGTCGACTTCACATACGAAGTCTCGCGCTCGCTGGCGGCGTGTGAAGGTGCGCTGCTGGTTGTCGACGCTGGCCAGGGCGTCGAAGCCCAGTCCGTGGCCAACTGCTACACCGCCATCGAGCAAGGCCTGGAGGTCATGCCGGTCCTCAACAAGATGGACCTGCCCCAGGCTGACCCGGACCGCGTCAAGGACGAGATCGAAAAGATCATCGGCATCGACGCCACCGACGCCGTGGCCTGCAGCGCCAAGAGCGGCATGGGCGTGGACGAGGTGCTCGAGCGCCTGGTGCACTCGATCCCTGCGCCGGAAGGCGAGATCGATGCACCGCTGCAAGCACTGATCATCGACTCCTGGTTCGACAACTACCTTGGCGTGGTCTCGCTGGTGCGCGTGCGCCAGGGCCGGGTCAAGAAAGGCGACAAGATCCTGGTCAAGTCCACCGGCAAGGTGCACCTGGTGGACAGCGTCGGTGTATTCACCCCGAAACACACCCAGACCGCTGATCTGAAAGCCGGCGAAGTAGGCTTCATCATCGCCAGCATCAAGGACATTCACGGTGCTCCGGTGGGTGACACCCTGACCCTGTCCTCGACCCCTGAGGTCGAAGTGCTGCCAGGCTTCAAGAAGATCCAGCCGCAGGTCTACGCCGGCCTGTTCCCGGTCAGTTCCGACGACTTCGAAGACTTCCGCGATGCGTTGCAAAAGCTGACCCTGAACGATTCGTCGCTGCAGTACATGCCGGAAAGCTCCGACGCCCTGGGCTTCGGCTTCCGTTGCGGCTTCCTCGGCATGCTGCACATGGAGATCATCCAGGAGCGCCTGGAGCGCGAATACGACCTGGACCTGATCACCACCGCGCCAAGCGTAATCTACGAGCTGGAACTGAAAACCGGCGAAACCATCGTCGTCGACAACCCGTCCAAGCTGCCGGACGTGTCGGCCGTGGCCGACTTCCGCGAGCCGATCGTCACCGCGACCATCCTGGTACCGCAGGAGCACCTGGGTAACGTCATTACCCTGTGCATCGAAAAGCGTGGTGTACAGCGCGACATGCAGTTCCTCGGCAGCCAGGTGCAAGTGCGCTATGACATGCCGATGAACGAGGTGGTACTGGACTTCTTCGACCGCCTCAAATCCACCAGCCGCGGCTATGCTTCGCTGGACTATCATTTCGATCGCTACCAGTCGGCCAACCTGGTCAAGCTGGACGTGCTGATCAACGGCGACAAGGTCGATGCCTTGGCATTGATCGTGCACCGCGACAATGCGGCCTACAAAGGCCGTGCGTTGACCGAGAAGATGAAAGAACTGATCCCTCGGCAGATGTTCGATGTGGCGATCCAGGCAGCCATTGGCGGCCAGATCATTGCGCGGACAACCGTCAAGGCGCTCAGAAAGAACGTACTGGCCAAGTGCTACGGCGGTGACGTCAGCCGTAAGAAGAAGCTGCTTGAGAAGCAGAAGGCCGGTAAGAAACGCATGAAGCAGGTGGGCAACGTGGAAATTCCACAGGAAGCCTTCCTCGCCGTGCTCAGGTTGGATAGCTAGGTCCTATGTCGCTAAATTTCCCGCTGTTGCTGGTTATCGCCGTATTCGTCTGCGGTCTGCTGGGCTTGATCGACCTGCTGTTCCTGGCCCCGCGCCGGCGTGCGGCAATTGCCAACTATCAGGGCAGCGTAAGCCAGCCCGAGTTGGCCGTGGTCGAGCGCCTGAACAAAGAGCCGTTGCTGGTCGAATACGGTAAGTCGTTCTTCCCGGTACTGTTCATCGTGCTGGTGCTGCGCTCGTTCCTGGTCGAACCGTTCCAGATTCCTTCGGGTTCGATGAAGCCGACCCTGGAAGTGGGCGACTTCATCCTGGTGAACAAGTTCTCGTACGGCATTCGCCTGCCGGTGATCGACAAGAAGGTCATCGAGGTGGGTGACCCGCAGCGCGGGGATGTAATGGTGTTTCGCTACCCGAGCGACCCCAACGTCAACTACATCAAGCGTGTAGTGGGTCTGCCGGGCGATGTGGTGCGCTACACCAACGACAAGCGGTTGTTCGTCAACGGTCAGCCGATTGCCGAGCAACTGGTGGGCAGCGAACCGGGCACCCTGGGCAGCGCCGAGCTGTACAAGGAAAAGCTCGGCGAGGCCGAACACCTGATCCGCAAGGAAATGAGCCGTTATCGCATGCCGCCGGACCAACAGTGGACCGTGCCGGCAGGCCATTACTTCATGATGGGCGACAACCGCGACAACTCCAACGACAGCCGTTTCTGGGATGACCCGAACATTCCCAAGGAACTGCACGGCATGGTTCCGGACCGGAACATCGTCGGCAAGGCCTTCGCAGTGTGGATGAGCTGGCCAGAGCCGAAACTCAGCCACCTGCCCAACCTGTCGCGGGTCGGCCTGATCCATTGATACCCTTCGGCGCTGTCCAGCAGACAGCGCCGAATGCATTTCTGACATAGGCTGTGTTCTCAGGGATCGGGAGATTCGCCGCACATCGCGCGGCGGACCACAGCCAAACAGTCTTTCAGGATGTTGATTTGAACAACGCGTTGAACAACCAACGGGTGGCCGCATGAGTGCTTCCCTTGCCCATCTCGAGCGAAAGCTCGGTTACACCTTCAAGAACCAGGACCAGATGCTCCTGGCGCTGACCCATCGCAGCTACGCCGGGCGTAACAACGAGCGCCTGGAGTTTCTCGGTGACGCCATCCTCAACTTCGTTGCAGGCGAAGCGCTGTTCGAGCGCTTCCCGCAGGCCCGCGAAGGCCAGCTGTCGCGCCTGCGTGCCCGCCTGGTCAAGGGTGAAACCCTGGCTCGTCTGGCCCGTGGTTTCGACCTTGGCGAGTACCTGCGCCTGGGTTCCGGTGAACTCAAAAGCGGCGGTTTTCGCCGTGAGTCGATCCTGGCCGATGCCCTGGAGGCGCTGATTGGCGCCATCTACCTGGACGCGAACATGGAAACGGCCCGCGAACGCGTACTGGCCTGGCTGGCAGACGAGTTCGAAGGCCTGACCCTGGTCGACACCAACAAAGATCCGAAAACCCGCCTGCAAGAGTTCCTGCAGTCGCGCAGCTGTGAGCTGCCGCGTTACGAAGTCGTGGATATCCAGGGTGAACCGCACTGCCGGACCTTCTTCGTCGAATGCGAAGTGGTGCTGCTGAACAACAAGAGCCGTGGTCAGGGCGTCAGCCGGCGTATTGCCGAGCAAGTCGCTGCCGCGTCTGCACTGATCGCCCTGGGCGTGGAGAATGGCAATGACTGATAGCAACCCGACCCGCTGTGGCTACGTAGCCATTGTCGGCCGCCCCAACGTCGGCAAGTCGACCCTGCTCAACCACATCCTCGGTCAGAAGCTGGCGATTACCTCGCGCAAGCCGCAGACGACCCGCCACAACATGCTCGGCATCAAGACCGAAGGTGATGTGCAGGCGATCTATGTCGATACCCCAGGCATGCACAAAGCCAACGACAAGGCGCTGAACCGCTACATGAACCGCAACGCCTCGGCAGCCCTCAAGGACGTCGACGTGGTTATCTTCGTGGTCGACCGTACCAAGTGGACCGACGAGGACCAACTGGTTCTGGAGCGCGTGCAGTATGTGACCGGCCCGCTGATCATCGCGGTCAACAAGACCGACCGCATGGAAGAGAAAGCCGAGCTGATTCCGCACCTGCAGTGGCTCCAAGAGCAACTGCCGAACGCCGAGGTGATGCCGATTTCCGCGCAGCAGGGGCACAACCTTGAAGCGCTGGAAGCACAGATCGCCAAGCACCTGCCCGAGAACGATCATTTCTTCCCTGAAGACCAGATCACCGACCGTAGCAGCCGCTTCCTCGCCGCTGAACTGGTACGCGAGAAGATCATGCGCCAGTTGGGTGCGGAGCTGCCGTACCAGATCACCGTCGAAATCGAGGAATTCAAGCAGCAGGGCCATGTGCTGCACATCCACGCGCTGATCCTGGTTGAGCGCGACGGCCAGAAAAAGATCATCATTGGCGACAAGGGTGAGCGCATCAAGCGTATCGGTTCCGAGGCGCGCAAGGACATGGAAGTGCTGTTCGACTCCAAGGTCATGCTCAACCTGTGGGTCAAGGTGAAGGGCGGCTGGTCCGATGACGAGCGCGCACTGCGTTCGCTGGGCTACGGCGACCTGTAAGCCGCGCCGCGCTGCCACAAGGGCAAGTGCAACCCTCGGGGCGAGTGATTCTTAATGGAACAACCTGTCGGCCAGCCAGCCTATGTGCTGCACAGCCGTGCCTACAAGGAAACCAGCGCGCTGGTGGACTTTTTCACCCCGCAGGGCCGCATGCGCGCCGTGCTCCGTCGTGCACGCGGCAAGGGTGGCAGCCTGGTGCGGCCGTTCGTACCCCTGGAGCTAGAGTTGCGGGGGCGCGGTGAGCTAAAGAATGTCGGTCGCATGGACAGCAGCGGCATCGCCGCCTGGCTGCATGGCGATGCGCTGTTCAGCGGGCTGTACCTGAATGAGTTGCTGATGCGGCTGCTGCCCGCCGAAGCACCGTTTCCGGCAATTTTCGATCACTACGCCCTGACCTTGCAGGCCTTGGCCGAAGGGCGCCCGTTGGAACCTCTGCTGCGTTCGTTCGAATGGCGGCTGCTTGATGAGCTGGGGTATGCGTTTTCATTGAGCCAAGACGTCAACGACCAGCCGATCGCTGCCGACGGTCTGTATCGCCTGCGCGTGGATGCCGGCCTGGAGCGGGTCGAGCTGTTGCAGCCCGGCCTGTTTCGCGGGATCGAGTTGCTAGCCCTGGCTGAAGCCGACTGGGACGCACCTGGCGCCTTGCTCGCTGCAAAGCGCTTGATGCGCCAGGCGCTGGCCGTTCACCTGGGGGCAAAACCCCTGGTCAGCCGCGAACTGTTTCGCAAGCGCTGATCACGACGTATGCTGTGGGGCTCAATCTTCAGGAGAGCCTTTCGTGACTCACAGCAACCGCATGCTTCTTGGCGTCAACATCGACCACGTGGCGACCCTGCGCCAGGCCCGCGGCACGCGTTACCCTGACCCGGTCAAGGCTGCTCTGGATGCCGAGGAAGCAGGCGCCGATGGCATTACCGTGCACCTGCGCGAAGACCGCCGGCACATCCAGGAGCGTGATGTGGTGCTGCTCAAGGATGTGCTGCAGACCCGCATGAACTTCGAGATGGGCGTCACCGAAGAGATGATGGCCTTTGCCGAAAAGATTCGCCCGGCGCACATCTGCCTGGTCCCGGAAACCCGTCAGGAGCTGACCACCGAGGGTGGTCTGGACGTGGCAGGGCAGGAAGCACGGATCAAGGCGGCAGTGGAGCGTCTGGCGCGTACTGGTGCGGAGGTTTCGTTGTTCATCGATGCCGACGAGCGGCAGATCGAGGCTTCACATCGGGTCGGCGCGCCGGCCATCGAGTTGCACACCGGCCGTTATGCCGATGCCGAAACCCCGACGGAAGTGGCGCAAGAGCTCCAGCGCATTGTCGATGGCGTGGCGTTTGGCGTGGGGCAGGGGCTGATCGTCAATGCCGGCCATGGCCTGCATTACCACAATGTGCAGGCGGTGGCGGCGATCAAGGGCATCAATGAGTTGAACATTGGCCATGCGCTGGTGGCACATGCCCTGTTCGTAGGCTTCAAGGCTGCTGTCGCCGAGATGAAGGCGCTGATCGTCGCGGCTTCGCGCTGACTCACTGGCTGCCTGCACTGGCCCTATCACGGCCCGTGCAGGCAGCCGATCACTCGGCGGCGAATACGAGGGTGAAGCGGGTAGGCCCCAACGGGCTGCTGCTCACTTCGACCCTTCCACCGTGCAACTGCATGATCGACCTCACGATCGCCAGCCCCAGCCCGGTTCCGCCCTCCAGCCGCGAGCGCCCCGAGCCCACCCGGTAAAACCGCTCGAACAAGCGCTGCTGGTGCTCGGCCGCGATGCCAGGCCCCCGGTTCTCTACCGATAGACGTATCTCACTGCCCGCGCGCTCGATATGCAATTCGACGGGCTCATGCTCGGGACTGTGCCGAATGGCATTGCTCAGAAGGTTCGACAACACCCGCTGGAGCATCAACCGGTCACCGAGCGCCGTGCCCCAGCCGCGAACCCGCAGCTCAACCGCTTTCAGCTCGGCACTGAAGGCAAACAGTTCGACAACCCGTGCCGTCTCGTCAGCCAACGCCAAGGGTTTCAATGCCACCTGCGCCTGCGGCTGGCTGACCTGGGCGAGGAACAACATGTCGTTGATGATGCGGTTGAGCCGGGTCAGCTCATCGATGCTGTCTTCCAGCACTTCCCGGTAGTTGGCGGTGTCCCGCTCACGAGCCAGGGTCACCTGTGCCTTACCCATCAGGTTGCTCAATGGTGTACGCAGTTCGTGGGCCAGATCGTCGGAAAACTGCGACAGCTGGCTGACACCTTGGTCAAGGCGGTCGAGCATCACATTGATACTGTGCGCCAGTTCTGCGAGCTCTAGCGGCAGGCCACTGTCGGGCAGGCGATGCTGCAGGTCCTGGGCCGAGACCTGCCCGGCAATGCGCCGAAAGTGCCGCAGCGGCTTGAGGCCGCGCTGCATCAGCCACCAGGCGCCCGCACCGATCAGGACCAGTAGCAGCGGCAGCGCCAGCAAGGTGGAGTGGAGGTAGGCCTGCAACAGGGCGTTATCGTCGGCGCGGTTGAGCGACATCATGACCTTGACCGGGGTGTCGTCGCGCAGTTGCATCAGCCGGGTCACGGTGAGGATCTGGTTACCGCTGCTGTCGCGCCAGGCGTAGAAGGCCAGACGGGCATTGGTGGGCAAATCGCCGACCTGCGACTCTAGCGCCGGCCCCAGGCTCAGCAAGTGCGGGTGTCGGCTTTCGAGGGCCAGCACGCTGAGGCTGAGGTTATCGTGCCCCATCACCAGGTCGAGCAGTGGGTGGGCCCGGCTGCCCAAATCCTCGCTGCGCAGGTCGACGCGCAAGTTGTGCTCGACCTGCAGCATTTTGCGCGTCAGGTCCTTGCGTGCGCGGCTGTCCAGCTCGTGATCGAGGGCGAACACGGCCAGGCAGCCCAGTAACAACACCAGCGCAGCGCCCATCAGCGTCACGCTCAGGCCCAGGCGTAGCGATAGGCTGGCGGTTTTCAAAAGCGGGCTTCCAGGACGTAGCCGACGCCGCGCAAGGTATGAATCAGCTTGTTGTCGAAGGGGTCGTCGATCTTTGCCCGCAGGCGCCGGATCGAGACCTCGACCACATTGGTGTCGCAGTCGAAGTTCATGTCCCACACCAGCGAAATGATCTGCGTGCGCGAAAGCACTTCGCCGGTCTGGCGCATCAGCAGGTGAAGTAGCGCGAACTCTTTGGCAGTCAGGTCGATGCGCTGCCCGCCGCGGTAGGCACGATGGCGGCCGGGGTCCAGCTCCAGATCAGCGACACGCAGGGTGCTGGGCTGCAGTTGCTGGTCGTTGCGGCGCAGCAGGCTGCGGATACGCGCCAGCAGTTCAGGGAACTCGAACGGCTTGAGCAGGTAGTCGTCAGCGCCCAGGTCCAGGCCTTTGACCCGGTCGGCCAGGCGACCGTGAGCGGTGAGCATCATGATGCGCGTAGAAGATTCGGCGCGCAGGCGCTGCAATACGGTCCAGCCATCGAGCTCAGGCAGGTTGACGTCGAGTATGACCAGGTCGTAAGGCTGCTGGCGGGCCAGATGCAGGCCGTCGGTGCCGGTATGGGCGCAGTCGACCACGTAGCCGTTTTCGCGCAGGCCTTGATGCAGGTAGTCGGCAGTACGCAGTTCGTCCTCGATGATGAGTAGGCGCATGGGGGGCTCGGTTCGATGAAAGGGCGCGATTCTCGACCCTGTAGTGACATCAGGGTCAAGGGGCAGGATGTTACGGCATGAGAACAGGGCAGCAGCGCAGATAACGGATTTGTAATTCTGGCGTTATCTGGCTGTCTGTTGCGGCCTCTTATCGGGCAGGCCGACGACGAGGCCTGCAATAAAGCCCAGATTGCAGGACTGTAATCCCCGCCTCACCTTGCCGTTAGCCAGCCTCTGCCAGGATGGCCCTGTCTGATCGGTTATCACGAGGCAAACACGATGCACCTGACCAAGTACCTGCTGCTGGCCGCCCTTGCCCTGGGCAGCGCCAGTGTTTACGCCGAGGGCGGTGCGGAACGCTCCAGGCAGTTCTGGCAAGCGTTCCGCGAGGACCAGCAGCGCCTGCACAGTGACAAGCAGCAGGCCATGGCCGAACGCGAGCGCAAGGCGCAAGAGAAAGCTCGCGAAGTGGCCAAAGACTAGGCAACAGCACCTGCGCTGCGACGGCTCCTCGGCGCGGGTGCATTCAGGCGCCCGGGTGGGCGCCTTATTTATTTGCGCGCCACCAGCGTGGCGCGGCGTGGGGCCGGCAGGCCTTCGACAGTCTTGCTGTGGTCGAACGGGTCGAGGAAATCGCCAAGCGACTGATAGCGCATCCATTCGGTGCTGCGCTGCTCCTCGACGGTGGTCACGCTTACGTCGACGCAACGTACATCGCTGAAGCCGGCCCGGCGCAACCAGCGCTCAAGCGCGGGCACTGACGGCAAGTACCAGACGTTGCGCATCTGGGCGTAGCGGTCTTCAGGCACCAGTACCTGGTTCTCGTCACCCTCGATCACCAGCGTTTCCAGTACCAGTTCACCGCCTTTGACCAGGCAGTCCTTGAGCGCCAGCAAGTGCTCGATAGGTGAGCGTCGGTGATAGAACACGCCCATCGAAAATACCGTGTCGAAACCTTCCAGGTTGGCCGGCAGCTCTTCCAGAGCGAACGGCAGATGCCAGGCGGGAAGTTCCGGCAGGTACTGCTGTACGGCCTGGAACTGGCAGAAGAACAGCCAGTTGGGGTCGACGCCAATCACCATGTCGGCGCCGGCACCGAGCATGCGCCACTGGTAGTAGCCGTTGCCACAGCCCACATCGAGCACGCGCTTGCCCTGAAGGTTCAGGTGAGGGCCGACCCGGGACCATTTCCAGTCCGAGCGCCATTCGGTATCGACGTGCACACCAAACAGGTCGAACGGCCCTTTGCGCCATGGCGACAGGCCCATCAATGCCTGGCGCATTTGTGCGCGGCTGCTGTCGTCGCAGTCGCAGTCCAGGCGTAATCCGTTGACCAGGTCGATTTCGCTGGGTTTCAAGGCGGGCAGGGCATCGAGTGCGCCGCGCCAACGGTCGAGGTCACCGTGGCCCTTTTCCAGCTTGGCGTCCAGTTGTGCTTGCAGGCCTTGCGACCAGGAAGCCAGGGGCGTGCCCGCCAGGCGGCGGACGAGAGGGGACAGATCGATCATGGCAGGGCTATCAACGAGGCAAAGTTAAGGCATTGGAACCAAGGCACCACCTTCGAGAAACCGGCGGCACGCAGGCGCTCCTGGTGGGCTTCGAGGGTGTCGGGGCGCATCACGTTTTCAATGGCGCTGCGCTTCTGGGCGATTTCCAGTTCGCTGTAGCCATTGGCCCGCTTGAAGTCCAGGTGCAGTTCATTCAGCAGGTCCTGCTCCTGTTCATCGGCAAAGCGCAGCTTCTCCGAGAGGATCAGCGCGCCGCCAGGCAGCAGCGCCTGGCGGATGCGGCCCAGTAACGCCAGGCGCTGGTCGGGGGCGATGAACTGCAGGGTGAAGTTCATCGCCACTACCGAGGCGGGCTCGAAGGGCAGGGCAAGGATATCCGCTTCCAGCACTTGCACCGGCAGCAGCTCCTGGAACATCGAGTCCTGAGCGGTGAGGTACTGGCGGCAGCGCTCGACCATGGCGGCGGAATTGTCCACCGCAATCACCCGGCAGCCGTCGCTGCGCACATGGCGACGTAGCGACTGGGTGACAGCGCCCAGCGATGCGCCCAGGTCGTACAGCGCAGTATCCGGCTGGGCGAAGCGCGCGGCCAGCACACCGAGGTTTTCGACGATGGTGGGGTAACCGGGCACCGAGCGCTTGATCATGTCCGGAAACACGCGCACCACGTCCTCGTTGAAGACGAAGTCAGGCACCTGCTCCAAGGGTTGGGAGAAAAGGCGGTCTGGTTGTTTGCTCACGGTGGGCTCGATACAGGGTGAAACGGGAGCGCATTTTATCCAATGGCTGCGCATCTTGCCATGGCAATGCTTCAGGGTCGGAGCATTCATGCGGGTGGCAGTGAACTTTCCCACACTGTTTAGTTATTCGAGCCACTGTATTGAGTGGCGTGCGGGTGGAAACTTCAGTGGCCTCTAATCTATTGAGTTCATAGGTGATTATGAATACCGCCACAGGGCAGGAAGAACTGCCGGTAGAAGAACTGGACCTGGTGTCCAAAGTCAAAGTGTTGCCCGAACGCTATTTCTCATTCATTGAAAGTCGGCTGGGCGGAAGTCAGCAAGTTGGCGCTTTACTGACGCCTGAAAATTTGAAAGTTATCAAGCGCTACGTCAGTACTGTCCATCAGCTCCCGCGGACGCAGGTGGAGATAGAGAGGGAGGCTAATTACGCCGCCTTGGGTATCGAGGCGTCGATGGTCAATGACCTTTATGTCGCGCTGCATCGGCATGCCAATGAATGGGACAAACTGGAACGCAGCATAAAGCAGTTGGGGCCAGAAGTTGAACTGTTCGCCGAAAGCCTGGTACAGCGTGGCGGTAGCCTGTTGGAGAACCTTGAAAGCAGCGAAGTTTTCATGGCGATCAGGAAACGCAAGGCCGAGCAGGGCGACGATGTTTACACCGCGCAGCTGAGCGAAGAGGAGCAAGCGCAAATCGCCAATGTACTGACCCGGGGCATTTCCGAGCTGGTCAGGGAAATTGAAGACACCCAGCGGCGGATCGATGCCGTCGATGCCCGCGCGAACTGGTTCAACAGTGAAATCAAGCGGGAGCTCAAACCGCGTATGGGGCGCTTGTTGAAGCACTTCGACGAGAAAGTTTCCCCGGAGAAAACACTGCTCAAGCGCAGGCAACTCGATGCGTGGGACGAGCAGATCGATGAGCTGAAATCCGAGTACGATGCCAATGTAGGTTACGCGTTCACCGGTATCCTGCTCGGGCCGATTGGCCTGGTGATAACCGGTGGCGTGTTCGGTACCAAGGCAGAAGAAATCAGGGCCAGCAAGAATGCGCTCATTGAGCAACGCGAAGAATTGGCGCGTGAGTTGGGCAACCTCGAGCCGGTCCTGAAAGATGTCGAGCGTGTTTCGACCTTGATCAGAGACTTGCAATTCAGGTGCAAGGACCTGTCGGCGGCCACTAAACGGTTGGCGGATGTGTGGTTGTTTCTCGCTTCGTATGCCCATAACTCTGTCAGTGAGGCCAAAGAGCTGAGCACGATATCCCAGCTTGAGTCCTTCGTGCATGACTTCTCGGAAGTTATCAAGCCGTGGACAAAGATAGGCAGTATTTGCCATGTACTGTCCGAGTTGTTCAATGAGTTGGTTGAAGAGTACGAGGAAGCCTGATATGGATGTTGCCAAGACTGAAACCGTCATGCCCGATTTTTTACACATGCAAAACGTGCAGGAACGCATGTTCGAGCTCATGGAAGATTGGGAGATGAAAGTGCTTCCCGCAGCGCGCGAGCAGTTGGTTGAACTGCGCGCGCTGTTGCTGGTCGTCGAACGCGCGTTCAAGGAGAGCCTGATAGGCGGCATCGTGTTGCTGGACGAGCGGGATTTCATCCCGGGGAACGGGGGCATCGGTACGCACCACAGGCTTGCCAGTTTACTGGAGCGCTTGGGCCAGCATCATGCGCGGCTGGCAAATAAAAACCTGCGGCTGGAGCTGTTCTCGCTGTCGGCCATTGTCGACGCATTGGCGGCCGCGGAAGCACGAACGGATGTTCTTCAAGAACAGGCGGTCGCTTTCGATCAACGGTTGGCGACGTTGCGTCAACAGCGGGCAGATATCATCCAGGCTATCGAATTGTTCGAGAAACCTTCGATTGCCAGCGCACTGAAGGGCCTCATCCCGAGTGACGACGAAATCGATCAGATCACAGGGTTGATCACCGACCCGAAACTTGACGCTGGCTTGCTCAAGGTTGTGACGCAGAAGCTCGCCAGTCACGCAGATGCGCTGGAGGGCGCCAAGACATTCAGCGACCTGGGCAAGGCCCGTGTCCGGCTCGATGCCAGAATCGATGAAGCATTGGGTGACCAGAGGCAGGCGCAGCGAGCCTTGCAAGCGGCGCGGAATGAACAGGAGGCAGTAAGCGCTTTGGCTGGTCTTGTGCCACTCAAGAATGAGTGGCTATACGAGCTTCGCAAGGTTGAACTGGAGTGGCTGGCTCAGGCCGCGCCACTCAGTGCGACGATGGACCTGGACGCTGCTACGGTTGCATTGAGGAGCCTGTGCGAATACCTGATGGTGGTACAGCTGAGGTATGACCGCATCTGATCCTGCTCAACGGACGACAACCTTGCAATCGAAGGTTTGCACCGGGGCAACGTCTGCGGCCCATGGCTGCTGGTAGACCAGCACCAGTTGCGCATCCCCGGTGCCGTTGGCCAGGAAGCGCCAGGTGGAAACACCGGCACTGCCGACCACGTCTTCATCCTCGGGTGCGCTGTATACCTCCGGGCCGAGGCTGCGGAGTACGCTCGATGCGGGATTTTCTACACGCCAGCGATAGCCGGTTGACGGGTTGCTGGGCAAGCTCAGGGTCAGTGCCTGGCCGACTTGCAGGCGCGTGGGGCATTCACTTTCGGCGTCCAGTTCGACGGGCTGCGTCGGCTGTTGGGCGCAGGCAGAAAGCAGAACGAAGCTCAGGGGAACGAGCAGACGGGCGGTGGTCATGTTGGCTCCAGAGGCTGGCGATGCCCTCAGGATAACCGATGTTCGGTGCACAGTGCGCCTGACGCGGTCAGTGCAGCAGCGGCCATGTGTCGTGAAAGGACCGCAACGCCGCTCCTGCACCGATTGCGTCAGCCTCAGAACAGGACTTTCGCCACGTCAGCAAAGCGTTTGGCGAAGTGCACCGTCATGCCCTCACGCAGATACTCCGGCAATTCTTCGAAGTCACCACGGTTAGGCTCCGGCAAGATCAGTTCGAAGATCTTCTGCCGCCGAGCTGCAATGACCTTCTCGCGCACACCGCCAATCGGCAGCACCTGGCCAGTGAGGGTCAGCTCGCCAGTCATGGCCACGCCTTTTTTCGGTGCCTGGTCGCGGGCCAGCGACAGCAGGGCGCTGGCCATGGTGATGCCCGCGCTAGGACCATCCTTGGGCGTCGCCCCTTCGGGGACGTGCAGGTGAATGAACGCTTCGTTGAAGAAGCCCGGGTCGCCACCAAACTGCTTCAGATTGGAATTGACGTAACTGTAGGCAATCTCAGCCGACTCTTTCATCACATCCCCAAGTTTGCCGGTCAACTTGAAGCCACGGCTGAGGGTGTGGATGCGGGTTGCCTCGATCGGCAGCGTGGCGCCGCCCATGCTGGTCCAGGCCAGGCCGGTGATCACGCCTTTGCCAGCCAGCACCTGCTCGCTACGGAACACCGGCATGCCGAGTGCGGCCTCCAGGTCCTTGGGGCCGATCTTCAGCTTCGCTTGCGGGTCTTCCAGCAGCTTGACCACCGCCTTGCGGACCAGTTTGCCCAGTTGTTTTTCCAGCTGACGGACGCCGGCCTCGCGGGCATACCCTTCAATTACCAGGCGCAGGGCGCTGTCGCTGATGCTTAGGCTGGTCTTGGCCACACCGGCCTTTTCCAGCTGCTTGGGCCACAGGTGGCGTTTGGCGATGGCCAGTTTCTCTTCGGTGATGTAGCCAGACAGGCGAATCACTTCCATGCGGTCGAGCAACGGCCCGGGGATGGAGTCCAGGGTGTTGGCGGTGCACACGAACAGCACCTTGGACAGGTCGAGCCGCAGGTCGAGGTAATGGTCGAGGAAGTCGATGTTCTGCTCCGGGTCGAGGGTTTCCAGCAGCGCCGACGCAGGGTCACCCTGGTAGCTCTGGCCCATCTTGTCGATTTCATCGAGCATGATCACCGGGTTCATCACTTCGACGTCCTTGAGGGCCTGGACCAGCTTGCCAGGCTGTGCGCCGATGTAGGTGCGGCGGTGGCCTTTGATTTCGGCCTCGTCGCGCATGCCGCCAACGCTGAAGCGGTAGAACGGCCGGCCGAGCGACTCGGCGATCGACTTGCCGATACTGGTCTTGCCCACCCCGGGCGGGCCTACCAGCAGCACGATCGAGCCGCTGATCTCACCCTTCCAGGCGCCCACCGCGAGGAATTCCAGGATGCGTTCCTTGATGTCATCGAGACCAGCGTGGTACTGGTCGAGCACTTTGCGCGCGTGCTTGAGGTCTAGCTTGTCCTTGCCGTACACGCCCCACGGCAGTGCGGTGGCCCATTCGAGGTAGTTGCGGGTGACGGCGTATTCGGGTGAGCCGGTTTCGAGGATGGCCAATTTGCCCATCTCTTCATCGATACGTTTGCGCGCCTGGGGCGGCAGAGTCTTGCCTTCGAGGCGCTGCTGGAACTGTTCAAGGTCGGCGCTGCGGTCGTCCTTGGTCAGGCCCAGCTCCTGCTGGATCACCTTGAGCTGTTCCTTGAGGAAGAACTCACGCTGGTGCTCGCCGATCTGCCGGTTCACCTCGGCCGAGATTTCGTTCTGCAGGCGCGCAACTTCCACCTCTTTGCGCAACATCGGCAGAACCTTTTCCATGCGCTTGAGCATGGGCACGCAGTCGAGCACTTCCTGCAACTGGTTGCCGGTGGCCGAAGTGAGCGCGGCGGCGAAATCGGTGAGCGGCGACGGGTCGTTGGGGCTGAAGCGGTTGAGGTAGTTTTTCAGTTCTTCACTGTACAGCGGGTTGAGTGGCAGCAGCTCCTTGATCGCATTGATCAGGGCCATGCCGTAGGCCTTGACCTCGTCGGTCGGTTCGGCGGGCTGGCGCGGGTACTCGACTTCGACCAGATAGGGGGGGCGATGGTGCTTGAGCCAGGTGCGAATACGGACCCGGGTCAGCCCCTGGGCGACGAACTGCAGCTTGCCATTTTCTCGGCTGGCGTGGTGCACCTTGACCAGAGTGCCGTACTGCGGCAGTGCCGCGGTGTCGAAGTGGCGGTGGTCTTCTGGCGGGGTGTCCATGAAGAACAGTGCCAGGCAGTGGTCGGGGGACTTGGCCACCAAGTCGAGGGTTTCGGCCCAGGGTTCTTCGTTGACGATGACCGGCAGCACCTGGGCCGGGAAGAATGGGCGGTTGTGGATCGGGATCACGTAGACCTTGTCCGGCAGCTGCTGGCCGGGCAGGGCGAGGGCGTGGCCGGGTTCGGCCGGGGTGGTGTGTTCGACTTCGCTGTGTTCGTCGGGGTGTTCCGGGAAATCCTGCTGGTTGCTCATGGGGCACCTGCGTGAATGGCTATGGTGCTTAGATGGGGCGGTGGGGAATGGGTTTCAATGGTAGACGAACGGAGCAGGGGAGGGTTTCATCTTGGATCGCCTGCACCGGCCGTTAGGCCGGTACAGGGGAATGAGCCCTGCAAGCAGGGCTCGGCAACTTACTCAGCCAATTTGTAAGCGATGATGTAGTCGCCCATTTTGGTGCCCAGCGAGCCGTGGCCGCCGGCGGTCACCAGCACATACTGCTTGCCATCCTTGCCGGTGTAGGTCATCGGCGTGGCCTGGCCACCTGCTGGCAGGCGAGCACTCCACAATTCCTTGCCGTTGTTCACGTCATAGGCGCGCAGGTACTGGTCGAGGGTACCGCTGAGGAAGCCGACGCCACCGGCAGTGACGATCGAGCCGCCCATGCTCGGCACGCCCACCGGCAGGCCGATCGGCACCGGGGTGCTGTCGCGGGTGGTGCCGTTCTTGTGCTTCCACACCACTTTGTTGGTGAACAGGTCGATGGCGGCGACGTAGCCCCAGGCCGGGGCCTGGCACGGTACGCCCAGGGGCGACATGAACGGGTGCATGGTCACTGCGTATGGGGCGCCGGTGTTGGGCTGCACGCCGCTGGTCTCGCTCTCGCGCTTGCTGCCTTCGGCAACCTGCTCACGCGGGACCATCTTCGATACGAAGGCCATGTAGTTCGGCGAGGTGAACAGCAGCTGGCGCACTGGGTCGACCGACACGCTGCCCCAGTTGAACACTCCGACGTTGCCCGGGTAGACCAGCGAGCCCTGCTCGGACGGTGGGGTGTATTGGCCTTCGTAGCGCAGCTCGCGGAACTGGATGCGGCACAGCATTTGGTCGAACGGCGTGGCGCCCCACATGGCCTGTTCGGTCAGCTCCGGGCCAAGCAGGTTCAGGTCGGAACGGGCCTGGGTCGGCGAGGTGTGGTCGCCCTTCACCGCGCCTTGCGGGGTGGGGATTTCACGGATCGGCACGATTGGCGTGCCGTCGCGGCGGTCGAGCACGTACAGGCTGCCTTGCTTGGTCGGCACGATGATTGCCGGTTTGACGCCATCGTTGGTCTTGAGGTGCACCAAGGTCGGCTGGCTGCCGACGTCCATGTCCCACAGGTCGTGGTGAGTGAACTGGTAGTTCCAGCGGGCCTTGCCGGTCGCAAGATCCAGGGCCACCACGCCGGCGCTGTACTTCTCGGCGCCCGGGGTGCGATCGGCGCCCCACTGGTCCGGGGTCTGGTTGCCCAATGGCAGGTAGATCATGCCAAGGTCTTCATCGACGCTGGCGATCGACCACATGTTGGCCGAGTTGCGGCTGTACTGCTTGCCGGCGGCCAATGGCTTGGTGTCTTCCGGGTTGTTGCTGTCCCAGTTCCACACCAGGTGGCCATCGTGCACATCGTAGGCGCGGATCACCCCGGACGGCTCGTTGGTCGACTCGTTGTCGGTGACATGGCCACCGATGATCACCAGGTCACGGGTGATTGCGGCAGGCGAGGTGGAGTAGTAGCCGCCGGCCGTGAACGGGCCGATGCCGGTGGTCAGGTCGATGACACCCTGGTTGGCGAAGCCATCGCAGACCTTGCCGTTGTCGGCGTTGATGGCGATCAGCCGGGCATCTGCGGTTGGCAGGTAAAGGCGGCGTGGGCAGGCCTGGGCTACGGCCTGGCCTGCGTCGGTGATTTTCGGCGCTGGGCTGCCGTCGCGGCTGACGTAGCGGTTTTCGTCATAATACGAAACGCCGCGGCAAGTCATGTGGGCAAAGCCCTTGAAGGTGCCGGTCGGGCTCTTTACCTGCGGGTCGTAGCGCCAGATTTCCGCGCCGGTGTCCGGGTCCAGGGCCAGCAGGCGGCTGTGCGCGGTGCAGGCGTAGAGCATGCCATTGACCTTCAGCGGGGTGTTCTGGTTGGTCAGCTCCACCGGGTCGTTCTCAGTCGGCAGGTCACCGGTGCGGATGCGCCAGGCTTCTTCCAGGCGGTAAGCATTCTGCGGGGTGATCTGGCGCAGCGGCGAGTAGCGGTCGCCGTGTTCGGTACGGCCATAGGCCTGCCATTCACCGTCAGGCATCGACGGGGCGGCGCTGGCCATTTCGCTGCTGTCCCGGCCCAGTTCGCCGAACACCTCGCCGGGGTGGGTGAACTGGCTGCCCAGGGCGCAGGCGCCCGAAGCGACCACGGCAACGCCGAGCAGGGCGGTGTTGACCTTGCTGGCCGGACCGATCAGCGGGCGACGTGCCCACGGCAGCAGCAACACCACGCCGATGGCGAACCACAGCGCCAGACGCGGTACCAGTTGCCACCAGTCCAAGCCGACTTCAAGCAGGGCCCACACGGTGCTGCCCAGCAACACCAGGCCGTACAGGCCCAGTGCGATGCGGCGCTGGGCCAGCAGCAGGGCACCCGACAGGGCAAAGCCGATACCGGCGATCAGGTAGTAAAGCGATCCGCCCACCTGGCTCAGCTTGATGCCGCCGGCCAGCAGGGCCAGGCCCATCAGTAACAGCAGCACGCCGATCAGGCGCGGTAGCCAGCGGCTTCCATGGTTGGCACCTTCAGTGCTCATCGTAGGTTCTCCGTCAGGTCGATAAAGGGGTTAGAAACTGCTCTGGATCTTCAGGCCGCCGATCAGGGCGCCATCGACCTGCGACACCCCGCCCGGGTGGCGGATGTACTGCAGGTTGGGGCGTACCGTGAGCCAGTCGGCCAGATGAATGCCGTAGTACAGTTCGGCGCTGTACTCGGTGTCCTGCACGGGCAGGAAACCCGGGTTGTCATAGTCGTCGATGCCTGCGGCCTGGTTGGCCAGGCGGGCGTTTTTGCGGTAGGCAGGGTTGACGTGCACGCGGGCGAGGGCGAAACCGATGTCGTCCTTGGCGCGGGCGTCGAAGGGCCCTTTGTATACCAGTCCTGCCTGCACATAGTTGTCGATGGCATTGGTCTTCTTGTCGTGCACCGTGGCGTTGGCGAACAGGCTCAGGCCACGCGACTGGTCGGATGCCAGCGAAGTGACCTGTTGTTGGGCGCCGAGCCACACGCCGTGCTTGCTCGAGCTGCTGCGGTAGGCGGCGCCGCTGAGGGCTGCCGGCTGGCCATTGCTGTCCTTGAGAACATCTTGTGCCTTGGCATTACTGTAGTAGTAGCCGGCGCGATATTCCCCTTTCAGGCCTTGGATACGTGGGCTCCATACCAGTTCGATCGGCATGACCGCGCCCTGGGTGCCGCTGCCGCTGAGCTTGAAGCCGTTGCCCGACTCGAGGTTGGAGGGGTTCTGTTCGAACACCCCGACCTGGGCGTACAGCTCGGGGTTGAGGTTGTAGCGCACGCGCAGGGCCCACTGGCTGACCGGCCAGTTGTACCAGATACCGCCTACCCAGTTGCCGACCTGCGAGCCGCAGAAAGCCAGGTTCTGGAAGTCGCAAGGGAAACTGTTGAAGTCCTCGCCCTCGCCGAAGCGGCCGAATTTCACATCCAGCGCGCCATCGAAGTACTTCTGCTTGATCCACAGCTGGGTCAGCCGCCAGGTTTCGCCGCGGCCCCAGACTTCCTGTGCCGAAGTGAAGCCGCCGACGCGCGGGTCGTTGATGCGGTCGTTGCTGATGTTGTCACCGTGCCGCTCGGTGATGGTCAGCTGCACCTCGGTGTCGTGCCAGCCGAGGATCTTGTCCAGGTCAAGGTGGCTGCCAAAGGTGAACTGGTCGCTGTAGCGCGCGGTGCGATCATGGTCGTAGCCGCCGCGCAGGTTGCTGCCCATCTCGCCGGTATAGCCAAGGGTGAAGTCATAGCCTCGTTCCAGCAACTGGCTGCGGGTGCCGCCCCAGTCGCCGAGCATCCATGGCGAGTCGCTGGCGAACATCTCGCTGGCGCCGACGGGGGTTGCCAAGGCGCTGAGGGCAAGGCCGATGTAACAGGATTTGGGCAGTTGGAGCATGAGATAGCGCTATCTTCTGATTATGGAAAAAACGGTAAGCGCATCGAAGGGCAGGCCCTTCAATGGATATGACGACAAGAGGTTGAAGTGAAGCGTTTCAGCTTGCGGCGGGAAGGATATAGGGGAAGTTGTAAGAAAAAAAGACAAATTGTCGCAGTTGATTGTTGCTGAACTGGCAACAGTCGAGGCCGGTAGAGGGGTGTGGGCAGTCGGTAAATCCGCCACAGAGATCGCATAAGGGCTGACAGGTGTTGGCCACAAGATCTTCAGCGCCTGCGAGATCGAGCGCCGCCCGCGCGGCGCATCGCGAGCTGCGCTCGCTCCTACGTTTGTTCGGGCCAATTATTCCTGGGGGAATTGCGCGCGAACGCTTTGGCGCATGGCGCGATATCGCGTCGTACGAACAAAGCGGTCGCGCGCGCCTGTTACAGGCGTGACTGGCCCGAAACAAACGTAGGAGCGAGCGCAGCTCGCGATGCGCCGCGCGGGCGGCGCTCGGTCTCACAGGCGCTGAAGAGGCTGTGACGGGCACTTGGCAACCCTGATGCCATTGCCAGAAACCATAGAATCTCCCACACCCCTCTTCGTCGCTTCTGCTTCAGAAGGTCGTACGCAACCCCACTTCCACACTGCGCCCCGGCGCCGGTGCGATATCGCGCAGGATCGAGCTGGCATAGCGCACAGTCTGATCGGTCAGGTTTTCGCCGCGCACGAATGCCAGCCACTGGCTCTGGCCAACCTCGAAGCGGTAGCCAACGCTGGCCCCCAGCGTGGTGTAGCCATCGGTGCTGGTTTCGTTGGCCGGCTTGCGGTGCTGCGACGAAGCGTGCTGCACGTCTACCCGCGCCTGCCAGCGATCCAGTTCCCAGACCAGGCCGCTGTTCAGGCGCAGCGGGGCTATGCGTGGCAGTGGCTCGCCGCTGTCCAGGTTCTTGGCCCGGGTGTAATCACCAGACAACTCCAGCGCGAAGCTGCCGTAACGGTTCTCGACCAGTTGCCAGCGGTCCTGGGCCTCGATGCCGTAGAAGCGCGCCCGCACACCTTGGTACTGATATTCCGGGTAGCCGTCGTCATGATCGTGGTCATCCTCGTCATGATCGTGATCATGCCCGCCCTCACGCAGGTTGCCGGTGCCGATCAGGCCGATGTAGTTGCGAAAGTGACTGTAGAACACCCCAACACTGCCCTTGTGGGTGCCGTTGTCGAAGCGCAGCGCCAGGTCGCCGGAAATGGCCTTTTCCTTGTTCAGGCTAGCATCGCCAACTTCATAAGCACCGGTGGCCACGTGGGCGCCGTTGGCATACAACTCGTAGAACGTTGGGGCGCGCTCGGTGTAGCCGAGGTTGGCCGCCAGCGACCAGACCGGGTCGAGCTGGTACACCGCGCCTGAAGACAGGCTGAAGGCGTTGAAGCTGCTGGCGCTGTCGGCGTCGACGAAGTTCTCGTTACCTTTGGCGTCCGGGTCTACGCGGGTGTGCTCCATACGCGCGCCCAGGCTAAGGTTCAGGCGTTCAGTGGCTTGCCACTGCTCCAGCATGAACAGCGCCAGGCTGTCGGTATCGGTTTGCGGGACGAAGGCTTCCTCGCCCAGGGCAGAGAATTCGTTGCGGCTGACCTGGGCACCGATCACCCCTTCAATCGGCCCGAGCGGCTGGTGGCGGGCTTCGATGCGGGCTTCGTAGCCCTTGTTCTTGAAGGTGGTATGGACCTCGCCTTCCTCGATTTCGCTGTGTTCGTAGTCGGTGTAGCCGGCATCTACCTTGACCGAGCTGAACGGGCCGTCGAGGTCGCGCAGCTCGGAGGCGAAGGCGTAGTGATCCTGCTTCATGTCCAGGCGCACGCCGGACTCGGCCACCGAGCCGTAGTTGCTGTCGTAGCGGCTGTACGACAGGCCGGCGTAGCCATGGTCCCAGTGGTAGGCACCCCCGATTGCCCCGCCGTCCTGGCGGCCGTCGCTGTTTTCCAGGCGGTGTTTGCTACCGGGCTCGTCGGCATCGCGCACTTTGGCGCTGCGTGCGTAGCCCGGGATGCGCAGGTCGTTGAACTGGCGGCTGTTGGCGTCCAGGTGCAGGGCGAAGGCGCCGTTGCCCGCCTCCAGCTTGCCGGCGCTGCTACGGGTGGTGTCGGCGCCGCCGTAGCGCAGTTCACCGGCACCGTGGATGCCCTCGATCGGCGAGTCCGGGATGCGGTTGTCGAAGGTGTTGACCACGCCACCGATGGCATTGCCGCCATACAGCAAGGCGGCCGGGCCACGGACGATTTCGACACGGTCGACCGTCACCGGGTCCAGGGGCACGGCGTGGTCGTAGGACAGCGACGAGGCATCCAGGGCGCCGACGCCGTTGCGCAGAATGCGGATGCGGTCGCCGTCCAGGCCGCGAATGACCGGTCGGCTGGCGCCAGGGCCGAACCAGGTAGAGGCGACACCGGGCTGCTTGTTCAGGGTTTCACCAAGGCTGCCGTGCTGCTGTTGCAGCAGGTTGTCGCCTTCGAGCACGGTGCTGGGAGCCGCCAGTTGGCTGTTGCCCAGCGGGTTGGCGGTGATGACCTGGGGTTCGAGCTCTACGGCCTGGCTGGGGGATGAGGCCAGCCAGAGCGCAACGGCGAGAGGAGAGAGGCGAAGCGGTGAGTACAGCATGGGGATGGGGCGTTCCTTGGCAGAGGCTTTTATAGTGTTACAACATAACATAACTATTTCAGCACATAGGTTTTGCCCATGGCCAGCGATTTTTCTGTCGCCATGACTGATCCCACCCGCCACTACACTCGTGTAAGGTGCGCATCTTTCCTACGGAGCACAGCATGAGCACGGCCCAACACAACGCGCTGCACGGCAAGACCCTTGAACAGATCCTCACCGAGCTGGTGGCGCACTACCAATGGCAGGGCCTGGCCGAGCGCATAGACGTGCGCTGTTTCAAGAGCAACCCGACCATCAAGTCGAGCCTGACTTTTCTGCGCAAAACGCCATGGGCGCGGGAAAAGGTCGAGCAGCTGTACGTGAAACTGCAGCGCCAGGCCTGACATGCCACGCCGTCCCTGGTTGACCAGCATGGCCGTGCTGGGCTGGTTCGGCCTGGCCGTGCAGGTGTACTTGGTGCTGATAGCGCGATGGCAGGAGCAGGCCAGTCTTGTCGGCGGCCTGATCAATGTGTTCGGTTACTTCACCGTGCTGACCAACACCTTGGTGGCGACGGTACTCAGTTATGCGGCGTTTGGCCGGGAAGGTCGGGCCAAGCGTTTTTTCCTGTCGCCGCCGGTGAGCTCTGCGGTGGCCACCAGCATCGTCCTGGTGGCGCTTGCCTATAGCGTGTTGCTGCGCCATTTGTGGCAACCACAGGGTTGGCAATGGCTGGCGGACGAGTTGCTGCACGACGTCATGCCACTGCTGTATGCCTTGTACTGGTGGTGCGAGGTACCCAAGGGCAGGCTGCGACTATGGCACCTGGCGCTGTGGGCGCTGTACCCGGCGGTGTACTTTGGCTATGCGTTGTGGCGGGGGAGTGAGATCGGCATGTATGCCTACCCGTTCATTGATGTGGCGAACCTGGGGTATGGGCAGGTGTTGCTCAATGCCATCGGGGTGCTGGCAGGCTTCTGGGGGATAGGGTTGGTGTTGCTGGGGTTGGACAAGTGGCGGGGTTTGAGCAGATTGGCTTAGCCTGCACAGGCCCTATCGCCGGCAAGCCAGCCCCCGACAGCCTTCTAGGGCTGTGCGATTCCTGTGAGGGCAGGCGTGCCGGCGATAGGCCTGGGACGGCACCCGGATCACTCGTCTTCCGCAGTCCCGTCGGCACGCCAGTAGGCTGCAGCCTTCAGCGCATCCTCAGGCACGCCCT
Source organism: Pseudomonas sp. LB-090624 (assembly GCF_003205205.1). GTDB lineage: Bacteria > Pseudomonadota > Gammaproteobacteria > Pseudomonadales > Pseudomonadaceae > Aquipseudomonas. The sequence goes on from NZ_QJRL01000001.1 coordinate 306,826, forward strand.
TCTCCAGCAGCAGTGCCTTGGCCTGGCGGGTCAGGGCTTTTTCCAGCGCCACCCAGCCATACAACCGGCCTTGGGGCAAGGTCAGGTTCTTCACCAGTGCGAGCAGATCTTCCTGCTGCCTACGCACCCAGATCACTTCGACCTGCGCCATGCTCGGCAGTGGCTGGCGCTCCTGCTCGTCTTCGATCTGGATCACCGCCAGCACCTGGCGACCTGCCGGCAGTTCTTCCAGGCGCCGGCCAATCGCCGGAATGGCCGTTTCATCACCGATCAGCAGGTAGCTGTCGAAGATATCCGGCACCACCAGTGAAGCCCGCGGCCCGGCAATGTTCAGGGTTTGCCCGGGCGCGGCCTGCGCGGCCCATGTAGAAGCCGGGCCGTCGCCGTGCAACACGAAGTCGATGTCCAGTTCATTGGCCACCAGGTCGATGCGCCGTGGCGTGTATTCGCGCATGGTTGGCCGGGTGCCACCATCCTTGCCCAGGTTACGGGCTTCGATGGCCTGCTGCTGCTCCGGCGTCTCAGCGAACAACAGCTTGATGTGGTCGTCGCTGCCCAGGCTGGTGAAGCCTTGCAGTTCGGCGCCACCCAAGGTGACGCGGCGCATGCGCGGGGTCAGGTCGGTGACCCGCAGCACGTGCAGGCGACGCTGGCGGATCTCGTGGTTGACGCGGTGAATGGTGTCACTCATGGGCATTCTCCCTGACAGGTTCTGCCGGCCCGGAGGCGATGGCCTTGGCGGTATGGTTGAGCAGATCGCGAACCCGTTCGATTTCTTCAGGGGTCCAGCGGCCGCTGTGCATGTGCAGTGCGTGGCGCAGGTTGCCGACCGCTTCATGGATTTCTGGCGGGCGGTCGTGGCCGCGCAGGGCACGCTTGCTGACTTCGATGCGCATGCGCACGCCGTCCAGCGCCACGGCCTGCTCACCCAGGGCTCTGCGGCCAGCATCGGTGATGGCATACAGGCGCTTGCTGCCCTGCACCTGGCCGCTGATCAGTTCGGCTTCTTCAAGAAAATTCAACGTCGGGTAGATCACCCCGGGGCTGGGGCTGTAGCTGCCGTCGAACAGGTTTTCGATCTGGCGGATCAGGTCGTAGCCGTGGCCAGGCTGATCGGCGAGCAGGTCCAGCATCAGCAGCTTGAGGTCACCGGGCGCGAAAACGCGGGGGCCGCGCTCGCCGCGGCCGGGGCGCCGCTCGAAGGGATCATGGGGTGTGTGTTCGCGCATGGGGGATGGGGCTCCGTCTTTGCGATATATCGTAAGATATTACTCAAGATATATCTAAAGACTAGCCCTCAATTGCCGATGATTATCATCTAGTTATTCGATGTAACCCCTTTTGCCGTTGCCGGGGTAAGCGCCACTTCTGGCGGCTTGCACTCATTCGGGTTGCCCGGCTGCAAGTACGGCATCAGGATCGGCGCCATCCCCTTGAGCACCTGTACCGGTAGCGCCGAGGTGAATTTGAACGCTTCCGCCGAGCGCCCCGGGACGAACGCGGTCAGCGTGCCGAAGTGGTTGTCGCCGAGGAAGAACACGAACGTTGCGGTACGGTTGAGCGAACGCGAGCCGATCAGGCGCCCGCCAGCACCAAAGCTTTCGATGCGGTTGTCACCAGTACCGGTCTTGCCACCCATTACCAGAGGCGTGCCGTCCTGCAACTTGAAGCTGCCAGAAATACGCCGCGCGGTACCGGCATCGACCACTTGCGACATGGCCCCTTTGAGCGCCCGCGCCACTTCCACCGGCAGAATCCGCACGCCCCGGTCCGGGTCGGTGATGAGCTTGGTTTCGTAGGGGGTGTTGGCAGCAAAGTGCAGGGTATCGATACGCAGGGTCGGCAGGCGGACGCCGTCGTTCTGAATGATCCCGACCAGTTCGGAGAGGGCGGCGGGGCGGTCGCCGGAACTGCCGATGGCGGTAGCCAGCGAAGGCACCAGGTGGTCGAACGGGTAGCCTACTCGCTTCCAGCGCTGGTGGATGTCGAGGAACGCTTCGATCTCGACCATGGTGCGGATGCGGCTGTCACGGGCGCCCTGGTGGCGGCTCTTGAACAGCCAGCCATACACCTCCTGGCGCTCGAAACGGCTGGCGTTGACCATTTCGCTCAGGGTCGAACTCGGGTTCTTCAGCAGGTAGCCGAGCAGCCACAGGTCCAGCGGGTGGACCTTAGCGATGTAGCCCTGGTCGGGCAAGTCGTACTTGCCCGGACCGTAGGCCTCGTACATCTCCGACAGGCGGCCGTCGGTCAGTTTGCCCAGGGCAACCTTGTCACCCTTGATATGGGCACGGACGAAGGCATTGAAGGTTTCCTGGCCCGCCTCCGGGAACAGGTACCGGTGCACTGCCGCCAGCCGCTGCGGCGTCACGCGCATGCTGTCGAGGAAGGTATCCAGGCGTTGCTGGGAAGTCTTGCGCTGGTATTTCTTCCAGAAACGCATCAGGTAGTTGGTGCCTTCCTTGTCGGCGAACCGGGCCAGGTATTCCTGGCGGCGTGGGTCGGCGTCATCCTTCAGCAGCGGCACACGGTTGTACGGCTGCTGGTAGGTCACGTAGCGCACCAGGTCGCGCATCAGGCGGATGAACGGCAGGTTGATCGACTCGCGCAAGGCGTCCTTGAGGGTCGGGTTGCGGCTGTTGTCTTCCTTGCGGAAGTTGTTGAACACGTGCATGCCGCCGCCCGTGAAGAACGCCTCGCCGGTGTTGGCCGAGTACTTGCGTTCCAGCGCGGCATCCAGCATGGCATCCAGGCTTTGGTTCTTGCTGTTCTGCGTCAGCCATTCCAGCGACCACTGGGTGATGCGGTCGAGCTCGGCGACCTCGACTTTCTTCAGCTCGGCGGCCGGCTTGCCGGCGTACTTGTCATGCAGTTCAGCGATGATCTCCAGGTAAGTGGTAAGTACCCGCAGTTTGGCGGTCGAGCCCAGTTCCAGCTTGCTGCCTTCGTTGATGTCGAAGGGCTGGTTGGTGCTGTCAGTCTGCACGCGCACCCGCGAGCCGTCGGCGGTGCGTTCGAACAGGGTGAAGCTGTAGCTCACCTGGTCGGTCGTCTTGGCGGTGAGCAGGCGTTCGCCGATCAGGCCGATCTGCGCTGCGAAGGCCGGATCTGCCAGGTTTTTCAGGTACTGGCTGACCTGCAATTGCAGGTCGGCCTGCAACGTACTGGTGGCCGACACGTCGAGTCGGTCCAGGTCGTACAGCGGGCGGTTGAGCATGGCTGCCAGGCGGTTTCGCGCCAGGCTGATGCCTTTGTTGGTGACGATCGGCACGATGGTCGGCTGTGCGACCCAGTCGCGGTACACCGCCTTGCTGGCCAGTGCGGCGTCGGCCAGCGGTTGCTCGATGACCTTGTTGGCGGCGAGCACGCGGATGTGCGCGTCGGTCAGTTCGGCCAGCTCGACCCGGCCCTTGGACAGGTAGTGTGAGGGGCGGCGTTGGGCAATCATCAGCGACAGCACCTGGCGCAGGGCCAGGCCGCGTGCGGCCATGCTTTGCGGGTCGCTGGCGGTGGAGGTCAGGGCCTGGTTGACCTGGTCGAAGTCGGCGCCGTACCACACCCGCAAGCCCTCGGCCATGCCATGCACTTCACCATGCCCAGGCACGGCCGACAGCGGCACGCTGTTGAGGTAGTCACGCACGATACGCTGGCGCGCCTCGGTGGTGTCGGGGCCGCCCTGATAGGCCCGCACGCTGGCAGAAATCATCTGGCGGATTTTCTCGGCGCCCGACACGGTCAGGCCGTCCGGTGAGTGGCGATACTTTTCCAGCTGCGTGGCCAGCGTGCTGCCGCCGGCTGACTGCCCGGGCAGCGCCAGGTACTTGGCTATCTGGCTGTAGGCGGCCTTGGCAAAGCGCGGCCAGTCCACCGCCGGGTTGTTGCGTGGGTCTTTGGTATCGAGCAGGTCGCGGTTCTCGATGAACAGCAGGCTGTTGACCATCACCGGCGGGATTGCCGCAAAGTCTGGGTACAGGTGCTGCGGGTAGTTGTACTGGTACAGCATGTCGCCGCGGCAGTCGGTGATCGACAGGCCGGCCTGGATCTTTTCGATATAGGGCGCGAACAGCCCATGATCGACGTAGTTCATCAACGCCGGCGAGAACTTCACCTGCTCGCTTATGAGGTAGTCGCGTTTAAGCAGGCGCGGCAGGAATTCGCCCAGGGCGCTGTAACCCAGGCGCTTGTCGAAAGGCCCGTCACCGGGGTAGACGATGGCATCGCTGGGGCCTGGTTGCAGCGAATAGGTCAGCGTGCTGGCCAGTTTGCTGAATTCGCGCGATTGCAGCTCCGAGGTGCGGAACTCGTCATAGGCGGCGAAGCCGACGGCCACCAGTGCGACCAGCAGGATAAGGATGATCAGCCGCCACCACAGCCGACGTTGACGAGGGGACTTCGGTTGTGGCGTCTCGGCCGGAGGTATCTCGGGTGCTTCCGTTCTGCTTGGTTCCGATTGCCACAGTGCGCCCATAGTCTTCTATCCGGCCAGGTGTTTTCGTCTTGCTTGCCTGAAGCTTAGACGTTGAGCGGGTAGGGTGAAAAATTTGTCGGAAGTGAAGAAACGCGGTGTAGGGCTATGCGGCTTTGGTGAGGGTTCCATCATCGGTGGATGTTGCCAGGGCGGCGCGGTCCCGGAGAACTCGCTGATTATTCCTGTATATACAGCGAAAATCCCTGCAACGGTCTTCCTATACTGCTGGCCCCCTTCGCCTTGCCGGGCGCTCTAGCCCGGCACACGGGCCGGCCCACAAGGCAGGCCTGGCAAGCCAACGCCACGCCTATCGGCAGGGCCGCTGCTGCACGAAGGTCAATCCAATAACAAAATGAGGTTGTATTGCTATGCCAGTCGGCAACCACCCTGCCCACGGCCATGCCACTGAAGGCGGCCCGCTCAAGCGCGAACTGGGCGAACGGCACATTCGTCTGATGGCGCTGGGCGCCTGTATCGGTGTCGGTCTTTTCCTCGGTTCGGCCAAGGCCATCGAAATGGCCGGCCCGGCCATCATGCTGTCCTACATCATCGGCGGCCTGGCCATTCTGGTGATCATGCGCGCCCTTGGCGAAATGGCCGTGCACAACCCTGTCGCCGGCTCGTTCAGCCGTTATGCCCAGGACTACCTCGGCCCGCTGGCGGGTTTCCTCACCGGCTGGAACTACTGGTTCCTGTGGCTGGTTACCTGTGTTGCCGAAATTACTGCGGTGGCCATCTACATGGGCATCTGGTTCCCCGACGTACCACGCTGGATCTGGGCCTTGGCGGCGCTGGGCAGCATGGGGGCGGTCAACCTGGTGGCGGTGAAGGCCTTCGGTGAGTTCGAGTTCTGGTTTGCCCTGATCAAGATCGTCACCATCATCGCCATGGTCCTCGGCGGCATCGGCATCATTGCTTTTGGCTTTGGCAATGACGGTGTGGCAGTGGGGATCTCCAACCTGTGGAGCAACGGCGGCTTCATGCCCAATGGCGTGACCGGGGTACTGATGTCGCTGCAGATGGTGATGTTCGCCTATCTGGGCGTGGAAATGATTGGCCTGACCGCCGGTGAGGCGCGCAACCCTCAAAAGACCATTCCCCAGGCAATCGGCTCGGTGTTCTGGCGCATCCTGCTGTTCTACGTGGGGGCGCTGTTCGTGATCCTGTCGATCTACCCGTGGAACGAAATCGGCAGCCAAGGCAGCCCGTTCGTCATGACATTCGAGCGCCTCGGCATCAAGACCGCTGCCGGCATCATCAACTTCGTGGTCATCACTGCGGCACTGTCGTCGTGCAACGGCGGTATCTTCAGCACCGGGCGCATGCTCTACAGCCTGGCGCAGAACGGCCAGGCGCCAGCGGCCTTCGCCCGTACCTCGAAGAACGGCGTCCCACGCAATGCGCTGCTGCTGTCGATCGGCGCGCTGCTGCTGGGCGTGCTGGCCAACTACCTGGTGCCCGAGAAGGTGTTCGTCTGGGTAACCTCGATCGCCACCTTCGGTGCGATCTGGACCTGGGTGATGATCCTGCTGGCGCAGTTGAAATTCCGTGCCAGCCTCACCGTTGCCGAGCGCAAGGGGCTGAAGTACCGCATGTGGCTGTGGCCGCTGAGCTCGTACCTGGCCCTGGCCTTCCTGGTGCTGGTGGTTGGCCTGATGGCCTACTTCGAGGATACCCGGGTGGCGCTGTATATCGGCCCGGCCTTCCTGGTGCTGTTGACGGTGCTGTATTACACCTTCCGCCTGGCGCCGAAAGAGGTGCAGGGAGTGGCCAGTAGCGCTTCCTGATGTGACATAGCCGGGGCCGTTTTGCGGCCCCGGCGCCCTGTCAGGCCGCCACCTCACTGTGCGGCTCAAAGCTGTCCGCCCGCGCCAGTTGCCACATTCGCGAATAGAACTGGCCATTCACTTCGCCGGTCAGCAACTCACCCGGCTTCAAGAACACATGCATCTGCGAGAACAGCTTGATCTCGGTCGCCGAGATGCGCCGCACCAAGTGCTTGGCCTCCAGTTGTGCCGGGTGCTCCAGGCCCGCGGCGGCAAGCATTTCTGCCAGGGCCCGCAAGGTGTTGTGGTGGAAGTTCAACACCCGTTGTGCCTTGTCCGGCACCACCAGCGCACGCTGGCGCAACGGGTCTTGTGTGGCTACGCCGGTCGGGCACTTGTTGGTATGGCAGCTCTGCGACTGGATACAGCCGATGGCGAACATGAAGCCGCGCGCCGAGTTGGCCCAGTCGGCACCAATGGCCAGCACGCTGGCGATGTCGAACGCGCTGACGATCTTGCCGCTGGCGCCCAGCTTGATCTTGTCCCGCAGGTTCAGCCCGACCAGGGTGTTGTGCACGAACAGCAGTCCTTCACGCAGCGGCACGCCGATATGGTCGGTGAACTCCACAGGCGCCGCACCGGTGCCGCCTTCCTTGCCATCGACGACGATGAAATCTGGCAGGATGCCGGTTTCCAGCATGGCCTTGGCGATGCCCATGAACTCCCACGGGTGGCCCAGGCAGAACTTGAAGCCCACCGGCTTGCCGCCGGACAGCTCACGCAGCTGGGCAATGAATTGCATCATCTCGATGGGGGTGGAGAAGGCGCTGTGGCGTGATGGCGAGATGCAGTCTTCGCCCATCAGCACGCCACGGGTTTCGGCAATTTCCCGGGTGACCTTGTGCTTGGGCAGGATGCCGCCATGGCCGGGCTTGGCGCCCTGGCTCATCTTGATCTCGATCATGCGTACCTGCGGGGTGCGCGCCTGGGCGGCGAAGCGCTCTGGGTCGAAGCGCCCGTCTGGCGTGCGGCAACCGAAGTAGCCGCTGCCCAGCTCCCAGACCAGGTCACCACCGTGTTCGCGGTGGTACGGGCTGATGCTGCCCTCGCCGGTGTCATGGTGGAAATTGCCCAGCTTTGCGCCCTGGTTGAGCGCGCGGATGGCATTGGCGCTGAGCGAGCCGAAGCTCATTGCCGAGATATTGAAGATCGACGCTGAATACGGCTGGCTGCACTGTGGCCCGCCGACCACAATACGGAAGCTGGATGGGTCGGCCAGGGGCGCCGGGCGCATGGAGTGGCCGATGAACTCGAAGCCCGACTCGTACACGTCGATCAGGGTGCCGAACGGTTTGTCCGAGGCTTCGTTCTTGGCCCGGGCATACACCAGCGAGCGCTGCGCGCGGGAAAATGGCAGGGCGTCGCTGTCCGACTCCAGCAGGTACTGGCGAATTTCCGGGCGAATGGCCTCGACCAGGTAGCGGATGTTGCCCAGGATCGGGTAGTTGCGGCGTACCGCGTGGCGCTGCTGCAACAGGTCGAACAGGCCTAGCAGGCTGAGAATTCCGGTGGTCAGGGTAAACGGCCATAGCCACTCGTGGTGGCTGAAGGGCAGGCTCGCCAGGGTGAACAGAACACAGGCGGCGAAGAAGGCATAGCGGCTGAGAAGTGACAGGCTCATACGGGGTCCTTGCGATGGCGCGGTCAGGCTCAGGGCCTGGAGGCAAACCCCGACCATAGCCAAGTTGCCGGGCCCTGCAAATTAAAATCGGGGTAGCGAAAATCATTCTCGAGTCGAGCGCGATTTGCCTGGCCGGGGCGCATACCCAGCACGAACGGCTTTACCCAGGGCTGCGTAGCAGCTTCTGCCGCCAGCGCTCCTGCTCTTGTGCTAGTGCCTCGACCAAGTACGCGTAGCGCCCCGCCACCCGCACCGCCACCGGCACCCCATCGCGATACAGCAGGCGATTGCCACTTACCGCCGGCACCTTCGCCCCGGGCAGCAACGACCCGATCAGGTTCAGCGGGTCACTGGCGCTCACCACCAGCAGCGTGCCGTCCACTTCCCGCCGCCGCACTTGCCGCAGCAAACCCACGGCTTCCGGCAAGGCGAACTGTTCACCGGCCAACCCGGCAATGAAGCGCCCGCCCCGGATTTCGCCACGCGCCTCCAGCCGGTGATAGCAGCGCAGCAGTTCACGCCACGGCGGCAGCACGTCACTCTCGCGCTCCAGCAGCCGCCAGCAAACCACGCCATAACGCCGTAGCAGGGTGTGGGCGATATGCTCAAGGCGCTGGCTGTCGTCCACTGTGCCTTTGCGCAGCAATGCCCAGCGTCCGGCATGGGACATGCTGCTGGACAACGGCGCATGACCGCGTCGGCTGTTGCGTGACGCGCGTTTTGCCGCCGGGGTAATCAGGCTGCGCAGGCCAGTGAAGCTGTCGGCGCCTACAAGGCCAGCACCGACCAGTTCCTGCAAAGCTATTTCCAGTTCGCTGGGTAGCAGGTGTGCATCATGTGTCAGTTCGTCAAAGAACAAGGCGCCCTGTGTTTGCAGCACGTCGTGCACGCGTTGCGCACGCGGCCCCAGGCGTTCCGGGGAGGGTGCAGGCGCAAGGCTGCGCCACAGGCTCAGATGCTCACGCGCAAGCAGCACCAGCGGGGTGCTCGACAAGGTATTGCTCGACACGGTGGTGGCCAGCCGGCTCCAGGCGAATTGCCCACTGCGGCAGGCATCATCCAGCCACTGCGGGCTGTAGTCTTTGATACGCGCCGGCAGCAGCTCGGCCTCCCAGGCCCCCGCCGCACTGGGGAAACCCTGTAACTGGCCCAGCACTTCGGTCACTGCTTGTGGCCCACGAAGGCGCTCTTCAGGCGCCAGGTGCTGCCAGTCGAACAGAAAGCGCATGAAGTCCTGCAGACTGACCGGTTCGATCTCGCGGCGCAGGCGCTTCACCGTGTAGCGGTGGATGCGCGCCAGCAAATGGCGCTCGCACCATTGCAGTTCGTCGGCACCAGGGCTGAAATACCCGCGCAGCAGATAACCTTCGGCTTCCAGCAGGGCCAGGGCCTGTTCGATTTTCACTGCGGCCAGGCCCAACGGGGCCGCAATCTGGGCTTGGGTCTGCGGCCCGTAGCCACTCAGGCGGGCACGCAACAGTTCGCTCAGGGCAGTATCGGGGGCGATGACCAGATCGAAGCCGGGGAGTAGTTCCAGCACCGGTTCCAGACGCGCTGCTGGGTAAAGTGCCAGCATCAGGTTCAGGCGCTCACGGGCCAACCAGAGTTTTTCATCGGCCAGGCGCATGGCCCGCCCGGCCTTGGCCAGTTGCCGTAGCAGCAGATCCCAGCCGGGGTTGGCCTCGACCTCTGCCTGGCTGATGGCGCCCAGGCCCATCAGGGCTTCGTGCATTTCGTCGGCGTTGCCCGGCTGCGGCCAGGCCTCGGCCGTGACGGCGGCAATGGCATCGACGTCCAGGGCGCCGAGGTCGTCGCCGCTTTGCACCTCGCTCCAGCGCCGGTTCAGCACCGCCTGGGTACGCCGCTCTTCCAGTGGCGCATCGTCGAGAAACGCATATGGCCGGGCGTTCAGAATCGCCGCAGCCAGTGGCGAAGGGGCGGGCAGGTCGCGGCACAGCAGGCGCACCGCACCGCTTTCCATGCGCCGCAACAGTGCCAGCCAGCCTTCGCTGTCCATCGCCTCGTGCAGGCAGTCGTCGAGGGTTTGCTCGACCAGTGGGTGATCGGGGATTTGCCGTTCGCCTACGATATTTTCCAGGCAGGCGATCTGGTCGGGAAACACGGCCGCTACCAGGTCTTCGCTTTTCATTCGCTGTATTTGTGGCGCCACCTTGCGTCCACCTACAAAGCGCGGCAGGGCCATGGCCACACCGGCGTTCCAGCGCCAGCGCACGCCAAACAGCGGCGCGTCCAGCACTGCCTGGATCAGGATTGGCTCGGCGCTGCGGCTGTTCAGGTAGCGCCATACTTCATCGAGCTCGAAGCTATGGCTGGTCGACAGCGACAACACGATGGCGTCCTCGCTGGCGGCCGCCTGCAACTCAAAGTTGAAGGTGCGGCAGAAGCGTTTGCGCAGCGCCAGGCCCCAGGCGCGGTTGATACGGCTGCCATAGGGCGAATGGATGATCAGCTGGGTGCCACCGGACTCGTCGAAAAAACGCTCCATCACCAGCGTGTCCTGCGAGGGCAGGGCGCCGAGCACTTCGCGGGTGCGAGCCAGGTAGTCAAGCAACTGGGCGGCGCTGTCTTCGCCCAGTTCGAACGTGCCTTGCAACCATGCCAGTACCTCGGCGACGTCACCGCCGGCCTGCGTCAGCTGGCGGTCGATACAGGCTTGCAGCCGCGCCACGGCGGCCGACAGCTCATCACTGCGCCCCGGTGCTTCGCCCAGCCAGAATGGAATGGTGGGCGGTAGGCCATGAGCATCCTCCACCCGTACCCGGCCCGGTTCGACGCGCACGATGCGATACGAAGCATTGCCCAGCTGGAAGATATCGCCAGCGATGCTCTCCACTGCAAAGTCTTCATTGACGCTGCCGATGTTCAGCGCCTGCGGTTCCAGCAGCACGCTGTAGTCGGCATTGTCGGGGATGGTGCCGCCGCTGGTCAGCGCGGTCAGCTGGCTGCCCCGGCGGCCTCGCAGGGTGCCGCTCACCGCATCGCGGTGCAGGTAGGCACTGCGTACGCCCTGACGGCCGTTGTAACCCTCGGCCAGCATGCGCAGCAGGGCCTGGTAGTGTTGCAGGTCGAGTTCGGCGTAGGGCGTGGCTTGGCGCAGGCAATCGAACAGGGCCTGCTCGTGCCACGCTTGGTTGCTGGCTTCGGCAACGATTTGCTGGGCCAGTACGTCCAGCGGTGCCCGGGGGATGTGCAGCTCGTCCAGCTCGCCCCGGCGCACGCAGTCGAGCAGCGCCACGCATTCGATCAGGTCATCGCGTGAGGTGGGGAACAAGCGCCCCTTGGGTACGCCATCGACCTGGTGGCCCGCGCGACCCACTCTTTGCAGGAATGCGGCAATCGAGCCCGGTGAGGCGATCTGGCAAACCAGGTCGACGTCGCCGATGTCGATGCCCAGTTCCAGTGATGCGGTGGCCACCAGCACTTGCAGCTGGCCGCGCTTCAGTCGCTGCTCGGCATCCAGACGCAGCTCCTTGGACAGGCTGCCATGGTGCGCGGCCACTGCCGTTTGGCCCAGGCGGTCGCTGAGGTGTCGGGTGATACGCTCAGCCAGGCGCCGGGTGTTGACGAATACCAAGGTGGTGCGATGTTCACGGGCCAGGCTGGCCAGGCGGTCGTAGACCAGGCCCCAGACATCGGTGGCCATCACTGCGCCCAAGGGTACCGGGGGTACTTCGATGGCCAGGTCGCGCTGGCGCGCATGGCCCACGTCGACGATGGCGCAGGGGCGCCCGCTGCCGACCAGGAACTGCGCAACCCGCTCGACCGGGCGTTGCGTGGCGGACAGGCCGATACGCCGTAGCGGCCGGTCGCACAGTGCTTGCAGGCGCTCCAGGGTGAGCGCCAGGTGGCAGCCGCGCTTGTTGCCGGCCAAGGCATGGATTTCGTCGACGATCACGGTGTGTACGCTGCGCAGGCCTTCGCGGCCAGAGGCCGAGCCCATCAGCACATACAGCGATTCTGGGGTGGTCACCAGAATGTGCGGGGCCTGCTTGCGCATGGCGGCACGTTCTTTCTGCGGGGTGTCGCCGGTGCGCACGGCGGTGGTGATGCGTGGGGCGCTCAGGCCTTGGTCTGCGAGGGCCTGACTGATGCCTTCGAGTGGGGCCTGCAGGTTCAGGCGGATGTCGTTGGACAGCGCCTTCAGCGGTGAAACGTAGATCACCTGAGTGCGCGCGGGCAGCTCGGCCTGCTGCTCCAGGCCTTGGCGGAACAGTTCGTCGAGCACCGCGAGGAACGCGCTGAGGGTTTTGCCCGAACCGGTTGGGGCGGCCAGCAGCATCGACTGGCCGGCATGGATCAACGGCCAGGCCTGGGCCTGGGCAGCGGTGACCGTGGCGAAGTGGCGGCGGAACCAGGTGCTTACAGCGGGGTGGAACAGCTCGAGCACCGGGTGGTGTTTGGCGGGCAGGTTCATGAGTTGGTTATGGAGGGGCGTGGTCCCTTTGGCAAGGGGCCGTTCGTCTGGCAGGCCCGCCAAAGCCTGTGCTGGCGAAAGGGAAGGCACAGCAAACAGCGGTCTTGTCAGGGCAGTGACCCCATGGGATCCTCCCCAGCCAATTTTTCACCGAGCCCAGCACATGGCTAACACCATCCGCATCGCCGCCGCCCTGCTGATCGACCCGCAGGGCCGCACCTTGCTGGTACGCAAACGGGGCACCGAAGCCTTCATGCAGCCCGGCGGCAAGATCGATGCCGGCGAAACACCGGTCCAGGCACTTGTGCGCGAACTGCACGAGGAACTGGGCTTGCACATCGACCCGGCCCAGGCAGTGCACCTAGGCCAGTTCAGCGCCCCGGCCGCCAACGAACCTGGCTTCGAGGTACAAGCCGAACTGTTTCGTGTCGACAGCGCGGCTGCGGTCGTCCCGGCTGCGGAGATCGAAGAGGTGGTATGGCTGGCTGCCGATCAGGCGCCAGCGATGCAGCTGGCACCGCTGACCCGTGACCTTATCCTGCCGCTGTATCGCCAGGGGGTCAGCGTACCGCGCTGACGCCGTCCAGGGTGGCGAACGAGGTGTCTTTGGCGGTCAGCAGGAAGTCGCGCATGTACGGGGCATCGAGCATGTCGGTGCGCACGGCAGCATAAAGCGTGGCGAACAGCCCTTTCTCCCCCAGGCGCTTGCCTTTCACATAGCCACGCGAGCTGTACTCGTGCAGCGCCCAGTGCGGCATGCCGCATACGCCCCGGCCGCTGGCCACCAGTTGCATCATCATTACCGTCAGTTCCGACGTGCGCACGGCGGCCGGCTCGATGTCGGCCGGCTCCAGGAAGCGGGTGAAGATATCCAGGCGGTCACGCTCCACCGGGTAGGTGATCAGCGTCTGGTCAAGCAGGTCCTGCGGCACCACGTAGGGCTTGCTGGCCAACGGGTGCTGGTTGGCGACCGCCAGCATCGCCTCGTAAGTGAACAGCGGGACATACGTGATGCCAGCCAGGTCCAGCGGATCGGAAGTCACCACCAGGTCCAGGTCGCCGCGGGCCAGTGCCGGCAGCGGAGCAAAGGCAAAGCCGGACGCCAGGTCCAACTCCACTTCTGGCCAGGCATCGCGGAACTGGTCGATGGTCGGCATCAGCCATTGGAAGCAACTGTGGCATTCGATGGCCATGTGCAGGCGCCCGGCAGTGCCGCCGGCCAGGCGCGCAATGTCGCGCTCGGCGCCGCGCAGCAGCGGCAGGGTGGCATCGGCCAGTTGCAGCAGGCGTAGCCCTGCGCTGGTAAAGCGGATCGGCTTGGTCTTGCGGACGAACAGCGGCAGGCCCAGACGCTCTTCCAGCTCCTTGAACTGGTGCGACAGCGCCGACTGAGTCAGGTGCAGGCGCTCGGCGGCCTCCACCAGGCTATCGGCCTCGCGCAGGGCATGAAGGGTTTTCAGGTGGCGGATCTCCAGCACGGCTGACTCCGGGGCTCAAATATGAGTAAACAGGGGATGAGTTGAGTTTCCCTCATGTTGGCGCTGCTGTCGACTGGACTATCGGCCGCACCGTCTGGCGGCAGTCATGAAAATGTCACCGAACTGTGGCAGCGCGCCCGAACAGAATTCATCAGACTCGCGCTCTACTGGGGATCTGCATTCTGGTGTTTCTTTCATGCGGGCTTTTTGGCTTTTTCTGTTCTTCCTGTTGAGTGTGCCGGCGAGTTTTGCCGAACAGCGCTGTGACGCCCATGTGCCGGTGCAGCGTGCCGAACTCGGTGCCATCAGCCTGGTGTACCAGAGCGTCGGCGCGCCGCGCGATCCGGCCTTGCTGCTGGTGATGGGCCTGGGCGGGCAGCTTATCCATTGGCCGGACGATGTAGTCGAAGCATTGTGCCAGCAAGGTTTTCGAGTGATCCGCTATGACAACCGCGATGTCGGCCTGTCGCGCTGGAACCAGATGCCGCCGTCGGCCAACCTCACGGTCGAGCTGCTGCGCTACAAGCTGGGCTTGCCCGTGGCAGCACCTTATACCCTGACCGACATGGCCGATGACGGCTTGCGCCTGATGGATGCATTGGGTGTGCGCCAGTTTCATGTGCTGGGCGTGAGCATGGGCGGCATGATTGCCCAGCACCTGGCGGCGATGGCGCCCGAGCGCGTGCGCAGCCTGACACTGGTCATGTCCAGCTCAGGGGCCGCGGGGTTGCCGGCTCCGGACCCGGCGCTGGTGCAGTTGCTGGCCCGGCGCAGCGCGCCGAACCGTGAGGTGGCTATCGAGCAACAGGCTGACCTGCTGGCGGCATTGGGCAGCCCCGAGGTGCGGGACGACCGCGCAGTGTTGTTGCAACAGGCGGCGGTGGCATACGACCGCGCATTCAATCCGGACGGGGCCAAGCGCCAGATCATGGCGATACTGGCCGAGCCAAGCCGCGTTGCGTTGCTCGATCAACTGCGGGTACCGACCCTGGTGGTGCACGGTACGGCCGACCCGTTGTTGCCGGTGATGCATGGCGTGCACCTGGCGGCGCATATCCAGGGCAGCCAGCTGCGCCTGATCCCGGGGCTGGCGCACCGCTTCCAGGAGCAGTTCAAGGCGCCGTTGCTGGGGGCCGTGTTGCCTTATTTGCAGGCGCACAGGCAAGAGGTCACGCACATCGCAGGGCTCTGAAACCCGCGCCGATTTCGCTCAGTGCATCCGTACCCACACAGTCACCAGCACGGTCGCTGCCATCAGCCACGCCACCGTGGCCAGCGCCAGCGACGCCTCGAGGCGCATGCGGTCGACCAGCACATACAGGGTCGCCAGGTACACGAAGTACGGAATGATCGACCACATGCCAAACAGGATGGTGGTCTTCAGGTCGGCGATGCTGCGCCCCTTGCCGACGATGTAGTGGGCGATCAGGGCGAAGGTGGGAAACAGCGGTACCAGCCCGGCGATGTAATAGTTGCGTGTCTTCGACAGCACTGCCAGCAGCACGACTACGCCAGCCCCAAGGGCGGCTTTGAATACCAGGTCCACGTTGTCTTTCCAGTTGGGGTTGAGGTCAGCCGAGGCCGTATTTTTTCACTTTGTCGAACAGCGTGGTCTTGGCCATGCCCAGCTCCTGGCTGGCCTGGCTCAGGTTGCCGCCGGTGCGTTGCAGGGCATCGCTGAGCAGGTTGCGCTCAAACGCTTCTACCGCTTCGGCAAAACCCAGACCCTGGCTGGCGCTTCCGCTGGGGCCCTTCTTGAAGGCTGGCAGGCCGAGGGCATGGCGCTCGGCGACGTTGCGCAATTCACGCACGTTGCCTGGCCAGTCATGGGCCATCAGGCGTGAAAGGGTCTGGCTGTCCAGCGTCGGTGTTTCGCGGTCGAAGCGCAGGGCCGACTGCTGCAGGAAATGTTCGAACAGTTGCAGGATATCTTCGCGGCGCTCGCGCAGTGGCGGCAGCTCCAGGGTTACCACGTTCAGCCGGTAGTACAGGTCGCTGCGGAACTGGCCGCTCTGGCCCAAGCTGTCGAGGTCGGCTTTGGTCGCGGCGATGACCCGGCAGTCCACCGGGATGCTCTGGTTCGAGCCCAGGCGCTCCAGGGTGCGCTCCTGTAACACGCGCAGCAGCTTGATCTGCAGGTTGATCGGCATGCTTTCCACTTCATCGAGGAACAGCGTGCCGCCATTGGCATGTTCGATCTTGCCGATGCGGCGCTTGCCGGCACCTGTGAAGGCATTGGCTTCGTGGCCGAAAATCTCGCTCTCGAACAGGTTTTCCGGCAGGCCACCGCAGTTCAGCGCCACGAATGGCTGCCCCTGGCGGCGGCTGAAGTCGTGCAGGCAGCGGGCGACCAGTTCCTTGCCGGTGCCGGTCTCGCCTTCAATCAGTACGTTGGCCGAGGTGTCGGCGACGTTGGCGATCAGTTCGCGCAGGTGCTCCATGGCTGGCGAACGGCCAATGATGCGCCCCTCCAGGCTGCTCTGTTCGGCGAGCTGACGGCGCAGGGCAAGCACCTCGCGTGACAGCCCGCGTTGTTCCAGAGCGCGGCGCACCACGTCGACCAGGCGCTCGGGAGAGAACGGTTTTTCCATGAAGTCATAGGCGCCGTTGCGCATGGCGCCGACCGCCATGTCGATATCACCGTGGCCGGTAATCAGTACCACCGGCAGGCTCCGGTCGCGGGCCTTGAGGCGGTTCAGCAGCTCCAGACCATCGATGCCCGGCAGGCGAATATCACTCACGACAATCCCGGCGAAATCGTCGCCGATGCGCTCCAGCGCCTGTTCGGCACTGCCCACGCCTTCGCAGGCGATGTCTTCCAGGGCCAACGCCTGTTGGCAGCCGAGCAGCACATGCGGGTCGTCTTCGACGATCAGGACAGTAAGAGGCGCTTGGTTCATGGTTGCTCTGCCGATTCGGTAGGGGGAGAAACCAGCGGCAGGGCCAGGACGAAGGCCGTGCCGCCAGTGGCGGGGTGCTCGACGTTGAGGCTGCCCTTGGCGGCGGCAGCGAGGCTTGCCGACAAGGTCAGGCCCAGGCCCAGGCCGTGTTCGCCCGGTTTGGTGGTGAAGAAAGGTTCGAACAAGTGCTTGCGTGCCTCGGCGTCGATACCGTGGCCATTGTCGCGTACTTGCAGGCGGTACTTGTCACCCTGCAATTCGCCCTCGAGCCACAGCTCGGGCAGCGGTTGCGCGGCCATGGCGTCGAGGGCATTGCCGATCAGGTTGACCAGAATCTGCTCCAGGCGGGTCTGGTCGATCGCCAGTTGCTGGTCGTCGAAATGCGGGTGCAACTGCAAACGGCAGGCGCTGATGCGGTTGGCCAGTACCTGCAACGTGGC
This sequence comes from Pseudomonas sp. LB-090624, assembly GCF_003205205.1. Classification (GTDB taxonomy): domain Bacteria; phylum Pseudomonadota; class Gammaproteobacteria; order Pseudomonadales; family Pseudomonadaceae; genus Aquipseudomonas. Next base: position 323,994 of record NZ_QJRL01000001.1, read on the forward strand.
TTCTACCGCCTTGGCCAGCGACGCCTGGCCGCTGTCGTCGCCGCGTCGGGCGAACGAGCGCAGGCTGGCGGTAATGCGGCCCATACGGTCGATCAGGTCGTTCATCGTGCGCAGGTTGGTGCTGGCGGTTTCCAGTGCCCCGCGCTCGAGGAAGCGCACGGTATTGCCTGACAAGGTGCGCAGCGCGGCCAGTGGCTGGTTCAGCTCATGGGCAATGCTGGTGGACATCTGCCCGATAGCGGCCAGTTTGCCGGCCTGTACCAGTTCATCCTGGGCGTGGCGCAGGGTCTGCTCGGCATGCCGGCGCTCGCGAATTTGGCCTTTCAGGCGTTCGTTGCTGGCGCGCAGGTCAGCGGTGCGTTCGGTAATCCGCCGCTCCAGCTGGCTGTTGGCTTCTTCCAGCGCCTCGCGTGCCGCCAGCCGGGTGGCGATGACCTTGCGCCGCTCGTTCCAGGCGATGCCGAGGATGGCCAGCAGGGCGAAAGCCACCCCCACCAGAATGCCTTGCACCATGGACTCGCGGCGCAAATCCTGCAGCGGGGTCAGCAGGGTGAAGTGCCACGGTGTATCGGCCAGCCGCCGCGTCTGTGCCAGGTAGGCAACTTCATGGGGTTTGCCCTGGGCCGTTTCGCTGTTGGCCGGGAAGGTCAGTTTTTCCACGCCATCGGCCAGGGTTTCCCGGCCCAGGGGCTGCAGCTCGTTCAGTGGCCACCAGTAGTATTGCAGGCTGCGCGCCAGGCGCTCCTTGATTTGCGGGGTCAACGGGCGCACCGACTTGAGGCGCCGGGCCGGGTCGCTGGAAAGAATGATGATGCCATTCTCGTCACTGACGAACGCCTCCAGGCGCGCACGCTGCCAGCGCTCCTCAAGCGTGTCCAGGCGCACCTTGATCACTGCCACGCCAATGATCTTGCCGTGTTCTTCCAGGCCATGGGCAAGGTAGTAGCCGGCTTCGCCAGTGGTGCTGCCAATGCCGTAAAAACGCCCGGGTTCACCGCGCACGGCAGTCTGGAAGTACGCGCGGAACGACAGGTCCTCACCCAGGAACGAATCGGCATCGCGCCAGTTGCTGGTGGCCTGGACCCGGCCATTGGTATCGAGGACGAAGATGGCCCGGCTGCGGCTGCGCCGGTTCAGGCCCTCAAGGTATTCGTTGACCGTCTGGCGCGAGCCGCCGTCCGGGTCGGTAAGCAGGTGCGAGACGCTGTCTTCCAGCTCCAGCAGGCTCGGCAGGTAGGTGTACTTGCTGATCTCGCTTTCCACCGTGCGCGCGTGCAGCTCCAGCTGGCGTTCGCCGTTTTCGCTGAGCGTGCGGATGCCATTGTTTTCGCTGATCAGGTAGCCAGCCACCCCAAGACCGACCATCAGCAGGATGACCAGTGGTGGCAATAGCAATTGGCGGAGCAGGCGGGATTTCACGGCAGGCTTGGCAGGGAGAAGAAGCGAAGGGTCGCATTTCATCACAGTGGCCTTGTCACGACCAGCGCCTGCTGCCCGAAGGGCAGCGGCGCCGACCGATCCAGTGATGCAAAATCAGTGTTGCAGGATCTTGCTAAGGAAGTGCTGGGTACGTTCGTGGCGGGCGCTCGGGTCGCCGAAGAACGCTTCCTTCTGGCAGTCCTCGATGATATTGCCCTTGTCCATGAAGATCACGCGGTTGGCCACTTTGCGGGCGAAGCCCATTTCGTGGGTCACACACATCATGGTCATGCCTTCATGGGCCAGTTCGACCATCACGTCGAGTACTTCGTTGACCATTTCCGGGTCCAGCGCCGAGGTTGGTTCGTCGAACAGCATGACGATTGGGTCCATCGACAGGGCCCGGGCGATAGCCACGCGCTGCTGCTGGCCGCCTGACAACTGGCCAGGATGCTTCTTGGCGTGGGCGCTTAGGCCGACGCGGTCGAGCAGGGCCAGGCCCTTCTTGGTCGCTTCCGCCTCGCTGCGGCCCAGCACCTTGCGCTGGGCGATGGTCAGGTTTTCGGTGATCGTCAGGTGTGGAAACAGCTCGAAGTGCTGAAACACCATGCCGACCCGCGAGCGCAGCTTGGGCAGGTTGGTCTTCGGGTCGGCGATCGAGGTGCCATCAACCACGATGTCGCCCTTCTGGAACGGCTCCAGCGCGTTGACGCATTTGATCAGGGTGGATTTGCCCGAGCCCGACGGACCGCAGACCACTACCACCTCACCCTTCTTCACTTCGGTGGTGCAGTCGGTGAGCACCTGGAAGTCGCCGTACCACTTGTTGACGTTCTTGATGGAAATCATACGGTGATCCTTTTTTGCAGGCGCTTGACCAGCCACGAAGCGGAGAAGCTGATGATGAAGTACACGACACCGGCGAAGATCAGGAACTCATGGGAGCGCCCGATAATGTCGCCGTTGGAGCGTGCCGAGTTGAGGAAGTCCACCAGGCCCACTGTGTACACCAGCGAGGTATCCTGGAACAGGATGATGCTCTGCTGCAGCAGCAGCGGGGTCATCTTGCGGAAGGCCTGGGGCAGAATGATCAGGCGCATGGTCTGGCCGTAGGTCATGCCCAGGGCTTGTGCGGCGCCCATCTGGCCCTTGGAGATCGACTGCACGCCTGCGCGGACGATTTCGCAGAAGTAGGCGGCCTCGAACATCATGAACGCCACCACGCACGAGGTGAAGGCACCCACCGGGGTGTCCTCGCCGGTGATCCAGCGCAGCACGAACGGCACCGCCAGGTAGAACCAGGTGATGACCAGCAGCAGCGGGATCGAGCGGAAGTAGTTGACGTAGGCACCGGCCACGCGCGACAGCAGCTTGTTCGATGACAGGCGCATCAGGGCCAGGATGGTGCCCAGCACGATACCGCCTACCACGCCCATGACCATCAGTTGCAGGGTCATGAGCATGCCTTCCCACAGCGCCGGCAGGGCAGGGATGATTTCGCTGAAGTCCATTTCCATTTACTTGCCCCCCACGGAGATCAGGCCAGGCACGGCGACTTTCTTCTCGACCATGCGCATCAGCAGCATCAGGCCCATGTTCAGGGTGAAGTAGATCAGCGTGGCCAGGGTGAAGGCCTCGAACAGGTTCGCGGAGAACTCGGCGGTCTGCTTGGTCTGGGCCAGCAGTTCCATCAAGCCGATCAGCGACGCTACCGAAGAGTTCTTGAACACGTTCAGGAATTCCGAAGTGAGCGGCGGAATGATGATCCGGTAGGCTTGCGGCAACAGCACGTTGGTGTAGATCTGCGGCAGGCTGAAGCCCATGGCCCGGGCGGCGGCTTCCTGGCCGCGTGGCAGGGCCTGGATGCCGGTGCGCACCTGCTCGCACACGCGGGCGGCGGTGAACAGGCCCAGGCAGATGACCACGCTGATCAGTGCCGAGGTGGTCGGGTTGAGGTCCTGCTTGAACCATTCCTGCAGCCCTTCGGGCAGCAGGTCCGGCACCAGGAAGTACCAGATGAACAGCTGCACCAGCAGCGGCACGTTGCGGAACAGCTCCACGTAGGCGGTGGCGATACCCGATACCAGACGGTTGGGCACGGTACGCATGACGCCCAGCACCGACCCCAGCAGCAAGGCAATGATCCAGGCGGAAATGGCGATGGCGATCGTCCAGCCCAGACCGGTGACGTACCAGTCCAGATAGGTCTCGCTGCCGACGCCGGTGGACTTGAAGAACACGCCCCAGTCCCAGTTGTAATTCATCGGGATTTCCCCTCAGACGGTTGTTTCACGGGCACCTTCGAGCATCCGGGGGCGCTGGGCGCCCTCGGATGAAAGGGTAGACACTAATGCGTGGCCTGTCGGTTGAATCGTGTGCGGATGCGCACCAGGCCACTATTAACCGGGGATCAGGACTTCTTCTCGTCCGCCGCCTTGTCGGTCGGCTCGGCGATCAGTTTCTTCAGCTCGTCGCTCATCGGGAACTGGAGGTTCAGGCCCTTTGGTGGAATCGGCTGCTGGAACCACTTGTCGTAGCTCTTGTTGACTTCGCCCGACTTGAAGTAACCGACGATGGCGTCATCGACCGCTTTCTTGAAGGCCGCGTCATCCTTGCGCACCATGCAGCCGTAGATTTCGTACGACTGAGGAGTACCGGTGATGACCCAGTCCGCCGGCTTGCGGGCCTTGGCCATTTCGCCGGCGAGCAGGGCGTCGTCCATCATGAAGGCCACGGCGCGGCCGCTTTCGAGCATGTTGAAGGCTTCACCGTGGTCCTTGGCGGAAATCACGTTCATCTTCATCTGCTTGTCGGCGTTCATCGCCTTGAGCAGGCGCTCGGAGGTGGTACCTGCGGTGGTCACCACGTTCTTGCCGGCCAGGTCCGGGAAGTCCTTGTAAGCAGGCTGACCGTCCTTGACCTTGGTCAGCAGGCGGGTACCGACTTCAAAGATACCGACCGAGAAGCCAACTTGCTGCTGGCGCTCGACGTTGTTGGTGGTGGAGCCGCACTCCAGGTCGACGGTGCCGTTCTGCACCAGCGGGATGCGGGTCTGGGAGGTGACGAGGTTGTACTTGACCTTGATGTCGGTACCCAGTTGCTTCTTCAGGGCATCGACGACAGCCAGCTGGATGTCATGCGAATAACCCACGGGCTCGGGCTTGCCGGCCAGGTAGGAAAACGGGATGGAGGAGTCGCGATGGCCCAGGGTGATGGTGCCCGAATCCTTGATCTTCTTCAGGGTGCCGGTCAGTTCTTCGGCCATGGCCGGCGAAGCGATCACAGCGGCCGCGATGGCGGCGCCCAGCAATTGACGAACGATACGCATCAAATTTTCCTCGACGTGTTTGTTTTTTTTATGGAGCCGTTGGCGGACTCTTTCGTTCAACGAATACAACAAGAAGCGGGTGCATTCGGCTACCAAGTGTAGAGCATGACTCGTGCCAAGCCCCGCTGTCGACCTTAAACCACCTGTATTGCTCGCACTTGACAGTCTCGAGCGCGCTCTGGAGTTCGCCATACCGAATAAATAACGTTTGCACGTTCGGTTATCCGAACGTAAGCAGACACACCTTCAGGCACCGGCTGCGGTAACTATGCAGTGCGTGGCAAGGCCCCAGACGTAGTGTGATCTTCTCTTTGCCTGGAGAATTTCACAGATGCCACCGCCCCCGTCCCCGAGCGATTCCATCGACAGCCTGATCGCCCAAAACCTGCCTGGATGGATAGTCGACCACGCCCAGCCGGAACGGCTCGATGCGCTACGTAACGCCCTGCGCCGCCAGGCGAACTGCAATGCTCGGCTTGGCCCGATCCTCCAGGCCATCCCTTCCTTGCAGGCCTACGCCGCACAGCTGCTCAAGACGAAACTGCGCAAGAGCGGCTTCAGCAAGCCGGACGTGACGGGCTGGAAGGTGCGGGTCTCGCAGCGGCTGTTGCTGCCCAGCGCTTCGCCTGCCCTGCTGCGGCCCACCTATGTTCGCCGCTCCAGGCGCTCATTGCTGGAGGCGGCGCTGCATAACTACCATCGCAAGGAAACACGCCCCGGACTGATGCTCAAAGGTGAGCTGGTCGATGGCAGCGGCAAGCGCCTGTCGATGAGCTTTCAAGCGTTCGCCTCTGCATGTCGAGAGGTCGACGCCGGCGGCAAGTACCAGGCGTTGCTCAAGCACCATTTACAGCCTGAAGATGGCCCGCAGGATGCGCCAGGTGAGGCTGTTTCCCGCCTGCACCGGCTGTTGGAGGCGAGTTTCAAGGCCAATTTCGAGGTGGCGATGCGGATCGCTGCGTTCAAACAGGAAATTGACGAGCGCACGTATTTTTTCCTGTTGCCACAGGTCGCCGAAAAGCCGGTGGTGCCCGCGCTGGTCGGCAGTGTAGTTCCCCGACAGTTGTACCTCTTGGGCCGCCCAGTTCAAGGCGTGCTGGCGCTGGAATTGGGCTCTTCAGCTGATGGCCCAGTGGAGTCGGTGGTGCTCTGGATCCCCGATGACCCTCGTCAGCCCGTCTCCCGTCATGCCAGCTGGGATGCACTCGACAAGGACCTTGGAAAGCGCTTCCGGGAGCCGGCATATCGTCGCTTTTTCGCACGCTTCATTACCGAGCGTGAGCGGATCAATTTCTATCGGGTGCTGAACGAACGGGTCGCACAGGCACAGGCCGCCGACGTGGAACTTGACGCCCGTTCCGCACCGCTCACCGATACGCCGTTTGTACACCTGCGCCGGCAATACCTCGCCAAGATCAGGGATGACGCCAAAGTGCTCGCCGTGCCCACCGATGTCGAAGATGACGAAGACCGCGAAGCGCGCATGCAGGGCTACAAAGAGCTGGGTATGAATTTGCTGAACGTGGCGGGGGCCTTCGTGCCGGTGCTTGGCGAAGTGCTGTTGGTGGCAAACGCGGTTCAGATTGCTGACGAAGTTTACGAAGGGTACGAAGATTGGCGCATCGGTGATCGCGAAGGGGCGATGAACCACCTTTTCAATGTTGCCGAAAACGTCGTGGTCGGTGGGATGATCGCTGCTGGCAGCAAGATTGCCGTGCGCGCCCTTGAGCGTCTGGCCTTCGTGGATGACTTGGCACCCGTCTGCAACTCCGCCGGCAAGGTCAAGCTCATGGCCACGGATCTGCCGGGTTACGACGCGCAGCCTGTGCGGGGCGTCGGCGCTCAGGAATGGTTATGGCACCTCGATGAGGGATGCTATCGGGTGAAGGAGGATCCGCAGGATGGTCGCTCCAGGATCCAGCACCCTGGTCGTCCCGGTGCCTACCGGCCGGTGATCGAGCAGAATGGCGCCGGCGGCTGGCGCCATGAACTCGAAGCGCCCCAATACTGGGAGGGGCGGGCCAACCTGGTACGCCGGCTGGGTACGCCTCTGGCAGAAATACCGGAAGAGGCATGCGACTACCTGCTCCAGGTTACAGGGCTGAGTGAAGCGCAAATTCGCCGGTTGCACGTCGAACACATGGGCGCACCGGCACGGTTGCTCGATGCCCTTGAGCTCTATCAGGCGCATGAATTACATCCTGACTTCAGCGCGCCGCAGCTGGCGCAGTACGTTGCTGCCAGGCAAGTGCAGCCCAGTGGCATCGAGCGGATGGTGCAGCGCGCTTTCCCGGGCCTGTCGGCTCGTTGTACGCGTGAGTTGCTTCAGCAATGCAGCGGTGCGCAGCTCGACACGCTCAGTAGCGCGCAGCGGATCCCTCTGGCATTGGCCGAGCGCGCACGCTGGTCACTGCGCGAAAGCCGCCTGGACAGGGCCTGTGCGGGTTTGTATCTGCCGCGTTGCGTCAACCCCGACACTGAACGCCTGGCTTTGGGCTTGCTGAAGCGTCAGCTGAACTGGCCGGACGCCCTGCGTATCGAACTGCGCGAAGGTAGCCCGAGTGGAAGATATCTGGCTGGCGTCGGCGCCGAGACTGCGCACGATGTACGGTACATCGTGCGCCACAGCGACGGCTACCGCGCTGCCGGTCAAGGCACATCCGGCCCTTATCTGGCGGCACTGTTGGCTGCCCTGGACGAGGCGCAGACAGCCGATCTCGGCAATGCTGCTGCCAGCCCAGGCACCTTGGGCTCGTTGCTGATCGAGGCCGCTGCCGGTGATCGCACCCAAGCGGCTGAGTTGTGTGGCATGCGCCGACTGGGCGTTGGCCTGCGACCCCCGACCCGGTTCGGGGATGGGCGTATCGGTTATGCCTTGAGTGGGCGAGGTGAGGGCAGTCGGCGTGCCTTGGGGCGTGGTATTCACCAAGTGTTCCCGACAATGACGGACGGGCAGCTGCAGGCCTATCTGCTCGATCTGATGGAGCGAAGAGTAGGGCTGTGGGAGCACTACAGCCAGCTGACGGGGCAGTTGGCGCGCCTACGGCAGAGCCTGCGCCAATGGCGCAGGGATGCCAGTAACCCGCTCGACGCGCTACGCCGCCGTCGGGTCGCAACCGCCGTACGGCGAAGCTGGCGGCGCAAGATAACTGACGAGGCTGGGGACTACGCGCTGATTATCACCGGGGAACGGGTCGGTAGCCTGCCGGCTTTGCCTGAGGGGGTGAGCTTTGATCATGTAAGACGGCTGATCCTCAGTGACCTCGGCCTGGGCGAAATCGATGGCGACTTCCTTCGGCGCTTCCCCAACCTGGTTGAGCTCGACCTGTCCGGCAATCGGTTGACGGGGATCCCTTACGGCATTGAGCAGATGCCGCGCCTGCGGCAGCTGAACCTGCGGGGTAACGGGGTGATCATGGACGAGGGCGGTGAACTGCGTCTTGCCGGGATAAGCTCCCTGCGGTACCTGGACCTCAGCCACAACCCGCTGGGAAGGGCGCCGGTGCTGACCCGCCTCGGCAACTTGCGTGAGGTCAATTTGCGCTCTGCCGGCCTGCAAGCGTTGCCTGAGCAGATTTCCTTTCGTGCTCATGTGGACCTGCGTAACAACAACATCCGCACACTGCGTCGTGAGTTGCAGCAGCTGCGCCTGCAGATGCAGCAGTTGTCCTTGCACGACAATCCTCTTGGTGAAGCTGACGGGTTGCTGCTTGATGAGGCCCGAGGGGTGCCCCCCGGCCAGTGGGGGTCGGCGTCCGCGCGCCATAGGGCAATCGACAGTGACCTGTTCAATACCTGGGCCAACAGTACAGCTGGTGCTGAGCGTGATCACCAGCAAGCCGTATGGACAGCGCTGCTTGAAGAACCGCGATCAGATGGATTGTTTCGCTTTCTGGCAGACTTCGTCCACGGCGAGGATTTTGAACAGCATCCCGGGCATTACCGCAGCCGTATCTGGCGGATTCTGGAAACGTGCGAACAGCACGAGCAGTTACGTCAACAATTGTTTCTCGAGGCCTCTGGCCCACGCAGCTGTGAAGACCGTCTGCTGATACTGCTGGAGCAGATGGAGCTTGGGGTGCTGGTGCTGCGGGCTGTCGAGGATACCCACGGCAGCAGGATGGAAACCCGTTTGGTAAGCCTGGGCCGTGGCTTGTATCGGCTGGACGAGGTCGACCGCCTGGCTACGCTGCACGTACAACGCATGCATGTGGAGCAGGCGCCCCATATCGATGAGATCGAGGTCAGGCTTTTCTATCGGCAGCGCCTTGCGCATCCGCTGGGCTTGCCTCTCGAGATCGACGAAATGCATTTTCCGGGTTTTGCCAACGTCACCACCACTGATCTGCTGCGGGCACAGGACACGGTATTGCAGAACGAGTCAGCGGAGGCCCTGATTGCTTCGTTGGCACAGCGGCCTTTCTGGGAGCGATACGCGCGGGAGTTTCATGCCCAGCGATTTGAAGAACTGGTGCAACCCCTGCATCAGCGCATGGAAGCCGTCCAGGCTCAGGTCGATGAGCAAGTGATCAACGAAAGTGAATTTCTACAGCGCTGTGAAGCACTGAGGACTGATTACGATCGCAGCGAACGCGCCTTGTTGGCGCGTTTGGCGCGTGAAGCCTATGACCGCTGGGCGAGTACGCCCCCTTGATGAATCAAGAGGGCTCACCTTCATCGTCAGGCTGCGCGGCTATTGGCGCGCAGCTTGTGGACTTGTTGCAGGTAGGCCTCCAGGGCCATCTGCTCCTGTGCGGTCAGTGACAGGCCTAGCTTGGTGCGACGCCAGAGGATGTCAGCGGCTTGCGCAGCCCATTCCTCCTCCAGCAGGTAGTCCACCTCGCGGGTGAACAGCCCGGCCCCGAGCGGTTGTCCGAGGTCCTCGGGCCCGTGAACGCCATCGAGCAGCCGCCACACACGGCTGCCGTAGGTGAGTACCCAGCGCCTGGCTATGTCAACGGGCAACCAACCGAAACGTGCCAGCACGGCATCGACCAGCGCCTGTACCGTTGTCATGCCCTCTGCACCGGGCAGTGGCGCAGTGGCAGTCCAGGCGCCGCGCATCTGGGTGAAGAAGGGCTTGAGCTCAGCCATCGCCGATTCGGCCAGCTTGCGGTAGGTGGTGAGCTTGCCGCCGAACACTGACAATAGCGGTGCCTGGCCTGTCTCTGCGGAAAGGGCGAGTGTGTAGTCCCGAGTGACCGCCGAAGGGTTGTCTGACTCATCGTTGCACAACGGACGAACGCCGGAGTAGGTATGCAGGATGTCGCCATGGCTCAGTTGATGGTTGAAGTGCTCGTTGACCACCTTCAGCAGGTAATCTGTTTCCTGCCCGGTGATGGCGACTGCTGCCGGGTCGCCGCTGTATTCCCGGTCAGTGGTGCCGATCAGGGTGAAGCGGTCCAGATACGGGATGCAGAACACGATGCGCTGGTCTTCATTCTGCAGAATGTAGGCATGTTCTCCCTCATACAGGCGCGGCACGATGATGTGGCTGCCCTGGATCAGACGGATACCATAAGGGGCATCGAGCTTGAGGTCGTCCTTGATGAAGCTGGCCACCCAGGGGCCTGCTGCGTTCACCAGCGCACGGGCCTGGATCGTCTGAAGGCTTCCATCGGCGTGCTGCAGTTCAACCTGCCACAAGCCATCTACCCGTTCGGCGCGCAAGCAGCGGGTGCGGGTGTGAATATGGGCGCCTAGCTCACGGGCTGCCATGGCGTTGAGTACTACCAGGCGGGCGTCGTCGACCGCACAGTCGGCATATTCGAAGCCGCGGGTGATCGCCGGCTTGAGCGGGTAGCCCGGGCCGAAACGCAGGCTGCGCGAAGCGCCCAGGCGCTTGCGCTTGCCCAGGTGGTCATACAGGAACAGACCGGCGCGGATCATCCAGGCCGGGCGCAGGTGCGGGCGATGGGGCAGCACAAAGCGCATGGGCTTGACGATGTGCGGAGCCTTGGCCAGCAGCACTTCACGCTCGGCCAGTGCCTCACGTACCAAGCGGAACTCATAGTGTTCAAGGTAGCGCAGGCCACCGTGGATCAGCTTGCTGCTGGCCGAAGAGGTGTGCTGGGCCAAATCGTCCTTTTCGCAAAGGAATACCTTAAGGCCGCGACCCGCAGCGTCGGCAGCGATGCCCACGCCATTGATGCCTCCGCCGATCACGGCGAGGTCATAGCAGTTGGCGAGTGGTGGCTGGGACGAAACGGGCTGGGACACGGGCAAGGCCTCCTGAGGCTGTTCACATCGAATATGAACATTGATGTTCGTTTTCGAAAATATTAGCGCAAGAGAAAGCCTGTCGCCAGTCAGTCTTCATAGAAAATACTGATCGGATGGCAATGAAATGAACATTTACGAAAACGGCGGGCCGCCAGCCGGCCCGCTAGCGGTTCACACCACTTCGAGGCGAATCTTGTTGTCGTTGAGCAGTTGGGTAAGTGCCGTCGTGGGCGCCTGGTCGGTCACCAGGCAATCGACAAGGTTGATGGACCCCAGCCGAACCATGGCGTTGCGCCCGAACTTGCTGGAGTCGGCGGCCAAAATTACCTGCCGGGCATTGGCGATGATCGCCTGCGACACGCGAACTTCCTGGTAATCGAAATCAAGCAGGCTGCCATCTTCGTCGATACCGCTGATGCCAACCAGGGCGAAGTCAACCTTGAACTGGTTGATGAAATCGACACTGGCCTGGCCCACCACGCCGCCATCGCGACGCACCGTGCCACCGGCTACCAGCACTTCGAAATCATCCTTGGCGGCAAGGATCGCAGCCACATGCAGGTTATTGGTGATGACTTTCAGGTGGCTATGGTTGAGCAATGCCCGGGCAATCGATTCGGTGGTCGTGCCGATGTTGATGAACACCGATGCATGGTCGGGAATCTGCCGGGCCACGGCTTCGGCGATACGTTGTTTTTCGTCGCGCATCTGGTCGGCGCGCATGGCGTAGGCGGTGTTCTCGATACTTGAATCGTAAGCTGCGCCACCGTGATAGCGGCGCAGCAGATTGAGCTCGGCCAGCTGATTGATGTCACGGCGGATGGTTTGCGGCGTCACGACGAACAGCTGCGCCATTTCTTCGATACTGACGTAACCGCGCTCGCGCACCAGTTCGAGGATTTGTTGTTGGCGTGGGGGCAGATTCATGGGCGGTCCTTTGGGGCTGCCGGACAAATTCTGCAATGATGCCGTAGGAAGGGGACTACGGCCAGTGGACGAACGCCATGGCCTTGCGCGGTCACTGTAGGATCGCCACACAAGGCCGCACCTACAGTGACCGCAGTGCGATCAAACCTCGTGATCTTCCCAGTCACGAGTACGTTCCACGGCTTTCCGCCAGCCGGCATACAGTTTCTCTTTCTGCGCCTCATCAAGCTGCGGACTGAACTCGCGCTCGATGATCGCCTTGTCGCGCAACTCGTCCAGGCCGCTCCAGAAGCCACAGGCCAAGCCCGCGAGGTAAGCGGCGCCCAGCGCTGTGGTTTCGCGCATTTTCGGCCGCTCAACGCAGGTGCCGAGTATGTCTGCCTGGAACTGCATGAGGAAGTTGTTGGCCACCGCACCGCCATCCACGCGGAGCTCGGACAGGCGCTGGCCGCAGTCCTGCTGCATGGCGTCAAGTACATCGCGGGTCTGGTAGGCGATCGATTCCAGCGCAGCACGAATGATGTGGTCCACCTTCACCCCACGGGTCAGGCCGAACAACGCACCACGGGCATACGGGTCCCAGTACGGCGCACCCAGGCCGGTGAAGGCTGGCACCAGGTACACCCCGTTGCTGTCCTTGACCTTGCTGGCGAAGTACTCGGTGTCGAGGGCGTCGTTGACGATCTTCAGTTCGTCACGCAGCCATTGCACGGTGGAGCCACCGTTGAACACCGCGCCTTCCAGTGCATAGGCGACTTCCCCACGGGGACCACAGGCGATGGTGGTGAGCAGACCATGGGACGATGTCACCGCCTGGCTGCCGGTGTTCATCAACAGGAAGCAACCCGTGCCATAGGTATTCTTGGCCTGGCCCGGTTCCACGCACATCTGCCCGAACAGCGCCGACTGCTGGTCGCCGGCGATACCGGCGATGGCAATGCCGCTCTTGGTGTGGCCGTACACTTCCGAGGAAGGGCGTACCTCGGGCAGCATCTGGCGCGGGATACCAAGGATTTCCAGCAGCTTGTCGTCCCACTGCAGGCTGTGAATGTTGAACATCAAGGTGCGGGAGGCGTTGGTGTAGTCGGTAACGTGCACCTTGCCACCGGAGAACTTCCAGATCAGCCAGGTATCGATGGTGCCGAACAGCAGCTCGCCGCGCTCGGCGCGCTCACGGGCGCCCTCGACATTGTCGAGGATCCACTTCAGCTTGGTGCCGGAGAAGTAGGGGTCGGTGACCAGGCCGGTGGTTTCGCGAATGTAGTCTTCATGGCCGTCACGCTTGAGCTGGGCACAGATCTCGGTGCTGCGGCGGCATTGCCAGACGATGGCGTTGTACACCGGGCGCCCGGTTTCCCTGTCCCACACCACGGTGGTCTCACGCTGGTTGGTGATGCCCAGTGCGGCCACCTGGGCGTGGCTGATGCCCGCCTGGGCCAAGGCCTCGACCATGGTCGCGCTTTGCGTGGCGAAGATCTCCATCGGGTCATGCTCGACCCAACCCGCCTGCGGGTAGTGCTGGGCGAACTCGCGCTGGGAGGTACCCACCACATTGGCGTCGCGATCGAAGATGATCGCCCGCGAACTGGTGGTGCCCTGGTCCAGGGCGATGATGTAGTTCTTATCCTGGGTGTCTGTCATGGTCGTAGGCCTTGCAAGAATTTGGGGTCAGGGCTGGGCGTGTTGCCGGCATCAATTGACTTGAGTATCGCCCTGGCGATTGTCATTTGTCTCAGGGTTCGCAGCGGGCACCACAGGCAGATTGCGGGCAATCAGACCGCGATAGGTCGCGGCACCCAGGCAAGCGCCAAGGATCGGTGCGAACACCGGAACCAGGAAATAAGGAATGTCCCGTCCGCCAGTGAAGGCGATTTCGCCCCAACCGGCCAGGAAGGTCATGAGTTTTGGCCCGAAGTCGCGGGCGGGGTTCATCGCGAAGCCGGTCAGAGGGCCCATGGCACTGCCGATCACTGCGATCAGCAGGCCGATCAGCAGGGGCGCCATCGCGCCGCGTGGCAGGCCGTTGTTGTCGTCGGTCAGGGCCATGATCACTGCCATCAGGATGGCAGTGATGACCACTTCGACCAGGAATGCCTGGCCGGTGGACAGCGACGGGTGCGGGTAGGTGGAGAACACCGAGGCCAGTTCCAGGCTGGCTTCGCTACCGCGCAACATGGCGTGGGCTTGTTCGAAATCGAAGAACAGGTTGCTGTACAGGGTGTAGACCAGTGCCGCGCCACAGAATGCGCCACAGACCTGGGCCAGCATGTAGAAGGGCAGTTTGCGCTTGTCGAAACCGCCGAACAGGGTGAGGGCGATGCTCACGGCCGGGTTCAGGTGCGCGCCAGAGATGCCGGCGCTGAGGTAGATGGCCATGCTGACGCCCACGCCCCAGATGATACTGATTTCCCAAAGACCGAAGCTGGCGTCTGCGACCTTGAGCGCAGCGACGCAGCCGGTACCGAAAAAGATCAGCAAGGCGGTGCCGAGGAACTCGGCCAGGCATTGGCTGGAGAGGGTGGGTTGGCGTAGAGCAGTCGTCATGTATGACCTCGTTGTTTTTGTTGTGAGGCGCGTGGCGCTCGACAGCAAAGCCCGGGGTCGATCCCCGTTGACCCCCGGGCAGATGTTGGAAATGCACCTTAAAAGGGCACCATTTATTCAGAAACGAAAAAATATAGACAAGAAACGCTGATGTCAAAGGTCGAAAGTGAACGACCAGTCACGAACTGGTCGCTAAAATCCGCCATGAACCCTCGTCCTAGAGGCGCCCGATTGCGGTGCGCTGGCTGGGATGTGGGAATTGTCCTAAAGTAGCCGCCGAGCCGTCCCAGACCGGAGCCCCTGCATGACCCCCGCCCTAGACCTGCTGAAGAAGCATCGCGCCGAGCACCGTGTGCACAGTTATGAACATGACCCGAAGTCGGCGTCCTATGGTCTGGAGGCGGCGGAGAAGCTCGGGCTCGACCCGCAGCAGGTATTCAAGACCTTGCTTGCGAGCAGCGAGAAGGGTGAGTTGCTGGTGGCGGTGGTGCCGGTGGTAGGTACCCTGGACCTCAAGGCCCTGGCTCAGGCGGCTGGGGTGAAGAAGTGCGAGATGGCCGACCCGGCGGCGGCACAGCGCGCTACCGGCTACCTGGTAGGTGGAATCAGCCCGCTGGGGCAGAAGAAGCGCCTGCGTACCTTCATCGATGACTCGGCGCAGCAGTTCGCGACCATCCATGTCAGTGCTGGACGGCGTGGGCTGGAAGTGGAGTTGGCGGCCGTTGTGCTGGCCGAGCATACCAAAGGCAAGTTTGCCGGAATTGGCAGGGGCTGAGCGTGTTGGGGCCGCAAAACGGCCCCTGGGATGCAGAATCAGGTCGCCGAACTGTACCGACGAACCCCGTTCTCCTGTCGCGTCAACTGCGCTGCAACGCTACCTGGCACCGGGAACAGCACCAGGTGGTCGGCCTTCACCGCAATCCCTACATCGTCGCCGAGCTGATGGTCGTTATGGCTGGGGAAAATGGCTTCCAGCTGGCTGCCGGTTGGCAGCTGCAGGCGGTACAGGGTCGAAGCCCCCAGGAAACTCTTGCCCACAACGCTCGCCCGTAACGGGCTGTCTGCTGCATGCACGATGTCGTCAGGGCGCAGCAGCACATCCACCGAGCTGCCTGGCGCCATGATGTAGGCCCGGTTGCCGCGCAGTTCACCCAGTTCGGTGTTGACCGCTTCATGGCTGCTCATCTGGCCACGGATGAAGTACCCCTGGCCAATGAAGCTGGCCACGAACGGCGTTTGCGGCTCATGGTAGAGGTTGTAGGGGGTATCCCATTGCTCCAGGCGGCCTTCTTTGAACACCCCGACCTGATCGCTGACGGCGAACGCTTCTTCCTGGTCATGGGTGACCAGAATAGCGCTGGTGCCACGGCTTTTGAGGATGTCACGCACTTCATGGCTCAAGCGTCGGCGCAGCTCCACGTCGAGGTTTGAGAACGGCTCGTCGAGCAGCAGCAACTGCGGCTCTGGTGCCAGCGCCCGGGCCAGGGCGACGCGCTGCTGCTGGCCACCAGACAGCTCGTGCGGGTAACGCCCGCCGAGGCCACCCAGCTTGACCAGTTCGAGCATTTCTTCGATGACTGCGGCCTGGCGTGGGTGCTTGGCAATGCCGAAGGCAATGTTCTGCGCCACGGTCAGGTGCGGGAACAGTGCGTAGTCCTGGAACACCATGCCGATGCGGCGCTTTTCCGGGGCCAGGGTGAAGCCTGCGCGGGAAATCACCTCGCCGGCTAGCTGGATCTCGCCGTCGTGCACCGGCTCGAAGCCGGCAATCGCACGCAGGGTGGTGGTCTTGCCACAACCGGACGAGCCCAGCAGGCAACCGATGTCGCCTGCGTTCAGGTGCAGGTTGAGGTTCTGGACGATGCGCTGGTCGCCGTAGCCGCAGGCCAGGTTGCGCAGGTTGAGCAGTAGGGGTTGACTCATGCGTGGTGGTAAGCCGGTTCTACAAGGAATTCGAGAAGCGCCTTCTGTGCATGCAGGCGGTTTTCAGCCTCGTCCCAGGCGACCGAACGTGGGTCGTCGAGCAGGTCCTGGCTGATTTCCTCGCCACGGTGGGCGGGCAGGCAGTGCATGAAGAGGACATCGGGTGCCGCCAGGTCGAGCAGTTCGCGGGTGACCTGGTAAGGCGCGAAGTGCGCCAGGCGCCGTGCAGTTTCCTCCTCCTGCCCCATGGAAGTCCAGACATCGGTGACGACAAGGTGTGCGTCACGCACGGCTGCCTTGGCGTCACGGATGATTTGCACGCGGTCACCGCCCAGCGCCATGAAGCGCTCATCCGGCTCATAGCCTTCGGGGCAGGCGATGCGCAGCTGGAAATCGAACTGCCTGGCGGCCTCGATATAGGAGTTGCACATGTTGAAGCCATCCCCGATCCAGGTCACGGTCTTGCCCTGGATCGAGCCCCGGTGCTCGAGGAAGGTCTGCATGTCGGCCAGCAACTGGCACGGGTGCGACTCGTCGGACAGGCCGTTGATGACCGGCACGCGCGATTTGGCGGCGAACTCGGTCAGGGTGCTGTGGGCGTGGGTCCGAATCATCACCACATCGAGCATGCTCGACAGCACGATGGCGCTGTCACCGATTGGCTCGCCACGGCCCAGTTGGGTGTCGCGCGGGGACAGGAAGATGGCCTGGCCGCCGAGCTGGATCATCCCGGCCTCGAACGAAACACGGGTACGGGTCGAGGACTTTTCGAAGATCATGCCCAGCACGCGGTTTTTCAGGGGTTCGAACAGCACGCCTCGCTTGCGCAGGTCCTTCAGCTCGATGCCGCGGCGGATCACCCCGAGCAATTCGTCGGTGGTGAAGTCCAGCAGGGAGAGAAAGTGCCTAGCGCTCATGATTGACTACCTTATCTGCAACTGTATGCAGGTCGACCGTATGGTTTTTTTTGACAACGGGAGTGACCTGCGGCGTAAGCCGCACGGGGCGGACGAAATAGGGAAAGGCGCAATACTATAAGTAAATGTCGCCTGAAGCCAAGGGGGGAACAGCAGCCAGATTTCATAGGGTGTTGCAAAGGGTGTCTTCACCCGTTGGCCCGTGCTGTTCTTTATTTGCTACAGAAGGTTGTACACGGCTTGCTGGCAATTTGGCAAATCACTGTCGCAAATCGTGGGCCTGATGTCGGTGGATTCACGCGGCGAAGCACGCTGGCGGTGTTGAAGGGCGGGGTGCATAGTCCCAGTCACGCCACATTCCACCACAACAAGGCAGAGGCGGCCATGACCAAGACCCTGCATCACCGTGCCTGTCACCTGTGCGAAGCAATCTGCGGGCTGAACATCGAAGTCAGTCACCAAAGCGACGGGCGGGCGCTGATCAGCTCGATCAAGGGCGACCCCCAGGACCCGTTCAGCCGTGGCCATGTCTGCCCCAAGGCCGTGGCCTTGCAGGACATCCAGTACGACCCTGACCGCCTGCGCCAGCCACACAAGCGCGTTGGCGAGCATTGGCAGGCCATCGGCTGGGACGAGGCGTTCGCCCTGGCCGCCGACAAGTTGTGGGCGGTCCAGCAGGCTCATGGGCGCAATGCCGTGGCGGTGTATCAGGGTAACCCTAGCGTGCACAACTATGGCTTGATGACCCATAGCAACTACTTCCTTGGGCTGCTGAAAACCCGCAACCGCTTCTCGGCCACCTCGGTGGATCAGCTGCCACAACACCTGGTCAGCCACCTGATGTATGGCCATGGCTTGTTACTGCCGATCCCGGACATCGACCATACCGACTTCATGTTGATACTGGGAGGCAACCCGTTGGCCTCCAATGGCAGCATCATGACCGTGCCCGATGTGGAAAAGCGCCTGAAGGCCCTGCGTGCACGGGGCGGGCGGCTGGTGGTGGTTGACCCGCGGCGCAGCGAAACGGCGGCCATGGCTGACAGCCACCTGTTCATCCGCCCTGGTGGCGATGCGGCCTTGCTGTGCGGCGTGCTCAACACCCTGTTCGAAGAGGGCCTGGCGCGCGGCTCGCACTTGCCGGTCAGCGGCCTGCAGCACGTTCGCGAGGCCATTGCGCCCTTTGGCGCCGAGGCCATGAGCGCACACTGCGGCGTTGCTGCTGTGGACATACGCCAGCTGGCGCGGGACTTCGCCGCTGCCGAGCGGGCGGTGTGCTACGGCCGCATGGGCGTCTCGACCCAGGCATTCGGCACGCTGTGTCATTGGCTGGTGCAACTGATAAACCTGGTCACCGGCAACCTCGACCGTGAGGGCGGAGTGCTATGCACCGAGCCCGCCGTCGACCTGGTGGCAAGCACCTCGGGTGGCCATTTCAACGCGTGGCAAAGCCGCGTCTCAGGTTTGCCCGAATACGGCGGCGAGCTGCCCGTGGCGGCGCTGGCCGAAGAAATGCTCACCGCAGGTGAAGGGCAGGTGCGCGCCCTGGTGACGGTGGCCGGCAACCCGGTGCTGTCAACGCCCAACGGCCGTCAGCTGGATACGGCGCTAGAGGGGCTTGAGTTCATGCTCAGCATCGACCTCTATATCAACGAAACCACGCGCCACGCCGACCTGATCCTGCCCTCTACCTCGGCGCTGGAAAACGACCACTACGACAGCACCTTCAACTTGCTGGCCGTGCGCAACGTCACCCGTTTCAACCGGGCAGTTCTGGCCAAGCCGGACGGCGCCCTGCACGACTGGGAGATTTTTGTCGGCCTGGCTCAGGCGTTTGCCAGGCGTGCCGGGCTGGAGCTGAAACCGACCTGGGCGCCGGCGCAGATGATCGACTTGGCGCTGCGCAAAGGGCGCTACGGGGAAGCGACGCCTTGGCAGCTATCGTTGGCCACGCTGGATGAGCACCCGCACGGCATCGACCTCGGGCCGTTGCGCGCCAGCCTCGCCGGGCGTCTGGCGACCACCAGCAAGGCTGTCGAAGCTGCGCCTCAGGTGCTGTTGGATGACTTGCAGCGCTTGGCGCAACAGGCACCACCGGCGCCGGGCGAACTGCTGCTGATCGGCCGCCGCCACGTCCGCAGCAACAACTCGTGGATGCACAACTTCCATCGCCTGGTGAAAGGCAAGCCTCGCCATCAGTTGCTGATGCACCCGCAAGACCTGCAGCTGCGGCACCTTCAGGATGGCCAGCGGGTACGCGTCCGCTCGCGCACCGGCAGCCTGGAAGTCGAAGTGCAGGCCAGCGAGGACATGATGCCGGGTGTGGTCAGCCTGCCCCATGGCTTCGGTCATGGTCGCCAGGGCGTGCACATGCAGATTGCCCGGGCGCAACCTGGGGTAAGTGCCAATGACCTGACCGACGAGCGCCTGCGCGACCCGGTTTCCGGTAACGCTGCACTCAATGGCGTACCCGTGCAGGTGGAGGCCGCTTGAGGGACGGCAAGGCCGAGCACACGGGTCGGCTTTCCGATACAATGCCTCACCGTGCCGACGACCGCGTCGGAAAGTTCAGCTGAGGTGCTAGATGGATATCATCGATACGATCAAAGAGCAGATTGCCAACAACACCATTCTGCTTTACATGAAAGGCTCGCCGAATGCCCCGCAGTGCGGGTTCTCGGCCAAGGCATCCCAGGCTGTGATGGGCTGTGGCGAAAAGTTCGCCTACGTCGACATCCTGCAGAACCCAGAGATCCGCGCCAACCTGCCGAAGTACGCCAACTGGCCGACCTTCCCGCAGCTGTGGGTAGCCGGTGAGCTGGTCGGCGGCAGCGACATCATGCTGGAAATGTTCCAGACCGGCGAGCTGCAGACCCTGATCAAGGACGCTGCTGCCAAGGCCAAGGCCTCCGAAGCCTGATTTTCGGCAAGCATAAAAAAACCCGCGTGATGCGGGTTTTTTTATGAGGCGGATATTTACTCTTCGCCCATTTGCGACTGCAGGTAGTTCTCGATACCGATCTTGTCGATCAGCCCCAGTTGGGTTTCCAGCCAGTCGATATGTTCTTCCTCGGCTTCGAGGATGTCTTCAAGCATGTCACGCGAGCCAAAGTCGCCTGCAGTCTCGCAGTGGGCGATCGCTGCCTTGAGATCGGCCAGGCCTTTCTTCTCGAGTTTCAGGTCGCACTCGAGCATTTCCTTGGTGTGCTCACCGATCAGCAGCTTGCCCAGGTCCTGTACGTTGGGAATGCCTTCGAGGAAGAGAATACGCTTGATCAATTTGTCAGCGTGCTTCATCTCGTCGATCGATTCCTTGTACTCGTGCTTGCCGAGCTTGTTCAGGCCCCAATCTTCATACATGCGGGCGTGCAGGAAGTACTGGTTGATCGCGACCAGCTCGTTTCCGAGGATCTTGTTGAGATGCTGGATGACGCTTACGTCGCCTTTCATTTGGGTTCCTGCCCTGTCGAAGTGTGCCAATACAGAGAAGTCTGAGCCCGATACTAAGGTGTGTCAAACCTAAGTTGTTGAATAATAAGTGAAAATTAATAGGAATAAGAATGTTTGTGAACCGCGTTGGAACGCTAACTTATTGAATTTTAGGCATAAAAAAACCGGACACTCGGTCCGGTTCTTTGAAATCTGGCTTTTCAGGCGGCGGTAAATTCCACCGGGTAGGGCAGGGCTGCTTGGCTGACCTGAAGCTCGGTCAGGGTCTCACGGACCACTTCCTTGGCCAGGCAGGCGCATTTGCCACACTGGCTGGCGACGTTGGTCGCGGCTCGCACTTCCTTGTAACTGCAGCATCCTTCATAGATCGCATCGCGGATCTGTCCGTCGGTAACGCCGACACAAAGACACACATACATAAGGGCTGACCATCGCTGGTTGAGTCGATGGGTTGGAGCTTAATGTTAATGAGAATGCTTGTCAAAGGACTTTCTGAAAGGGCCGTGCTTGAGCGACCGGCGGTTGCCTGATCGTTGGATTCGGCCTGTCACCAGAAGCCGTGTATGATGGTCGGCCTTTGTTGGATGTCGGGCAAGCCCGTCTGGCCCGGCAAACGGTTTTTCACCCTCATCAGGAGATTACAATGAGCGTACTCGTTGGTAAGAAAGCCCCCGATTTCACCGTTCCGGCCGTGCTGGGCAATGGCGAGATCGTTGACAGCTTCAACCTGGCTTCGGCCATCAAGGGCAAGTACGGCCTGGTGTTCTTCTACCCGCTGGACTTCACCTTCGTCTGCCCGTCCGAGCTGATCGCCCTGGACAACCGCATCCCTGACTTCCAGGCGCGCAACGTGGAAGTGATCGGCGTGTCGATCGACTCGCACTTCACCCACAACGCCTGGCGTAACACCCCGGTCAACAACGGCGGCATCGGCCAGGTGAAGTACACCCTGGCTGCCGACATGACCCACGAAATCTGCAAGGCGTACGACGTAGAGTCCGAAGGTGGCGTGGCCTTCCGTGGCGCCTTCCTGATCGACACCAACGGTGTTGTCCGTTCGCAGATCATCAACGACCTGCCACTGGGCCGTAACATGGACGAGCTGCTGCGCTTGGTCGACGCCCTGCAATTCCACGAAGAGCACGGCGAAGTCTGCCCTGCCAACTGGAAAAAAGGCGACAAAGGCATGAACGCTTCGCCAGAAGGCGTTGCTGCCTACCTGAGCGAGAACGCCGGCAAGCTGTAATTGCTGCGTGCATGAAAAAACCGGCCCAGGTGGCCGGTTTTTTTGTGTCTGGCTTTGGGGCGTGCGAAGCAGCCCCGGAACCCTGACTCAGTCGTTGAAGTCGCGCCAGCCGCCCATTTCTTTCCAGCGGTTGACGATGCCGCAGAACAGCTCGGCCGTCTTCTCGGTATCGTAACGCGCTGAGTGCGCCTCACGCCCGTCGAAGTCGATGTCGGCGCTCTGGCAGGCCCGCGCCAGCACGGTCTGGCCGTATGCCAGGCCGGCGAGGGTAGCGGTGTCGAAGCTGGAGAACGGGTGGAACGGGTTGCGCTTCAGGTCATTGCGCGCCACTGCTGCATTGAGGAAGCCCAGGTCGAAGCTGCTGTTATGACCGACCAGGATCGCCCGCTTGCAGCCATTGGCCTTGAGCGCCTTGCGCACACCGCGGAAGATATCGGTCAGCGCGCTTTCCTCGCTGACGGCCATGCGCAGCGGGTGGTCCAGCTTGATCCCGGTGAACTCCAGCGCCGCTTGCTCGATGTTGGCGCCCTCGAACGGCTCCACGCGGTGGAAGTAGGTGTGTTCGGGGAACAGGAAGCCTTTCTCGTCCATGCCGATGGTGACGGCGGCAATTTCCAGCAGGGCATCGGTGGCGCTGTTGAAGCCACCGGTTTCCACATCCACCACTACCGGCAGGTAGCCGCGGAAGCGCTCGGCCATGGGGTGGCGCGAACCGCTGCTGCCCTGGGTGTCCAGGTCGTCTTCGTAGAGGTCTTCGCTCACGCGTTTTCCTCCAGCAGGCGCCAGCGCAGTTTTTCACCGGCGCGCAGTGGCACTATGGTCTGCTCGCCAAATGGCAGGTTGTCCGGGGCAGTCCATTCTTCGCGGACCAGGGTAATGGTGTCGGTGTTTGCCGGCAGGCCGTAGAAGGCCGGGCCGTGCAGGCTGGCAAAGCCTTCCAGCTTGTCCAGCGCGTTACGCTGCTCGAACGCTTCGGCGTACATCTCGATGGCCGCGTAGGCGGTGTAGCAACCGGCACAGCCGCAGGCGGCCTCCTTGGCGTGACGAGCGTGTGGAGCCGAGTCGGTGCCCAGGAAGAACTTCGGGTTACCGCTGGTGGCCGCATCCAGCAGCGCCACCTGGTGGATGTTGCGCTTGAGGATCGGCAGGCAGTAGAAATGCGGGCGAATGCCGCCAACCAGCATGTGGTTGCGGTTGTACAGCAGGTGCTGGGCGGTGATGGTCGCGCCGACGTTGGCCGGGGCCTCGGTGACGAACTGCGCGGCGTCGCTGGTGGTGATGTGTTCGAACACCACCTTCAGCGTCGGGAAGCGCTCGACCAGACGGCGCATGTGCTCGTCGATGAAGCGCTTTTCGCGGTCGAACACATCGATCTCGCTGCGGGTGACTTCACCATGCACCAGCAGCGGCATACCAGCTTCCGCCAGTGCCTCTATGGCTGGGAAGATGTTGTCGAGGCTGGTCACGCCCGAATCGGAGTTGGTGGTGGCGCCGGCTGGGTACATCTTGGCGGCGTACACGAAACCGCTGGCCTTGGCCGCGCGGATGTCCTCTGGGCTGGTGCGGTCGGTGAGGTACAGCACCATCAGCGGCTCGAAGCGGCTGCCGGCCGGGCGGGCAGCCAGAATGCGCTGACGGTACTCATCGGCCTGCTGGGCATTACGCACCGGAGGAACCAGGTTGGGCATGATGATGGCACGGGCGAAGGTACGCGCCACGTCGCCAACGGTGTGGGGCAGGACGGCACCATCGCGCAGATGGATGTGCCAGTCGTCGGGGCGCAGGAGGGTCAGGCGATCGGACATTGGGGATTCCAGGCGGGTCGAACTCAAGCCCCAATCCTACCGGAAAACCCCGGGGCGAGCACGGCTATCAAGTTTTCCGGACAGCGTCCGATAGCCTGCAGGTAAGCCGTCAGAATTTGTGGAGCCGCCCGTGCGCCAGCGTTACCTAGCCCTCTTGACCCTGTTCGCCAGCCTGCCGGCCGGCGCACTGACTTTCCAGACGCGCATGGAGAACATTGCCTGGAAGGTCGAGGGTGACCAGTTCGAGTGTCGCCTGATCCAGCCGATCGACGGTTTTGGCAGTGGTGAATTCGTGCGCCGAGCGGGCGAGCAGCCCGTGTTCCAGCTGCGCTCGGACAGCAACGTGCTGGGTGCCGGCAACGCCAGTTTGCTGGCGGCAGCGGCGCCCTGGCAACCGGGGCGGGGCGATATCAACCTGGGTAATGTGCGCCTGGCCCGCACGGGTGTCCTGTTCAGCTCGTCCCAGGGCCAGGCCAGCCGCCTGATCAATGGCTTGCTCGATGGGCGCAGCACGGTGGTGCGCAATTACACTGCAGAGGCCGGCAGGCCGATGGAAGTGCGGGTGCTGCCGGTCAGCTTCGCCAAGGCTTACAACGACTACCAGGTATGTGCCGGCAAGCTGCTGCCGATGAATTACGATCAGGTGCGCCAGACCCAAGTCGGTTTCCCGGGGGGCGGTATCGAGTTGGATGAGGCGGCCAAGGCTCGGTTGGACGTGATCCTCGACTACATGAAAGCCGACCCGACGGTAAATCATGTCGAGCTCAACGGCCACTCCGACAATAGCGGTAACCGCCTGACCAACCGCGACCTGTCGCGCCGCCGGGCATTGGCAGTGGCCGACTACCTGAAGGCCCATGGGGTGGCGGAAGAGCAGATTACCGTGCGCTTCCATGGCGAGCGTTATCCGCTGGCGAAGAACAACAGTGCGGCGAATCGAGCGCGGAATCGGCGGGTGAATATCGAGCTGGATCGGGTGGCGGTGGTTGAGAAACCGGTGGAGAAGCCGGCAGGGCAAGTGGCGCCGGTCGCTGCGCCAGCACCGGCGGCGGCAAACCCGGCTACCGCCGTGCCCGGTGCGAAGGTGCCTTGAAGCCATCCGTCTGCTGCCAGGTCATACCGCAAATGATATCCGTCGCGCCTGCGAAAGTTCTTGTCGCTTTGTCGTCAGAAGCTGTCGCCCCACTGTAAATTTATCCGCAACGCCGTTAGAATCGACCCCTTTCCGTACAACCCCGTGGAGTGATGGCATGGCGGACGTAAAAAAGGTCGTACTGGCGTATTCCGGCGGCCTTGATACTTCGGTGATTCTCAAGTGGCTGCAGGATACCTACAACTGCGAAGTGGTGACCTTCACCGCTGACCTGGGTCAGGGCGAAGAGGTCGAGCCGGCCCGTGCCAAGGCTCAGGCAATGGGTGTGAAAGAGATCTACATCGACGACCTGCGCGAAGAGTTCGTGCGTGATTTCGTATTCCCGATGTTCCGCGCCAACACCGTCTACGAAGGCGAGTACCTGCTGGGTACTTCCATCGCCCGTCCGCTGATCGCCAAGCGTCTGATCGAAATCGCCAACGAAACCGGCGCTGACGCCATTTCCCATGGCGCCACCGGCAAAGGCAACGACCAGGTACGTTTCGAGCTGGGCGCGTATGCGCTGAAGCCAGGCGTGAAGGTCATTGCTCCATGGCGCGAGTGGGACCTGCTGTCCCGCGAGAAGCTGATGGACTACGCCGAGAAGCACGGCATCCCGATCGAGCGTCACGGCAAGAAGAAGTCGCCGTACTCGATGGACGCCAACCTGCTGCACATCTCTTACGAGGGCGGTGTCCTGGAAGATACCTGGACCGAGCACGAAGAAGACATGTGGCGCTGGAGTGTCTCGCCTGAGAACGCCCCGGACCAAGCCACTTACCTCGAACTGACCTACCGCAACGGTGACATCGTTGCCATCGACGGCGTCGAGAAGTCCCCGGCCACCGTCCTGGCCGACCTGAACCGCATCGGCGGTGCCAACGGCATCGGCCGCCTGGACATCGTGGAAAACCGCTACGTCGGCATGAAGTCGCGCGGCTGCTACGAAACCCCTGGCGGCACCATCATGCTCAAGGCCCACCGTGCCATCGAGTCGATCACCCTGGACCGCGAAGTCGCTCACCTGAAAGACGAGCTGATGCCGAAGTACGCCAGCCTGATCTACACCGGCTACTGGTGGAGCCCGGAGCGTGTGATGCTGCAGCAGATGATCGACGCTTCGCAGGTCAACGTGAACGGCGTGGTACGCCTGAAGCTGTACAAGGGCAACGTGACCGTGGTTGGCCGCAAGTCGGACGATTCGCTGTTCGATGCCAACATCGCGACCTTCGAAGAAGATGGCGGCGCCTACAACCAGGCTGACGCTGCCGGCTTCATCAAGCTCAACGCTCTGCGCATGCGCATTGCTGCCAACAAGGGCCGTTCGCTGCTCTGATAGCTGGCTTGTGCAACGAAAGCCCTGGCTCATGCCAGGGTTTTTTTTGCCTGCGCAAAGCCAGTGCGTTCAACAGTGGTGTTGAGCGATATCGCTATCAAGTGCACTGATCGACAGCTGTGCACATTGACGTTTGTCCAGGTTGCAAAAGCGCCAGGTGCGCGTTGGTCCAGGCGGTTGGGCAAGGGCATGGAGGAGTTGACGTTCCAGCATGCGCTGGGCCTCGGGGCCGGAGAACATGAAGGTGAGCGGTTCGTCCGCCAATGCCTCTGGGGCATCATTGACCACTGCGGCTGTAGCCTCGCTGTCCGGTGGTGGCGTACTGTCGTGTGTCGTTCGGGCAGCGGGCGAGTTGTAGAAAGACTTGGAATTGAAGTTCAGTGTCAGGAAAAACAGTGCCGTCAGAAAGAACGGGAAGCCTACCAAAAACCAGGTGTAGAGATTTTGGCTGGACTCGCTGAGAAACGGCAGCGTGGCGAGGGCGGAAGCTTCGATGATCCCCGAGAAGATGGCAATAATCGTCAGCGGGGCGACAGGTTGTGCTTGGGGCATGGGGGCATCTTCAGCGATTTTGTCCATCTTTACCTGATGGCCGCGATCAACTAAAGACTGGAGTGCTTTCCGGGTGAGGCGTAAACAGCTACACGCAATTGGTTATTCACCGTGCTCGAATTGAATGTTTCTTCAAGCTGCAGCGCGTTTTCGGCCAATGCCTAGTAACCGTGGATTAAGCGGGGAATTTCGGTAATAAGGACTTTGCTTGTTACAACCATAGTCATGATGTGTAGGAAATTTCTGTAAGTGCTGTGAGTTTATTCTGCCCTTGTGTTTCCTCGGCAAATCGTCGCGCCAGCAGGCGTCCCGTCGGTTATGGTGACGTGCCAAAGCAACAACAATGAATGAATGGATGTCGCATGAATAAAGTGCTTATCGTGGATGATCATCCGGTCATACGCCTTGCCGTACGCATGCTGATGGAACGGCATGGGTATGAAGTCGTGGCAGAGACCGACAATGGAGTGGCTGCGCTGCAGCTGACACGGCAACACCGGCCGGATATTGTGGTGCTGGATATCGGTATCCCGAAACTCGATGGCCTGGAGGTGATCGCCCGCATGGCGACTTCGAGCCCGGGCAGCAAGGTATTGGTTTTGACATCGCAAGCGCCCGGTAACTTTTCGATGCGCTGCATGCAGGCGGGGGCGGCAGGTTACGTGTGCAAGCAGCAGGAGCTCACCGAGCTGCTAAGTGCCATCAAGGCGGTGTTGTCGGGTTACAGCTACTTCCCCAACCAGGCCATGCACGCTTCACGTGGCAGGACGGCGGCCAGCGAGACCGACATGGTCAACCGCCTTTCGGCGCGTGAAATGACGGTGCTGCAGCAGCTTGCGCGAGGGCGTTCGAACAAGGAAATTGCCGACAGCATGTACCTCAGCAACAAGACGGTCAGCACCTACAAGTCGCGCTTGTTGCTGAAGCTCAATGCGCGCTCGCTGGTCGACCTGATCGAGCTGGCACAACGTCAGGGGCTGAACTGACCGCCTGGCCTTGAAGCCTCCAGCCAGGAGGCTTTGCCAGGGGCACCGGTGCAGGGCTACAGATCGTAGTCGAAATCGGCCAGCTGCTTTTGCAGGCGCCGCTCTTCCAGCATGTTGTCAATGGTACGGCGCTTGCTCAGGTTGGTCTTTGCGGTTTCCACCTGCGGTTCCGCGTCATCGTCTGCGGCAACAAAATCATCTTCGATCGACAGGTCGTCTTTATCGGCACTCATGAGTCGCTCCAAGCCAAGGGGCCATTGGCCGTCCTTATAACCAGAAAGCAGACGCTGGTAAAAAAGATTTTTTCAATCGTGGTGATGGGTTTTCAGCTATCGCCTCAATCGTCAGAGGTTTTGTGCTTGTACTCGCACAGGTCTTCGATCCTGCAGCTGCCGCATCTTGGCTTGCGCGCCTGGCATACATAGCGCCCGTGCAGAATGAGCCAGTGGTGGGCGTCGAGCAGGTAATCCTTGGGTACGAATTTGACCAGCTTCTTTTCCACTTCCAGCACCGTCTTGCCTGGCGCGATACCTGTGCGGTTACTGACGCGGAATATGTGGGTGTCCACCGCCATGGTCGGTTGGCGGAATGCTGTGTTCAGCACCACGTTGGCGGTCTTGCGGCCAACACCGGGCAGCGCCTCCAGGGCTTCGCGGGTTTCAGGTACCTGGCTGGCGTGGCGCTCGATCAGCAGCCTGCAGGCTTCGATGACGTTCTTGGCCTTGCTGTTGTACAGCCCGATGGTCTTGATGTATTCGCTAAGGCCGTCAACCCCGAGGGCATAGATGGCCTCGGGGGTATTGGCGACCGGGAACAGGCGGGCAGTGGCCTTGTTGACGCCGACGTCGGTGGATTGCGCGGACAGTGTCACCGCTACCAGCAGTTCGAACGGGGTGGTGTAGGCCAGTTCTGTCTTTGGGTCGGGGTTGTCTTCGTGCAGCCTGCGAAAAATCTCCAGGCGTTTGGCGGCATTCATGAAATCAGAGCTTTCCTTGACGGCGGGAATGGGCGGAGCCCGGACGCAGACGATTGTACAAGGCCAGCAGCAGTCCGAGCAGTATCAGCGCACCTGGGGCCAGGCTGGCCAGGTGCAGGTTGGCAAATTCGGCCAGCCATTGGCGAATGGCGCCGAGCAGCAGGCAAACGGCGAATACAGCGCCGAGGTTGCTGGCAAGCAGTCGCCAGCGCCCTTCTTCGGGAAGTAGGAGGTCGCTGGCCAGGCATAGCAGGCACAGCAATTGTGGATAGTAGCCAAGAGCAAGTGCCGTTGGCAGCGACCAGGCACGCAGGGCCATCTGCAGGCAACTGGCCAAGGCTGCCAGCAGCAGCAGGCTGGCCACGACATAGGCGCAATTCGCCAGGCGCTGGCGCAGGGGGGCCAGTAACAGTTGGTGCAGGCCGACCATCACGATTGCGCACAAGCCAATGGCGGCGCCTTCGCGCAGGGACCGGGTGGCGCCCAGCAGGGGCACCAGGCTTGCCCCCAGTAGATACAGCCTATTCATGCCCGTTGTCCTTCAGTAGAACGCTGCGCTGCTCATCGAAATAGCTAAGCGCCTCCTGCAGTGCAGTGATGACTGCGCGTGAGGTCACGGTTGCGCCCGCCAACTGGTCAAAGTCGCCTTGGTCTCGTTGCAATGCCCAATGATCGCCCAGATCGCGGTTGGCAAACTGCTCCAGCCAGTGCAGCTTCGGGTCGCCCAGGCGCGCACCCAGGCCAGGGCTTTCCTGCTGCTCGACCACTTGGCTGCCGATCAACCGGCCATTTATGGTAATGGCCACGCTTAGCACGATTGGCCCGGCATAGCCCTGGGTCTGGGTGATCAGGATAATGGCAGTTGGCTTACCGGCCATTGTCGCCCGATAAGCCGCCAGGATACGGCTGTTGGGGCGCTGGGCTGCGGGCTTGGGCAGTGGATTGTCCAAAGGCTGGTTGTCATGAATACCTGCTGGCAGCACGGCCAGCCGCTGGCGGCTTTGCAGCTGCTTCTCGGCGTTGGCGATGGCTGGGCTGGTCCACTGCCGCCAGGCCAGGGTGGCAGACACCGCCAATGCGCACGTGAGTAACAGCAAGCCTGCGTCTCGTGCCAGGCGTTTCATGGGCCGGCCTGCTGACGCCGCATGGCCAGGCGGTCGAGCGTCGGTGATATCAGGTTCATCAGCAAAATGGCGAACGCCGTGCCATCCGGGTAGCTACCCCATGTGCGAATCAGGTAGATCAGCAGCCCTGCACCCAGGCCGAAGCCAAGCCTGGCCCACGCGCTCCTGGGGCCGGACACCGGCTCGGTCGCAATGAAGAACGCCGCCAGCATGGTCGAGCCAGAGAACAGGTGCAGCAACGGCGAGCCGTTGGAATCCGAGCCGGAACCGTTCCAGCCCAGCAGGCTGAACAAGAACAGCCCCGCCAGCAGGCCGAGTGGCGCATGCCAGCTGATCACTTTGCGCTGCAGCAGGAACAGGCCGCCGAGCAGGAAGGCCAGGTTCACCCATTCACTGCCTCTGCCGCCAATAGCGCCGAACCCCGGATGGGTGGCAAACAGCTCTTCAATGGTGAGGCTGCGATTGTGGCGCAGCACGTCGAGAACGGTCGGCCGGGCCCACGCGTCGATCTGTTCGCCACCGGCATACAACTGCTGCAGGCTGTCGACCAAGCCAGGTGCTGGCCCAGGCCAATGGCTCATCTGCAGCGGGAAGCTCAGCAACACGAAGGCATAACCAACCATGGCCGGGTTGTACAGGTTACGCCCCACGCCACCGAAGGCCTGCTTGCCGATGCCGATGGCAACGCATGTGGCTACTACCGGCAACCACCATGGCGCCAACGTCGGCAGCGCGGCCGCCAGCAATACGGCAGTCACCAGTGCGCTGCCGTCATTCAGCGCTGCAGTGCACGGCTGGCCACGTAGCTTCAGCAGCGCGGCTTCACTCAAGAGTGCGGCGCAGGCACACAGCAACAGGTTCAGCAGCATACCCCAGCCGTGCAGCCACAGCAGCGCCAGCAGGCCGGGCACACAGGCCAGCAAAACCAGGCCCATGCTCGCGCGCAGTCGTGGGTCGGGTGGGCTAGTCATTGAGCGAACATGCCGTTGAAGCCGGAAAACGCCATGGCCATCACGCCAGCGCCGATCAATTCAAGGGGCAGGCCGCGCAGTACGCCGGGGATATCGGCGTGCTCGGTGCGTTGTCGCAGGTCGGCGAACAAGGCCAGTGCCAGCCAGAAACCTGCGCCCGCCAGCACGCCTTGCAACAGTGCGGCAAACCAGGGGCTGCTGTCGCTGGTCTGTTGCAGGGCAAGCCCCAGGACTACGGCATTGCTCGACAGCAGAGCTGGCAACGCCGCAACGGGCCAAGCCGGGCGCAACTTGGCCAGCAGCCGTGGCAGGCCCCAGGCGAGCAGCGCTAGCCATGGCAGAAGCAGGAACAGTGCAAGGTCGAGGGCGTGCAGCGGAGCCAGTATCCCGCGCACCAGCACTTGCGCACCGATCACGCCCAGGACAATGCACAGGGCGCAGGCCAAGCCGTGCACATGCAGATGCCGCCGGGAAACGGGCTGTGGTGGTTGGCACAGGTGATTGACCAGCGCAGCGCTGATCAGGACCAGGAGGAAATCGCTCATGAGAAAACGATAGCCGGGAATCGGGGGGATGGTCCGGTGATTGGCGCGGGAGCCTTGGGGTCGCTTTGCGGCCCTGTCTCAACACAATGCCGCCCCCACAGGTGTGCGCTTGCACCCGGCAGGAACGGCGTTGCGTTGCGATGGGCTGCGAAGCAGCCCTCGGCAAGGTTGCTTACTTGATGCGCTGCCCTGGCTTGGCGCCGCTGTCTGGGCTGAGCAGGTAGATTTCTTCGCCGCCAGGGCCCGCCGCCATGACCATGCCTTCGGACACGCCAAAGCGCATTTTGCGTGGTTTGAGGTTAGCTACCATCATGGTCAGGCGACCTTCCAGCTTGGACGGTTCAGGGTAAGCCGACTTGATGCCGGAGAAGACGTTGCGGCGCTCGTCACCAATGTCCAGGGTCAGTTGCAGCAGTTTGTCGGCACCCGGCACGGCCTCGGCCTTGACGATCAGCGCTACGCGCAGGTCGACGGCGGCGAAGGTGTCGAACTCGATTTCTGCGGACAGCGGGTCCTTGGTCAGCTCGCCGTTGCCTGCCGGGGCTTTGGCTTCGGCTGCCAGCAGGTCTTCCTTGCTGGCCGCGACCATGGCTTCCACCTTGGCCGGCTCGATGCGGCTCATCAGCGCCTTGAACGGGTTCAACGGGTGGTTTTCCAGGCGCGACAAGTGGTCGTTCCAGGTCAGCGGGGCCACGTTGAGGAAAGCTTCGGCGTCGGCAGCCAGCAGGGGCAACACTGGCTTGAGGAAGATCACCAGCTGGCGGAACAGGTTGATGCCCTGGGCGCAGATGGCCTGCACTTCATCCTGCTTGCCTTCCTGCTTGGCCAACGACCAGGGCGCTTTGTCGGCGATCCATGCGTTGGCACGGTCGGCCAGCGCCATGATCTCGCGCATGGCACGGCCAAAGTCGCGGCCTTCGTAAGCTTCGGCGATGGACGGGGCCGCTGCCAGGAAGGCCTCGGTCAGCTCAGGGGCAGCATCACCGCTGACCATGACACCGTCGTTGCCCTTGTGGATGAAGCCGGCGCAGCGGCTGGCGATGTTGACCACCTTGCCAACCAGGTCGGAGTTGACCTTCTGCACGAAGTCTTCAAGGTTCAGGTCGAGGTCATCGACGCCGCGACCCAGCTTGGCTGCGTAGTAGTAGCGCAGGTATTCCGGCTGCAGGTGGTCGAGGTAGGTGCGGGCCTTGATGAAGGTGCCGCGCGACTTGGACATCTTGGCGCCGTTGACGGTCAGGTAGCCGTGCACGTTGACTGCGGTCGGCTTGCGGAAGCCGGCCCCTTCGAGCATGGCTGGCCAGAACAGGGCGTGGAAGTTGACGATGTCCTTGCCGATGAAGTGATACAGCTCGGCCTTCGAGTCTTGATTCCAGAACGCGTCGAAGTCCAGCTCCGGGCGGCGGGCGCAAAGGTTCTTGAAGCTGGCCATGTAGCCGATCGGTGCATCCAGCCACACGTAGAAGTACTTGCCTGGCTCGCCCGGGATTTCAAAGCCGAAGTACGGTGCATCGCGGGAAATGTCCCATTCCTGCAGGCCGGAGTCCAGCCATTCGGCCAGCTTGTTGGCGACCGCGTCCTGCAGGGTGCCGCTACGGGTCCATTGCTGCAGCATGGCCTGGAAGTCTGGCAACTTGAAGAAGAAGTGCTGGGAGTCGCGCAGTACCGGGGTGGCACCGGAGATCGCCGACTTGGGGTTCTTCAGCTCGGTTGGCGCGTAGGTGGCGCCGCACTTTTCGCAGTTGTCGCCGTACTGGTCTTCGGCCGCACACTTGGGGCAAGTGCCCTTGATGAAGCGGTCAGCGAGGAACATGCCCTTTTCCGGGTCGAAATACTGCGTCACCGAACGGGTAGCGATGTGGCCGGCATCACGCAGGCGCGAGTAGATCAGGCTGGACAGCTCGCGGTTTTCTTCACTGTGGGTGGAGTGGAAATTGTCGAAGTCCACCAGGAAGTCGGCGAAGTCGCTGCTGTGCTCGGCCTGGACATTGGCGATCAGTTGCTCCGGGGTGATGCCTTCCTTTTCGGCGCGCAGCATGATGGCCGAACCGTGGGCGTCGTCGGCGCAGACATAGATGCACTGGTTGCCGCGCAGTTTCTGGAAGCGCACCCACATGTCCGTCTGGATGTACTCCAGCATATGGCCGAGATGGATCGATCCATTGGCATAGGGCAGGGCGCTGGTAACGAGAATCTGACGTGGCTCGGACATGGTGGCTCGGCTACTTATCTGGCTCGGGGTAAAAATGAGGGTGATCGGCCACTATAAAGGGCTGGCGAAGATATTTCACCCCGCAAGCGCATCTGCTGACGATTGACGGGTTAGGATAGGCGCCTGTTTTACATTCAGTTTGCCAATGGGAGTCTCCATGAGTGCCGTCACCCGTGCCGCCGTCGAAGGCGTGCTTCGCCAGTACACCGACCCCTACCTGAACCAGGACCCGGTCAGCGCCGGTTGCGTGCGCGCCATCGATATCCAGGGCGGGCAGGTCCGCGTGCAGTTGCAGTTGGGGTATGCCGCAGGGCTGTTCAAGAACGGCTGGGCGCAGGTACTGCAGACTGCCATCGGCAACCTGGAGGGCGTCAGCGGCGCCGAGGTGTCGATCGACTGCGTAGTGGCTGCGCACAAGGCTCAGGCCCAGGTGCCGGCCATGGCCAACGTCAAGAACATTATCGCCGTGGCTTCGGGCAAGGGCGGGGTGGGCAAGTCGACCACCGCGGCCAACCTGGCCTTGGCCCTCGCCCGCGAAGGTGCACGGGTGGGTATTCTCGATGCCGACATCTACGGCCCAAGTCAGGGCGTGATGTTCGGTATCGCTGAAGGCACCCGGCCACAGATCCGTGAGCAAAAGTGGTTCGTGCCGATCAAGGCCCATGGTGTAGAAGTCATGTCCATGGCATTCCTCACTGACGACAATACGCCGATGGTCTGGCGTGGGCCCATGGTTTCGGGCGCGCTGCTGCAGTTGGTCACCCAGACTGCCTGGGACGACCTGGATTACCTGGTGATCGACATGCCGCCAGGTACCGGTGACATCCAGCTGACCCTGGCGCAGAAGGTACCGGTCGCCGGTTCGGTGATCGTGACCACGCCGCAGGACCTGGCCTTGCTGGATGCCAAGAAGGGCGTGGAAATGTTCCGCAAGGTCAACATCCCGGTGCTGGGCGTGGTCGAAAACATGGCCGTGCACATTTGTTCGAACTGCGGCCATGCCGAGCACCTCTTCGGCGAAGGTGGTGGCGAGAAGCTGGCCAGTCAGTATGGTGTCGACCTGCTGGCGTCGCTGCCATTGTCGATGCTGATTCGCGAGCAGGCTGACAGCGGCAAGCCGACGGCGGTTGCCGAACCGGAAAGCCAGATCGCCATGGTTTACCAGGAGCTGGCCCGCCAGGTGGGGGCGCGGATCGTGCTGCAGGAAGCTGCGGCGCCGGCCATGCCGAGCATTACCATCACCGAAGACTGACGCATTTCCTGTGGGAGATTGGCCAGCCGCTTGGGCACCGGCTTTGCCGGTGTTCGCGGTCCCGCTCCCACAGGGGCCCGGCGAAATGAGTCAGTCATGTTTTGTGCTATGGGAGCGGCTTTGCATGCAGGGCCTTTCACAGGCATAAAAAAACCCGCCAGAAGGCGGGTTTTTTGAAAGCTAGGAAGCGAGATCGACTTAGGCGATCTGAACTTCTTCAGCCTGCATGCCTTTCTGGCCGCGGGTAGCGACGAAAGTAACAGCCTGGCCTTCTTTCAGGGTTTTGAAGCCGTCAGCTTGGATGGCTTTGAAGTGCACGAACAGGTCGTCGCCCGACTGAGGGGTGATGAAGCCGTAGCCTTTCTCATCGTTGAACCACTTAACAACACCGGATTGACGGTTGGACATTTTTCTGTCTCCTTGGACAATTTGATAACGGTCAGGAAAAACCCTGCCCGGGACTGAGCGCAAAGAGAGCAGAAAATTCAGCGATGGGCCGATCAGGATCGTGCATCAAACTAGAGATTCTCGGTGTCACGTGCAGCACAGTGGCGTCACCTTACCCCACTTTCCGCAACCTGCCAATGGTCTGAAGGCGCTTTACGCAAATTCGGATCGACGGCGGCTACAACCCCCGCCCGGCGCGGGATGCGGCAGGGAACTTTAACCTGGGCGCCGGGACCGGTAAGATGCGCGTCACGATTTTCACCACGCAACTCTTCAGGACACCCCCGCCATGAGCATCAAATCGGACAAGTGGATTCGCCGCATGGCGCAGGAACACGGCATGATCGAGCCGTTCGTCGAGCGCCAGGTGCGCGGCGAGCAGGACAGCCGGGTCATCTCCTTCGGCGTTTCCAGCTACGGCTACGACGTGCGCTGCGCAGACGAATTCAAGGTGTTCACCAACATCAATTCCGCCACCGTCGACCCGAAAAACTTCGATGCCGGCAGCTTTGTCGACATCAAGAGCGACGTGTGCATCATTCCGCCAAACTCGTTCGCCCTGGCCCGCACCGTCGAGTACTTCCGCATCCCGCGTGACGTGCTGACCATCTGCTTGGGCAAGAGCACCTACGCCCGCTGCGGCATCATCGTCAACGTCACCCCGCTCGAGCCCGAGTGGGAAGGCCACGTGACGCTGGAGTTCTCCAACACCACCACGCTGCCGGCGAAGATCTACGCCAACGAAGGTGTGGCACAGATGCTGTTCCTGCAGTCCGACGAAGAATGCGAAGTGTCGTACAAGGACCGTGGTGGCAAATACCAGGGCCAGCGCGGCGTCACCCTGCCGCGTACCTGAGCCGACAAGCGCGGGGAATTACCCGCGCCTTTGGCACTCCAACCTGATAATGCTGCTGCGCATGATGTGTAGCGGCTCTCGTCAGGAGCAGCCAATGAAACTCCACCCCGCAATCAGTGCCAAGCTGGCAGGCCTGCAGCCCAATCACGTCGGGTTGTTGCCCTGGTCACTGCTGGCGCACCCGCTGCCGATGCAGGCGGGGGGCGTGCCTCACCAGCCTGATCCCGATACCCCGCAACCTGCGGAGCCTGGTGAATCTCCCCCCATGGAGCCCGGCGAACCGACCTTGCCAGACGAGCCACCTCCAGCACCGGTGGCCTGAGCGCCGCTACAGCGGCCAGACGCGGCCGGCGCCGGCCAGGTAAACCTGGCTGGTGCCGGCAGGAGTGACCTCCCAGCCACCTGTGAATTCACCGAATGCCGGTAGCAGGCTGACCTGCGCATCGATCAGGAAGCACGGCAAGCGCAGGCGTTGACGGGCCTTGCCGCGCAAGACGAAGACCGGGTGCACGTGGCCTGCCAGTACCGGGTGTGTCGGGTGGGCCTTGGGTTCATGTTGCAGCGCAAAGGGGCCCAGAATCCACGGCTCGTCCTGCACCTCGATATTCAGCGAAGCAGGAGGATCGCCGGCGTTGCGATCATGATTGCCGCGAATTAGCACGATTTTCAGGTCCTGATGCCGTTCTCGCCAGGCATGCAGGCGCGCTAGCGTTGCGGGTGCCCGGGCTGTGCGCGCATGCAGAAAGTCGCCTAGCACGATCAGTGATTCGCAGTCATAGGCCTCCAGCAAGGCGTCCAGGCGGGCGAAATTCGCCTCCGTGGTGCCGCGTGGCACAGGTTGATGCAACGCGCGATAGCTGGCGGCCTTGCCGATATGCACATCGGCAACCAACAGGGCGCGCTGTGCTGGCCAGTAAATGGACTTGTCCGGGAGCAGCCATAGAAGCTGGCCGCAGTGC
The DNA here is from genome assembly GCF_003205205.1 of Pseudomonas sp. LB-090624. Lineage (GTDB taxonomy): Bacteria > Pseudomonadota > Gammaproteobacteria > Pseudomonadales > Pseudomonadaceae > Aquipseudomonas. The sequence continues at coordinate 361,123 of NZ_QJRL01000001.1, forward strand.
TCGATGGCCTGATGGTTCATTGTCCCGCGCCTGCCGCGTGCTCCAGCTCCGCAACCATCCGCGCAATCCGGTCCGCCAGTTTTTCGGTACTCAAAGTTTCGCGCATTCCCTCCACCAACAAGGCGAACGCCAGCGGCCCTGGCCGCTTCAGTGCCTGCAGGTCCAACCGCAACCCATTCATTTTCAGCAACTGCCGGTGCAACCGTTCAATCTCCAGTTCTTCACTCAATACCTCATCCCGGGCCTGGCCAAGCAGCAGGTTACCCGCATCATGTTTGCGAAACACTTCGTAGAACAACCCGCTGGACGCCTGGATCTGCCGGGTGCTTTTTTGCGCGGCCGGGTATCCGCCAAACACCAGCCCAGCAATCTGGGCAATTTCGCGAAAGCGCCGTAGCGCCATCTCCCCCGCATTCAGGCTGGCCAGCACATCCTCCAGCAGCTGCTCGGTGCTCAGTGCCTGGGGCAGATGCGTAGCCCAGTCCACATTCCCCGGGCTGAGCAGTTCGAACCCATAGTCATTGACAGCGATCGAAACCGACAGTGGCTGGGTGCGGCTGACCCGCCAGGCAATCAGGTTGGCCAGGCCCAGGTTGGCCATGCGCCCGGCGAACGGATACAGGAACAAGTGCCAGCCCTGGCGGGACTTGAAGGTTTCGGCCAACAGCGTCCCGGTTGTGGGCAGCGCTGACCATTGCGCCTGCAGTGCCAGCAATGGGCGCACTGCGCGCATCTCCGGGCCGTCGAAGCGTTCATGGGCAGCCGCGTCGAGCTGTTCGACCAGCGCATCGGCCAGTTCGCTCGAGAGCGGCATGCGCCCACCGTTCCAACGGGCTACCGCAGCCTTGCGCGCGGTGCTGCGACGCACATAGGCGGTCATGTTCTCAACGCGTACCAGTTCCAGTACCCGCCCGGCAAACACCAGCGTATCGCCGGGCCGCAGGCGGGCGATGAACGCTTCTTCGACACTGCCCAAGGTCTTGCCGCCACCGCCCTTGCTCCAGAATTTCAGTTGCAGGTTGGCATCGCTGACGATGGTACCGATGCCCATGCGGTGGCGACGAGCGAGGCGTTCGCTGGCCACTCGATACACCCCGTCGGCATGGCGCTCAACGCGCTGGTAGTCGGGGTAGGCGGTAAGTGAACTGCCGCCGTGGCAGACAAAATCCAGTGCCCACTGCCACTGGCTGTCGCGCAACCCGGCAAAAGCCCACGTGCTGCGCACTTCGGCCAGTAGTTGCTCGGGGTGAAAGCCACTGCCCAGCGCCATGCTGACCACGTGCTGCACCAGCACGTCCATGCACAGGCGCGGTGAGAAGCGGGCTTCGATGTGCCCGGCGGCCAGGGCCTGCCGGGCCGCCGCCGCCTCGACCAGTTCCAGGCTGTGGGTAGGCACCAGCGTGACCCGCGAGCGCCGCCCAGGCGCGTGCCCCGAGCGCCCCGCCCGTTGCATCAGCCGCGCAATGCCTTTGGCTGAGCCGATCTGCAGCACCCGCTCCACTGGCAGGAAGTCCACGCCCAGGTCCAGGCTGGAGGTGCAGACCACTGCTTTCAGGTTGCCTTGCTTGAGGCTGCGCTCGACCCAATCGCGAGTATCGCGGGCCAGCGAGGCATGGTGCAGGGCAATCAGGCCGGCCCAGTCCGGGCGGGCTTCAAGCAGGGCCTGGTACCACAGCTCGGCCTGGGCTCGGGTATTGGTAAATACCAGGCAACTGGTACTGGCATCGATTTCCTGGCTGACCTGGGCAAGCATCTTCAGCCCCATATGGCCGGCCCAGGGGAAGCGTTCTATCGCCGTCGGCAGTAGGGTGTCGACCTGCAATGCCTTGTCTTGTCGCCCCTGTACCAGCTGGCCGCCTTGCGGCAGCAGCACATCCAGCGCGTGCTGCAGGTTACCGAGGGTGGCCGAGAGGCCCCAGGTCGTCAGCCCAGGTAGCCATTGGCGCAGGTGGGCAAGGGCCAGTTGCAGTTGCACGCCCCGTTTGTTGCCAAGCAGTTCGTGCCATTCGTCCACCACTACCAGGCGCAGCGTGGCGAAGTCCTCACGGGCCTGGGCTCGGGTCAACAGCAAGGTCAGGCTCTCGGGGGTGGTGACCAACACGCTTGGCAGTCGCCGGCTTTGCCGGGCGCGCTCTGCACTCCCGGTGTCACCGCTGCGCACGCCAACGCTCCAGGGCAGCTCCAGCTCCTCCAGCGGCGCCTGCAAAGCGCGTGCGGTGTCTGCGGCCAGTGCGCGCATGGGGGTAACCCATACCACTTGCAACGGCGCCGGCTGGCGACCCTGGGCTGGAGCCTTGAATGCACGTAGCGCACCGAGCCATACCGCGTAGGTCTTGCCGGCGCCGGTACTGGCGTGGAGCAGGCCGGACTCGCCGCGCTCCAGCGCCGCCCATACCCGACGCTGGAATGCGAATGGCTTCCAGCCACGTTTGGCGAACCAGGCATTGGCGAGGTCGGGGGTGGAGGGCATGTGGCGGGTGGTCCTTCGAAGGCTGTGCTTCTACAGACCTCCCGTTGGCGGCAATGGTTTTACCGGATCAATTGCCCAGCAGGTAGCCGCTACGGCACACCTGCTCGCCGGCCACATGGGCGATGACCATACCGGCCGTTGCCATGCGCCGTGCGCTGCGGGCATACAGAAGGCCGGGCTGGCTATTGCGTATGGCGGTGACCCGGTCATTGAGCGGGTCGATGACTTCGGCTATCAAATGGCCGGCTTCCAGGTGTTGGCCGGGTTTGGCGTGATACACCAGCAACCCGCCCAGTGGTGTCGCCACCGGTTCCACTGCTGCCAGCGGTGTAGCCGGGCGGGGTAAGGCGGGCAGGGCCGCGCAAGTGCCCTCGATAACGCCTGCATGGGTGAGGAAGTCGAGGATCGCGCGGCAGTCCTTGCTGGCCAGGTCATGGCTTACGTCCGCTTGGCCACGCAACTCGACGGTTACCGAGCAGCAACCCAGCGGCATCGGGAAGCGCTTGCCAAAGCGTTGCTGCAACTGCCACCAGACCAGGCTGAAGCATTCATCGAACGACTGCCCGCCCGAGTCGGTCGCCAGCAGGCTGGCCTGGGCGCCCAGGTAGCGGGCCAGCGGCTCGATCTGCGGCCAAGCGTCTGGCGTGGTGTACAGGTGCTCGACCGCCTCGAAGTCGCAGTGCAGGTCCAGCACCATGTCGGCGTCACAGGCCAGCCGTTGCAGGATCAGGCGCTGGGCCTGCAGAGGGGTGCGAGCAGGGTGCGCGTCCAACCCCCTGCGCAGGAATTCGCGGATCAGCGCGACGTTGTGTGCCGGGTCCTGGGTCAGGTGCCCTTCGATCTGGTCGCCGATGCTGTCCGACAGGTCGACGAAGTTGCGGTTGAAGTTTTCGCCGCTTTGCAGTTCGAACCGCCCCAGTGGTGCGTCCAGCAACACCTGCTCCAGGCCGACCGGGTTGGCTACCGGTACCAGGATGATCTCGCGCTGCAGGTGACCCTGTTGCTCCAGTTCTGCCAAGTGGCGCTTCAGGTGCCAGGCCACCAGCATGCCCGGCAGCTCGTCGGCGTGCAGCGAGGCCTGGATATACACCTTGCCGCCACCGCGGGGGCCGAAGTGGAAACTGTGCAGTTGACGGGTGATGCCCGGAACGGGCGAGAGCAGGTCGTGGGTTGAATGGTGCATGGTGGTCCTGGCTGCGTGGCGAAAACGGTCTGCGACACGGGTCGGCATTCAGATAGAAGCACAGTTTCCGGCCTTGCGCCTCCATCGGTGTTTACCTGGCTACCGCGCACCAGCCAGCACGGTCCGGACCGGGGGTCAGGCCAGCAGCCCCTGCAGCGTCGCCAGGTCATCCGCTTCATCCACCGGCTTGTCCAGGCGCCAGCGCAGCATGCGCGGAAAGCGTACGGCGATGCCGCTTTTGTGCCGGCGGGACAGGGCGATGCCTTCGAAGCCCAGCTCGAACACCAGCGTGGGCGTCACGCTGCGTACAGGGCCAAAGGTTTCCACCGTGGTCTTGCGAATGATGGCGTCGACCTTGCGCATTTCTTCATCACTGAGCCCGGAATAGGCCTTGGCAAACGGCACCAGTGCCCGCCCCGGCGAGCCGGCTGGCGCGTCCCAGACAGCGAAGGTGTAGTCGCTGTACAGGCTGGCCCGACGGCCGTGCCCGCGCTGGGCATAGATCAGCACGGCATCGATGCTGAACGGGTCGATCTTCCACTTCCACCAGGTGCCCATGTCCTTGGTCCGGCCCACTCCGTAAAGGGCTTCGCGCTGCTTGAGCATCAGGCCCTCGACGCCCAGGCTGCGCGAAAGCTCGCGCTGTCGGGCAAGGTCGGCCCAGTCCTGGCCTTCAAGCAGCGGCGACAGCAGCACCGGTGCAAGCGGGTGTTCATCGACCAGCCGTTGCAGTTGGCTGCGCCGTTCGTGTTGCGCTCGGCTGCGCCAGTCTTCGCCTTGCCACTCCAGCAGGTCGTAGGCCTGCAGCACGACAGGCGCATCGTTCAGCAGCTTCTTGCCCAGCGTTTTGCGCCCGATGCGCTGCTGCAGCAAGGCAAACGGCTGTACGGCCAGTTCATCTCCATTTCCCGGCTTCCAGACCAGAATCTCCCCGTCGAGCACCACGCCGTCCGGTAGCGTCTGCGCCAGGCTGTGCAGTTCGGGGAAACGGTCGGTCACCAGTTCCTCGCCGCGTGACCAGATCCAGATTTGGCCATCGCGCTTGACCACCTGGGCGCGAATACCGTCCCACTTCCACTCGATTTGCCAGGCACTCGGCGGCCCGAGGAAGGCATCGAACTGCTCGACTGGGACTTGCAGCGGATGGGCGAGGAAGAATGGATAGGGCTGGCCACCACGCTGGCTGTGTTCATCGGCGGATTCAGCAGCAATCAGCTTTTGATAGCTGGCGGCCGTAGGGCGATGGCTGATATCGGTGTAGCCGACCAGGCGCTGGGCCACGCGTTTGGCATCCAGCCCGGCCAATTGCGCCAGCGCGCGGGTAACCAGCAACTTGGACACGCCCACGCGAAAACTGCCGGTGATCAGTTTCAGGCAAAGCATCAGGGTGGGGCGTTCGAGTTGCGCCCACAGCGGTGGCAGGCGCTGCCGGACCTGTTCAGGCGGCAGTCCACGCAAGGGCAGCAAGTGTTGTTCAACCCAGGTCGCCAAGCCTTCGTCGCTGCCTTGGGCATGCTGCGGTAGCAGCAGCGAAATGGTCTCTGCCAGGTCGCCGACGGCTTGGTAGCTTTCTTCGAACAGCCAGTCAGGCAAGCCGGCCAAGGCCGTGGCCAGTTCGCGCAGAAGACGCGTGGGCACCAGTTGGCGAGGGCGCCCGCCGGCCAGGAAGTACACGGCCCAGGCAGCATCTTCGGCGGGCGCTGCCGCGAAGTAGTCGCGCAGAGCCTCGAGCTTGGCGTTGCTGGAGGTGGTCGCGTCCAGGCGCAGGTACAGCATGGCGAAGGCTTTCATGGCGAAAGCCCAGTGTCCGGTGCGTCGTCCTCGTTACCATATTCGGTGACGAAGGCACGGGCATCCAGGCCTTGCTCGTTGAGGTAGCGCACCAGCACGTTGACCGAGCCGTGGGTGACCATAACCCGTTCTGCGCCGGTCTGGCCGATGGCCCAGAGCAGGCCTGGCCAGTCGGCATGGTCGGAAAGCACGAAACCGCGGTCTACGCCCCGGCGTCGGCGTGTCCCACGCAACAGCATCCAGCCGCTGGCGAACGCATCGCTGTAGTCACCAAAACGGCGCATCCAGCTGCTGCCTCCGGCTGATGGCGGGGCCAGGACCAATGCCTGGCGCAGCAGTGGGTCGTTGCGTGGGATGTCGCCGGCATAGCGGGTTTCCGGTAGCCGGACACCAGCCTCGCGGTAGACCCGGTTGAGGGGCTCGACGGCACCATGCACCAGTATCGGGCCGATACTGGCGTCCAGCCCGTGCAGAATCCGCTGGGCCTTGCCGAAGGCATAGCAGAACAACACGCTGGCCTTGCCCTGCTCGCTATTGGCCCGCCACCAGGTATTGATGCCGGCGAAGATCTCGGCCTGGCTCGGCCAGCGGTAGATCGGCAGGCCGAAGGTCGATTCGGTGATGAAGGTATGGCACGGCACAGGTTCGAAAGGCGTGCAGGTGCCATCGGGCTCGACTTTGTAGTCGCCTGAGGCGACCCAGACTTCGCCTTGATACTCCAGGCGCACTTGCGCCGAGCCCAGCACATGCCCGGCCGGATGCAGGCTCAGTGTCACGCCATGGTGTAGCAGGCGCTGGCCGTAGGGCAGGGTCTGCAGATCGATGTCCTGGCCCAGGCGGCTGCGCAGGATACCGGCCCCGGGGCTGGCGGTCAGATAATGGCCATTGCCGGTGCGTGCGTGGTCGCCGTGGCCATGAGTGATCACGGCTCGGTCCACGGGCCGCCAGGGGTCGATATAGAAATCCCCAGGCGGGCAGTACAGGCCTTCGGGGCGAGCAATTACGAGGTCCATGGGCGTTTTGCACCGGTTGAGTTACCAGTTAGGAGCCATGGTTGAGACGGGAAGTTCGGACGGGTTGGGGTTGGCAGGCTCCGGGCGCTGCCAATATCCGGCCGGGCGTTTCCCTGCCTCCCCCGTTACATATGCCTTACCGCCCCGGCACCAAGGTCAAACGCTGGTTGCCATACGCCCGCCCGAAATTCTGCTGCTGCAGTGGCAGGCTCATGAAACGCCCTTTGAACCAGGCATCCAGCCCGTCGCCGTGGTGCGCGCTGGCCGGGTTGCCGGACTGGCCGCTGCTGGTCAGCACCTGCAGCGGTTCGGCCTGACTGAAGTCGACGATCATCCGCGCCGAGGCCGGCAGACGGGTATCGAAGTCGCTGCCCCAGGCGTATGGGGTGAGGGCCAGGGTGCTGAAGTCGCCGCCTGCGGCCAGCGGCGAGCGGCTCAGGGCGTCGCCCAGGCCATGGTAGGCCGGTGCCGGCCAGCGATACTGGTGCAGCTGGCCCCACTGCCAGGCCCGGCGGTCGGCCCCCAGTTGCGCGGTGCCGGCGTCCACCGCGCCCGCCAGGCTGCGGGCGAGGATGGTGGGCTTGTCTTCTTTCTGCGCGGTGTTGCGATCATCCCAGAACGGGCTGTCATCACGGCCCAACAGGTGATCGGCCTGTGCCGAGAATGACAGCCGTGCATTGCTGACAAGGGCTTGCCAGGCCGGGCCAGACTCCGGTCCGAGGTCGTCGAGGAAGGTCTGCCGCGCCACTTCCTGAAGGAACAGTTCGTACAACGCGGCATCCGCCGACACCGGGCTCAGGCGGCCATCGAAAGCCTTGAGCCGGGTCAGTGCCTCACGGGCCTTGTCGCGCTGGGCGGGAGGCAGGGCGTCGATCGCCTGCTTCAGTGGCAGGGCCATGCCGGGGGCGTCGAACATCTGCTTGAGTTTGTCAGCCAGCAAGGTCACCTGGTCGTTCTGCAGGGCCATCAGGCTGCGGCTGTCGTGGCGACCGTTGCCTGCCAGCTGGGCCAGGCGTTCGGCGCGCTCAGGGTAGTACCAGGTATTGGACAGCTGCATGCCATAGCCACGCGGCTGACTGCGCTGGTTGGCGTGGCCGATCCAGCCCGCGCTCGGGTCCTGGTCATACGGGTGCAGCATCGGGTCGGCGTAGCCGTCCCAATCGTAGCGCCCGTCCCAACCTGGCGAGGGTAGCAGGCCCTGGCCTTCACGGCGGTTCGGGTAGCGGCCACTGACTTGCCAGCCGATGTGCTCGGGTTCGGCGAATACGAAGTTTAGCGCCGCGGCAGTCACTTCACGGGTGCTGTCGAACGCCCGCTCGACGTTGCTGGCCCGGGTCAGGTTGAACAGCGCATCCAGACTGCGGTCGGCCTTGAACTGCGGCAGGTTCAACGCCAGGCCCAGGCTGGCGTTGTCTGGCTGAGCCAGCAGGGTGCCGTGACGGGTGTCGTACATGACCTCGCGCAGCGGCCGTTGGCCGCGGACGAAGAAGGTTTCGCTACGGGGGCGGGCGGGCAGCCATTTGCCGTCGGCCAGATAGTTCAGCTGGCTGCCCTGGCGACGCAACTGCTCCAGGAACAAGTCCTGGTTGTCGGCCATGACCGCGCTGCTGCTCCAGGCCAGCTTGCCGTTGTAACCGGCCAGCACGATGGGCAGGCCAGGCAGCGACAGCCCGGCAACCTGATATTTGCTGGTATGGATTTGCACCGGGCTCAGGGCCCAGGCCGCGCGGCTGTCGCTGGCCAGTAGGCTTTTGCCGCTGCGGCTGCGCTGCGGGCCCAGGGCCAGGTTGGCGGAGCCTGGGCTGCCGAGCAGGTCGAGATCGGCCAGTTTCTGGCTGGTGGCCGCCAGGGCTGGCAGCCCCGGCAACTGGCTGGCAAGGTTCAGCCCCTTGAGCTTGTCCATTTCGCTGTGCGCCAACGGCTCGTCCGGGGCACCGGGCAGCAGCCAGGCCAGCTTGTCGCTGCCGACCTTCTGCGCCAAGGTCAGGGCGCTGAGCTCTTCCTGCAGGTTGACTGACTGGCTGAACGCGTACAGGCAGAAGATCAGCGCGGAGTCCTCGGGCTTCCAGTATTCCGGGCGATAGCCAGTGCTGGCCAGTTCGGCAGGCAATTTGTCGCGGTAGCGGAACAGGTAGGCGTTGACCCCGCGCGCATACACTTCAAACAAGCGCTTGAGCCGTGGCGACGCGTCGGCATATTGCTGGGCGGCGCTCTGCTTGAGGTTGGCGGCGCGCATCAGGCGGTCGATGTCCAGTGCTTCGCTGCCGGCCAGTTCAGCCAAGCGGCCTTGGGCCAGCAGGCGCATGGCGACCATCTGCTCGATGCGATCGCCGGCATGTACATAGCCCAGGCTGAACAGCGCGTCATGAAAGCTGCTGCTTTCGATCAGCGGCGCGCCCATGGCATTGCGCCGCACCGAAACATTCTGCGCCAGGCCCTTGAGCGGCTGCACACCACTGGTCGGTGGCACGCTGTTCTGGTAGCCGCCCGTCTGGCAGCCGGCCAGCCCGAGCATGCCGAGCAGCGTGGCAGCGGTTGCGAACCGCGGGCGGAAGGGTGGAAAGGCGGGGGCGGCCATGGCAAGGGCTCCTGCAAGGCGAGGCTGGTTTGGAAAGGCGCTAAAGGTAGTTAGCGCGCAGGCGCCATGCAAGGTCCTGGGTCGGTTTATTTGCCGGCGGCGGATCAAACGTCGAAGTGATCGGCCAGGGCGTCCGAAAAATGTGTGCAATTGATACGTGCGTAGCGCCGGTAGTCCCGGGTGACAGCAAATGCAGAACCGGGCATCAGCAGGATCTTGTGCTGTTCCAGTTTGCGCATGAAAGGTTGCAGGTCGGGCAGGTCTGGGTGGTAGACCCACAGGAACATACCCCCTTGCGGGGCAATTTCGAACTGCCAGCCGCGCTCGAGCAACAGGCGTTGGGTTTGCACTTGCTGGCGAATCAGGCGCTGCTGCACGTCCTTCATGTGCCGGGCATAAGTGCCATCCGACAATATGGTGTTGACGAAGCGTTCGCAGAACGCCGGCACGGCGACACAGGTCAGCAGCTTCAGCCGCGTCAGCGGTTCGATCAGGTCTTGCGAGCAGGCAATGAAGCCTACGCGCAGTGAGGCCGACAGGCATTTGGAGAAACTGCCCACGTAAATGACTCGGTCCAGGTTGTCCAGTTCGGCGAAGGTCTGGCGCACGGCCGGGCTGAAGTCGCCATACACATCGTCCTCGACCACGTAGAACTCGTGCTCCACCGCCAGGCGTAGCACGCTGAAGGCAATGTGTGGGCTGATGTTGCTGCCGGTCGGGTTGTGGAAGGTGCTGTTGCAGAAAAACGCCTTGACCTTGTGCGTGGCCAGGTAGCTGCGCATTTCATCCACATCCGGCCCGTCCTGGGTCCGTCGGATGCCGACCACGTGACCACCCGCCAGCTGGATCAGCTTGATCAGGTTGCCGTTGCCCGGCTCATCGACGAATACATGGTCGCCCGGCTTGATCAATAGCCGGGCGACCAGGTCCAGCCCTTGGGTGGCGCCCAGCGTGGTCAGCAGCTGGTTGGGGCGGGCTTCGACGCGGGTCAGCCGTTTCATGTGCACGCACAGCTGCTTGCGCATGGGCAGGTAGCCCTGGATATCGCCATATTCGGCCAGCGAACTTTGTTCCAGCCGCGCGGTGCGCCGTATCGCCTTGGCCAGCAGCTCGGTGTCGCGCCAGGCGGGCGGCAGCCAGCCGCTGCCCAGTTTGGTGTAGTGCTGCCCACCCTGCAGCAGGCGGAACAGCGGGTCGCCGGCCATGCACTCGGGTTCGTGGATCACGCTGGCTTGGCGGCTGCGGTTGGCAACGAAGTAGCCGCGGCCGGGTGACGCCGTCAACACACCCTCGCTGACCAGCTGGGCATAGGCCGACACCACATCGTGGTAACTGAAGTCGACGGCAGCCGTCAGCTTGCGAATCGAGGGCATGCGCTGGCCAGGCAACCATTCACCCGCATCCAGGCGTTGTTTCAACAGGAGATGAAGGTTGCTGGTGATCATGGCAGGTCCGAAACCGTTAGAAAAAAAAGCCTAACAGTTAACGGAAATGCTTGTCGACTGTTCGTTTGCAAGTGGCCAGTACATGCCACTATCCCCTTGTCGGAACTTTCAGCTGCCCGCCTAGGCAGCACATTTAACGTCTGTTCAAACCAGACAACTGGATATCGAGCCCTGCCCCCTATGGACATGCAATCAGCCGTCATTGCCAGGCTTCCTGTGCCTGATGAACTGGAGTCATACAAAGTTGTAAAAAACCTTGTGACCTCTGCGTTATTGGAGTGCTGTTCAATTGAAGAATTCGAAGCGCTGAAAACAACAGCGATTATTGATGACGTGACCGAGCAGGCGCATGCCGACCTGCTGGCATTTGCCATGAAGGACCCGGCCGCCGGCCGTGACCTGATCTTCATTGCCAGAACCTATACCTCTTATTCCGCTGTGTTGCATTACCGGCTTGCCCACTGGGTCTACAGCAACACCGCAGCTGCATACGGCGCCGGCGGCCAATGCCTGGCCGCCATGATCTCACGGCGCGGAAAAATGCTTTCTGGCGCGGAGATCCACTTCCGTAGCCGCATCGGCGCGCGCTTCATCATCGATCACGGCATGGGCACCGTCATCGGTGAGACCTCGACCATTGGTGACGATTGCTACGTGCTCGGCGGCGTCACCCTGGGTGCTCGCGGTATCAGCGACAACCCGTCGAACGCGAGGCATCCGACGCTTGGCAACCGCGTGCAGATCGGCGCTTTCGCCAGTGTACTGGGTGCAATCCATGTCGGTGACGGCGCCTTTATCGGGCCGGGTTGCATTGTGACCAAAGACGTTCCTGCTGCTGCCCGGGTGCAGGTTAAAACATCATTGCAGGTGGTACTTGAATCATGAACGCTCTGAACTATGAAGTTATGCGCAATACCGAAAAACTGTATTACAAGGATCAATACCTGGCGGGTGCCAACACGCAAGTAACCCGGGTGCACAGTGACGGCATCGAGTTGCAAAGTACCGTCGCTTATCCCGAAGGTGGCGGCCAGGAGGCGGACTTCGGCACGATTGAACTCCCCATGGGTACCGTGCGATTTGTCTGGGTTAAAAAACTCTACGGTAGCCCCATCCGCCTGGAAGGTTTCAAGGGCGGAAAGCTGGGCGGCATCATTATTCACAGCTTGCACCCTGACGACCTGCATTTGCTGGATGAGGTCACGGTCGGCATGCCGGCCCGCGTCACCATCGACGTTGAACGGCGCGAACGTCTAACGCTTTCGCACAGTGCCAGCCACTTTCTGTATGCCGCTGCCGTCGGGCTGCGGGAGGAGCTGAAGCAGTGGACCATCGGCTGCCATATCAAGGAGGACACGGCCCGCTTCGACTTTTTGGTCGAGGACGCCTTCACGGCCGAGGACGTGGTCGAGATAGAACGGCGGGCGAATGAACTGATCGGTTGCAACGCGCCCATCGAGCACTACGCGGTCGAGGGGCTGGAGGACGCCCGCTTGTGGACCTACGACGGCATCGAGATCCCGTGCGGTGGCACGCACCTGGATTCACCTCGACGCATCGGGCGGCTGAGCGTTCGGCGCAAGCGTCTGGGCAAAGGCAAGGAACGGCTGATCTGCGTGTTCCCTGATGCCGAAATCGACCTGTCCACCTATCACGAGCATGCACTATGACCAGCACCCTGCCGCGGCGCACTTACCTGTATTTCAGCGCACAGTCGATCAACCTGACCACGGCGGTCATGTCGGTAACCATGGCTGCCATCGTCGGTGCCGCGCTGGCGCCAGATGCCGCGTGGTCTACGGTGCCTTATGGCTTCCAGTTTCTGTGCCTGATGCTGGCAACCTATCCGGTTTCCGGGTTGATGAGCCGCATTGGTCGCAAGAAAGCCTTCATGCTCGGCGCGATTCCCCTGGCGCTGTCAGGCGTCAGCGGCTTTCTGGCGGTGCAGCACCAGCACTTCGCAACCTTGATACTCAGCCATTCTGCGCTGGGTGTGTACATCGCTTTTGCCAACTTCAACCGCTTTGCAGCCACAGACAACCTTGCCCAGGCCCTGAAACCCAAGGCCCTTTCGCTGGTCGTGGCCGGCGGCGTCATCGCTGCCGTGGTGGGGCCGACGCTCACCGAATGGCTGCGCGACATGGGCGGCTATCCGTTGTTTTCGTTGTGTTACGCCGCGTTTGTCGGCCTGGCGCTGCTGTCACTGCTGATCGCCCTGTGCTTGCCCAACGATACCCACACGGCCAATGCGGCCAACAGCGCCGTCAGATCGGCCAGTGCCCGCGCCGAGCCGGCAAGCCCGAGCGTTCTAGTGGCAATGGCCGTCGCTGCGCTGGGCTACGGGATCATGAACCTGCTGATGATCCAGGCCTCGATGCACATGAAGCACATGCACCAGGACTTCACTGACGTGCGTTTGGCGATCCAATGGCATGTGATTGCCATGTTTGCGCCGTCGTTCTTCACCGGTGCAATCATCCAGCGGCTAGGCATCAGGACCACAATCTGCGCAGGCTTGGCCCTGTTGATCGGTTGCTCGGCGTTGAATATCTGGTCGCACAGCTACGCCATGATGACCCTGGCGCTGGTTGCTCTCGGGCTCGGCTGGAACCTGACGTATGTGGGGGGCGGTGCCTTGCTGGCGCAGTCGCTGCAGAATAGCCCGGCAGCGATGCAGATGCAGGGCAAGAACGACCTGGCCATCGCCATTTTCGCCACCATCGGCGCCTTCAGCCCTTCGCTGTTGCTGAGTACGGTCGGCTGGGACGGCACCAATGCCATTTGCATGGTCTTGTGCATCGGCCTGCTCATCGCCACTGCCGGCCTGCTGCAGAACAAGGCCTGCCTGCGTGCTTCAATGGAAGGTGGCCGCAAATGAGCGAGCTGATCAGCGTCAGTGAACGCATCTATACCAAGCTGGAAATGAACAACCCGGGTGGCAGCCACAAATACCGTGCGGCCCGGCGCATCATCGAGCATGCCGTGCGCAATGGCGACATCATCCCTGGGGTGACGACCGTCATCGAGAAGACCGGTGGCAGTTTCGGCTTCGGCCTGCTGGCGGCTTGCCACAAGTATCAGGTTGCGGTCGAACTGGCCGTTGGGCTGAGTTTCAGCCAGACCAAGCGTGACTTGCTGGAGTGCTTCGGTGCCCGGTTGATTGGCAAGGAAATGCTCCTGGCCGGTGCAACACCCAAGGACGTGGTGATGCACCACCTGGAAAACCAGGCCGCGCTGGGCAAGTCATACTTCTACACCGACCAGTTCAACAACCCTGTGGGGGTCGAAGCCCATCGGTATCAGACCGCCAGCGAACTGGCCGTGCAACTGACCAATGCCGGTGCGGGGCGGGACATCCTGTTTGTCGGCTGTGCAGGTACGGGTGCCAGTTTCACCGGCATTACCCTGGGGTTGAAGGATCATGGTTTTGACGTGTCGACGGTGCTGGTTGACCCCAGCGGCTGTGATTCGCGGGCGGGTGTGTTCGCCGATCATCGCTTCGAGGGCATGGCGGTGGGGGTTTGCCCGCCTTTCATGGACTGGTCGCTGGTGGACGAGCGGGCCCAGGTGCAGCACGCCGAAATGCTGGCCGCGCAACGCTGGTTCTACATGCAAAGCGGCATTTTCGTCGGCAACACCGCCGCCGCCTGCCTGGCGGTTGCCCAGCGCATGGCGCAGCATCCGCGCTATGTCGAGACCACCCTGGTGACCATCGCCTATGACGCCGGCCTGTGGTATCAGGACCTGCTGGGGACGAGCCGGCGTAACGCAGCGTAGCTCCATGCAGGTACAGGTGTGCCTGAAGCCTGCACGGTTCATGTGGCAGCGGGCTTGTCCGCGACGGATCCAGCGCGGTAGATGGCACCGGCTGTGCCGGTGATCGCGGCTGCAGCCGCCCCCACAGGTACAGCGCCAGCGCCAGGATGGTTGCCTACCGCGATGGGCGGCTAATCAAGCCCCGTGGCACTTCTTGAATTTTTTCTCGCTGCCGCATGGGCACGGGTCGTTACGGCCAACGTCCTTCAGGGCGTTGCGGACCGGTTCCTGGTGACCGTGGTTGCAGTGCGGGCCGTGGACATGGCCGTGGTCGTGATGATGGTCATGGTCGTGGTTGCAGTCAGGGCCATGAACGTGAGGTTGTTGGGACATTGCAGGGTTACTCCGGGATATGATCGCCGGGGATTATCTCACCACTGCGCGATAAGTGCAGGTCCCGGTGGATGAGCAGCCCGGTGGCCAGTTCGCCCTGCAGTGTGTAGTGCAGCGGTTGCTTGCTTCTGAGCAGCTTGGCCAGCGGCTTGAGGTGTTGCCACAGGTTGGTTCGCGCGGTGATCTTGAAGGTTCGCCCGGCATGCCCGCCGACGCTGCGCCAGAGGCTGGTCTCGTCCTGCACCAGCAACAGGTCGTTGAGCCGTACGGCATATGACAGGCTGCGGATGAACAGGCGGCTGTCGTTGGGGTTGTCGACCTGCAGGTGCAGCACGAACTCCTGCTGCAGCAAACTGGCCTTGACCGTTTCGACCTCGACCAGGCGTACCTCAGGTTCGCGCCAGTCGTCACCGCCCCAGCTCGCACAGCCGGCCAGGCATGCCATCAGCGTAGCGAGTAGCAGCAGGCGGGCGCGGGCCGTCATGATCAGTTCGCCACGTAACTGGCACAGCATTTCTTGAACTTCTGCCCGCTGGCGCAGGGGCAGGGGTCATTGCGCCCGGCCTTCAGCCCGACCGTGGGGTCGATGAAGTACCAGCGCCCGGCGTGCTGGACGAACGCCGAGCGCTCGCGGTGCTGGTGGTCGCCGTCCAGGTCGTGCCAGCGTGCGGTGAAGGTGACAAAACCGTGCTCCGGCTGGCCTCCCAGTACTTCCGCGCTTTCCACCTCCAGGCCCAGCCAGGTGCTCTGCGCACTCCAGGCAGCCATGGCGACGCGGTCCAGGTCGGCTTGCTGGGCGGGCAGCGTGGTGGCCACCAAGTAGTCGACCAGGCCCAGTACGTAGGCACTGTAGCGTGAACGCATCAGCGCCTGGGCATCCGGCGCCGGGGTGCCGGCATGGTAATGCCCACAGCAGGCGTCGAGCAGGTTGCCACTGCCACACGGGCAGACCGAGACACTCATCATCACCACCAGTACTTGCCGAAGTTTTCAGGGTTGGCCCAGAACCTGGCATTGAGCCAGTCCGGGACCTGCTTGTAGTCATGTAGATCATAGGTGAACAGGCTCAAGACCTGCTGGTCACGCCTGAATTTCTCGCTGGCCGACAAGGCCAGGGCGAAGAAGTCGGTGTCCTGCCACCCACAAGCGGCCAGGTCGGCCAATACGGCAACCCGGCTGGCATTGAGGTTGCGAATGCCACCGAGCAATTCCAGGCCGGTGCGCTTGGGCAGGTGCTCCAGGCAGTCCACCAGCACCGCCAGGTCGAAGCGCTGGGCAGCGAGCTCGGCTGGTAGTGGGCCGGGGGCGGCAGTGGCGATAGTCACGTGAGGGTGCGCCTGGGCGAAGGCATCCAGTGCCGGGAAGCGCGTGCCCACCAGCAGCAGGCGTTGCGGGGTGAAGCGCTCGAGCAGCGCCGCCAGGGCCTGCTGCGGGGTGCGTTGGGAAAAACCGTCGGTCATTGCCTGTCCTCGTTCAAGTCGTCCAAGACTAGCTGGCCGCAGCGTGTGGGCAAAGAGGCATGTGACCGCGTCGTGGCTTATTGCTGGCAGCATTGGAATGCGCGGTCTTTACTCCCAGAGATCGGCCATATGCCGATTCCCCTAGGAGAAGCAATCAAATGAGCATAGTACGCACAGCGTTACCCCTGGTACTGCTCACCAGTGTGTTGACTGGTTGTGCAGGTTTGCAAAAAACCGACTGGCCGAAATGTGCTGCCGTCGGGGGTGTCGGCGGCGCCGCCCTGGGCGCTATCGAAAGTTCCAGCTGGGCGGGCTGGGGTGCGTTGCTGGGCGGTGGCCTGGCAGCGGGCTACTGCTGGGCCCATGGCGATGGCGACGAGGATGGCGACGGCGTGCCGGACAGCCGTGACAAGTGCCCTGGCACCCCGCGCGGGGTGCAGGTCGATGCCAATGGCTGCCCGCCCGAGCCGCCAGCCCCAGTGGTCGAGGAAGTGGTGGTGCAGAAGGAAGAGGTCATCGTCATCCGCGATGTGCACTTCGAGTTTGACTCTGCGCGCCTGACCGCCAGCGACAAGGAACGCCTCAATACCATTGCCACGCGCCTGAAACAGGAAGCGCCATCAGCCCGGCTGAGCGTCAGCGGCCATACCGACAGCGTCGGCTCCGACAGCTACAACCAGAAACTGTCCGAGCGCCGTGCCCATTCGGTGACCGATTACCTGGTCGAGAGCGGTGTGCCGCGCAGCAGCTTCATTTCGGTGGTGGGTGCCGGTGAAACCCAGCCAGTGGCAGACAATGCCACGGCCGATGGGCGGGCCATGAACCGTCGTACCGAGATCAAGATCCAGCGGTAAATCGGTATGCGCCCGTGCCTTGAGCAGTGGCACGGGTGCGTCTGCATGCCGGTCAGACGTTGGTGGCCAATGACACAGGAGCATTTAGCATGCGTGTGACGTCAAAGGCGGCATTGCCGCTGCTGGTGGCCGTTAGCCTGCTCGCAGGGTGCGCTACGCACAGCGATGGCAGCGCGCCGCTCAATCAAAGGACCTGGCCCGTCTGCAGCCTGTTGGGCGGCCTTGTCGGTGGCGGCCTGGGCGCTATCGAAAGCTCTACGTGGGCGGCTGGTGGCGGTGCCCTGGGCGCGATCGCCGGCGGGTTGATCTGTTATGCCCAGGACGGTGATGAAGATGGCGACGGTATTTTCGATCGGCGCGACCATTGCCCCGACACCCCTGCCAACACCCCGGTCGACCACATGGGTTGCCCGTTGAAGGAATACCCGGCAGCGCCGCCGGCCACTGCTCCCGAACCCTCGCCTGAAGTGATCATCCTCGATGACAACGGCGCGGTGATGTTCGCCTTCGACTCCGCCGAACTGACGCCGGCGGCCAAGGCGCGTTTGCAGGACCTGGTGGCGAAACTCAATTCACCGACGGTGGCCAAGGTCAGGGTGGTCGGCCACACCGACAGCGTCGGTTCCGACAGCTACAACCAGGCGCTTTCCGAACGCCGCGCCAGCAGCGTGGCCGAGTACCTGATCGGCCAGGGTCTCGAGGCCGGCAAGGTCACCAGCCAGGGCCGCGGCGAAAGTGAACCGGTCACGGACAATGAAACCGAAGAGGGCCGCACACGCAACCGACGGGTGGAGCTGCACCTCAACTAAGCGGTGCTGGCGCCGGTCTTGGCCTTGCAGTTAATGTGGGTCGCACGGCTCGCGCGCGGGCCGTCCCGACATAACGACAATTCATAGGGGCGGGGTATGAAGTTCATCCTGGGCCTGGGCAAGGTCCTGACGGTCGCTTTCTGGGGCGTGGTGTTGTTCAATCAGCTGATGCCACAGCCGTTGCCCTTCAATCTGCTGATCAATGCGTCCGGCATCTTCCTGCTGGGCCTGCACCTGCTTGAGGTACTGTTCTTCAATCGCAGCCTGCGCGGGCGTAGTCACCGCTGGTTCGACCGTTTGCAGATCCTGTTGACGGGTATCTTCCATGTCATGTCCATTCCCCGTGCGCAGGAGGCGCCGCGCAATGCGTAATCTGATATTGCTGGCCATGTTGGCCACCCCCCTGGCCCAGGCCGAAAACCTGGAGGTTGCCGCTAACTCCATGCTGCGCCTGCCCGACAAGTCGGCCAGTGTGCACTTGACCCAGTTGCATGTCGCTGATGCGGCGACCCTGATGCTGCCGGCTACGCTGACAGAGTTGAAGATTGACCAGCTGGAGCTGGGCCGCGATGCGCGAATTGTCGTGGCCCCCGCCGATAGCCCGCTGCTGATCGAGGCGCGCAGCGCGCGGCTGGGCGAGGGCAGCGAGTTCAGCGCCACCGGGGCGGCGGGTAGCTATCAGCGGGCAGCCCGCTCGGGTCGCAGCCTGGACCTGAAGCTGGCGGAAGTGGATGCCGAGCGGCTAGCGATCGATGCCCGCGGCGGCGCAGGGGCACCGGGTTACGTGGGGCTCGATGGTGGCAACGGCCAGGCCGGTGGGTGCACGTGGGGCCAGGCCAGCCGCGGTGCCAATGGCGATGATGGCGGCAACGGGCACGATGGTGCCCCGGGCGGTCGCATTCGCCTGAGCTTGCCACAGGGCTTCCCGCAAGCGCGCATCGTCGTGCGCCTGGATGGCGGCGCCCCGGGTAAGCCCGGGGCAGCAGGCAAAGCCGGCAAAGGTGGCGCGAGCAAGGGTTGCCTGGTGTACAGCACAGATGCCGGCGCCAATGGCCGACCAGGCCAGCCGGGGCAGCCTGGCCTGGCCGGGGCTGCAGGGGAGTTGATCCTGCAGCGGCTCTGAACCGTGTGGGAGGCAGCTCCCACCGTTGTCAAAGCACCAGTCGCGAACTGGCCACCACAACCACGGCCAGGCCCAGCAGCAGGTTGATGCCCACCATCCGCCGAATCCGCCCCAGCGCCGCCGCGCCCGTCGGCCAGTCCTCGGCCAGCACCGCGGCTTTCAACTCCGGCAGCAGCAGCGCCTGAATACGCATGAACAAGGCAAACATGGCGATCCCGCCACCGATCATCACGTGCACATACTTCGGCGCCGTCTCGAAACCGCTGAAGCGCATGTGCAACATCCCGATACCACTGATCGCCAAAATCGCCACTGCCAGCCAGACCCAGACGAAGAAGCGTCGGAAAACTTCCACCCACAAGCGCAGGCGGGCAGGCCCTTCGAGGGCTGCAACCGTTGCCGGGCGTAGCACCAGCCAGGCGAAGAACATGCCGCCGACCCACACCAGGGCGGCCAGGACATGCAGTGTGTAGGGGAGGGCGAAGGCGAGCATCAGGATCTCCATGCGGCACAATGGGCAATAGCGGGGTATGATAGCCGCCCCATGCGAAACACTGAAAATATATCCAGCCCTCCGGGCGCCTGCAGACCATGATCAGCAACGAACTCAAAGCCACCATCCAGGGCGCCTATACGCGTTTTCTCGAAGCCAAGAGCCTCAAGCCGCGCTATGGCCAGCGCCTGATGATCGCCGAAGTGGCCAAGGTACTTGGCGACATCGCCTGCGACGATGACGGCCGCCGTGCCGGCGAACCTGCCGTGGTCGCGGTGGAGGCGGGCACAGGTACCGGCAAGACGGTCGCGTATGCACTGGCTGCGATCCCTGCCGCCAAGGCTGCAGGCAAGCGCCTGGTGATCGCCACTGCAACCGTGGCCTTGCAGGAGCAGATCGTCATCAAGGACTTGCCCGACTTGATGCGCAGCAGCGGCCTCAACTTCAGCTTCGCCCTGGCCAAAGGCCGCGGTCGCTATCTGTGCCTGTCCAAGCTCGACATCCTCTTGCAGGAGGGCCACGCCCAGTCGGCCACCGCCCAGCTGTTCGAGGAAGAAGGCTTCCACATCGAAGTCGACGAGCGCAGCCAGAAACTGTTCAACAGCATGATCGAGAAGCTTGCCGGCAACCGCTGGGACGGTGATCGCGACAGCTGGCCCGAAGCCCTGGAAGACCAGGACTGGGCGCGCCTGACCACCGACCACAGCCAGTGCACGGGCCGCCATTGCCCGAACTTCCAGCAGTGCGTGTTCTACAAGGCTCGCGAAGGCATGGGCAAGGTCGATGTGATCGTGACCAACCACGACATGGTTCTGGCCGACCTGGCCCTGGGCGGCGGGGCGGTATTGCCCGACCCGCGCGACACCATGTATGTGTTCGACGAAGGGCACCACCTGCCAGACAAGGCCATTGGCCATTTCGCTCATTACTCGCGCCTGCGCTCCACCGCCGACTGGCTGGAACAGACTGCCAAGAACCTGACCAAGCTGCTGGCCCAGCATCCACTGCCTGGCGACCTGGGCAAGTACATCGAGCAGGTACCCGAGCTGGCGCGCGAAGTGCGCACCCAGCAGCAGTTCATGTTCACCCTGTGCGAACAGGTGGCCGACTTCCGCCCCAGCGAGGACACCGAAGGCCGCGAGCGCCCACGTTACCGCTTTGAGGGTGGCGTGGTGCCGGAACAGATCCGCGAAGTGGGCATCGAGCTGAAAAAGGGCTTTGCCCGCCTCAACGACCTGTTTACCCGCCTCGCCGACCTGCTGAAAGAAGGTATGGACGGTGAGGTCAACATCGGTATCGCCAGCCACCAGGCCGAGGAGTGGTACCCGCTGTTCGGCAGCCTGGTCACGCGCGCCCAGGGCAACTGGGAACTGTGGACGGCCTTCACCGCCGAAGACCCGGAAGACAGCCCGCCGATGGCGCGCTGGCTAACCTTGGCCGAGAGTGGTGCGCTGTTCGACATCGAGGTCAACGCCAGCCCCATCCTCGCCGCCGAAATGCTTCGCCGCAGCTTGTGGAGTGTGGCCCATGGCGCGCTCGTGACCTCGGCGACATTGACCGCCCTGGGCAAATTCGACCGTTTTCGCATGCGTTCGGGGTTGCCACGCGATGCCGTCACTTGTGTGGTGCCCAGCCCGTTCGTGCATGGCGATGCCGGCCTGTTGCGGGTCCCCGACCTGCAGGCCGACCCGCGCGACGCCACGGCGCACACCGCAGCGATCATCCGCGAGCTGCCGAACATCGTCGAAGGCGCCCGTGGCGCGCTGGTGTTGTTCTCCTCGCGCAAGCAGATGCAGGATGTGTTCGATGGCCTGGACCGTGACTGGCGCAAACTGGTACTGATCCAGGGCAACCTGTCCAAGCAGGAAACCCTGAACAAGCACAAGGCGCGGGTCGACGACGGCCAGCACAGTGTGTTGTTCGGCCTGGCCAGCTTTGCCGAAGGGGTCGACTTGCCAGGAGCGTACTGCGAGCACGTGGTCATCGCCAAGATTCCTTTCTCCGTGCCCGACGACCCGGTCGAGGCGGCATTGTCGGAGTGGATCGAGGCCCGCGGCGGTAACCCGTTCATGGAAATTGCCGTACCCGACGCCTCGCTCAAGCTGATTCAGGCCTGTGGCCGCCTGCTGCGTACCGAACAGGATCGCGGCATTATCACCTTGCTGGACCGGCGTCTGGTCACCCAGCGCTACGGCAAGGCTATCCTCAATGCGCTGCCGCCGTTCCGGCGGGAGATTTCCTGACCGCCGGAGCACTTGCGCCGGCGTGTTGTCCATTACTCAGTCTTGGGGCCATGACGGCCCTGAAGGAGAGCCTCAGCCTTATGGTCCGCCGTACCCTGCCTGCCGTTTTCGCCCTGTTGTTCAGCTCGCCCTTGCTGGCCGGGCAGCAGACGCTGTTCAGCTTCGTGCGCCCGGCCTCGGTGGTCAATGTGGCGACCGAGGATGCCGGCATGCCGCAGTACAACGCGGAGCAAACGGCCGAGGGCGAGGTGTTGCGCCGCGTGGTGTTCAATCCGGCCCAGCGGCCCACCCTGCGCCTGAGCCCCCAAGGCGGGGTATGGGACTGGTCCACCGGGCAGTTCCTGACCTTGCGCTTGCAAAGTGCCATGGACTGGGCGCTGACTGTGGATGTGACGGTGCAAGGTAGTGACGGCCGCACCCTGACCAGCCGTATCGACCTGCCTGCTGGGCCCGCGCAAACCGTGATGGTGCCGCTGACCGCCAACTCGCCGCTGAGCCAGGGCATGCGCGCCGGCCCACCGATGCCGTGGAGCCACGGTGGTCAGCGCCTGCTGCTGAGCAGCAGCGCCGGCGCGGTCGACCTCAAGCAGGTGGCTTCAGTGAGTCTCAGTATTCCCAACCCCCAGGTGGCGCAGAGCCTGCTGATCGAGCGCGTCGGCATCCAGGATGACGACCAGGCATACCAGGCGGCCTATCAAGGGTTGATCGATGCCTATGGCCAGTCCACCCGCGGCAACTGGCCGGAAAAGGTGGCGGCTGACGAGCAGCTCAAGGCCGCGGGTGCACGTGAACAGCAACAGCTCAAGGGCTGGCTGGCAGAGCGCGGCAAGCAGCAACTGGACGCATACGGCGGCCTGGTGGCCGGGCCGGCTTTCGCGGCCAAGGGCTTCTTCCGCACGGAAAAGCGTGACGGCCGCTGGTACCTGGTGACTCCGGAAGGGCACCCATTTTATTCCCTGGGGGTGAACGCCGTAGCGGCAGACGGCGGGCGGACCTACGTCGCCGGGCGTGAAGGTATGTTCAAGGCCCTGCCGGGCGAAGCAGATGCCCTGTCGGCGTTCTACGGCGAAGGCAACAACGACGATGGCAATGCCTCGTCAAAAGGGCGCAATTTCAAGAAGGGTCGCTGGTTCGACTTCTATGCCGCCAACCTGCAGCGCACCCACGGCAAACCTTGCCCTCCCGCCGCCGAAGGGCAGCCGGCCAGTTGCCCACCGCTGGTGCTGGACGCGGCCCGCTGGCAGGCCCATGCACTCGACCGGCTGCAGGCCTGGGGCTTCAACACTATCGGCAACTGGAGCGAGCCTGCCTTGGGTCAGGCCCGGCGCATGCCATATACCCTGCCGCTGTCGATCGTCGGCGATTACGCCAGCATCAGCACCGGCATGGACTGGTGGGGCAGCATGCCCGACCCGTTCGACCCACGTTTTGCCATGGCCACCGAGCGCGCCGTGGCGATTGCTGCCCGTGATCACCGTGACGACCCGTGGCTGATCGGCTACTTCGCCGACAACGAGCTGGCCTGGGCTGCGCCTGGCAGCGACCCCAAGGCACGCTATGGCTTGGCCTACGGTACCTTGCGGCTGACCACCGACGTGCCGGCCAAGCGCGCCTTCCTCAAGCAGTTGCGTGACAAGTACCGTAACCAGGAAGGTTTGTCCAAGGCCTGGGGCATCGAACTGACGGCTTGGGAACTGATGGAAGACCCGGGCTTCGAGGCGCCAATGCCCAACCCTGAGCACCCCGAAATCGAGCGCGATTATCAGCACTTCCAGCAGGTCTTTGCCGAAACCTACTTCAAGACCATTGCCGATGCGTTGAATTGGCATGCACCCAACCACCTGCTGCTGGGTGGCCGCTATGCCGTCAGCACGCCCGAAGCGGTCAAGGCCTGTGCCGAGTTCTGTGATGTGCTCAGTTTCAACTTCTATACCCTCAAGCCACAGGACGGCTACGACTTTGCCCGCCTGGCCGAGCTGGACAAACCCGTGCTGGTGTCGGAGTTCCAGTTCGGCTCGCGCGACCGCGGACCGTTCTGGCCGGGCCCGCTGGAGCTGGTTCGGGAGGAAGACCGTGGCCCGGCGTACGGTAACTTCCTCAAAGCGGCCCTGGCGCAGCCGATGATCGTCGGCGCGCATTGGTTCCAGTACCTCGACCAGCCGGCCAGCGGCCGGTTGCTCGACGGTGAGAACGGCCATCTGGGGCTGGTAGCGATCACCGACATGCCGTATCCGGGTTTTGTCGATGCTGTGCGCAAGAGCAACGTGCAGGCCATGGCTCAGTTGCGTACCGAACTGGAAAAACCGGCTCCCTGACTGATGCACAAGTTCCGTGGGGCGCGGGCGCTTTTGCTCCCCACAGAAATTGCTCAGGGTTGTGGGGTTCTGGCAAACAGCACGTCCAGCTTGGGTACCTTTCATCGCGACCACCCAGCCCAAGGCAGTTTGCAAAACGCCAAACTACTGAAACAATGCACACCTTTTTGAATATGGTCGTACGGAGAGCAGCGGGTGCAGATCCAGGGTCACTATGAGCTGAAGTTCGAAGCCGTGCGCGAGGCCTTTGCCGCGTTGTTCGATGATCCCCAGGAGCGTGGTGCCGCGCTGTGCATCCAGGTGGGTGGCGAAACCGTCGTCGACCTTTGGGCCGGCAGCGCCGACAAGGACGGCCAGCAGGCCTGGCACAGCGACACCATCGCCAACCTGTTCTCCTGCACCAAGACCTTCACTGCCGTTACTGCCCTGCAGTTGGTCGGCGAAGGCAAGCTGGCCCTCGATGCTCCGGTGGCCAACTATTGGCCCGAGTTTGCCCAGGCCGGTAAGCAGTCGGTGACCCTGCGCCAGTTGCTCAGCCACCGTGCCGGTTTGCCGGCCATCCGTGAGTTGCTGCCGGCCGAGGCCCTGTATGACTGGCAGACCATGGTCGATGCCTTGGCGGCCGAGACCCCATGGTGGACGCCAGGCACGGAGCACGGCTATGCCGCCATCACTTACGGCTGGCTGATCGGCGAGCTGATCCGGCGTGCCGATGGTCGTGGTCCAGGTGACTCGATCGTGGCCCGTACCGCTCGGCCGCTGGGGCTGGATTTTCATGTTGGCTTGGCCGATGAGGAATTCGACCGCGTGGCGCATATCGCCCGTGGCAAGGGCAACCCCGGGGACGCGGCGGCGCAGCGCTTGCTGCAAGTGACCATGCGTGAGCCCGAAGCCCTGTCGACCCGTGCCTTTACCAACCCGCCGGCGATCCTGACCAGTACCAACAAGCCGGAATGGCGGCGCATGCAGCAGCCAGCGGCCAACGGCCATGGCAACGCGCGCAGCCTGGCGGGTTTCTATGCCGGTTTGCTGGACGGCAGCTTGCTTGAATCCGAACTGCTCGACGAGTTGACCCGCGAGCACAGCCTCGGCCAGGACCGCACCTTGCTCACCCAGACCCGTTTCGGCCTGGGCTGCATGCTCGACCAGCCTGACGTGGCCAACGCTACCTTTGGTCTCGGCGCCCGTGCTTTCGGCCACCCAGGTGCCGGAGGTTCTGTCGGTTTTGCCGACCCGGAGCACGATGTGGCATTCGGTTTCGTGGTCAATACCCTCGGCCCATATGTACTCATGGACCCTCGCGCGCAGAAGCTGGTACGCGTGCTCGCCAGTTGCCTTTGATCGGGTAATGCGGGTATTGGCCCACCCCTTTGACTATCCTCAATGCCAACGCCTGAAGTGCCTAGGCAAAATATCTTTCTATTTCATGGTGTATCGCTGATGTCTTCACATAAAACCTTAGCACTCGCCCTGTGCCTGACCGCCGTTACCGGCTGCGCCAGCCACGCCCCGGACGGCTCCAAGGAAGGTGGCTCCAGCTGGTGGCCTTTCGGTTCGGACAAGGTTGCCGAGCAGGAAGTGAAGGCAGCCGTCACTGAAAAAGTGGCCAAGGCCGATGCCAAGTCCGAAAGCGCCAGCCGCTGGTGGTGGCCGTTCGGTGGTGACGAAGCGCAGGCCAAGGGCCCTGTGGTGCCGAAAATCGACCAGAAGGCTACCCAGGCCTGGCTGGACGAGTACGAGCCCAAGCTGCGTGAAGCGATCAAGGACAGCAAGCTGGAACTGGAGCGCCGCGACAACGTGCTGGCCGTTACCCTCCCGGTGGACAGTTCATACAACCCCGACCGCCCAAACATGCTGCTGCCAATGACCCTTGGCCCGATCACCCGGGTGGCCAAGACGGTTGAAGGTGACCCAAAGACTGCCGTGCTGGTACTCGGCCATGCCGACACCAGTGGTGCCGCCGCTGCCAACCAGAAGCTCAGCCTGGAGCGCGCCGCTTCGGTATCGGCCATCTTCCGTCTCAGCGGCCTGCAGCGTGACCGCCTCACTCTCAAGGGCATGGGCTCGGTGATGCCGCGCGCCGCCAACGACAGCGCCGAGGGCCGCGCACTGAACCGCCGTGTGGAAATGCTGCTGACCCCGCAAAACACCATGGTCGCACTGTTGGCCAAGTACCAGCAGGCCGCCCCGACACCCGTCCCGGCCTCGATGGTGGCAGTCCAGGATGCCAAGGCACCCGCCGCCAAGGCACCCGCCGCCAAGGCCACCGACAGCAAGGCGGCGGCCAAGCCGGCAGCTAAAAAGCCGGTCGCCAAGGCCAAGGCCCCTGCCAAGACTGTCGCCAAGAAAAAAGCCGCGCCGGCCAAGCCAGCCGCCAAGCCAGCCGCGAAAAAAGCTACCACTGATAAAAAAGTAGCTGCCAACAGCCCTGCGAAGACCAACTGATCGTCAAGGAACGCAGCAATGACCCAATCCCTGGCCGATATGCGCCGCGACTACACCCGTGATGGCCTGGCTGAAGCCCAGGCCCCGGGGGAGCCCTTCGCACTGTTTCACCAGTGGTTTGCCGATGCGGTGAAAACCGAGCAGGCCCCTGTGGAAGCCAATGCCATGACCCTGGCTACTGTGGACGGCGAAGGCCGCCCACATTGCCGTGTATTGCTGCTGAAGGGGCTCGATGAGCAGGGTTTCACCTTCTTCACCAACTACGAAAGCGCCAAAGGCCAGCAACTGCAGGCCAACCCGTTTGCCGCCATGACCTTCTTCTGGCCGGCGCTGGAGCGCCAGGTTCGAATCGAAGGGCGGGTGGCAAAGGTTTCGGCCAAGGAGTCGGATGATTACTACCAGGTGCGCCCCTTGGGCAGCCGCCTGGGGGCTTGGGCTTCGCCGCAGAGCCGGGTCATTGCCGGGCGTGAAGAGTTGGAGGGCTTGGTCAAGGCAACCGAAGCGCGTTTCTCGGATACTCAGCCGCATTGCCCGGAGCATTGGGGTGGTTACCGTTTGCTGCCTGAGCGTATCGAGTTCTGGCAGGGGCGGGCTAGCCGCCTGCATGACCGTCTGAACTACCGGTTGGTGGATGGGCAATGGCTGCGCGAGCGGCTGGCGCCCTGAGGTTTTGGGGCCGCTTTGCGGCCCCTGCAATGTTCACGCTTACCCCGGATAGCCCGCCGCCTCCCGCTCCAACCACCCCGCCAGTTCCTTGCGCTTTACCCTCTCGACCCGCGCCTGCTCCAGCTTCTGCAGCATGTAGACCCGCTTCTGCGGATCCGCCCCCGCCAGCGACAACGCCTGGTCACGGTCCATCCATCGGCGCATGCGCACATACAGCCACCCGTGGAAATACAACCCTGCAACGGTGGCGACCACGACGATGAAGTAATCCATGGCTATCCTTGGTCTCACATTAAAGGCCCTTGGACACAGCCATGCAGGCTGTACCCCGGCTGAATGAAAACAATTTTATTACGTTTGTACCGTGACAGCCGTCAACGTGCAGCGTCTAATGAGCACCTGACTTATGGAGACTTTACCCATGCGTAAATCCGCTTTGCTGGTGGCGACCTTTACCACCATGTCGCTGTTGCTGGGAGGCTGTGCCTCGAGCCTGACCGGTGACAGCTACTCCCGTGATGAAGCCCGCCGCGTGCAAACCGTACGCATGGGCACCATCGAATCGCTGCGTCCGGTCAAGATCGAGGGCACCAAGACTCCGATCGGCGGTGGTGCTGGCGCCATCGTCGGTGGTGTGGCCGGCAGTGCGGTGGGTGGCGGCCGCGGCAGCATCGTTGCCGCAGTGATCGGTGCCGTGGCCGGTGGCCTGGCCGGTTCCGCTGCCGAAGAGGGCTTGACCCGCACCCAGGGTGTGGAGATCACGGTGCGTGAAGACGACGGCAGCATGCGTGCCTATGTGCAGGCGGTGCAGGAGAACGAAATCTTCCGCGTTGGCGACCGTGTGCGCATCATGACTGTTGACGGTACCAGCCGCGTCTCGCACTGACCGTAACGCAGTAAAACAAAACCCCGACCTGGCGGCTGCCAGTCGGGGTTTTTTCAATGCCTCACGCAGTTAACCTGCAGTCGGCTTGCGGCTGGCCATGGCGGTGACGGCATAGCCGATAACAGCGGCGAAGAACGAGCCGGTCAGGATGCCCATGCGGTCCATGCCCGCGTAGTCGCTGCTACCCGGTACGAAGGCGAGCGAACCCACGAACAGGCTCATGGTAAAGCCGATGCCACAGAGTATCGCGACCCCGAGCAATTGCCCCCAACGGGCCCCTGCAGGCAGTGCGGCCAGGCGCAGTTTGACTGCCAGCCAGGTGAGGCCGAATACACCCACCGTCTTGCCCAGCAACAGGCCGGCTGTGATACCCATCGGCACGGGGTGGGTGAAGCTCTGCACGCTCATGCCTGCCAACGAAACGCCGGCATTGGCGAAGGCGAACAGCGGCAGGATGGCGTAGGCGACCCAAGGGTGCAGGGCATGTTCGAGCGCCAGCAGTGGCGAAGTTTCGGCGTTGCGCGTGCGCAGCGGGATGCACAGGGCCAGGGCGACACCGGCCAGGGTGGCATGCACGCCGCTCTTGAGCACGCAGACCCACAGGATCAGGCCAACCACCATATAGGGCCCGAGCTTGACCACGCCAAGCCGGTTCATCGCCACCAGCACCACCAGGCAGGCTGCGGCAAGCAGCAGCGATAGGCTGGACAGGGTGCCGGAGTAGAACAGCGCGATGACAATGATCGCCCCCAGGTCGTCGATGATCGCCAAGGTCATCAGGAACAGTTTCAGCGATACCGGCACGCGCTTGCCCAGCAGCGCCAATACACCCAGGGCGAAGGCGATGTCGGTAGCGGTAGGGATTGCCCATCCGGCAACGGCGGCAGGGTCGTGACGGTTGATGAACCAATAGATCAGCGCGGGCACCACCATGCCGCCGATGGCGGCCGTGGCAGGTAGCACGATCTGCGACGGTTTGGACAGGTGGCCATCGACCACCTCGCGCTTGACCTCCAGGCCGATCAGCAGGAAGAACAGGGCCATCAGGCCGTCGTTGATCCACAGCAACAATGGCTTGGCGATGTTCAGCGCGCCGACCTGGACCGCGACGGGCACGTCGAGCAGGCCACTGTACAGGTAGGACAGTGGCGAATTATTGATGAGCAGTGCCAATACGGCGGCGGCAATCAGCAGCAGGCCGCTGGCGGCTTCCAGCTGGAAGAAACGGGTGAACAGGCTACGCACGGGCTGTTGGCTCTCCATGAGCAGTTTAAGAATGGTACGGGCGTACACCCTAGCCTGTAGGGATATGCTTTAAAACAAAAACTATATTCGTTTTCGTTATATGTTGTTGCAGACAGGCCTGGAGCAAGCCTAGATGGATTCAGGGAAGGAAGGGGGAGGGGAAGTCTGGCGTCTGGGGTGGATTTTTCTGATGCCTGCCAGGGCCCTTACGCGGGCAAACCGCTCCTGCAGTGAGATCACTGTCACGTGCATGAGCGGGTGTACCCGCGAAGAATGCCTGTCTGTCGATAAAAGGGTTAGAGCCCGAGCATATCCCGCGCCACCGCCTCGGCAATACGAATGCCATCGACACCTGCCGACAGGATCCCGCCGGCATAACCGGCCCCTTCACCCGCCGGGAACAGCCCCTTGACGTTCAGGCTCTGGTAATCCTCTGCGCGGGTAATCCGCAATGGCGACGAGGTACGCGTCTCGATCCCGGTCAACACCGCGTCATGCAGGTTGTAACCCTTGATCTGCCGATCGAACGCCGGCAGCGCCTCGCGGATCGCCTCGATGGCAAAGTCCGGCAAGCTCGGCGCCAGGTCACCCAAGGTCACGCCCGGCTTGTAGGACGGCTCGACACTGCCCAATGCGGTGGATGGCCGGCCGGCGACAAAGTCGCCTACCAGTTGCGCCGGGGCCTGGTAGTTGCTGCCACCCATCACGTAGGCGTGGGCTTCCAGGCGCTCCTGCAGTTCGATACCGGCCAGTGGGCCGCCCGGGTAGTCGCGTTCGGGGTCGATGCCGACGACGATGCCGGAGTTGGCATTGCGCTCGTTACGCGAGTACTGGCTCATGCCGTTGGTAACCACCCGGCCCGGCTCGCTGGTGGCCGCGACCACGGTGCCACCTGGGCACATGCAGAAGCTGTACACCGAGCGTCCGTTCTTGGCGTGATACACCAGCTTGTAATCGGCAGCACCGAGTTTTGGGTGGCCGGCGTACTTGCCCAGGCGTGCCTTGTCGATCAGCGTTTGCGGGTGTTCGATACGGAAGCCTACCGAAAACGGCTTGGCTTCCATGTACACGCCCTTGGCGTGCAGCATGCGGAAGGTGTCGCGGGCGCTATGGCCCAGGGCCAGGACGACGTGACGTGAATGCAGTTGCTCGCCACTTTCCAGGACCACACCCGTCAGTTGGCCATTGTCGATCAGCAGGTCGGTGACCTTCTCCTGAAAGCGCACTTCTGCACCCAGGGCGATCATGTCCTGGCGCATTTGCTCGACCATGCCGGTAAGGCGGAAGGTACCGATGTGCGGCTTGTTGATGTAGAGGATCTCGTCCGGCGCACCGGCCTTGACGAATTCTTCCAGCACCTTGCGGCCGTGGTGTTGCGGGTCCTTGATCTGGCTGTAGAGCTTGCCGTCGGAGAAGGTGCCGGCGCCGCCTTCACCGAACTGCACGTTGGACTCTGGGTTGAGCACGCTTTTGCGCCACAGGCCCCAGGTATCCTTGGTGCGCTGGCGCACTTCCTTGCCGCGTTCGAGGATGATCGGCTTGAAGCCCATTTGTGCCAGCAGCAGGCCCGCAAAGATGCCGCACGGGCCGAAACCGACCACGATCGGACGCTCTTGCAGGTCGGCCGGGGCCTGGCCAACGAACTTGTAGGTAACGTCCGGGGCGGGACCGATGTTGCGATCGTCGGCGAACTTGTCGAGCAGTTCGGCTTCGTTGCTGGCTTCCAGGTCGATGGTGTAGATGAACAGCAGTTCGCTGTTCTTCTTGCGCGCATCGTAGCTGCGCTTGAACAGGTTGAAGCTGAGCAGTTGCTCGTCGCGGATGCCCAGGCGCTGGACGATGGCTTCGCGCAACGCTTCGTCGGGATGGTCCAGGGGCAGCTTCAGTTCGGTGATTCGTAGCATGGCAGGGTCCAGTATCCCGGCCATGGGCGGCCGGCGGCTTTACTCAAACCGCCAAGTATAAGCTGTTAGCCGCCCCGACTGGCAGGATAAAAGCGCCCGGCGATCAGTTGTCGCGCGCACCCCCGTAGTAACCGCAGCCTCGCAGGGTCTGACCGTCGATGCGCAGTTCGGCGCGCAGGTGGTGGATGGCGCCGGTGGCGCTGTCGACGCAGCGTTGCGGGGCGACCCACAGTTCCACGTGCTGGCCGTTGGCTTCGCTGGTCAGGGTCAGGCCGCCGCCGGGCACTTCTTCTTCGAGGAACGGCAGGGGCAGCGGGTCTTTGCCGATGCGGTTGAGCACCATGCCCTTGCCGCTGGCCTTGATGTCCCAGTCCGGTTCATGGCCATTGGCGCGCAGGGTCAGCTGCTTGAAGTTGGGGTCGTCGCAAGCACGGGTGGAGGGCTCCAGGCGGTACAGGCGGCTGACTTCCAGCTGGCCGTCGTTGTCGGCCTGCTTGGCGCCCGTGAGGCGACCGCGCACGTCGGCGAACAACTTGGCGTTGGCGTCCTTGGCCAGGTTGGCGGACTCCTGCAGGATGCCGGTGCTGGCGACGTCGTTGATCACGAAGCGGCGTGCTTCGCCGCAGGGTTTGAACAACAGGCGGCCGCCGTTAGCGCTCAGTTCGCCCTGCATGCGCGTGGTGCCGATGTTCGGGTCACGGGGCTGCTCGGCCAGTAACTGGCAGCCAGCGAACAGGGGCAGCAGGGCACTGAGCAGCAGGGTCGGGGTGAGGCGCATGGGGCGGGCTCCGGAAATCTTTGCCAAAGAGCTGGCCACGATACACGTCCTGCGGGCAGAAAAAAGGGCCCGAAGGCCCTTTTTCATTCAACCCCCCAGGTAGGCATCGCGCACCTTCGGGTCGGTCAGCAGTGCCTCACCGGTGCCCTGCATCACTACCCGGCCGTTCTCCAGCACATACGCCCGGTCGGCGATCTTCAGCGCCTGGTTGGCGTTCTGCTCCACCAGGAACACCGTCACGCCATCGCGGCGCAGCTGTTCGATGATGTCGAAGATCTGCTGGATGATGATCGGCGCCAGGCCCAGCGAAGGCTCATCGAGCAGCAGCAGCTTGGGCTTGCTCATCAGCGCCCGGCCGATGGCAAGCATTTGTTGCTCGCCACCGGACATGGTGCCGCCGCGCTGGATGTAACGTTCCTTCAGGCGCGGGAACAGTTGCAGGACTTTGTCCAGTTGCTCCTGATAGTCGCCCTTGTCGGTGAAGAAACCGCCCATGGCCAGGTTTTCCTCGACGGTCAGGCGAGCGAACACGCGACGGCCTTCCGGCACTACCGCGATGCTCTTGCGCATGATGTGCGATGACGGCTGGCCAACCAGTTCTTCACCCAGGTACTTGATGCTGCCGCTGTGCGCCTGCGGCGAACCGCACAGGGTCATCAGCAAGGTCGACTTGCCGGCACCGTTGGCGCCGATCAGGGTGACGATCTCGCCCTGGTTGATCTCCACGTTGACGCTGTGCAGCGCCTGAATCTTGCCGTAGAAGGTGGAAACGTTTTCGAACTTCAGCATTTACGCTTCCCCCAGGTAGGCTTTGATCACGTCAGGGTTGTCGCGGATCTCCTCCGGCGTGCCGTGCGCCAGGGGGGTACCCTGGTTGATCACCACGATATGGTCGGAGATGCTCATCACCAGCTTCATGTCGTGCTCGATCAGCAGCACGGTGACGTTGTGCGACTCACGCAGGTAGGCGATCAGAGCCTTGAGGTCTTCGGTTTCCTTCGGGTTCAGGCCGGCTGCCGGTTCATCGAGCATGATGATGCGTGGCTGGGTCATCATGCAGCGGGCGATTTCCAGGCGGCGTTGCTGCCCGTAGGCGAGGGTGCCGGCGGTACGGTTGGCGAACTCGGTCAGGTTGACTTTCTCCAGCCAGTACTGCGCGCGTTCCATGGCCTCCTTCTCGCTGCGGCGGAAGCCTGGGGTCTTGAACAGGCCGGCGAAGAAGTTGGTGTTGAGGTGACGGTGCTGGGCGATCAGCAGGTTTTCCAGTGCGGTCATTTCCTTGAACAGGCGCACGTTCTGGAAGGTCCGCACCACGCCCTTGCGGGCGATCTGGTGGCCGGCCAGGCCCTGAATCGGCTGGCCATCGAGCAGGATCGTGCCGCCGCTGGGCTTGTAGAAGCCGGTCAGGCAGTTGAACACGGTGGTCTTGCCGGCACCGTTCGGGCCGATCAATGCCACCACCTGTTTTTCCTTGACGGTCAGGGCCACGCCGTTGACCGCCAACAAGCCGCCGAAGCGCATGCTCAGGCCGCTGACTTGCAGAATTTCACGGCTCATCGATGCAGCTCCATGTGTGGACGTTGCATAGGCAGCAAGCCTTGCGGACGCCAGATCATCATCAACACCATCAGCGCACCGAACATCAGCATCCGGTATTCGCTGAACTCACGCATCAGCTCGGGCAGCAGGATCATCACAATGGCCGCGAGGATCACGCCCAGTTGTGAGCCCATGCCGCCGAGCACGACGATGGCGAGGATGATCGCCGACTCGATGAAGGTAAACGACTCCGGTGTGACCAGGCCCTGGCGCGCGGCGAAGAAGCTGCCGGCGAAACCGGCGAAGCAGGCACCCAGGGTGAACGCCGAGAGCTTGATCACGGTCGGGTTCAGGCCCAGTGCACGGCAGGCGATCTCGTCTTCACGCAGTGCTTCCCAGGCACGGCCGATCGGCATGCGCAGCAGGCGGTTGATCACGAACAGCGCCAGCAGCGCCAGCAGCAGGGCGACCAGGTAGAGGAAGATGACCTTGTTGATCGAGTTGTATTCCAGCCCGAAGAACTCGTGGAAGGTCTGCATGCCCTCTGCGGCACGACGTTCGAAGGTGAGGCCAAAGAACTCTGGCTTGGGGATGTTGCTGATGCCGTTCGGGCCACCGGTCCAGTCGGTGAGGTTGCGCAGGAACAGGCGGATGATCTCGCCGAAGCCGAGGGTCACGATCGCCAGGTAGTCACCACGCAGGCGCAGTACCGGGAAGCCGAGGAGGAAGCCGAAGGTGGCGGCCATCAGGCCGGCGATCGGCAGGCACACCCAGAAGCTCCAGCCCAGGTAGTGCGAGAGCATGGCGTAGCTGTAGGCGCCGACGGCGTAGAAGCCGACGTAACCGAGATCGAGCAGGCCTGCCAGGCCGACCACGATGTTCAGGCCCAGGCCCAGCAACACGTAGATCAGGATCAGCGTGGCAATGTCGACCGCGCCGCGCGAACCGAAGAACGGCCATACCAGTGCCGCGACGATCAGCCCCATGATCACATAGCGCTGGGTTTTCGGCAGGGTCAGGTAGTTGCTGACAGCCGGCGGGATCAGTTTGCGATCCGAACGGCGGCCCATCACCGCGCTCCACTGCTTGTCGAACAGCACGCGCAGGAACATCAGCACCGAACACACGGCGATGATGCTGATGGTGAACGAGCCTTGGCTGTGCACGACCAGGCTGATGCCGTCGATGCTCAGTTTCAGGCCCAGCACCGGGAAGGCCACGGCCCATACCAGCAAGGCGCTGAAGAACGCCTGTTTGAGATTTCTGTTCATACTTTTTCAACCTCCGGGCGGCCGAGGATGCCGGTCGGCCGGAACAGCAGGACAAGAACCAACAAGCCGAATGCCACCACGTCCTTGTACTGGTCGCCGAAGATATCGGCGCCAAACGCTTCGGCCACGCCCAGCACCAGCCCGCCGAGCATGGCGCCCGGGATGCTGCCGATGCCGCCCAGCACCGCCGCGGTGAAGGCCTTCAGGCCCACCAGGAAACCGGCGTTGGGGTTGATCACCCCGTACTGCATGCTCAGCAGCACGGCCGCCACGGCGGCCAGGGCGGCACCGATGACGAAGGTGAGGGCGATGATGTTGTTGGTGTTGATGCCCAGCAGGTTGGCCATCTTGATGTCCTCGGCGCAGGCGCGGCAGGCGCGGCCCAGGCGGGAGCGGGAGATGAACAGGGTGAGCAGGGTCATGGCGACCAGGGTGACCACGAACACCAGGACCTGCATGTAGCTGATCAGTACTTCTTCAGCACCGCCTGGCCCGAACGAGAAGCTGCCGGGTATCAGGTTGGGGATGGACTTGTCCTTGGAGTCCTGCGAGAGCAAGACCGTGTTCTGCAGGAAGATCGACATGCCGATGGCGGAAATCAGCGGGATCAGGCGGTTGCTGTTGCGCAGGGGGCGGTAGGCAACCCGTTCGATGCTGTAGCCATAGGCACTGGTGACGAAGATCGTCGCGACGAAGGCGACGGTCATCAGAATCGGCAGCGAATGGATACCCATCATGGCCAGGCCCGCCAGGGCGATGAAGGCCACGTAGGAACCGATCATGTACACCTCGCCGTGGGCGAAGTTGATCATGCCGATGATGCCGTACACCATCGTGTAGCCGATGGCGATCAAGGCATAGGTGCTGCCGATGGTCAATCCATTAACCAGTTGTTGGAAGAAATGGTAGATCTCAGGCATTACAGCGCTCCTAAAAACCTGATTTGCATTTCGCTGGCGGGGGTAAGGCCAGGAAACCGCGGGTGACGGTTTTAAGATTTTCAGGTGGGCCCGCCCCCGGATCGCGGGGATCAGGCCCATGAACCTCGTAAAACAAAGCCCACTGCTCGCACAGTGGGCTTATAGGTCAGCTATTAGTCACGCAGTTACTGAGGGGAGACTTCGGTCTTCGGCTTGCCGAAATGCCATTCGTAGACCACGAACTTGAAGTCTTTCAGGTCGCCTTTCTCGTCGTACGACAAGGTGCCGGTCGGGGTCTTGAAGGAACCGGCGTGGATGGCGGCTGCCACCTTGTCGGTGTCTTCGGACTTGGCCGCTTCGATACCTTTGGCGATCAGCTCCACAGCCGAGTAGGCCGGGAACACGAACGGGCCGCTCGGGTCCTTGCCGTCAGCCTTGATGGCGTCGACGATGGCCTTGTTCTCAGGGTCGGCGTCGAACGACTTCGGCAGGGTGACCAGCAGGCCTTCGGAAGCACCTTGGGCGATCTGCGAGATGGAGTCGTTACCCACGCCTTCCGGGCCCATGAACTTGGCTTTCAGGCCTTTTTCCTGGGCTTGGCGCAGGATCAGGCCCAGCTCTGGGTGGTAGCCGCCGTAGTAGACGAAGTCGACATTGTTTTGCTTGAGCTTCTGGATGATCGAGGAGAAGTCCTTGTCACCGGCGTTCAGGCCTTCGAAGACAGCAACCTTGGTGCCTTTCTTCTCGAGGGTTTGCTTGACCGCGGTGGCGATGCCTTCACCGTACTGCTGCTTGTCGTGCAGAACGGCAACGACCTTCGGCTTGACGTGGTCGGCGATGTAGTTGCCGGCAGCCGGGCCCTGAGCGCTGTCCAGGCCGATGGTGCGGAAGATCAGCTTGTAGCCACGGGCGGTGATTTCCGGCGAAGTGGCGGCCGGGGTGATCATGATCACGCCTTCGTCTTCGTAGATGTCGGACGCAGGCTGGGTGGAGCTGGAGCACAGGTGGCCGATGACGAACTTGACGCCGTCGTTGACCACTTTGTTGGCGACTGCCACGGCCTGTTTAGGGTCGCAGGCGTCGTCGTATTCCTTGGCTTCGAGCATCTTGCCATCGACGCCGCCCTTGGCGTTGATATCCTTGATGGCTTGCTTGGCGCCGATGAACTGCATGTCGCCGTACTGGGTCACGGGACCCGTCTTAGGACCGGCGATGCCGATCTTGATGGTATCGGCGGCAAACGAATGGCTGGCTACCCCGGCCAGTACCATTGCGGCGAACAGCTTGGAAATCTTGATCATAGTGCTCCACTCATTCTGTTGTAATTCTTATAGTCCTGGCGGCCAGGGCTACAGACCGGGCGGGATTTGCGGCGTGGCCATGCCAACGCGCAAGCCCACCTTCCCCCGGAACATGTCCCGGAACTGTACCGGTACAGTGTAGAGCGCTGTTCGCGCGCTTGAAAAGCGGGCAAAAAGTACCTGTTCCGCGGGTTGTCGCATGATCGACACAAAGATACAAAAAGGCGCCATCAATTTGCCTGCATCTTGAGCCCCACCCCACAACTTCGGGGCTAATCGACCAAATTACATATTTGAAACCGGGTTTTTCTGCAAAAATGCCGGCCATTTTTATTGGCCGATTTTTGCGGATACCACCCATGACTGATCAAACAAGCACCCTCTATGCCAAATTGGTTGGCGAGACGGCAATCATCGAGTGGAAAGCGCTGGAGCGTTTCTGGGCAAAGGGTGACCTGATTTGGGTCGACCCCAGCCTCGACCTGATCACCGTTGCCGAGGCGATGGCCGAGAATCGCAGCGAGATCTTCGCCAAGTGGCGTAGTGATGGCACTGTCGGGCCGGTATCGGCCGAACAGGCGCTGGACCTGCAAACCCGCGATCCAGAGATCTGGGCCGTGGTGGTTTCGCCGTTCATCGTGATCCAGATAAAGCGGCCGACTGAAGCGTGATCTTTTTTTGTGCGCAAAAATGCGCAGTAGCCCCGTTTTGGTGCGCGTAGGCGTTCAAGACGGGTGGAGGTAAGTAACAATTCGGCGTGGCGGTAACAGTTTACGGGATGCGTAATGTGTCCTTGGTCCTACCAGGCCGCTTGTGGCCAGCCTGGAAATGTTCGACTGAGTCAGGAGTCATCGATGAGTACTGCACTACCTTCGCTTGGATTCGCCGGTATCGGCCTGATGGGCCTGCCCATGTGCCGACGTCTGCTGGCCGCGGGTTATCCGCTGACCGTGTGGAACCGCAGCCCGGACAAGTGCGCTGCGCTGGTCGCCGCCGGCGCACGCCTGGCCACCAGCCCGGCCGAGCTGTGTCGTGACAGCGACATGGTGCTGCTGTGCCTGGCCGACACCGCAGTGGTGCGCGAGGTAGTGTTCGGTGAGCAAGGCATTGCCCAAGGTGGGCGCAGCGGCCAGTTGCTGATCGATTTCTCCAGCCTCGAACCCACCGCCACCCGTGAAATGGCCGCTGAACTGGCGGTGCTGTGCGGGATGGCCTGGCTGGATGCGCCGGTTTCTGGCGGCACGCCCGGTGCCGAATCTGGCACCCTGGCAATCATGGTCGGCGGCGACACGGCTGACCTGCAGCGCGCGCATCCGGTTTTGCAGGTGCTTGGCCAGCGGGTGACGCACATGGGCGCAGTGGGTGCCGGCCAGGTGACCAAGGCCTGTAACCAGATGATCGTGGCCTGCAATGCCTTGGTGATTGCCGAAGTGGTGGCACTGGCCGAACAGTCCGGGGTGGACGCGACACTGATCGCCGAAGCGCTTGCCGGCGGTTTTGCCGATTCAAAACCGTTGCAGATCCTTGCGCCACAAATGGCCGAAAGCCGGTTCGAGCCGATCAAGTGGCACGTGCGCACGTTGCTCAAGGACCTCGATGGCGCGGTCAAGTTCTCACGCGAGCAGGGTTCGGCAACACCGCTCAGTGGCCTCGCCGCGCAGTTGATGCGCCTGCACGGTAGCCAGGGTTACCTGCATAAAGATCCGGCGACCCTGGTAGAACTGTATCGCAACAAGGGCTGAGCACAGCATCCTGGCGCAGCCGCTCAAGCAGTGGCTGCAGTTCGCCCATCGGCAGTGGGCGCGCCAGCAGGTAGCCCTGCAGGTAGTCGCAGCCATGGCTTTCAAGAAACGCACGTTGCTCGGGGGTTTCCACACCCTCGCTGACCACCTGCAGGTGCAAGGTATGCGCCATGATGATGATCGCCTGGACGATTTCGCGGTCTTTCTGGCTGCCGGGTACGTCCTGCAGGAAAGTGCGGTCGATCTTCAGCACGTCCAGCGGCAGGCGTTTGAGATAGGCGAGGGAGGAGTAGCCGGTGCCGAAATCGTCGATCGACAGAGCCACGCCCAGGGCACGAACGCGCTTGAGTAGGTTGACAGTGCGCTGGATATCACCCATCAGGGCGTTTTCGGTTATCTCCAGCTCCAGCTGGCGCGCCGAGAGCCCGGCATGGAACAGCGCCATCTCCACTTCGTGGGGGAGTTCGTCGTGGCTCAAGGTCACAGCCGAGCAATTGACCGTGACCTTGAGCTCGCCATAACCGTGGCGTTGCAGGTAGGCGAGGTCGGCACAGGCGTGGCGCAGCACCCACAGGTCAAGGTCGATGATCAGGCCGTTGGCTTCGGCAATACCGATAAAGCGATCGGGGCCGAGTAGGCCATGCTGCGGATGCTGCCAGCGCACCAAGGCCTCCAGTTTGGCCACATGCCCATGGCGCAGGTCAAAAATTGGCTGGTAATGCACGCACAACCCGCGTTCTTCCAGCAGGGCCAGGCGCAGTTCTTCTTCCAGTTGCAAGGCAATCGAGGCCCGCGCCTTCAGGCTGTCGTTGAAGAAGTTGAGGCTGTTGCGCCCGTTGTCCTTGGATTGATACAGGGCCAGGTCGGCATGCTTGAGCAGCTCTTCGGCGGTTTTGCCATCGTCCGGGAAAATGCTGATGCCGATGCTGGTGGTCATGACCATCCGCCGGCCGCCAAGGTCGATGGGGTCTTTCATGCGTTGCATGATGCGCTGGCCGAGGTGGCGGGCTTCATCACGGTTGTTGAGGCTGGTGACCACGCAGAATTCGTCGCCGCCAAAGCGCGCCACCAGGTCGTGGCTACGGGTGGCCGCCTTGATGTGGTTGGCAATCACCTTGAGCAGCTGGTCACCGGCGTCGTGACCGAGGCTGTCATTGATGCGCTTGAAATGGTCGATGTCGAGGAACATCACGGCCAGGCGGCTTTCGCTGGCCTGGTGCTCAGCCAGGCGTTCGGCGAGCACCTGGTTGAAGCCACGGCGATTGACCAGGTTGGTCAGGGCGTCATAGTGGGCCGCCTGCTGCAGCGAAGCGCGGGCTTGGTCCAGCTGGCTGAGCAGCTCGCTGACCCGGCGCAGGTCGTGGTCCTTGCTTTGCAGCTTTTTGTCCGCCAGCGCGGCACTGATGCTCGCGCCACTGATCAGCAAGGTGATGAAGCCAATGCCCAGCGCCAGTTGGAGGCTGTTGTCGCCAGACGGCAGACGTAGCGCGGTATCGGCCGGAATGACCAGGGTCATGGCCGACATCGCGGTAAAGTGGGTGGCAACGATGCCGCCCGCCATCAGCAGGCTGGCGCCATATTTCATGGCTTGGTACAGGGTACCGCTGCCATTGCGGAAATAGCGGGCCATGCACAGTGCAGCCAGGCTGGTGAGCAGGGCAATGGCGGCGGAGGTCAGTAGCAGCCCGGTCTGGTAGTACTGACGAGCGCCGGTTTCCATCGCGGCCATGCCGACAAAGTGCATCAGGATGATGCCCAGGCCGATCAGTACCGCGCTTTGCACGAAATGCCACCCACGCATCTGCTTGCGTTCGAGGCTGTGCATGGCCAGCCAGGCCACGCCCAGGGCGATAAGCAGCGAAAGGATGGTCAAGGAAACGTCGTAGTGCA
The DNA here is from genome assembly GCF_003205205.1 of Pseudomonas sp. LB-090624. Lineage (GTDB taxonomy): Bacteria > Pseudomonadota > Gammaproteobacteria > Pseudomonadales > Pseudomonadaceae > Aquipseudomonas. The sequence goes on from NZ_QJRL01000001.1 coordinate 401,636, forward strand.
CTTCCACCGGGGCCTGAAAGGCCAGCATGCTGATGAAATGCATGGCCCAGATGCCACCCGCCAGGCAGCAGGCGCCGAGCATGTTCCATTGTCGGTGTGCGGTGGGGTCGTCGCTGTGAGACTGGCGCTCGGCCATGTCGAGGGTGGCGAAGCAGGCTGCGCAGGCGACGAAATAGGCGAGCAGAACCAGCAGCGGCTCATGCCGACAATCGATGACGATACGCCCGGATGCCGGAAGATCGGCGAACAGTTGCAGCCCCAGCCACTCCATGGAATGCCTCTTGATCGAGTTTTCACTCGTCTGCGCTACAACCCTGTGCAGACTGTCCAGAGGCAGTATAGGAAGAGGTGTTTAAGCCTTCCTGAATAATGGCATATTGATTTCTACCATTTGGTTATCGTTTCAATCGCTGCCAGGAATATTGCTGTCCCTGTGGGAGCGGGCCCCGCGCCCCCAGGGGCAGCGGGGCCTGATCTTGCTTAGCCAGCCACCAGTACGCGAATGGCTTCCAGGCGCAGGGCGGCCTTCTCCAGCATCGCCAGGCCATCTTCGCGCTGCTTGCGCAAGGCGTCGATTTCGCTGTCACGTACACTCGGGTTGACCGCTCGCAACGCTACCAGGCGCGCCAGCTCTTCGTCGGCCTCGGCTGCGAGGCGGCGCTGGGCTTCGGCCACACGCTCGACGTGGGTCGGCAGAATTTTCTGCTCGCCGCCGCTGATACGCTTGGCCAGCACATCGCGCTGGGCCTGGACGAACTTGTTGGCGCTGGCTCGCGGCACGCTTTCGAGCTGATCGTTGAGGGTTTCGAACGCCACGCGCGATGCCAGGTCGTTGCCGTTGGCATCGAGCAGGCAGCGCAACGCAGCCGGTGGCAGATAGCGGCCCAGTTGCAGGCTGCGGGGTGCCACCACCTCGCTCACGAACAGCAGCTCCAGCAGCACGGTACCCGGCTTCAGTGCTTTGTTCTTGATCAGCGCCACGGCGGTGTTGCCCATCGAACCGGACAGCACCAGGTCCATGCCGCCCTGCACCATCGGGTGTTCCCAGGTGAGGAACTGCATGTCCTCGCGAGACAGCGCCTGCACACGGTCGTAGGTGATGGTGACGCCTTCGTCGTCGCCCAGCGGGAAGCTGGCGTCGAGCATCTTCTCGCTCGGTTTGAGAATCAGGGCGTTTTCGGAATGGTCCTCGCTGTCGATACCGAAGGCGTCGAACAGGGTTTCCATGTAAATCGGCAGGGCGAATTGGTCGTCCTGTTCAAGAATGGCCTCCACCAGCGCTTCGCCCTCACCGGCGCCGCCAGAATTCAGCTCCAGCAGGCGATCCCGGCCGGTGTGCAGTTCGGCTTCCAGGCGCTCGCGCTCGCCGCGTGCGTCTGCCACCAGGGCCTCCCAGGCCTTGCTTTCACCACCTTCGAGCAGCGGCAGCAGGCGTGGGCCGAATTGGTGTTGCAGGGCATTGCCGGTCGGGCAGGTATTCAGGAAGGCGTTGAGGCCCTCGTGGTACCACTGGAACAGGCGTTCTTGCGGGCTGTCCTGCAGATACGGCACATGCAGCTGGATGGTGTGCTTCTGGCCGATCCGGTCGAGGCGGCCGATGCGCTGCTCCAGCAGGTCCGGGTGTGCCGGCAGGTCAAACATCACCAGGTGGTGCGAAAACTGGAAGTTGCGGCCTTCACTGCCGATCTCGGAACAGATCAGCACTTGGGCGCCGAATTCTTCATCGGCGAAGTAGGCGGCGGCGCGGTCACGCTCGAGGATGCTCATGCCTTCATGGAACACCGAGGCCGGAATGCCGGAGCGCACGCGCAAGGCGTCTTCCAGGTCCATGGCGGTTTCAGCGTGGGCACAGATCACCAGTACCTTGGTGCGTTTGAGCATCTTCAGGGTGTCGATCAGCCAATCGACCCGGGGGTCGAAACGCCACCAGCGCTGGTCGTCGGCCACGTCACCCTGAGCCTGGAAGGCAACTTCCGGGTACAGCTCCGCTCGCTCGCCTGCTGGCAGGTCGCGGTACTGCTCGGGCATGGCCACCGGGTAAGGGTGCAACTGCCGCTCAGGGAAGCCCTGGACCGCAGCACGGGTGTTACGGAACAGCACGCGGCCAGTGCCGTGGCGGTCGAGCAGTTCGCGGATCAGGCGCGCGCTGGCCTGGGTGTCGCCATCGCTGACCGCGGCCAGAAGGGCTTCGCCCTCGGCGCCCAGAAAGCCCTGGATAGTGGCGTGAGCCTTGGGCGACAGGCGGCCTTCGTCAAGCAGTTCCTGCACGGCTTCGGCCACCGGGCGGTAGTGCTCGCTCTCGGCGCGGAAGGCGGCCAGGTCGTGGAAGCGGTTGGGGTCGAGCAGGCGCAGGCGGGCGAAGTGGCTGTCCTGGCCGAGCTGCTCGGGGGTGGCGGTGAGCAGCAGGACGCCCGGAATTACCTGGGACAGTTGCTCGACCAGGCCGTATTCGGCGCTGACCTGGTCTTCGTGCCAGACCAGGTGGTGGGCTTCGTCGACCACCATCAGGTCCCAGCCGGCGGCAAACAGCGCGTCCTGGGCCTTTTCGTCCTCGACCAGCCATTCCAGGGCAACCAGCGCCAGTTGGGCGTCTTCGAACGGGTTGCTGGCATCGCTTTCGATGAAGCGCTCGGCGTCGAACAGTGCCACCTGCAGGTTGAAGCGACGGCGCATTTCCACCAGCCACTGGTGCTGGAGGTTTTCCGGCACCAGGATCAGTACGCGGCTGGCGCGGCCCGACAGCAGTTGGCGGTGAATGACCAGGCCGGCCTCGATGGTTTTACCCAAGCCCACTTCGTCGGCCAACAATACCCGTGGGGCGCTGCGGTCGGCGACTTCGCGGGCGATGTGCAACTGGTGGGCGATGGGTTGCGCGCGACAACCGCCCAGGCCCCACAGTGGCGACTGCATCTGCTTGCTGGTGTGCTGCAGAGTGTTGTAGCGCAAGCTGAACCACGACAGCGGGTCGATCTGCCCGGCGAACAGGCGGTCGCTGGCCAGGCGGAACTGGATGAAGTTGGACAGCTGGGTTTCCGGCAGGGTACGCGGCTGGTTTTGCCCGTCCAGGCCGTGGTAGACCATCAGCCCGTCGATGTCCTCGACCTCACGCACGGTGAGCTTCCAGCCTTCGAAGTGGGTGATCTGGTCACCTGGCGAGAAGCGCACGCGGGTCAGCGGCGCGTTGCGCAGGGAATACTGGCGGGTGTCGCCAGTGGCCGGGTAGAGCACGGTCAACAGGCGGCCATCCTGCGCCAGGATGGTACCCAGGCCGAGCTCTGCTTCGCTGTCGCTGATCCAGCGTTGCCCCGGTTGATACTGCTGCGCCATACTGCCTGAACTCCCGCGATGAAAAAGCCGATTATGTTAACGGATCGGCCGGTCAGACCAAAGTGCCGAGCGCACCGAAAGCATTCGAAAGCACAGTCTAGCCGTTTCATCGCCCTGTACTGCGCCGCCGACGAGGGCCACGGATCAACATGTCTGCCAAGCATTGCTGGATCAGCACCTCGATGGCCGTGGGCAGCCTGTTGCTGCTGAGCGGCTGCGAGCAGAAGAACTACGAGCCCTTGCCCCCCATTCCAATGGAGCAGCTTGAGGTACTGGGCGTGCAGACGCCAATCAAGAGCGTGCACTTTCGTGACCGCGATGGCGAAGGCTTGCTGGTGTTGAGCCGCAGCGACGGCCAGGCCAGCGACCCCGAAAGCGAGCAGGAAGTGGACAAGGTGGTACTCAAGGCCACCTTGTACGGGCGTGCAGCCGAAAGCGATGCCTTCAAAGCGCGCTGGCAGATCGAACAGGAAACCACCTGCCCGGGGCTGGACCTGGATGTGGACTTCTATAATGACGTGAGTGATGTCAGCGACCTGAACAAGGACGGCGTAGCCGAGGTGACGGTGGCCAGCCATGCCTTCTGTGGTGGCGGTATCGACCCCCACGACATTGCCATCGAGATGCGCGAAGGGCAGGCGAGCTACACCATTACCGGCCAGTCGCTGATCACCCCGGCGGGCGAAGAACCGGTCGGCGGCGAGCGCGACGACAGCGCCTCGCTGAAAGCCGCGCCGCAGGTATTGCGCGATCATATGGATGCAGTCTGGCAGCAGGTCTACAAGCGGCCGTGGAGCGAAGCCAGCCCACCCAGCGATGACGACCTTGACGACGAACCCGAGTAAATGTTGTCCAAGCCATCAAGGTAAACCCGCGCCTGCCGATACAGCGGGCATAGGAGAACGTCCATGCTGCCGCCGCTCATTCCGCTCAGTGCCGCTCCGGTGACCTCGCAACAGGACCCGGTCAAGCCAACCCCCGACATCAAGCCGGTGGTGCCGACGCAGCCTGCGTCCGGCGAAAGTGCCATTGACCTCAAGCAGCAGCGCGACCCGCAGGAGCAGGCATTGCTGCTGCGCGATGACCAGCGGCGTCAGCAGCAACGCCGACAACAGGGGGACCAGGGGCGCTATCAAGCCGTGCCCGGTGACGAGGTCAACGCCGACAACACCGTGCCGGTGGCTCCACTGATGGGCGAGCACGTACGCCAGGGCCTGCTGGTGGACATCGAAGTCTGACGCGGGGCTGGTCAGCGCCAGCGCCTGGCTTCATCATGCAAGCCTCAGTTGATCGTCGAGACCACCCATGAGCCAAGACAACCTCATCGATTTCGATGCCGAACGCGCCAAGCGCGTCCATGACCTGAAGGAAAAGCGCCTGAACGAAATGCGCAATGCCTTCGAACAGGCCCTGCCGTTGGGCGCCAGCAAGAAAAAGAAACCCAAGGGCAAGCCGAAAAAGCGCTGAAACTTGACGCAAGTCAACCCTGCACCCGCCTCGCGTGCCCGGTCCCGGGCACCATTGACCTCGATCAATTTCCCCACTCCCCGCATTGGTTAACTTGCTCCCATCGGACAGCGGCAAACGAATGGGGAGGCCAACATGTTCTTCGACAATGTGGTTATCGCCGGTGTGGTAACGGTCGGCCTGATGGTCGCTTTCTTTGCCGGTCTGGGCATTTTCATCTGGAAGGACTCGAACAAGCGCAAGCCGCGCTGACCTTCTGGGTATGCGAGCACGCAAGGCATTTAGGGCGACTTCGGTCGCCCATTTTTTTTGCCTCAGATTCCTGTGATGCATGCGCGCCAATAAAGATGATTAGCTAGCTAATTATTCATTTACGCTTTATCCTGCTCTCCATTGTCTATCTTTTCAGTAAGATCATTCCCCGCAAGGTCCGCCGAGTGCCCATCACCTTCCAGGCCCTGTTCGCCCCCAGCAGCCTCGCCCTCAAATTCGCCATCAAGACCCTGCTTGGCGGCGGCTTGGCGCTCTGGTTGGCGATGCGCTGGGGCCTGGAACAACCGTCGTGGGCTTTGATGACGGCCTTCATCGTCGCCCAGCCTCTATCTGGCATGGTGGTTCAAAAGGGCCTGGCGCGGTTGGCCGGCACCTTGGTCGGCACTGCCATGTCGGTGCTGTTTATCGGCCTGTTCGCCCAGACCCCTTGGCTGTTTCTGCTCACCCTGGCCTTGTGGCTGGCGCTGTGCACCGCCGCGTCCACCCAGTTGCGCAGTGCCTGGGCTTACGCCTTCGTACTGGCCGGTTATACCGCGGCGATCATCGCATTGCCGGCAATCGACCACCCGCTCCAGGTATTCGATCAGGCCGTAGCCCGTTGCACCGAGATCTGCCTGGGAATTTTCTGCGCCACGGCCAGCAGTGCCTTGCTCTGGCCAATGCGGGTCGAACAGCAATTGGGTGGGCAGGCGCGGCAGGCCTGGCAGAACGGCCTGCAGGCCGCCAGTGCCATGCTGGGCGGCGAAGACGAGGCGCGCAAGGGCTTGCTGGAGAGCCTGGGACGCATCGTTGCCATCGACAGCCAGCGCGAACATGCCTGGTTCGAAGGCAATCGCGGTCGCCAGCGTGCGCGTGGCATTCGCGGCCTGAGCCAGAAACTGATGGTGCTGTTGCGTATTTCCAGGTCGGTGCGCCGGCAATGGCGGCAGTTGGATGAGCGCGAGGCCGAACGCCTTGCGCCTTGGTTGCAGCAAGTGCGCACGTCGCTGGGCAACCCCGATCAGCCCAGCTTGTTGTTGCTGCGCCAGCGCATCTGGGATGCCGCTCACGATGAGCGGATCAGTTCGGCCGAACACTTCTGCCTGGCGCGCATGGCCTTGCTGCTGGACTACGCCATGGCCGCCGGCCAGGCGCTGGAGGATGTCGAAGCGGGCAGGGCGCCGAAGGATGTGGCCCAGGGCCTGGCGGTGCACCGTGACTGGTCATTGGCGTTGCTGTTCGGTTCGCGGAGTGCGCTAGCTTTTCTGGTCATGAGTGGTTTCTGGCTGGCCACCGCTTGGCCTTCTGCACCGGGTGGTCTGGTGCTGACCTGCGTGGTCTGCAGCTTGTTCGCCAGTCGGGAGAACGGCGCCCAGATTGGCCTAAGTTTCTTGCGCGGTATCTTTCTGGCGATTCCCGCGGCATTTCTGGTCGGGCAGATTCTGCTGCCGCAATGGAGCAGCTTCGCCATGCTCTGCCTAGGCATGGGGGTGCCGCTGTTTTTCGGCGCTTTGGGCATGGCCCACCCACGTACCGGTGCCACGGCCACCTCCTATTGCCTGCATTTCATCGTGCTGGTGTCGCCACTGAACGCCATGCAGTTCGGCGTGGCGACCATGCTGAACAGCGCACTGGCCATGTTGGTTGGTGTGTCGGCGGCGGTCATGGCCTTTCGTTTGTTGGTGTTCCGCCACCCGGCCTGGCTGGGCCGACGCCTGCGCGCCGCCACCCAGAGCGATCTGGTGCGCCTGACCCGGCGTGACCTGCGCGGGGCCGATACCTGGTTTGGCGGGCGTATGGCCGACCGGTTGATGCAACTGGCGCGACATGCCAGTGAATTACCGGAAAGCGAAGGCAAGCGCTGGGACGACGGCCTGCATGGGCTGGATATCGGTGACGAACTGGTCCACCTGCGCATGTGTCTCGCGGTCGCCCAGGCCCCCTTGGGGCAGGCCGAACGTGAGTACCTGCAGCAGGTGGAGGCGGTACTGGCCAAAGGGCCAGCGGCCGGCCGTGGGCAGCGCCTTGACAGCGCCAGTGAACAGTTCATTGCCGCCTTGCGCCGCTTGCCTGCCAGCGACCCGCTGCGTTTGGCAGAGGGTGCGGTGCTGCAATTGCAGAAAAGCTGGGGCAAATGGTGCCGCTGGCAGGAGGAAGCTCATGGGGTTGCGTGAGTGGGCAGTGGGCGGCGTGCTGCTCAGCCCGTTTCTACTTTATGTGTTACTGGCGCTGGCGTTGACTGGCCTGTTGCGCTTGCTGGTTCAGGCCACGCCACTGGGGCGGTGGATCTGGCATGAAGCGCTGTTCGATGCGGCGCTGTTCGTTTGTGTGTTGTTCCTGGTGGTACGCCTGCTGGGAGCTTTATAAAGGAGTGTTTCGATGCGTGCGGCCGTACGTACTCTGGTAACCCTGTGCGTGGTGGCCCTGGCCGTGTTGGCCGGCTATCAGCTGTGGCAGTACTACATGCTTACACCCTGGACACGCGATGCCCGCGTGCGCGCCGATGTGGTGGTAATTGCCCCTGACGTTTCGGGGTGGGTGCGCGAGCTAAAAGTGCACGACAACCAGCAGGTCAAGGCGGGCGACCTATTGATGAGCATCGACCGCGAGCGCTTTCAGGCAGCATTCGACCAGGCCAGCGCGGTGACCGAAACACGGGCGCAGCAACTGCGCTTGCGTGAGCGTGAAGCGGCCAGACGTACCGCCCTTGGGCCGGAGGCGATCAGTGCCGAACTGCGTGAAAATGCCCAGATCAATGCTGCGATTGCCCGGGGTGAGCTGCATGAGGCCGAGGCCCAGCTGCAGGTAGCGAAGATCAACCTGGCGCGCAGCGAGGTGCGTGCTCCACGCAGTGGGCACATCACCAACCTGCGCCTGGCCGAAGGCAACTACGTCAACACCGGGGAGTCGGTGATGGCCTTGGTGGATGATTCAACCTTCTATATCCAGGCCTACTTCGAAGAAACCAAGTTGCCGCGCATCCGCGTAGGCGACACGGTGAAAGTCTGGCTGATGGGTGCGGGCGAACCGATGCAGGGGCATGTGGAAAGCATCAGTCGCGGCATCACCGACCGCAACAGCAACCCCGACAGCCAGTTGCTGCCGGAAGTGGAGCCGACCTTCAACTGGGTGCGACTGGCACAGCGCATACCGGTGAGGATTCGCCTGGACCAGGTGCCGGAAGGCGTGGTCCTGAGTGCCGGCATGACCGCGAGCGTGCAGGTGCATGAGGATGCGGATCGGCAGTGAGGGCCCTGGGGCCGCAACGGGCCCCCACCCTTTCGAAGCTAGAGGAACATGCCGCCTGAAACCTCCAGCCGCTGGCCGGTAATCCAGCCGTTACCGTCTTCCAGCAACAACGCAATTGCTGCCCCTATATCATCTGGCAAACCTACCCGGCCCAGCGCGGTATTGCCGGCGATGTAATCATTCACCTGCTGGTTATCCCGCACCACGCCGCCACCGAAATCGGTCTCGATCGCTCCGGGTGCCAGAATGTTCACTCGAATGCCGCGCGGTCCCAGCTCCTTGGCCTGGTAGCGGGTCAGCACCTCCATCGCACCCTTCATCGCCGCATAGGCGGCATAGCCCGGCAGGGCAAAGCGCGCCAGCCCCGTGGAAATGTTGATGATCCGCCCATTGTCCACCAACAGCGGCAGCAAGCGCTGAGTGAGGAAGAACGGCCCTTTGAGCTGAATGTTCAGCAGCTGGTCGAACTGCGCTTCGCTGGTTTCAACATATGGCACGTTCAGCCCGATCCCGGCATTGTTCACCAGAAAGTCGAGGCGCTCGCGCCCAAAGTGCTGCTGCAGGGTGCTGCCCAGGCGCTCGGCGAAGCTGGCAAAACTGCTGCTGTCGCTGACGTCCAGTTGCAACATGGCTGCCTTGACCCCGGCTTGCTCCAGCCGGGTCGCCACGCGCTGCGCTTCGTCCGCCTGGCTATGGTAGGTACCCACGACATCGATACCGCGTGCAGCCAGGTGTTCGGCTGCGTTGCGGCCAAGGCCGCGGCTGGCGCCAGTGATCAGGGCAATTTTGCGAGTCATCGTGAAAGCCTCGTGTTGGGGAGTCAGCACAGGTTATTGGTCGTGCGGGTACTGTTAAATCCGGTAAATATGGAAATACTGTTCGTTAAAACCGGATAGTCGAGGCCGTTAGTGAATAAGCTGGAGTTGTTGCGCACCTTTGTGCGAGTCAGTGAGGTCAGCAGTTTTACCCTGGCCGCCGAGAGCCTGGGGCTGCCACGTTCAACGGTGTCGGAGCAGGTGAGGGCGCTGGAACGCCTGTTGGGTACGCGGTTGTTCAACCGCACCACCCGCCGTGTGCAAGCGACCCAGGATGGCGCCTTGTTGTACGAGCGGAGCAAGGACCTGTTGTCTGGCATGGACGAAATCGAGAGCCTGTTCAGTGCCGACGATGCTGAACTGGCTGGGCGCCTGCGTATCGACCTGCCGACCATGATGGCGCGACGGGTGATCATTCCGATGCTCCCGCAGTTTCTGCAGCGCTTTCCACGTCTGGAAGTGGAACTCAGTTGCACCGACCGCCAGGTCGACCTGCTGCGCGAAGGTTTCGACTGCGTCATGCGCATTGGCGCCTTGCATGACCTGGATGTGGTGGCACGCCCGGTCGGGCAACTGAGCATGCTCAACTGTGCAAGCCCTGGCTATCTGGCCCGCTATGGGATACCGCATGACTTGCAGGACCTGGCAGGGCACCAACTGGTGCATTACGTGCGCACGCTGGGTGCGCGCAGTGCCGGGTTCGAATACCTGCTGGGGGGTGAGGTGCGGTACCAGGCCATGGCCGGCGTGGTCACGGTCAACAACGCCGAAGCCTACTCGGCGGCATGCCTGGCGGGGCTGGGGTTGATCCAGGCCCCGGCGGTGGGGGTGGCCGGGCACCTTCAGCGCGGCGAGTTGGTTTCTGTGCTGGAAGACTGGCAAGCGCCGGCCATGCCGGTATCGCTGCTGTATGCCCGGCAGCGGCATGTGCCACGCCGGGTGCAGGCATTCATGCAGTGGTTGGCCGAAGTGCTGCGTAGCCAGGTCGATGCAGCGGCGTGCAATTGAGCAAAGTCATGGCGCGTGGTTGACCACTTGCATTAGGCTGGCCGTTGCGAGTTGCCCGGCAGAGGCAACCCTTACCGCCCGGCGTGCGTATCTTCCGAATTCATTGCGAGGTTACGTCATGGCCATCACGTCCCAGGACATCTGCAACGCCGCCAACCAGCTCAAGGGTTTTGTCGGTTTTCACGGCAAGCGCGGCGTGCATATCGTGCGCTTTTCAGAGGATTCGTTCGGCATGGATGTGGCCGACGCCAGCATCACCCCTTGTAGCGAATTTGTCTGGCGGCCCGGGCAAGGTGCGCGAATGGCGCTGTGCCGGGAACGGCTGGCGTTGTTGCTGGAGCAGCATGTGGATGACCGCCTGAATATCGGCGAGCCGCTGCGTGCCTACTTGCCTCGCCGTGACCTGCCGGAGATCGTGGCCGAGCGCAGGCTTCAGCAGCCTGGCTGAGGGCCTGTTGGGGCGGGTCTGACCGCGAACGATTCAAGTGGCGAGATGGCATTTGCGGGCCAGCCCGTACCTACAGAGGGCGCGCGCTGCTTCGGGCGGGGTCCTGCAACAACGCCACCACCCCCGCACTGTCCAGCGGCCGGCTCAGGTAATAGCCCTGCACCTCATGGCAGCGATCCTTCTCTAGCGTCTTGAGCTGTTGTTCGCTTTCTACGCCTTCGGCCGTCACGGTCAGGCCCATCGCCTCACCCAGGTTGATGATGGCCTGGACCACGGCGCGGTCGCTGCCGCCATTGTTGTTCAGGCCGCTGATGAAACGCTTGTCGATCTTGATGCTGTCGAAAGGGTAAGTGCGCAGGTAGCCCAGCGATGAATAACCGGTGCCGAAGTCGTCCATGTTCAGTCGCACGCCCAGTTCCTTGAGCGACAGCATGGTACCCAGCGCGCCCTCGATGTCGTTGAGCATCACGTTCTCGGTAATTTCCAGTTCCAGACGCTGGGCCGGGAACGCCGTGTCCAGCAGTATTTCGCGCACATCCGCTACCACATCGCTGCGCAGGAACTGCGCAGGCGACAGGTTCACCGACACCAGAATGTCGGCGGGCCAGTCATGGGCGGTCCGGCAGGCTTCTCGCAGCACCCAGCGGCCCAGCGCGACAATGATGTCGCTCTGCTCGGCCAGCGGGATGAACGTATCGGGGCCCAGCAAGCCTTCTTGCGGGTGCTGCCAGCGCAGCAAGGCTTCGACAGCGACGATACGCAGGTCACTCAGGCGGTAGCGCGGCTGGTAGTGCAGTTCGAACTCCTGATTGCGCAGGGCCCGGCGCAGGTCGTTCTCCAGCTGGCGGCGGTACTGGATCTGCTGATTCATTTCGGCGGCGAAGTAGCGCCAGGTGTTCTTGCCGTCGGCCTTGGCCTGGTACAACGCAATGTCGGCGCAGCGGATCAGTTCGCCAGCATCGAAGCCCTGGGTACGCGTCTGGGCGACACCAATGCTGGCGCCGACGTGCAGGGGCTGGCCGTCGAAGACGACAGGCTGCTGCAGCAGGCCGATCAGGCGCGCACAGAAACGGTCGATTTCGCTGCGGTTGTCCATGCCACTCAGCACCAGGATGAACTCGTCGCCGCCCAGGCGCGCGACCAGGTCCCCTTCGCGGGTGGTGTCGCGCAGGCGCGTTGCCACTTCCTGCAGCACGGCATCCCCGGCGGCATGGCCTAGTGAATCGTTGATCGGCTTGAAGTTGTCCAGGTCCAGCAGTAGCAAGCTCAGTGGCGGCGAGTCGCTGCCTCGCAGCAGCGCCTGCTCCAGGTGCCTGGCGAGCTTGTTGCGGTTGGCCAGCCCGGTCAAGGGGTCGTGCAGCGACAGATGCTGGATGCGTGCGTGGGCATCGACTTCGTCGGTGATGTCACTGGCGGTACCGCGAAAACCAATGGGCTTGTCGTGGCGCCAGATGGCGCGGGCGGAGATCCGGCAGTAGCGGTTCTGGCCATTCTGGTCGCGGTAGGTGCAGCGCAAGTTGGCCAGCTGCTGCGGGTCGGCGCTGGCCAAGGCATCCAGCCAGGGTGACAGGGGTGTGGTATCGCAAGCCAGCAGCTGGTTGAGCGGGTGCCCCAGCCAGTTGTCGACTGGGTAGCCAGTGACGTTGGCAAAGCGCTGTGACAGGTAGGTCAGGCGTTGTTGCCGATCGGTCTCCCATATCCAGTCCGAAGCCGACTCGGCCACTGCACGAAACCGTTGCTCGCTGGCCTCCAGGGCCTGGTTGCTCTGTTGCAGGTGCGAAAGCGTGAGGCCAACCGCTCGCGAGCTGCGCAGGGCATGGCGAAACAGGTACAGCATGATCAGGCCGAGGATCAGCAGTGCACTCAGCAGCGGCGGCAATACGGCATGCAGCAACTGGCGGCCCGGCAGCGGGCTGCTCCAGGACAAATGATAGCCGGTGTCGCCCAGGTCGATGCGCTGATGCCCGTGGTCACCCCTATCATCCTTTTCCACGTGCATACCGGTCAGGCCGGCGCCACTGCTCAGGCGTGCCAGCTTGTCCTCGGTGAGCTGGTCGACGAACAGCATCACCGGCGCCTGGCGCACTTCGCTGTCAGTCACCTCCCGGTCAGGGCGCACGGCTGCAGCGCTGAGCACGGCCGGCCAGCCATTGAACAGGACGAAATGGGTGACCTGCTCGCGTGATATCGCAGCTGTACGGGCCTGATCGATGATTGGCTGCAGGGCTGCATCGATGTAGGTGTTCGCCGCCGCCTGGCTGGGTTGGCCTTTGAACAGGGCGTAGGTCGTGCGGGCATCCTCCACCACGAACACCCCTTCATAGCCACTGGCGCTGTAGAGCGACTCGCCGACGTTTTTCTCGTCATAGGCCCATTTCCAGTCGGCCTGGCCAGCCAAATGGTCGAAGGCTGCATCCCACACCGCATAACTGGACAGGAACTGCCGCGAGGCGAGCAGCCGTTGTTCCAGAGCCTGGGTAGCCTGAAAGGTACTGCGCTGGCGCTCCTGCTGGTCAAGGGTACTGGCGATGTTGAACAAGGCGCCGAGTATGGTCAGGCAGGCCAGGCCGAACACAGCACTGAACCCGACAATGAGATGGCGCACCTGAAATCTGGGTGTGGGGCTGGCGGGTGGAAGCTTGGCGGTCCTGGCCATGCGCGAGCGGCTCCTTCAGGCAACCTCCCGCCAGGCAGTCAGGCAGCAGGTTCAATCAGGATAGGCCAGCCTGAGCGTGGCAGCTTCACCGCGGGCGAAATTGACCTGATCGCGGCCGGCGTGCTTGGCGGTGTATAGCGCCTTGTCCGCTTGCTCCAGCCAATGCTCGGGGGATTGCAACCCCGCTTCGAATGGTGACAGGCCGATACTCAGGCTGATGCGCAGATGCGGCAATTGGGGGTTGCGGTAGCTGGAAACCCGTTCGCGCAGGCGCTCCATGGCTTGGCAGGCCTGGGCTTCGCTGGTATCGGGCAGAATCACGCAGAACTCGTCGCCACCATAACGCCCGGCCTGGTCGGCCTCGCGCAGGCTGCGCCGCAGTTCGCTGCTGAGCTGGCGTAGGACACAGTCACCGACTACGTGGCCAAAGGTGTCGTTGATGGTCTTGAAATGGTCGATGTCGATCAGGGCAATCACCGCATGCCCCTGCTGCTGTCTACATGCCTGGAACTTCAGCAGCAGCAGGTCTTTCCACGCCCCGTGGTTGAGCAGGCCGGTCAGGCTGTCGGTGAGGCTCAGGGCACTTAACCGGCGCTTGTGGTCGCCCAGTTTGATCGCCAGCTGGTAGCACACCCAGCCGAGTGCCAGCGGGTATAGCGTCAGCATGGGCAGGCAGGCATACACCTGCAGCGGCGTAGCAGCAAGTTGCAGGCCGGGCCCTAGTAGCACGATGGCGAGCAGCATGCCGGCCAGTTGCGCCCACATTCCGCGAAAGAGCATGCGCTTGCCGCCTGCAGCGACGTTGTTCATGGTCATCATCGACAGCACGGTAACGGTGGGTAGTGGGTTGAAGTGCATGGTAGCTGCCCAGAACCCACCCATCAGCGAGTCCAGCAGCAGGTTGCGCTGTTCTGCCTGATACGGTGTTGCAGAGCGGGTAGCCCAGAGAAATGCAACGTGTGGCCACAAAAGGCCGTTGAACAGCACCAGTAGCCACGCCCACATGGGGGGCGCCAGTGGGGCAATGGCCGCCATCACGCTGAACATGCCGATGCCCAGGCCGATGATGCGGGGCAAGTAGATGCGCTTGACGAATGAAAGGCCTTTGCCGCTGCGGTTGTCCATCATGGTCGTATTCTTCTGCCGGGTACCGTTTATCGCATAACTCGCATGAATAATGTTGAACAGTGTTTCATCGACGAAAAATGACCTTGCAAGCCAATTCACGGTTGATCCGGTCACTGTGGGGTAACATGAAGGCTTTTCTGTTGCTCGGAGTGTTGCTGATGGTTGCTTTGACCAATGCTGCCGGTGAGCCGGCGCCACAGCGGGAAGGGCGTTTTCACAACCAGGCGTTGCTGCCCCAGGATGGCGTGTTGAAGAAGCTGCGCATCGGGCTCAAATATCTGTTTCTGCGCAAGCCACCGGAAACCCGCCCGGCCACCCCGATCAGCGTGCAACCGATGACCCTTCAGCAACTGCTCGACGCACCCGACCACAGCTTGTGGCGGCTGGGTCACTCAACGGTATTGTTGAAATTGCGCGGGCGCTTCTTCATTACCGACCCTGTGTTCGCCGAGCGCGCCTCTCCGGTGCAGTGGGCTGGCCCACAACGCTTTCACGCACCACCGCTGGGGCTGGACCAGTTGCCGCCGCTGGCGGCGGTGGTGTTGTCGCACGATCACTTCGACCATCTGGACGAGCAGGCGATACGCCAGTTGGCGTCGCGCACGGGCGTATTCCTGGCGCCGCTGGGGGTAGGCGACCTGCTGACACGTTGGGGTGTAGAGCCGGCAAAGGTGCGTCAACTGGACTGGTGGCAGGAGAGCGAAGTGGAGGGCGTGCGCTTCGTCGCTACCCCGGCACAGCATTTTTCTGGGCGTGGCTTGCTGGACAGCAACCGCACGCTATGGGCGTCATGGGTGATCCTCGACGAGGGGCTGCGGGTGTTTTTCAGTGGCGATACCGGCTATTTCGATGGCTTCAAGCACATAGGCGAACGTTTCGGCCCATTTGACCTGACCCTGATCGAGACCGGCGCCTACAACGCTGCCTGGCCTGACGTGCACATGCAGCCGGAGCAGAGCCTGCAGGCTCACCTGGACTTGCGTGGGCGCTGGATGCTGCCGATTCACAATGGCACCTTCGACCTGTCCATCCACGGCTGGCAGGAGCCCTTCGAGCGCATTCTGGCCCTGGCCACCCAGGCCCAGGTGCGCCTGAGCACGCCGCAGATGGGGGAGCGGGTCAGTCTCGACTCGCCCCATGCCGGGCAGAATTGGTGGCAGCCGCGGCCTGTGCGTCAGCGCGGCCAGGAGCATGAGCGAGCGATAGCGGGCCGCTGAGCATCACGCCCTGTCGTTGGTTCTTTGTCTGGGCGGTGCCTGTTCCTCCTTCAATAGCCGGGAGGGCGGTTTGCCACTGTCACTGCGTACTTGTGCATGGCTGATCAAGCCGAAGATGAAGCTGCCGCCGATGATGTTGCCCGCCAGTGTCGGCAGGGCAAACTCCAGCCAGAAGCTGCGCCAGGTTTCATCGCCGGCCCAGACCAGATAGGACACTTCCACCGAGCCCACTACTATATGGGTGAAATCGCCGAGGGCCATCAGGTAGGTGATCATCAGGATGATCCAGATCTTGGCGTGTTCCATGGACGGGATCATCCAGACCATGGTGGCAATCATCCAGCCCGAGACGATGCCTTTTGCGAACATCTGGCTGATGTCATTCTTCATGACCTTACGGCCGACCTCCAGAAAGGCGACATCGGTCTTGCTGTCGAAGATCGGCAGTTCCAGCATTACCCAGGCCACCAGAAGGGTGCCCGCCAGATTGCCGAGCAGCACCACGCCCCACAACCGCAGCAGGCGCCCGAAGTTGGCCAGGGTAGGGCTGGTCATGACCGGCAGTACGGCAGTAAGGGTGTTTTCGGTGAACAGTTGCTGGCGGGCCAGAATCACTGCGAGAAAGCCTGCGCTATAGCCGATGCTGGCTACCACCTGGGCACTGCCGCCTTCCGGCAGGCGTGCGTAGAAGAGCCCCATGGCCATCAGTGACAGCCCCATGGACAAACCGGCGGCCAATGCTGACCACCACAGCGCGGCGAGGGTACGCTCGAGCTCCTGATCGCCCTGATAGCGGATGATCTCGTGCAGCACTGCCGCCCGCGGCGGCTGGTTGTGGCTGACTTCCTGCTCTTCATCCGCCGACAAGCCGGGGGTCTTCTCGCTCTGCGCATCGCTCATGGCCGCTACGCTCCGTAGGATTGTTTATCTACTGATCCGCGGCGCTTTCATTAGTTGCGGACAGGGAAGCGAAACGCTGTCGAAAACTTTTTTAGAACAGGGTGTTGACTCTGATTTCAAAGCGCGTATTATTCGCCTCCTCGCAGCGTTGAACGCTTCGAGGCAAGCGGTAAGTTGTTGAAGTTGTTAGCTTTCAAAAGAAAGTGGCGGTAAAAAACTTCAAAATAAACGCTTGACAGCAAGTGAGGAAAGCGTAGAATGCGCGCCTCGGTTGAGACGAAAAGCTCTTAACCAAACGCTCTTTAACAAATCGAATCAAGCAATTCGTGTGGGTGCTTGTGAGTACGGACTGATAGTCAAAAAGATTATCAGCATCACAAGTGGCCATGCGAGAAATCACATAGTCATTTGAGATTGCTGAGCCAAGTTTAGGGTTTCTTAAAAACCCAAGCAGTATTGAACTGAAGAGTTTG
>NZ_QJRL01000020.1 GCF_003205205.1 Pseudomonas sp. LB-090624
GCTATCGTCAGTCAGGCGCACACAACAACAAAACGCTCCGGCGCCCGCGCAGCCGTGCCTGCCCTGTTGCATGCATGCCGTCGCAGGCCAAGCCCATGGGGCCGGACCAGACTGTCAGGGACCTACTTAATGACAAGCAGCACCTATGCCGAGGCGCCTGCCGCGCCGGTGAACTCACCTGCCCGGGTAGCCACTGC
The DNA here is from genome assembly GCF_003205205.1 of Pseudomonas sp. LB-090624. Taxonomy (GTDB): domain Bacteria; phylum Pseudomonadota; class Gammaproteobacteria; order Pseudomonadales; family Pseudomonadaceae; genus Aquipseudomonas. The sequence continues at coordinate 198 of NZ_QJRL01000020.1, forward strand.
CAGCTTCATCGGCACCGCCATCGAGTTCTACGATTTCTACGTCTACGCCACCGCCGCCGCCCTGGTGATCGGCCCGGTGTTCTTCCCGTCCGGGTCGGGTACCGCACAGATGCTAGCGGCCTTCCTTACCTTTGGTATCGCCTTCCTCGCCCGGCCGCTGGGCTCGGCGTTGTTCGGCCACTTTGGCGACCGTATCGGTCGCAAGTCGACCCTTGTCGCTTCGCTGCTGCTGATGGGCGTGTCCACCACCGCCATTGGCGTACTGCCGGGCTATGACAGCATTGGCGTATGGGCCCCGATCATTCTTTGCCTGTTGCGCTTCGGCCAAGGCCTGGGCCTGGGCGGCGAGTGGGGCGGCGCGGCGCTGCTGGCCACCGAAAACGCGCCGGAAGGCAAGCGCGCCTGGTTCGGCATGTTCCCGCAGTTGGGCCCTTCGATTGGCTTTTTGGCGGCCAACGGCCTGTTCCTGACCCTGGCCATGACATTGAGCGACGAGCAGTTCCGCGACTGGGGCTGGCGTATTCCCTTCCTGCTCAGTGCTGCGCTGGTACTGGTGGGGCTGTATGTGCGCCTGAAACTTGAAGAAAGCCCGGTGTTCGCCAAGGCGGTCGCCCGCCAGGAACGAGTGAAAATGCCAGTGGTTGACCTGTTCGCCAAGCACTGGCGCCCTACCCTGCTGGGCGCTGCGGCGATGGTGGTGTGCTATGCGCTGTTCTACATCTCGACGGTATTCTCGCTGAGTTACGGCGTGACCACACTGGGCTACAGCCGCGAGACGTTCCTTGGCCTGCTGTGCTTCGCGGTGGTGTTCATGGCCTTGGCCACGCCGCTGTCGGCCTGGCTCAGCGACCGTTACGGGCGCAAACCGGTGCTGATCGTCGGTGGTCTGCTGGCGGTGGCTTCGGGCTTCGCCATGGAGCCGCTGCTGACCTCGGGCTCGACCGCTGGCGTGGCGCTGTTCTTGGCCATCGAGCTGTTCCTGATGGGCGTGACTTTTGCGCCGATGGGGGCATTGCTGCCAGAGCTGTTCCCGACTCACGTGCGTTACACCGGTGCCTCTGCGGCGTATAACCTGGGCGGCATCGTTGGCGCCTCGGCAGCACCGTTCTTTGCCCAGAAGCTGGTGAGCATGGGTGGGCTGAGCTGGGTGGGGGGTTATGTGTCGGCGGCGGCGGTGATCAGCCTGATTGCTGTGCTGTGCCTGAAAGAGACACGCAATACCACGCTGTAAACCACTGGGGCCGCTTTGCGGCCCCAGCACTATCGGATCAGAACTCGACCTTGACCGCCTGCGCTGCACGAGTCGCCTTGGCCCGCGCCAGTTCGACCGACTCGTCACGCGCCAGGCACACGCCCATGCGGCGGGTACCGTTGATTTCCGGCTTGCCGAACAGGCGGATGGCTGTATCCGGCTCGCTCAGCGCCGCACCGAGGTTGGCGAAGCGGGTCTGTTGCGACTGCCCTTCTGGCAGGATCACGGCCGAAGCGGACGGCCCGAACTGGCGCACCACCGGGATCGGCAGGCCAAGAATGGCGCGGGCATGCAGGGCAAACTGCGACAGGTCCTGGGAAATCAGGGTCACCAGACCTGTGTCATGCGGGCGCGGCGACACTTCGCTGAACCACACCTGGTCGCCCTTGACGAACAACTCTACGCCAAACAGGCCGCGACCGCCCAAGGCATCGGTGACCGCCTTGGCCACGCGCTGCGACTCGGCCAGCGCCTTCGGGCTCATGGCCTGTGGCTGCCACGACTCCTGATAGTCGCCCTTTTCCTGGCGGTGGCCAACCGGCTCGAGGAACGTGGTGCCGCCAACGTGACGCACAGTCAGCAGGGTGATTTCGTACTCGAAGTCGATGAAACCCTCGACGATCACCCGGCCCTTGCCGGCGCGGCCGCCTTCCTGGGCATAGTCCCACGCCTTCTGCAGGTCGGCATCGCTGCGCAGCAGGCTCTGGCCCTTGCCCGACGAGCTCATTACCGGCTTGACCACACACGGGTAGCCGACATCGGCCACGCCCTTGGCGAAGTCTTCGTAAGTGTCGGCAAAGTGGTAGGGCGAGGTTGGTAGCTCAAGCTCCTCGGCGGCCAGACGGCGGATGCCTTCGCGGTTCATGGTCAGCTGAGTGGCGCGGGCAGTCGGTACCACGTTGAAGCCTTCGTTTTCCAGCTCGACCAGGGTGGCCGTGGCGATGGCTTCGATTTCCGGAACGATATAGTGCGGCTTCTCGGCCTCGATCACGGCACGCAGGGCCACGCCATCGAGCATGTTGACCACATGGCTGCGGTGCGCAACCTGCATGGCCGGGGCATTGGCGTAGCGGTCGACGGCGATCACCTCGACGCCCAGGCGCTGCAGCTCGATCACCACTTCCTTGCCCAGCTCGCCACAGCCGCACAGCAGTACACGGGTCGCGCTGGGCGACAAGGGGGTTCCGATTCGGGTCATTTCAGGTCCTCGAAGGCATCCGGGGCCGCGCCAGGCTTGGCGCGGCCCGCTGAAAAAGGACCGCTATTCTACACCATCAACCGGCCACGGCGGCCCGCCGGGCGCGAAATGCCATGGCTAGCCACACGGCGGTGACGCCTGCAAACTTCGAGGCCATGGCGGTGCCGATCACCACTGGGGTCAGTGCGCCGATCATGCCAAAGAAGATGAAGGTATCCACCGGAATGCTCAGCGCCGAGCTCAGCCACAGGCGATCGCGCAGCGGCCGGCGGGTAATGCTGAACACCAGCCAGTCTATAAGCTCGGAAATGAAGAACGCGGTGGCACTGGCCAGGGCGATGGCCGGCTCCGAGGTGACATAGGACAGCACCAACGCCACCAGCATGGCAACCAGGGCACCATGGCCGAAACGGGTCTGGACCATGTCGCGCAGGATGAACACCAGGCCGCCCCAGGCGGACCAGATGATGTCCAGGTGCGGGGCGCTGGAAAAGGCGTAGTTGATCAGCACTACGCTGCTGATATAGGCAATCAGATAGAACATGGCGGGTAGTCTGTGGGCAAGCCGTACAGATTACCGCTGGGCCGTTCGCGGGTAAACCCGCTCCCACAGGGGACAACCCGGCCTAAAGGATCAGGCCGGCCTCTACTGCCCGTTCATGGCAACGCTTGAGCACCGCCCGGCGCTCATCGTTGTCCATCCGCCCCCAGCGGCCAATCTCGGCCACGGTACGCTGGCAGCCGGTGCAGATATCCTGCTCGTCCAGCGCGCAAATGCTCACGCATGGCGATGCCACCGGCCGCTCTGCTACATCACTCATCATCAACCACCAACTCTTGGGCATAACGCTGGGCATTGTGCACGTAATGTGCAGCGCTGGCTTCCAGCATGCGTTTCTGCTGCTCGGTCAGCTCGCGCACCACCTTGCCGGGCGAGCCCATCACTAGCGAACCGTCGGGGATTTCCTTGCCTTCGGCAATCAGCGCGTTGGCGCCGATGATGCAGTGCTTGCCGATACGCGCGCCATTGAGGATCACCGCATTGATACCAACCAGGCTGTAGTCGCCCACCTCGCAGCCATGCAACATGGCGTTGTGACCTACCGTTACCCCCTTGCCCAGGGTCAGCGGCGAGCCCATGTCGGTATGCATGACCGTGCCATCCTGCACGTTGCTGCCTTCGCCGATGTCGATCAGCTCATTGTCCCCGCGCAGCACCGCGCCAAACCACACGCTGGCATTGGCCTGCAGGCGCACATTGCCGATCAGTGTGGCGTTCGGTGCGGCCCAACTGGTGGGGTGGCTCTCGACCCGCAGGTCGCCCAGGCGGTATTTCATGCTTGCTCCTCAGGCTGCGACGCAGAAGGCGGGGTTGGCCCCGCTCATTTCTCGATGTAACGCTCAGGGGGTTGGTGCAGGCTGATGCCAGCATCGAACAGCAGGTTGACCAACTCAACGATCATGATCGCCGACAACCCCCAGATCTTGTATTCGCCATAGCGATAACTGGGCACATACCAACTGCGCCCCTGGTAATCGATACGATGGGTATGATCACGCGGGTCCTGGCGGAAGAATTCCAGCGGCACGGTGAATACTGCCGCGATTTCGGCGTCGTTGGCGCGGTATTCGACGAAGTCGGGGATAACCCCGACGAATGGCGTCACTTTCAGGCCATGCAGCGAAATGAGTGGGCTGAGCGGGCCGATCACCTCGACCAGGCCAGGCGGCAGGCCGATTTCCTCCTCGGCCTCGCGCAGGGCAGTGAATATCAGGTCCGGGTCTTCCGGGTCACGGCGACCACCGGGAAAAGCCACTTCGCCACCGTGGGTGGACAGCCCTTTGGCACGCAAGGTCAACACCAGTTCGGGCGCTTCGCTGCGGGTAATGGGCAAGAGGACCGCCGCTTCAGGGAACCGTCGGTCGGTTTCCAGTGACGCGGGTTGGTGATTGCTCATTCGGCGAAGTAGCTCGTCCAGCATTGCGCACGCTCGTATCCAAGGCCTGCCTTGCATGATGCACCAAAGCCGCCAAGCACCCAAGCCCCTGCGCTTGCGGCAACCCTGCGGCCGCGCCAAGATAGCCCTGAACAAAAGGAGCGCCACATGAAATTCTGCAGCGCGTGCGGCCAGCCGGTCACCCAGCGGATCCCCGAAGGCGACAGCCGCCTGCGGTATGTTTGCGAGTCTTGCCAGACCATTCACTACCAGAACCCCAACATCGTCGCCGGTGTGCTGCCTACCTGGGGTAGCCAGGTGCTGCTGTGCCGCCGCGCCATCGAGCCACGCCGCGGTTTCTGGACACTGCCCGCCGGGTTCATGGAGAACGGCGAAACGCTCGACCAGGCAGCCCGTCGCGAAACCGTCGAGGAAGCCTGCGCCCGTGTCGGGCAAGCCAGCCTGTACCAGCTGTTCGATCTGCCGCACATCAACCAGGTGCACGTGTTCTTCCGCGCCGAACTGGCGGACCTGGACTTCGCCGTGGGTATCGAAAGCCTGGAAGTGCGATTGTTCGAGGAACATGAGATACCGTGGGGCGAGCTGGCTTTCCGCACGGTCGCGCGCACACTAGAATGCTACTATCGCGACCGCATCGGGCAGCACTACCCCATAGGCCATGAATACCTGCCGCCGATGACCGTTTCGCCCAACACCTAAAAGCCTTCAGGGATACCGTTACATGCGCTGGTTGCTAGCCCTTTTCTGCCTTTGCGTTACCTCGGTGTCCCAGGCGGCCTTCACCGAGACCATCGTCCGCAAGCCCGTGCCGGCAGCGCAAACCCAGTCGCCTTCACAGCAGGCTATGCAGCCGTTGATCGACAAGGTACTGGTGATCAAGTCCGAGCGCCGCCTGCAGCTGATCAGCCGTGGCGAGCCACTGAAAACCTACCGTATCTCGCTGGGCAAGCAGCCCAAGGGCGCCAAGGAGCGCGAGGGCGACAAGAAGACCCCAGAGGGGTTGTACTGGCTCGACTGGCGCAAACAGAGCGACCGTTTCAACTTGGCCATGCACATCAACTACCCCAACATCAGCGATGCGGCCCGGGCTACCCGCGAAGGGGTGAGTGCCGGCAGCATGATCATGATCCACGGCACGCCGATCAACGATGAATACCCGGAGTGGTACTTCCATACCCTGGACTGGACGGACGGGTGCATTGCCATGCGCAACCGCGACATGCAGGAAGTGTGGGACCTGGTGCGGGACGGGACACTGATCGAGATTCGGCCTTGATATAGAGCGTTGCAACAGACTTTGTAGGAAACGTCCCTCACCATTGCGAGAACCCGCCTGACAGCCGCTTAAGCCGCATCCTGCATCCAGGGGAGTGCCTGTTTTTTTAGCATCCACGCAGACAAGTACGTAATCCGTACCTATTTGCGGGGTGCTTCATGCCGTACCCGATTCGCCACATCGCCGGTTGGCTGTTGGCCTGCTGCCTGCCGGGGATACAGCCCATTCTCCCGGCGCAGGCTGCCGACCCGGCCAGCCAGCAACTGCGCGATCAACAGCAAGACCTGCGGCAACTGGAGCAGCAGCAACGGCTGGAGCGCTGGCAGCGCGAACCCTCCCCAACCGAAAGCGTCGACACCGCCGCCCCGACTGCGCCCGACGCCCGCTGCTGGGGCATCGAAGGCGTGCGCGTGGCAGGCAACCACCAGCTTGCGACCCCACTGCTGGCGTCCACCCTGGGCAGGCTGCCCCCTACCTGCGTGGGCATCACCGACATCAACCAGCTGCTCAAGGCCATTACCCAGCGTTACGTGCAAGCGGGCTACCCCACGAGCCGGCCGTACCTGCGGCAACCGCCACAGGATGGTGCGCCGCTGGACATCATCGTGGTCGAAGGCTTCGTCGAATCCATCGAACTGGCGGGCCCCGACCTGCCTCTGTCACTGTCCGGCGCCTTTCCCGGCCTGCTCGGGCAACCGCTGTACCTGCCAGACCTGGAACAAGGCCTCGACCAGCTCAACCGCCTGCGCGCCTACGACCTGAGCGCCGACTTGTCGCCGGGCGAGCTGCAGGGCGGCACCCGGGTCGTGCTGCAGCCGCGTAAGGTGGCTTCACGCTGGCACCTCGACAGCCGCCTCGACAACCGCGGCAGCGACCTGACCGGTCGCCATCGCCTGACCCTGGGCCTCGGCCTGGACAGCCCACTGTCGCTAAACGATGACTTGCGCCTGTCGCTGACCAGCACCGTGTTCGACGCCCCCGGCCAAAGCCAAGGTCTCTCGCTGTACTACAGCATCCCCTACGGTGCCTGGACCTTCGCCCTCAGCGCCAGCCAGCTGCGCTACCAGGCCCCCCTGCCCCACAGCGACAAGGCCGCCGACGGCACCAGCAGCTACCAGGGCCTGAGCGTCGAGCGGGTACTCTGGCGCAACCAGCAAGGCATGCTCAGCGCCAGCGTGCGGCTGGACCGCAAGCAACTGATCAACCGCAGCGCGGGTGCCGTCGTGGTCCAGCAGAGCCCGACCCTGGCCTCGGTGGAAGCCGGTATCAACCTGCTGTGGCTCGACGGTGGCTTATGGAATGGCTACTTCGGCGTCGCCCAAGGCGTCGACGCTTTCGGCGCCGACCGCTCGCCACTGGGGGCAGAACGCCTGCGCCCGGACTTTCGCAAGTACCGCGCCAACCTGCTGCACCTGCGCCAGGGCCCAGCCCCTGACCCTTGGCGCTGGCAGAGCGAACTGGGCCTGCAGTACAGCAGCGACCCGCTGCCGGCCGTCGAGCAATTGCTGGTCAGTGACGATTCGACCGTGCGTGGTTTTCGCCTGCGCACCTACTCCGGCGCCAGCAGCGCCGTGTGGCGCAACACCCTTAGCCAGCCGCTACCTCCGACCTGGAATCAACCGTTGCAGGTACGCCCCTACGTCGGCCTTGACCTGGGCTGGACCCGTACTGCCCACGGCAAGCCATCGCAGCGCTTGGCCGGGGCCGCTGCCGGGGTCGAACTGAGCCTGCCCGGTAGCCGCCTGCGCCTCGATTACCAACGCGCCCTGTACACCAGTGACCTGCCCCGCCCGCAGCTGGAGCCCGGCTTCTGGGTGATGGAGTGGACCCTGAGCATTTGATTCACCCACAACAAAGAGAACGAGAACATGCAGACACTCTCGCAGTCACCGTCCATCCGCCCGGATACCTTGCGCTGGGCCATCTTCCTCGCCCTGCTGGGGTCCAGCACCGCAATCGCCCAAGGCGGCCTGGAAGCCACCAGCGGCCCAGGCGGCACGCCCATCATCAACAACGGCCACGGGGTACCCGTGATCGACATCGTGCCACCCAACGCCAGCGGGCTGTCGCACAACCAGTTCCTCGACTACAACGTCGGCAGGCCCGGCGTGGTGCTGAACAATGCCATCCAGGCCGGGCAGTCGGAGCTGGCTGGTGCCCTGGCGGCCAACCCGCAGTTCCAGGGCCAGGCCGCCTCGACCATCCTCAACGAGGTGATTAGCCGCAACGCCTCGCTGATCGAAGGGCCGCAAGAAATCTTCGGCCGACCGGCAGACTACATCCTGGCCAACCCCAACGGCATCACCCTCAACGGCGGCAGCTTCATCAACACCACCCGCGCCGGCTTCGTGGTGGGCACCCCAGAGTTGGAAGCGCAGCAACTCAAGTACCTCGACACGCTCAATGCCAGCGGCACTCTGCAGGTACTTGAGCGCGGCCAGAACAATTCCCAGGGAGCCCTTGAGCTGATCGCGCCGCGCGTGGACAGCAAAGGCCTGCTCATGGCCGGCAAGGCACTCGACATCACCGTCGGCCGCAACCGCATCGACCGCACCAGCGACGAAATTGTCGAACACTTGCCCGGCACTCCTTCGAGCATCGACGCGAGCCTGTTCGGCGCAATGCGCGCCGGGCGTATCCGTGTACTAAGCACTGGCGAAGGTGCCGGCGTGCGCGTCGGGGCTTCACAGGTGCTGGGCACCGAAGGCATCGACATCCAGTCTGCCGGGGCCCTGCATGTCAGCGGCAAGGTCGACAACCCCGCCGAATTGCGCAGCGAGAGCGGTGCACTGGCCCTCACAGCAGCCACTGAACTGACGCTCGGCACCGTCGATGGCAAGGCCTCAAGCATCACCGTGAAAGCCGGCAAGAAGCTGACCCTGGACGCCGATACCCGCGAGCACATCGCACAGGAGCGGGACAGCTGGAGCAAGAAGTTCCTGTTCATCACCAACGAAACCTACAGCCGCGACCGCACGACCACCGAGCGCCAACAACGCGGCACGCATTTGCAGGGCACCGGTGATATTCGGCTGCAAGCAGGTGCCGACATGCAGCTCAAGGCGGCCGAGATCAAGACCGAGGGTACGCTGACACTCGACAGCGGCGCCAACCTGGACATTGTCGCGGGCATAGACAACCAACGCATCGAAGAGCAGATACGCCACCGCAAGAACTTGTGGCGCGGGGACAGCGATAGCGAACAGTACAAGGAGACGGCACAAGGCAGCCGGCTCGACGCCCAGGAGATGGTCGTCAAGACCAATGCGACCCTCAACGTACAAGGCAGCACCCTGCACAGTCGCGGCGACCTGACCATCGATGCCAAGCAGGCAGACATCGGCACTACCGCCTTGCAAGAGAAGGCCACCCGGCGCAACTACCGTGGCGACCTGGTATCCGGCACCTTCTTCGGCGACCGCAAGGGCAACGACACCGATGGCCAAACTGTCTCCGGCAGCAGTGTCACCAGCGTTGGCAAGCTCACCGTCACAGCCGATCAGGTCGCCATCAAAGGCAGTACCTTGCACGGCCAGCGGGACGCGGTGCTCTACAGCACGAAAGGGTCGCTGGCCATCGAGGCAGACCACGGCAGCAGCACCTCCACCGAGCGCACGAGTGACAGCAAGTTGTTCGGCCTGATCGGCAAGCAACGCGAAAGTACGGACCGCGAACAGCAGGTGCTGGTCAGCGACGTCAGCTCGGCCACCAACCTGCGTTTGGCCAGCGCCGAAGAAATGCGCATCCACGGTGCCAAGGTCGCTGCTGGCGGGCATCTGCAGGTCGAGGCCAAGGGCGACCTGCAGATTGCCAGCACGCAAGTGGTCGAAGCACGCGAAACCCGCGAACAGCAGCGCGGCTTCACCGCCAGTGCCAGGCAAACCCAGGAAGCCGAGGATGGTAAGCCAGAGTCACGCCAGTATGCGGCCGGCGTTGCGTATGAGGTGGCCACCAGCACTGCCGAGCAACGGACCACCAGCCAGGTCGCCAGTGAGCTCAAGGGCGCATCGGTGGGCCTGAGCAGCGGGGCTCGGTTAGAGGTCAACGGCGCCTCGGTGAAGGCCAGCGCAGGCGACCTCGACGTGCAGGCGCAGCAGGTGACGCTGGGCGCTACCCGTAACGACCGCGACACCAGCACCAGTGCCACCCAGAGTGGTGGCGGGCTGACCGTGACGGGCGGCATCGACCGGCTCGGTAGCCTGTTCGAAGGCCACCACAACCGCGAGGTGACGCACGAACGCGACAGCAACGTGCAGCGCAGCGAATTACAGGCTAGCGGCGACCTCAAGCTGCACAGCGAACACCTGGTGACCGAAGCGGCGCGCGTAAATGCCGGCAACGCCCTGCAATTGACCGCCAAAAGCATCGACAACCGCGCCGTGCTGGATACCCGGGAACGTGAACAACAGCGTAACGACTGGGCTGGCAGCCTGGGCGCCAGTGTCGAGTACCGTGACCTGACCCGCCCGATCGAACGCCTGGTACTGGGCGAGGAAGCCCCACGCTTCCAGCAAGCCTCACCTGAAGACGCCATGGCGCCGCCCAGCGTGGGTGCCGACATGACCGTGGAGCATCTCAAGCGCCTGGAAAACCAGCGCCGTGGTTTTGCCCAGGTCAGTGAGTTGTCCGGGGCCTCGGTCGAGGTCAAGGCAGACACCATTGCCGACCAAGGTACGGCCTGGCGGGCCAGCGCCGGGACCTTGCAGGTCGCGGCGCAGCAACACCAGATGCAGGCCGCCGCGAATACCCAGGAAAGTACCGTGCAACGCCTGGCCTATGGTGGCGACGCGCGCCTGGATACCAGCACCGGCGAGGACCTGAATGTACGCGCTGCCGGCAAAGGCGGCTCGCTGAACAAACAGGACAACGCCAGCACCGCCGTACCCGGCAGCCTGTATGGGCAACAGGGCATCCAGGTACAGCTGGGCAGCGATGGGCGTTACGAAGGGGCACGCATCAATGGCGGCGACGGTAGCGTGGTCATGCACAGCGCCGGTTCGCTGGCGTTACCACAGGCAACCGATCATGCCGGACAGCAGTCGGGGCAGCTTGAGGGCAATGCCTGGGTTAAAGTCGGCAACCGCCCGGGCAGCACTGGGGTCGACGGCCGTGGCTACCTCGACCACGACCAGAAGCAGAGCAGGCAGAGCAACGCACAGGTGGCCCAGATCGACGCCAAGGGCCAGGTAGAATTGACCAGCGGAGGCGACCTGTCACTAGAAGGCACCCGCATTGGCAGCCTCCAGGAGAAAGTCGCCGAAATCCAGGTGCAAAGCGGCGGCCGGCTGCTGGTCAAGCCGGCCAGCAACACCCAGCAAGCCACGGGTGCGAGCCTGGGCGGCGGCCTGGAGCTGGCGGCCAAAGCCGGCAGTACCAAGGGCGGTGCCATTGGCGGCCACTTCAGCAAAGGCAAGCAGGACGAAGATACCCGCCAGTCGTTAGATACCCAGTTTGCCAGCACTGGCAAGCTCACCTTGAGCAGCAGCGCCCGCGAGGATATCGCCCTGCACCTCGAAGGCCTGCAGGCCTCCGCCGAACGGATAGCCCTGGACGCGACGAGCGGGGGGATGCTGGTGAAGGCTTCCTCCAACCAGGAACGTCGCGACAACCTCGACATCAGCGCCGGGGCCGGTTTCGACATGGCCAAGGGAGCGCTCGACACTCGCGGCCTGCATGGCCGCCTCAAGGTGGAGCTAGACAAACGCGACAACCTTACCTGGAACGCCAGCAACCTGCGCGCCGACAGCATCGACCTGCAAAGCCGCGGCGATACCCTCATTGAAGGTGCCACCCTCGAAGCCGGGCATATTGGCGGTACGATCGATGGCGACCTGCGCATCGCCAGCCTCAAAGACAGCGTCGACAGCCTGAGCGTGAAAGGCGATGCCCGGCTGAGCCAGGAGAAAAACCCACAGGGCTACATCAACGCGGCCACCGCAGTGGCCCGCCCCTTGGGGAGCAAGGTCGAGCAAAAGGCGGGCTCCGCCCTGGGCAAGGCAGACCCTGGGTTGTCGCCAACCTTCAGCCTCGACGTATCGCACGTACAGCGCGACAGCGTGGGCCGGCAAGCCACCTTGAAAGGCAGCGACGGAATCGACCTGCAAGTCGGTGGTAGCGCCCATCTGCTGGCCGCACGCTTGCAGTCTGCCAAGGGTAACGTGGCGCTCGACGCCCACTCGGTGGCCCAGGAAACCCTAAGCGGCAATGACTATCGTCGGGACGTGTCGCTCGATGCGTCCAATTCACCGGTAGACCTGGGCACCGCTATTGCCGAAATGGCCAAGGGCAAAGGTGCGGCAGACGGGGAAAATGCGCTGGACCTGGGGTTCTTGAGGACCAGCGGGCACAGCCGTAGCGAGCAGTGGGCGTCGAGTGTGAGTAAGAGAAAGGACTGATCCAGACGCCGCGTCCCAGCAGGAGCGCCCTTGCCTACCAGCGAAGGTCTCGCTGCCCGCTCAGCGCCTGCGGCCCTAGCCACTGCACCCCGCGCAGCAATGGTGTCAGCGCTGCCTCCGGCTGCAGCGCAAACGCCACCTGTGCCCGGTTCCCTGGCAGGTCGGCATCCAGGGCCAGTTGATGCTGGCCCTGCTGCACCAGTTGCCCGCGCAGGCGCCAGCCGCTGTGGCAGTCCATTTCCAGCCACCCCTGCCCCAGGCCAAGTGACCAGGGCTTGCTCAGGGCCAGGTCGGTAACCGTGACACGGCCTTCACTGGAGCGGCATTCACGCCCTGCCCCCTGTACCCGCAGTGTCCCTTGCCACTGCCCCGCCAGCCGGTAGTCCGTCAGTACTGTCGCCTGAGCGCCCACGGCTGAGGCCTCCAGTCGCCAACGCCATGGCCAGCCTTCGGCTCGCAACTGCCAGGCCTGGCCCTGAAAGCCCAGCTGCGCATTTGCCTGTAAGCGCCAAGGCTGCAGCGTCCAACGCAATGGCCCCACGGGACCCAACTGTTGCGCCTGGCCTTGCCAAAGGCTGCCAATGACATCGCGCGCTGGCAGGCCGAACGCACGTGCCACCCAATCGGCCGGAAGCTCGACCAGCAGCGTCAGCACGAATACCAGCACACTCCACGCCATCCCCCGGCGGCTCATGGCTGCACCACCAGATCGAAGCGCAAGCCCTTACCCCCCTGCTCCAGCCCCCATTCCAGCGGCTTCGCGCCTTCTGCACGCAGGCTCTGCAACCAACCTTGCAGCACGCGCTCATCAGCCACCTGTCCACCCAATTGCCAAGCCTTGCCCTGCGCATCGACTTCGTCCAGTTCGATCTGCCGCGCCTGGGCCGACTGGCGTAGCCGCTCCAGATTCAGCCCCGGGCCGCCTTGCAGGCTGGCGGCCTGTTCGGCAAGCACGCGCCACTGGCTGAGCTCGCGCCATTGGGTGAGGCCTGCGCGCAGGGCCAGGAAGGCCAGCAACAGGGCGATGATTGCCCAGGCGAGCGTCAGGCGGTGGCGCTGTAACCCATCGCGGTTCATGAAGCGGCCCCCAGGTCGAAGATCACTTGGCCCGCTTGAACCTGCACCGTGGTGCCTGCCGCGGTCGCCATGTCCTGCCATGGCGGCGTGCTGCCCTCGCCTTCAAGGCGCACATGCCAACGTTGGCCATCAAACCGCACCGCTCGCAGCTGCCAGCCGGGGTTGTCCCGCAGCCAGGCCTGCAGGCGGGTTTGCAGATCCTCCAGCTGACGCGTGCGCAACTGCTGTTGCAGTTCGCTTTCGCGCAAGCGCCTGAGAACCTGTGCGGCATGCCGTGGGCTGGCCTGCTCGCCGGTCACGGCAATGACCTGGCTACGCCACAGATGCGCCTGGCGCCATTGCTGGCTCAACCACACACCGCCCCATACCGTAGCCAGCACCAGGCAAACTGCGAGCAGGCGTTGATGCTGCCGGGAGACCACCGGCAACGTGCGCCTGTTGCGGGCGCGCTCGAACAGACCTGGCATTGAATCGAGCGCTGCCAAGGTACTTGGCCAGTCGCCGCTCAACGGCAGCTTTGTCAATGCTGCCAAGGGTTGCGGCAGTAAGCTACCCAGCGCCACCGGCCAGGCCAGCCAGTGCTCCTGCCCGTCCTCGAGCACGCCTTTGAACAGGGTCATGGCGGGCGGGCGCTGCCAATGCCAGGCACTACCCGCCGACGGCGCAGGCAGCAGCTGCAGCTGCGCCCAACAACGCTCGACCTGCACGCCCCATGCGGCACATTGCGCGTGCCATGCAGCCAGTTGCTCACGGGCCACCACCAATAGCCGAAGGTGGCCAGGTTCACGCGCCAGGCAGGCGCAAGCCACTTCGTTGATGGGCTGCAACAAACGGTCTTCGAGCAACAACGGCCACTCCTCGCGCTTGAGCCCGGGCGGGGCCTGGACACGGAAATGGCTGCAGGCTTCGGCAGGCAGGATCAATGCAGCACGCGCCAGCAGGTTGGCCGGCGGCTGGCCCTGGCCCTCGCCTTGCACGATGCCACCGTCGACCAGCGCCCACTGCCAGACCGGGCCCGGGCGCAGCAACAGCCACGGAAGTGCTGGCGTACGTCGCCGCCATTCAAACTTCATGAGCGCCCCCACGGGAGGGCGAAAGTGCAGACATAGGGTGCTCCATCACGCTGCAGCTCCAGGCGCACGCCACGCCCCGGGTGCGCTGGTTGGTCAGAAGGCCAGGCCAGCCAGCGGCCACCCTGGTAATACAGGACATTCATGGCGCTGACCCGGTCGAGCCGATCGCGCAGTACCCAACGGGGGGCAGCGGCGGCGTACAGGTCGGCCGAGCTTTCCAGCATCAGGCGCTGCTCGCGGGCCTCGAAACGCAGACGCTGGCGTTGCAGGCGCGCACCACCTTCGGCTTCTGGCAGGCCGGTGCTGGCGACCCACAGCAACTGGTTGCTGGCGGGTTGCCAGTCCAGCCAGTGGCTGGCCAGCGGCAGGCGCTGGTCGTAGATGCGGCGCAGTACCGGGCTGTCGAGGCGGCGCTCCAGGGCCAGGCAAAAGTCCAGGACCGAGGTGTGCTGTGGGGTGGCTTGCAGGCGCTCGCGGACCTTGAGCCAGCCATTGACCAGCGCGGCGAGCATGATGCCGAGTATGGCGGTCAGGGCCAGGGCGACCATCAGTTCGATCAGGGTCAGGCCGGTTTGGCGGTGTTTGGTGGGCTGGCCTCTGCGCTGCTGATGGAAATGGACCTCTGCGGAAGCGGGCGTGCCCGCGCCCACAGGGACGCTGAAGGCTTCATGATTTCTGTGAATCATGGGCGCTCCAGAAACACGGTGTACTGGCCCAGCGGCGAGCGCTGGTCGCGGTCGGCGAACAACAGTAGTTCGCCACGGCGCAAGTCGCGTACGCCGGTACGGCGCAGTTGCAGCTGCCAGTGGCACAACTGGCCGCCCTGGCTGAGCTCACCAGCTGTTTGGTTTTGAGCCGGCCAGTACTGCTCGACGGCAAAGCGGGTTTGCAGTTCGCGCGCGCACAGCAGGCCAAGGCGATGCTGTTGCACATTGCCCTGCACGGCCAAGCGCTGGCGCAGCACCTGGCTGGTGATCACCGCCAGCACGGCAGCGATGGCCAGGGCTACGGTCACCTCCAGCAGGGTGAAGCCACGCTGTGCTTGCTTCATGGCACCACCCGCATGCCATCGGCGCGATTCCAGGCCCATTGCTGGCTGCCATCGGCCCAGTGCCAGCGCACGCTACCCGCCTGCGCCCAGCCATGCGGCGTGAACAGCACGCGCGGTTGAGAGCTGGCCGGCCAGTCCGGGTGCAGGTCCTTTGGCCAATCGCCGAGCGAGACCGCTTCGACCACCCAGGCATTGCCCTCGCGGCGGACGAACTCCGGGCGTTGGCCATTCCAGCGCAGCCCGCGCAATTGCCCGGCATGCCGGGCCAGCGCGGCCTGCCCGCGGACCTCGGCCGCCAGCCGTTGCAGGGCCTGCTCGACACTGGCCTGGCCGTTGCCGAGGCCGGCCACCGCCAGCCCGGTCATCAGCCCGGCAATGGCCAGTACCACCAGCAGTTCGATCAGGCTGAAACCGCGCTGACGCTGCACCGTTACAGCTCCCAGTTACCCAGGTCGGCATCCTGGCCTTCACCACCCGGCAGGCCATCGGCACCCAGCGAGTACACATCGACCCGGCCATGCTCACCGGGCATGCGGTACTGGTACGGGGTACCCCACGGGTCTTGCGGCAGGCGGCGCACGTAGCCGTCGCTGCGCCAGGCCCGTGGCAGCGGCTCCTGCGCAGGCTTTTTCACCAGCGCGGCCAGGCCCTGTTCGCTGCTGGGGAAGCGCAGGTTGTCCAGACGGTACATGTCCAGCGCCTGCTCCAACGTGGCCAGGTCGGCCATCACCTTCTGCTTCATGGCCTTGTCCTGGTTGCCCAGCACGCTGGGCGCGACCACGGCGATCAGCAGGCCGATGATGAAGATCACCACCATGATTTCCATGAGGGTGAAACCGCGCTGGCGGTTGCGTCGATGCTGCATGGCAATACTCCTTGTCTTCACAGTTGCAGGCCCTGGTTGAGTTGCATGATGGGCAACAGCACCGCCAGCACGATGAACAGCACCACGGCGCCCATCACCAGGATCATCAGGGGTTCGAAAAGCGCCATGGCGGTATCCACCTGGCGGGCAAAGCCACGCTCCTGGTCGTCGGCCACGCGCTCGAGCATGTCGGCCAGGGTGCCGCTGGCCTCGCCACTGCCGACCATGTTCACCAGCAGCGGCGGGAATTGCTGGCTGGCATCCAGTGCACGGTGCAGGCTGGTACCGCCCTGCACCTGCTGACGCACCTGCTCCATGGCCTGACGGATACGCCGGTTACCCACGGTTTCAGTGGCCACCTGCAAGGCTTCGAGCAGCGCCACGCCGCTGCCGCTCAGAATCGCCAGGCTGCGCGCCAGGCGCGCGCTTTCAAGCACCTGCAGCAGGCTGCCAATGCGCGGCAGGCGCAGCAGCCACTGGTCGCGGCGCAGGCACCAGTGCGGCTTGCGCAGCAGCCAGCCGCCCAGTACGCCGAGCAACAACACCAACCCCAGCAACCAGGGCCCGGCGTGCACCAGCCCCTGGCTCAGGCCGATCAGCAACGAGGTGATCAGCGGCAGGCTTTGCCCGGCGTGGGCGAATTGCTCGGTGAGTTTGGGCACGACGAACGTCATCAGGCCAATCACCACTGCCAGCGATACGCCCATCAGCACAGTGGGGTAGATCAGCGCGGTGCGGGCCTTGTGTTGTTGGCGTTGCACCTGCTCCAGGTGATCGGCCAGGCGGGTCAACACCTGGGCGAGGCGCCCGGAACGCTCGCCGGCTTCGACCAGCGCGCAGTACAGGCCGCTGAACGGTGCGCCCTGGCGGGCCAGGCTGCGAGCCAGGCCGAGGCCTTCGCCCAGTGAGCCGCGCAGGGCCACCAGCACACTGTGCAAGGCAGGCTGACGCAGTTGTCGCTCAAGGGTGGCGAGGGCATCCACCAAGGGGATGCCGGCCCCGGTCAGGGTGGCCAGTTGGCGGGTCAGCTCGCACAGCTGGGCACGGCTCAGGCGCTGTCGCCGGGGCTGGCGGCTGCCAGCTTCGTGGCGCTGCAGCTGGCGGGCGAACAGGCCCTGTTCGCGCAACAGCTGGCGGGCATGGCGTTCGCTGTCGGCCTGCAGGCTGGCCTTGTGGGGCTTGCCGGCGAGGTCGACAGCCTGGTAGCGATAGGTCGGCATGGCTTAGCCCTGCACCACGCGCAGCACTTCGGCCAGGCTGGTCTCGCCACGCGCCAGGCAATCGCTGGCCATCGCCACCAGGCTCTGCCTGCGCCCGGCCAGGTGGTCTTGCATGGCCAACTCGCTGGCGCCGTCGTACAGCAGGCCGATCAAGCCGGCATCCAGTTCGATGAACTCGTAAAGGCCCAGGCGCCCGACGTAACCGCTGCCCTGGCACTGCTCGCAGCCGACGGCATGGTAGCTGCTACCCAGCGCCGCCAGTTCGGGCCACAGCTGCCGCTCGGCAGGTTGCAACGGCTGCGCCACGGCACACCTGCACAAGCGTCGTACCAGGCGCTGGGCCAGCACGCCGCGCAGGCACGAGGCGATCAGGAACGGTTCGATGCCCATGTCGCGCAGGCGGGTCACTGCGCCCACGGCGCTGTTGGTGTGCAAGGTAGACAGCACAAGGTGGCCGGTGAGGCTGGCCTGCACGGCAATCTGTGCAGTTTCCTGGTCGCGGATTTCACCGAGCATGATCACGTCCGGGTCCTGCCGCAGGATGGCGCGCAGGCCGCTGGCGAAGGTCAGCCCGGCGCGGGGGTTGATGGCGGTCTGGCCAATGCCAGCGATGGCGTACTCCACTGGGTCCTCGACAGTGAGGATGTTGCGGCTGCCATCGTTGAGGCTGTTGAGGCTGGCGTACAAGGTCGTGGTCTTGCCCGAACCGGTCGGGCCGGTGGACAGCACGATGCCGTTGGGGCGTGCCAGGCAACCGCGCAGGCCCTGCAATACCGCTGCCGGCATACCCAGGTTGGCCAGCGTCAGCAGGCTGGCCTGTTTGTCGAGCACGCGCATCACCACCCGCTCGCCATGAATGCCGGGCAGGGTCGAGACCCGCACGTCCACTTCACGGCCTGCCGCACGCAAGGTGATGCGGCCATCCTGCGGTTGGCGTTTTTCAGCGATATCCAGGCGCGCCATGACCTTGATCCGCGAAACCAGCATGGCTGACAGCGCCCGCGGCGGGCGCAACACTTCGCGCAGGTGGCCATCGACCCGCAGGCGCACCACCAGGCTCTGCTCGAAGGTTTCGATATGAATGTCCGAGGCGCGCAGGCGCAGGGCCTGGCCGAAAAGGCCGTTTATCAGGCGGATCACCGGGGCTTCGTCGTCGCTTTCAAGCAGGTCTTCGATGCGCGGCATCTCGCTCATCAGGCTATCCAGGTCGACCTGGTCGCCGATGCCTTCGATCAGCGCTTCGGTGGCGGCATCACCGGCCTGGTACAGCTGGCCGAGGCGCTCGTCGAACACCCCAGGTTCCAGGTATTCCAGGACACTCGGCTGGCCATGCACACGCAGCAGCTCCTGCAACTGGGCACTGTCGGCGTCGGGGCGCAGCCACAGCTGCCAGCCCTGCGCTGCCGGGGCCATGGCCACCCCGCTCTGGCGGGCCAAACGATAAGGCAGCATCACCAGTTACCGCCTTCCAGGCGCGCCCGGCTCGCAGGAAACACCTGCAGCAACCGCTTGCCGTCGGCCAGGTCCGGCAGTTGCAGCGGCGTGGTCTGCTGCAAGGTACGGTACTTGTCTTCGCTGAGCCCAGCCAGGCTTGGCCCATCGCGCAGGATGCGCGGGCGGATGAACACCATCAGGTTCTGCTTGGTGTTCTTGCTGGCGTCGGAGCGGAACAGCCGGCCCAGGTACGGAATATCCCCGAGCAACGGCACGCGCTGGTTGCTGGTGCTGAGCTCATCGCTGATGAGCCCCCCCAGGATGACCAGGCCGTTATCCTCGACCATGACTTTGGTCTTGATCTCGCGCTTGTTGGTAATCACGTCGCTGGCAGCGCTGGATTCGGCAATCGACGACACTTCCTGGACGATATCCAGGCGCACGCTGTTATCGACGTTGATCTGCGGCTTGATGCGCAACTTCACCCCGACTTCCTTGCGTTCGATGGTCTGGTACGGGTTGGCGTTGTTCTGCGTCACGGAACCGGTGACGAAGGGCACTTCCTGGCCAACCAGGATCGATGCCTCGGCATTGTCCAGGGTCAGCAAGGTGGGCGTGGACAGCAGGTTGAAGCCGCTTTTGCCCTTCAGCGCGTTCACCAGCATGGCGAAGTTGAAACCACCGCCGAAATGACCGATGCCTGCAGTAGCGCCTGCGGTGCTAGACAGCAGGTCGCCTAGCGCTTCGCTATCACCGCTGGCAGCCGCCCCGGCGATGTTGGCGATGTTCACCCCATTGCTGCCAAAGTTGACGATGCCGGCACCGAACTTCTCGTCAGCGAACAGCCACTGCACGCCCAGCTCCTGGGCGCTGCTGTCCGACACCTCGGCAATGATCGCCTCCACCACCACCTGGGCACGACGGATATCCAACTGCTCGACGATGGCGCGGTAGGCCGCCAGCTCGCTGTCGGGCCCGACCATGACTACCGCGTTGGTGCCTTCTTCGTACTCCAGGCGGATACCGGAATCACTGGCAACCGGCAGCGCCTGCTCTTTGCCCTGGCCTTCGGCACCCGCATTCGCCGCGCCGTCGCTGGGCACCGCACCCTCCTGACTGAGGCCGCGCAGCACTTTCACCACTTCGCCAGCATTGGCGTGACGCAAGTAGATGACCTGGGTACTGCTGCCGGCGGCCTCGCTGGGGCGCTCCAACTGGCGAAGCAGGCTGGCGATACGCTCAAGATTGCTTCGCCAGTCGGTGACGACCAGCTGGTGCGCTGCCGGATAGGGCGTGATCACGCCCACGCGCGGGTCGACCAGCGGCTTGAGTATGCTCAGGACCTGCTCGCTGGCAGCATTGCGCACATTGAATACCCGGGTGGCCACGCTGTCGCTGCCCTCGCCCCGCTGGCCGGTAGTTTCCACCGGCACCGGCTCCAGGCGCGCAGCCTGGTCGGGGACGATCTTCACACTGCCATTGGGCAGGTCTACAGCGGCATAGCCCTGGGCGCGTAGCTGGGCCAGGAAGATATCGTAGATGGCGTCGGCGTCGTGCAGGTCGACGGTGCGCACGGTGACCTTGCCCTTGACCCGCGGGTCGACGATGAAGCTGGTACCGGTGATGCGCGACACACTGTCGATGAACTCACCCAGTTCGGTGTCGACGAAATTCACCTCGTACATCGGCGTACCGTTGTCATCGAACACCGGCTCTTCGGCGCAGGCCATGGACAAGGCCAGGCTCAGCGCGGCCGCCACGCAATATCTAACAGGCATCGTTCATCCTTGGCGCTTGAAGCCGGTCACGACGGGGCGTGGCGGCCAGGGCAGGCGCTCACGCCGCCCCTGGTTGTTGAAAATCAGGCCATCGCTGTCGATGTCCTGCAGCACAATCCCGGGCGCCAGGCGCTGGCCACGGGCCAGGGTGCGCACCTGTTCGCCATAGCGCAGCACCACCACGCTGGAGGCCAGCGGCCGGGCCTTGAGGCCGCCAAGGTATTGCAGCGGCAGGCGCGTGATGACGATGGCGCCATCGTCGATGGGTGCGTGCCAGTGGCCGACCATCAGCCCAGGCAGAGGGCTTTCGGCAATCGCTGGCGCCGTGGCCGGTTGTGGCTGGCCGCTCGCCTGCAGCAGGCATTGGGCAGCCAGCCAGCCGATCAGGGTCAGACAAGCGCCAGTGAACAGGCGCGGGGCGATTGTCATGAAGCCAACTGCCGAGGGTGCCAGCCGGGATGCCCCTGCACATAGCGCACTTCGGGCAGTTGCAGCGGCGGCAGTTGCCAGTCGGCCCCTTGCCGGGCAAGCCAGGCTTCCACCCGCTGCCACAGCGGCTCATCCGCCTGGGTTTCGAATTGCAGGCCAAAGGTGCGGCACAGGCCCTGCACCGGCTCCAGGCCGGTGATCCGCTTGCCCTGCGGGCTATAGCTGACGCGCCAGACCTGGCCCTGCCAGCGCGGCAGGTCCTGGCTGTTGTCCAGCAACAGAGGGTCGCCGAACAGTTGCTCGGCAGCGTTCTCCAGCACTTGTTCGACCTGTCGGGCCGGGGCTTCGACCACCGGCGCCGGGTACCCTCCGGTCAGGCTGATCAGGTGCTCGCGAGTAATGGGCGCCCCTGCCGGTAGCGGGTAGTCATAGCGTAGGCCTGGCAACAGCACGGGCATGCCGCTGTCATCGGCCAAGGCTTGATGCAGCAGGCGGTCCCAGCTGCCGCCCCGGGTATCGCGGCGCCATAGAGCCTGGGGCGCGCGGGCCAGCGGCTGGTCCAGCCAGGCGGCGTGGCCGGCACGTTGCTGGCGCAGTTGCGCCTGCAGTGGCGCGACCCGCAGCTGTGCAGCAGGCGCCAGTTGCTGCTCGAAGGCCGGGAAGAAACGCCCGTCGAACCGCCACAGCCCGGCCACGCGCTGGCAGCGCAGGCGGAATGCACCACTGCCGCGGCAGCCGGCAAACAGTACCGGTACGCTGCGGCCGCTGGCCTGGGTGACCTCGACCGGGGCCGGCCACAGGTCCTGGCCACGGGCGCACAACAGCACATCGATTTGCGGCACCCGTTCCGCTAGCCACAGGCCGGGCCCCGTGCCGACATCGGCCATGGCTACCACAAGGTCGGCTTCGCGGCGGGCCTGTTCGAACACCGGCTGCAGCGACTGGTACCACTGTTTGAGGGAGGCTTTCTGATCTTGCGCATAGGGATCGGTCACACCGACGACCGCAATTCGCGCACCACCGCGCTCGTAGATGCGCATGGCTTCAAGGCCCAAAGCCTGGCGCTGTTGGTCCGCCAGACCGGCACCAAGGGTAATGGCGCTGGCCTGACGGTAGAGCCCCGGGCTGCGTTGCGGCCACAGCACACGCTCGTCGCTGCTGACCCGCGCTTCGGTGCCCAGCAGTTGGCTGCCCTGAACACCGCTTTCGCCCTGGGTCAGGTAGGCCAGGCCACTGCCGTTCCAGCCCTGGCCGTTTTCCAGGGTCAGGCTGTTACCGGCGCCGGCCTCGCTGCGCAGTTGTTCCAATAATGCAGCCAACACCGCGTAACCGCCCAGCTGGGCAGACGCTGCCTGACTGGCATCGAGCAGTGGCCCCAACTGCGGGTAGGCGGTACTGGCACTGCTACCGGTCATCCAGGGTGCGCGGCCCAGGTGGCTGACCGGCCCCAGGCGTGTAGCCGGCACTACAGCCAAGCCAGGTTGACGGGCATCCAGAGTGTCGGCCACGTACAGCAGGTCGAGGCTGGCATTGCCGCCTTGCTGGCCAGGGAATGCGGAGCAGGCGCCGAGCAACGGTGCCAAAGCCCCAACGCCCATCCAGCCAATCACTTCGCGCCTGTGCACACTGCTCGCCATCGCACCCGCCATCCTTATCTGCGTTCATTCAGGGCCCCGGATGTTGCGGCGTTGGCATTACAGTTTGATGGCAGAAATCCGACAGAAATTCCAAATCGATCTGTCGACCACAAATCTAAGAACCGGCAGTTTTAAAAGCTCGTTAACATTTCTGCCAATTAATCATCACACTTGCGCCTTAAAGTCGCGGTTTCCTCCAACTCAGCCAATACAAGGACACCCTGATGAGTCGAGATACCGGCGACAACCTGGACCGGAACCAAAGCGGTAACCTGCCGATGGCCACTGTCATGGACGCCTACCTGAGCCGTCGTAGCGTGATGCGCGGCAGCCTGGGCGCCGCCATTGCCATGATCGCCGGTACCGGCCTGACAGGCTGCTTCGACGGGGGCGGCTCAGATGACGATGATCCGGTTACCGAGCCGCCAGTCACCGAGCCGGAAGTGCCGAAACTGGCATTGGGCTTCCAGTCCATCCCGGGGTCGCGCACTGATGCCTGCGTGATCGCCGCCGGCTACAGCGCCTACGTGCTGGCCCCCTGGGGCACACCCCTGAACAGCAACGGCAACCCGTGGAAGTCCGACGGCAGCAACACCTCGACCGACCAGGCCAACGCCATGGGGATGCACCATGACGGCATGCACTTCTTCCCGATCAACGGCAGCTCGGAAGACGGCCTGCTGGCGATCAACTTCGAGTACATCGACACCGCCGCCCTTCACCCGGCCGGCCCAACCACCGATGTCAACGGCAAGCGCCCGGTCGAAGAAGTGCGCAAGGAAATCAACGCGCATGGCGCTGGCGTGGTGCGCCTGCAGAAAATCAACGGCCGCTGGCAGGTGGTCGACAACGACCCGCTGAACCGCCGTTTCACTACCGCTTCGCGCATGGAAATCACCGGACCACTGCGTGGCACCGACCACGTCAAGACCAAGTACTCCACCGCCGGCACCCACTGCCGCGGCACCAACAACAACTGCGGCAACGGCTACACGCCGTGGGGCACTTACCTGACCTGCGAAGAGAACTGGCCGGGCATCTTCGTCAACAAAGGCACCCGCCCCGAAGACCAGCGCCGCATCGGCGTGGGTACCTCCAGCGGCCAGTACAAGTGGGAAAGCGCTGCCGGTGACGCCAGCGAAGTAGCCGACGAGTTCGCCCGTTTCGACGTGACCGTGAAAGGCGCCAGCGCCACCGACGACTACCGCAACGAAGCCAGCACCTATGGCTACATCGTCGAGATCGACCCGTACAACAGCAGCACCCTGGCAACCAAGCGCACCGCACTGGGCCGCTTCCGCCACGAAGGCTGCGCCCCTGGCCTGCCGGTCGCTGGCAAGCCGCTGGTGTGGTACATGGGTGACGACTCGAACAATGAGTACCTGTACAAGTGGGTATCCACTGCCGTATGGGATGCCGCTGACGCCAACCCGGCCGACCGCCTGGCCACGGGTGCCAAGTACCTGGATCAGGGCAAACTGTACGTGGCCCGCTTCAACGCCGATGGCACCGGCGTCTGGCTGCTGCTGGACGTGGCCACCGCCACCACGGGTGGCAGCACGCTGGGCGCGCTGTACGGCGACCTGCCGGGCATCATCCTCAACACACGGGGTGCCGGCGATGCCGTGGGCGCAACGCCGATGGACCGGCCGGAATGGACCACGGTCAACCCGCTGAACGGCGATGTGTACCTGACCCTGACCAACAACAGTGCGCGCACCCCGGAAAAGGTCGATGCAGCCAACCCGCGCGGCCCGAACCGCCATGGCCACATCATTCGCTGGCACGACAGCGACGACCAGTTGAGCTTTACCTGGGACATCTTCGTGTTCGGCGCCAACGCTGCCGGCACCGCCGACATCAACCGCTCCGGCCTGACCGAGCTGAACCAGTTCGCCAGCCCCGACGGCATGAGCTTCGATAGCCGCGGCGTGCTGTGGTTCGAGACCGACAACGGCGAAAGCACCTTGACCGACTACACCAACGACCAGTTGCTGGCGGTGATCCCTACCGACCTGGTGGATGCCAGTGGCAAGCAGGTCCCGGTGAACGCACAGAACCAGGTCGACCTGCGACGCTTCTTCGTCGGGCCCAATGGTTGCGAGGTGACCGGGATTACCTTTACCCCGGACAACAAGACGCTGTTCGTCAACATTCAGCACCCGGAGAACTGGCCGTCTACCGACAACGCGACCGATGTTACTCCGGCGGGGACTACGGTACGGCCGCGGGCTTCCACCGTAGTGATCCAGCGTATTGATGGCGGCGAGATCGGGACCGTTTGATCCAGTGCCGGTCAGCCAACTTTTGCTGGCTGTACCGGCCCCTACGCGGGCAAGCCCGCCCCCACAGGCATCTCACTGGCTTCAAAGAAGCCAGTGAGCGTTACCAGGCTATCGGCTCCCGGCTACGCACTCGCACTTGCTGTGCTGGCACCCGGGCATGCCATTGCACCACCCCCAGCGCCTCCACCTGGAATTCGCTGCGCATCACCCGCCCCTCTTCCTCGAACGACAACTGCAGCAGAAAGTACCCGCTGTTGAGCAGCAGGCCTTCACTCAGCCGTTCGAACGTTTCGTCATCCACCGCCCCCAGCGCCTGGCGCAATGCGGCCGCATCCACGTACCCCGACGCCGGCCGACCGCTGATGATGCGGCTGAGCAGCGACCGCGGGTAACGCCCTTCATACAGCGCTTCCAGCAACGGAAGGTGCTCCAGCCCCAGCGCATTGGCGTTAAGACGCCAACCCGTGACCTGGGGCAAGGCGCACAGCATCGGGTAACGCGCCTGGCGGGTGGCGTCCGGCTCCAGCAACAGGTTCAGCTCACTGGTGTCGAGCATCGGCTGGTTGGCCGCCAACCGTGGCGGTTGCTGGCGCAGGTACTGGGCGCTCTCGGCGCCTTGCAGGCGGGCATCGCTGTCGGCATCGAGCCAGTCCGCCAGGGCATCGACCAGGCGTTCGGCCGCCATGTCATTGCCCAGTAAGTAGCGCAACTGGCGCTCGGCGCGCTCGCCATCGGTACCCAGTAACGCGTTGACATTGAAGCAGGTGTGCTGGTCGCGTACCCGCAACTGCGCCTGGCCAGCGCCAAAGTCGTAAGCCAGCGGCTGCCCGCGCAAGGCTTGCCAGAACAGCGGGCTTAGCCGCCAGGCAGGATCACGCAGGGCCTGCTCGGCATAGGCCAGGCCGGCTTGCTCCATGGCCCGGGTTTGCACCCGCTGGTGCAACAGGCGCACTTCATCAACCTGGCGCCGGCCATCTTCCACCAGCCAGGCCATACCCGCTGCCAGCATTGCCAGCACCACCATCACCATCAGCAGGGCCGCGCCCTGCTGTTGCTTGCCAACCATCCGGGCGTGCCTCGCTCGCGAAATGAAGACGCCAGTCAACACGCAGCATGTTGCAGGTAAATGGCAATGTCCCCGTCGTCATCTGCACGTCATCTGGGCGCGGCAGGATTGCCCTTCCTTTTCATGGCCTTACAGGAGTGGTCGCAATGGGTGGCATTGGAATCTGGCAACTGGTGATCGTACTGCTGATCGTATTCCTGCTGTTTGGTACCAAACGGCTCAAGGGCTTGGGTAGCGATGTGGGTGAGGCCATCCAGGGGTTTCGCAAGTCGATGGGTGGCGACAATGACGCCACTCCCCCAGGGCACTCGCAACTGCAGCAACCATGCCCACTGAATGGCCAGGCTGCACAGCAATCGCAGACGGACCGTCAGGCCTGATGTTCGAAATAGGCTTCAGCGAGCTGCTGGTGGTCGGCATCGTCGCCCTGCTGGTACTGGGCCCCGAACGCCTGCCCGTGGCTGCACGTACTCTCGGCCGCGGCCTGGGCCAGGCGCGCCGGGCCATGCACGCGCTGCGCACGCAGGTGGAGCGCGAAATCGAGCTACCCGACCTCGACAGTGCCCCGCTGCAGCGTCTGGAGCAGGAAATCCGCCAGGGCATCCGCCCGAAGGCGGAACCGGCCAATGATGCAGCCACGGTTGCAGTACCCAAGGAAAACGCTTCATGAGTATTGCCATGGACCCGGCAGCGCGCATGCCGCTGACCGAACACCTGCGCGACCTGCGCAAGCGCCTGGTGCGTTGCCTGGGGCTGGTGGCGCTGGTGTTCGCCGGCCTGTTCCCGTTTGCCCAGACGCTGTACACGCTCATCTCCGAGCCGCTGCGGCGCTTCTTGCCCGAAGGCGCGAGCATGATCGCCACCAGCGTCACCTCGCCGTTCCTGACACCGTTCAAGCTGACCGCGATGTGCGCCGTGTTCGTTGCCATGCCGTTGCTGCTGCACCAGGCCTGGGGCTTTCTGGCGCCGGGGCTGTACCGCCATGAACGGCGCATTGCCTTGCCGTTGCTGGTGTCGAGCATCGTGCTGTTCTATGCCGGCATGGCCTTCGCGTTCTTCCTGGTGTTCCCGATGATGTTCGGCTTCTTTGCCAGCGTGACGCCGGACGGCGTCGCGATGATGACCGATATCAGCCAGTACCTGGACTTTATCCTGGCGCTGTTTCTGGCGTTCGGGTTGGCCTTCGAGATCCCGGTGGCGACGTTCATCGTGGTCTGGGTGGGGTTGGCCGATGTGGCCACATTACGGCGCAGCAGGCCCTACGTGGTCGTCGGGTGCTTTGTGGTGGGGATGATCCTGACGCCGCCGGATGTGTTTTCGCAGACGATGCTGGCAGTGCCGATGTGGGTGCTGTTCGAGGTGGGGTTGCTGGCTTGCGCCTGGTTGAAGCGGCCTGGGCAGAACAGGGAGGTTGTAGCTAGACCATAGGGCCCTTTCGCAGGTGAACCCGCTCCCACAGGGAGCTCGCAAGGCTCAAGACCTGTCGAGTACCTGTCGGACCGGGTTCACCCGCGAATAGCCGTGATGCGTTCTAGAACTCGGCGAGCCGCCAGACTTCATAGGCTGGCGTCTCGTACGGGTGGCTCTGCTTGAGTGCAGCGACGACCTGGACAATCAGCTCGTCAGCCACCACCAGCTCCACCTTCCATTCCTCAACCACCTCGACCTGGCCCGCTTGCCCGAGGAACGGCTGGCTGCCGTCCAACGGGCGGAACTGGCCCTTGCCCAGGGTTTGCCAGGCGCAGTGGTCATAGTCACCGATGCGCCCGCCACCTGCGGCGAACACAGCGGCCTTGACCACTTCGACATGGCTGCCGGGAACGAAGAAGGCGAGCTTGTACACGCCTTAGTTCACCCACACACGCGCGTTGCGGAACATACGCATCAGCGCGGCATCTTCCTGCCACTCGTCCGGGCGCCAGGAGTTCTGCACAGCACGGAACATACGCTCTGGGTGCGGCATCATGATGGTCACTCGGCCGTCACGGCTGGTCAGGCCGGTGATGCCACGTGGCGAGCCGTTCGGGTTGGCCGGGTAGGCTTCGGTGACCTTGCCGTGGTTGTCGACGTAGCGCAGGGCCACGCAACCGGACACGTCAGCGGCCAGCAGTGCTTCTTCGCTGGCGAACTCGGCATGGCCTTCGCCGTGGGCGATAGCGATCGGCATGCGCGAACCGGCCATGCCCTGCAGGAAGATCGAGTTGGACTTCTGTACTTCGACCATGGCCACGCGCGCCTCGAATTGCTCCGAGCGGTTGCGCACGAAGTGCGGCCAGTGCTCGGTGCCGGGGATCAGCTCGTGCAGGTTGGACATCATCTGGCACCCGTTGCACACGCCCAGGGCGAAGCTGTCGGTACGCTCGAAGAAGGCCTGGAAAGCATCGCGTGCGCGGCTGTTGAACAGGGCCGACTTGGCCCAGCCCTCACCGGCACCCAACACGTCACCGTAGGAGAAACCACCGCAGGCGACCAAGCCCTTGAAGGCTTCGAAGTCGACACGGCCAGCGAGGATATCGCTCATGTGCACATCGATGGCGGCGAAGCCGGCGCGGTCGAAGGCAGCAGCCATCTCGACCTGGCCGTTGACGCCCTGCTCACGCAGGATGGCCACTTGCGGGCGCACGCCCTTCTTGATGTACGGTGCGGCGATGTCGTCGTTGACGTCGAAGCCCAGCTTGACCGACAGGCCCGGGTTGTCTTCCTCGAGCAGCAGGTCGAATTCCTGGTCAGCGCAGTCGGCGTTGTCACGCAGGCGCTGGATCTGGTAGCTGGTCTCGGCCCACTGGCGCTGCAGCATGCGACGGTCGTCGTCGAACAGCACTTCGCCGTTCAGGCTGACGGACACTTCAGCGTTGTTGACCGGTTTGCCGATCACCGCGACGCACTGCTCACCCAGGCCAGCAGCGCTGAACTGCGCCAGCACGTCCGGGGTGGCATCCTGACGCACCTGAATGACCGCGCCCAGCTCTTCGTTGAAGAGGATGGCTGCCACGTCGGCCTTGCTGTCGGTCAGCGGATCGAGTTGCAGGTCGAGGCCACAGTGGCCGGCGAAGGCCATTTCCAGCACGGTGGTCATCAGGCCGCCGTCAGAGCGGTCGTGGTAGGCCAGCAGGTGGCCGTCGGCGTTCAGGCCCTGAATCACGGCGAAGAATGCCTTGAGGTCTTCGGCGTCGTCGACGTCCGGTGCCTGTGCGGCGATCTTCCCGTAGGTCTGGGCCAGGATCGAGGCGCCCATGCGGTTCTTGCCGCGGCCCAGGTCGATCAGGATCAGGTCGGTCTCGCCCTTGTCCATGCGCAGTTGCGGGGTCAGGGTCTGGCGGATGTCGGTGACCGGGGCGAAGCCGGTGATGATCAGTGACATCGGCGAGGTAACGCTCTTCTCGACGCCCTCTTCGCTCCACTTGGTCTTCATGGACATGGAGTCTTTGCCGACCGGAATGGTAATGCCCAGTTCCGGGCACAGCTCCATGCCGACAGCCTTCACGGTGTCGTACAGGCGGGCGTCTTCACCCGGGTGGCCGGCAGCGGACATCCAGTTGGCCGACAATTTGATGTCGGAGAGCTTTTCGATGCGTGCGGCAGCCAGGTTGGTCAGGGTTTCGCCGATGGCCATGCGCCCGGATGCCGGGGCGTCCAGCAGTGCCAGCGGAGTACGTTCACCCATGGCCATCGCCTCACCGGTGTAGACGTCGAAGCTGGTGGCGGTAACGGCGCAGTCGGCTACCGGGACCTGCCACGGGCCGATCATCTGGTCGCGGGCAACCAGACCGGTGATGGTGCGGTCGCCGATGGTGATCAGGAAGCTCTTGCTGGCCACCGCGGGATGGTTCAGCACGCGCTGGACGGCGTTGTCCAGGTCCAGCTGGCTTGGGTCGAAATCATCGCCCAGCTCGGCTTCGCGGGTGACCGAACGGTGCATGCGCGGCGGCTTGCCGAGCAGCACGTCGAGCGGCATGTCTACCGGCGTGTTGGCGAAGTGGCTGTCGGTAACGGTCAGGTGCTGTTCTTCGGTCGCTTCACCGACCACGGCAAACGGGCAACGCTCGCGCTCGCAGATGGCCTTGAAGCGCTCGAAATCGACCGCGCTGACGGCCAGCACGTAACGCTCTTGCGATTCGTTGCTCCAGATTTCGTGCGGGGCCATGCCCGGCTCGTCGTTGGGCACGTTGCGCAGCTCGAAGCGGCCACCACGGCCACCGTCGTTGACCAGCTCAGGGAAGGCGTTGGAGATACCGCCGGCACCGACATCATGGATGAAGGCGATGGGGTTGGCGTCGCCCAGCTGCCAGCAACGGTCGATGACCTCCTGGCAACGGCGCTCCATTTCCGGGTTTTCGCGCTGTACCGAAGCGAAGTCCAGGTCTGCCGAGCTGGCACCGGTCGCCACCGACGAAGCGGCACCGCCGCCCAGGCCGATCAGCATGGCCGGGCCGCCGAGCACGATCAGCTTGGCGCCGACCGTGATCTCGCCTTTCTGCACGTGGTCTTCACGGATGTTGCCCATACCACC
This sequence comes from Pseudomonas sp. LB-090624, assembly GCF_003205205.1. Classification (GTDB taxonomy): domain Bacteria; phylum Pseudomonadota; class Gammaproteobacteria; order Pseudomonadales; family Pseudomonadaceae; genus Aquipseudomonas. The sequence continues at coordinate 30,702 of NZ_QJRL01000020.1, forward strand.
GGCGAGCATGATCGGCTTGTGGTAGCCGCGCACTTCTTCACCGTGCGGGGTGTCGATGGCCTGCTCGAAGGTACGGAAATAACCGGTCAGCGCCGGGCGACCGAATTCGTTGTTGAACGCCGCACCGCCCAGTGGGCCTTCGATCATGATATCGAGGGCGTCAACGATACGCTCTGGCTTGCCGTAAGCCTGCTCCCACGGCTGTTCGAAGCCCGGGATACGCAGGTTGGAAACGGTGAAGCCGGTCAGGCCAGCCTTGGGCTTGGCGCCACGGCCGGTAGCACCTTCGTCACGGATTTCGCCACCAGAGCCGGTGGAAGCGCCCGAGAACGGGGCGATGGCGGTCGGGTGGTTGTGCGTTTCGACCTTCATCAGGATGTGCACCGGCTCCTGCACCGCGCCGTACTGGCGGGTTTCAGGGTTCGGGAAGAAGCGCCCGGCAACATTGCCGACGATCACCGAGGCGTTGTCCTTGTACGCCGACAGCACACCTTCGTTGTGCATCTGGTAGGTGTTCTTGATCATGCCGAACAGGCTCTTTTCCTGAGCCTGGCCGTCGATGTCCCAACTGGCGTTGAAGATCTTGTGGCGGCAGTGCTCGGAGTTGGCCTGGGCGAACATCATCAGTTCGATGTCGTTCGGGTTGCGCTTGAGGCCCTGGAAAGCGTTGACCAGGTAGTCGATCTCGTCTTCGGCCAGGGCCAGGCCCAGGTCGATGTTGGCCTTGGCCAGGGCATCACGGCCGCCGGCCAGAATGTCGACCGAGGTCATTGGCTTGGGCTGCGCGTGGCTGAACAGGTCAGCGGCCTGCTCCAGCTGGCCGAGCACACGCTGGGTCATGCGGTCGTGCAGTTCGGCGGCGATCAGGGCGGCGTCAGCGTCGCTCAGGGTGCCGGCCACGTAGTAGGCGATACCGCGCTCCAGGCGCTGGATCGACTGCAGGCCGCAGTTGTGGGCGATGTCGCTGGCCTTGCTGGCCCAGGGCGAAATGGTGCCCAGGCGCGGGACGACCAGGAACAGGCGGCCGGTCGGCTCCTGTACCGGCACGCTCGGGCCGTACTTGAGCAGACGGCCCAGCACCTGCTGCTGGTCGGCGGTCAGCTCGCCTTCAACATCGGCGAAGTGGGCAAATTCGGCATACAAACCAGTAACAGCGGGGACTTTCTGGCTCAGTTGCTCGAGTAATTTACCGTGGCGAAAGGCAGAAAGGGCAGGAGCGCCGCGCAGGATCAACATCGTCGGGACAGCCTCAGGAAGGGGTGTGCTTAGAGGCCGTGCATTCTAGCCTAATTCGATGGCTTTCGGCACCCGCTCTAAGCCACGGCTGCCGGGCGGCGTAACCGGACTTTCGGGTCAGAATTTCGGATGCTCGCCTCAAGATGTTCGTCGCCGGGGAGATCGAGCGCCGCCCGCGCGGCGCATCGCGAGCTGCGCTCGCTCCTACGGTTGTTTCGGGCCAGTTATTTCTGCGGGATTGGCGCGCGAACGCCGGGGGTGCATGACTCGATATCGCGCCGTACGAACAAGGCGGTCGCGCGCGTCTGCCACAGGGATACTGGCCCGAAACAAGCGTAGGAGCGAGCGCAGCTCGCGATGCGCCGCGCGGGCGGCGCTCGATCGCCCGGACGCTGAACCTCTTAAGTCAAGCCACAGAGCACATCAAGCGCTACCAGACAAGCTAACAGTTGTCGAGATATGGTTGAGCCGGTCCTTTGCGTATACTGCAACCTATGTTCGCCCACACTGCTTTGCGCCAGCGTTGCGCCAAATGGCTCCTCGCAACCGGACTCTTTCTGCTGCTCGGTGCCTGCGTTGAAAAACCCAGCACCCTGGAGCGCGTGAAGGAGGACGGCGTGCTGCGCGTAATCACCCGCAACAGCCCAGCCACCTACTTCCAGGACCGCAACGGTGAAACCGGCTTCGAATACGAGCTGGTGCAGCATTTCGCCGACGATCTCGGCGTAAAGCTGCAGATCGAGACCGCCGACAACCTGGACGAACTCTACGATTCGCTCGGCAAGCCCTCTGGCCCGGTGCTGGCCGCCGCCGGCCTGGTCAGCAGCGAACGGCGCAAGGCCCAGGTAAAGTACTCACACCCGTATCTGGAAGTGACCCCGCAGGTCGTCTATCGCAACGGCCGACCGCGCCCTACCAACGCCAAGGGCCTAGTCGGCAAGAAGATCATGGTGCTCAAAGGCAGCAGTCATGCCGACCTGCTGGCCGAGCTGAAAAAGCAGACCCCGGGTCTGGAGTACGAAGAATCCGATGCCGTCGAGGTGGTCGACTTGCTGCGCATGGTCGACGAAGGGCAGATCGACCTGACCCTGGTCGACTCCAACGAACTGGCGATGAACCAGGTGTACTTCCCCAACGTGCGGGTTGCCTTCGACGTGGGCGATACCCGTGACCAGCGTTGGGCTGTAGCGGCAGGCGAAGACAACAGCCTGCTCAACGAGATCAACGAATTCCTCGACAAGGCGCAGAAGAACGGCACCCTGCAACGGCTGAAGGACCGCTACTACGGCCACGTCGACGTGCTCGGCTACGTCGGTGCCTATACCTTTGCCCAGCACCTGCAACAGCGCCTGCCCAAGTACGAGAAACACTTCAAGAGCTACGCCAAGGTTGAACAGGTCGACTGGCGCCTGTTGGCAGCGATCGGCTACCAGGAATCGATGTGGCAGCCGGAAGTCACCTCCAAGACCGGCGTGCGCGGCCTGATGATGCTGACCCAGCGCACCGCCCAGGCCATGGGCGTGTCGAACCGGCTGGACCCCAAGCAAAGCATCCAGGGCGGTGCCAAGTACTTCATGAAGATCAAGGCGGAGCTCGACGACAGCATTCAGGAACCGGACCGCACCTGGTTTGCCCTGGCGGCCTACAACGTCGGCAGCGGCCATCTGGAAGACGCCCGCACCCTGGCCAAGCGCGAAAAGCTCAACCCGAACAAGTGGTTGGACGTGAAGAAGATGCTGCCGCGGCTGTCACAGAAACAGTGGTATCGGCAGACCAAGTATGGTTATGCGCGTGGCGGCGAGCCGGTGCACTTCGTGGCCAACATTCGCCGCTACTACGACATCCTCACCTGGGTGACCCAGCCACAGCTCGAAGGCCAGGTGGCCGAGGGCAACCTGCATGTGCCCGGGGTCAACAAGGACAAGCCGGCGGATCAGCCCCCGCCGATGTAAGCCCGCAAAGATGCTTGTTTCAGGCTTTTGCCCGACGGGCCTTGAAAAAGTCGCTAAGGATCTGCCCGCACTCCTCCGCCAGCACGCCCCCCTCCACCATTACCCGGTGGTTGAGGAAACCCTGGGCGAAGAACTGCCCCTGGCTCTGCACGATCCCCGCCTTGGGTTCCAGTGCTCCGAACACCACACGCATCACCCGCGAATGTACGATCAGCCCCGCGCACATGCTGCAGGGTTCCAGGGTCACGTACAGGGTGCTGCCGGGCAGTCGATAATTACTGGCCGACCTGGCCGCCGCACGGATCGCCACCATCTCGGCATGTGCACTGGGGTCGCTGTCCAGGATCGGCCGGTTGAAACCCTGCCCGATCACCTGCCCATGCTGCACCAGTAACGCCCCCACCGGCACCTCGCCCAGCGCTGCGCCCTCGGCGGCCAGGGCCAGGGCCTGACGCATGAATTCCTGGTCGCGACTGCGATCGATGATTTGCGGGCGCATCAGACCACCGCAATCGCGGCCATCAGGCCGGTTTCCATGTGGTCGATGACGTGGCAGTGGAACATCCAGGTGCCGGGATTATCCGCCACCAGTGCCACCTGGGCGCGCTCGTTCTTGCCCAGCAGGTAGGTGTCGGTGAACCACGGCTCCTTGATGTCGTGGCGGTTCGAGGCGATCACCTTGAAGCTCATGCCATGCAGGTGGATCGGGTGCTGGTACTGGGTCATGTTCTTCAGCTCGAAGATGTAGCTGTTGCCCTTCTTCAGCGTGGCGATTGGCCGGTCGGCGCAGGTCTTGTCGGTGATGTCCCAGGCCTGGCCGTTGATTTGCCACATACTCGACGGTTTGTTTTGGTCGGTGGTGACCGAAACTGCTGCCGCCCATTCGAAATTGAAGTTGAGCTTTTCAGCATTCTCCAGGTCCGGCTCGGCGATCGGGTTGGGTGGCAGGGCCGGCGGCCACTCGCCCGGTGCTTCGGTGCTGGCCACCGAACGCAGGGTGCCCAGGCGCACGAAACCGTCGCGCAGGGAGATCTCTTCGCCGGCCTCGGGTATCCGGATAGCCAGACAGATGCGCATGCCAGGGCCCAGCCAGTACTCGTCTTCCAGTGTACGCGGGGTCACCGGGTTGCCATCGAGGGCATAGATTTTCGCCTCGCAGTTGCCCTTGAGGTTGATCCGGTAGGTCCAGGTGTTGTCCAGGTTCAGCAGGCGCACGCGCACCACTTGGCCGGCCGGGAGCTCGGTGACCGAGCCGGTGTGGCCATTGATGGTGATCAGCCGCCCGGCTGTGCCGTTGCGCGCAGCCTCTCGCGGGATGCTGAAAGGCAGCCAGGCGCCCTGCTCGTCCACGTGCCAGTTCTTCAGGCTCAGCGTGCGCTCATGCTGGAAGCCGGTCGGCTCGCGCTCCTCGACGATCAGCGGGCCGACCAGGCCGCGCCCCAGCTCCTCGGAGCTACTGACATGCGGGTGATACCAGTAGCTGCCAGCATCCGGCACGCGGAACTTGTAGTCGAAGTACTCACCCGGCTTGACCGGCAATTGCGACACATAAGGCACGCCGTCCATTTCCAGCGGCAGGCGGATGCCGTGCCAGTGGATGGTGGTTTCCACCGGCAGGTGGTTGATGAAGCGCACCCGCAACCAGGTGCCTTGGCGCACGCGCAGCTCGGTGCCCGGTGCCGAGGGCCCGAACGCCCAGGCCTCGGTCTTGAAGCCTGGCACCAGCTCGACATCCAGCGGCGCGGCGATCAGCTCGTAATCATGCCCAGCATTGTCATCTTCGACCTTGCCCAGCCAGTAACGGGCCGCGCCACCGGCGCCCAGGCCAACCACAACCAGGCCGGTCAGGCCCTTGAGCATTTGTCGACGGGTGAAGGACATCGCTGCGGGTACCTCATGTTCTGCGCAATCAAGCTGCCAGCAGTGGCTGGCGATGAAGGGCGAATACGATACACCTGCAAATGGGAAATATTAAGTGAAAACCCGGCGTCCCGAAGCAACCTGACAAGCAATAAGCACCACCTCCCTGGCTCACGGCGGTTTGAAACTGGCACCCTTTCACTTCAATTGGACCACCGTGATGCCTGCCGACACCCTCCCCGGCGACCAGCAAATGCTGATGACCCTCGCCGCACACCTCACTGAAGACTGCCCTGACATGCGCGAGATGGCGCGTGAAGTCGCGCAACAACTCCTCGAGCGCCATGATCTGAAGGCGCTGGAGCCCGACAATGTCTACCTGCACCGTTTTCACACCGCCGTCAGCAGCCCTCGAACCTTCAACGGTTGGCAACACCTGGATCAGCCCTATGAATCCCTCACTCTGCCCCAACTGGTGATGCACCGCTTCGATGCCCAGGCCCAGGACAACGCCGACGTGCTCAGTTATCTCGTTGGCTTCTACAGCGATGGGCCAGGCAAAGACGTGTATGACGAGCGCAATGAAGTTCGACTCGAAGCCAAGGAGGTTCTGGATTATTTCTGGAGCATTGATTTTGCCACGGCATTCAAAACGCGGATGACGTCTTTCTGGGCCGAGCATTCAGAAAACTTCCGCACGTTGGCCAAAGCCAACTTCATGAGCAAATTACTGGAAGTTTGCGCAGAACACCCCTCATCGGCGCTAGCCCGTCACGCGCAGGATATCGCTGATGCCCTGGTGGGCGAGACAACCTGGCCGCCGTCGCTGGAGGCCCTGCAAGAAAGAGTATTACCGGGTGGTGCTACGCGCGTCTGCGCGCTCGACATTGGCGGATATGTGGCGACGGACATCCTTCGCCTGCAATTGGCCAACGGCAGCCAGCTGATTTACCTGCCGGGTGATGTCGACGGTCTGCATTATTTCCCGAATAACCAGGCACTGTTCTGCTGGGTGCTCACAAATTGCACCTATGTCGAAAACCGAACCCGTTTCCTGGCACATTTTTCCCTCGACGACCGCGAGGAAGCTGACGGCAAAGTCGGGCTGAACAACCTGATCGACCTGCTGTTTCATGGCTGGGGCAACCATGATTACAGCGGCCTCAACACCCTCGACCTGGCCATTGAGGAGGATGCCTTCGACTGGCTGCGCAACAAAGCCCGCCAGCGGATGATCGATGATGCGCATTTCTCTCTCCGTTCCAACGCGGACCTGCGCAGACAATTGTGGATCGGCTACTTGAAGGCGGGCCTGCAGGTGTTCGGCCCTATGGCGGCAGTGAGTTGGCCAGTGGCGTTGGCGCTGGTGGGGGCTGGCATTGCTGAAATGGGTTTGAACATCTACCAGGCGATTCACGGGCACACGACGCGTGAACGCAAGGCAGGTGTTACCGGCGCGATTTTCGCCGCCATCGAGACACTGTTCAATGCGACCTTTCTGCTCAGTGCACCCGGCAAGCCCCTTACTGATTTCGCAGAAGCGGCGGAAGCAGGCGCTGCGACCGAGGAAGGGTCCCCCCCGGCACCGTCGGAAGAATCAGCGCAGGAACACAGCGGAGAGCCCGATGAGGCACGTGCTTCAGAGGTGGCAGACGCAATTGAAACCTGGGTACCCCAGCCCTTCCGGCCAACCGGCAGTTGGGACGCCCTGCGCCCATTCGAGACGAATGTAGTGCTTGGCAGCAAACCTGGCACTGGGTTTCTTGAAGGTATCCATATGCAGGATGGGCAGTTTTACGCACTGATCGACGACATGCCTTACCAAGTGCGTTTTGTACCCGAACTGAAATCCTGGACCATTGTCGCCCCTGACAACCCGTTCTCTTTTTACAAAAGCTTGCCGATCCGCCTGGATGCCGCAGGCCAGTGGCGCCCGGTGGAGCGCCTTGGCCTCAACGGGGGCATGCTTTCGAGCCTGAAAATCTGGGGCCGCCCGACAGCAAGCGCAAACGTGCCGCCCATGCCCGGCACCCCTTATGAAATACCAGCCGACCTGCGCGCCTCACTGAAGGATGTTTCCGACGATGAGATTACAGGTACGCGAGTATTCCTCGATGCCCCGGATCGACAGGCTGCCATCGGCCGATTCCGCCAGCTTCGAGATCAATTGGCGGCCGACGCCGATGCGTTCATGACCACGGTGCAAATACCGCCACGTCCGCAGATACCCGAAATACCCGCCAACGCTTCATCCAAAACCGTTTTCAAAACCCTGTACCAGAACAGTGACGGCCTAGTGGTTGGCGAAGCGCACAGTGGTCTTGGCAGCAAGCGATTGCTGATCGACAACATGCGCCTGCTACGCAAGTTGAAGGTAAAGACGCTGTACATGGAGCACTTCACCACCGACTTCCACCAAGCAGACCTGGATACATTCAACCGCACAGGCGTGATGCCCCAGGAGCTGGACCGCTATGTGGAGAGCCAGGATGTCGGCCACCGCACCGACGCCGAAGGCCGCTACACCTTTCGCCAAGTACTCGTCAGCGCACAGAAAAACGGCGTACGCATACAGTCCATCGACTGCATGGCCAGTTACCGCCAGGCGTGGGCGACACCCGTTTCCGATGTGGCACGCCAGCGCATGATGAACTTCCATGCACACTTGATTATCCAGGCAGACCAAGCTGCGCGCGGCTCGGGAAAATGGATTGCGCTGGTCGGCAGCACCCACGCCAACACCTTCCATGGCGTCACCGGCCTGGCTGAAACAGAAGGCGCGATCGGACTGCGTGTCGAAGACCGCCCGATCGACGAACCTGACGCTTACAGCACAGACCCCGGTGTGGATGCCCGGGACGAAGGTGGCACGGTAAGGCATGTGCAAAGCGACCTACGGCTACGCGCCGGAGTGTTGACCACCCGCCCGCCATCACCGGATTTCGAAAGCCTGCTGGTAAGGCCTGGCGATTACGCGATCGAACGTACCAATGGCCAGGAATACCTGATCAACCGCAGCCGGGATTCGACCTTGCGGCGCACGCTGATCAAGCGCGATGGGCGGTTTTACTACGTGGAGCGCCCCGACTGGCCGGCCATTCATGAACGTCGCTTTCAAAACCTTGCCGAGCTGCATGCCCGACTGAAATTACGCGGCATGCAACACATTGCCCCTTGAGCCAGGCAAGGCGCAGATACGACAAGGGCGCCTTGCGGCGCCCTTGTGGCTCAGCTTATTCCCACTCGATCGTGGCTGGCGGCTTGCTCGACACGTCGTAGGTAACGCGCGAGATACCGTCGATTTCGTTGATGATACGGCCGCTGACGGTTTCCAGCAGCTCGTACGGCAGGTGTGCCCAACGCGCAGTCATGAAGTCCACGGTCTCGACGGCACGCAGGGCGACAACCCAGGCGTAGCGACGGCCATCGCCGACGACGCCAACCGACTTGACCGGTTGGAACACCACGAATGCCTGGCTGGTCTTGTGGTACCAGTCGGCCTTGCGCAGTTCTTCGATGAAGATGTGGTCAGCGCGACGCAGGATGTCGGCGTATTCCTTCTTCACTTCACCCAGGATACGCACGCCCAGGCCAGGGCCCGGGAACGGGTGGCGGTAGACCATGTCGTACGGCAGGCCCAGCTCCAGGCCGATCTTGCGCACTTCGTCCTTGAACAGTTCACGCAGCGGCTCGACCAGCTTGAGGTTCATTTCCTCCGGCAGCCCACCGACGTTGTGGTGCGACTTGATCACGTGGGCCTTGCCGCTCTTCGCGCCAGCCGACTCGATCACGTCCGGGTAGATGGTGCCCTGGGCAAGGAACTGGATGTTCTCCAGCTTGCTGGCTTCGGCATCGAAGATGTCGATGAAGGTGCGGCCAATGATCTTGCGCTTCTTCTCCGGGTCGGCTTCGCCTTCCAGGTTGTCGAGGAATTGCTTTTCAGCATCGGCGCGGATGACCTTGACGCCCATGTTCTCCTTGAACATGGCCATTACCTGGTCGCCTTCGTGCAGGCGCAGCAGGCCGTTGTCGACGAATACGCAGGTCAGCTGGTCGCCAATGGCGCGGTGCAGCAGCGCGGCAACAACCGAGCTGTCCACGCCGCCGGACAGGCCCAGCAGGACGTTGGCCGAACCGACTTGCTCACGCACTTGGGCGATAGCGTCTTCGACGATGTTGGACGGGGTCCACAGGGCTTCACAGCCGCAGATGTCCTGCACGAAACGGGACAGGATGCGACCGCCCTGCTTGGTGTGGGTCACTTCCGGGTGGAACTGCACGCCATAGTAGCCGCGGCTGTCGTCGAACATGCCGGCGATCGGGCAGCTGGGGGTGCTGGCCAACACGTGGAAGTTGCCTGGCATCTGGGTAACCTTGTCGCCGTGGCTCATCCACACGTCCAGGCCCAGTACGCCGTCGTCATCAACATGGTCTTCGATGCCGTCGAGCAGGCGGCTCTTGCCGACCACGTCCACGCGGGCATAACCGAATTCACGCAGGTCGGAACCTTCGACCTTGCCGCCCATCTGCTCGGCCATGGTCTGCATGCCGTAGCAGATGCCCAGCACCGGCACGTTCAGGTCGAACACGGCCTGCGGGGCGCGCGGGCTATCGGCTTCGTGGACCGACTCGGGGCCGCCGGCGAGAATGATGCCGCGCGGGTTGAATTCGCGGATCGCTTCATCGGCCATGTCGAACGGGTGCAGTTCGCAGTAAACGCCGATTTCGCGCACGCGGCGGGCGATCAGCTGGGTGTACTGGGAACCGAAATCGAGGATCAGGATACGGTGAGCGTGAATATCGAGGGCCATGACTCAATCTCGTCAGTGGAAATCGGAAACGACGCGGGGCTGTCGTGACAGCCCCGCTTGCAAATGTTGCTGGAAGCCTCAGCCTACGCGGTAGTTAGGGGCTTCTTTGGTGATCTGCACGTCATGCACGTGGGACTCGGCCATGCCGGCGCCGGTGATGCGTACAAACTCCGGCTTGGTGCGCATTTCTTCGATGGTTGCGCTGCCGGTGTAGCCCATGGACGAACGCAGGCCGCCCATCAGCTGGTGGATGATCGCGGCCAGTGCGCCCTTGTAGGGAACGCGACCTTCGATACCTTCCGGTACCAGCTTCTCGGCACCGGCCGAGGAATCCTGGAAGTAACGGTCGGACGAGCCTTGCGCCTGTGCCATGGCACCCAGCGAGCCCATGCCACGATAGGCCTTGTAGGAACGGCCCTGGAACAGTTCGACTTCGCCCGGGGCCTCTTCGGTACCGGCGAACATCGAACCCATCATCACGCAGGAAGCACCGGCAACGATGGCCTTGGACAGGTCACCGGAGAAGCGGATGCCGCCGTCGGCGATCAGTGGCACGCCAGTGCCTTCCAGTGCTGCGGCGACGTTGGCGATGGCGCTGATTTGCGGCACGCCGACACCGGCAACGATCCGGGTGGTGCAAATAGAGCCTGGGCCGATACCGACCTTGACGGCGTCAGCGCCTGCTTCAGCCAGGGCCTTGGCGGCAGCGCCGGTGGCGATGTTGCCGCCGATCACCTGCACTTGCGGGTAGGTTTCTTTCACCCAGCGCACGCGGTCGATCACGCCTTTGGAGTGACCGTGGGCGGTGTCGACCACAACCACGTCAACGCCGGCAGCCACCAGGGCAGCAACGCGCTCGCCGGTGTCCTTGCCGGTGCCGACGGCAGCGCCAACGCGCAGGCGGCCCTGGTCGTCCTTGCTGGCCAGCGGGTAGGCCTTGGCCTTTTCGATGTCCTTGACGGTCATCATGCCCTTGAGGTTGAACTTGTCGTCAACGATCAGGACTTTTTCCAGGCGGTGCTTGTGCAGCAGTTCGCGGACTTCGTTCTTGTCGGCGCCTTCGCGGACGGTGACCAGGCGCTCTTTTGGCGTCATCACGTCGCGAACCTTGGCGTCCAGGCGGTTTTCGAAGCGCACGTCACGGGACGTGACGATACCGACCAGGTCGCCGTTGGCCAGCACCGGTACACCGGAGATGTTGTTCAGGCGGGTCAGCTCGAACAGGTCGCGCACGGTAGCGTCGGCGTCGATGGTGATCGGGTCCTTGACCACGCCAGCCTCGAACTTCTTGACCTTGCGTACTTCGCCGGCCTGCTGCTCGATGGTCATGTTCTTGTGGATGATGCCGATGCCGCCTTCCTGAGCCATCGCAATGGCCAGGCGCGCTTCGGTCACGGTATCCATGGCGGCGGAAACCAGCGGAATGTTCAGCTCGATGCCACGAGTCAAACGGGTCTTGAGACTGACTTCATTGGGCAGTACCTCGGAATAGCCAGGTACAAGGAGGATATCGTCGAAGGTCAGGGCTTCTTGGCTGATACGCAGCATCGCGGGGGCTCCCGGGCGGGAAAAATGGAAGCGCGCCATTATACTCATGCACGGCGCGCCGCTCAATGCAAAATAAGGGCCTTCGGTCAGCCTTGTGGCAGTTTTACCTGCACCACGGTCACCGGCTGGTCGAGCCAGTCGGCGAAGCTGTCGAGAAAAGCCTGGGTAAACCCGGCCTCGCCCCAGTTGTTGAAGATGAACCCCAGGTTGGAAAAGGCACATGGCTGCAGGTAAATGAAGCCATTGATGTCATCTTCGAAGCCGCACAGCGGGCAGGTGAAGTTGTCGCTCACCGCCGGCATCCACTCTTCCAGGCTTTCGAACAATGGCTCGCCCACCTCGCGCCGGCACTCCGGGCAACCGGCTTCTTCGAGAAAACCGTCGGTGGGTGTATAGATGCAGCGCTTGAGCATCACCTCCAGGCCGTTGACTGGCTCGCCGAAGGGCAGTTTTTCCGGGTGCAGGGCCACTTTGCGCGCCCCTGCCGCCAGGGCATGGCCCATGCGGTTGCCGGTGCGGCCACAGGTGGTCAGCTGTTCCTCGACGACCTTTTCGCGCACCAGCCAGCGCAGGATGGCGCGGGCCCGGGCTTCGTGCACCGGCACGGTAGACAGCTTGGGAACGATGATGCTCTGGGTGTTCATGAACGGGACTGGCCTGCAAAACTGCGGTAATGGCGCAATTCTACCGCTCAGGCGCTGAGGTAGCGACCGATCAGCGCCAGGCCGCTGGCCAGCACCAGCCAGGTGACCAGCCGTACGAAGGCTTCGCGGGATAACCGGTGGGTCAACCGACGCCCTACCCACAGGCCAATGAACATGACAGGCAGCAGGCAGGCGGCGAGCAGCAGCAGGCTTTGGTCGGCATAGACACCGGCGATCAGGAACAGCGACAGACGTACCAACGTGCTGCAGCTGATCAGCGCGCTCTGGGTGGCGCGAACTTCCTCCTTTACCTCCAGGCGCGCACTCAGGTACAGCGCATAGAGGAAGCCGCCGCTGCCAAACAACGCCCCGAACAGCCCGCCCACCGTGCCCATCGGCACCGCCCAGAACCCGGACAGGTTAGCCGGCCGCACCTTCAGCGCCAGGCCGTACAGCGCATAGGCGGTGACGAACAGGCCCATCAACAGCATCAACAAATCGGACTTCAACTGCAGCAGGAACACCACACCCAGCGTGCAGCCTATGGCCATGAACGGCAGTAGCCGCAGCAACTCGCTGCGCACTACATCACGGCGCGATGGCAGCAAGTTGCCAAAGGCCGCGACGAAATCCAGCAGAACCAGCAGCGGAATGATCCGCGACAGCGGCATGAAGTGGATCAGCACCGGGCCGGCCACCAGCGCAGTGCCGAAACCGGCGATGCCGAAGACGATGTAGGCGGCGGCGATGGCCATGAGGATGGGGAGCCAGTCTTGGGGGGTCAGGGAGAGCTGAGCGAGCATCGTGCCGGGTTCCTGGGTAGTCCTTTTATCCGTCGCGGGATTGCGGCGGGGCGAATGGGTGCATGCCTTGAAGGTTATAGTGCCTGTGAGATCGAGCGCCGCCCGCGCGGCGCATCGCGAGCTGCGCTCGCCAGATATTCCTGCGGTGTTTGCGCGCGAACGCCTTGGCGCCTGGCACGCTATCGCACTGCGGCAACAAGGCGGCCGCGCGCGCTTGGTACAGGTAATATTGGCCCGAAACAGACGTAGGAGCGAGCGCAGCTCGCGATGCGCCGCGCGGGCGGCGCTCGATCTCACAGGCACCACAAACCCCAAGACATGCACTCACCCAGCCCAGTATCATGCCCACCATGATCAGAGACCCCTTCGAACGACTCGGACTGGACCGCGAGGTCCTCACCGTCAGCCAACTCAACGGCCGCGCCCGCGTGCTGCTGGAAGACGTTTTCCGCAGCGTGTGGGTGGAAGGCGAAATCTCCAACCTCGCCCGCCCGGCGTCCGGCCACATGTACTTCACCCTCAAGGACAGCGGCGCCCAGGTGCGTTGCGCGTTGTTCCGGCAAAACGCCACGCGGGTGCGCCAGGCGCTGCGCGACGGCCTGGCGGTGCGGGTACGCGGCAAGGTTTCGCTGTTCGAAGGGCGGGGCGACTATCAGCTGATTCTCGACACCGTCGAGCCAGCCGGCGATGGCGCGCTGCGCCTGGCCTTCGAGGCCCTTAAGGAAAAGCTCGGTGCCGAGGGGCTGTTCAGCACCGAACGAAAGAAGCCACTGCCGGCTCACCCGCAGCGCATCGGCATCATCACCTCGCCCACCGGCGCGGTGATCCGCGACATCATCAGTGTGTTCGGCCGCCGTGCCCCGCAGGTGGAGCTGAACCTGATCCCGACGGCGGTACAGGGCCGCGAAGCCATCGCGCAGATCGTACGCGCCATCCGCCTGGCCGACAGCCTCGGCTTCGATGCGCTGATTCTGGCGCGTGGTGGTGGTTCGCTGGAAGACCTCTGGTGTTTCAACGAGGAAGCCGTGGCGCGTGCCGTGGCCGCCTGCGTCACGCCCATTGTCAGCGCCGTGGGCCATGAAACCGACGTGTCGATCAGCGACTTCGTGGCTGACGTGCGCGCGCCCACCCCGTCGGCTGCCGCCGAGCTGCTGGCCCCTGACAACAGCGGCCTTCGGCAACGCCTGGATGGCCTGCAACGGCGCCTGCTCTTGCGCATGCAGAACCGCCTGACCCACGACCGCCTGCGCCTGGAGTCACTCACCCGCCGCCTGCGTCACCCAGGCGAGCGTTTGCGCCAGCAGGCTCAACGCCTGGACGACCTGGACATGCGCCTGCGTCGCGCGTTCATGCTCAACCTCAACCAGCGCCGCGAACGCCTGGCACGCCTGGACGCCCGCCTGGCCGCGCAGCATCCGGGCCGTAACCTGAAACTGCTGAACCAGCGCCTGGACAGCCTGGCCGAGCGCCTGCCACGGGCCATGCGTGAGGTGCTCAAGGACCGCCGCCAGCGGTTCCAGGCCCAGTTGCAGACACTGCAAGTGGTCAGTCCGCTGGCCACCTTGGCCCGCGGGTACAGCATTTTGCTGGATGAACAAGGCCAGGCCATTCGCAGCGCCGAACAGACCCGCAATGGCCAACGCCTGACTGCCCGCCTGAACGAAGGCGAGCTGCTGGTGCGGGTCGAAGACAACCACCTGACCCCGGTCACCCTTTCACTACTGGACTGACACATGCCCCGCCTGCTCGCGCCCCTGCTCGCCCTTTCTCTGTTGCTGCTGGCCGGCGGTGCCCAGGCCAGCTACATCACCCGCGCGCTGAACAAACCAGTGCCGGGCGGCGTGGCGGTGATCGACCTCGGCCCCGCCGCCAGCGCGCCAAGCGCCCGCTTTGACGGCAAACCGGTGCTGGTGGTGAAGGAACAGGACAACTGGCTGGCCATCGTTGGCATCCCGCTGACCCAGAAACCCGGCACCGCCGTGCTGAGCCAAGGCGGGCGTACCCTGCCCTTTTCGGTCGGCAGCAAGAAATACCCTGAACAGCGCATCACCTTGAAGAACACCCGCCAGGTCAACCCGAACCCGGCCGACCTCAAGCGCATCGACCGTGAGTTGGCCGAGCAGATCAAGGCCTACCGCAGCTTCAGCCCGAACCTGCCGAGCAACCTGATCCTCGACAAACCGGTCAGCGGCCCGCTGTCGAGCAAGTTCGGCGTGCGCCGCTTCTTCAATGGCGAAGAGCGCAACCCGCATGCCGGGCTGGACTTCGCCGTGCCGGCGGGTACGCCGATCAAGACCCCGGCCAATGGCAAGGTGATTCTGGTGGGTGACTACTTTTTCAATGGCCGCACGGTGTTTGTCGACCATGGCCAGGGCTTCATCAGCATGTTCTGCCACATGTCGAAAATCGATGTGCAGGTCGGCCAGCAACTGCGCCGTGGCGAGGTGGTCGGCCGGGTGGGTTCGACCGGGCGGGCTACCGGACCGCACATGCACTGGAATGTCAGCCTGAACGATGCACGGGTGGATCCAGCGATTTTCATTGGTGCGTTCCAGCCCTGAAATTGCGCCGCCTGCTTCGCGGGCGCGCCCGCTCCTACAGGTATTGCGCCACGTCGCAGGGGCGTGCCAGCGAAGGTGGCCAGCGCAGTCGACAGCAGTTCAACTGTGTTGCGCCATCGAAAAATACTGCGCAAAAATCAATAAGCACCTAAATAATATGAGCCATAAAATCTCGTCTTATTGCTTTTTTTAAGCATTTATCTCAATTTTTCCCGAACGCTTGCCATCCCCCACCCCACTGGTTAAGTTTGAAGGCATGAAAACCTTCAGCACCCTCATCCTGCTCCGACAACATCGCAGCCTCTGCCTGGTCAGCGCCCGACTACCAGGCTGATTCGCGTCGCCTCGCCTCTTCATCTCGTTATTGCTCGGCAGGCCCGATCTCGGCCGCACACAAAAGGATTGCTTCCATGACCATGCTCAAAGACCCTTCGAAGAAGTACCGCGCCTTTCCGACCATCGACCTGCCCGACCGTACCTGGCCGTCGAAGACCATCACCGCAGCCCCTATCTGGTGCAGTTCCGACCTGCGTGATGGCAACCAGTCGCTGATCGAGCCGATGGACTCGGAGAAGAAGCTGCGCTTCTGGAAGACCTTGGTGCAGGTTGGCGTAAAGGAAATCGAAGCGTCGTTCCCGTCCGCCTCGCAAACCGACTTCGACTTCGTGCGCACCTTGATCCAGGACGGCCACATCCCGGACGACACCACCATCCAGGTGCTCACCCAGGCGCGTGAAGACCTGATCGCGCGTACCTTCGAGTCGCTGCGCGGGGCGAAAAAGGCCATCGTCCACCTGTACAACGCCACCAGCCCATCGTTCCGCCGCATTGTCTTCAACCAAGACAAGCAAGGCGTGAAGGACATCGCGGTGAACGCGGCCAAGCTGTTCGTCAAGTACGCTGCCCAGCAGCCGGAAACCCACTGGACCTTCCAGTACTCGCCAGAAACCTTCAGCGCTACCGAAATGGAATTCGCCAAGGAAGTCTGCGATGCGGTCATCGAGGTGTGGAACCCGACGCCTGAGCACAAGATCATCCTCAACCTGCCAGCCACCGTCGAAGTGTCGACGCCGAACATCTATGCCGACCAGATCGAGTGGTTCTGCCGCAATGTCAGCCGCCGCGACAGCGTGATCATCAGCCTGCACTGCCACAACGACCGTGGCACCGGCATCGCTGCCACCGAACTGGGCCTGATGGCCGGTGCCGACCGCGCTGAAGGCTGCCTGTTCGGCAACGGCGAGCGTACCGGTAACGTCGACCTGGTGACCCTGGCACTGAACCTCTACACCCAGGGCATCGACCCGCTGCTGGACTTCTCCGACATCGACGGAGTACGCAAGGTGGTCGAAGAGTGCAACCAGTTGCCGGTGCACCCGCGTCACCCGTACGTGGGCGACCTGGTCCACACCGCGTTCTCCGGCTCGCACCAGGACGCCATTCGCAAGGGCTTCGCCAAGCAGCAGGAAGGCGAGCTGTGGGAAGTGCCGTACTTGCCGATCGACCCGGCGGACATCGGCCGCAGCTACGAGGCAGTCATCCGCGTCAACAGCCAGTCGGGCAAAGGCGGCATCACCTACCTGCTCGAGCAGGAATACGGCATCAGCCTGCCACGTCGCATGCAGATTGAGTTCAGCCAGGTGGTACAGGGTGAAACCGACCGTCTGGGCCTGGAAATGACTGCCCAGCAAATCTACAGCCTGCTGCACAAGGAATACCTCCAGGCGAACGCGCCGTACGCGCTGGTGAGCCACCGCCTGCAGGAAGAAAACGGCCACAGTGCCGTGGAAGTGGAAGTTGCCGGTGAAGGTGAAACCACCCTGCACTGGCGCGGCAAGGGCAACGGCGCCCTGGAAGCCCTGGTAGCCGGCCTGCCGGTTGCGGTGGAGATCATGGACTACAACGAGCATGCGATTGGCGCTGGCACCAACGCCAAGGCAGCAGCCTACATCGAGTTGCGCGTGGCCGGCGGTCGCCCGATACATGGTGTGGGTATCGATGAAAACATCACCACGGCCAGCTTCAAGGCCCTGTTCAGTGCCCTGAACCGTTCGCTGAGCCAACAGGAAGCCCAAGCTGCCTGATAGTTCTACCCAACAAAAAAACCGCATCCTGGGATGCGGTTTTTTTTCGCCCGAGTCTCTCGGGAAGGCTTCATGCACCGGCTATCCACAGGCGCGGCCCATAAAAAAAGGGCGCCGACCAAGCGCCCCATAAGCCGTAAAGCACACAACAAATTCAGTTGGCGTCCAGCAGCGCCATCGCCTCGGCACTGCACGCTTCGATCCGCGCCCAGTCGCCGTTCTTGATCCAGCTGCTGTCGAGCATCCAGGTGCCGCCCACGCACATCACATTGGGCAACGCCATGTAGTTACGCACATTGGCCGGGTTCACGCCGCCAGTCGGGCAAAAGCGTATATCGCCGAACGGGCCGCCAAAGGCCTTGATCGCGGCCACGCCGCCGCTGATTTCTGCCGGGAACAGCTTGAAGCGGCGATAGCCCAGCGCGTAGCCCATCATGATTTCGGACGGTGTGCTGATGCCCGGCAGCAGAGGTATCTCGCTTTCTACACCGGCTTCGAGAATATCCTGAGTAATACCCGGGGTAACGACGAATTGCGCACCCGCAGCTTCAACGGCGGCGAACATGCCGCGATCAAGCACGGTACCTGCGCCGACGCATAGCTCCGGGCGCTGTTCGCGCAGCACCTGGATGGCCTTCAGGCCATGCTGTGAGCGCAACGTAACTTCCAGGGTGCGGATGCCGCCCGCGGCCAAGGCATCGGCCAGCGGTAGGATGTCTTCCTCACGGGCGATGGTGATCACCGGCAGGATGCGCGCCTTCTCGCAAATGGCGTCGATCCGCGCGGCTTTGTCGGCCATCGAGAGCTTGGACTGTGGGCGTTCGAGGGTGGTCATGACTGTGGATCCTTGGCTCATGGGCACCAGTAGATGTCCAGGGGGGCGTGAAGAAAAGCGCGAATCGGCATTTCGTTAAGGTCGTTGCCAGCCAGCGCGGCGCGCAGGGTAGCGAGTTTGCCCTGGCCTTGCACGGACAGCGCGGTAAAGGCAGCACTGGCCAGCAGCGAACGGGTCAGCGACAGGCGCTGGTGCGGCACGCTCGGCGCCAGCAACGGCAGGCAGCGGCGCGGGCTGGCCAGGTCCAGGCCGGCGACCAGATTGGGGCTGCCGGGGAACAGCGAGGCGGTATGACCATCGTCACCCATGCCCAGCACCAGCACGTCGATCGGCGGCAGGCCGGCCAAGGCCTGGTCAGCCTTGAGTGCAGCGGCATCCAGGTTATCTGCCTGCTGGTACAGGCCAACGAAGCGGGCCTTGGCCGCCGCGCCCTTGAGCAGGTGGCGGGCCAGCAGGCCGGCATTGCTGTCGGCGTGCTCCACCGGCACCCAGCGCTCATCGGCCAGGCTGACAGTGACGTTGGCCCAGTCCAGGTTTTCGCTGGCCAGTTTTTCCAGAAACGGTACCGGGCTGCGGCCACCGGAAAGCACCACGCAGGCCTGGCCCTTGGCCGCGATGGCCGCACGCAGGCGCTCGGCCACGTCGTGTGCCAATGTGGCAGCCAGTGACTTGGCATCCGGCAGGCTATGCGCCTTCGCAGCCGCCGGCAGTTTCAGTTCAGATATCCCCATACCACGCCCTCCCATCGCGCGTTATCAGTGCAATCGAGCTCATCGGCCCCCAGGAGCCGGCCGCGTAAGGCTTGGGCGCATCACCTGCGTTGCGCCAACCGGCAATCAACTGGTCGCACCACTTCCAGGCATACTCGATTTCGTCCTTGCGCACGAACAGGTTCTGGTTGCCGCGCATCACTTCGAGCAACAAGCGCTCGTAGGCATCCGGAATCCGCGCACTGCGCCAGGTGTCGGAAAAATTCAGCTGTAACGGGCCGCTGCGCAGTTGCATGCCCTTGTCCAGGCCCTGTTCCTTGGTCATCACCCGCAAAGAAATGCCTTCGTCCGGTTGCAGGCGGATGATCAGCTTGTTACCGATCTGCAAACGCTGTTCCGGGGCGAAGATGTAATGCGGGGTTTCCTTGAAGTGGATGACGATCTGCGACAGCTTTTGCGGCATGCGCTTGCCGGTCCGCAGGTAGAACGGTACACCTGACCAGCGCCAGTTGCGGATGTCGGCGCGCAAGGCGACGAAGGTTTCAGTGTCGCTCTGGGCGTTTGCGTTGTCTTCTTCCAGGTAACCCGGCACCGGCTTGCCGTCGCTGTAGCCGGCAATGTACTGGCCACGCACCACACGAGTGCTCAGGCCGTCGCCGGTGATCGGTGCCAGTGCCTTGAGCACCTTGACCTTCTCGTCGCGGATGGCATCGGCAGACAACTCGCTGGGCGGGTCCATGGCAATCAGGCACAGCAGCTGCAACAGGTGGTTCTGGATCATGTCGCGCAATTGGCCAGCCTTGTCGAAGTAGCCCCAACGGCCTTCGATACCGACCTTTTCGGCGACGGTGATCTCCACATGGGAGATGGAATTCTGGTTCCACTGGGTTTCGAACAGGCTGTTGGCGAAGCGCAGGGCAATCAGGTTCTGCACCGTTTCCTTGCCCAAATAGTGGTCGATGCGGTAGACGCGGCTTTCAGGGAAGAAGCGCGCCACAGCATCGTTGACCCGTCGCGACGACTCAAGGTCATGACCGATGGGCTTTTCCAGCACCACCCGGGTGCGCGCGGCCAGCCCGGCCTTTTCGAGGTTTTCACAGATGGCCCCGTACACCGCAGCCGCTGTGGCGAAATAGGCGATCAGCGGCAGTTCGTCTGGCAGCTGCTCGGCCAAGGCCTGGTATCCCTCGGGCTGCAGGAAGTCCAGGTGCTGGTAGCTCAGCCTGGCGAGGAATCGGCCCAGGGCGGCGGGTTCGATATCGGCTTCGGGCACATGACGGCGCAAGTGGGCTTCAATGTGGTCCAGATGCGCCTGCGCGCTGCCAGCTTCGCGGGCCAACGCCAGCAGGCGGGTGTCCGGGTGCAACAGATTGGCCCGGTCAAGCTGATAAAGCGCAGGAAACAACTTGCGCAATGCCAGATCGCCGAGGGCGCCAAACAGGGCAAAGGTGCAAGGTTCGACACTGATCGCAGCCATGATGTTGGTTCTTTCCTAAAGTTGGTCTAGGAATACCGCTTTCACATACGGTTTTCAAGGGATAATGTAGTAAAAACCACAACATTACACACAAGTGTTACAGACAAGTGGTACGTCAACCGCACCGACAGTACGATAGACGACCGTGCAAAAAGCCTGCTGCTCCCACAGCCGGCTGTCTTCCCGACCCAAGGACACACCCATGGACCGCGTGCGAAACCTCCTGGAACAGATCCAGGGACGCCTCGACGAGCTGAACAAGGCCGAACGCAAAGTCGCCGAAGTCATCCTGCTCAACCCGCAACAAGCCACCCGTTTCAGCATCGCCGCCCTGGCCCAGGCGGCCAAGGTCAGCGAGCCGACCGTCAACCGTTTCTGCCGCTCGTTCGGCGTCAGCGGCTACCCGGAACTCAAGCTGCAACTGGCGCAGAGCCTGGCCAGTGGCGCCGCCTATGTCAGCCGTGCGGTCGAGGCCGACGACGACCCGGCGGCCTACACCCAGAAGATCTTCGCCAGCGCCATCGCCTCGCTCGACGGGGCCTGCCAGCAACTCGACCCGGCGCAGGTCAGCCGTGCGGTGGACATGATGATCCAGGCCCGGCAGATCCACTTCTTCGGCCTCGGCGCCTCAGCCCCGGTGGCCCTCGACGCGCAGCACAAGTTCTTCCGCTTCAACCTGGCGGTATCGGCGCATGCCGACGTGCTGATGCAACGCATGCTGGCCTCGGTGGCCCACACCGGTGACCTGTTCGTGATCATTTCCTACACCGGGCGCACCCGCGAACTGGTCGAAGTGGCGCGCCTGGCCCGCGAAAACGGTGCCTCGGTGCTGGGCCTGACCGCCGCTGGATCGCCGCTGGCCAACGCCTGCAGCCTGAGCCTGCACATTCCCCTGCCGGAAGACACCGACATCTACATGCCAATGACCTCCCGGATCATCCAGTTGACCGTGCTTGATGTACTGGCCACCGGCATGACGTTGCGCCGCGGCGTGGACTTCCAGCCGCATCTGCGCAAGATCAAGGAAAGCCTCAACGCCAGCCGCTACCCGATCGAGGACGACGAACTCAACTGAGCCGGTGCGCCTGCAAGCGCAGGTGGGCACGCTGCCCCGGTGCCAGGCTCAGCCCCTCGCCACTGCCGCTGGCAGCCTCGACGCAGACAAAGCGCTGCGATTCACGCCCGGTCACGCCCATCAACGGGCGGTTGCCGGGGTGCCAGACCACCGTGTCGTCGCTGTCACCGGTATCGATGCACAGCTCGCGCTGCCAGGCCGGGTCCTGCAGCTGCACCCGGGGCGTACCCGGGTAGACCTTCTGGCAGCCACCCTTGAGCTTCAGCGCACCGTCTTCACGGCAGGCCTGGCGGCTGATGCGGTCGTAACCTTCGATATCCTCAAGCCCGGATAGCGCTATCTCGGACACGTCACTGATACGCCAGTAGGCCAGCAGCGCATGGCTCAGCTGGCAGGGTTCGCTGTCCTGGTGCTCGGTGCTCAGGCTCAGCTCCATGCGACTGCCCAGCCGGGCATGCAGGTCGACTTGCCAGTCGCACAGGTCCAGCCGCCACTTCAGGGTCACTCCCTCTTCGTCCTCGCGGCTGTCCACCAGCTTCCAGTCCAGTAGCCGCGCCCAGCCATGAGCCGGCCAAAGGTCTTCGCTAGGATGGCGGCCATACCACGGCCAGCACACCGGCACACCCCCACGGATCGCGCCCACTTGTGGCCACTGCTCGGCACACCACAGCCAGGGCCGCTCCCCGGCCGGTTGAAAGTGCAGCAACTGCGCGCCCTGGCGGCTGAATACCGCCTGGCAACGAGGGTGGTCGATGATCAGCACATCGCGCTGCTGGTAACGCTCCCACTCGAATGTCGGCCGGGGCCGCTGCGAGGAAAAGAAGCGATGGAGCGGATGTTCGGGCATGGTTCAGAGCTCTTGTTGTTTGAGATAGCGCTGTCTCGGCCTATCCCCGACAACCACTGCAGGCCAGTGGGTGCCGGGAACCGAAAATGGATTGGCGTAAATTTACAACAAATGCCCTCAGAATGACGACTGAATCTTCAACCCCGCGACCAGCGCGTTGTCCACCTGGTCCACCCCGCCGGGGCTCTTGATGTACTGCAGGTTGGGCCGCACGGTCAGCCAGTTGGTGACATGAAAGCCGTAGTAGAGCTCGGCGTTGTACTCGGTGCGCTGCAGTGGTACGAAGCCTGGGTTGTCGTAGTCATCGATGCCGCTCTGGGCATTGAGCAGCTCGGCACGTTTCTTCACGTCGTCATTCACATGAATACGCGCCACGCCGAAGCCGATGTCGTCCTTGGGCCGGGCGTCGAAGGCCCCTTTGTAGACCAACCCCACCTGCTGGTAGTTATCGACCACGTTGGTGGCCTTGTCGTGCACGGTGAAGTTGGCGAACAGGCTGAGGCCACGGTTGACGTCACCTGCATGCGCCGTGACTTGCTGCTGCGCCACCACCCACCAGCCGTGCTTGCTGGAGTGCGACTTGAAGGCTTCGCCGGTCAGCGCCTGCGGGTTGCCGTTGACGTCGTCAAACACATCATCGGCCTTGGCCGTGCTGTAGTAGTAGCCCAAGCGGTACTCGCCCGGCAGGCCGTTGACCTTGGGTGACCACACCGCCTCTACCGGCAGGATGGCGCCCTTGGTGCCACTGCCGCTGAGCTTGAAGCCGTTGCCGGTTTCCAGGTTGGACGGGTTCTGCTCGAAGGCGCCAACCTGGACGAAGAATTCCGGGGTAATGTTGTACTTCACCCGCAGCGCCCACTGGCTGACGGGCCAGTTGTACCAGATACCGCCCACCCAGTTGCCCACCTGCGAGCCGCAGAAGGCCAGGTTCTGGAAGTCGCAGGGGAAGCTGTTGAAGTCTTCGCCTTCGCCAAAACGGCCGAATTTCACGTCCAGCGCGCCGTCGAAGTACTTTTGCTTGATCCACATCTGGGTCAAGCGCCAGGTCTGGCCGCGACCCCACACCTCCTGGACCGAGCTGAACTGCCCGGCACGTGGGTCGCTGATACGGTCGTTGGACAGGTTGCGCCCACTGCGCTCGGTGATTGCCAGCTTGAACTCGGCATCGTGCCAGCCAAGGATCTTCTGCAGGTCCAGGTGGGCGCCAAGCGCGAACTGGTCACTGTAGCGGGCCGTCTTGTCGTCGTTGTAGCCGCCGTGCAGGTTCCCGGCCACCTCACCGACGTAATCAAGGGTGAAGTCGTAGCCCTTGTCCAGCAGCTCAGTGCGGGTGCCGCCCCAATCGCCCGTCATCCATTTCGACTCGCTGGAGAATGCCTCGGCAGCCTGCGCGCCGCTGCTGCCAACGATGGCAAGCAAGGCCAGCGAACCCAATGTCCTGATGCGTTTGCGTTGTTCCATCCCTTTGCGTCCTCTTTTTCTTATTTGATGGTGTAGACGAGTTAGCGGCCCTTGAAATGAGCCACGTTGTCCTTTGCGGTTGCGGCAGTGCTGGCCAGGTGCAGCCGCTCGCCGCTGTTTGCGTCGAACAGCAGCACCCGGGCCGGGTCAAGTTGCAGATTGAGGCTGTCACCGACCTGGCAGGCAACATCCGGCGCCAGGCGGCAGCAAACCTTGGTCTGGTTGAGGGTGACGAACACCAGCAGGTCCGGCCCGGTGGGTTCGGTGACCTGGACTTCGGCGCGAATGCCCGGCAAACCGTTGCCCTCGGGGGCGCCCAGGGCAATCTGCTCAGGGCGGATGCCAAGCGTGATCTCGCGCCCATCCAGCTCATCGCTGGCCAGCCCCAAGGGCAGCTCGCAGCGCGCTTGCCCGCTGTCGAGCAGTGCCAGCAAGCGGCCATCCTGCTGCTTGAGGCGTACCGGAATGAAGTTCATCGGCGGCGAACCGATGAAGCTGGCGACAAACTGGTTGGCCGGGTCGTTGTAGATCTGCTGCGGGGTACCAAACTGCTGGATGATGCCGTCTTTCATGACCGCCACCTTGTCACCCAGGGTCATCGCCTCGATCTGGTCGTGGGTGACGTACACAGTGGTGGTCTTCAGGCGCTGGTGCATCAGTTTCATTTCGGTGCGCATCTCGACCCGCAGCTTGGCGTCGAGGTTGGACAACGGCTCGTCGAACAGGTAGATCTTCGGCCGCCGCGCCAGTGCCCGGCCCATGGCCACGCGCTGTTGCTGGCCACCGGACAGCTGCGCCGGCTTGCGCGCCAGCAAGTGCTCGATCTGCAGCAGCTTGGCCACCCGCGCCACCTCTTCGTCGATGGCGGCCTGGGGCAGCTTGCGGATCTTCAGGCCAAACTCGATGTTCTCGCGCACGCTCATGGTCGGGTACAGCGCGTAGGACTGGAACACCATGGCGATGTCACGGTCCTTGGGGCTCATGCCGCTGACATCCTGTTCGTCGATCAGGATGGCCCCGCCAGTAATCTGTTCCAGGCCGGCAATGCAGTTCATCAAGGTCGATTTACCGCACCCCGATGGGCCGACCAGGATGAGGAACTCCCCGTCCCTGATCGACAGCTGGATGTCCTTGAGGGTGTCTGGCAGGCCGCTGCCGTAGGTCTTGTTCACATTGCGCAGTTCGAGCGTTGCCATGACTTACCCCTTGACCGCGCCGGCCGTCAGCCCGCGCACAAAATATTTACCTGCCACCACGTAGACCAGCAGGGTTGGCAGGCCGGCGATCATCGCCGCCGCCATGTCGACGTTGTATTCCTTGGCCCCGGTGCTGGTGTTGACCAGGTTGTTCAGGGCCACGGTGATCGGTTGTGAGTCGCCGCTGGAGAACACCACGCCGAACAGGAAGTCGTTCCAGATCTGGGTGAACTGCCAGATCAGGCAGACCATGATGATGGGTGTGGACATCGGCAGGATGATGCAGCGGAAGATGGTGAAGAACCCGGCACCATCCAGGCGTGCAGCCTTGACCAGCGCATCCGGGATGCTCACGTAGAAGTTGCGGAAAAACAGCGTGGTGAAGGCCAGCCCGTAGACAACGTGCACCAGCACCAGGCCGCTGGTGGTACTGGCCAGGCCGAGTTTGCCCAGGGTGAACGAGGCCGGCAGCAGTACGGTCTGGAACGGCAGGAAGCAGCCGAACAGCAGCAAGCCGAAGAACAGCTGTGAGCCACGGAAGCGCCACATCGAAAGCACATAGCCGTTCAGCGCGCCGATGGCGGTGGAGATCAGCACCGCTGGCACGGTGATCATGATCGAGTTCCAGAAGTAGCCGCTGACCGTACTCCAGGCCTTGACCCAGCCAATGCCGGTGATCACTGCGGGCCAGCTCAGCAGGTTGCCGCTGCTGATGTCTTCCGGGGTCTTGAAGCTGGTCAGCAGCATCACCACCAACGGCACCAGGTACACCAGTACGGCGATCAGCAATATGGCATGGATGACGATACGGCTGGGGCTGAGAGCCGGTTTGTCGACAGGGCTATGCATGGCGTTTGCTCCGCAGCTCCGAGTACAGGTAAGGCACGAGGATCGCCAGGATCGCCCCGAGCATGAGGATGGCACTGGCCGAACCCATGCCCATCTGGCCGCGGCTGAAGGTGAACGAGTACATGAACATGGCCGGCAGGTCAGACGAGTAGCCCGGGCCGCCAGCGGTCATCGCCGCGACCAGGTCGAAGCTCTTGATGGCGATGTGCGAAAGGATCATCAGCGCGCTGAAGAACACTGGGCGCAGGCTGGGCAGCACGACAGTCCAGTAGATGCGCGGCAAGCTGGCACCGTCGATCTGTGCGGCGCGGATGATCGACTGGTCAACGCCGCGCAGGCCGGCGAGGAACATCGCCATGATAAAGCCCGAGGCCTGCCACACGGCGGCGATCACCAGGCAGTACACGACCCGGTCAGGGTCGATCAGCCAATCCAGACGAAAACCCTCCCAGCCCCAGTCGCGCAGCAGCTTGTCCAGGCCCATGCCGGGGTTGAGCAGCCACTTCCAGGCCGTGCCGGTGACGATCATCGACAGTGCCATGGGGTACAGGTAGATAGTGCGGATGAAGCCCTCGCGACGGATGCGCTGGTCGAGCAACACTGCCAGCAGCACGCCAATGGCCAGGCTGATGGCGATGAACAGGCCGCCGAACACCAGCAGGTTCTTGCTGGCGACCCACCAGCGATCGTTATCGAACAACCGGGCGTACTGCGCCAGGCCGGCCCATTTGTAGGTGGGCAGGAAGGTCGACGTGGTGAAGGACAGCACGAAGGTCCAGAGGATGTAGCCGTAGAAGCCCACCAGCACGATGAACATGCTCGGGGCCAGCACCAGTTTGGGTAGCCAGCGCTGTAGCGCGTCCAGGGGTGAGGCCCGCAGTTGGGCTGTGGTCGTAGTCATGTATCGGATCCCGAGGTAGTGGCGGTGCCACGCACCGCTTCGCGGGCAAGCCCGCTCTCACAGGTCTGGCGTCATGACCAGGAACTGTGGTGAGCAGGGCCCATGTGGGAGCGGGCGTGCCCGCGAACAGCCGTTACTGGGCAGCCTTGATCGCCGCCGCCAGCTTTTTCGCAGCATCGGCCGGGTCGGCCTTGGGGTCGTTGATGTAGTTGGTTACCACATCGAAGAACGCACCTTGCACAGCCAGGGTGGTGGCCATGTTGTGCGCCATGCTCGGCTGCAGGCCGCCGGTCTTGGCATCGGCAAGGAAGTCCTTGGCGGAGGTTTGCGCGCAGGCATCGAAGCCGTGCTTGCCCATGTCGGCGAGCATGTCGTTACGCACCGGGATCGACCCTTTGTTGATGCTGAAAACCTTCTGGAAGTCCTCACCCAGCACTTTGCGCGCGATGTCCTGCTGCCCGGCAGAGGTGCCGGCGTCGTTCTGCTTGAACACCACCAGCGAGTCGATGTTGTACAGGAAGGCCTTGTCGGTACCGGGGAACGGTACGCACTGGTAGTCCTTGCCGGCGGTTTTCTTCGCCAGGGTCCATTCGCTCTTGGCCCAGTCGCCCATGATCTGCATGCCGGCCTTGCCGTTGATGACCTTGGCCGCTTCCAGATTCCAGTCCTGGCCCTTGCCGTCCGGGTCCATGTAGGTTGCGACCTTCTTCAACTCGGTCAGCGCCTTGACCATCTGCGGGCCGGTCAGCGTTGCGCTGTCGAGGTCGACCATGGCCTTTTTGTAGCCGTCGGCGCCCATCACCGCCAGCACCACGCTTTCAAACACGGTGCTGTCCTGCCACGGCTGGCCACCATGAGCCAGCGGGATGAAGCCAGCCGCCTTGAGCTTGTCTGCGGCGGCGTAGAATTCGTCGAGGGTGGTGGGCGCCTTGTCGATGCCGGCTTTCTTGAACACTTCGGGGTTGATCCACAGCCAGTTGATGCGGTGGATGTTCACCGGTACGGCAACATAGTCACCGTCGTACTTCACGGTGCCGGCCACTTTCTTGTCGAGCAGCGAGTCCCACTTTTCGTCCTTGGCCACATCCTTGAGCACATCGGCGTCGAGCAAGCCGGTGGCTGCCCAGTCCTGGATGTCGGGGCCTTTGATCTGCGCGACACCGGGCGGGTTGCCTGCGACAGCGCGGCTCTTCAGCACGGTCATGGCCGTGGCACCACCACCACCGGCAACAGCGCCGTCCTTCCAGGTGAAGCCGTCTTTCTCGACCTGCGCCTTGAGCACATCGACCGCCGCCTTTTCACCACCAGAGGTCCACCAGTGCACGACCTCGACACTGCCTTTGGACTCGGCGGCCGAAGCCCCCAAAGGCAGTAAAGAGGCCAGAGAGATTGCGGCAGCGAGACGGAGCGTGGAATTCATCGGAGCACCTTTCTTGTTGTTATGCCGTGCAAGTCGAACGCTTGCGTAGCATGGAGTCTAAACAGCGTGCCCGCCCCGTCAGGTAACGAAGCGATGCGTGAATGTCATCATCTGGTTACATAGCGGGAGCTGGCCAGATTGCTGGCCAGGCTGGGTGCCAGCGGCAAGCCTGGCAGCAGCAGTGCCTGGTAGGCGTGGTAGAGGTCGGGCTTGCCCGGCCAGATGGTCCCCGCTGGCCGGTTGCGGGCATCGAGTTCGTGGTGCCAGCTGCCCGCGACAGGGTCGATGAAATGGTTGGCGATAAAGCCCCAGCAGTTGCGGTACCACTGCTCGTACCGTGCTTCGCCGGTGCGCTGCATCAAGGCTGCTGCTGCGGCGCAAGCTTCGGCGTGCACCCAGTGCAGGCGTGCATGCACCACCGGGCGATTGGCCCAGTCCAGGGTATAGACGAAACCTGCAGCGCCATCGACGTTCCAGGCATGCTGGCAGGCGGCATCGAACAATCTGCAGGCACTGTCTGGAAGCCACTGCGGGGCGAGCAGCCCGGCCCGTTGCAGGCTGGCCTCCAGATGCAACAGTAGCCGCGCCCATTCCATGGCATGCCCGGGCGTAGTGCCATAGGGCCGGAAGTGGTCGGCGGGGTGCTCGCGGTTGTAATCCGGCAGGGGCTGCCAATGGGCGTCGAAATGTTCGATGACCCGATAACCGTTGGCGGCGGCATGGGTATGGATAATGCGCTCAGCAATACGCAAGGCGCGTTGCAGCCAAAGGCTGTTGCCGGTGACATCCGCCAGGGCCAGGAATGCCTCGGTCGCGTGCATGTTGCTGTTGGCGCCACGGTACGGTTCAGGCAGCTGCCATGCGCGCGAGAAGGTCTCTCGAAGGGCACCCTTGGCTTCGCTCCAGAAGTGCGTTTCGATCACTTCGGCTGCATCGGCCAGCAACAGGTCGGCATCGGCTACACCGGCCACCACTGCAGAGCTGGCGGCAAGGGCGACGAAGGCATGCAGGTAGGCGGCCTTGCCACTGTCTTCCTGGCCGCCGGGGCGGGCGAACCAGCCACCGTAGCTGGCGTCCTGCATGGCCCCACGCAGGGCGGCCACACCGTGTTCGGCGTAGGCCAGGCTGCCGGGAATGCCCTGCAGATGGGCCAGGGCGAAGCAGTGGGTCATTCGCGCGGTGTTCATGGTTTCGGCGCAGGCGCCGGGAGCGAGCTGGCCTTTGGCATCCAGGTTGCCAAAGCCGTCAGGCAGTTTCGCAGCTTTGGCGAATGCCAGCAGGCGCTGTGCTTCGGCCAGGCGCCAGGCGGTATGGGCCGGTGCGTTGAGCCAGCTGATGGGCGGCAGGTTGAGGGTGTTCATGGGCCAGCTTGATCCTTGCCAGGCTTTTGCGAATTCTAGCCAGCGGGCGTGCGCGGGGTGTCACGAAGGAAAACGGAATTGTCACCGGGCGGTGACATTGGTGTGCCCAGTGCTACCAACGCAAGACTCAGTCCACGCCACGCGGCAAATACAGAGTCACCCGCAACCCGCCCTCACGCAGGTTCAGCAAGCTCACCTCGCCCCCATGGCTGTGGGCGATGTTCCGTGCAATCCCCAACCCCAGCCCATAGCCCTGCTGCTGCCCGGCCAGACGGAAATGCGGCTCGAACACCTGCTCCAACTGTTGCTGCGGCACCCCCGGCCCCTGATCGTCCACTTGCAACACAAAGCCCTCTGTACCGTCGATGATGCGCAGCCGCGCCCGCTCGCCGTATTTGATGGCGTTATCGATCAGGTTGCCGATGCAACGACGCAGCGCCAGCGGCTTGCCGGGATATGGCGCCTGCGCACGGCCGTCGAGGGTGATGCGACCATCTCTGAGGTAAGGCTCGGCCAGAATTTCCAGCACCTGGTTGAGATCGACCGACTCGATGTTCTCGTGAATGTCAGTGTCTTTCACACACTGCAGCGCGCCTTTGACCAGCAGCTCCAGCTCGTCGAGGTCCTGGCTGAACTTGGCCTGCAATCGCTCGTCTTCCAGCAGCTCGACGCGCAGGCGCAGGCGGGTGATCGGCGTGCGCAGGTCATGGGAGATGGCGCTGAACAGCTGGCTGCGTTCGGTCAGGTAACGGCTGATACGCTCGCGCATGCTGTTGAATGCCCGGCTCACCTCGACCACTTCACTGCCGCCAGCTTCAGCCACCGGCGCCACATCGGCACCCAGCGACATCTCTCGGGCGGCCCGCGCCAGGCGCTTCAGGGGCCAGCTTTGCCAATGCACCAGCAAGCCGATGAACAGCAACAGCATGGCCGTGGTCAGCACGATGAAGCCGATCTGCTGGCGGGGCAGGCGTTCCGCTTCCAGCCCCGTGTACGGTTCGGGCAACAGCGAGGCGATGTACAACCACTCGCCCTCGCCCAAGCGGATCTGCGTGACCAGTACCGGGGGTTTCAACGGTTCCAGGGTCAGCGAGTAATGCGCCCATGAGCGCGGCAGTTCGTCGAGCTTGAGGCCGCTGTTGAAGATGCGCAGGTCGTCAGGCCCGACAAACTCCACGGAAATTTCCATCTGCGAACCCAGACGCTCATGCAGCACCTGCTGGAACACATCGATCACCGCCTGCTTGCGAGGGGTGACGGGCAGGGCCTGCATGTCCAGCGGCGTGGCGTTGAGCGACACGAAGAAACGCGTGCCGCCCATGCTGCGCAATTGGTCGAGCACCAGCGGCCGGTAAGCCACCGGCAACGAGCGGAAGTAACTGACGCTGGCACTCATGGAGTGGGCCAGGCTGCTGGCGCTGGCACGCAGCCCCTGAAGCTGGCTGGCTCGCAGCTGGGAAACCCAGATAATGCTGGACAACCCCTGGGCCAGCAGGACAACCAGCAAGGTCAGCAGCAGCATGCGCCCCAGCAAGGAGCGCGGCAGCAGGCGCCAGCGCCGCTCAGGGCGCACAGCAGACATGCGCCGCCAGCAGGTAGCCACTGCCGCGCACGGTGCGGATCAGCCGGGGAGGCTTGTCGGTATCGCGCAGGCGCTGGCGCAGACGGCTCACAGCCATGTCGACGATGCGGTCCAGGGGCATCGGCTCGCGACCACGGGTGGCGTTGCCGATGGTGTCGCGGTCGAGGATTTGCTGCGGGTGATCGAGGAACAGTTTGAGCAGGGCAAAGTCGGCACCGGAGAGGATCACCTCCTCGCCATCACGGTGGAACAGGCGGTGGCTGACCGTGTCCAGGCGCCAGTCGTCGAAGGCCAGGACGGCGCTGCCCGGCGCCGCCTGGCCAAACTCCGCGCGGCGCAACAAAGCCTTGATTCGCGCCTGCAGTTCGCGCGGGCTGAACGGTTTGCCCAGGTAGTCGTCGGCGCCCAGTTCCAGGCCAATGACCCGGTCGGCTTCGTCGGAACTGGCGGTGAGCATGATGATCGGCACGCGGGCCTGGCGTGGGTGTTGGCGCACCCAGCGGCACAGGCTGAAGCCGTCTTCGTCCGGCAGCATGACATCGAGGATGACCAAGTCGCAGGGGGTGCTTTGCAGGGCGCGGCGAAAGCCTGCTCCGTCGGCTTCGGCATGCACCTGGAAGCCGGCGCGACTCAGGTAGGTTTGCAGCAGTTCGCGTATTTCCTGGTCGTCGTCGACCATCAGGATCGATTTGCCGGCAGTGCTCAAGGTGGTCCTTCCTCTTGTTGAATGCAGGTCTTTGTTGCCTGCTATCGGGGCCGCGATGGAGCGCACAGCGCCCCCATTTCACTTACTCGTGATCCAGCGCCTGTTGCAGGGCCACCCCAGCCCCTAGCAACCCGGAAAACTCCGCCGTGACCAGCCACACCGGCACCCCGGCAAAATAACCACTCATGCAGCCCTTGTCGGCAAAGCTGGCGGCAAACCCGCTGCGCAGGAACAGCTCGGCAAACCGCGGGATTACCCCGCCGACAATATAGACCCCGCCTCGCGCGCCCAGGGTCAGCACATTGTTACCGGCCACTCTCCCAAGGAACCGGCAGAACTGCTCGATCACCGCCAGCGCCCGTGGCTCGCCGCCCAGCGCGGCATCGGTAATCTGCGCCGGAGACGTGTGCCGGGGTGTGTCGCCGTCCAGCGCGCAGAGTGCCTGGTACAACCGCACCAGGCCGCCGCCACTGAGCACGGTCTCGGCACTGACATGGCCTATTTGCCCGTGGATCTGCTGGTAGATCGCCGCTTCGCGGGCATTGCCCACCGGCAAGTCGACATGCCCGCCCTCCCCGGGCAAGGCCTGCCAGCGCTTGTCGCCCAGGCGCAGCAGCGAGCCCACACCCAGGCCGGTGCCCGGCCCGATCACCAGCGCCGGCCGCAACGGGTCAGCTTGCCCGGGGCACACCTCGCGGAATTCACCGTCACGCAGGCGGGTCATGCCCAGCGCCATGGCAGTGAAATCGTTGATCAGCAACAGCCGCTCGACCTGCAAGGTCTTGCAGAATGCGCTGCGGCTCAGGCGCCAGTGGTTGTTGGTGAAGCGGAATTCATCGCCATCGACCGGCCCGGCCACTGCCAGGCACACCGCCGCCAGGCCACCACGGGCGATGCCCTGGCCTTGCAGGTACGCCTCGATGGCCTGCTCCGGGCTGGTGTAGTCCGCGGTAGCGAAGACTTTTACCTCATGCAGCTGGTTGTCACGCCATAACGCAAAACGGGCATTGGTGCCGCCGATGTCGCCAACCAGCAGGTCCTTCATTTAAGGTTCTCCAAGGCCGAAGTAAAGGCACTGGCGCCCTGCTCTGCCGAGCTGAACGCCATGCGCATGAAGCCGAACAGCTCACGCCCGCAGCCCAGGTCATTGCCCAGGGGCGCGGGCGGCAGGTCGCGGCTGGCCAGTTCTTCGGCCGACACCATCACCCGCAGCGTGCCTTCGACACCATCGACCCGCACGATATCACCATCGCGTACCCGTGCCAGCGGGCCGCCGTCATACGCCTCCGGGCAAACGTGGATGGCGGCAGGGATCTTGCCCGAGGCGCCGGACATGCGCCCGTCGGTTACCAGCGCTACCTTGAAGCCACGGTCCTGCAGTACCCCCAGGAACGGCGTGAGCTTGTGCAGCTCAGGCATGCCGTTGCAGCGCGGCCCCTGGAAGCGCACCACAGCAACGAAGTCACATTCCAGCTCGCCGGCCTTGAACGCATCGGCCAGCGACTGCTGGTCGTGGAAAACCCGCGCCGGGGCCTCGACCACCTGGTGCTCGGCGGCGACAGCCGACACCTTCATCACGCCACGGCCGAGGTTACCCTCCATCACCCGCAGGCCGCCTTCGGCCGAGAATGGCCGCGCCACCGGGCGCAGGATGCTTTCGTCCAGGCTGTGCTGCGGGCCTTCGCGCCACACCAGCTTGCCGTTGTCCAGGAAGGGCTCCTGGGTGTAGCGACGCAGGCCGTGGCCGGCCACGGTGTTGACGTCTTCGTGCAGCAGCCCGGCATCGAGCAGTTCACGGATCAGGAAGGCCATGCCGCCAGCGGCCTGGAAGTGGTTGATGTCGGCCTTGCCATTGGGGTAGACGTGCGACAGGGTCGGCACCACTTCGGACAGGTCGGCCATGTCCTGCCAGGTCAGCTGGATACCCGCCGCCTGGGCAATCGCCGGGATGTGCAGGGTATGGTTGGTCGAACCGCCGGTGGCGTGCAGGGCAACGATGGAGTTGACCAGCGCTTTCTCGTCGACGATTTCGCCCAGCGGCATGAAGTTGCCGCTGGCTTTGGTCATGCGCGTGACCTGTTGCGCGGCCTCGGCGGTGAGCGCGTCGCGCAGCGGGGTGTATGGGTTGACGAACGAAGCGCCCGGCAAGTGCAGGCCCATGACTTCCATCACCAGCTGGTTGGTGTTGGCGGTGCCGTAGAAGGTGCAGGTGCCGGGGCTGTGGTAGGACTTCATCTCCGACTCCAGCAGCTCTTCGCGGCTGGCCTTGCCTTCGGCATAGCGCTGGCGCACGTCGGCCTTCTGCTTGTTGGAGATGCCCGAAACCATCGGCCCGCCCGGGACGAAGATGGTCGGCAGGTGGCCGAAGCGCAGCGCGCCCATCATCAGGCCCGGGACGATCTTGTCGCAGATGCCCAGCATCAGCGCGGCGTCGAACATGTTGTGCGACAGCGCGACCGCGGTGGACATGGCGATCACTTCACGGCTGGCAATGGCCAGCTCCATGCCCGGCTCGCCCTGGGTCACGCCGTCGCACATGGCCGGCACGCCACCGGCGAACTGGCCGACCGAGCCGACCTCGCGCAGGGCCTGCTTGATCTGCTCGGGGAAGTGCAGGTACGGCTGGTGGGCCGACAGCATGTCGTTGTAGGCCGAGACGATGGCCACGTTGGCAGCGTTCATCAGGCGCAAGGTCTGCTTGTCGTCGCTGCCGCAACCGGCCACGCCATGGGCGAAGTTGGCGCACTGCAGGCTGGCACGCATGGGGCCGTCACTGGCCGCGCCGCGAATCAGCTGCAGGTAGCGTTCGCGGGTGGCACGGCTGCGTTCGACCAGCCGTTGGGTGACCTCAAGGATGCGCGGATGCATGTACTGGACTCCAAGCTAATTGTAAGGGCGGTTTACCGGGCATTTCCCCTCCAAACGATTGCGGCCTAGGCTCAAGGTAAGGAGCCCGCTGCATCGGCGGAGGCACATCGCCCAACCACTCGTTGTATGTTTAAACAAAATACTGCCACTAAAAAGGCTTGTTTTCTATCCGCCAGTGAATAATCTTGTAATTCCAACAACAAAACCGTTTCAGTGAAGCTCCTTTGTGCCACAGGTTTCACTCGGACTGCCAGAGGTACTGCCATGACCCTACGCATCGCCATAAATGGATTCGGTCGCATCGGGCGCAACGTCCTGCGCGCACTGTATACCCAAGGCTACCGCCAAGACCTGCAGGTCGTCGCCATCAACGACCTGGGCGACAGCGCCATGAATGCCCACCTGCTCAAGTACGACAGCGTGCACGGCACCTTCGACGCCACGGTCGAGGCCGACCACGAAAGCCTGACGGTCAACGGTGACCGTATCGCGGTCAGCGCCATTCGCAACCCGGCCGAACTGCCGTGGAAGGCCGAATCGATCGACGTGGTGTTCGAATGCACCGGGCTGTTCACCGAGCGCGCCAAGGCCGCTGCCCACCTGGCTGCCGGCGCGGGCAAGGTGATTGTCTCGGCGCCGGGCAAAGGTGTTGATGCCACCGTGGTGTACGGGGTCAACCATGACATTCTGCGTGCCTCACACCAGGTCATTTCCAACGCTTCCTGCACGACCAACTGCCTTGCACCGATCGCCCAGGTGCTGCACCGCGAGTTCGGTATCGAGCAGGGGTTGATGACCACCATCCATGCCTACACCAACGACCAGGTGCTGACCGACGTGTACCACAGTGACCCGTACCGGGCTCGCTCGGCGACCCAGTCGATGATCCCGAGCAAGACCGGCGCTGCCGAGGCAGTAGGCCTGGTGCTGCCGGAGTTGGCCGGCAAGCTGACGGGCATGGCGGTGCGGGTGCCGGTGATCAACGTGTCGCTGGTGGACCTCACCGTCAACCTCAAGCGCGAGGCCACGGCCGAGCAGGTGAACCAGTTGTTCCTCGAAGCGAGCAAGCATTCCAGGGTATTGGGCTACAACGCTCTGCCATTGGTTTCCTGCGATTTCAACCACAACCCGCTGTCGTCGATCTTCGATGCCAACCATACCCGGGCCAATGGGCGCATGCTCAAGGTGCTGGCTTGGTATGACAACGAGTGGGGGTTCAGCAACCGGATGCTGGATAACTGCCTGGCGTTGTGCAGGGCAGGTTGAGCATGACAAGGCGTTTTCGGCACCTGTGAAATCGAGCGCCGCCCGGGCGGCGCTCGGTTTCAAAAGACACAGAAAATCCTCCGCCAAGCGCCTGCAGGCTCACAATCTTTACCTTTTCCTAACATTTCCACACTTGACCTTCGACATAGATGATAAGCATTATCATTAAACTTTCGTCGGCCAGGTCCCCCCGTGAGTCAGTCCCGGTTCCACTCCGTCTTCCTTGTCCAGCGCCTCACCCTGTTGCGCACATTGCAGCGCATGGTCGGCAACCCCAGCACGGCCGAGGACCTGTTGCAGGAAACCTATCTGCGCGTGTCTCGCGCCCTGGGCGAGCGGCCTATCGAGCATATCGAGCCATTCGTGTTCCAGACCGCACGCAACCTGGCGCTCGACCACTTGCGCGCGCGCCGGGTGCAGGCGCGGATGCTGGTCGACGACGTGCCCGATGAGGTCCTGCACAGCGTCGCAGCCCCCACCAGCAGCAGCGACGATGCTGCCCATGCCGAACAGTTGCTCAAGCACCTCAGCGTCAGCCTCAACCAGTTGAGCGAGCGCCAGCAGCGCATCTTCATCCTCAGCCGCCTGCATGGTGCCACCTACCTGGAAATCGCCGAACAACTGAACGTTTCGCCAAGCACGGTGCAAAAGGAGTTGAAACTGATCATGGCCATCTGCATGGGGGTCGCCGACCGCCTCAAGTGAGCCGACCGCCGGCCGGGGCGGTAACGCAAAGCCCTTGCCACACCCCGCCTTAGCCTTGATCATTCGCAAAAAACCACTCAAGGATTCACCGTGACCGACAGCCCTGCTCCTCGCCCGTCACCTGCCGGGCCCAGTGCCCGTGCGCGTGCCATGGACGAGGCGCTGGACTGGCTGGTACGCCTGCAATGCGCCGAGGCCGAGGACACCCTGGCGTTCGAGGCATGGTTGAGCGCAGCACCGGAAAATGCCGAGGCCTATGTAGAGGCAGAAGCGCTGTGGAACGGTAGTTCGCTGCACCAGGTGGCCACACAGATGCACCGCCAGCAGCGCCGCTCGTGGCGCGGGCGCCTGCGCAGCCACTGGAAACCTTTGGCCACGGCGGCCGTGCTGCTGGTCGGGCTGTTTACCGTCGGCAACCTGCCTACACGCCTGCAGGCCGACCACCTGACCATGGTCGGCGAACGCCAGCGCGTGCAGTTGGAAAACGGCGCAAAAGTGCTGCTCAACACCAATTCGGCGTTTGCCAGTGACCGCCGCGACGGCCGTCAGGTAGCCCGCCTGCTACAAGGCGAGGCGTACTTCCAGGTGCCCGAAGGCGCACTGTTGCCGTTGGAAGTCGAGGCCGGACCATTGCGCGCGCAAGTACGCGACACCGACTTTGCCGTGCGCTACCTCGACGGCGAGGCACAGCTGCGGGTGCAGCGCGGCGATGTCGACCTGCAGGGCGCGCGCGACCAGCGCATTCGCCTGAGTGCCGGCGACAGTATCAGCGTAGGCCCGCAGGGTTTTGGCCAGCGCCAGCGCCGCGACATGCACAAGGACCTGGCGTGGGTCGACGGCCGCCTGGTTTTCGAAAACTGCCCGTTGAGCCAGGTGCTGGCCGAGGTGCGGCGCTACTATCCAGGCTGGATCATCAACCGCAATGCGCAGCTGGAGGACGTTGCCGTCACCGGCAACTACCGCCTCGACCAGCCACTGGAAACCCTGCGCGCGCTGGCCCACATCACCTCGGCACAGCTGCATGAGTACCCGGCACTGGTCATTCTGAACTGACCCGGAAATTATTTTTACGCGGTCGTGCTACCCCGCCCGTCTCGTTATAGCCAATGCAACTGATTCTTGTTTGAAAACGAGAACAGACATCACCTATAACAGTCCGCGCGTCTGGGAGCGCTTCCGATGTCCACAGGTCCAACCCGCTCGTCCACCCTTCCCCGCCGTACAGGGCAACTGTCCCTCCTGACCTTGGCCCTGCTTGCCAGCGGCGCGTGCAGCCTGCCAGCCCTGGCAGCAGAGCCGGCCCAAGCCAGCAGCCCGCGCATGGGCGATTACCGCTTCAGCATCGGCCAGCAGCCGCTGGTTTCAGCGATCAACGCCTTCAGCCAGGTCACTGGCTGGCAAGTTGGCTTCAGTGCCGAGCTGGCCGACGGCGTGGCCTCGCCTGGGGTGCAAGGTTCGTTGCCACCAGATGCTGCGCTCAAGCGCCTGCTGCACGGTACCGGCTTGAGCTTTCGCAGAATCAGCAACGGGAATGTGGTGCTCGAGCGCCAGACCGGCAGCAACGTGATCGCCCTGCAACAGGTAACCGTCAGCGCCACCCGCAGCGCCCAGGACGTGAGCCAGGTGCCGAGCACCGTCAGCGTGCAGACCCGTGAGCAACTGGACCGGCAGAACGTCAACAACATCCAGGACCTGGTGCGCTACGAGCCGGGGGTATCGGTGGCCGGCACCGGCCAGCGCAGCGGCCTGAACGGTTACAACATCCGCGGTATCGACGGCGAGCGGATCCTCACTCAGGTCGATGGGGTATCCATTCCTGACAGCTTCTTCTACGGCCCTTACGCGCAAACCCAGCGCAACTATGTGGACCCGGAGATCATCAAGCGTGTGGAGATCCTCCGCGGGCCGGCCTCGGTGCTGTACGGCAGCAACGCCATCGGCGGCGCGGTGAGCTATTTCACACTCGACCCGGACGACATCATCAAGCCGGGCAAGGACGTTGGCGCACGCCTCAAGACCGGTTACAGCTCGGCTGACGAAAGCTGGCTGACCTCGGCCACCGTCGCCGGCCGCCAAGGTGATTTCGACGGCCTGGTGCACCTGAGCCAGCGCAACGGCCACGAAACCGAGACCCATGGCAGCCAGGGTGGTAGCGGCCTGTCTCGTACCGAAGCCAACCCGATGGACGCGCGTACCACCAACGTGCTGGCCAAGCTGGGCTGGAACTACGCAGACGATGCGCGCTTGGGGTTCACCTACGAGCGCTACAAGGATGACCGCGACCAGAACATCCTCAGTGCAGTAGGCGGGCCGTACATTTCCGGCTTTGGAGGCATGGGCTACTACAAGGCGCGCAGTGGCAACGACACCATTACGCGTGAGCGCTTTGGTCTCAACCATGAATTCGGCCTGGATTCGCTGGTAGCCGACCACGTGAAGTGGAGCCTGAACTACCAGATCGCCAAGACCGACCAGCACACCGAGGAAGTCTATGCGCCCCCTGGCCGGCAGGTGCTGCGCACCCGCGACACCACCTACAAGGACCGCCAATGGGTATTCGATGCCCAGTTGGACAAGGCTTTCAGCATCGGCGCCACCGACCACCTGCTGACCTACGGCACCACCATCAAGCATGAGAAGATCACCGGTTCGCGCAGCGGCACCGGCACCTGCCTGGCCGTGGGCTCGGGTTGCTCCGCTGTCGGCGCAGAACGCGCAGCAGACGGCCAGGCCTTGGTCAGCGATTTCCCGGACCCGACCGTGAACACCTACAGCTTGTTCATGCAGGATGAAATCCGCTGGAACAACTGGACCTTCATGCCCGGCGCCCGCTACGACTACACGCGCATGGAGCCGAAATTCACCGAAGAATTCCTGCGTGGCCTGGAATCCAGCGGCACCGCGCCCACCTCCCAGGACGACTCGGACAAGAAGTGGCACCGTGTCTCGCCCAAGTTCGGCCTGACCTATGCCTTCAACGACAACTACACCTGGTATGGCCAGTACGCCGAAGGCTTCCGCACCCCGACTGCAAAGTCCATGTACGGGAAATTCGTCAACCTCGAGGAAGGCTACCGCGTAGAAGGCAACCCAGGCCTGGAACCGGAAAAGAGCAAAACCTACGAAACCGGCCTGCGCGGCAACTTCGACGCCGGCAACTTCGACGTGACAGTGTTCTACAACAAGTACCGCGACTTCATCGACGAAGACGCCGTGCAAAGCGCCAACCTGGAACAGACCTTCCAGGCCAACAACATCAAGCACGCCACCATCAAGGGTGCCGAGGTCAAAGGCCGCCTGAACCTCGACCACTTCGGTGCACCTCAAGGCCTGTACACCCAAGGCTCGATTGCATACACCTATGGCCGCAACGATGACACCGGCGAGCCACTGAACACGATAAACCCGC
The DNA here is from genome assembly GCF_003205205.1 of Pseudomonas sp. LB-090624. GTDB lineage: Bacteria > Pseudomonadota > Gammaproteobacteria > Pseudomonadales > Pseudomonadaceae > Aquipseudomonas. The sequence continues at coordinate 70,869 of NZ_QJRL01000020.1, forward strand.
TGAAAGGCGTATTCGGCCTGGGTTACGAACAGCAGAACTACGGCGGCCTGCTGAGCTGGACGCTGGTCAAGCGCAAGACCCGCGTTGACGACAGCACCTTCTACTCGCCAGACGGATCGACCAACAAGTTCCGCACCCCAGGCTATGGGGTCCTGGACCTGACCGGTTACTACAAGGTGACCGACGACGTGACGATCAACGCTGGCCTGTACAACCTCACCGACAAGAAATACTGGCAGTGGGACTCGGTACGCAGCTACGACGGCCAGGGTGAAGCCGCTGTGACCCAGCCGGCCAACATCGACCGCCTCAGCATGCCGGGGCGCAACTTCGGTATCAATGTGGTTTGGGATATCTGAGGCCTTACGTCTCTACCGGCCTTTTCGCGGGCGCGCCCGCGAAAAGGCCGGTAGAGACAACACCACGACCCACCTTTTTTTACTGTTCCGCCCCCGCTGTTTCGTCTTGTCTCTAGACGCCCCTCTTTCCAAGGACTGCCCCCCATGACCGAACGCCCAGCCCTGCGCTCCCAGCGCCTGAACCAGATCACCCACGCCCCTCACGCCGAGCTGGATGCCCTGGTCAAGTCACACGCACCGTTCGATAGCCGCGAAAGCTTCGCCCGCTTCGTCGTCGCCCAATACCTGTTCCAGTCCGAGCTGCAGGCGCTTTACAACGACCCGCAACTGATCGCCATCGTCCCCGACCTGGCCGAGCGCTGCAGGGCCGAACAGGCCCGCCTGGACCTCGCCGACCTGAACCCCGAAGTCCCGGCCGCCGTGCCCGGCGCAGTGGGCAATCCGAGCCTGGGCGAGGCAATGGGCTGGATCTTCGTCTCCGAAGGCTCCAAACTGGGCGCTGCGTTTCTGATCAAGCGTGCTGTAGCGTTGGAACTGTCCGACAGCTTCGGTGCCCGTCACCTGGGCGAGCCGGCCGGTGGCCGTGCCGAAGGCTGGAAGCAGTTCACCCGTATCCTGGATGGCCTGGAGTTGTCGGCCGAAGAAGAAGCGGCCGCCGAGCGCGGCGCAGTGGCCGCCTTCGAACGCTTCACCGACCTGCTCAAGCACGCCTATGCTGCGGATGCCGCGCTGGTTTGATACGCCATAGCCGGCCACCCCTCCGGTGGCCGCACCGTTTTATGCAGTGAGAACATGACCCGACCCGCCCGATCGAAACTCGCACGCCTGCTGTATGGAATACTGGCTTACGTGAGCCTGGGGGTGGGCCTGGTTGCAATCGTCATCCCTGGCCTGCCGACTACCGAGTTCATCCTGCTGGCCGCCTGGGCAGCCACGCGCAGTTCGCCCCGCCTTTCCGCCTGGCTGGAAAACCACCGGCTGTTCGGGCCGATCCTGTACAACTGGCGCAATGGCAAGGTGATCCAGCGCCGGGCCAAGGTCAGCGCCACCATCAGCATGCTGCTGTGTGCAGGCCTGATGCTGACCTTTCTGGAGCACCGCTGGCCGGTGTTCCTGGCGATTGCCGGCATGACCCTGGGCAACCTGTGGATCTGGTCGCGCCCGGAGCACGCCTGCCCGGCACCGTCACAAGCTCAGCAACCCTGAATACAGGGCATAGGCTGCCAGGGCCGCCCCCGCCAGCACCGCGGCGAAAATCAGCTTTTCCCAGGCCGTGAACAGGGTTTGCCCCTGCTCGCGCTTGGCCCTTGCGAACAGGATTACCCCTGGGGCATACAGCAATGCCGACAGCAGCAGGTACTTGAGCCCCCCGGCGTACAACAGCCAGATGGCGTACAGCAAGGCGACCAGCGCCACCAGCAGGTCCTTGCGTCGCAGCCCGGGCTGCCCAGCATAACTCTCGCCACGCACAGCCAGCAGCACCGCATAGGCCGCCGACCACAGGTAAGGCACCAGAATCATCGACGACGCCAGGTAGATCAGGCTGGTGTAGGTACCGGCCGAAAACAGCGTGATCAGCAGGAACCCCTGGATCATGCAGTTGGTCAGCCACAGGGCATTGGCCGGCACGTGGTTGGCATTTTCCCGGGCCAGAAAGCGCGGCATGGTCCTGTCGCGTGCGGTGGCATAGAGAATCTCGGCACATAGCAGCGCCCACGACAGCAGCGCACCCAGCAGTGAAACCGCCAGGCCAATGCTGATCAGCAAGGCGCCCCAAGGGCCAACGATATGCTCCAGCACCGAAGCCAGTGAAGGGTTCTGCAACCCGGCCAGCTCAGGCTGGGTCATCACCCCGAGCGACAGCACGTTGACCAGCACCAGCAACGCCAGCACACCGAGAAAACCGATGACCGTGGCCTTGCCGACGTCCGACCGCAGCTGGGCACGTCCGGAATAGACACTGGCGCCCTCGATGCCGATGAACACGAACACGGTCACCAGCATCATGTTGCGGACCTGCTCCAGCACGCTGCCGAACTGAGGGTTGCTCAAACCCCAGATATCGCGGGTGAAGATATCGGTGCGGAAAGCGAACGCGGCAATGACCACGAAAATCAGCAACGGTACCACCTTGGCCACCGTCGTGACCTGGTTGATGAACGCCGCTTCCTTGATGCCACGCAGCACCAGGAAATGCACCGCCCACAGTAGCAATGAGGCACAGCCGATGGCGATTGGCGTGTTGCCTTCGCCGAATACCGGGAAGTAGAACCCGAGGGTGCTGAACAGCAGCACGAAGTAACCCACGTTGCCCAGCCAGGCGCTGATCCAGTAACCCCAGGCCGAGGAGAAGCCCATGTACTCGCCAAAGCCGGCCTTGGCGTAGGCATACACCCCCGAGTCCAGCTCGGGTTTGCGGTTGGCCAGGGTCTGGAACACGAACGCCAGCGCCAGCATGCCCACTGCTGTGATACCCCAACCGATCAGCACTGCACCCACATCGGCACGCGCCGCCATGTTCTGCGGCAACGAGAAGATCCCGCCGCCGATCATCGAGCCGACCACCAATGCGATCAGCGCGCCCAGACGCAGCTTCTGTCCCGGTTCGCTCATGCATCCCCCATTGTTGTGCGTGCTGTCATGCGATTGAAACACCTCAGCAGGCCATATAAGTAATGTTACTTATATTGAAGCTGAACACCTGGATCAGCTCGGTAATAGCAGCTTTGTCTATGCAATGCCTTCGTAAAAACTAGCAGCTACCCAGCAACTAGAAAAGAAATTGATAAAACTCGAAATTCTTGTGAAAAATTTGCGAAAGCGGCAAAAGCGACTAGCTTCAAGCATCGCAGGCTGAACAGAGCGTTTGCTCTAGAAAGACATGGAGGTGCCAGAGCGCAAGGCCTGCAGCTTGAGCTGTCGGCACTCTCCGGGAGCCCCGTGAAGGATTTTTCCTACTTCACGTAGCCATAAACTGACATAAGTCAGTGGCTGGCAAAGGCGTCAGATTTATTCTGTCGTCAACTTTCTCCTGGCAGGAGTTGTTAAATGTCTGATTCTTCCGGAAAACTTAAGCTCGGCGCTTTAGTTGCACTCGTAGTCGGCTCGATGATTGGTGGCGGGATTTTCTCGCTGCCTCAAAACATGGCGGCCAGCGCGGGGGTTGGCGCGGTGCTGATTGGCTGGGCCATCACTGCAGTCGGCATGCTGACCCTGGCCTTCGTGTTCCAGACCCTGGCCAACCGCAAGCCTGACCTGGACGGCGGGGTGTACGCCTACGCCAAGGCCGGCTTTGGCGACTACATGGGCTTCTCCTCGGCCTGGGGCTACTGGATCAGCGCCTGGCTGGGCAACGTCGGCTACTTCGTGTTGCTGTTCAGTACCCTGGGGTACTTCTTCCCGATCTTCGGCGAGGGCAACACCCCCGCCGCCATCATTGGGGCATCAATCCTGCTGTGGGCAGTGCACTTTCTGGTACTGCGCGGCATCAAGGAAGCGGCGTTCATCAACCTGGTCACCACCGTGGCCAAGGTCGTACCGCTGGTGCTGTTCGCCCTGATCTGCCTGTTCGCCTTCAAGCTCGACATCTTCACCGCTGACATCTGGGCCTTAGGTACCCCGGAGCTTGGCAGCGTGATGAACCAGGTGCGCAACATGATGCTGGTGACCGTGTGGGTGTTCATCGGTATCGAGGGCGCGAGCATCTTCTCGTCACGGGCGGAGAAACGCTCGGACGTGGGCAAGGCCACCGTGATCGGCTTCGTTACCGTGCTGCTGTTCCTGGTACTGGTCAACGTACTGTCGCTGGGCATCATGACCCAACCGGAACTGGCCAAGCTGCAGAACCCGTCGATGGCCGCCGTACTGGAGCATGTGGTCGGTCACTGGGGGGCGGTGCTGATCAGCGTCGGCCTGATCATCTCGCTGCTGGGTGCCTTGCTGTCGTGGGTGCTGTTGTGCGCCGAGATCATGTTCGCCGCCGCCAAGGACCACACCATGCCGGAGTTCCTGCGCCGCGAGAACGCCAACCAGGTGCCGGCCAACGCGCTGTGGCTGACCAACGCCATGGTGCAGATCTTCCTGGTGATCACGCTGTTCTCCAGCAGCACCTACCTGTCGCTGATCTACCTCGCCACCTCGATGATTCTGGTGCCCTACCTGTGGTCGGCGGCCTACGCCTTCCTGCTGGCATGGCGCAACGAAACCTACGAACAGGCCCTGGCCGAACGCAAGAAAGACCTGGTCATCGGTGGCATCGCACTGTTGTACGCCATCTGGCTGCTATACGCCGGCGGCGTGAAATACCTGCTGCTCTCGGCACTGCTCTACGCACCTGGGGCGATTCTGTTCGCCAAGGCCAAGCGTGAAGTCGGCCAACCCATCTTCACCAACGTGGAAAAACTGATCTTCGCAGCCGTGGTCATTGGCGCCCTGGTGGCAGCTTATGGCCTCTACGACGGCTTCCTGACCCTTTGACCCACGTCTTCGTTCAATTGGAGGAATGAAACCATGTCCGCTGAAAAACAGAAGTACGGTGTCCACTCCGAAGCCGGCAAACTGCGCAAAGTGATGGTGTGCGCCCCGGGCCTGGCGCACAAGCGCCTGACACCAAGCAACTGTGACGAACTGCTGTTCGACGACGTGATCTGGGTCGACCAGGCCAAGCGTGACCACTTCGACTTCGTCACCAAGATGCGCGAGCGCGGCGTGGATGTGCTGGAAATGCACAACCTCCTGACCGACATCGTGCAACAACCCGAAGCGCTGAAGTGGATCCTCGACCGCAAGATTACCCCCGACACCGTCGGCGTGGGCCTGACCAACGAAGTGCGCAGCTGGCTCGAAGGCCTCGAACCACGCCACCTGGCCGAATTCCTGATCGGCGGTGTGGCTGGCCAGGACCTGCCACAGAGCGAAGGTGCCGATGTGGTCAAGATGTACAACGACTACCTGGGCCACTCCAGCTTCATCCTGCCACCACTGCCCAACACCCAGTTCACCCGCGACACCACCTGCTGGATCTACGGCGGCGTCACGCTGAACCCGATGTACTGGCCGGCGCGCCGCCAGGAAACCCTGCTGACCACCGCCATCTACAAGTTCCACAAGGAGTTCACCGGCGCCGACTTCCAGGTGTGGTACGGCGACCCGGACAAGGACCACGGCAATGCCACCCTCGAAGGGGGTGACGTGATGCCGATCGGCAATGGCATCGTGCTGATCGGTATGGGCGAGCGTACCTCGCGCCAGGCCATCGGCCAGCTGGCGCAGAACCTGTTCGCCAAGGGCGCGGTCAAGGAGGTGATCGTTGCCGGCCTGCCGAAGTCCCGCGCCGCCATGCACCTGGACACCGTGTTCAGCTTCTGCGACCGCGACCTGGTCACGGTCTTCCCGGAAGTGGTGAAAGAGATCGTGCCGTTCATCATCCGCCCGGACGAAAGCAAGCCGTACGGCATGGATGTGCGCCGCATCGACAAGTCGTTCATCGACGTGGTGGGCGAACAGCTTGGCGTCAAGCTGCGCGTGGTCGAGACCGGCGGCAACAGCTTCGCCGCCGAACGCGAACAGTGGGATGACGGGAACAACGTGGTGGCCATCGAGCCGGGCGTGGTCATCGGCTACGACCGCAACACCTACACCAATACGTTGCTGCGCAAGGCTGGCATCGAGGTCATCACCATCAGCGCCGGCGAACTGGGCCGGGGCCGTGGCGGCGGCCACTGCATGACCTGCCCCATTGTGCGTGACCCGATCGATTACTAACGACCATTGCACCCGGCCGCGCCCACAAAGCGCGGGCCGGGCCACTACCGAACTCAAGGAGAAGCAATCATGGCGTTCAACATTCACAACCGCAACCTGCTCAGCCTGGAACACCACACCACCCGCGAGCTGCGCTACCTGCTGGACCTGTCCCGCGACCTCAAGCGTGCCAAGTACACCGGTACCGAGCAGCAGCACCTGAAGGGCAACAACATTGCGCTGATCTTCGAAAAAACCTCTACCCGTACCCGCTGCGCCTTCGAAGTGGCTGCCTACGACCAAGGCGCCAACGTCACCTACATCGATCCCAATTCCTCACAGATCGGCCATAAAGAAAGCATGAAGGACACCGCCCGCGTGCTCGGGCGCATGTACGACGCCATCGAGTACCGTGGCTTCAAGCAGGAAATCGTCGAAGAACTGGCCAAGTTCGCCGGGGTACCGGTGTTCAACGGCCTGACCGACGAATACCACCCCACCCAGATGATCGCCGACGTGCTGACCATGCGTGAGCACAGCGACAAACCGCTGCATGACATCAGCTACGCCTACCTGGGCGACGCCCGCAACAACATGGGCAACTCACTGCTGCTGATTGGCGCCAAGCTGGGCATGGACGTGCGCATTGCGGCGCCCAAGGCGCTGTGGCCACATGACGATCTGGTTGAGCGCTGCAAGCAGTACGCTGAAGAAAGCGGTGCGCGCATTACCCTCACCGAAGACCCGAAAGCTGCGGTCAAGGGTGTGGACTTCGTCCATACCGACGTGTGGGTATCGATGGGTGAGCCGATCGATGCCTGGGGTGAGCGCATCAAGCAGCTCAAGCCTTATCAGGTGAATGCCGAACTGATGAAGTCCACCGGTAACCCGCGGACCAAGTTCATGCACTGCCTGCCGGCGTTCCACAACTCTGAAACCAAGGTCGGTAAGCAGATCGCCGAACAGTATCCAGACCTGGCCAACGGTATCGAAGTGACCGACGACGTGTTCGAGTCGCCGGCCTGCATCGCCTTCGAGCAGGCGGAAAACCGCATGCACACGATCAAGGCGATCCTGGTGTCGACCCTGGCTGACCTGTAAAGGCCGAATCGACAGGCCGGGCAACCCGCTCCCACCGGGGGCGGGCGAGCCCAGTCAAGAGCAGCGCCTCCCTTCTTTGCTAAAGGACATTCTCCATGCGTATCGTTGTTGCATTGGGCGGCAACGCCCTGCTGCGTCGCGGCGAGCCCATGACCGCTGACAACCAGCGTGCCAATATCCGCACAGCCACTGAACAGATCGCCAAGATTCACCCGGGCAATGAACTGGTCATCGCCCACGGCAATGGCCCGCAAGTCGGCCTGCTGTCACTTCAGGCGCTGTCCTACAAGCCCGACGAGGCCTACCCGCTGGATGTGCTGGGTGCCGAAACCGAAGGCATGATCGGCTACATGATCGAACAGGAACTGGGCAACCTGCTGGACTTCGAAGTGCCGTTCGCCACCCTGCTGACCCAGGTGGAAGTGGACGCCAATGACCCCGCCTTCAAGGACCCGACCAAGTTCATCGGCCCGGTTTACAGCAAGGATGAGGCCGAGCGCCTGGCCAAAGAGAAAGGCTGGGTGGTAAAGGCCGATGGCGACAAATACCGCCGCGTGGTGGCTAGCCCGAAACCCAAGCGCATCTTTGAAATCCGCCCGATCAAGTGGCTGCTGGAGAAGCAAAGCATCGTGATTTGCGCAGGCGGTGGCGGCATCCCCACCCTGTACGATGAAAACCGCAAGCTCAAAGGTGTCGAGGCGGTGATCGACAAGGATTTGTGCTCGGCGTTGCTGGCCGAACAGCTGGAAGCCGACCTTCTGATAATCGCCACCGACGTCGATGCGGCGTACATTGACTGGGGCAAGCCCACGCAAAAAGCTATTGCCCAGGGCCATCCGGACGAACTCGAGCGGCTTGGCTTCGCCGCAGGGTCCATGGGGCCGAAGGTGCAAGCCGCCAGTGAATTCGCCCGCAAGACCGGCAAGGTAGCGGTGATCAGTTCGCTGGAAAACATTGAAGACATTGTCAAAGGTGCAGCCGGCACGCGGGTTTCTACCGCCAAGTCTGGGATCAGCTACCGTTGAATGCAGTTGGCGGGTGCCTGGCGCCCGCCGTTTAGCCCTCCGGGAGGATTACGCCATGGCTCAGTTTCAACCCGGTTTCGTGCACATCGAGCGCACTGCGCTGAACAGCGCGGACCATAGCTACAACCTTAAAATCGAGTACGAGGCGACGACGAAGGACCCCAAGGAAGGCCGAGGAATTCAGTTCCGCATGCATGGCACCATCGAGGCCAAGCCGGTCGATGAAACGTTCTTTCTGCCCAAGGATCAGGTACTGCCCAGCTTTTTGATGGTGCTGAGCCGCAAGGCCCAGGCTCATCTTCCCCCCCCCAAGAAGTTCGAAACCCTCGGCTCGCCACACAAGATCTACGACGCGATGTTCGAAGATATCCGCGCCAAACTGGATGTGAAGTCGGGCGACTCGATCAAGCCTGAACATCTGGAGTGAGTTCAGCGTTTCGGGGCCGCAAAGCGGCCCCGGCAATGTTGAGGCATACTACCGCCCTCCCCGGCCACAACCTCGCCCCTCTCCATGCGCATCCACGTCAGCTTTATCGACCGCGTCGGCATCACCCAGGAAGTCCTCGCCCTGCTGGGTGCCCGCAACCTCAACCTGGACGCCGTGGAGATGGTCCCGCCGAACGTCTATATCGACGCCCCCACCCTCAGCCCCGCAGTCCTGGAAGAACTGCACGACGCGCTGTTCGAGGTGCATGGCGTGCAGTCGGTGGACGTGGTCGACATCCTTCCCGGTCAACGCCGTCACCTGCAGCTCGATGCCCTGCTGGCCGCCATGAGCGACCCGGTACTGGCGGTGGACAGCGCTGGCAAGGTACTGCTCGCCAACCCGGCGCTGATCGAGCTATGCGGTCGCGAGTCAGCCGGGCGCTCGGTGGGGGAGCTGTTCGACGACCCGGTATTGCTGCAGGCGCTGCTGGACAACAACTTCCACCTGCCGATGCGCGAGATGCAGCTGAACGGCCAGAGCCTGCTGCTGGACGCCATGCCGATCACCAATGCCGGTGGCCTGCTGACGCTGTACCCACCCTCGCGCATGGGTGAGCGCCTGTCGGCACTGCACCACGACCACGCCGAGGGCTTCGATGCGTTACTCGGCGAGTCGCCGGCCATCCGCACGCTCAAGGCCCGCGCCCTGCGCGTGGCAGCACTGGATGCGCCGTTGCTGGTGCACGGTGAAACCGGCACCGGCAAAGAACTGGTGGCCCGCGCCTGTCACGCCATCAGCAGCCGCCACTCGGCACCGTTCCTGGCCCTGAACTGCGCCGCACTGCCCGAGAGCCTGGCCGAGAGCGAGCTGTTCGGCTATGCCCCCGGTGCCTTCACCGGTGCGCAACGCGGTGGCAAACCCGGCTTGATGGAGCTGGCCAACCAGGGCACGGTGTTCCTCGATGAAATTGGCGAGATGTCGCCATACCTGCAGGCCAAGCTGCTGCGTTTTCTCAGTGACGGCAGCTTCCGCCGGGTAGGCGGCGACCGCGAGGTGAAGGTGGATGTGCGCATCATCAGCGCCACCCATCGCGACCTGGAGCGCATGGTAGCCGAAGGCAGTTTCCGTGAAGACCTGTTCTACCGCCTCAACGTGCTCAACCTGCAGGTACCGCCCCTGCGCGACCGTGGCCAGGACATCCTGATGCTGGCGCACTTCTTCATGCAGCAGGCCTGCACACAAATCCAGCGCCCAGCCTGCCGCCTGACCCCGGCCACCCATTCGGCACTGCTGGCCAACCCGTGGCCGGGCAATGTGCGCCAACTGCAGAACGTGATTTTCCGCGCAGCGGCCATCTGCGAGGGCAACCTGGTGGACATCGGCGACCTGGACATCGCCGGCACCTCGGTGGCACGCGGGCAAGACGGCGAAGTGGCCAGCCTGGAGCAAGCCGTTGGCGATTTTGAACGTGAGCTGCTGCAACGGTTATATGCCAGTTACCCCTCGACCCGGCAACTGGCCGGGCGCCTGCAAACTTCACATACCGCTATTGCCCAGCGACTGCGTAAATATGGAATTCCCGGCAAAGCCTGATAGAAGTGGAAACAACCCAGTTGCTATTCAGGTTTTTCCTACGCCAGTGAAAGATACTCTCCCACCTATGCCTCGTAGAATGGTGACCATGTAATTCCACCTGTCATCCCACTTGTCCGCCCCACGGCGGGGAGTGGTTCGCTACTGGATATAACGAGAGCACCTGATGTTTGAACTCGATTTTTACGGGACACTTGTAGCCGCCTCTTTAGTCCTGTTACTGGGACGCAGCCTGGTCGCGCGCATTGGTTTCTTGCGCGCCTACAATATTCCGGAACCTGTTGCCGGTGGACTGGTAGTCGCCCTTGCACTGCTGGCGTTGCGCAGTTTCGATGTCCACGTGCAGTTTGATACTTCGCTGCAAACCCCTTTGATGCTGGCATTTTTTGCCACCATCGGTCTGAGCGCCGATTTTGCCAGCCTGAAAAAGGGTGGGCGCGTAGTGACCGTGTTCTTGCTGGTAGTGACCAGCCTGCTGCTGGTGCAGAACGGCATGGGTATCGGGCTGGCCACGGCATTGGGGCTCGACCCGCTCATGGGCCTGCTGGCAGGGTCCATCACCTTGTCGGGTGGCCACGGTACCGGTGCAGCCTGGGGCGCAACGTTCAGCGAAAAATTCGGCCTGGCCTCGGCCTCCGAACTGGCGATGGCCTCGGCCACCTTCGGGCTGGTGCTCGGAGGCTTGATCGGTGGCCCAGTGGCCCGGCTGTTGATCAAACGGGTAAAAACCCCAGGCCCCGAAGAAGAAATACCGCAACTACCCAAAGGCTTCGAGCGCCCAGACAAAGAGCGGCTGATTACCTCGTTTTCATTTGTTGAAACCCTTGCGCTGATTGCAGTCAGTTTGCTTGCCGGGTCGTTACTCAATAGCGCGCTCAAAGGCACTGCATTCGAGCTGCCTACCTTTGTTTGTGTGTTGTTCGTGGGCGTAGTGCTGCGCAATGGCCTGTCAGCGTTCGGCGTTTACCGAGTGTTCGAACGGGAAGTCTCGGTACTGGGCAACGTCAGTTTGTCGTTGTTCCTGGCCATTGCCCTGATGTCGCTAAAACTGTGGGACCTGGCAGCACTGGCGTTGCCGTTCTTTGTGTTGCTGGCCGCGCAAACGCTGGTCATGGCATTGTTTGCCATCTTCGTCACATTCAGGGTGATGGGTCGCAACTATGATGCGGCGGTGTTGGCTGCCGGGCACTGTGGTTTCGGCCTGGGTGCAACGCCCACGGCGATTGCCAACATGCAAGCAGTGACCCAGCGCTACGGCGCATCGCACATCGCCTTCCTGGTGGTGCCGATGGTAGGAGCGTTCTTCATCGATATCATCAATGTCATCGTGATCAAGCTGTACCTGGCGTTGCCATTGTTCATCACAGGCTAGGCCATTCGGCGGCGCTGTCGACACGGCCTTGCGTCACGAAGGATCAGCCAGCCCCGGGCATGGCTAGCCTGGGGCTGACGTTCCCCTGGTTCAGGGACGCACCGCTGTCACTTCGATCTCGACGCGCCAGGCAGGGTCGGCCAGGCCGGCAACCTGGAACGCCGAGCGCGCAGGAAGGACTGGCTGCTTGGCAGCTGGCCCAAAGAACTGGGTATAGCCGGCCATGAAACCGTCAAAATCCATCTTCCCGCCGTTCTCCGGCCCACCCACCAAAAACACCTGCATCTTCACCACGTCGGTGAGGCCAAGGCCCAGCGCTTTCAACTGCTGCTGAATGTTCTGCAGCACACTGATGGTTTGGGCCTGGGTGTCCCCGTAAGCTTCGAGCGAGTGCTGGGGCGCGTCAGGATGGATCACCGACGGGACGGAACCGCTCAGGTAGACGACCGTCTTCCCTGCGGGCACCTCTACCGCCGATGAGATAGGGAAACTGCCCGCGCCATGGCGCACGATCTCTTGTGCCTGTGCACTTGCGGCACCTGCAAGTGCCATAGCCATTGCTGCTGCGGTGTTGAACGCGACTTTCATGCTGTTCTCCTGATGATTGCCAAAAATATGCACGCATCGTCGATACGCGCACGGGTCATTCCATTGCGCCAGGCGGCCTAGAATCGGTACAGGCTGAAGGGTTTAGGGTCCAGCACCGGTGCCTCGCCAAGCAGCAGATCGGCCGACACTTCGGCTGACACCGGGCTTTCCGTCATCCCCCACCCGGTCGCGGTGTTGAGGACCAGCCCTGGGTAATCCTTGACCTGCGAAATGATAGGGTTCTCATCCGGAGCAATGGCCATGGCTCCGCTCCACTGATCGATCAGCTTCGCATCGCTGAAGGCTGGGAACTCGAGCTTGAGTTTTTCCAGAGATGCATTCAGCTCCGGAAGGTCCGGGGCCGCCGTCATCAGCCGGTTTTTCTCGAAAGGCGAAACTTCGTCCAGCTTCCAGTGCGTTGGCTGGATGAACGAATCGATCAGCTGCTTGTTGAGCGAGATGTGCACCGGGAAGTCCGGTATGGCCAGCAGAGGCAGGTACTTGTAGCCGTACATGAACGACTCTTTCACCACCGGCGCAACCACGACACGCGGCGATGTGGCATAGGTGCCGTCGGCCTGCTCACGGAAGTAGATATTGCCTGGCAATGCAACGTTGCCGCCGGGCGCACGGGGTGCCGCACTGATGATTTGCTGGGACTGGTAAGCGGGCAAGGTGGGTATATCGACGCCCAGGTTCTGCATGAACAATCTGGACCAAGCGCCGCCCGCCACGATCACCCGCGACGTGCGGATCGCGCCTTTCTCGGTCACCACATCAGAGATGGCACCAGCCTGGGTCTCCAGGCCCCTTGCGGCACAGTGGGTATAGATACGCACGCCCATTTGCTTGGCGTACTCCGCCATGACGAACGACGCGCGCTCGGCATCCAGGCTGCCGGAATCTTCTTCGAAACCCGCGACCGTCCATTTTGACGATGCTCCGCGCAGGCGCTGTTCAAGTTCATGGCCCTGGATGATTCGCGTCTTGAACGGTATAGCCGCTGATACTTCGCGGCTTTTGCTATCGATCCATGTTCTGACGCCTTCCAGGTCTTCTTCATCGAACGGTACTTCCACCCGGCCCTGCGTGCGATAGCTGGTATCTGCCCCCACTTTGGCATTCATTTCGCGCCAACGTTGCTTGGCAAGATGGTGCAACTGGAAAGTTGCGTCTGGCATCTTGTAGGTCATGACCTGGCCATAGAACCTGCAAGACTGCTCACCGGCAATTTCACCTTTTTCAACAACAACTACCGAAAGGCCGCGCTCGACAAGGTTGATTGCAGTCATGAGCCCCAGAATACCAGCCCCCACGACGACGGCGTCCGCCTGTTCGGGAAGCGCACCCGCGGTGCCTTCGACATAGCCAAACCGCGGTTTGCCGGGGATCAACCGGCCTTCGCGGGTCAGCAAAGGGGTCAGCACCCCGGCGCCGCCCGCAACAGCCAACACACCGCCCCCGATCAAAAAATTACGCCTCGTCATTCCCATGACAGTTCCCTTTCCTGGTGTTCGATGTTGTTTTTTCTGAGTCCAGACAGCAAGGCACATGCGTGTGCCGACAGCCGTTGAAGGCGGCTATTCTGGTAAGCCTCAGTTCCAGAACACATCGCTGAGGGCAAATACTTAGTTCAGCTATTTGAAAACTATCGCGCAGGGGACATGCACAGTTAGTTTGGCGACATTGAATGCGAAAATAAGAAATTATTACCCACGCCGACAGGGAAACAGCGTTTGCGCTGGGTTGAAACATAAGGCGCTTGGTGGCTTCGAAGTTTGTAGATTTGAATGAGGCCCAGCTGAGCCAGCCAGTGGCTCAGCGAAGGATTTCGGTGCTGTGAACCTCCTGGTGCCAAGAGTCGCCACGCAAATGTATCGATTTGAATACACCGTACCGAAATCAATACGCGACCGCTCAAGCGCCGCTACGCAAGGGTTTGATCGCCAACCGCTTTTTGAGCGAGTCAGCCGTGTAGCGTTTTCGTTCCATCGAAGCTGCGAAGCCTTTGGATAAAAACGATAACCTATTGTTTTATATACAAAATTATAGATTGGCCGTGTTTTTGCTTAGGGAAACCCAACCAAGAGCGCGGAGCCACCGCGCCCACCGCCCTGCTTCCTGAGGATTCCCCATGAGCGAGTTGCGTTTCACTGAAGATCACGAATGGCTGCGCGTCGAAGCCGATGGCAGCGTCACCGTGGGCATCACCGCCTACGCCCAGAATGCCCTGGGCGATGTGGTTTTCGTGCAATTGCCAGAGTTGCAGCATTACGAGAAGGGCAGCGAAGCGTCTACCGTCGAGTCGGTAAAAGCCGCCAGCGGCGTCTACATGCCGCTGACCGGTGAAGTGGTCGAGGTCAACGCCCAGCTCGAAGACAGCCCTGAACTGGTCAACGAAGACCCGATGGGCGACGGCTGGTTCTTCCGCTTCAAGCCTGTGGATGCCGCCGCCGTCACCGCCCTGCTCGACCAGGATGCCTACGACCGCCTGCTCAAAGCCAACGACGACGCCTGAGGAACCCCGCCATGACCATCAACCTCGGCACCGCCAACGAATTCATCGCCCGCCACATCGGCCCGCGCGCCGCTGATGAGCAGGCCATGCTCGACGCCCTCGGCTTCGACTCGCTGGAGGCCATGACCGCCGCGGTCATTCCCGACAGTATCAAGGGCACCAGCGTGCTCGGCTCGCACGACGGCCAGAGCGAGGCCGACGCACTGGCCGCACTGAAGGCCATCGCCGGCAAGAACCAGCTGTTCAAAAGCTACATCGGCCAGGGCTACTACAACACCCACACTCCGGCGCCGATCCTGCGCAACCTGCTGGAAAACCCGGCCTGGTACACCGCCTACACCCCGTACCAACCAGAAATCTCCCAAGGCCGCCTGGAAGCGCTGCTGAACTTCCAGACCCTGATCAGCGACCTGACCGGCCTGCCGATCGCCAACGCCTCCCTGCTCGACGAAGCCACTGCTGCTGCCGAGGCCATGACCTTCTGCAAGCGCCTGTCGAAGAACAAGGCCAGCCACGCCTTCTTCGCCTCGGTGCACTGCCACCCGCAAACCCTCGACGTGCTGCGCACCCGTGCCGAGCCGCTGGGTATCGAGGTGGTGGTGGGCGACGAGCGCGAGCTGGGTGATGTGAGCGCCTTCTTCGGCGCCCTGCTGCAATATCCGGCCAGCAACGGTGAAGTGTTCGACTACCGGGACGTGGTGCAGCGCTTCCATGCCGCCAACGCCTTGGTCGCCGTCGCTGCCGATCTGCTGGCCCTGACCCTGCTGACCCCGCCGGGCGAGTTTGACGCCGACGTGGCCATCGGCAGCGCCCAGCGTTTTGGCGTACCACTGGGCTTCGGTGGCCCGCACGCTGCCTACTTCGCCACCCGTGACGCGTTCAAGCGCGACATGCCGGGCCGCCTGGTTGGCGTGTCGATCGACCGCTTCGGCAAGACCGCCCTGCGCCTGGCCATGCAGACCCGCGAGCAGCACATCCGCCGCGAGAAGGCCACCAGCAACATCTGCACCGCTCAGGTGCTGCTGGCAAACATCGCCAGCATGTTCGCCGTTTACCACGGCCCGGCCGGCCTCAAGCGCATCGCCGAGCGCACTCACGCACTGACCGCGATTCTGGCCGCCGGCCTGAAGGTGCTGGGCGTTCAGGTAGTGGGCAGCAGTGCGTTCGACACCCTGACCCTGGCTACCGGCACGGCTACCGCCAGCCTGCATGACCAGGCGCGCGCCCAGGGCATCAACCTGCGCCAGGTCGACGCTGCCCACCTGGGCCTTTCGCTGGACGAAACCAGCAGCCAGGCGGACGTCGAGTCGCTGTGGCAGCTGTTCGCTGGCGACCAGGCGCAACCTGACTTCGCCGCGTTGGCCGCCAGCACCGGTTCGCTGCTGCCCGCCGCCCTGCTGCGCCAGTCGGCCATCCTCGAACACCCAGTGTTCAACCGCTACCACAGCGAAACCGAGCTGATGCGCTACCTGCGCCGCCTGGCCGACAAGGACCTGGCGCTGGACCGCAGCATGATCCCGCTGGGCTCGTGCACCATGAAGCTGAACGCTGCCAGCGAGATGATCCCGGTGACCTGGGCCGAGTTCGGCAACCTGCACCCGTTCGCCCCGGCCGAACAGAGCCAGGGCTACCTGCAGATGACCACCGAGCTCGAAGCCATGCTGTGCGCTGCCACCGGTTACGACGCCGTGTCGCTCCAGCCCAACGCCGGTTCGCAGGGCGAGTACGCAGGCCTGCTGGCCATCCGCGCCTACCACCGCAGCCGTGGCGAAGCCCACCGTGACATCTGCCTGATCCCTTCGTCGGCCCATGGCACCAACCCTGCCACCGCCCACATGGCGGGCATGCGCGTGGTGGTGACCGCCTGTGACGCCCGTGGCAACGTCGATGTCGAGGACCTGCGCGCCAAGGCCATCGAACACCGCGAGCGCCTGGCGGCGATCATGATCACCTACCCGTCGACCCACGGCGTGTTCGAGGAAGCGATCGGCGAAATTTGCGCGATCATCCACGACAACGGTGGCCAGGTGTACATCGACGGCGCCAACATGAACGCCATGGTCGGCCTGTGCGCCCCAGGCAAGTTCGGCGGCGATGTTTCGCACCTGAACCTGCACAAGACCTTCTGCATCCCGCATGGCGGTGGCGGCCCGGGCGTCGGCCCGATTGGCGTCAAGTCGCACCTGGCGCCGTTCCTGCCGGGCCATGGGCAGCTGGAAAACACCCAGGGCGCGGTATGCGCCGCGCCGTTCGGCAGTGCCAGCATCCTGCCGATCACCTGGATGTACATCCGCATGATGGGCGGTGCCGGCCTGAAGCGTGCCTCGCAGATGGCCATCCTCAACGCCAACTACATCGCCCGCCGCCTGGAAGAGCACTATCCTGTGTTGTATACCGGCGGCAATGGCCTGGTGGCACACGAGTGCATCCTCGACCTGCGCCCGCTGAAAGACACCAGCGGCATCAGCGTCGACGACGTGGCCAAGCGCCTGATCGACTTCGGCTTCCACGCCCCGACCATGTCCTTCCCGGTGGCCGGCACGCTGATGATCGAACCGACCGAAAGCGAGTCCAAGGAAGAACTGGACCGCTTCTGCAACGCGATGATCCAGATCCGCGAGGAAATCCGCGCGGTCGAGAACGGTAGCCTGGACAAGGACGACAACCCGCTGAAAAACGCCCCGCACACTGCGGCCGAGCTGGTTGGCGAATGGGCCCACGGCTACAGCCGCGAGCAGGCGGTATATCCGCTGGCGAGCCTGGTGGAAAGCAAGTACTGGCCGCCGGTCGGCCGGGTCGACAACGTGTTCGGCGACCGCAACCTGGTGTGTGCCTGCCCGTCGATCGAGAGCTATCAGGACGCCTGATAGCCCCTCCCCGCCACCTGGCTTGGGTGGCGGGCTCTGTGGGGCGGGTTTACCCGCGAATGCGGCGGTGCATTCGCAGGTAGACACGCTTCCACAAGGCTCACCGCCCATCCACCGAACTTGGCAGGAGGTCACCATGTCACTGAGCGTCTTCGACCTGTTCAAGATCGGCATCGGTCCCTCCAGCTCCCACACGGTCGGCCCGATGCGTGCCGCTGCGCGGTTTGCCGAAGGGCTGCGCCGTGACGGCCTGCTGGCGAATACCGCAAGCGTCAGGGCCGAGCTGTACGGTTCACTGGGTGCCACCGGCAAGGGCCACGGCAGTGACAAGGCCGTGCTGCTGGGCCTTGAGGGTGAACACCCCGACGTCATCGATACCGACAGCATTCCCGCCCGGCTACAGGCCATCCGCGACAGCGGTCGCATCAACCTGCTTGGTGAGCACAGCATCGCCTTCACCGAAAAGCAGCATCTGGCGATGATCCGCAAGCCATTGGACTACCACCCCAATGGCATGATCTTCCGCGCGTTCGACGATGCCGGCCTGCAAATCCGCAGCCGCGAGTACTACTCGGTAGGTGGCGGTTTCGTGGTCGACGAGGACGCCGCCGGCCACGACCGCATCGTCGAGGACAGCACTGTACTGGCCTACCCGTTCAAGACCGCCAAGGAGTTGCTTGGCCACTGCACCACACAAAACCTGTCGGTAAGCCAGGTAATGCTGGCGAACGAGGCCGCCTGGCGCCCAGAGCCGGAAACCCGTGCCGGGCTGCTGCGCATCTGGCAGGTGATGCAGGATTGCGTCGAAGCCGGCTGCCAGCATGAGGGCATTCTGCCAGGCGGGCTCAAGGTCAAACGGCGGGCCCCAGCACTGTATCGTCAACTGAGCCAGCACCCGGAGGCCAACCTGCGCGATGCGCTGTCAGTGCTCGACTGGGTCAACCTCTACGCCTTAGCGGTGAACGAGGAAAACGCCAATGGCGGCCGCGTCGTTACCGCCCCCACCAACGGCGCCGCTGGCATCGTCCCGGCTGTACTGCACTACTACATGCGCTTCGTGCCAGGGGCGAGCGAGGACGGGGTGGTGCGCTTTCTGCTCACCGCTGCAGCCATCGGCATCCTGTACAAGGAAAACGCCTCGATATCCGGCGCCGAGGTGGGTTGCCAGGGCGAGGTCGGCGTGGCCTGTTCGATGGCCGCAGGCGCGCTGTGCGAAGTGATGGGCGGTAGCGTGCAGCAGGTAGAGAACGCCGCTGAAATCGGCATGGAACATAACCTGGGCCTGACCTGCGACCCGATTGGCGGGCTGGTCCAGGTGCCCTGCATCGAACGCAATGCCATGGGCTCGGTGAAGGCAATCAACGCGGTCCGCATGGCCTTGCGCGGCGACGGGCAACACTTCGTTTCGCTCGACAAGGTCATCCGCACCATGCGCCAGACCGGCGCCGACATGAAAAGCAAATACAAAGAGACCGCCCGTGGCGGCCTGGCCGTCAACATCATCGAATGTTGACCCGACAACAACACCAAGGAGTCACCGATGTCCGAAACACTGCTCAAGACCCCACTGCATGCCCTGCACCTGGAACTGGGTGCGCGGATGGTGCCGTTCGCCGGGTACGACATGCCCGTGCAATACCCGCTGGGCGTGCTCAAGGAACACCTGCACACTCGCGATCAGGCCGGCCTGTTCGATGTCTCGCACATGGGCCAGATCATCCTGCGCGGTAGCGACGCCGCCAAGGCCCTGGAAACCCTGGTGCCGGTGGACATCATCGACCTGCCGGTGGGCATGCAGCGCTATGCCATGTTCACCAATGAGCAAGGCGGCATACTCGATGACCTGATGGTGGCCAACCTGGGCGACGACACCCTGTTCCTGGTGGTCAATGCTGCCTGCAAGGACCAGGACCTGGCCCACCTGCAAAAACACATTGGCGACCGTTGCCAGGTACAGCCGCTGTTCGAGGAACGTGCCCTGCTTGCCCTGCAGGGGCCGGCAGCAGTCAAGGTACTGGAGCGCCTGGCCCCGGAAGTGGCAGGCATGACCTTCATGCAGTTCCGCCCGCTAAAACTGCTGGGTGAAGACTGCTTCGTCAGCCGCTCGGGCTACACCGGTGAAGACGGCTACGAAATTTCGGTACCGGGCCACGCAGCCGAGGCCCTTGCTCGTCGCCTGCTGGCCGAGCCGGAAGTACAGCCGATCGGCCTGGGCGCTCGTGACTCGCTGCGCCTGGAAGCCGGCCTGTGCCTGTATGGCCACGACATGAACGGCGAGACCACACCGATCGAAGCCAGCCTGCTGTGGGCGATTTCCAAAGTGCGCCGTGCCGATGGCGCACGTGCTGCCGGTTTCCCGGGGGCCGAGGCGATCTTCGCCCACCAGCGCGATGGCGTGGCGCGCAAACGTGTCGGCCTGTTGCCACAAGAACGCACGCCAGTACGCGAAGGCGCGGATATAGTAGATGCCAACGACAAACCGGTGGGCAAAGTGTGCAGCGGCGGATTTGGCCCGACACTCGGCGCACCGGTTGCAATGGGTTATATCGATAGTGAACATAGCGCTCTCGACACACCACTGTTTGCTGTCGTGCGCGGCAAGAAGGTTGCCTTGAAAGTCAGTAAAATGCCTTTCGTAGCACAACGTTACTACCGTGGCTGAAACTGCTTTGTGAGGGTTGGGGGCGGGTTCGAGATATTCGTTTTCGAACCTCCCCAATAACTTTTGAACATACCGCCAGGCCAGGCACCATGCCGTTTCCGGGCAAACGGCCGGTTGTCGGCAGACGGTCAATTTTCCCTACGACCAAGGGCTTGTTTTTCGCTCGGCAGTTGGCGTAGAGTCACAGCACTGTGTTTGCATGGGTCGCAACAGTTCGTGACCTGGGCCAGTAGCCGAGATTTGCTACAACCCGTTCGACGTCTCTTACTTTCCTGCAACCCAGCCCAGTAATCTTTCGCTTACAAAAAAGTGCGAAAGAACTGTCATCAAAATTTAAGCTTCATAGGAAATAAGACAATGGCTGAGCGTCAGAACGGTACCGTCAAGTGGTTCAATGACGAAAAAGGTTACGGCTTCATCACCCCAGAAAGCGGTCCGGATCTGTTCGTGCACTTCCGCGCTATCGAAGGCAATGGCTTCAAGAGCCTGAAAGAAGGCCAGAAGGTCACCTTCGAAGCCGTTCAAGGCCAGAAAGGCATGCAGGCTGACAAAGTTCAGGTCCTGGGCTAAGCCGAACCCGACTTCAAAAAGCCCCTGCCAAGTGCAGGGGCTTTTTTTTGCCCGTAGAATAGTGGCTTCGATTTCTGGAGCTGTTCTGCATGACCAAGCCTCTGCTCACACCCCAGGGTGATTTTCCGCCGGTCGGCCTGGGCCGGCGCCTGGCGGCGATGTTCTATGACTTTCTGTTGTGCACGGCGCTACTGATCGTGACCGCAGGCGCCTACAAAATGATCCAGATGGCGATCATCGGCGAAGCACGCATGCGCGAGCTGACCGAGGCCGGTGCACTGGATGGCGACCCGCTGCTGTCGACGTTGCTGCTGTTTGCCTTGTTCGGCTTCTTTGCCAAGTTCTGGACCCATGGCGGGCAAACCTTGGGCATGCAGGTGTGGGGCGTACGGGTGCAGAATGCGGATGGCTCGGCGATCAGCCTGTGGCAAGCGCTGCTGCGTTTCGTGGTATCGATCGCGTCGTGGTTGTGCCTTGGGCTGGGTTTCTTCTGGGTGCTGATCGACAAGCGCAAGCGCGGCTGGCATGACATCTATTCAGAAAGCCAGCTGGTGCGGGTGCCAAAGCAGAAGAGATGACTTGAGCTTTGCTGGCGTCGGGCGATCAGCCACAAAAAAGCCGACCCAGAGGTCGGCTTGTTCATGCAGTTCAGGCCATCAACCCGCCCGGCGCAACAACCAGACACCGGCCAAGGCACAGATGCCCGCGGGTATCACTACCGCCAGCAACGGCGGGAAGCCGAACACCTGGCTGGAGGGCCCAAGCAAATCCTGGCCGATGCGGAACACGAAGCCCACCAGCACGCCGGTGAACACGCGCTGGCCAAGGGTCACCGACCGCAGCGGGCCGAAGATGAACGAGATCGCCATCAGCACCAGCGCCGCCGTTACCATCGGCTGCAGCACCTTGGTCCAGAACGCCAGCCAGTAACGGGCGTTGTTCAGGCCCTGGTCGGACAGGTAGTGAATGTAGTCCCACAGCCCGGTGATCGACAGCGACTCGGGCGCCAGGATGACGGTATTGAGCAGCTCCGGCGTGAGGGACACATCCCAGCGCTCTTCGGGCGCGGTTACCACCTCAGTGTGGTCGCCCCGGAAGTAGGTGGTGCGCACATCGGCGAGCAGCCAGTGGTCTTGCTGATACTGCGCACGACGGGCAAAGCTCGAAGTGACAATCTTGCGCTCGCTGTCGAAGCGATAGCGGGTCACCCCGAGCAGCAGGCCGCTGGGCTGCACGGCGTTGATGTGCACATACTCCTCGCCCTGGCGGTGCCACATGCCGCGCTTGGAACTTTGTGCTTCACCACCGCCCTGGGCCAGGGAACGGTCGGCCTGGGCCTTGTTCTCGGTCACCGGGGCCACGTACTCGCCAATCAGCAGGCCGACCAGCATCAGCACCAGCATGGGCTTCATCACCGCCCAGACGATACGGCCGATCGAAACCCCAGCCGCGCGCATGATGGTCAGTTCGCTGCTGCTGGCCAGGCTGCCCAGGCCGATCAAGCAGCCGATCAGCGCGGCCATCGGCAGCATTTCGTACAGCCGGCGCGGTGCGGTCAGCAGGACGAAGTTGCCTGCTTCCATCACTGTATAGGTGTCGCTCAGGTCGCTCATTTCATCAATGAACGCAAACAGCGAAGCCAGGCCGAGGATGATCCCCAGCACAGCCAGGATGGCCAGCAGCACGCTCTGGCCAATGTAGCGATCGAGCTTAGCCATGGGCCACCTCCGCACGGCGGGCGGCGCGCTTGAGGCGCAACGGCTCCCAGTACATCAGGCCCAGGCCGATCAGCAGGAACAGGCCGTGGACCCACCACATGCCCAGGCCAATCGGCAATTTGCCCTTCTCGAGGGCGCCGCGTACGGAAATCAGCATTGTCAGGTAGGCCATGTACAGGAGAATTGCCGGCAACAGCTTGAGGAAGCGGCCTTGGCGCGGGTTGACCCGCGACAGCGGCACTGCCAGCAGGGTGACGACGAAGACCAGGATCGGCAGCGACAGCCGCCATTGCAGCTCGGCACGCTCACGCAGGCCCTTCTTGCCGAACAGTTCGGAAGTCGGAATCGCTTCGCGATCAGTCACTTCTTCAGCAACTTCCGGCTTGGGCAGCAACACACCGTAGGTGTCGTACTTGATTGCACGGTAATCGGCCTGGCCCGGGTTGCCGTCGTAGCGGTAGCCGTTCTCCAGCACCAGGTAGCGGTTGCCGTCCGCCTGGATTTCCTGGTGGCCTTTTTCCGCGACCAGCACCGATGGCGCGCGGTCTTTGGTCTTGTCCTGGTTGAAGCGCTTCTCGGAGATGAACACCCCGGCCAGGTTGATGCGGTCGTCCGACAGCTGCTCGGTATAGGTCACCCGCGAGCCGTCACGCAAGGTCTGGAAGCGCCCCGGTACCAAGGTATCGAACTCGGTCAGGGCGTCCTGCTGGGCAATGATCTGCTGCACCTGGGCCACGCCCAAGGGTGCCAGGCTCAGGCTCAGCCAGGCCACCAGCAGGGCAACCAGGGCGGCCGGCGCCATGGTCAGGCCCAGCAGGCGCTGTTGGCTCATGCCGGTGGCCGACAGCACGGTCATCTCGCTTTCCAGATACAGCCGCCCATAGGCCAGCAGGATGCCAAGGAACAGCCCCAGCGGCAGGATCAGCTGCAGGAAGCCAGGCATGCGGAAACCCATGATCAGGAACAGCACGCTCGGGTCGAGCACGCCCTGGGCAGCCTGGGCCAGGTACTTGATGAAGCGCCCGCTCATGATGATCACCAGCAGCACGGCGCTGACGGCGCTCAAGGTCACCAGGACCTCGCGGGACAAATAACGAAAGACGATCAAACCAGACACTCCTGGGTTGTCAGGGCAGACGGCCATGCAATGGCGCCAGACAATGACTTAGTACATCCAAGACCAATGCCGGTTCGCCAAAGGCGAACCTCCATGTAAAGTGCGCGCATTATCCTGTGATTGACCGCCCCTGTCACTTGGCCGCGCATGAAGCTGCACAACGGGGTTGTCAGCATGCTTGCCGCAGGCTCAAACTGGCTGCTTTTGCGCTGGCACGCGACGACGCGGCCAGGCCCGTCCAGAGCGCTGCAACGCACAGCGCCATTCGTATCGATCATTCGGGGATCCTGACATGGAACTGGTTGTAAAAAGCGTAGCTGCTGCATCTGTAAAAACCGCCACCCTGGTGATTCCGGTTGGTGAAAACCGCAAACTCGGCGCTGTTGCCAAGGCGGTCGACGAGGCCAGCGCAGGCGCCATCAGCGCCGTGCTCAAGCGCGGCGACCTGGCCGGCAAGCCGGGCCAGACCCTGCTGCTGCACAACCTTGCGGGCCTGAAAGCCGAGCGTGTGCTGCTGGTGGGCAGCGGCAAGGAAGAAGCCCTGGGCGACCGCGCCTGGCGCAAGCTGGTCACCAGTGTCGCTGGCGTGCTCAAGGGCCTGAACGGCGCAGATGCGGTGCTGGCACTGGACGATATCGCTGTCAGTAACCGCGACGCCCATTACGGCAAGTATCGCCTGCTGGCCGAAACCCTGCAGGACGGCGAATACGTGTTCGACCGTTTCAAGAGCCAGAAAGCCGAGCCGCGCGCCCTGAAAAAGGTCACCCTGCTGGCCGACAAGGCCGGGCTGGCCGAGGTTGAGCGCGCAGTCCGGCACGCCACAGCCATCGCCACCGGCATGGCCTATACCCGCGACCTCGGCAACCTGCCGCCAAACCTGTGCCACCCAAGCTTCCTCGCCGAGCAGGCCAAGGACCTGGGCAAAGCGCACAAGGCGCTGAAGGTTGAAGTGCTGGACGAGAAGAAGATCAAGGACCTGGGCATGGGTGCGTTCTACGCCGTGGGCCAGGGCAGCGACCAGCCGCCACGCCTGATCGTGCTCAACTACCAGGGCGCCAAGAAGGCCGACAAGCCGTTCGTGCTGGTCGGTAAAGGCATTACCTTCGACACCGGTGGCATCAGCCTCAAGCCTGGCGCCGGCATGGACGAAATGAAGTACGACATGTGTGGTGCCGCCAGCGTGCTGGGCACCCTGCGCGCCGTGCTGGAACTGCAACTGCCGATCAACCTCGTCTGCCTGCTGGCCTGCGCCGAGAACATGCCAAGCGGCGGCGCTACCCGCCCAGGTGACATCGTCACCACCATGAGCGGGCAGACCGTGGAAATCCTCAACACCGACGCCGAAGGCCGCCTGGTGCTGTGCGACACCCTGACCTACGCCGAGCGTTTCAAACCACAGGCCGTGATCGATATCGCCACCCTGACCGGCGCCTGCATCGTCGCCCTGGGCAGCCACACCACCGGCCTCATGGGCAACAACGACGACCTGGTCGGCCAGTTGCTCGACGCCGGCAAGCGCGCCGACGATCGTGCCTGGCAGCTGCCGCTGTTCGATGAGTACCAGGAGCAACTGGACAGCCCGTTCGCCGACATGGGCAACATCGGTGGGCCGAAGGCCGGCACCATCACCGCCGGCTGCTTCCTGTCACGCTTTGCCAAAGCCTACAACTGGGCGCACATGGACATCGCCGGCACCGCCTGGGTCAGTGGTGGCAAGGACAAGGGCGCCACTGGCCGCCCGGTGCCTCTGCTGACCCAGTACCTGCTGGACCGCGCTGGCGCCTGATGCCGTGAAACCGGTGGCGCCTGGCGCGCCGCCGGCCGGCGATAACGACCATGAGCAAAGTCGACTTCTACATCCTGCCCACCGACTCGCTGTCGGCGCGGCTCGATTTCGCCTGCAAGCTGTGCGAGAAGGCCTGGCGCCTTGGCCACCGGGTTTATCTGCACTGCCAGGACGCCGAGCAGCGCGCCGAGCTGGATCAGCGGCTCTGGCGCTTCAAGGGCGAAGCGTTCGTACCTCACGACATGGCCGAGGTGCATGCCGATGCCGGCGTGGCCCTGGGCCTGGCTGACAATGCCGGTGACCACCGCGACCTGCTGATCAACCTGGGCGCCAGCGTGCCGGCCTTTGTCGGGGAGTTCGAGCGGGTGGCGGAAATCGTCGTCGAGGACCCCGGCATTCGCCAATCGGCACGTGAGCGATTCCGTTTCTACCGTGAACAGGGCTATGCTCTGCAAGACCACCGCTTACAGCGACTTTGACGACGATGGACAAGCACTCCCCCCTGCCCGATTCCGCCCATCTGCTCGACGACCTCGAGTCGATCCGCCAGCTGCTGGGCGACGCCGACCTGCAACCGCCGCTGCTGACCGAAACGGTAGAGCAGATACCACTGCTGCTGGAAGAACCTGCAGGCAACCCGGTGCCGGTTGCCGAACCCACCGCTGTCGAACCTGAGGAAGACCCGCAGACGCGCCGCCAGGACACCCTGTTGCACCTGGAAAGCGAGCTGCGCGCTGCGGCGCAGATGATCATGCAGGACGTGATCAACGACTTCACCCCGCATATCGAGAACGAGATCAAGCGCCGGCTGGATGCGCGGATCGAGCGTTTGATCAAGCGTTCCGAGTAGAGCCGGGTATCGGTGTCGCCTGCGGCCTCCAGCTTGGTTATACTTCCCGGCTTTCCCGAATAAATGCACAGGGTCCCGCCGCGCATGGATAAGACCTACCAGCCGCACGCCATCGAAACTTCCTGGTACAACACCTGGGAGTCCGAGAACTATTTCGCTCCACAAGGTGCAGGCGAGTCCTACACCATCATGATCCCGCCGCCGAACGTAACCGGCAGCCTGCACATGGGCCACGGGTTCAACAATGCGATCATGGACGCCCTGATCCGTTTCCGCCGCATGCAAGGCCGCGACACCCTGTGGCAGCCCGGCACCGACCACGCAGGTATCGCCACGCAGATGCTGGTCGAGCGTCAGCTTGAAGCCAAAGGCCAGAACCGGCACGACCTGGGCCGCGAAAAGTTCCTGGAAAAGGTCTGGGAATGGAAGGACCAGTCCGGCGGCAACATCAGCCGCCAGATCCGCCGTCTGGGCTCGTCGGTCGACTGGAGCCGCGAGCGCTTCACCATGGATGACGGCCTGTCCGAAGCGGTCAAGGAAGCCTTTGTGCGCCTGCATGAAGACGGCCTGATCTACCGCGGCAAGCGCCTGGTCAACTGGGACACCAAGCTGCACACGGCCATCTCCGACCTCGAAGTGGAAAACCACGACGAGAAAGGCCACTTGTGGAACCTGCGCTACCCGCTGGCCGACGGTGCCAAGACTGCCGAAGGCCAGGATTACCTGGTGGTCGCCACCACCCGTCCGGAAACCCTGCTGGGCGACGCCGCCGTTGCGGTCAACCCGAACGACGAGCGCTACCAGGCCCTGATCGGCAAGTTCGTCGAGCTGCCGCTGGTCGGCCGCCGCATCCCGATCATCGCCGACGACTACTGCGACCCGGCTTTCGGTACCGGTTGCGTGAAGATCACCCCGGCACACGACTTCAACGACTACGAAGTCGGCAAGCGCCATAACCTGCCGCTGCTGAACATCTTCGACAAGAACGCCTTCGTGCTGGCCAGCGCCCAGGCGTTCAACCTCGACGGCAGCGTCAACGAGCAAATCGACACCCAGCTGCCGGCCCAGTACGCCAACCTCGACCGCTTTGTTGCGCGCAAGCAGATCGTCGCTGACCTGGACGCCCAAGGCCTGCTGGTCAGCATCGACGACCACGCCCTGAAAGTGCCAAAAGGCGACCGCTCGGGCACCGTGATCGAGCCGTGGCTGACCGACCAGTGGTACGTATCCACCAAACCGCTGGCAGAACCTGCCATCGCCGCCGTGGAAGACGGCCGCATCCAGTTCGTGCCCAAGCAGTACGAAAACATGTACTTCTCGTGGATGCGTGACATTCAGGATTGGTGCATCAGCCGCCAGCTCTGGTGGGGCCACCGCATCCCGGCGTGGTACGACGAGGCCGGCCAGGTCTACGTTGGCCGCAACGAGGAAGAAGTGCGCGCCAAGCACGATCTGGGTGCCGATGTGGTCCTGCGCCAGGACGACGACGTGCTCGACACCTGGTTCAGTTCGGGCCTGTGGACCTTCTCTACCCTGGGCTGGCCGGAGCAGACGGAATTCCTCAAGAAGTTCCACTCCACCGACGTCCTGGTGACCGGCTTCGACATCATCTTCTTCTGGGTTGCGCGCATGATCATGCTGACCATGCACCTGATCAAGAACGAGGACGGCACCCCGCAGGTACCGTTCAAGACCGTGTACGTGCACGGCCTGGTGCGTGATGGCCAGGGCCAGAAGATGTCCAAGTCCAAGGGCAACGTGCTGGACCCGCTGGACATCGTCGACGGCATTACCCTCGACGCCCTGCTGGAAAAGCGCACCAGCGGCATGATGCAGCCCAAGCTGGCCGAGAAAATCGCCAAGCAGACCAAGGCCGAGTTCCCCGAAGGTATCGCCAGCTACGGCACCGACGCCCTGCGCTTCACCTTCTGCTCGCTGGCCTCGACCGGCCGCGACATCAAGTTCGACATGGGCCGCGTCGAAGGCTATCGCAACTTCTGCAACAAGATCTGGAACGCTGCCCGCTACGTGCTCGACAAGGGCGAGGACTGCGGCCAGAACGGCGAAGCCTACGAGCTGTCGCTGGCGGACCGCTGGATCATCTCGCAGCTGCAGCGCACCGAGGCCGAAGTGACCCGCCAGCTCGAGCAGTTCCGCTTCGACCTGGCCAGCCAGGCGCTGTACGAGTTCATCTGGAACCAGTACTGCGACTGGTACCTGGAACTGTCCAAGCCCGTACTGTGGGACGAAAACGCTCCGGTCGAGCGCGCGCGCGGCACCCGCCGCACCCTGGTGCGCGTGCTGGAAGTGGCGCTGCGCCTGGCGCACCCGTTCATGCCGTTCATCACCGAAGAAATCTGGCAGCGCATTGCGCCGCTGGCCGGCATCGAAGGCAAGACCATCATGCTGCAACCGTGGCCTGAGGCTAACGAGAGCCGCATCGATGGCGCTGCCGAAGGCGACATCGAGTGGCTGAAAGAGCTGATGGTTGGCCTGCGCAACATCCGCGCCGAGATGAACATCGGCCCAGGCAAGCCGCTGCCGCTGTTCCTGAAGAACGCCAACGCTGACGACCAGCGTCGCCTGCAGGAAAACGAAGCGCTGCTGAAGAAGCTGGCCAAGGTCGAGTCGTTCACCGTGCTGGGTGATGCCGACGAAGCGCCACTGTCCGCTACTGCCCTGGTCGGTGACCTGCAAGTACTGGTGCCAATGGCCGGGCTGATCGACAAGGATGCCGAGCTGGCGCGCCTGAACAAGGAAATCCAGCGCCTGCAGGGCGAAGTGGCACGCGTGGGTGGCAAGCTGTCCAACGCCGCCTTCGTCGACAAAGCCCCGCCCGCTGTGATCGAGAAGGAACGCGCCAAGCTGGCCGAGTCCGAGCAGGCCTTGGCCAACTTTACCGAGCAGCATGCGCGGATTGCTGCGCTGTAATCACTAGAGAGACCGTTGGGGCTGCTGCACGGCCCTTTCGCGACACAAGGCCGCTCCCACAGGACGGCGCCAACCTTCAAGGCGCCACCCTTCTGTGGGAGCGGCCTTGTGTCGCAAAAGGGCTGCACCGCAGCCCCAGGTTCTTCAAACCACCGCTCGTATAGGGCTGGACACTGCCATGACCCCGAACAAACCCACCCTGCACCCGCGCAACCGCCACCAAGGCCGCTACGACTTCCCCAGCCTGATCAAGGCCCACCCTGACCTGGCACGCTTCACCATCACCAACCCCCACGGCAAACCCAGCATCGACTTCGCCAACCCTGAAGCCGTGCGGGTGTTCAACCGTGCCCTGCTCAAGGCCCAGTACGGCATCCAGCACTGGGACATTCCCGCCGACTACCTGTGCCCGCCAATTCCCGGCCGCGCCGACTACATCCATGTAGCCGCCGACCTGCTGGCCACGGACAACGTTGGCGAAATCCCCAAAGGCGCTCAGGTACGTGCGCTGGACATCGGTGTAGGCGCCAACTGCATCTACCCGCTGCTGGGCCACAGCGACTACCGCTGGCGCTTCCTCGGCTCGGACATCGACCCGGTAGCCCTGGCCTCGGCCAAGGCCATCGTCCAGGCCAACAACCTCGGCAAGGCTATCAGCCTACGCCAGCAGACCAACCGCGGGAGCATCCTCAGCGGGCTGTTGCAAGCGGACGAACGCTTCGACCTCACCCTGTGCAACCCGCCCTTCCATGCCTCGCGCGACGAAGCTACGCGCGGTAGCCAGCGCAAGTGGAAGAACCTTGGCAAGCAGGACCCCAAGCGCAAGCTGCCGGTACTGAACTTTGGGGGCCAGAACAATGAACTGTGGTGTGAGGGCGGCGAAATCCGCTTTGTCACCCAACTGGTCGGCGAAAGCGTGCAGTACGCCGGGCAGGTGCTGTGGTTCACCAGCCTGGTATCCAAGGCCAGCAACCTGCCAGGGATCGAAGCCGCGCTGAAGAAAGCCGGGACCAAGGCCGTGCGCATCATCGAAATGGGCCAGGGTCAAAAACAGAGCCGCATGGTCGCCTGGAGTTTCCACGACGATGCAACGCGCCAGGCCTGGCACGCCATGCGTAAATCACAGGCATGAAAAAACCGCGCCCGGGCAAGCCGGGCGCGGTTTCGTCAAAGCTTCAACAATTACTTGTTGATGGCGTCGGTCAGCACTTTGGCTGGAACGAACTTGACGACTTTCTTGGCAGCGATTTCGATGGCAGCGCCAGTCGAAGGGTTGCGGCCGGTACGGGCAGGACGCTCGGAGACTTTCAGCTTGCCGATGCCTGGCAGAGTGATTTCAGCGCCGTTTTCCAGCTGGTCGGCAACGATCTGGCCCAGTTGCTCCAGAGCGTTCTTGGCGGTGGCTTTTGGCGCGGCGATCGATTCGGCGATGTCGGCAATCAGTTGGTCTTTGGTCAATGCCATGGTGGTGTTCCTTCCCTATCAAATTCGATGGTTATGCAGCGAACTACGACGTTATCGGGCCAGCCCCTTGAAATGGAGGGCCGCGCCAATCGCGTATGTAGATACGTAAATCGGCGTTTGGTTCGACACGCCGACAGCAAGCTGCCAGCAATGCGCCACACAAGGGGCGCAAGACCGCGCAAAGCTACCACAGGAACGGATAAATATCCGCTGCGCACTTCGATTTAATGCAGGTTTTTCGGGGGTTTCAGCCTAAAACGCACAAAATTGAACAAAAAACGAACAACCGGCATTTCTGCCAACATCCGGCCACTGCATCACCTGATGTCTGGGTTAAACTTGACGACTTTTGCAGCTCGCCGAGAATCCCATGCCAATCCGTCATTGCATCGTTCACCTGATCGACAAAAAGCCCGATGGCAGCCCCGCCGTACTGCATGCCCGCGACTCCGAACTGGCCGCTTCCGACGCCATCGAAAACCTGCTCGCCGACCTCAACGACAGCTATAACGCCAAGCAAGGCAAGGCCTGGGGCTTTTTCCACGGCGAGTCTGGCGCCTACCCGCTGAGTGGCTGGCTGAAGCAATACCTGGATGAAGAAAAAGACTTCACGGCCTTTAGCCGGGTGGCCGTCGAACATCTGCAAAAGTTGATGGAAGAGTCCAACCTGTCCACCGGGGGCCACATCCTGTTTGCCCACTACCAGCAAGGCATGACCGAATACCTGGCGATCGCCCTGCTGCACCACAGCGAAGGCGTGGCGGTGAACGCCGAGCTCGACGTGACCCCTTCCCGCCACCTTGACCTTGGCCAACTGCACCTGGCGGCGCGCATCAACTTGTCCGAGTGGAAGAACAACCAGAACTCCAAGCAATACATTTCGTTCATCAAAGGCAAAAATGGCAAGAAGGTTTCGGACTACTTCCGCGACTTCATCGGCTGCCAGGAAGGCGTCGACGGCCCGGGCGAAACCCGCACCCTGCTCAAGGCCTTCAGCGATTTCGTCGAGAGCGAAGACCTGCCGGAAGAATCAGCCCGCGAAAAAACCCAGACCTTGGTCGAGTACGCCACCACCCAGACCAAGCTGGGCGAGCCGGTGACGCTGGAAGAACTGTCCAGCCTGATTGACGAGGACCGGCCCAAGGCGTTCTACGACCACATTCGCAACAAGGACTACGGGCTGTCGCCAGAGATCCCGGCAGATAAGCGCACCCTCAACCAGTTCCGCCGCTTCACCGGGCGGGCCGAGGGGCTGTCGATCAGCTTCGAGGCGCATTTGCTGGGGGACAAGGTGGAGTATGACGAAGAAGCAGGGACTTTGATTATCAAAGGGCTGCCGACCACTCTGGTGGACCAGCTCAAGCGGCGTAAAGACTGATAAGTACCGGGGCTGCTTAGCAGCCCAGGCCATCTCAAGCCGAGCCGATGAGATAAGACGCCACCAGCGCCTCCTTCGCCGACTTGCGCAGCCGCTTTACCAGCCGCTCCTGGCGCAATGCCTCGCCCTTGTCCGGCCATTGCTCCACATAGACCAGCGCCTGCGCCGGGCTGGTCTTGAAGTAACGGGCGCCTTGCCCTTTCTGATGCGCCAGGAAACGCCGCTGCGGGTCATCGCTGATACCGCAGTACAACGAGCCATTGGCTGCCCGAACCAGGTAGACATACCAGGGTTTCATTGCCTGATCCGGAACTTGTTCACTCACGACGCCTGCTCTTTCCATCATTAGTTTGGTGAGCCCACTCATTGAGGGCTTCATCATGCTCGACTCATATACCCGCACCGGTCTGGGTGCAGCGCTGCTTGCGGCTGCGTTCAGCGCCCAGGCCTCGATTGGCGCACGAACCGCCGAACAGATGCAGAACAACTACAACGCCACCCCGGCGCAATGCGCGGGCAATGCCGTACCGGCCCACGCCTGTTCGGGTGTGCTGCTCAGATCAACCAAGCCTTCGCCGCATTACCACACCTGGCATCATAGCCAGAACAGCAAGGACAAGGGCGGCGTTTCATTCTCGTACTTGCGTCGCGATATTCCCACAACGCGGTTGGCTGCCGACGGCCGCAGCGGCTTCACCCTGTACCCTCTGTTGCAGCGCCCAAAGGGCTCGCTGTGGTATGAAATGCTCTGCGCCTGGCCAACTGACGGCGACTCGTGGGAGCGCGATACACGGGGCTGCGGCGACAATCGGCAATCCGCTGAAGTGGAAGCCGCCTGTCACGAGCAAGGCGTGCTCACCGCCGAAGACTGGATGGCCCGGTTCAGCGAAAGCGGTGACTACAAACGCCAGTGTGCGTTTGATGTCCGGCGGGCCCGAGTGCCGGAACGGGCCGACGCCTTCTATCAAAGCGTACGCGCCAAACAGCTGTATGCCCAGCGCATGCCATTCCCGTGGAACGAGATTGTGATCGGCACCTGGGATGAAGCAAACGCCGAGAAGCTGCCGATTCAATCGTTCTTCCATATCGAAGGGGAGCATGGCGCATTGCAGCAGGCACAGGCAGACCAGCAGGACTGGCACAACACCAATGGCACTTTCATTCCGGTAATCCGCATTCGACTACCGGACAACCTGCAGGAAAATGCCCGGTTCAGTTACCACGAGGGGGATCAGGCAGTGCCTGCGCCTTGAGCATGCTGGTACGCCCGCAGGCCGTTGAACGCTTGCTTGCGTACCTTGTTCTGCAGCATTGGCGACCAGCCTAGCAGTACGCCAGGCACACCCAACGCCTGCCGCGACCAGCGCCACAGGTCGAAAGTGTCGTCATGCTGGCAGATCAGCCCATCGCGAATCACAAAGCGCGCCTGAATGTCATTGACCACCACTCGGCCAGTCTGGCTGAACAGGTAAGTCGCCACCCAGTGCGCGCCCCCACCACGCTCATCGGCACGGACACTGTCGTAGGCCAGGGTGAAGTTCTTGGCTCTGCTGGTGAGCATCCGCCACATGTCGCCAGCGTCCCGGCCACGCAGGGTGCCGAAGACCGGGTCGCTGAAGACGATATCGTCGCTGTAGCAGGCAATCATCGCCTCGGCATCCAGGCGCTGGAAGGCTTGGTAGAAGCGTGTGATCAGGTCGCGGTTGGCGTCGCTCATGTGGGGATAGTCCGTCCTGGGGTCGAAAGCAGCACGATAAGCTGCACCGCAGGCTTACGCCAGTGCCGGCCTGTTCGCGGCGATTCGGTGCTTCGATGCAACCGCGAACAAGCTGGTACAGGCAACGTCTTTCTCAGACTTTTTCGCTGCTGACCTGCACATGCAGCGCCCGCCC
>NZ_QJRL01000021.1 GCF_003205205.1 Pseudomonas sp. LB-090624
CGCCCTGGCCACCCTCGCCAGCCTGCGCCAGCGCCAGGTGCCGTGCATCTGGCTGGATGACCTGAACAGCACGCAAAGCAAGCGCCTGGCCCATGTGCTGCCAGCCTGGCTGCCCGGCCACTCGGTCAATGGCGTGCGCTGGCCGGCACCAAATGCCTGCTGGCAGGCATTGATGAGCCTCGACAGCGAGCGCCTCGATGGCTGCGTGCTGGTCAGCGGCGACCCGAGTCTGCTGCAGTCAGGCCTCAACGCAGGCTTATGGACAGTGGGGCTGGCCGCCTGCAGCCCGTTTTGCGACCGCACTTCCCAGCAATGGCAAGCCCTGAGCCCCCAGGAACAGGACCTTGCCCGTGGCAAGGCGACCCTGGAGCTGTTCAGCCTGGGCGTGCACTCGGTGATCGACCATCTGGAAGCACTGGACACCTGCCTGCAGGACATCGCCCTGCGCCGGCGCAAAGGTGAAAAACCCTGAAACAGCAGCCTTGACGCGGATCATGCAAAGCAACGCCAGGTGGATTACGCTGAACACAGGCCAGAACCTTTGCCGCTTCGCTGAGGTCCATGGCTAGCCAAGCCATTGATGGAGAAATGCCAATGCCTGCCCGCGAATTGCAAGAGCGCCTGAACAGCTTGCGCGAGCAACTGGACCGCAACGTACCGCTTTCGGAAGACGAACTGGCTGCGCTGCACGAAGAAGCGCGCCAGATCGAAGCGCAACTGAAACTCGAGGAAGCCACACCGGACAATAACCTGGTGGATGGCGTGAACCTGGCCATCGAACGCTTCGAGGCCGACCACCCCGACCTCACCGCCACCCTGCGCAGCATTGCCAACTCGCTGCACAGCATGGGGATCTGAGCTGTCCTGTGCCCGCTGTGGGGGCGGGTAAACTGCCCCCACAGCGGGCCACTGGCACCTTACTGCCGGACCAGCCGCGTGTTCTCCGGGTTGATCGCTCGGGTACTGCGGTACGGGTTGATATCCAGCCCGCCCCGGCGCACATACCGCGCATACACCGTCAGATACTCCGGCTGCAGCAGGTTCTTCAAGTCCAGGTAAATGCGCTCTACACACTGCTCATGGAAGTCGGCATGCTGGCGGAAGCTGATCAGGTAGGTCAGCAGGCTGGCGTGGTCCAGCGCCCTGCCCTTGTACTCGACCACCACGCTGCCCCAGTCCGGCTGGCCGGTCACCGGGCAGTTGGACTTCAGCAGGTGGCTGTGCAAGGTTTCTTCCACCACGCGCTCCGGGTTGCAGCGCAGCAGCCCTGGCTGCGGGTGCTCGTAGTTGCTGATGGCAACGTCCAACGCATCGATGCACAGCCCCGGCAAGGCCACCACGCCCTGGGCCTCGACCTCGGCCAAGGTACGCACCTTCACGCTAACCGGCTTGCCGGCGGCGGCAGACAGGTCCTTCTCCAGGCAGCCCTGCAATTCGCCCAGCGACGCGAACATTGTCTGGTTCAGCGAGTTGAGGTACAGCTTGAACGACTTGGACTCGATGATATTCGGCGAGTCGGCCGGGATGGCGAACTCGCCGATCGCCACCACCGGCTTGCCCGACGGCAGCAGCCAGCTGAGTTCGAAGCAGTTCCAGTAATCCACGCCCTGCCACGGCAAGGTCTGGGCAGTGACGCCCAGCTCGGCCCACTTGGCGGTACGGGGGATCGGGAACAGTTGCTCCGGGGAGTAGGTGGCAATGTATTCGCTGGATTTGCCCAGCGGCGAGTGTTCGGCAGCAGGATGCATGGAAACTGACCTAGAGGTTCGAAATTGCCCCTAGTCTACCGGTTTTGCACCCCGCCTTGCAGGGCCAGTCACTCGATGGTCAGCGCCCCGACCATGCCCGCCTGGTAATGCCCCGGCACGTTGCAGGCGAACTCGATGGGTGCCGACTTATGGAAGCTCCAGGTCAGTTCGGCACGCTGGCCGGGCATGACCAACACGGTATTGCCGTCCCCGTGGCCATGGCCGCCGCCGTGAGCCATCGAGTGGCCGTGGCTCATCATCTGGCTGTGATCCATGCCTTCATGGTTCATGCCCTCGGTGAACATCTTGCCCTGCATGGCGACCATCTCCTTCTGGTGCTCGGCATGCATGGCCTTGTCGCCAAGGTTGAACTCGTGTGGCAGCTTGCCTTCGTTGACCAGCACGAAGCGCACCGTCTCGCCGGCTTTTACCTGCAGGTTTTTGGGCTCGAAGGCAATGTCCCTCAGCACCACATTGACCGTGCGGGTGGCCTTGGCGGCCGGCGCCGGCTCGCCGAAGGCGAAGGGTTGCGCCTCACCGGCAAAGGTCGGCAGGCTGGCCAAGGCAAGGGTGGCGGCGACGAACAGGCGTTTCATGATGACTCCGGTAATACATAGCGGGATGACGCCACATTAGTCAGCGGCGACTGGCAGCTACCTGACGGGAAGATTACAACTTTGTCAGCTTGGGCGAGCCGGCACTTCGTCACGTATCATTTCAACATCACTCGGTCCCTGTGGGAGTCAAGCCACCCAATGAAACTGCTGATCGTCGAAGACCAGGCCCGCACCGGCCAGTACCTGAGCCAGGGCCTGAGCGAAGCCGGCTTTGCCACCGAGCTGGCCACCGATGGCGAGACCGGCCAGTTCCTGGCCCTGACCGGCGACCACGACCTGCTGATCCTCGACGTGATGCTGCCCGGCCGTAACGGCTGGCAGATTCTCCAGGCCGTGCG
This sequence comes from Pseudomonas sp. LB-090624, assembly GCF_003205205.1. GTDB lineage: Bacteria > Pseudomonadota > Gammaproteobacteria > Pseudomonadales > Pseudomonadaceae > Aquipseudomonas. Next base: position 2,704 of record NZ_QJRL01000021.1, read on the forward strand.
CCAGGCCGGCCTGGACACGCCGGTACTGTTTCTGACCGCCCGCGACGCTGTCGATGACCGCGTGCACGGCCTGGAACTGGGCGCCGACGATTACCTGGTCAAGCCGTTCGCCTTTTCCGAACTGCTGGCCCGGGTACGCAGCCTGCTACGCCGGGGCTCCAGCCCCAGCCTGGACACCCTCCTGAGCCTGGCCGACCTGCGCCTGGACCTTATCCGCCGCCGCGCCGAACGCGCAGGCAGCCGCATCGACCTGACCGCCAAGGAGTTCGCCCTGCTCGAACTGCTACTGCGCCGCCAGGGCGAAGTGTTGCCAAAATCGCTGATCGCCTCGCAGGTCTGGGACATGAACTTCGACAGCGATACCAACGTGATCGAGGTAGCGATCCGCCGCCTTCGCCTGAAAATCGACGACCCGCACCCCACCAAGCTGATCCACACCGTACGCGGCATGGGCTATGTCATGGAAGAGCGCCCCGAATGATGCGCAGGGTTTCCCTCGGCACTCGTCTGGCACTGCTGTTCGCCGCCTGCACCGCCGCCGTTTCGCTAGGCGCCGGCCTGTTGTTCAGCCAGGCCAGCGAGCAGCACTTCGTCGAACTTGACCAACAACTGCTGGACTCGCGACTTTCACTGTTGCGCACCCAACTGGCTGGCATTTCCAACCCAACCGAGCTGCAGGTACGCCTCCCCGCCTTACGCGATGAGCTGAGCCACCAGGCTGACCTGGCCGTGCGCATCAGCGGCAACGACGGCACCACCTGGTTCGAAAGCCGCACCGGGCTGCCACCGGCACCGCTCCGCGCCGGGCTGGCCACCCTGCATGCACACGGCACCGACTACCGCAGCCTGGCCGTACACCTGGCTCAAGGCGCGGCACAGTCGCCGCAGCTGACGTTGTACCTCGACATCACCCACCACCAGCACTTCCTGCAAGGCATGCAACGCCTGATCTGGCTGACTGTCGGCCTTTCAGCGCTAGTCACCGCGCTGCTCGGCGCTTGGGCGGTACGCCGCGGCCTGCGCCCGCTACGGCAGATGGGCCAGGTGGCCGCCAGCGTGTCGGCGCGCTCCCTCACCACACGCCTGCCAGTGGCACAGATGCCCGAGGAGCTGGCCGAGCTGGCCACCAGCATGAATGCCATGCTGCAGCGCCTGGACGATGCCTTCCAGCGCCTGTCGGCGTTTTCCGCCGACATTGCCCACGAACTGCGCACGCCGCTGTCGAACTTGCTGACCCATACCCAGGTCACCCTCACCCGCCCACGTAGCCTCGAGGAGTATCGCGAAGCACTGCATGGCAACCTGGAAGAACTGCAGTGGATGGCCCAGATGATCAACGACATGCTGTTCCTGGCCAAGGCCGACCACGGCTTGCTAGTACCTGGCCAAGCACCTTTGGCGCTGCATGAGGAGGTGGATGCCCTGCTGGAGTACTACGCGCCGCTGGCCGAAGACAGCCATGTCCAAATGCTGCGCGAGGGTGAAGCCGTGTTGCTGGGCGACCGGCATATGCTGCGCCGGGCGCTGTCCAACCTGCTGGATAACGCCCTGCGCTTTACCCCGACGGGCGGGCAAGTAAGGGTAACGCTGAAGCCTGGGCCAAGCATCAGCGTGGCCAATACCGGGCCGCCCATCGCGCCAGCTGCTTTGCCGCGGCTGTTCGACCGCTTCTACCGCGTGGACCCTGCGCGGCGCGAAGGCAGTAGCGAGCATGCGGGGTTGGGCTTGGCGATTACCCGCTCGATCGTGCAGGCCCATGGCGGATGCATTCGAGCGGAGTGCGACGGTGGGTGGACCCGATTCATGATCGAGTTCGCTCAAGATCGGTAAAAGTGGGGCTGCCCGGCAGCCCATCGTCGGCAAACCCCACCACAGGGCCGCAAGCCCAGAGCCCGCGCCGTAGCTGTGGTCTACCTCAAACCGCCAGGCCAATCGCCGGCTGCACCTGCGACGCCCGATAAGCCGGGTAAATGGTCGCGAGGAAGCTCATCACCAGCCCTGCCGTGCAGATCATCGCCACATCACCCCACTGCAACTGCGACGGCAAGCTGCTGACGAAGTACACATCCGAAGTGAAGATATGCTGCCCGCTCACCCGCTCCAGCCAGCCGACGATCTGGCTGACATTGAACGCCGCAATAACCCCCAGCACGCCACCAATCAGCGTGCCGACAATACCGATCAAGCTGCCCTGGACCATGAAGGTACCCATGATCTGCGCCGGCGTGGCGCCCAGGGTGCGCAAAATGGCAATGTCCGGCCCCTTGTCGTTCACCACCATCACCAGGGTGGCGATGATGTTGAACGCCGCCACCGCGATGATCATCATCAACAGCAGGCCGATCATGGTCTTTTCCATCTTCATCGCACTGAACAGGCTGCCCTGGGTGTGCGACCAGTCATCGGCGCGGAACGCGTCGCCCAAACCGGCGGCGATAGCCTTGGACACCTGCGGCGCGGCGTACAGGTCGTGCAACTTGAGGCGCACGCCCTGCACCTGGCCTGGCGCCCAGCGCTGCATCTCGGCGGCATCGGCCACATGGATATAGGCCTGCGAACCGTCCAGTTCGGCGCCCACCTTGAAGATACCCACCACTGTCAGGCGCTGCATGCGCGGGGTGATACCACCCGGCTCCTTGCTGATTTCCGGAACGATCAGGGTCAGCTTGTCGCCGGTGTTCAGGCGAAAACGCCGAGCCGTCAGCTCGCCGATGACCACGCCGAACTCACCCGGCTGCAGGTCCTGCAGACGGCCCTGGACGATGTGCTGGCCGACAATCGAAACCTTGCCTTCCTCGGCGGGGTCGATACCGCCCACCTGAATAGGCTGCATCGCGCCCTTGTACGAGAGCATGCCTTCCATCTCGGTAATGGGCGCCGCAGCCATTACCGCCGGGTTCTGCATGGCCGCGTCAGCCACCTTGTGCCAGTCGTCCAGCGGCTGTACGCCAAGGATGGCGGCGTGCGGCACCAGGCCGAGAATGCGCGAGCTCATTTCACGCTGGAAGCCGTTCATGACCGACAGCACCACGATCATCGCCAGCACGCCCAGCGACAGGCCAATCATCGAGGTCATCGAAATGAACGAAATGAAGTGGTTGCGGCGCTTGGCTCGGGTGTAGCGCGCGCCGATGAAAATGGGCAAGGGTCTGAACATGTACGGAGTCACCCAGTAAAAACAGGAAAACGGGGCAGCACGTGCCACCCCGGGCAGTCGATCAGATAGCCACCAGGTGGCCGTCGTCGAGCTTCAATACACGGTCCATCTGCCGCGCCAGGTTAAGGTCGTGGGTGACCACCAGGAACGCCGTGCGCGAGGAACTGGACAGCTCCTGCATCAGCTCCTGGATGCCTTGGGCGGTATGGTGATCGAGGTTGCCGGTCGGCTCGTCGAGCATCACCAGGCCAGGGCGGTTGACCAGTGCCCGGGCAATTGCCACGCGCTGACGCTCGCCGCCGGAAAGCTCGGCCGGCTTGTGGTTCAGCCGGTGGCCCAGCCCCACGCGCTTGAGCAGCGCCTGGGCACGCTCACGCGCCTCGGGAATGGGCGTGCGGCCGATCAGCAGGGGCATGCACACGTTCTCGATGGCGGTGAACTCAGGCAGCAGGTGGTGGAACTGGTAGACAAAGCCCAGCTCACGGTTGCGCAGCAGGCCACGGGCACGCTCGCCCAGCGCCGACAGCTCTTCGCCAGCCAGCCAGACACTGCCCTGCGTCGGCCGATCGAGGCCGCCCAGCAGGTTGAGCAAGGTGCTTTTGCCGGAGCCTGAGCTACCGACGATCGCTATGCGCTCACCGGCGTGCAGTTCAAGGTTGAGGCCGGCCAGTACCTGGACCGACTCCGGGCCCTCGTCGTAGGACTTGCCCAGGTTGCGGCAACTCAGAACGGCTTTATCACTCATGCGCGACTCACTCATAACGTAGCGCCTCTGCAGGCTGGGTGCGCGCCGCACGCCAGGCCGGGTACAGGGTGGCGAAGAAACTCAGGACCAGCGCCGCACCACAGACCATGTACACGTCTTGTGCCTGGATCTGCGACGGCAGGTAATCGATGAAATACACGTCGGCGTTGAGGAACTTGTGCCCGATCAGTTTCTCGATGCCGGCAATTGCGGCACTGACATTCAGCGCCGCAAGAATGCCGACCACCGCGCCGATCAGGGTACCGATCACCCCGATCACCGTGCCCTGCACCATGAAGATGAGCATGATCTGCCCGGGCGTGGCGCCTAGGGTGCGCAAGATCGCGATGTCGCCACGCTTGTCGTTGACCACCATCACCAGGGTGGAAATGATGTTGAACGCCGCCACCGCCACGATCAGCAGCAACAACAGGCCGATCATGGCCTTTTCCATGCGGATTGCCTGGTAGAGGTTGCCGTGGGTACGGGTCCAGTCGCGGCTGTAGTACTCCTGGTCACCCAACTGCTGGGCGATGCTCCAGGCCACTCGCGGCGCCTGGAACAGGTCGTCGAACTTCAGGCGCAGGCCCTGCACCTGGTCGGGTTTCCAACGGTGCAGGCGGGACAGGTCGCTGATGTTGGTCAGCCCCAGGTAGCCGTCGATCTCGCCTGCACCCACGTGGAAGGTACCGACCACGGTGAAGCGCTTCATGCGCGGGAACATGCCGGCCGGCGTCACGCTGACCTCGGGGGCGACGAAGGTGAGCTTGTCACCAATGGCCACGCCCAGCTTGGCCGCCGCCTTGTCGCCGATCATGATCCCCCACTCGCCCGGCGCCAGCTGGTCCAGGCGGCCCTGCAGAACGAAGTTGTCGATAATCGACACCTCGCGTTCGCGGGCCGGGTCGATGCCGTTGAGCAGTACTTTCTGCACCTTGCCGTCATGGGTCAGCAGGCCCTGCATCTGGGTGAACGGCGCAACCGCCAGCACCTGCGGATTCTGCTTTACTTGTTGGGCAAGGGCCTGCCAGTCGCCAATGGGCTGGCCGCTCTCCAGCGTGGCATGAGGGATCATGCCCAGCACGCGAGTACGCATCTCGTGGTCGAAGCCGTTCATGACCGACAGCACCACGATCATCACCACCACGCCCAAGGCGAGGCCGATCATCGAGGTCAGGGAAATGAACGAGACGAAATGATTGCGTCGTTTGGCACGGGTATAACGCGTGCCGATGAATGCGAAAAGAGGTCTGAACATGTCGGGGCTTGTTCGGATGAAAGGGAACGTCCTTGTGGCGAGGCGCCTACGGCGGCTTTACACTCGGACCACCGCCGCTACCTTGGGTTCGCCATGACGACATTAGACGAAGAAGATCGCCGCGAATACTACCGCATCGAAGATCGGATCGCACTTCAAATAAGCCCCCTCAGCGCGGCCGAAGCCCTTGAGCCAGATGTATTGCAAGATGATTCCCCGCTGTTCAACCTGCTCAGCGAGCTGCACCTGTCCGACTTCGAGTCGCAGCACCTGCTGCGCCAGCTCAGCGACAAGGACCGTACCCTCGCGGCCTTTCTGCGTGCGCAGAACAAACGCCTCGACCTGCTCAGCGCGGTCGTTGCGCAATCCCTGCTCGGCGAAGTGGGCAAGCCCCAGCCGGTGATCATCTCCGAGGGCGGCATCGAGTTTGCCCAGCCCACGCAAATCGCCCCGGACACCCAGGTAAAAGTGAAAATGGTGCTGATGCCGCGCGCCCATGGCCTGCTGCTGCGCGGCAAGGTCACCCATTGCGACCCGCGCCCGGACGGCAGCTACGAGGTCGGCACCGAGTTCATCGACATGACCGACGCCCAACGGCAACTGCTGGCCCGCTACATTCTGCAGCGTCAGCAACAGCAACGGCGTCAGCAGCTGGAACAGAACGACCCCTCCTCTTGAGCCCATATTTCTCTGATTTGAAGGAACGAACGTGACCCTGATCTACGGCCATCGCGGCGCCAAGGGCGAAGCACCCGAGAACACCCTGAAGAGCTTCCAGCAATGCCTGGCCCACGGCGTGACGCGCTGCGAGCTGGACCTGCACCTGTCATCCGACAACGAGCTGATGGTGATCCACGACCCCACCCTCAAGCGCACCACTGGCCGGCGCGGCAAAGTGGTCGAGCACCCGGCCGCCGAGCTGGTGAAGATCGACGCACGCAAAGGCGGGCCGGGCCATGTACAGCCCTGCACGATCCCGAAACTGGAAGAACTGTTCGAGAAATGCCCGTTCGATCACTGGCAACTGGAAGTGAAAAGTGCTTCGCGCACCCGCGCCGCCACCACGGTGCTGGCGATTCGTGAACTGGCCCAGCAGTACGGCTTGCTGGACAAGGTGACGATCACCTCCAGCTCACGCGAAGTACTGGGTGCCGCCCTGGAGCTGGTGCCGGACGTGAAACGTGGGCTGGTAGCCGAATACGCCTGGCTCGACCCGCTGAAAGTGGCGCAGAACTACGGCTGCGACCTTCTGGCCCTGAACTGGACGCTGTGCACCCCCGAGCGCCTGCTGAAAGCGCAGGGCCAGGGTTTGCACGTGTCGGTGTGGACGGTCAACGAGCCGGCACTGATGCGCCGGCTTGCTGACTTTGGCGTGGACAGCCTGATTACAGACTTTCCCGGTTTGGCCAAGACCACCCTCGGGCAGGGTTGAAATCGGTCTCTCCGACCGGCTCAGGCCACCGGTCGGAGCCGCTCAAAAAAGCCGGTTCAGACCGTCGTAGGCAGCTACCCGATAGGCTTCAGCCATGGTCGGGTAGTTGAACGTGGTATTGACGAAATACTTCAGGTTGTTCTGCTCACCCGGCTGGTTCATGACCGCCTGCCCGATGTGAACGATCTCCGACGCCTGGTAGCCAAAGCAGTGCACGCCCAGCACTTCCAGCGTCTCGCGATGGAACAGGATCTTCAGCATGCCTTGCGGCTCGCCGGCGATCTGCGCACGCGCCATGCTCTTGAAGAAGGCCTTGCCCACTTCGTACGGCACCTTGGCCTGGGTCAGCTCCTGCTCGTTCTTGCCGATCGAGCTGATTTCCGGAATGGTGTAGATGCCGGTCGGCACGTCGTTGACGAAGCGCCAGCTGCCATTGTCGACGATGCTGCCAGCAGCCGAGCGTCCCTGGTCGTGGGCAGCACTGGCCAGGCTTGGCCAGCCGATCACGTCACCAGCGCCGTAGATGTTCGGCACGCTGGTGCGGTAGGCCTCGTCAACTTCGATCTGGCCACGGCTGTTGACCTTGATGCCGATGTTTTCCAGGCCCAGCTTGTCGGTGTTGCCGGTACGGCCGTTGCACCACAGCAAGGCGTCGGCCTTGATCTTCTTGCCCGACTTCAGGTGCAGGATCACCCCATTGTCCAGGCCTTCGACGCGCTCATACTCTTCGTTGTGGCGCACGGTGATGTTGTTGTTGCTGAAGTGGTAGCTCAGCGCCTGGGAAATTTCCGAATCGAGGAAGCTCAGCAGCTGGCCACGGTTATCGACCAGCTCCACCAGCACACCCAGGCCGCTGAAGATCGACGCGTATTCGCAACCGATCACACCGGCGCCGTACACGATGAGCTTGCGCGGGGTGTGGCTGAGGCTGAGGATGGTGTCGCTGTCGTAGACCCGCGGGTGGTGGAAGTCGATGTCGGCCGGGCGGTACGGGCGCGAGCCGGTAGCGATGATGATGTGCTTGGCGTTGAGTTTTTCGACCACGCCATTCGGGCACACGACTTCTACAGTCTGCTCGTCGGCGAAGCTGCCGGTGCCGAAGAACAGGTCAACGCGGTTCCGGGCGTAGTAGCCGGTGCGCGAAGCCACTTGCTTGGCGATGACCTTCTCGGCGCTTTTCAGCACGTCCGGGAACGAGAACCAGCGCGGCTCACCGATGGCGCGGAACATCGGGTTGGTGTTGAACTGCATGATCTGCCGCACCGAGTGACGCAGTGCCTTGGACGGGATGGTGCCCAGATGGGTGCAGTTGCCCCCGACCTGGCGACGGCTATCGACCATCGCCACCTTGCGCCCTGCTTTGGCGGCGTTCATTGCCGCGCCTTCACCGGCCGGGCCGGAACCCAGCACCACTACGTCGTAGTTGTAGACAGCCATGCGTACTCCTTCAGAACTGGCCCGCAAGCCACGGTCGCTCGCGGGGCGCGATCATGCCGCCGGGGCGTCATGAGAAAATTCGGGTGCAGTCTAATCAAGCGTGAACGCCGCGCACATTAACCCTTGGTCGCGTCGTAGGCCAATTTCGCCCGCACTACATATGCTTTACCCATTCCCTGGCGGCAATCATCCCTGCTTGTGCTTTCACTCGCCTTTCACCGCCCGTTCGAACGCAGGCGTAGCTCGGGAGACGAAGCCACCCTCTGCCCGAGTCACCAAAACTGCGGCCAGGCCATGCGCCAAGGCAAAATCCCAGCCACGCTCGGGGCCCAGGATCAGCAGCATCGTCGAATAGCCGTCGGCTTGCAGTGCCGAGGCATCAAGCACGGTGACGGCGGCAAGGTCGTGGTCGACCGGGCGCCCGAGGCGGGCATCGAAGGTGTGCGAATAGCGCCGGCCATTCTCCTCGAAATAATGCCGATAGTCACCCGAGGTTGATACTGAAAGGCCATTGACGGGGATGATCTGGCGAGCGATCTGGCGGTCTTCGCGCGGCAGCTCCAGGGCAATGCGCCAAGCGCTGCCATCGGGCTTGCGGCCAACCGCTTTCAGCTCGCCGGTGGCTTCGGCGACAAAACTGGCCACGCCCATGGCCTGCAGCCGGGCGGCGATCAGGTCGACCGCGTGGCCGGCGGCGACACTGTTGAAGTCGAGCTGCACCGGGGCATCCTTGCACAGAGCCTGGCCTTCGGTGTGCAAATGCCGATAGCCCACGCGCTGACGAACCTGGGCCAAGGCCTGCGCGTCGGGCACCTGCTCGTGGCGGGCCTGGGGGCCAAAGCCCCACAGGTCGAGCAACGGCTCGACGGTAAGATCGTAAGCACCGTCGCTTTGTTCGGCCAGGTGCAGGCCGAAGTTGACCAGCTCGAGCATGTTGGACGGCAGGGCCAGGCACTGGTTGGCAGGCAACTGGTTGAACTGGCTGACGATAGAATCGCCGCGGTAGGTCGAATAGTGCCGGTCGATTTCATCAAGGATGGTTTCGACCGCTGCCTGCACCTGGGCCGGCGCTGGGCCACCGGGTTCACGGACATACTGAATGCTGTAGCTACTGCCCATGGTCGGCCCACCCAGGCGCTCCAGGGTGGGGCCTTGATTGCAGGCGGTGAGCAGCAGGAGGAGGAACAGTATGGCTGTGCGCAAGGTTCGGTTCCTGGGTGCTTGGCTTTGGCTTTGTGGTATGGCGTATATCGAGCGCCGCCCGCGCGGCGCTCGATCTCATAGGCACCACACACCCCACGGCAAGCAAAAAAAACGGGAACCCGAAGGTTCCCGTTTTTTTATTGCCTTACAAGCGAATCAGTGTGGAAACGCTGGCGGGTTCACACCGGCCATGTCTTCCATCACACGAACCACCTGGCAGCTGTAACCGAACTCGTTGTCGTACCAGACGTACAGAACAACGCGGTTGTCGTTGGCGATGGTCGCTTCAGCGTCAACCACACCGGCATGGCGCGAGCCGACGAAGTCGGTCGAAACCACTTCCTGGGAAGCGACGTAGTCGATCTGCTTGTGCAGCTCCGAGTGCATCGCGGTCTGGCGCAGGTACTCGTTGATCTCGTCGCGAGTAGTGGCCTTTTCCAGGTTCAGGTTGAGGATGGCCATCGATACGTTCGGCGTCGGTACGCGAATGGCGTTACCGGTCAGCTTGCCCTTCAGCACTGGCAGTGCCTTGGCGGCAGCGGTAGCGGCGCCGGTTTCGGTGATGACCATGTTCAGCGGCGCGGCACGGCCACGGCGGCTGCCCTTGTGGAAGTTGTCGATCAGGTTCTGGTCGTTGGTGAACGAGTGAACGGTTTCGACGTGGCCGTTGACGATGCCGTACTGGTCGTTGATGGCCTTGAGCACCGGCACGATGGCGTTGGTGGTGCAGGACGCCGCGGAGATGATCTTGTCATCGGCAGCGATGTCGCCGTGGTTGATGCCGTGCACGATGTTCTTCAGCGCGCCCTTGCCAGGTGCGGTGAGGATCACGCGGGCAGCGCCCGGGCAGGCCAGGTGCTGGCCCAGGCCGTCGGCATCACGCCATACGCCGGTGTTGTCGACGATCAGCGCGTTTTCGATACCGTACTGGGTGTAGTCGACTTCGCTCGGGCTCTTGGCGTAGATAACCTGGATCAGGTTGCCGTTGGCGGTAATGGTGTTGTTGGCTTCGTCGATGGTGATGGTGCCATCGAAGGGACCGTGTACCGAGTCACGACGCAGCAGGCTGGCACGCTTGACCAGGTCGTTCTCGGCGCCTTTGCGCACGACGATGGCACGCAGGCGCAGGCCGTCGCCACCACCGGTCTTCTCGATCAGGATGCGCGCCAGCAGGCGGCCGATGCGGCCGAAGCCGTACAGTACGACGTCGGTGCCCTTGCGCGCCGAAGCGTTCTGCTGGCCAACCACTTCGGCCAGTTCTTCACGGACGAACTGCTCGGCAGTGCGGCCATTGCCTTCCTGCTTGAACTTGTTGGCCAGCTTGCCCAGGTCAACCGAAGCGGCGCCCAGTTTCAGCTCGCTCATGGCCTTGAGCAGGGGGAATGTCTCGTGGACGGACAGCTCGGTTTCGTCGGTTTGACGGTGACGCGCAAAGCGGTGCGCCTTGAGGATCGAGATAACCGAACGGTTGATCAGGCTGCGGCCATAGATCGAGCTCACCACATTGTTGTTGCGGTAGAGCTGACCGATAAGCGGGATCATCGCTTCAGCCAGGGCTTCACGATCAATCCACTCACCAAGACACTGGTCGGGCTTCTGAGTCACGGGAACCTTCCACATGTAGGGACAGAAAAAAGGGGCTACATTATGACGCCCCAGCGCGGAACCGGCAATGAGCGCCTGTCGCGGCGACGCAAGCCAGCGTTCATGCCCTATCGAGCCTGACAGCCGGCACCGTCACCGGTACAATCGGTCTCTTTGCCGCAACGCTTGGAGTGCAATCTCCCGTGTCAGTTCTGCGCCTACCGCAAATGTCGGCCACGGCCGGCAAACAAACCTGGGGCAACCTGCCCGGTGCCGCCCTTAGCCTGGCCATCGCCGAGGCCGCCAGCAACGCTGGCCGCTTCACCCTGTTGCTGACAGCCGACAGCCAGGCCGCCGACCGCCTGGAACAGGAGCTGCGCTTCTTTGCTCCGGACCTGCCGGTGCTGCCGTTCCCGGATTGGGAAACCCTGCCCTACGACCTATTCTCGCCGCACCAGGACATCATCTCCCAGCGCATCGCCAGCCTGTACCGCCTGCCGGAGCTGAGCCACGGCATCCTCGTGGTGCCCGTCACCACCGCCCTGCACCGCCTGGCGCCCACGCGTTTCTTGCTGGGCAGCAGCCTGGTGCTGGATGTGGGCCAGACCATCGACGTGGAGCAGATGCGCACGCGACTGGAGGCCAGCGGCTACCGTTGCGTCGACACCGTCTACGAGCACGGTGAATTCGCCGTGCGCGGCGCACTGATCGACCTGTTCCCGATGGGCAGCAAGCTGCCCTACCGCATCGACCTGTTCGATGACGAGATCGAGACCCTGCGCACCTTCGACCCCGAGACCCAGCGCTCGATCGACAAAGTCGACTCGGTGCGCCTGCTGCCAGCGCGCGAGTTCCCGATGCAGAAAGAGGAGGTCACCCGCTTCAAAGCGCGCTTCCGCGAGCGGTTCGACGTCGACTTCCGCCGCAGCGCGATCTTCCAGGACCTGGCCAGCGGCATCATCCCCGCGGGTATCGAGTACTACCTGCCACTGTTCTTCGAAGAAACCTCGACCCTGTTCGACTACCTGCCGGCGAACACCCAAGTGTTCTCGCTGCCTGGTGTGGAGCAAGCCGCCGAGCACTTCTGGAACGACGTGCGCGGGCGCTACGAAGACCGCCGCGGCGATCTCAGCCGGCCGCTGTTGCCGCCGGCCGAGCTGTTCCTGCCGGTGGAGGACTGCTTTGCCCGGCTCAAGCAATGGCCGCGGGTTGTGGTCAGCAGCGAAGACCTGGACCCCGGCACGGGCCGCGAGCGCTTCCCCGCCCGCGCCCTGCCCAACCTGGCTATCGAAGCCAAGGCCAGCCAGCCGCTGGCCGAGCTGGCCAACTTCCTCGACCAGTTCCCCGGCCGCGTGCTGTTCACGGCCGAATCGGCGGGCCGCCGCGAAGTGCTGCTGGAGCTGCTTGAACGGCTGAAACTGCGCCCGCATACCGTAGACGGCTGGGACGACTTCGTTACCGGCAGCGAGCGCCTGGCAATCACCATCGCCCCATTGGACGAAGGCCTGCTGCTGGACGACCCAGGCCTGGCCCTGATCGCCGAAAGCCCGTTGTTCGGCCAGCGGGTGATGCAGCGCCGGCGCCGTGACAAACGTGGCGAAACCGCCAATGACGCGGTGATCAAGAACCTCACCGAACTGCGTGAAGGCGCACCGGTGGTGCACATCGACCATGGCGTAGGGCGCTACCTGGGCCTGGCCACGCTGGAAATCGACGGCCAGGCCGCCGAGTTCCTCACCCTGGAATACGCCGAGAACGCCAAGCTGTACGTGCCGGTGGCCAACCTGCACCTGATCGCCCGCTACACCGGCAGCGACGATGCCTTGGCACCGCTGCACCGGCTCGGCTCGGAAGCCTGGCAGAAGGCCAAGCGCAAGGCCGCGGAACAGGTGCGCGACGTAGCGGCCGAGCTGCTCGACATCTATGCCCGCCGCGCGGCGCGCAAGGGTTACGCGTTTGCCGATCCGTCCGCCGACTACGCCACCTTCAGCGCCGGCTTCCCGTTCGAGGAAACCCCCGACCAGCAAGCCGCCATCGAAGCCGTACGTGCCGACATGCTGGCGCCCAAGCCGATGGACCGCCTGGTGTGCGGTGACGTCGGCTTCGGCAAGACCGAAGTGGCCATGCGCGCCGCGTTCATTGCCGTGCACAGCGGCCGTCAGGTCGCCGTACTGGTGCCCACCACCCTGCTTGCGCAGCAGCACTACAACAGCTTCCGCGACCGCTTTGCCGACTGGCCGGTGACGGTGGAAGTGATGAGCCGCTTCAAGTCAGCCAAGGAGGTGGCTGCCGCAGCGGCCGACCTGGCCGAAGGCAAGATCGACATCCTGATCGGCACCCACAAGCTGCTGCAGGACGATGTGCGCTTCAAGGACCTGGGCCTGGCCATCATCGACGAAGAGCACCGCTTCGGCGTACGCCAGAAGGAGCAATTGAAGGCCCTGCGCAGCGAGGTCGACATCCTTACCCTGACCGCCACGCCGATCCCGCGCACGCTGAACATGGCGGTAGCGGGCATGCGCGACCTGTCGATCATCGCCACGCCGCCGGCACGCCGCCTGTCGGTGCGCACCTTCGTCATGGAGCAGAACAAGAGCACGGTCAAGGAGGCGCTGCTGCGCGAGCTGCTGCGCGGTGGCCAGGTGTACTACCTGCACAACGATGTGAAAACCATCGAGAAATGTGCCGCCGACCTTGCCGAGCTGGTGCCTGAGGCGCGTATCGGCATCGGCCACGGCCAGATGCGCGAGCGCGAACTGGAACAGGTGATGAGTGACTTCTACCACAAGCGCTTCAACGTGCTGGTAGCCTCGACCATCATCGAAACCGGTATCGACGTTCCCAGCGCCAACACCATCGTCATCGAGCGTGCCGACAAGTTCGGCCTGGCCCAGTTGCACCAGCTGCGCGGCCGGGTTGGCCGTAGCCACCACCAGGCCTACGCCTACCTGCTCACGCCCACCCGGCAGAAGGTCAGCGCCGACGCCGAAAAGCGCCTGGAGGCGATTGCCAACACCCAGGACCTTGGCGCCGGCTTCGTGCTGGCCACCAACGACCTGGAAATCCGCGGTGCCGGCGAGCTGCTGGGCGAAGGCCAGAGCGGGCAGATCCAGGCGGTGGGCTTCACCCTGTACATGGAAATGCTCGAACGCGCGGTCAAGGCGATCCGCAAGGGCACCCAGCCCAACCTCGAGCAGCCGCTGGGCGGTGGCCCGGAGATCAACCTGCGACTGCCGGCGCTGATCCCCGAGGATTACCTGCCCGACGTGCATGCACGGCTGATCCTTTACAAACGCATTGCCTCGGCCGCCGACGAAGAGGGCCTGAAGGACCTGCAGGTCGAGATGATCGACCGGTTCGGCCTGCTCCCGGAGCCGACCAAGAACCTGATGCGCCTGACTTCGCTGAAACTGCACGCGGAAAAGCTCGGCATCAAGAAAGTCGATGCCGGCCCCAATGGCGGCAAGCTCGAGTTCGAGGCCGAGACCCCGGTCGACCCGCTGACCCTGATCAAGCTGATCCAGGGCCAGCCCAAGCGTTACAAGTTCGAAGGCGCGACCCAGTTCCGCTTCCTGGTGCCAATGGAACGCCCCGACGAACGATTCAATACCCTGGAGGCGCTGTTCGAGCGCCTGACCCCACAGCCTGCCTAAGGAAGATCCATGCGTGCCATCCGTTGCCTGACCCTGCTGCTGGCGCTGTTCGCCCCGGCCGCCTTCGCCGAAGGCATGTATCAGGTAGAAATGATTCTGGTGCGGCAGAACAGCGTGCCCGCCTTCACCAGCCCGTTCGCCCCGGAAGACTGGAGTGCCGGCGCCCCGCGCCTGGAGAAGGACGCCGAACGCCGCCTTGGGCTGGAAGACGAAGCCACCCGGCTGGAGGCCACCGCCGACTACACCGTGCTGATGCACAAGGCCTGGCAGCAGCAGGTTGGCAGCGAACCCAGCCGCATCGCCCTGGGCGAAGGCACCGAGCAGTTCGGACACTTCCCCATCGAAGGCAACCTGAGCATCGCCGAAGGCCGCTTCATAGCGGTCGAGGCCAACTTCTGGGTCAACCAGCTGGACGGTAACGGCAGCGTGCTGCAAAGCGAGCAGTTCAAGCAGAGCAACAGCAACGTCAAGGGCGGCCAGCTGACCTTCCTCGACGGCGGGCACCTGGCGGTACTGCTGAAGGTGACGCCACCGGGTACGCCGAAAATGCCGGTGATGGACCCGGAGATGATGGAGCAGTAAACGGATGACGCAAGATGCCGCCGCGCTGGTGAACACATACCCGAACTGGACCCAGTCGTTCAGCAAGGCAACCCTGCAACGCGGTGAGCATTATGCCGAGGAAGGCCGTGTCGAACTGGAGGGTATTTACCAACAGACGATTACAGCCAGTTGCCGCGGGAGCGGCGCCAACATCTACCAGCAAACCATCGACCTGCATGTCGCGGGCGGCCGCTGTCACGTGCAGGGCGAGTGCGATTGCCCCGTACGGCAGAACTGCAAGCACTGCGCCGCCGTCCTGTTCTGCATAAGCGACCCCAGCTCGGGCACTCAGGGGGCGCAAGCCACCTCAGGCACCTTGTCTGCCGAGTTGCAACACTGGCTGAGCGGCCTGGAACAGGCGCCAGCCAAAGCCGGCACAGCCGACGACAAACGCGGGCGCATGGTGTGCTATCAGCTGCAACCGACTGATGATGCCGGCTGCTCGTTACTGGTTCGCAAGGGAACGCGCAGTGAAGACGGCATCCGCTTCAGCCGCGTTCAGTCACTTTATGATTTTCTCTACGAGCCACCGCGCTTCGTGACGGAAGAAGACACCCGCATTCTGCGGCTGCTTTCGGCCCTGAATCAGGGGGGCGGCCAGGATCGCGGCTACAAACTCAAGGGCCTGGAAGGTGGCGAACTGTTCCAGCGCGCCCTTGAAACCGGGCGCATGTTCTTTGATGCCGACTTACCGCCACTTCGCGAGGGCCCGGTGCGCCATGCCGAGTTTCGCTGGGTACGCCTGGAAAACGGTAATTACAGGGGCCTGTGGTACAGCGGCGAGGAAATGCTGCGCTGCGTTATCCCTCTGCTGCCGCTGTACTACTTCGATGCGCTGACAAGCGAAGTGGGCAAGGTCGAACACAGCCTTGATCCACACGTTGCCGTGCAACTGACCATCGCTCCCGATGTCCCGGAACACCTGGTCGTACCCCTCAGTCACAAGCTCAACGCCCTGAGCCACAAGGTACCAACTCCCACACCGGTGCAAGAACAATTGCTCGAGGGTATCCAGCCAAAGGCACTGCTTGCCCTTGGCAGCCTCGAATACACCGCCTACATGCCGAAAACCGGGCGCATGCAACGGCAAATGCAACATCGCGCGGCATTGGCGTTCGAGTATGACGGCCTGCAAGCCAGCGGCAGCGATGAGAAGCCATTGACCCGCCTGACGGGCAGTACCAGCCAGCGCATTCGCCGCCAGCCCCAGGCTGAACACGCGCTGCGCAAGACACTGCGCGACTTCGGTTTCAAGCCCGCCACCCGGCAGAGCAAAGCCCTGCCCGACAGTGCCGGCGAGATGTATCAACTGACTGACGACGAAGCCTGGCTGCGTTTTGCCCGCGAAGGCCTGCCGCGCCTGCGTGAAGCCGGTTGGAACATCGACATCCATCGTGATTTCGCCTTCAACCTGCAGGAGGTGGACGACTGGTACGCGACCATCGATGAAGCCCCCGGCCATGAATGGTTCGACCTGGAGCTGGGGATCGTGGTCGATGGCCAGCGCCACAGCCTGCTGCCGATCGTGCTACAACTGCTGCGCAGCAGCCCAGAATTGCTGCGCCCCAGTGAACTGGCCCGGCGCAGTGACGACGAGCACTTGCTGATCGACCTCAACCGCGGCCGCCTGGACGCCCCAGCCCTGCGCGTAGCCCTGCCCTATGGCCGCTTCAAGGCAGTCATGGGCACCCTGGGCGAACTGTACCTGCACGAAGCCACGGCCGGCCCGAGCCTGCGCCTGGAGCGCGCCGATGCTGCGCGCCTGAACGACATAGAAGGCCTGCCCCTGCACTGGGAAGGTGGCGAGCATGTGCGCGACCTGGGCCGCCGCCTGCGTGACGCCCGCGACCTGCAAGTGGCGCCACCCGGCGGGTTGCAGGCCAGCTTGCGCCCTTACCAGCAACAGGGCCTGAACTGGCTGCAGGCCCTTCGCGAGATGGGCACCGGCGGCATCCTCGGCGACGACATGGGCCTGGGCAAGACCCTGCAGGCCTTGGCCCACCTGCTGCTGGAGAAAGAGTCAGGGCGCCTAGGCACGCCGGCGCTGGCAGTGATGCCGACCAGCCTGATCCCCAACTGGCTGGACGAAGCCCAACGCTTTGCCCCCGCCTTGCGCGTGCTGGCCCTGCACGGGCCGGGGCGCAGCAAGCACTTTGCCAAGCTGCATGAATACGACCTGGTCCTGACTACCTACGCGCTGATGCCGCGCGATCTCGAACACCTGCGCGCCCACGCCTGGCACGTACTGGTCCTGGACGAAGCGCAGAACATCAAGAGCAGCACCAGCAAGGCGGCCCTCGCCATCTGCGAACTGCAGGCCACCCAGCGCGTCTGCCTGACCGGCACACCGATGGAAAACAACCTGGGCGAGCTGTGGTCGATCTTTCACTTCCTGATGCCCGGCTGGCTGGGGGATCTCAAGCGTTTCAACCAGGACTACCGCACGCCGATCGAGCGCCACGCCGACAGTGAGCGCATGGCCCACCTGGCCAGCCGCATCCGCCCGTTCCTGTTGCGCCGAACCAAGGAACAGGTGGCCACCGAACTGCCGGCCAAGACCGAGATGGTGCACTGGGTCGAACTCAGCGACGCCCAGCGCGACACCTATGAAGCTGTGCGCGTGGCCATGGACCAGAAGGTCCGCGACGAAATCGCCCGCAATGGCGCCGCGCGCAGCCAGATCGTCATCCTCGACGCACTCCTCAAGCTGCGCCAGGTCTGCTGCGACCTGCGCCTGGTCAAGGGCGCGGAAAGCAAGGGCAACCAAGCCGACAAGGGCAAGCTCGGCGCGCTGCTGGAAATGCTTGAAGAGCTGCTTAGCGAAGGCCGCCGGGTGCTGCTGTTCTCGCAGTTCACTTCGATGCTGGCATTGATCGAGCAAGAGCTGGAAAAGCGCCAGATCCGCTACAGCCTGCTGACGGGCGACACCCGCGACCGACGGACGCCGGTGCAGCAATTCCAGCAAGGTGACAGCGAGGTCTTTTTGATCAGCCTCAAGGCCGGGGGCGTAGGCCTGAACCTGACGGCAGCGGACACGGTGATTCACTACGACCCATGGTGGAACCCGGCCAGCGAAAACCAGGCTACCGACCGCGCCTACCGCATTGGCCAGGACAAGCCGGTGTTTGTGTTCAAGCTGATCACCCGGGGCACGGTGGAAGAAAAGATCCAGTTGCTGCAGCAGGAGAAGGCAGCCCTGGCGGCCAGCTTGCTGGATGGCGGCCAGGCTGGGCAGTGGCGCATGGGGGATGAAGAGATCGAGGCGTTGTTTGCGCCATTGCCAGGCAAGCGCGGGCGGTAATCCAGCCTTTTGCTCTGCCTATCCTGGCCTCTTCGCGGGCATGCCCGCGAAGAGGCCGAGGCAGTCAATCGACCAGCTGGGCTTCCCTCAACGCCCCCAACGCCGCCAGCCACCGCGGCTGCTGGCGATAATCGGTGCGGGCATAGCCCTGACCCCGCATCCGCGCAATCCTCCGCGACGGCTTGACCTTCATCCGCTGCGCCGCACTCAGCGCCAGTTCCGCTGCTGCCCGGTCATTGCACACCAAGCCCATGTCACAGCCAGCACTCAACGCTGCTTCGATACGGCTGGCGGCATCACCCACCACGTGCGCACCGGCCATCGACAGGTCGTCACTGAAGATCACCCCGTCAAAGCCCAACTCGCCACGCAGGATGTCCTGCAACCAGCGCCGCGAGAATCCGGCTGGCTGGTTGTCGACTTGCGGGTAGATGACATGCGCCGGCATCACGGCGGCCAACTGCCCGCTCAGGCGGCTGAACGGCACCAGATCGGCCTGGCGCAGTTGCTCCAGGCTGCGCTCGTCGGTAGGAATGGCCACATGCGAGTCAGCCTCGGCCCAGCCATGCCCGGGGAAATGCTTGCCGCAGGCCGCCATGCCTGCCGCATTCATGCCACGGATGAACGCCCCGGCCAACTGCGTGGCACGCAGCGGGTCACCCTCGAAGGCCCGGCTACCCACCACGGCGCTGCGCTGGTGATCGAGGTCGAGCACTGGCGCAAAGCTCAGGTCCAGACCGACCGCCAGCACTTCGGTCGCCATCAGCCAGCCACACTGCTCGGCCAGGTACTCGGCATTGTCGTTGTCAGCCAGCGCGCGCATGGCCGGCAGGCGTACAAAGCCTTGACGCAGACGCTGCACGCGGCCGCCCTCCTGGTCCACTGCAAGAATCAGTTCAGGGCGGATGGCGCGGATGGAAGCACACAGCTCACGCACCTGGCGCGGGCTGTCGATGTTGCGGGCAAAGATGATCAGGCCAGCGACTTCAGGCTGGCGCAGCAGGTGGCGGTCTTCGGCGGTCAGCCATTTACCGGCAATATCCACCATCAAGGAGCCTTGCAGGCTGACGGTCATGGGTAATCCTTCTTTGAAGACTGAACAAAAGCGGCGCTAGCTTAGCCCAAGCAGCCCCGCTGCGCCCAGCCTTCAGGCCTTGGCCGTGGCAGTACCGGCCTTGCTGCGCGGGCGGAGCTGCGCAGTGGCCATGGCGTCGTCGGTGACACCGCTGTCGGCGCGCATGCCCGCCGCCAGGAACGGCACCATCAGGCGCATCACCTGCTCGATAGAGGTGTTGATGCCGAAATCGGTCTCGGCAATGGCCCTCAAGGCCTTGATACCCGACATGCTGAAAGCGGCGGCACCCAGCATGAAGTGGACACGCCAGAACAGCTCCAGCGGGGGAATACGGGGGGCGGCTTCGTTGACGAGGAGCATGTAGCGGCGGAATACCTTGCCGTACATGTCTTCCAGGTAGCGCCGCAGGTGGCCCTGGCTCTGGCTGAAGGCCAGCCCCAGCAGGCGCATGAAGATCGACAGGTCGTTGTTGCTGCGCGGCTGCACGGCCAGCGCCTGTTCCACCAGCATTTCCAGCAGCTCTTCAAGGCTGGGCTTGTGCTCCGGCTTGGCCTGGCGCCGCTCCAGTTCACGCTCGAGGCTGGCGCAGAACGGACCGAGGAAACGCGAGAAAACTGCCTGGATCAACGCCTTCTTGGAGCCGAAATGATAGTTGACCGCCGCCAGGTTGACCCCGGCCTTGCTGGTAATCAGCCGCAACGAGGTCTCGGCGAATCCCCTTTCCGCGAACAGCTGCTCGGCAGCATCGAGAATGCGTTCAACGGTTTCCGATTGGGCCATGACTACTCCGACTACTCCGCCAGACAAACAGGTGTTTGAAACATACGTTTCAGCCCTGCATCTGTCAAGGCTCCGTGACCAGCCGGTCGCCATTTAAAAGCGCCGGGTGGCCAGCTGCAAGTGCCAACCCCAGCTCTTTATTGCGCCTTTTGGCTTGCAGCCCATCCAGTACTGTATATAATCCCAGTCACTGTACAAAAAGACAGAGCGCACAACATGTTGAAACTGACGCCACGCCAAGCCGAAATTCTCGCGTTCATCAAGCGTTGCCTGGAAGACAACGGCTTCCCGCCGACGCGCGCCGAGATCGCTCAGGAGCTGGGCTTCAAGTCGCCCAATGCAGCCGAGGAGCACCTCAAGGCCCTTGCCCGCAAAGGTGCGATCGAAATGACCCCGGGCGCCTCCCGCGGCATCCGCATCCCGGGTTTCGAAGCCAAGGCCGAAGAAAGCGGCCTGCCGATCATCGGCCGTGTGGCTGCCGGTGCGCCGATTCTCGCCGAACAGCACATCGAGCAATCCTGCAACATCAACCCTGCCTTCTTCCACCCCCAGGCCGACTATTTGCTGCGCGTACACGGCATGAGCATGAAGGACGTCGGCATCTTCGACGGTGACCTGCTGGCTGTGCACACCTGTCGCGAGGCCCGCAACGGCCAGATCGTCGTGGCGCGCATCGGCGACGAAGTTACCGTCAAGCGCTTCAAGCGCGAAGGCAGCAAGGTCTGGCTGCTGGCCGAAAACCCCGAATTCGCCCCCATCGAAGTCGACCTGAAAGAACAGGAACTGGTGATCGAGGGCTTGAGCGTCGGCGTCATTCGCCGCTGATCCAGGAGGCGTCATGCAGCAGTTCATTCACGCACCCGAGCAAGCCCAGTTGCCATTGTTCGAAGCATTCCTCGCTCAACCCGTGCTACCTGGCCTCAAAGCCAGCGAAGTGGCACGCAAGAGCAGCCAGCCCGAGCTGTTCAGTGAACTGTCGCTGCGCGGCACGCCCGGGCACTGCCAAAGCCTGCTGGCACCCGTACTGCGCGAGCTGAGCGAAGAAGACGAGACCCGCTGGCTGACCCTGATCGCCCCGCCATCGAGCCTGACCCAGGCCTGGCTGCGCGATGCCGGCCTCAACCGTGAACGCATCCTGCTGCTGCAACCTCGCAGCAACCAAAGCCCGCTGCAACTGGCTTGCGAAGCCTTGCGCCTGGGCCTCAGCCACACGGTGGTCAGCTGGCTGGGTAGCGTCAACGCCACCGCACGCCAGCAACTGCTGCGCGCTGCCAGTACCGGAAACGCACAAAGCCTGAACATCCGCCTCGGCTGATGTTCAGGCTTTGCCTGTCACTTCAAAAAGCCTGATTAGCTGCTGCACCGTCAGGGCGTACAGCCTAGTGCAGCACGCGCGGCCCTTCATCACGCTCCAGCTCGCCATCCATCAGGCGACCAGCCATCTGCACGCCCACACTGAGCATGGCCTTGGCCACTTCCACATGCTGACCCTGCAAGAATACCTTGGCGTCTTCCGAGAAATCCAAGGTTACCAGAGAGCCTTCATCCTCGGCGCGACGCAGTTCGATGCGGCCATCAGGCAACTCGACAATTTCCAGAAACGACGTAGACATAAATGGCAGTTCTCCGCGAAAGGCCAGCATTGTACCAGCCGTTGCGGCTATCAGCACTCACTCAACGCGTCGCGGAAACGTCTCACCAACCCTTTGAGGTTGTTGCGCCAGCTCTCCAGCTCGGCACGCGAAAGCGCTGGATGCTCAGGCTCATCGAGATTCACAGCCTGGATCAGTGGCTGAGTGACGTCGGTTTTCGGCGCTTTCCTCACGACAGGTGGTCGGAACAAATCAGCATAAGCAGCGAGCATTTGCGCCAGCCAGGTTTCACGCTGGCGGGCCAGCTCCAGCAGCTCGGCGACTTCGGGGATGGCGATACCGTTCAGGCTGTCGTCCGCCAAAGCCTGCTCGACGCTCGCCACAACCGGCAGGCGGTAGAAAGCACCGATTTCATGGCACATGCCCAGCAGCGCACCGTACAGATGAAACAGCGCCGACTCGCGCCCGGCCTGGACCAAACCCTGGGCATTCATGGCCTGGCTCTGCTCGGCCTTGGCCATGGACTCCAGGGCGAGGCCGGCGAAGAACAATTTCTGGTTGGTACGGGTGTAGGTTTCCTGGGCCATTTCAGTGCCCTCCAATAAGGCTACAAGGCGGATACCAGCATCATAAATGATCAGGGCCGGTTTGCGCCCCTTCGCAGGCTTGCCCGCGAAGGGGCGCAAACCGGCCCCAGATTACAGCACCGATAGATCAGCGCTTGTCTTCAACCTTCCAGGCATTGCCGTCGTAGAATGCCTTCCACCCTGTCGGCTTGCCGTCAACCTCGGACTGCACGTACTGCTCCTTGGTCTTGCGGCTGTAGCGGATCACCGCTGGGCGGCCGTCCGGGTCTTTCTGCGGCGCGTCGCACAAGAAGTGGTACTTCGGGTCGATTTCATGCTTGTGCGGCACGATCTCCAGCACCAGCGGCGCGCGAGTTTCGCGGTTTTTCGGGAACTGGCTGGCGGCCAGGAACAACCCCGAAGCACCGTCACGCAGCACGTAGGTGTCGTCCACCTTCTCGCACTTGAGCTCGGGCATGTCCACCTTGTCCATCTTCGGTGGCGCCGCTTCGCCGCTCTTGAGCAGCTTGCGGGTGTTCTTGCATGCAGGGTTGGTGCAGCCAAAGAACTTGCCGAAACGGCCAGTCTTCAATTGCATCTCGCTACCACACTTGTCGCACTCCAGGCTCGGCCCTTCGTAGCCCTTGATGCGGTAGTTGCCTTCCTCGATCTCGTAGCCGGCGCAATCCGGGTTGTTACCACAGATGTGCAGCTTGTGCTTCTCGTCCAGCAGGTAGGCATCCATCGCCGTCGCGCAGATCGGGCAGCGGTGCTTGCCCAGCAGCACGCGTGATTCTGATTCGCCCTCATCGTCAGCGGCAATCTCGTCGCCGGGCACCAGGTTGACGGTAGCCTTGCAGCGCTCTTTCGGCGGCAGGCTGTAGCCCGAGCAACCGAGGAACACGCCCGTTGAAGCGGTGCGGATCATCATCGGCCGACCACATTCCTTGCACGGGATGTTGGTCATGGTCGGCTGATTGGCGCGCATGCCATTTTCGTTGGACTCGGCGGTCTGCAGCTTCTTGCTGAAGTCGCCGTAGAACTCGTCAAGCACGTTTTTCCAGTCACGCTCGCCCTGGGCCACGTCGTCGAGGTTCTCTTCCATGTCGGCGGTAAAGCCATAGTCCATGAGGTTGGAGAAGCTCTCCGACAGGCGCTCGGTGACGATATCGCCCATCTTCTCGGAGTAGAAGCGGCGGTTGTGCAGGGTCACATAGCCGCGATCCTGAATGGTGGAAATGATTGCCGCGTAGGTCGACGGGCGACCGATACCGCGCTTTTCCATCTCCTTGACCAGGCTGGCTTCGGTGAAGCGTGCGGGTGGCTTGGTGAAGTGCTGGCTCGGGTCGATCTGGATCAGCTTGAGTGCTTCGCCCTGCACCATTTCTGGCAGCACGTCGTCTTCGCCCGGCTTGCTCTGCTGCGGCAGCACGCGGGTGTAACCGTCGAACTTGAGGATCCGGCCCTTGGCACGCAGCTCGAAATCGCCGGCGGCGACGGTAACGCTGGTGGACAGGTACTGCGCTGGCGGCATCTGGCAGGCCAGGAACTGGCGCCAGATCAGCTCGTACAGGCGCTCAGCGTCGCGCTCCATGCCACTGAGCTTGGTCGGATGGGTATTCACATCGGAAGGACGAATCGCTTCGTGCGCCTCCTGGGCGCCTTCCTTGCTACCGTAGACCAGCGGCGCTTCCGGCAGGTACTGCTTGCCGAACTCGCGCTCGATGTAGCTGCGGGCCATATCCAACGCATCAGCCGACAGGTTGGTCGAGTCGGTACGCATGTAGGTGATGTAGCCGGCTTCGTACAAGCGCTGGGCCATCATCATGGTTTTCTTCACGCCGAAGCCCAGGCGATTACTGGCCGCCTGCTGCAAAGTGGACGTGATGAACGGGGCCGATGGCTTGCTGCTGGTCGGGCGATCTTCGCGCTTGACCACGCTGTAGCTGGAAGCCTTGAGCTTCTCCAGCGCCGCCATGGCCTGTGCTTCGTTGAGCGGCTTGAAGGCCTCGCCCTTCTCGCGCGCCACCTCGAAACGTACCTTGGCGTTCTTGGCGGTGCCAAGGTCGGCGTGGATCTCCCAGTACTCTTCAGGGATGAACGCGCGGATTTCACGCTCACGCTCAACCACCAGCTTCACCGCCACCGACTGTACACGGCCGGCAGACAGGCCACGGGCAATCTTGGCCCACAGCAGCGGCGAGACCATGTAGCCGACCACGCGGTCGAGGAAGCGCCGCGCCTGCTGGGCGTTGACCCGATCGATGTCCAGTTGGCCTGGCTGCGAGAACGCTTCCTGAATGGCCTTCTTGGTGATTTCGTTGAACACCACGCGCTTGTAGCGGGTGTCGTCGCCACCGATGGCCTCGCGCAGGTGCCAGGCGATGGCCTCCCCTTCGCGGTCCAAGTCGGTTGCGAGATAGATGGTGTCAGCATCCTTGGCCAGGCGGCGTAGCTCTTCGATCACCTTTTCCTTGCCAGGCAGGATCTCGTACTTGGCCTTCCAGCCGTGGTCAGGGTCGACGCCCATGCGTGCGACCAGCTGGCGACGAGCCTTTTCTTTCGGCGACAGGGCCGGAGCCTCACCCGCGGCCTTGCCACGCTTGGCGGCCGGCTCTTTGCTTGCGCTGGCCGAACCGCTGGTGGGGAGGTCTCGGATATGGCCGATACTCGACTTCACCACGTACTGGTTGCCCAGGTACTTGTTGATGGTCTTGGCCTTGGCCGGGGATTCCACAATGACCAGCGATTTGCCCATGGATCGGAGTATTCCTGAATCTGAAGATGAAAAACGCGTCAGGTGCCTAGACGCGGCACCGCTATATATAGTGGCAAAAGTGTGAGGTCAAGTTCGAACGATCACTCGTGCGACTTGCCCAGCAAGCCAGGCAGCCCTTCTTCGGCGTTGACCAAAGCAAAGCGTGGCACCTGCTCGCCGTCAACCTCAACGGACTCCTGGAACATCGAAAGTGGCCGTACCCAGAAGCTGTAATCACCATACAGGCATTGGTAGAACACCATCCACTCTTCGCTCTCCGAGTGCCGCGCAACACTGAAGACACGGTACTCAGGCCCTTTGTAATGCCGGTAGATGCCTGGCTGTATCTGCATGTTGCCCACCCTCTTGAAAAAAAACCTGAAAAAAACAAAACCGGGGCACATGGCCCCGGCTGCTGTCCCGCTACGCGATCAGACGCGTTCGAAAACAGTGGTGATACCTTGACCAAGGCCGACGCACATGGTCGCCACCCCCAGGGTACCGCCATTCTGCTTCATGACGTTGAGCAGGGTGCCGGAAATGCGCGCCCCGGAGCAACCGAACGGGTGGCCCAAGGCAATGGCGCCGCCGTGCAGGTTAACCTTCTCATCCATCTTGTCGAGCACTTTCAAGTCTTTCAACACTGGCAGGGCCTGTGCAGCAAAGGCTTCGTTGAGCTCGATGAAGTCGATATCGGCCATGGTCAGGCCGGCACGCTTGAGGGCTTTCTGGGTCGATGGCACCGGGCCGTAGCCCATGATTGCCGGGTCGACACCGGCCACTGCCATCGAACGGATCACCGCCAATGGCTGGATACCGAGGTCCATGGCACGCTGACCGGACATGACGATCATGCACGAGGCGCCGTCGGTAATCTGCGACGAGGTACCGGCCGTGACCGTACCACCCTTCGGGTTGAACGCAGGCTTCAGCGATGCCAGGCCTTCGAGGGTGGTTTCCGGGCGAATGGTCTCGTCGAAATCGAACACCTTCAAGAAGCCGTTCTCGTCGTAGCCCTGCATCGGGATGATCTCGTCCTTGAACTTGCCTTCGACCGTGGCCTTGTGGGCCAGCTGGTGCGAACGCAAGCCGAACAGGTCTTGCTGCTCACGGGTGATGCCGTGCATCTTGCCGAGCATTTCTGCAGTCAGGCCCATCATCCCGGAAGCCTTGGCGGCATGCAAGGACAGGTGCGGGTTGGGGTCTACGCCATGCATCATGCTGACGTGGCCCATGTGCTCCACGCCACCGACCACGAACACATCGCCGTTACCGGTCATGATCGCCTGGGCGGCAGTGTGCAGCGCGCTCATGGACGAGCCACACAGGCGGCTGACCGTCTGCGCCGCAGAGGTGTGCGGGATCGGGGTCATCAGCGAAGCCATGCGGGCGATGTTCCAGCCCTGCTCCAGGGTCTGGTTGACGCAGCCCCAGATCACGTCCTCGACTTCTTTTGGGTCAACCTTGCCGTTGCGCTCCAACAGCTTGCTGATCAGGTGCGCCGACATGTCTTCGGCGCGGGTATTGCGGTGCATGCCACCCTTGGAGCGGCCCATTGGCGTGCGACCGAAGTCGACAATCACCACGTCTCTTGGATTCAGGCTCATATCAAATCTCTCGCTCTAGCTCGTTGACCGCTCAGTTGAAGAAGCGCTGGCCGTTCTTGGCCATTTCACGCAGCTTGGCGGTCGGGTGGTACAGCGGCCCCAGGTCGGCATACTGATCGGCCAGGGCGACGAATTCGGCCACACCGATCGAGTCGATGTAACGCAGCGCACCACCGCGGAAGGGAGGGAAACCAATGCCGTAGACCAGGCCCATGTCGGCTTCGGCAGCGGTCTCGACGATGCCGTCTTCCAGGCAACGCACGGTCTCCAGGCACAGCGGGACCATCATCCAGTTGATGATGTCTTCGTCAGTGACTTCACGCTGCTCGAACACGATCGGTTTGAGCACCTCGAGCACGGTGGCATCGAAGACCTTCTTCGGTTTGCCGCGCTTGTCGGTTTCGTAGGCGTAGAAGCCCTTACCGTTCTTCTGGCCGAGGCGGTTGGCCTCGTACAGCGCATCGACCGCCGAGCGGCGCTCGTCCTTCATGCGGTCCGGGAAGCCTTCGGCCATGACGTCTCGGCCGTGGTGGCCGGTGTCGATGCCGACCACGTCCATCAAATAGGCCGGGCCCATCGGCCAGCCGAACTTTTCCATGACCTTGTCGATGCGCACGAAGTCGACACCGGCGCTGACCAGCTTGGCGAAACCGCCGAAGTACGGGAACAGCACGCGGTTGACCAAAAAGCCCGGGCAGTCGTTGACCACGATCGGGTTCTTGCCCATTTTCTTGGCGTAGGCCACGGTGGTGGCGACCGCCACTTCACTGGACTTTTCGCCACGGATCACTTCCACCAGCGGCATCATGTGCACCGGGTTGAAGAAGTGCATGCCGACGAAGTTTTCCGGGCGCTTGAGCGCCTTGGCCAGCAGGTTGATGGAGATGGTCGACGTGTTGGAGGCAAGGATCGCATCGTCCTTCACCTGCCCTTCCACTTCAGCCAGCACGGCCTGCTTGACCTTAGGGTTCTCGACCACGGCTTCGACGACGATGTCGACATTGGCGAAATCACCATAGGACAGGGTCGGGCGAATGGCGTTGAGTGCCTCGGCCATTTTGGCCGGGGTCAGACGGCCCTTCTCGACGCGGTTGCCGAGCAGCTTGGAAGCCTCGTTCAAGCCCAGCTGGATAGCTTCCTCGCGAATGTCCTTCATCAGGATTGGAGTGCCCTTGACCGCCGACTGGTAGGCGATGCCACCCCCCATGATGCCGGCACCGAGCACGGCGGCCTGCTTCACGTCATGGGCGATTTCGTCATGCGCCTTGGCCTTGCGCTTGAGCTCCTGGTCGTTCAGGAACAGGCCGATCAGGCTCTCGGCAACCGACGTCTTGGCCAGTTTGGCAAAGCCCGCGGCTTCTACTTCCAGGGCTTTGTCGCGGCCGAAGTTGGCGGCCTTCTGGATGGTTTTGATGGCTTCGACCGGGGCCGGGTAGTTCGGCCCGGCCTGGCCGGCGACAAAGCCCTTGGCAGTCTCGAAGGCCATCATCTGCTCGATGGCGTTGAGCTTGAGCTTTTCCAGCTTCGGCTGGCGCTTGGCTTTGTAGTCCAGCTCGCCGCTGATGGCGCGCTTGATCAAGTCCAGGGCGCCGGCCTGCAGCAGCTCAGGGGCAACCACGGCGTCGACGGCACCGACTTTCAGGGCGTCTTCGGCACGGTTTTCCTTACCGGAGGCGATCCACTCGATGGCATTGTCCGAGCCGATCAGGCGCGGCAGGCGCACCGTACCGCCAAAGCCCGGGTAGATACCCAGCTTGACTTCCGGCAGGCCGATCTTGGCGGTATTGGACATGACGCGGTAGTCGGCCGCCAGGCACATTTCCAGGCCACCGCCCAGGGCGATGCCGTTGATGGCCGCAACGGTCGGCACTTCGAGGTCTTCGAAAGCGTTGAAGATGCGGTTGGCTTCCAGGTTGCCGGCGACCAGTTCGGCCTCGGGCAGCTTGAAGTTGTCGACGAACTCGGTGATATCGGCGCCGACGATGAACACATCCTTGCCACTGCTGACGATCACGCCCTTGATCGAGGCGTCGGCCTGGATGGCATCGACGGCCTGGCGCAGCTCGTTGAGGGTAAGGCGGTTGAACTTGTTGACGGACTCACCCTTGAGGTCGAACTTGAGCTCGACGATGCCACTTTCAAGAGCCTTAACCGTGATGGCTTTACCTTCGTAAATCATCAACTGATCTCCACGATATGGAAGCTGAACTGTACACGCCGATCGCTGCGGCAAAAGCAGGCCTAACTGCCCCGCCCCAGGCACACCCGTCAGCGCGCTAGTCGGAAGTATGGCTTGGCGTCATGACATACAAACGCTCAATTCATACGCCCGTTTGATTTGGGTGTGCACACATTCTCCGAAAAGACCGACGTTGTCAAATGCTCGCAAGCACGAGGAAAACGCGACTTTCCGGTCATTTTCTATCGTCCCGGTACAAAACATGATGACAGTGATCGCCGTCCATTCATGTCAGCGATTGACCGCAACGACTTGAAAATCGTTGCAACTTTGCCCTTGCACGGCAACCGCGGACGGCTACACTGGCACTTGCTTGAATGAATACCCGGCCTGCCTGGCCTTTTCTGCGACAGCAGAACGCAAAGCGGCGACTTGGCACCCCACCCCTTCAGGGGTATGCCAAGCCGCCGCTTTGTCGTTGAAGAGCAGTTTTACCCGGCTGAACGCCGACACTGTGGGGGCGGGCCTACCCGCGAAGCAGGAGGGCCATGCAAAAGCAGAACTCAGGCCAAGGTTTCGAGGACGTAGGCAACATCCCGCAACACAGCCGTATCACCGCGCTCGGTCCAGTACAGGGCAATCATTCGCGCATCGGCTTCGACCTTGTACACAGTGGCCGGCAAGCGCCCCAGGGCCTCCATGAAACGTGGATCCTGGCAGGGTTCGCGCCACTGGTTCCACCACACCCCTGGGCTGACCTGCCAGAAACTGAAGCTGTCTTCATGCCCCCGGCGCCGGGCCCGGTGGTACTGCGGGCAGGGGCTTGGTGGCTCCTTCTCCAGCCAGTGCGGCCATTGCTGTGGCGCCAGCTGCATGGCCAGGCCCATGCGCCGAGCCTCCAGGCGCAACTGCATCTGCTCGCTCTGCTTGCGCGAGCTGCGCAGCCAGGAGAGCGGGCTAAGAATCAGCGCAAGGATTGACACCACCAGCAATATCGTCATATCTGTAGATCCCATAAAGCGTTGCAAATGAGCTGGTTAGCCATTTTTCACGGAAGACCCGCCCGAAAGCGACCATACTTCTTCTATCGCGATTGCCAGGAGTACCGCTCATGGAATACGAACATTTGTTGGTCGCCGTCGACCTGACCGAAGAATGCGACCCGGTGATCAAGCGCGCCATGGCGCTCGCCAAACCTTCGAACGCCAAGGTATCGCTGGTGCATATCGTCGAGCCGATGGCGATGGCATTCGGCGGTGACGTGCCGATGGACCTGTCGCAGCTGCAACAGCAGCAGTTCGACCAAGCCAAGGAGCGCATGGAACGCCTGTTCAACAAGTACCCGGACATCCAGCGTGGCGATTCGCATCTGACCTACGGCCAACCGCGCCAGGAAATCCACCAGCTGGCCAAGGAGCAAAAGTGCGACCTGATCGTGGTGGGCAGCCATGGCCGTCATGGCCTGGCGTTGCTGCTGGGGTCCACGGCCAATGATGTGCTGCACGGCGCGCCGTGCGACGTGCTGGCGGTCCGCTTGCTGAAGAAGGATTGATTCAACCTGTACCGACCTCTTAGCGGGCTTGTCCCGCGAAGAGGTCGGTACAGATTGAAATCTGCTCAGCCTTCCAGCTCGGCCCAGCGCTCTACCAGCGCATCCAGCTCGCCCTGTAGCTTCTCGATCTTCGCCAGCACCGCCGAGGTTTCTGTGATCGGCCGCTGGTAGAAGCCAGTCGCATTCACTTCTTCCTGGGCTTCAGCCATGCGCTGCTCCAGCTCATCGATCTGCCCCGGCAGCATCTCCAGCTCACGCTGCAGCTTGTAGCTCAGCTTCTTCTTCGAAGCTTCTTCCACCACCGGCGCCGCGACAGGCTCAGGCTTGACCTCGACCTTCTCCACCACCGCGCTGTTGAGCGCCGACTTACCGCCCTTGCTCTCGGTTACGCCCAGCAGTTTCGGCGAGCCACCCTGACGAATCCAGTCCTCGTAGCCACCGACGTACTCACGCACCTTGCCTTCGCCTTCGAACACCAGGGTGCTGGTGACGACGTTGTCGAGGAAGGCCCGGTCGTGGCTGACCATCAGCACGGTGCCCTTGTAGTTGGACAGCACTTCTTCCAGCAGCTCGAGGGTTTCCACATCCAGGTCGTTGGTCGGCTCGTCAAGCACCAGCAGGTTGGCGGGTTTGCTGAACAGCTTGGCCAGCAGCAGCCGCGCACGCTCACCGCCCGACAGCGCCTTGACCGGCGTGCGCGCACGCTGAGGGCTGAACAGGAAGTCGCCCAGGTAGCTCAGCACGTGGCGGTTCTGGCCATCGATCTCAATGAAGTCGCGGCCTTCGGCGAGGTTGTCGATTACCGTCTTTTCAAGGTCGAGCTGGTGGCGCATCTGGTCGAAATAGGCCACTTCCAGCTTGGTACCACGCTCCACCTTGCCCGCTGTAGGCTCAAGGTCGCCCAGCATCATCTTGAGCAAGGTGGTCTTGCCGGTACCGTTGGCGCCCAGCAGGCCGATACGGTCCTGGCGCTGCAGGACCATGGAAAAGTCCTTTACCAGCAGCGGGCCGTCGGCGTGATGGAAGCTGACGTTCTCCAGCACCATCACCTGCTTGCCGGACTTGTCGGCCGCTTCGATCTGGATATTGGCCTTGCCCTGACGCTCGCGGCGCTCGCCACGCTCTACACGCAGGGCCTTGAGCGCACGCACGCGGCCTTCGTTACGGGTCCGGCGAGCCTTGATGCCTTGGCGGATCCATACTTCTTCCTGGGCCAGGCGCTTGTCGAACAACGCGTTGGCGGTTTCTTCGGCGGCCAGCGCGGCCTCCTTGTGCACCAGGAAGCTGGCGTAGTCGCCGTTCCAGTCGATCAGGCCACCACGGTCCAGCTCAAGGATGCGTGTAGCGAGGTTCTGCAGGAAGGAACGGTCGTGGGTGATGAACAGCACCGCGCCGTTGAAGCCACGCAGGGCCTCTTCGAGCCAGGCGATAGCGCCAATGTCCAGGTGGTTGGTTGGCTCGTCCAGCAGCAGCAGGTCGGGCTCCGACACCAGCGCCTGGGCCAGCAGCACGCGGCGGCGCCAGCCACCGGACAGTTCGGCCAGGGTCTTGTCGGCCGGCAGTTGCAGGCGGCTGAGCGTGCTTTCTACCACTTGCTGCAGGCGCCAGCCGTCGCGGGCTTCCAGCTCGTGCTGGACGTGCATGAGCTTTTCCAGGTCTTCGTCACCCTGGATATTCATGCTCAGGTGATGGAACTGCGCCAGCAGCTCACCCACGCCATCCAGGCCAGCAGCCACCACGTCGAACACCGTACGCTCGTCGGCCACCGGTAGCTCCTGGGGCAGCTCGCCGATCTTCAGGCCCGGGGCACGCCAGATTTCGCCGTCGTCGCCCTTCTGCTCGCCCTTGACCAGGCGCAGCATGCTCGACTTACCGGTGCCGTTGCGGCCGATGATGCACACCCGCTCGCCACGAGCGATCTGCCAGGACACTTTGTCCAGCAGCGGCATCGCGCCGAATGCGAGGGACACATCGCTGAATTTGAGCAGGGTCATGTTGGTCTCCATAAATCGGGGGCGCATTCTACCTGACTTGGCCCCCGACGGCATCCGCCAGGCCAACCGCCGAGCGGCCGGTGACAGCTGGTCGAACTTAATATCCCGATACAAGCACAGTGCTTTCACCCGCCGCCGGCAAACAGCTAAGCTAAGGCAATAGCTTCCAACAGTGCTGGCTCCGCCGTCACTTCCCCATGGTTCAACTGCCCGGACGTATCATGCGCAGCCGCCTGTTACATATTGCATCCTGCCTGCTGCTTACCGCTGCCACCTGCGCGGCGCAGGCCACTGACCTGACCCTGCAACGCCAGTACTACGACGAGGCCAAGCGTGCGCTGGCCAAGGGCGACAAAGGCCCGTACCTGCGGTACGCCCAGGCCCTAAGCGATTACCCGCTCACCCCGTACCTGGCCTATGACGAACTCACCGCTCGCCTGAAAAGCGCCAGCAACCAGGAAATCGAAGCCTTCCTCGCCAAGCATGGCGACCTGCCCCAGGCCAACTGGATGAAACTGCGCTGGTTGCGCTGGCTGGCCGAACGCGGCGAATGGGACACTTTCGTCAAGTATTACGACCCCAAGCTCAACTTCACCGAACTGGACTGCCTCAACGGCCAGTACCAGCTCAGCCATGGCCTGCGCGCCGAAGGCAACGCCACCGCTGACAAGCTGTGGAACGTGGGCAAGTCACAACCTGCCGCGTGCGATACGCTGTTCGGCATGTGGGCGGCCGAAGGCCAGCTGACCGAAAGCAAGCGCTGGCATCGTACCAAGCTGGCCGCCCAGGCACGCAACTACGGCCTGGCCAACAACCTGGTCAAGACCCTGACCACCCTTGCTCCGCAAGGGCGTCTGCTGGTTGACGTAGCGCAGAAGCCCGAGCTGCTCAACCAGCCATCGCGCTTCACCCCGGCCAACGAAGCGATGGCCGACGTAGTCAGCCTCGGCCTGCGCCGCCTGGCGCGGCAAAATCCGGAGCAGGCCATGGCGCTGCTTGACGATTACGCCCAGCGCATGCACTTTTCCCGCGACGAGAAGGTGGCCATCGCCCGCGAAATCGGCCTGACCCTCGCCCGCCGCTACGACCCGCGCGCGCTCGACCTGATGACCCGCTACGACCCTGAGCTGCGTGACAACACCGTCAGCGAATGGCGCCTGCGCTTGCTGCTGCGCCTGGGCCGCTGGGAAGACGCCTACACGTTGACCAAGCGCCTGCCCCAGGACCTGGCCAGCAGCAGCCGCTGGAAGTACTGGCAGGCACGCAGCCTGGAACTGGCACAGCCGAACAACCCGCAGATCCCGTTGCTGTACAAAACCGTGGCGCGTGAGCGTGATTTCTATGGTTTCCTCGCTGCCGACCGGGCCCAGACCCCGTATCAGTTGAACAACAAGCCGCTGCTGCTGAGCCCGCAACTGGTCAAGAAAGTGCGTAACACACCGGGCATTCAGCGCGCACTGGAATTCCACGCCCGCGGCCAGATCGTCGAAGGGCGCCGCGAGTGGTACCACGTCAGCCGCCACTTCACCCGCGACGAGATGGTCGCCCAGGCCCGTCTGGGTTACGAATTGCGCTGGTACTTCCCGGCCATCCGCACCATCAGCCAGGCGCAGTATTGGGACGACCTGGACATCCGCTTCCCGATGGCCCACCGCGACACCCTCGTGCGTGAAGCCAAGGTGCGCGGCCTGCATTCGAGCTGGGTGTTCGCCATCACCCGCCAGGAAAGTGCCTTCATGGAGGATGCCCGCTCGCCAGTGGGCGCCAGCGGCCTGATGCAGCTCATGCCGGCCACCGCCAAGGAAACCGCGCGCAAGTTCAGCATTCCGCTGGCATCACCGGCACAGGTACTCAACCCGGACAAGAACATCCAGCTGGGTGCAGCCTACCTGAGCCAGGTGCACAGCCAGTTCAACGGCAACCGGGTGCTGGCCTCGGCGGCTTACAACGCCGGGCCGGGGCGCGTTCGCCAGTGGCTCAAAGGGGCCAAGCATCTGAGCTTCGATGTATGGGTGGAGTCGATCCCGTTCGACGAGACCCGCCAGTACGTGCAAAACGTACTGTCGTATTCGGTCATCTACGGGCAAAAGCTGAACTCACCGCAGCCGCTGGTGGACTGGCATGAGCGGTATTTCGATGACATGTGATTGTTGCTGAGCCTGTACCGACCCTATCGCTGGCTTGACGGCGATAGGGTCGGTAACGGCAACATCGCTACTCCAGGACTTCTACCTGCATCCCAACGTCCAACCGCCCGCTGCCATCCACCGCCAGGTTTTGGCCGAACAGCACGTCGCCTTCCTTTTCGCGAAACGTCTTCAGCGTAGCCATAGGCTCACGGTCAGCGCTGCGCTCACCGGTGGCCGGATCGATGGTCGTGAAAATGCACCGCACACTGGGCTTGAGCACCCGGAATTCCAGGCTGCCAATGCGGATGCGTTTCCAGCCATCCTCGGCAAATGGCTCAGCCCCCTGCACCACCAAATTAGGCCGAAACCGCAGCATTTCCATGGGCCGGCCGATACGCCGGCTCAGCTCGTCCAGCGAGCCCTGGCCAATCAGCAGCAACGGGAAACCGTCGGGAAACGCCGCCCGATCACTGTTGAAACCATAACCATTAGGTAGGTAACGCGCACGCTGCTCCGGGCAATGTACCAGGCGAACGGCCTTGCCCAGCAACGCGCTCAACCAACCTGCCGCCGCATCGCCAGCGTCCGGAACGCGCAGGGTATCGCGCCAAATGGTCACGCCACGCAGGGCTTCGTCGGCAGGCGGCACCGCCACGCGCAGCGGCGCCTGCCCCGGGGCCTGCAACAATAACTGGCCATTGTCGTCGTCATGCGCTTCGATGCGGCCAAGCTGTGGCCAGGCGCGCTGGGTCAGGAAGCGTCCGTTTTCTTCCTCCACCACCATCCAGCGCCGGTCACCCTGCAGCCCCAAACAGCCAACCGCTGAAGCCTGCAGACCTTGCGCCCGCCCCGACTTCACCGGGTACCGATACAACTCACTGAGAAACATCCCTGCCGCCTCGCGTCATGCCAAAAGCCAAGCTTATACCTGGCCGGCCCGCGGATCACGCAGAGGCGATGTCCATCAGCAGCCGCTGCTTGACCACGTCGACCAGGCGATCGGGCTGGAACTTGGACAGGAAGTTGTCGCAGCCCACCTTCTTCACCATCGATTCGTTGAAACTGCCCGACAACGAAGTATGCAGCACTACATAGAGCTGACGCAGGCGCGCATCGCTACGAATCTCGGTGGTCAACCGGTAGCCGTCCATTTCCGGCATTTCGGCGTCGGTAAACACCATCAGCAGCTTCTCGCACACGTCCTCGCCGGCATCGGCCCAGCCCTTGAGCATGCGCAGCGCCTTCAGGCCATCACTGGCCACATGCAGCTTCACGCCAAGCTGGGACAGGGTGTCACGCAATTGCGCCAAGGCCACACTGGAGTCGTCTACCAGCAACACTTCGCGGCCACGCGCCCGGGCCAACACTGGATCGGCCAGTTTCTCGCCGGACACCCGTGCGTTGTACGGCACGATCTCGGCCAGCACCTTCTCTACGTCGATCACCTCCACCAACTTTTCGTCGACCTTGGTGATAGCGGTCAGGTAATGCTGGCGTCCGGCACTGGTCGGCGGCGGCATGATCGACTCCCAGTTCATGTTGACGATGCGGTCGACACCGCCCACCAGGAAGGCCTGCACCGACCGGTTGTATTCGGTGACAATGATGGTGCTGTCTGGCCCTGGCTGCAGCGGGCGCATGCCGATCGCCTGGGACAGGTCGATCACCGGCAGCGTCTGCCCGCGCAGGTTTACCACCCCGCACACGAAGGCATGGCGCTGAGGCATCAGGGTCAGCTTGGGCAGTTGCAGGACTTCCTGCACCTTGAACACGTTGATCGCGAACAACTGCCGACCGGCCAGGCGAAACATCAGGATTTCCAGGCGGTTCTCACCCACCAGTTGCGTGCGTTGGTCTACCGTGTCGAGAATGCCTGCCATTGAAAAGCCCCCAGGCTTGAGTCGAGAAAAGTAAAATCATCCACCCTGTATCGGCGGCTTCACGCACACCTTGACCCTTGCGGGAAAATGCCACGCAACTAATTGATATCACTTTAACATCATGCTTAACTCAGGACACTGACGGGTCAATCAAGCACCTGATAAAAGTTCCCAAGCTGGGCCGCTTATCGGGGAAACCCTTACCGGTAATCAGGTGCAACCTGATATTCGCGATATCCTTTAGCCATTAATGTGACGCCATTCTCATTGCATGAATGGAGTCAGGCTTTTGCTAGCTATCGTTTCGGCGTGCCCATCCCCTGCGCCCATGCCACCCGCGGGGCGCTGATGGTGGACTCTGCCTTATCGTTCGATGAAGCCTTGCGGGGTTTTCTGCTGGATGCCCAAGTGCTACTGACCCAGGCGCATGAATGCCTGCGGCATCTGGAACTGATCGACAACGATCCGGATGCCTGCCGCTGCCTGGAAAATACCCTCGACGGCCTCGCTCGCCAGGCCACACGCCTGGGCCTGCGTGAAGTAGCGCATTACTCAAGTGCCCTGCAGCAGTTGCTCGCCCCGGCCTGCCACGGCGGCTGTCTGCAACGAGAAGCCCTGCCAGCGGTACAGGCCTGCCTTACCCTGCTGGCGTGGCAGTTGGAGCTGGTCGACCCCCGGACCGGGCGGCTTAACCTGGACATCGGCGAACAGTTGGTCTTGCTGGGCGAGTTGGCCAAAGCCGTGCAGCAACCCTTCGCGCCGGCCTGTGCCGCTTGCGATGAGCACGGTAGCCCTTGCATTCATCCGCATGCTGACGTGGCAGCCGGCACGCGTACCGGGCGCCTGCCCCCGTCGCATCAACCTGCAGCCAAGGGCAACTAAGTACGTGTATCCCAGCCCGGCACCGGTCGAACTTGGAAAGTTCTGCAAGTTCTTCGTGGGCGAAGTTGCACCGTTGCCACGCTAGTTGCCGAACGGTGCGCAGCACTCGATTCAAGGGTGGCACTTTGCTACCCGAAAATGCCCGACCAGTCTGCGTTTCAAAGGGTTTCCCAGCCGCGACCGATGCAATCCGAAGTGGTAACATGCGCCCCCACAAACGCTTGCGAGCCGCACAAAAGTTGCAAGATCACGCGTTCAGAAAAACATCGAAAGTACTGCGCCAAAGCCTCTGACCAGCATTGTGCAAGGCCCACCATCAGCAATACTTCAGTGGCTTCCCTAACTATGTTCCCACGCTTGAAGACTACTTTGCGTTGCGTCTCCCGCACGGCCCTGCTGCGCTGGGCAACGGCCGGGCTGTGGGTGGCCTCGCTGGGGGCCAATGTGGCGCTGTCCCTGGCCAGCCAGGCGATCCCGGCCAGCTTGCTGCTGCTGCAACTGGCCGCCACGGTGGGCGCCGCCGTGCAGCTGGGCTTGGGCGCCAGGTCGATCAGCCTGCGCCCGGCAGAACTGGCCGAGCGCATGCTCAAGGTGCAGGAAGATGAACGTCAGCACCTGAGCCGGGAGCTGCACGACGACATCGGCCAGTCGCTCACCGCTGCCAAGCTGCAATTGCAATGGCTGCAACGGCGCATGCCCGACGAACTGCAAGGCCACTGCGACGCCCTGCGCAATACCCTGGATGCCACCCTGGGCAACGTGCGCGACGTATCCGCCCTGCTCAACCCTCGGCAGTTGGCCAGCCTTGGCCTGGAAGCCAGCCTTCGCGCCCATCTGGTACGCACCCTGGCCAGCTCCAACGTGCATTGGAGCCTGGCTTGCAACCAGCGCCTGGGCGGCATTGACGAGGCAGTGGCCATGGCCGTGTTCCGTATCACCCAAGAGGCGGTTACCAACATGCTGCGCCACGCCAAGGCACACAATCTGGTCATCCGCCTGCAGCGCACGCCCGAGGGGCTGGCGCTGGGGATCCACGATGATGGCGTGGGCTTTGTGCCCGTTCGCCACCCGGCCGAAGCCGGCCAGCGCGGCCTGGCCGGCATGCAGGAGCGGGTAACCGCGCTGCAGGGTAGCCTCGACATCACCAGCCAGCCTGGCCTCGGCACGCAGATCGAGGCGATGTTTCCCTGGCCGCCGCGCACCCAGCAACGCGCCCGGAGTAGTGCCGCCCATGACCTGTAGACTGCTTTTGGTAGACGATCACTCACTGATCCGCGCCGGGGTGCGCGCACTGGTCTGCGACATCCCAGGCTATGAAGTGATCGGCGAAGCCGACGATGGCAGCCAACTGCTGGATCAGGTTCGCACGCTGGCGCCTGACATTGTCTTGCTGGACATCTCGATGCGTTCGACCAGCGGCCTGGATGCCCTCACTCACCTGCGGGCCAGCGGCAACACCTGCAAGGTGCTGATCCTGTCGATGCATACCGATCCGGACCTGATCATGCGCGCGCTGGAAAGCGGTGCCCAGGGTTACTTGCTCAAGGACACCAGTGCCACTGAACTGGAGCAAGCACTGGTGGCAGTGCGTAACGGCGAGCGCTACCTAAGCCCGGCCATCGCCCACACGGTCATCAACCAGGCACTGCGGCACTCCAGGCAGGGCAAGCAAGTGGCCGGCGAACGGCACACACTGACTGCGCGGCAGCTGGAAATCCTGCGCCTCATCGTGCGGGGTAAATCGACCCGGGAAATCGCTGCGGGCCTGAGCCTCTCGATCAAGACCGTGGAAACCCACCGCTCGCAGATCATGAAGCGCCTGCAGATTCATGACGTGGCAGGCCTGGTGCTGTTCGCCGTGCGCGAGAAGATCATCAGCCTGGACGACTGAGCAACGGCGACCCGGCCGGCAAGTGCAGGCGCAACGCTGCGGGCCGGGCCTGGAAACGCAGGTTGTCAGCCTGCAAGGGTTCGCCATCGAGATTGATATCCAGCCCCTGGGAGCTCTTGATCTCGACCCAAGGCAACCTCGCCCGGACGAACAGGCCGTCGCCAGCCAACAGGTCGCGTAACGCCCCGACCACCTCTTGCGGTGCAGGCAGGATGGCGATATCGAGCAAGCCGTCGTTGACCACCGCCTCGGGGCACAGCACTTGCCCACCGCCAGCCTGGCGGCCATTACCGATACCCAGCG
This sequence comes from Pseudomonas sp. LB-090624, assembly GCF_003205205.1. Classification (GTDB taxonomy): domain Bacteria; phylum Pseudomonadota; class Gammaproteobacteria; order Pseudomonadales; family Pseudomonadaceae; genus Aquipseudomonas. The sequence continues at coordinate 42,265 of NZ_QJRL01000021.1, forward strand.
CCAGCAGTGGCCCCTGCCAGTGAAATTCCGGCCCTTGCAGCTCTACCGACGCGGCCTCCAGTTCACTGAAGCGCGACAAGCCGGTGAACAGGTAGGCAGCAGCACCCAGCACTTTCTTCAGGTCTTCGGAGGTATTGGCCGTGACCTGGCTGCCAAAGCCGCCCGTGGCCATGTTCAGGAACAGTTGGTCGCCGGCCTGCCCCAGGTCTATCGGCTGGGGGTCGACATTCAGCAGGGCCAGCGCCGAAGCTGGCTCCAGGGGGATACCGGCAGCCTTGGCGAAATCGTTGGCCGTGCCCAGCGGCAGCAAGACCAGGCTGGCATCGGTACCCGCCTGGCCCATGGCCTCGGCCACATCACGCAACGTGCCATCGCCACCACCGGCGACGATATGCGTGTAGCCCGCCGCCAGCGCCTCGCCCACCAGGCGCTGCGCGTCACCCGCCTCCCAGGTAACCCGCACATCGAGCACCCAGCCGCTGTCGCGCAGGTCGCTCACGGCACTGCGCAACTCTTCGTTCATTGCCTGCTTGCCATGCAGGACCAGCATTGCCTTGCGCTCTTGCATGTGCGCGTCTCCGTGAAGTTGGCCAACCCCTATCTCGACCACAGGCATACAGGGATCGTTGCATGCGCGCCGAAAAACAGGGTCTCCGGGCTCAGGAAAATGATGGCATTTTTCACACGGCCGGCAATGCCCGGCTATGCTCTGCTAATGAACCTTTGACAAGTTTTTGACCTGAGCAGGGAATCAACTCAGGCGAGTCAGCCTTTTGACTTTCCGATGCCCAGCCCTGCCTCGATCTTAGCCATGGACGCGCCCCCCGGCAGTGTTGCCTGAACACTGCCGCGGGCGCGTCTTGCCATCTGCTGCCGTCAATGAGGATTCCGGGTCATGCGCATTCTCTGGACACTGCCTTACCTGCCCTGGCCAACCACCAGCGGCAGCAAGACCCGGCAATACCACCTGCTGCGTGCACTGGCCCAGCGGGGCCACCGAATTACCTTGCTGGTGCAGTCGAAAATCCCCCTCAACGACAGCGCGCGCGATGCGTTGGAACCGTTGCTCGAGCGCTTGATCGTTGTGCCGCGGCGGCCGCTGCACAGCCCGCTCAACCTGCTGGCCTCACCGATCATCGACTACCCCATGCGGGCGATCATCAACGGCTTGTCGCCTTGCCTGCGGCATCGCTTCGAACAACTGCTGGACGAAGCTTGGGACGTGATCCAGATCGAGCACAGCTACAGTTTCCAACCTTTCGAAAAGGCCCTGCAGGCCCGCGGTGTGCCCTACATGCTCAGCGAGCACACCCTGGAGTCGGTCATGGGTGGCGCCTGCCACGACCGCCTGCCGCTGTGGCTGCGACCGCTCAACGCATTCGACCGCTGGCGCTACCGGCGCTGGGAGCACCGCGTGCTGCGCCAGCCCACCGAGCTGGTGGCAGTGAGTGCCCACGATGCCGAGCTGATTGCGCAGATCAGCGGGCGCCCGGTCAACGTGGTGGTCAATGGCGTGGACTGTGATTTCTATCAGCACGTACAACCTGCACTGCACAGCCAGCGCCTGTTGTTTGTCGGCAATTTCGAGTATGGCGCCAACCTGGAGGCCATAGAATGGGCGCTGGAAGATATCATGCCGCAAGTGTGGATGAGCAACCCTGCGGTTCGCCTGGCCATCGCCGGGCATGCCATGCCCGCCAGCTGGAAACTGCACTGGAACGACCCGCGCATCGAATGGTTTGGTTACCGCCCCGACCTGCGAGAGCTGCAACGGCGCTCGGCACTGTTCTTCGCCCCCCTGCGCTACGCCGGTGGTTCGAAGGTGAAGATTCTCGAAGCGATGGCTGCCGGCTTGCCGGTGATCACCACCGGCAAAGGCGTTTCAGGCCTGGCTGCGAACAATGGCGAACACTACCTCGGCAGTGATGATGGTGACCAACTGGCGTTGCTGATCACCCAACTGCTCAACCAGCCTTGGCGCATGAGCCAGTTGAGCGATGCCGGTCGCCAGTTCGCCCGCCAGCGTCACGACTGGCGCGTAGCCGCCCAGCAGCTGGAAAACGTGCACATGCGCCTGACCCAGACAGCGCCGGCCGAAGCCGCACCGCTGGGTGGTTCCTGGCTAGGCCGCTCAGCCAAGTAGCTCGCTGAAAGGGATGAAGGGGACGCTGTCGCCCGGTTTCGGCGTACTGCCTTCGCGCACTTCCACCAGCCCTTCGGCCCAGGCTGCGCTACGCAACACACCCGAGCTCTGGTTCTTGTAGATGCGCACCTGGCCCTGCTCGATGCGCGCACGCAAGTATTCGCGGCGCGTACCAGGTTTGGGCCAGTCAAAACCCGCCGGCATGTCGAAACGCAGGGGGGTCACATCGGCCACCCCCTGGCGCCGCAACAGGTACGGACGGGTCAGCAGGCCGAAGGTAACCAGGGTCGACGCTGGGTTACCCGGCAGGCCGATCACCGGCACACCCTGGAAGTGGCCAAAGGTCAGCGGCTTGCCCGGCTTGATCGCCAGCTTCCACAACGCCAGCTCACCGGCTTCGCGCAGGGCAGCCCCGAGGTAGTCGGCCTCGCCCACCGAAACCCCGCCGGTGGAGAGGATCAGGTCGACATCGCCCAACCCGGCCAGGCACGCGCAGGTACGCGCCAGGTCATCGGGCAGGATCCCTGCGTCAACCACGTCGCAACCCAGCCGCTGCAACCAGCTGACCAGCAACCGGCGGTTGCTGTTGTAGATTTGCCCGGGGCCCAGCGGCAGGCCAGGCTCGACCAGCTCGTCACCTGTGGACAGCACCGCTACCTTCACCTTGCGCACCACGTCCAGACTGCCATGCCCCAGGGTCGCAGCCAGGCCCAGTTCGATCGGGCCAAGGCGGGTGCCCGCGCTCATCACCTGTTCACCCTTGCGGGTTTCCTGGCCCTGTGGGCGAATGTTCTGTTCAGCCTGCAGCGCTGCAAGGAAGCGCACCCGGCCATCCTCGAGTACTTCGGTGTTTTCCTGCATCTCGACGCAGTCGGCACCTTCCGGCACGGGTGCACCGGTAAAGATCCGCGCACAGGTGCCCGGCTGCAGCGGCTGCGGCGCATGGCCGGCGAAAACCCGCTGGCTGACCTGCAGCGGCTCGCCATGCCAGTCGGCCAGGCGTAACGCATAACCATCCATGGCGCTGTTCGGCCAGGGCGGCAGGTCGAGCGAGGCCACCAGGTCGCAGGCCAACACGCGGCCTTCGGCCGCCGCCAGTGGCACGTTCTCGGTCTCGCGGATCGGTGCGGCCGCGGCCAGCGCCAGCAGTTGCTCCAGAGCCTGCTCAACCGGCATCAGAGGCCGAGCCTGGTGGGCCTCAGCCACGGCTGTCACAGGCCGCTGCCTGCTTCAGGTGCGCCACGAAGTTGCACGGGCGATGGCGGGCGTCGAGCTGCTCGGCAAGGATACCGTCCCAACCGGTACGTACTGCATTGGTCGACCCCGGCAGGCAGCACACCAGGGTGCCGTTGGCCAGCCCGGCAAGGGCTCGCGACTGCACGGTGGAGGTACCGATGTCGGGTACGGAAATCTGCCGGAACAACTCACCAAAGCCGTCCACCTGCTTGTCCAGGAGGCAGGCCACGGCCTCGGGGGTGCTGTCGCGGCCGGTAAAACCAGTACCCCCCGTAATCAGCACGACCTGCACGGTGTCGTCGGCGATCCAGGTAGCGACCTGAGCGCGAATCTTGTACAAGTCGTCCTTGAGCAGCACGCGTTCGGCCAAACGGTGGCCGGCTGCGCTCAAGCGGTCGACGAACATCTGGCCGGAAGTGTCGGTGTCGAAGGTGCGGGTGTCGCTGACCGTGAGCACGGCGATGTTCAGCGGCACGAAGGGGGTATCTGCCTTGGCTTTCATGGGTGTCGGTCACCAGAAGATGGATGGCCGCAGTTATATCACAGCGCACCTTTTACCGCGTTGCAGCCGTCGGGGTTGCGCTGGGTCAAGAGCACGGATTTGTCGCTATGCTGCACTTGGAATGAACTTGCACTAACGTCTCGCGTCATAAATGTCATCTAGCACCATCGCACTTGGAGAAACACGATGATCAAACGGACCCTTCCTGCCTTTTTGCTCGCTTTGGGCCTGGGCGCTCTTGCCGGCTGCTCGACCCCAACCGTCATCACCCTCAACGATGGCCGCGAGATCCAGGCAACGGATAAACCGTCCTACGACGAAGACTCCGGCTTCTATGAATTCGAGCAACTGGACGGCAAGCGCACGCGCTTGAACAAGGACCAGATCCGCACCGTCAAGGAGCTCTGACCCGCGCCCCGTTTGGCAATCACCCTTTAAACAACAAGGGCTTGCCGGCCAAAACGGGATGCAGTAGGATTTTCTTCATCGGAGTGTAGCGCAGCCAGGTAGCGCGTCTCGTTCGGGACGAGAAGGCCGCAGGTTCGAATCCTGTCTCTCCGACCAGATCCTGCTCAATCAGCCCGCCTTGTGCGGGCTTTTTGTCGTCTCCGAAAAATGCATCCGCCGGGGGCTGGTCTTGCCTAAAGGCGCTTTGCGGCCGACCGCGACACCCGGCTCTACCGGGGCCGTGTTGGGCGTGCAATCGCTTAAGCGGTCAGGCGCGAAGTCACTTCACCCAGTTGCCCCGACAAGCCATGCAGGCGTTGGCCGGCCTGTTCGGTATGCTGCACCGCTGCCTGGTTGGCCGTGGCGATTCGGGTAATTTCGATCAGGTTGCGGGAAATGTCTTCGGCCACGCTGGTCTGCTCTTCGGCCGCCGTGGCGATCTGCCGGTTCATGTCGCGGATTGCTTCCACGGCCTGGGTGATGCGCTGCAGCATCTGCCCGGCCTGCTCGACCTGTTCAGCCCCTTCCTGGCTGCGCTGCTGGCCACTTTCGATGGCCTTGACCGCTTCCACTGCTCCTGACTGCACTGCTTCGATGATCTGGTGAATCTCGGCAATCGAGGCTGCCGTACGTTGGGCCAGGCTACGCACTTCATCTGCGACCACCGCGAACCCGCGCCCGGCTTCGCCGGCACGGGCCGCTTCGATGGCTGCGTTGAGCGCCAGCAGGTTGGTCTGCTCGGCAATGCCGCGGATCACTTCCAGCACTTTGCCAATGCGCGTGCTGTCATGCTCCAGGTCGCGGATCACCGCCGCCGTGCCGGCAATCTCGCGGTTGACCAGGCCAATGATGTCGATGGTTTGCTGCATCACCTGCTCGCCAGCCTGGGCGCTGTGGTCGGCGTCGTCCGCCGCGCGCGCAGCTTCGGCGGCGTGGCGTGCGACTTCCTGGGCGGTGGCGGACATTTCGTGCATGGCCGTGGCCACCTGGTCGGTGCGCTGGAACTGGTCGTGGGTGCCACGGGCCATGTCACCGGCAATGCTGCGCAACTGGCCACTGGCGCCTTCCAGTTCCTGGGCGTTGTCCTGCAGCCGGCCAACGGTGTCGGCAAGGAAGTCGCGCAAGGTATTGGCTGCCCGCGCCAGGCGCCCCAGCTCGTCCTCGCGGCGGCTATCGACCCGCGCGGCAAAACAGCCCTGGCTGAGCTGCGCAACGTACTCGATCAACTGGCGAATCGGCTCGATCAGGTTTCGGTTGAGCAGCCACAGGCTGAGCAATCCCACCAACAGCGCCGACGCCAGCATCACCAGCACGCCCAGCCAGACCGTGCGCTCGGCACTGGCACTGATGCTGGCTGCACGCTGGCGGGCATCGCCACGTAACTGCTCGACCAGTTCGCTCATCTGTTCACTGGCCGCACGGTCCACACCCTTCACTGCCTGGTCGCCGGCTACCGGGTCGCCACCCGCAGCGATAAACGCCTGGCGGCCCTGTTCATAGGCACGGCCCAACTGCTGGTGGCTGTCACGCAACTGCTGCAGCGGCGCCTTGAGGCTGGCGTCGCTGCTGTCGATCAACTGCCCCAGCAGCTGTTGCACCTGTTGCTCACGCGCCTGGAACTGCTGCCAGTACTTGTCCAGCTCGGCCGGCTGGCGCCCGCGCAGCAGCACGTTCTTCCATTCCTGCACCTGGATCTTGAACTGCAGGTTGGCTTCGTCGATCAATTGCGAAGCCCGCAGAGGCCCGTCGACCAGCTCGGCATAACCGCGCACGCTGGACGACAGGAACTGGAAACACACCAGGGCGATCAGCAGCATCGCCACCAGACTGCCACCGAGCAGCGAGAGAATTTGCACTCTGAGGGATTTACGCAACATCGAGGGTCTCGGAACCAGAGGGGAAGGCTGAGGCCGCTGGGCGGCCCCCATGACTGGCAGGCCAAAAAAAAGCTGCCATCAAGCAATGGCAGCCAGGTCGAGCACTTACGCAACAGTTGGGGCAGATACTCTCAAGCAATTGCTACAGAAATATTACAAAGCCACGACATCCTAGCCACTGGTGAACTGCAAAGCCGCCAGCCGTGCATACAGCGGGCTGTCTTCGATCAACTGACGGTGGGTACCCACTGCCACCAGCCGGCCCTGGTCGATGACAGCGATGCGTTCGGCATGCTGTACGGTGGCCAGGCGATGGGCGATGACCAGCGTGGTACGCCCGGCCATCAGGCTGGGTAACGCTTGCTGGATCAGGTATTCGCTTTGCGCGTCGAGTGCGCTGGTGGCTTCGTCCAGCAACAGGATCGGCGCATCGACCAGCAAGGCCCGGGCAATCGCAAGGCGCTGACGCTGGCCACCGGACAGGCCTATGCCGCCCTCCCCCAGCGGTGTCTGGTAGCCCTGCGGCAATTGCCGGATGAATTCGTCGGCATGGGCACCGCGGGCCGCGGCTTCGACTTCGGCCAATGTCGCGGCGGGCCGGCCATAGCGGATGTTGGCCTCGACGGTGCCACGAAACAGCGCGGGGTTCTGGGCAACCAGGGCGAACTGTTGGCGCAGTTGGTCCGGGTGCAGTTCGGTCAGCGGCTGGCCATCGAGCAGGATGCGCCCCTGCTGAGGGTCGTAAAAGCGCAGCAGCAGGTCGAACAAGGTCGACTTGCCTGCCCCAGAAGGGCCTACCAAGGCAACGGTCTGCCCGGGCTCGATGGCCAGGCTCAGACCGTCGACCGCCGCCACCGTGGGCCGTGAAGGGTAGGCGAACACCACCTCCTCCAGATCGATACGGCCCCGGGCCCGCTGCTGGGGCGGCACCTGTGCCGCGGCGGGAGGCAAGATGGCACTGCGCGCCGCCAGCAGTTCGGCAATGCGCTCGGCGGCGCCCGCGGCACGCTGCAGCTCGCCGATCACCTCGCTGAGGGTGCCGAAGGCGCTGCCGACAATCAGGCTGTAAAACACGAATGCCGCCAGCTCGCCTGCGGAAATCCGCCCAGCGATCACATCCATGCCACCGACCCACAGCATCACCCCCACGGCGCCCAGCACCAACACGATCACCAGGGTGATCAGCCAGGCACGCTGGGCGATCCGTTTGCGCGCCACATCAAATGCCGCCTCGACCGTACCGGCAAAAAGTTGGCGGTCGTGCGCTTGGTGGTTGTAGGCCTGCACGGTCTTGATCTGCCCAAGGGTCTCGGCCACATAGCTGCCCACATCGGCAACCCGGTCCTGGCTCTGCCGCGACAGGCTGCGGACCCGGCGGCCGAACAGCAAAATCGGCGCCAGCACCAATGGCAATGCCACGACCACAATGCTGGTGAGCTTGGGATTGGTGATGAACAGCAGCACCACCCCGCCGATGACCATCAACGCGTTGCGCAAGAACATCGACAGCGACGAACCAATGACCGATTGCAACAGGGTGGTGTCTGCCGTCAGCCGCGACTGGATCTCCGAGCTGCGGTTGTCTTCGAAAAAGCCCGGATGCAGGCCGATCAGGTGGTCGAACACGGCACGCCGGATGTCCGCCACACAGCGCTCGCCAATCCACGAAACCAAGTAGAAGCGGCTGAAGGTGCCGACCGCCAGGGCCAGCACCAGCAGCAGGAACAGCCCGATAGTCTGGTTGAGCTGGTGTGCGGAGCGGGTCATGAAGCCTTGGTCTACCAACAGGCGGATGCCCTGGCCCATCGACAGGGTGATGGCAGCAGTCACCACCAGCGCCAGCAAGGCCAGCAGCATCTGCCTGCGGTACGGGCGAACGAACTGCCAGGCCAGACGCAAGGCGCGGCGTTGACGCGGGGAAACCGATTCGGGCATGACGACGACCACAGTGGTGGAGAAGCCGCAGACTACCACTCATCAGCGCCAGGGGAACGCTTGCAGGCTGCTATAGCCTATCGATATAACCAGGGTCTGGAGCTTTGACCGCGTTTCTGTTGGACTGGTACTGCCGTGATACGGGCATCGTCACAGGCCAGTCACGGTGCAAGGCTACCCTGAGCTTCCACCTGATGAGGAGACCATGCATGAGCTTGCAGCATAGCAGCGACAACCAGCAGCCCCGGCCGACCCCGCAACCACAGGTGTGCGGTTCGATCATCGACGCCCAGGGGCGCGAGGTACCGATCACCGAGCAGATGATCCAGCAGGCGTGCAAGGCCCTGGAACAAAGCCGGGCCGAGCGTGTACGCAAAGGTTGATCGGCGAATTCCTTGTAACCCGGCGCTTGCGCCGGGTTTTTATTTGCCTGGATACGGTGGTATCAGACCACTACCCCACCCAGGGCACTGACCAGTTGCGCCAGCTGCGGCGACTCGCCACGCAAGCGCACTGCCAAGCCCTCGATCTCGCGCCGCGGCGGGTATTGCTTGCGCAACTGGTCGAACGCCGTGCGCTGTTGCTGCGGGTCATCGCTCAGGCTGCGGCGGAAATCGGCATCATCGCGACGCGGGTCGTAGACGGCGCGGCATAGCGTAGCCAAGGCCCAAGCCGGGTCGGACGCAGCATCCAGTTCAATTTGCGCCAGCGGCGGTCGCGGGAGAAGGTCGGCCAGTTGTACCTGCTCGTCCACCTCCAGGAAGCGGCACAGCGCCTGGTAGATCTGCGCCGTACCGCGCTGGCGGCCATCGAGGCTATAGCCGGCGATGTGCGGCGAAGCCAGAGTGCACAGGTCGGCCAGTTGCAGGTCGACTTGCGGCTCGCCTTCCCACACATCCAGCACCGCATGCACGTCTTCACGGTCCAGCAGCAGCTCGCGCAGGGCGGCGTTGTCCACTACCGGCCCCCGGCTGGCATTGACCAGCCAGGCACCTGGGCGCAACTGCTTCAGTTGCGCCTGGCCCAGCAAGTGCCAGGTCGGGTGCTCGCCGCCGCGTTGCAACGGGGTATGCAGACTGATCACATCGCACTGCTGGAGGATGGTTTCGAGGCTGACATAGTCACCGCCCTCGGCGGCCTGACGCAGCGGGTCGCACACCAGCACTTTCCAGCCCAGGCCGTGCAGTACCCGCACCAGGCGGCCCCCTACCTCACCTGCCCCGACCACACCGTAGACACGCTGGGGCAGCGCCACGCCGTCCAGCTCGGCCAGGGTCAGCAGGCTGCCCAGCACATAGTCGACCACGCCGCGGGCGTTGCAGCCTGGTGCGCTGCTCCAGCGGATGCCGGCTTCGGCAAAGTAGTCCAGGTCGAGGTGATCGGTACCGATGGTGCAGGTACCGACGAAGCGTACGCGGCTGCCTTCGAGCAATTGCCGATCGACCTTGGTCACTGAGCGCACCAGGAGGATATCGGCGTCCTTGACGCTGGCGGCATCGAGACTTCGGCCGGGGTAGCGGCGTATTTCACCGAAACCCTGGAAGAAGGCATCGAGCAGCGGGATGTTCTCGTCGGCAACTATCAGCATGGCGCTCTCCTGTCTGGGGAACGCAGTGTAGGCGCAACGTCGGGCGCGTTCCAGAGCGCTTCAGTCGGCTTTCTTGCGGATCCAGTAAAGGAAGGTGCCGGCGTCCTCTTGCTGTTGCAGCAGTTCGTGACCGAGGAAGTTGCAGAATTTGGGGATATCGCGACGGGTCGATGGGTCGGTGGCGATGACCTTGAGCAGGCCGCCAGCGGCCAGATTGCGTACGTGCTGGTGCAGCATCATGACGGGTTCCGGGCAGTTCAGGCCGGTGGCATCGAGGATGGCGTCGGGGGTGAAATCGGTCATGGGGAGCTCCGAAAATGATCGCTATTGTCGCGCATAGCGCCACGCGGTCCAAGGGGGGTCAGAGGCATGCGCTCAGTTGTGTGTGAACGTTGAGACCGAGCGCCGCCCGCGCGGCGCTGGTTCTCAATCCAAACCACACCTGCAAGCCATCTACCCGAAACGCTCAACGTGCCTTCAAATCGAGCCGGCGCAGGTGGCAAGTGACTTCTTCACGGTCGTGATACAGCTGCTTGCAAGCAATCGAAACCCGAATCTTGCGCGCCTTGAACGTCGCCTCCATACGATCGAGCAACCGCCGCACCTCGGCATAACGCTGCTTCATCGGCAACTTCAGGTTGACCACCGCCTCGCGGCACAGCCCCTCACCCAGCCAGGTTTCAATCAGCGAGGTGGTACGCGCCGGCTTCTCGACGATATCGCACACCATCCAGTCAACCGGCTGCTTCGGCTGCCACGTGAAGCCATCGGCCATCAGGTGCTGCACCAGCCCGGTATCCATCAGGCTCTCGGCCATCGGCCCGTTGTCGATGGCCGTCACCAGCATGCCGCGCCGCACCAGCTGGTAGGTCCAGCCACCCGGCGAAGCCCCGAGGTCGACGCCAGTCATGTCATCCCCAAGCCGCTGATCCCACTGTTCACGCGGAATGAACTGGTGCCAGGCCTCTTCCAGCTTGAGGGTCGAACGGCTGGGTGCTTCTCGAGGGAATTTCAGCCGCGGGATACCCATCGGCCACAGCGCGCTGTTGTTGGCAGGGGCAATACCGGCAAATACCCGCCGGCCGCTGATGAAGGTGAGCAGCAGGCGGGGGCGACTGGTGTCGTCAACCAGGCGGCCGGCTTTTTCCAGGGCCTTGCGCAGCGGCACTTCGAACTTGCGGCAGAAGGTGGACAACTCCTTGCCCTCGTTGCTGTCCAGCACCTCCAGCCACAGGCTGCCGAACACCGGCAGGTCAGCCAGATGTGCCAGCAGGACACTGATACGGTCGCTTTCCGGCAACTCGACAAATTCACCACGGGCCCACTGCCGCGGGAAAATCAGCTGGTTGAAACGCAGCTCCCCCATCAAGCGCTCGGCACCGCCCTCCTCGCTGCAGACAAACTCGGCACTGGCACTTTGCGGCTTGCCTTTGGCATAGCCAGCAACACCCAGGCGGGCGGCGTGTTCGCTGATTTCAGCGCAAACCTCACCCTCGAAACCGGGCCGGCAATGCATGAACAGGGTATTCATCTCTCACTCCACTACGGCTGGCGCGCAACAGGCGCCGGCAGGGCGGCGATGATAAAGGAAGTTCGGAACCAGCGACACGCCCCGCCGGTCCAGAAAAGGGTCAGGTGGCCTAAACCGGTCTAACCTGACCATTCAGCCTAGGTCCGTGCCGTGCGGACCGAAACTAAACGGTGCCACTGGCAAACCATGAATAGTTGCCGGGCACCGGCGCAGAAGGAGTTGGCAATGCCCTCGCTCGATAGCCTGAACACCCTCAAGCCGCTCAAGGTCGGCGACCAGACCTACCATTACTTCAGCCTCACCGAAGCCGCTCGCCAGCTGGGTGACCTGCAACGCCTGCCCATGTCATTGAAGGTGCTGCTGGAAAACCTGCTGCGCTGGGAAGACGGCCAGACTGTAACCCGCGATGACTTGGGTGCCCTCGCCCAATGGCTGAAAGAGCGCCGCTCAGACCGCGAAATCCAGTACCGCCCGGCTCGGGTGCTGATGCAGGACTTCACCGGCGTACCGGCGGTGGTCGACCTGGCAGCCATGCGTGCCGCCATGGCCAAGGCCGGTGGCGACCCGCAACGTATCAACCCGTTGTCGCCCGTTGACCTGGTGATCGACCACTCGGTGATGGTCGACCACTACGGCACGCCGCAGGCGTTCGGCGAAAACGTGGACATCGAAATGCAGCGCAACGGCGAGCGCTACGCGTTCCTGCGCTGGGGCCAGAGCGCCTTCGACAACTTCCGCGTAGTACCACCGGGTACCGGTATCTGCCACCAGGTCAACCTGGAATACCTCGGCCGCACCGTCTGGACCCGAGAGGCCGACGGCCGCACCTACGCCTTCCCCGATACCCTGGTGGGCACCGACTCGCACACCACCATGATCAACGGCCTGGGCGTGCTGGGCTGGGGGGTTGGCGGCATCGAGGCAGAAGCGGCCATGCTCGGCCAGCCAGTATCGATGCTGATCCCCGAAGTGATTGGCTTCAACCTGACCGGCAAGCTGAGGGAAGGTATCACCGCCACCGACCTGGTGCTGACGGTAACGCAGATGCTGCGCAAGAAGGGTGTGGTGGGCAAGTTCGTCGAGTTCTACGGCGACGGCCTGGCCGAACTGCCGCTCGCCGACCGCGCGACCATCGCCAACATGGCACCGGAATACGGCGCTACCTGCGGTTTCTTTCCGGTCGATGATGTCACCCTCGACTACCTGCGCCTCTCGGGTCGCCCCGAAGCGACCGTGCAACTGGTCGAGCAGTACTGCAAGGCTCAGGGCATGTGGCGCCTCCCCGGCCAGGAGCCGCTGTTCAGCGACACGCTGGCGCTGGACATGCACGAGGTCGAAGCGAGCCTGGCCGGGCCCAAGCGGCCTCAGGACCGTGTCGCACTGGGCCAGGTCAGCCAGGCCTTCGACCACTTCATCGAACTGCAACCCAAACCGCTGGCCAAGGAGGTGGGTCGCCTGGAAAGCGAAGGGGGTGGCGGTGTGGCAGTCGGCAACGCCGACCAGGCCGGCGAGATCGATTACAGCCATCAAGGCCAGACCCACACCCTGCGCGATGGCGCCGTGGTGATCGCCGCGATCACCTCGTGCACCAACACCTCCAACCCGAGTGTGATGATGGCTGCCGGCCTGGTGGCGAAAAAAGCCCTGGAGAAGGGCCTGCAACGCAAACCCTGGGTCAAGAGCTCGCTGGCGCCGGGTTCGAAGGTAGTTACCGAGTACTTCAATGCCGCCGGGCTCACCCCCTACCTCGATCAACTGGGCTTTGACCTGGTCGGCTATGGTTGCACCACGTGCATCGGCAATTCCGGGCCACTGGACGAGGCCATCGAGAAAGCCATCGGCAGCGCCGACCTCACCGTGGCCTCGGTGCTGTCCGGCAACCGCAACTTCGAAGGACGGGTGCACCCGCTGGTCAAGACCAATTGGCTGGCCTCGCCACCGCTGGTGGTGGCCTATGCGCTGGCCGGTAGCGTGCGCGTGGACCTGACCCGCGACCCCCTGGGTACCGGCAAAGATGGCAAAGCGGTGTACCTGCGCGATATCTGGCCAAGCCAGCAGGAAATTGCCGAGGCCGTGGCCAAGGTCGACACGGCCATGTTCCACAGGGAATACGCGGAAGTGTTCGCCGGGGATGCGCAGTGGCAGGCTATCGAAGTGCCACAGGCCGCCACCTACGTGTGGCAGGCTGACTCCACCTACATCCAGCACCCACCGTTCTTCGAAGGCATTGGTGGGCCGCCACCCGCCATCGCCGACATCCACGGCGCGCGCGTGCTGGCGCTGCTGGGCGACTCGGTGACCACCGACCACATCTCCCCGGCCGGGAACATCAAGGCCGACAGCCCGGCGGGGCGCTACTTGCGCGAACAGGGTGTAGAACCACGCGACTTCAACTCCTATGGGTCGCGGCGCGGCAACCATGAAGTGATGATGCGCGGCACCTTTGCCAACATCCGTATCCGCAACGAAATGCTGGCAGGTGAGGAAGGCGGCAACACCTTGCACGTGCCCACAGGGGAAAAACTGTCGATCTATGACGCGGCCATGCGTTACCAGCAGGAAGGTACCCCGCTGGTTGTGATCGCCGGGCAGGAATATGGCACCGGCTCCAGCCGCGACTGGGCAGCCAAAGGCACCAACCTGCTGGGGGTCAAGGCGGTGCTGGCGGAAAGCTTCGAGCGGATTCACCGCTCCAACCTGGTGGGCATGGGCGTATTGCCGCTGCAGTTCACGGCCGGGCACGACCGCAAGCAACTGGGGCTGACCGGCAAGGAGCAAATCGATGTGCTGGGCCTGGACGGTGCGCAGGTGCGCCCGGGGATGAGCCTGACGTTGCGCATTACCCGCGAAGATGGGCAGCAGGAACAGATCGAGGTGCTGTGCCGCATCGATACCCTGAATGAGGTGGAGTACTTCAAGGCAGGGGGGATTCTGCATTACGTGCTGCGCCAGTTGATCGCCGGCTGAGGTTGGGAGGTACGGCTGGAGATTTGCGGCGCTCGATTTCACAGGCGCCAGAGCTCCAGCGCCGAACCAAACGCAGCCACGTTAAATAATCATTCAATAAAACCAGTGGCTTGCCGATACCTGTCGAAAGCCCTGCGGACTATCACCCCATGCGTAACAACCAGCCGATTACCCAGCGAGAACGGACTTTCCCTGCTCAGCAGCGGTTGATCTCCACCACCAACGCCAAGGGCGTGATCACCTACTGCAACGATGACTTCGTCGATATCAGTGGCTTCACCCGCGAGGAACTGATCGGCGCGGCCCACAACCTGGTACGCCACCCCGACGTCCCGCCTGCGGTGTTCGCCCACATGTGGCAGACCCTCAAGCAGGGCCAGCCGTGGATGGGGATCGTCAAGAACCGCTGCAAGTCCGGCGACCATTATTGGGTCAACGCCTACGTCACGCCAATCTTCGATAACAACCAAGTGGTCGGCTTCGAGTCGGTGCGAGTCAAGCCGACCGCCGAACAGATTCGCCGCGCCGAAGCCCTGTATCAGCGCATCAACCAGAACAAGCCGCCTGTGCCGCGCCGTGACAAGTGGCTGCCGGTGCTGCAGGACTGGCTGCCGTTCATCCTCATCAGCCAGGTAGGCTTCCTGATTGGCAACTGGCTGGGCCATTCCTGGGGCTTTGTCTTGGCTGCCGCACTTTCGGTACCGCTGGGGCTGCTCGGTCTGGGCTGGCAGCAGCGCGGCCTCAAGCGCCTGTTGCGCCTGGCCGAACAAACCACCTCCGACCCGCTGATCGCGCAGATGTACACTGACAGCCGTGGCGTGCAGGCGCGCCTGGAAATGGCCATGCTTAGCCAGGACGCACGCATGAAGACCTGCCTGACCCGCCTGCAGGACAGCGCCGAACACCTCAGCGACCAGGCGCGCCAGTCCGATGCACTGGCACACAAGAGCTCCTCCGGGCTGGAGCGCCAGCGCGTGGAGACCGAGCAGGTCGCAGCCGCCGTCAACCAGATGGCCGCCACCACCCAGGAAGTCGCCAACCACGTGCAGCGCACTGCCGATGCCACTCAGGAAGCAAACCGCTTGACCAGCCAGGGTCGGCAGATTGCCGGGGAAACCCGCGAGGCCATCGAGCGCCTGTCGGCAGCAGTAGGCGAAACCGGCCAGACGGTCACGCAACTGGCCAAGGACAGCGATGAAATTGGTGGTGTGGTCGACGTGATCAAGGGCATCGCCGACCAGACCAACCTGCTGGCACTGAACGCGGCCATCGAAGCGGCGCGTGCCGGGGAAATGGGGCGTGGCTTTGCCGTGGTGGCCGATGAAGTACGCCAGTTGGCCCAGCGTACGGCCGAATCCACCGGGCAGATCCACGGCCTGATCGCCAAGCTTCAGCAAACCGCCAGCAACGCCGTGCTGACCATGGAAACCGGCCACCGTCAGGCGCAGGAAGGTGTCGAGCGGGTGATGCAGGCTGACGAGGCACTGGTGGGGATCAGCGAAGCGGTAGCCAACATCACCGATATGGCCACCCAGATTGCCGCCGCGACCGAAGAACAGACCGCAGTGGCTGACGAGATCAGCCGCAACATCAGCACCATCGCCGAACTGGCCGACCAGACCGCCGAACAGGCGCAGCATTCGGCCCTGCTGAGCGAAGAGCTGACCAGCACGGCGGGCACTCAGTATTCACTGGTGGAGCGGTTCAACCGCTGACGACAGGATTGCGCGGCCGCGTCTACAGCGGACCGCGCAACCTACCCTGCCGGGGTTACCAGTCGAGGCTCAGACGGCTCTCGAAATAGCGCTCTTCGCCATTCAGCGGATCGGTGAACCGCAGACTCTGCGCCAGCAGTTTCAAAGGCCGCTGGTAGTCATCCTCTTCCTGGAGCAACTGCGGGTAAAACGGGTCATTGCTGATTCCTGCCCCCAACGCCGCCATGTGCACGCGCAACTGATGGGTCTTGCCGGTCACCGGCGACAACCCATACCGCCACAACTCACCGTTCTTTTCCAGCACCTCGGCCTGGGTTTCACTGTTGGCCTCGCCCTCAACCTCGTGCATGCGGAAAAACGGCTCGCCATGTACCAGGCGGCTTTTGTGCACCAGCGGAAACGCATGCTGCGGCATGGCTGCAGCGATGGCCTGGTAGCGTTTGTCGATACGGCGCTCGGGGAATAGCCGCTGATAAGCGCTGCGCGTGATTGGGTTGGCGGAGAACAGCACAAGCCCGGCGGTATGCCGGTCAATGCGATGCAACGGCACCAGGTGCGGGTTATCCAGCCTACGGATCAGGCGCCGCAGCAAGGTCTGCTCGACATACTCACCCGTCGGCGTCACCGGCAGGAAATGCGGCTTGTCGGCTACCACCAGGTGCTCGTCCACATGCAGCACTACCTCCTGCACCGGGATCGGCCGCTCGTTCGGTACCTCGCGAAAGTAGTGCAAACGCATGCCCCGCTTGTAGGGCAACTCGGCCGCAATCGCCCGCCCCTCGGCATCCAGCACCCGGCCACGGGCAAAGCGGTCAAGCCATTGGGCGCGGTCGATGGCCTTGAAATGATCACACAGGCAATCGAGCACCGTCGCCCAGTTACCAGGTGGCAGGCAAACCGTACTGGCTTGCTGGCGGGCGGGGTCGAAAGGCGTGGTCATGGCAGGGCTCGAAACGTTCACGGCCGCGCATTATCGCCCAAGCGCGCGCCCTCAACCAGCCCGGGCCAGCGCCTCGCTGCGCTCCTTCAGCCAGCGCAGCACCTGCACCGGCTCCCAGCGGCCGGGGTCGTACAGGGCGTAGAGCAACCCCTGGTAACCGACCACATCCAGCCCACGGTGATAACCAGCCCGCTGGAACAAGGCTTCAATCTCGGCGAAGCAGGTATTGAAGTGGACTTTGCCGAACGGTGTGCGGTCATCGGTTACCAGACCTTCGAGGCGCAGTTCCAGAACGGCGTCGGCCACCCGTTCTGCGGGCATGCGGTTGACGCTGTACTTGAGTTGCTCGACGTTGAGCATGGCTTTACCTCGATACTGTATTTATATACAGCATACGAACATCCCCTCGTTGCCGTCAATGCGCTTCATTGCAGCCCCGTCAGGTAGCCGCTGCCCTTGCGAACGGTCAGCACCTGCCGCCGCGGCGTGCCGCGCGCCACGGAAAGGTGCACCCACTTGTCGAATTCGAGAATGAGTTGATCGAACGGCACGCTGCTTTCGCTGATGCGCCGCACGGTTTCCCGCGGGCTGACCTCGATCACCGTGAAGTCCGCCGCCAGCCCATGTACATGCTGGCTGTTCGAAGCACCGCCGATCAGCCGGTTGACCTTATCGCTGCGGTATCCGCTGCTGACGATGATGGGCGCGTCGAACAATGCGCGTACCTGCTCCAGCGCACAACACAGCAGTTTCAGGTTGGCCCTGGCGTCAGGCGGGGGGATGTTATCGAACCCGTCCCTGGCGGCAAGCTGGGAAACGGTCATTTCATCGAGCGTGAAATGTGGAGTGATCAACATGGCAGACTGTTCCGATGATGGCTAAGGACACCGGCAACTGTGCGCCGGCACCTGATCATCAGCTCGCATCAACCGCCATGGAGCAGGGTTGCATCTCCCCTGCCACTGTCATTGCCCCAGGAACGTCACCACCTGTTCGGCATCGAACGGCCAATGCAGTTCGGCACCGGTGTCGCAGCGCCGCAGCACCGGGATGATCAGGCCATAACGGTCGAACAAGTGGTCGGCTTCGGCGACATCGACCAGTTCTACCAACAGGCCATGATCGACGAAAGGCATCAGCACAGCCTCGGCCACCTCGCACAGGTGGCAGCCGAGGGTGCCGAACAGTTGGCATTCAGGCAGCATGGGGCAAGTCCGGTTTGGCATGCAGAGAAGCCTATTCTAGGTCTACCTCGCCCGTCGTGCACCTGGCCTGGATCAATCCTGGCTGGTGGCCCCGATGCGGTGCAATGACAGGTCCGCCCCCTGAAACTCCTGTTCATGACTCAAGCGCAGGCCATGCAGCGCACGGATGGTGCCATACACGGCAAAGCCGCCGGCCAGTGCCACCACCACGCCCATCAGGCTGCCCAGCAACTGGCTGGCCAGGCTGACACCGCCCATGCCGCCGAGTGCAACCTGGCCGAAGATACCGCAGGCAATCCCACCCCATACGCCGCACAGCCCATGCAATGGCCACACACCCAGCACGTCGTCGATCTTCCAGCGGTTCTGCGCCGCGGTGAACGTCCAGACGAACAGGGCGCCCGCCACCAGGCCCGTGGCCAGCGCCCCAATCGGGTGCATCAGGTCGGAGCCGGCGCAGATCGCCACCAGCCCGGCCAGCGGCCCATTGTGCAGGAAGCCTGGGTCATTGCGCCCGGCCAGCAGGGCCGACAAAGTGCCACCAACCATGGCCAGCAGCGAGTTGATCGCCACCAGGCCGCTGACGCCCTGCAAGGTCTGGGCGCTCATGACGTTGAAGCCGAACCAGCCGATGATCAGGATCCAGGAGCCCAGGGCCAGGAAGGGAATGCTCGAGGGCGCAAACGCCACCAGCCGGCCATCGCGGTAGCGCCCGCGGCGCGCGCCCAGCAGTAGCACCGCCGCCAGCGCCAGCCAGCCGCCCATGGCATGCACCACCACGGAGCCGGCAAAGTCATGGAACGGCGCGCCAAAGCGCGCCTGCAGCCAGGCCTGCACGCCCAGGTTGCCGTTCCACACCACGCCCTCGAAGAACGGGTAGATGAACGCCACGATCAACGCCGTGGCACACAGTTGCGGCACGAACCGCGCACGCTCGGCAATGCCACCGGAGATGATCGCCGGGATCGCTGCGGCAAAGGTCAGCAGGAAGAAGCACTTGACCAGTGCATAACCATGATCGGCAGCCAACGTTGCGGCCGGTTGGAAGAAGTTGACCCCGTAGGCGATCCAGTAGCCTATAAAGAAGTACACCAGCGCCGAGATGGCAAAATCGCTGAGGATCTTCGACAAGGCGTTGACCTGGTTCTTGTGGCGGACCGTGCCCACTTCGAGAAAGGCGAAGCCGGCATGCATGGCCAGCACCAGAATGGCGCCCATGAGAATGAACAAGGTATTGGAGCCGTGGACCAGGGAGTCCATCGCGCTGTGCATGTTTTCCATGAAATAGGCAGACCTGCTGAAAAAGGCACCAGGACAGTTCAAGAACCTGCATCCCTGCACCGAATCGGTGCCAACCCCCTGCCCTGCTGCGGTAAGCCGGGCGAGGCCTGCGTGGTTTTTTCTTGGGTTTGTCGTGGATTGGGTTAAGGTTTATGGGTATTGGCCGCGCTGGCGCCCTGTATCGGCGCAAAACCCGCCGCTGGCGCCCCGCAACGTGGCAAAGACTTAGCAAGGCCCATACCAGCGCCGCCACTTGAACCTTCCATGCATGCCGTTACTCGAAACACCAACACTCATTGACAGGGAGAGGCCCATGGCCAGCAAATCGGCAAAGACTGCGCAAGAGATATTGATGGCTGACTTCCAGGCCTTGGTGCGAGACACCGAGAAGCTACTGGCCGACACCGCCAACCTGGCCGGTGACCAGGCCGACGAACTGCGCGGGCAGATTCACGAGCGCCTGGCCCAGGCCCGCGAAAGCCTGCAACTGACCCAGGACTCACTGCGCGATCGTGGCCAGGCGGCGCTGGGCAATGCCGAACAGTACGTGCAGGAAAACCCATGGCAAGCCATTGGCATCGCCGCTGGCGTCGGCCTGTTGATCGGCCTGCTGGCCAACCGGCGCTAAAAGGGGTTCCCATGGAGAATGAAGCCAACGGCGCCAGCGCCTCGGGCAGGCGCCTGGGCGCTGCCGCGCTGGGGCTGCTGCACAGCCACATCGAACTGTTCGGCATCGAGTTGCAGGAGCAGAAAGGCCGTACGCTGAGCCTGCTGCTGTTCGCAGGATTGGCACTGGTGTTCGCCCTGCTGCTGCTGACCGCACTGTCCGGGTTGTTGCTGGTACTGCTGTGGGACAGCTATCGCCTCGCCGGCATCATCGGCCTGTGCGTGTTTTATGGCATCGCCGCACTGTATTGCGGGTTGCGCCTGAAGGCGGCGGTGTTCGACGAGTCGTCGCCGTTCGGCGCCACCCTCGAAGAACTTGCCAAGGACCGGGAGCGCCTGTTGCCATGAGCCTGCCAGAACTGCCGAACACGCGTAACCCGCGCGAACTGCGCAAGGCGTTGCTACGCCTGCGCATGGAGATGCACCGCCAGGAAATCCGCCACGAATCCGGACAAATGCTGGAGCCGCTGCGCCGTGTGCGTGGCATGGGCAACTCGCTGCAGGATGGGCTAGGGATCAAGCATGCTCCCTTGTGGGGGATCGGCGCAGTGGTGGCGCTGGGTTTCCTCACTGGCAAGGGGGTGCGCAGTGGCAATCTGGCGCGTCTGGTACGCCTTGGCAGCAGCCTGCTGCCGTTGGTGCGCCTGTATCTGCAAGGCAACCGCCGCCCCTGAGCACTGCGCACTTCCGGCAGAAGCAGCCCTGTGCCGCGAAGGCGCCTGTCGCGACGATACCTCGGTATCGATAAACGGGCCGCTTCGCCGCACAAGGCTGCTGCTACAGGATATGCTGCTGCTCTCGAACCACAGGAGACCGCGCCTTGGACTGGCATACCCTGCTTACCCGCGAGCGCCTGGGCAAAGCGCTGTACAGCGCCGATGAACTCGGGCGCAGCCCCTTCCACAAAGACCACGACCGCATCATCTTCTCCGGCGCCTTCCGCCGTCTCGGGCGCAAGACCCAAGTGCACCCGGTTACCAGCAACGACCACATCCACACGCGCCTGACCCATTCGCTGGAAGTCAGCTGCGTCGGGCGTTCGCTGGGCATGCGCGTCGGTGAAACCCTGCGCGACAGCCTGCCGGATTGGTGTGCGCCCAGTGACCTGGGGATGATCGTGCAGTCAGCCTGCCTGGCCCACGACATCGGCAACCCGCCGTTCGGCCACTCCGGCGAAGATGCGATCCGCCACTGGTTCCAGCAGGCAGCCGGACGTGGCTGGCTCGATGCCATGAGCGATGACGAGCGAGCCGACTTCCTCAACTTCGAAGGTAATGCCCAGGGCTTTCGCGTCCTCACCCAACTGGAGTATCACCAGTTCGACGGTGGTACCCGGCTGACCTACGCCACCCTCGGCACCTACCTCAAGTACCCCTGGAGCGCCCGTCACGCCGATGCCTTGGGCTACAAGAAGCACAAATTCGGCAGCTACCAGAGCGAACTGCCCCTGCTTGAACAGATCGCCCGCAAGCTCGGGCTGCCGCAACTGGAGCCCCAACGCTGGGCACGTCACCCGCTGGTGTACCTGATGGAGGCGGCCGATGACATCTGCTACGCGCTGATCGACCTGGAAGACGGCCTGGAGATGGAGCTGCTGGAATACGCCGAAGTCGAAGCGCTGTTGCTCGACCTTGTCGGCGACGACCTGCCGGAAACCTACCGCCAGCTTGGCCCCCGCGACTCCCGTCGGCGCAAGCTGGCAATTCTGCGCGGCAAGGCCATCGAACACCTGACCAACGCCGCCGCCCACGCCTTCGTCGAACAGCAAAAGGCCTTGCTGGCCGGTCAACTGGCGGGCGATCTGGTCGAGCACATGCACGGCCCGGCCAAGCGCTGCGTGCTGCAGGCCAAGGACATAGCGCGCAACAAGATCTTCCAGGACAAGCGCAAGACCCTGCACGAGATCGGCGCCTACACCACGCTGGAGATCTTGCTGAATACCTTCTGCGGTGCAGCGCTTGAACAGCATGGCGGGCGCACCCCATCGTTCAAGAGCCGGCGGGTACTGGATCTGATCGGCAACAATGCACCAGACCCGCACGCCTCGCTGCACAGCGCGTTCTTGCGCATGATCGACTTCATCGCCGGCATGACCGACAGCTACGCCAGTGAAATGGCCCGGGAAATGACCGGGCGCTCCACCCCCACCTGACCGCGCCGGTGCAGCCTGGGCCCAGCCCGGCGCTGCACCGCGCATTGCAGGAAACTTCCTACATTTGTTGATGGGTGACTAAACAGCACGAATAAAATGCAATGAAAAGTGACCAAACATACTTTGACATTGAGTTGAACGCGCCTATTTCGTAGCCCGTTTTGTTTTATCTTGTAAGCCATTTCCCATATGGGGCTTATAGCCCTTCCTCGCATGCCCGGCGACTTCCAACTGCGATAAGGTGCGCGCTGTCACCCTCATCGACCGCAGGGAATTTGAACATGCATTCCATATTTATTGTCGACGACCACCCGGTCATCCGCCTGGCCGTCCGTATGCTGCTGGAAAACCAGAACTACAAGATTGTCGGCGAGTCGGACAACGGTGTGGACGCCATGCAGATGATCCGTGAGAGCAACCCCGACCTGGTCATCCTCGACATCAGCATCCCCAAGCTAGACGGCCTGGAGGTACTCGCCCGTTTCCAGGCCATGGCCCTGCCCATGAAGGTTCTGGTACTGACTGCACAGTCCCCGGCATTGTTTGCCGTGCGCTGCATGCATTCAGGCGCTGCCGGTTACGTGTGCAAGCAGGAAGACCTGAGTGAACTGCTCAGTGCAATCAAGGCCGTCCTCGCCGGTTATAACTACTTCCCCAGCCAGGCAATAAAGCACAACCAGGTGACCAACACCGACCTGCAACTTTTCCGCCAGGTAAATGATCGTGAACTGATGGTCCTGCAACTTTTCGCCCAAGGCCGCAGCAACAAGGAAATTGCCAAGGGCATGTTCCTCAGCAGCAAGACGGTGAGTACCTACAAAAAACGCCTCATGCACAAGTTGCAGGTCAATACGCTGGTCGACCTGATCGAGATGGCCAAGCGCAACGCACTGGTCTGAGGGTGATCATGGCCCGCCCTGCCGTCTGCCTCATGCTCGCCCTGCTGCTGTTCAGCGGCCTGGCACGTGCAGCACAACCCGAAGTCTCATCCTATGCCTTGCTGGCGCGCTCCTCCGCCCGGCCGGTCAAGCCTGTGCTAACGGCCGAACAACAGCAATGGCTGGAAGACCGGCACGAGCTGGTGCTGGGTACCTCGGCACCCGATTACCCCCCCTTCGACATCACCAGTGGCGGCCGTGACTACCAGGGCCTCACCGCCGAGTACGCCAGCCTGATCGGCAAAGCCTTGCGATTGCCAGTGCGGGTGCTGCGCTTCTCCAGCCGCCAGGCCGCGGTGGAGGCCCTCAGGCACGGCGATATCGACCTGCTGGGCAGCGCCAATGGCTACGAGGCCAGCAGCGACGGCCTGGCGCTGTCGCACCCCTATGCCATCGACCAACCGGTGATGGTGACGCGCGAAGACGAAAGCCGACCGCTGGACACGGGCCTGGACGGTATGCGCTTGGGCATGCTTTACCACTATTTGCCCAAGGAGGAGGTCCTCGGCGCCTACCCGAAGGCCGAACTGTTGGCCTTCAGTTCCTCCAGCCAGGCACTCAATGCCGTCGCATTCGGCCAGGCTGACGTGTTCATCGGCGACACCATTTCTACCCACTACCTGCTCAACCGTGGCCATCTGCCGCGGCTGCGCATGGCCAACTTCGGCAAGCACGAGGCCATCGGTTTCGGCTTTGCCCTGCGCCAACAGGACACCCTGCTGAGGGCGTTGGTGAACACCATCCTCGATAGCCAGCCCGCCACCCTGCGTGCCAGCATCTTCAAGCGCTGGAGCGCCGGCAGCGACTTGCTGCTCACCGACCGCAAGCTGCGACTGAGCAAAAGCGAGGAGCAGTGGCTTCAGGATCACCCGGTAATGCGCGTTGCCATCGATGATACCGCGGCCCCGTTATCCTATTTCGACGGCTCGGGGCATTTTCGCGGCATCACCGCCGACCTGCTGGAACTCATTCGCCTGCGCACCGGTCTGCGCTTCGAAGTACAGCGTGCCACTGGCATCGCCGACATGATTGCCCGCCTGAAGGATGGCCGCGCCGATGTCATCGCCGCACTGGCCATCACAGGCGAGGGCGAGGAAAACCTGCAAATCAGCCGGTCCTACCTGGAAAGCACCTACGTACTGGTCAGCCGCAAGGACAACCTGGCCTCGAGTTCACTCGAACAGTTACAAGGGCATCGCATCGCCATTACCCGCTACAGCGCCATGGATACCATGCTGTCGCGGCATTATCCGCAAATCGGCTGGGTCAAGAGCGAGAGCGCGTTCTACTCCATGGCGCTGCTCAACAGCGGCGCCGTCGATGCAGTCATCACCACCTTGATCGATGCCAACCATGCCTTGTCCAGCAACCCCGAACTGGTCATCCGCACCGCGATAGGCAGCGAACCTGCCAACTACGCCATGGTCACCAGTGCCCCGTCACCGGCGCTGGTATCGATCCTCGACAAGGCTCTGCAGAGCATCTCGCCGGAAGAACTGGGGGTAATCAACAACCGCTGGCGCGGGTTCAGCCTGCATGAGGACAGTAAAAGCCAGGGTTACCGGCGGCTTGCGCTGCAGGTAGTGCTTGGCACGGCGGTACTGTTGCTGCTGGCCTTGCTCTGGAACGCGCGCCTGCGCCTGCAAATTCGCCAGCGCCAGCAAGCGGAACGAGCGCTGAACGACCAGCTGGCGTTCATGCGCGCCCTGCTCAACGGCACCCCTCACCCGATTTACGTTCGGGACCGCGAGTGCCGCCTGCAAAGTTGCAACTACAGCTACCTGGAAGCCGTGCAAGCCCGCTCCGATCAGGTTATCGGCAAGCGGCTCGAAGCCAGCCTGTTCGCCGCCCCCGCGCAAAGCCGGCAGATCCAGGCCGACTACCTGAAAGTCATGGCTGAGGGTTCGCCGCTGATCATGGACCGGCCATTACGCATCAGGGGCCGGGACATGACCATCTACCACTGGATTTTGCCGTATCGCGACTCGCTGGGTGAGGTGCAGGGCATCATTGGTGGCTGGATCGATATCAGCGACCGTCGCCAGCTGGTCACGGAGCTGCGTCAGGCCAAGCAGCAGGCCGACGATGCCAACCGTGCCAAAAGCACCTTCCTGGCCACCATCAGCCACGAAATACGCACCCCTATGAACGCTGTCATCGGCATGCTCGAACTGGCGGTCAAGCGGGCTGACCAGGGCCGGGTGGACCGCAATGCGCTGGAGCTGGCGCACCATTCGGCCAAGGACCTGCTGGGCCTGATCGGCGACATTCTCGATATCGTGCGCATCGAGTCCGGGCACTTGTCGCTGGCCCCTGAGGCGGTCGACCTGGCCGCCCTGATCGAATCGGTGGGGCGTATCTTCGACGGCCAGGCGCGGCAGAAAGGCCTGGCACTGGAAGTGATGATCGCGCCCGCCGCACGCTGCCACGCGCTGCTCGATCCCCTGCGCTTCAAGCAGGTGCTGTCGAACCTGGTGAGCAATGCCATCAAATTCACCGAACACGGCCAGGTGCGTATCCATGCCGGTGTGCTGGATGACGGCACCAGCACACCGGCAATCCTGGAGCTGGAGGTGCGTGACAGTGGCATCGGCATCCACGCCGACGACCTGCAGCGTCTGTTCAACCCGTTCATCCAGGCCAACCCCCATAGCCAGGGCGCCCGTGCAGGCACCGGGCTGGGCCTGGCGATCTGCCGCAACCTGTGCGAAATGATGGGTGGCAGCCTGAGCATCAAGAGCCTGGAGGATGTCGGCACCCAAGTGCGCCTGAAAATGCCTCTGCAACGGGTTGACGCCGAGGCACTGCCGGCCCCGCAGCTAGAAAACCTCGACGTGCCCGACCCACGGCTCAACGTGCTGGTGATCGATGACCACCCGGCCAACCTGCAATTGATGGCGCAACAGCTTGGCTACCTGGGCCTGCAACACGCCAGCGCCCGTGATGGCCGCGAGGGCTTGGCCACCTGGCGGGCGGGCAACTTCGACGTGCTGGTGCTCGACTGCAATATGCCGCACATGAACGGTTACCAGCTGGCGACCGCCATCCGTACCGAAGAACGCCATGGCAAGCGCCCGCGCTGCACCATCCTTGGCTACACCGCCAACGCCCAGCCAGAAGTTCGCCGCAAGTGCCTGAGCGCCGGCATGGACGACTGCCTGCTCAAGCCCATCAGCCTGAGCACCCTGAGCCAGCGTCTGGCTGGCGTGCGCCCGCGCCACCAGCCCCCCCTCCGGCGCAAGCTGTACCAGCTGGACGGCTTGGCTGCAGTGGTCGGGCCAGACCCTGGCGACCGCCAGCGCTTCCTGCAAGCCTTGCAGCAAAGCCTGCGGGCCGACCTGGAAAGCCTGATGGCACTGCATCCGCAGCAAGGCGACAGCGCCATTGCCGAGCAGGCGCACAAGGTGCTGAGTGCCGCACGCATGCTGGACGCGCCGTACCTGATGGCGGCCTGCGAAGCGCTGCAGGCCAGCGATTTGACCACCGCACAGCAACGCCAACTGCGCCAGGCACTGGCCCGGCATATGTGCCGGGTCGAACGGGCACTGGCCAGGGACCTGAATGCAAGCACATGCACTCAGGCAGGCAGCCAGACGTGTTAACTGGTAGACTGCGCGGCGTTATTACCTAAGAGGATTGTTTCATGGCCACAAACCGCTCCCGTCGTCTGCGCAAAAAGCTGTGTGTCGACGAGTTTCAGGAATTGGGCTTCGAGCTGAACCTGGAATTCAAGGAAGATCTGGATGACCAGGCAATCGATGCTTTCCTCGATGCGTTCCTGGCAGACGCCATGGATGCCAACGGCCTGGACTATGTAGGCGGTGACGATTATGGCCTGGTGTGCTCGGTCAAGCGTGGCTCGGTTACCGAAGAACAGCGCGCCGCCGTTGAAGCCTGGCTCAAAGGCCGCAGCGAACTGACCAAAATCGAAGTCAGCCCACTGCTGGACGCCTGGTACCCGGAAAAACCGATCAACAAGGCCGAGTGATACTCAGCCCGGCTTGATCGATCAAAAGGCCACCTCACTGAGGTGGCCTTTTTTATTGGCGATGTCTTTTCCGTCGAACGTGGCGCATCGTCGCCACGCTTGGGGCATAATGCGTACTCTTTACGTCGTGGGGCCATCATCTCCTTACAGCCCCAAAGCCCTTTTCCCTCGCTGCAGGGTATTTATCCATTATGATCAAAACGCTTCGTCCCTTCGTTCTTGCCGGCCTGCTGTTGCCAATCGCCTTGCCCAGCCATGCCGCCGCCGTCAACACTACCCTGCCTGCCAAGGTTCAACAGGCGCTCAAGGCCAACAAGTTGCAGGACACCGCGCTATCGCTGGTGATGCTGCCGCTGGACGGGCCTGGCACCCCGACCGTGTTCAATGCCGATGTGTCGGTGAACCCGGCCTCGACCATGAAACTGGTCACCACCTACGCCGCCCTTGAGCTGCTTGGCCCGACCTTCCAGTGGAAAACCGAGTTCTACACCGACGGTACCCTGAGCAACGGCGTGCTCAACGGCAACCTGTACCTGAAAGGTGGCGGTGACCCGAAACTGAACATGGAAAAGCTCTGGCTGCTCATGCGTGACCTGCGCGCCAATGGCGTGCGCACGGTTACCGGTGACCTGGTGCTGGACCGTAGCCACTTCGTGCAACCCAACCTGCCGCAGTTCAACGATGATGGCGGCGACGTCAACAAGCCGTTCCTGGTCAAGCCCGACTCGCTGCTGGTCAACCTCAAGGCCTTGCGCTTCGTGGCCCGCAACGATGGCGGCAAAGTCACTGTCGCGGTCGAGCCGCCAATTGCCAGCATCCGCATCGACAACCAGGTCAAAGCCGTGGCGTCGAAACAGTGCAGCGGTGATGTGCGCTACAACCCGGTACCCCAGGCCGATGGCATCAGCGTAACGGTCAGCGGCCAACTGGGTGACGGCTGCAATTCGCAGACCTACCTGTCACTGCTTGACCACCCGACCTACGCCGCCGGTGCCGTGCGAGCGATCTGGAACGAACTGGGCGGCACCATCCAGGGTGCTGACCGCATCGAGAACGTGCCGAAGAGTGCCCGCCTGTTGGCCCGCGCGTTCTCGCCGGACCTGGTCGAAGTGATCCGCGACATCAACAAGTACAGCAACAACACCATGGCCCAGCAGCTGTTCCTGAGCCTTGGCGCACAGTTCCGCACCGATGCCGATGGCGACGACGCCCGCGCTGCCCAGCGCGTGGTGCGCCAGTGGCTGGCGAAGAAAGGCATTACCGCGCCGCACCTGGTGATGGAAAACGGTTCTGGCCTGTCGCGCGCCGAGCGGGTCAGCACCCGGGAAATGGCCGAGATGCTGCGGGCTGCCTGGAAGAGCCCTTACGCGGCCGAGTTCATGAGCTCGATGCCACTGGTGGGCATGGACGGTACCATGCGCAAGCGCCTCAAGCGCACCGCCATGGCCGGTGAAGGGCACATCAAGACCGGCACACTGAACACCGTGCGGGCGATTGCCGGCTTCAGCCGGGACAGCAACGGCCATACCTGGGCGGTGGCTGCGATCCTCAACGACCCGAAACCGTGGGGTGCCTCGCAGGTGCTGGACCAGGTGCTGCTGGACCTGTATCGCCAGCCGAAACTGGCTGGCAGTACTGCAGCCAATTGACTGCAGTGCGCAGGTAAAACCGCCCCTACAGGCATCGCAGCGCTTGCAAAACCGTGCAAGCCCTGTGGGGGCGGCTTTAGCCGTGAAAAGGCCGGTACTGGCAACCGACCGCTCTCAAACCGACTCCCCCTCCACCCGGTCTCGCCCGGCCTGCTTGGCCGCATACACGCCCGCATCGGCGCGTACCAGCAAGGCATCAGCGCCCTCACCCGGTCGCCAGCCAGCCACACCGAAACTCGCCGTGACCTTGCCGACGCCTTCAACCGGCACATTGCGCACCCCTTGCCACAACTCCAGCGCCAACAGCCGCGCCTGCTCGGCATCGCTGCCTGGGCACAGCACCATGAACTCCTCCCCGCCCAACCGGCAGAACACATCGGTACGCCGTAGCCGCTGACCAATACGCTGACACAGGCTGCGCAGCACCCGATCGCCGACAGCATGACCGAAGCGGTCATTGATCCGCTTGAAGTGATCGATGTCGAGCATGATCACCGCCAGCGCCAGGCCATCGCGCTGTGCCCGCTCCAACTCGATCTTCAGCCGCTCCTGGAAATAGCGACGGTTGTGGATACCGGTCAGCGAGTCGGTTACCGACAGCGTACGTAAATCTTCCTCCACGCCCTTGAGGTCGGAAATGTCGGTCAAGTAGCCGTGCCACAGGGTACAGCCCTGCTCGCCCACTTCCGGGGTCGCCTCACCGCGTACCCAGCGTAAACCCGCCCGTGGCAGACAGACCCGATACTCCTCACGCCAAGGCGACAGGTGCTCGGCCGAGTAGCGCACCGAACGGCGTACACGGTCCAGGTCATCTGGGTGTATGCGCTCGAACACCACCGTGGCATCCTCGCGCAACTGCTGCAGGTCGACTTCGTAGATGTCGTACAGGCCCATGCTGGCGTAGGGGAAACACGAATGGCCATCGGCATCCAGACGGTACTGATAGATGCCACCCGGTACTTCGGCGCTGAGTTTTTCCAGCAAACGGTCTCGTGCCGCCAGCGCCTCATGCACCCGCCGCCGCTCGGTAACGTCGATGCAGATGGCCAGGTAGCCAACCCACAACCCTTGCTCGTCGAGCATGGCAGTGACCAGCATGTTGGCCACCAGCTGGCTGCCGTCGGCACGTACCAAGGTCCACTCCCCCGGTTCGGCACCCTGCTCCTGGACCGTTTCGGCGAACATGGCCTGGCCACCGGCAATCGGCCGACCATAGTGGAGGCTCAACGCATGGGCGCGCGCATTCAGTTCATCGGGTAGCACCAGATGCTCGAGCCGCAACCGGCCGATCGCCTCCCTGGCCGGGTAACCGAGCATGCGTTCGGCACCCGCGTTGAAGGTGCTGACTTCACCCTTGAGGTTGGTGGCGATGATCGCCACCTGCGTCGCGGCATCCAGCACGCTGCGCAACTGATTATGGGTGCCACGCAGCGACTGCTCGCTGACCCGCAGCTCGGCCGTCCGCTGTTCGACCAGGGCCAGGGCACGCTGACGCTGGCTGAACAGGCTGTAGAGCAGCGCGCTGAGCAGCAGGCTCAACAACCCGCCCAGCAACGCGACCGCAAGTACCGCCGAGGAAGGGTTGGCCTGCATGAAGGCCCTGCTTGGCCGGATAATCAGCTGAAAATGGCGGTCGGCCAGGTGCAACAACTGATGACTGGACAGCGGCAACGGGGCGACCTGGTTCTGCGAATCGAACATGACTTGCGGCCCATGCAGCCCGGACGGGTCAACAATGCGCACCACCAGCTGGTCTTCAGCCGACAGCGGTTTGCCATCGCTGACCAGCTCACGCATGCTCAGCAACGCCATCACATACCCCGCCAGGTCGCCCTGCGGGTTGGCATCGGTAAACACCGGTGCCACCATCAGCAGGCCCCTCGCGTCCGACTGAGTATCGAACATGGCCAGCGGCTCGGATAACGCCATGCTGCCCGGCCCCGGCGCCCGCGCAAGGGCCGCCTGAGCTACGGCCTGGCCGGCCAGGTCCATACCATGCGGCAACCCAGGCAGCTCGCCCGATTGGCTGTACAGCACCGGAAAGTAATGGTCGCGTAGCGGCGCGCGTCGCCACTGGCCTTGCTCGTCCTGATCGCGGACCACATAGCCTGGGCCGGAAGGGGCGCTGGCCTGGCGTTCGAACTCGGCACGCTGCGCCGCCTCGACGCGCGGCGCCCAGGCATAGGCCAGGGTGCGCTGCAGCAAGGGTCGGGCATAGCCGTCGAACTCACGCAGGGTTATGTCATTGGAGAAGCTGAAGAACCGCCGCAGCCCGTCCAGGCGCTGCTGCTGTTCATCAAAGCGTTCGGCAATACGGCTGAAACGCTCGTTGGCCATCAGCTCGAAGCGTTGGCGCAACTGCTGCTTGTAGAAGGTCTGTGCAGCAAGCGCCAGGACGGCTGTCAGCATGCCACCCGCGACCACTGCGACCAGCGCCACCGCCCAGGCGGACACCGCCTCTGTGCACAGGCCAAGTAACCGCGCACGCACGCCACACTTCGACATACACCCATCTCGTCACGTCAGCGTCCTGCGGATTATCTTGCCCTGCGTTCAGTTATAGCTATTGGCCATCAGTCGCGCAATGTACCTCGTCGCCTCAGCGCAGTTGCAAACGCCAGGCGCGATGGATGCGACTGTTGCGGGCGAAGTCCGGATCCAGGGTCTGGGCGGTGATTTCCTCCACGGCGTAACGCGCCGTCAGGTGCTCGTCCAGCTGGAACTTGCGGAAGTTGTTGGAGAAATACAACACGCCCCCCGGGGCCAGGCGAGCCATGGCCAGGTCCAGCAGTTGCACGTGGTCACGCTGTACGTCGAACACGCCTTCCATGCGCTTGGAGTTGGAGAAAGTCGGCGGGTCGATGAAGATCATCTCGTAGCTTTCGCGACAGGCTTCCAGCCAGGCCATCACATCGCCCTGCTCCAACCGGTTACGCTCGGAGAAGCCATTCAGTGCCAGGTTGCGCCGCGCCCAGTCCAGGTAAGTTTTCGACAGGTCGACGCTGGTGGTGCTGCGGGCACCGCCCTTGGCTGCATGCACCGTTGCCGTGGCGGTGTAGCAGAACAGGTTGAGGAAGCGCTTGCCAGCAGCCTCGCGCTGGATGCGCATGCGCATCGGGCGATGATCCAGGAACAGCCCGGTATCAAGGTAGTCGGTGAGATTGACCAGCAGCTTGACACCGCCTTCGTTCACCTCCTGGAAGCACCCTTCAGTAGCCTGGCGTTCGTACTGACGGGTGCCGCTCTGGCGCTCGCGACGCTTGAGCACGACCCGCTGATGGGAAATACCCAGGGCCTGTGGAATGGCCGCCAGGGCGTCGAGCAGACGCGCCTGGGCCTTGTCCGGGTCGATCGAACGGGGAGCTGCGTATTCCTGCACATGTACCCAATCCTGGTACAGGTCGACCGCCAGTGCATATTCGGGCATGTCGGCGTCGTACAGGCGGTAGCAATCAACCTGTTCGCGCCGAGCCCACTTGCCCAGTTGCTTGAGGTTCTTCTGCAACCGGTTGGCAAACATCTGTGCCCCTTCCGACAGGCGCGCCGGCTCGCTGGCCACTGGCGTCTGCTGGCGGGTTTCAGCGTTTTCAGCCTGCGCTTCGCGACGCTCACCGGTCACGAACTGGTCAGGTTGCACCTTGAACAGCAGCAGCTTGCACGGCAAGGCACCGTTCCAGAACGCATACTGCTTGTGGCTGCGAATGCCCATGCGCTTGCCCAGTTGCGGCGCGCCGGTGAATACCGCTGCCTCCCAGCCCATACAGGCCTGGCGCAGGCGCTCGCCGAGGTTCTGGTAGAGGTACAGCAGGCTGGCTTCGTCACCCAGGCGCTCGCCGTAGGGCGGGTTGCTGATGACCAGGCCTTTCTGGTTCTGGTCCGGGCGCGGCTCGAAGGTGCTGACTTCACCCTGGTAGATCTTGACCCAGTCGCCCAGGCCAGCACGCTCGACGTTGTTGCGGCCCGGCTGGATAAGCCGCGGGTCAGCCTCGTAGCCACGGATCCACAGCGGTGGCTTGGCCAGGCCGGCCTGCGCGCGGGCCTGTGCCTCGTCGTGCACCTTGCGCCACAGCGCCGGCACATGGCCGAGCCAGGCACTGAAGCCCCAGCGTTCACGCTTGAGGTTGGGCGCGATATCAGCAGCGATCATGGCTGCTTCGACCAGGAAGGTACCGACACCGCACATGGGGTCAGCCAGCGCGCCACCTTCGGCGGCAATGCGCGGCCAGCCAGCGCGGATCAGCACGGCTGCCGCGAGGTTTTCCTTCAGCGGCGCGGCGCCTTGCTGCAGGCGATAGCCACGCTGGTGCAGGCTGTGACCGGACAGGTCAAGGGAAAGGATGGCCTCGCCACGGTCCAGGCGCAGGTGCACACGCACGTCAGGGTCGATTTTTTCAACCGATGGGCGCAGGCCTTCACGGTTGCGCAGCTTGTCGACGATCGCGTCCTTGACCTTCAATGCACCGAAATGGGTGTTATCGATGCCCGAGCCATGGCCGCTGAATTCCACGGCCAGGGTGCCATCGGCTGCCAGGTGGTCGGCCCAGTCGACCGCGTGCACGCCATCGTACAGGTCGTCGGCGTTCTTCATCGAGAAGCGCTTGAGCACCAGCAGCACGCGGTTGGCCAAACGTGACCAGACGCACAAGCGGTAGGCGGTTTCCATGTCGGCGGCGCCGCGAATGGCCGAGGTGTGCTCACGCACTTCGTCAAGGCCAAGGCCCTTGGCCTCTTCGGCAAGCAGGCCTTCAAGGCCTTTGGGACAGGTGAGATAAAGTTCGAAACGGTCCGACATGAATATTCCAGAGCCTTTGGCTATTTGACTGACGGGGCGACGCATCGCCCCGCGATGTTTGCCCGCACCCCTTTCCAACAGGCATGCGGGTGGCCCTTCACAGCACATGTGTGCGGCCAAGGGCCGGGCCGCCTGATCGATCCAAGCAGCAAAGACAGCTTAGATCATCGGGCAGTACTAAAAATTCTCGCGATACCCGGGCGTCTGTGACCCTTCGTCGCATTTCAAATTGATTCTGTCAGCCACACGCCACGCTGGCGAAATGACGTCAAAGATCGGCAAACCCCGATCATAGCGGGCTCAACGCCAAACAAGGTTGAGTCGCATTTATTTACTTATCCCCTCACCCTCATAAACGTTACGCCCTTATGACAAATCGATCATTCACACCGTGACTCGCATTCGTTAGAACTGGTCTCAGGCCGCTTCGCAACGAGGCGGCACCTTCAGCTCGCGACGCCGGCAGCGAGCGCAAACCGGCAGAAAGACTCTGCCCGGCCTCGGAGAGGCCGACGGGACATTACAGTCAACAAGTGAGGGCAACACCCTATGAGAAGACTTAAGCGTGATCCGTTGGAAAGAGCATATTCACGTGGCTACCAATACGGGGTCACCGGCAAATCCCGCGAACTTTGCCCCTTCAATCTTCCTTCTGTACGCCAAGCCTGGATCAACGGCTGGCGCGAAGGTCGCGGTGATAACTGGGACGGAATGACTGGCACCGCTGGCATCCATAGACTCAACGAAAATCACGCCGTTGGCTGATCGAGGACACTGAATTCGATTTACCATGCACGCCCTATCCGGGCGGCGGGCGAAGGCCCAGGGGCCCCTTGAAGGGGCCCTTTTTTATGCCTTGGCAAACCGCAACGGCGTTGCCCGCGAAAGGGCCGTGTCAGGTCACCGCGGCATCGCAGCGATGGCGTCCACCGCCTCGCGAATCAGCGCCGGCCCTTTATAAATGAAGCCCGAATAAATCTGTACCAGGCTGGCACCCGCCGCGATCTTCTGCGCAGCATGGCGGCCTTCGGTGATGCCACCTGCGGCAATGATCGGCAGCTTGCCGCCCAGTTCGCCGGCCAGCACCTTGACGATATGGGTGCTCTTTTCCAGCACCGGTGCGCCCGACAGGCCGCCCGCCTCGCTACCATGCGGCAATGCCTCGACACCCTCACGGCCCAGCGTGGTGTTGGTGGCGATCACCGCATCCATGCCCGACGCCATCAGCGCGGCTGCCACCAGGGCTGTTTCTTCGTCGCTCATGTCCGGTGCGATCTTGATTGCCAGCGGCACGCGCTTGCCGTGCGTGGCGGCCAGTTGCTCGCGGCGCTCGGCCAGGGCATCCAGCAGTTGCTTGAGCGAGTCGCCGAACTGCAGGCTGCGCAGGCCAGGGGTGTTGGGCGAGCTGACATTGACGGTGATGTAGCTGGCCGCGGTGTACACCTTGTCCAGGCAGATCAGGTAATCATCGACGGCGCGCTCGACCGGGGTGTCGAAATTCTTGCCGATGTTGATACCCAGTACCCCGTTGTAGCGCGAAGCGCGTACACGGCCAAGCAGGTGATCGACGCCCAGGTTGTTGAAACCCATGCGGTTGATGATGGCCGTGGCTTCCGGCAGGCGGAACAGCCGCGGTTTTGGGTTGCCCGGTTGCGGACGCGGGGTGACGGTGCCGATTTCGACAAAACCGAAGCCCAGCTGGGCGAACCCGTCGATGGCCGCGCCGTTCTTGTCCAGGCCAGCGGCCAGGCCCACCGGGTTGGCGAAGTTCAAGCCCATGACCGAAACCGGCAAGGCGGCCGGTTGCTTGCACAGCATGCCATTGAGGCCAAGACGGCCACCGGCGCCGATCAGGTCCAGGGACAGGTCGTGGGACGTTTCCGGGGAAAGCTTGAACAGCAGCTGGCGGGCCAGGGTATACATGGGCGGGCAAGGCTCAGGGTGAGTGAGGGGGCGATTATAGCCAGCGCGGGGCTGGCAGGACAGCAAATCGTGGTACGGCTGGCACATCGGTTGCACCAGTCATCCCCACAGCCTTATCAGTACGGGCGAGGAACCTTGTGAACACTGCACCCCGAGCAACGCCCCTGGCCTGGGTCAACGGCAGCGACGCGCCGGAAAAACCCAGCCTGAACATCGGCTACATGGCCCTGACCGATTGCGCCTCGGTGGTGGTTGCCGCCACCCAGGGCTTCGCCCAGCAGCACGGCCTTACCCTCAACCTCAAGCGCCAGGGCTCGTGGGCCGGGCTGCGCGACAAGCTGGTCAGTGGCGAGCTGGATGCCGCGCACTGCTTGTATGGCCTGGTCTACGCCGTGCACCTGGGCATTGGCGGTGTAGCCGCCAGCGACATGGCAGTACTGATGGGGCTTAACCAGAACGCCCAGGCCATCAACCTGTCACCGGCCCTGCAACGCAAAGGCGTGACCAACCCTGAAGCACTGGCCCGGCTGGTGCACCAGCATGGCGCACGACTGACATTCGCCCAGACGTTCCCCACTGGCACACACGCCATGTGGTTGTATTACTGGCTGGCCAGCCAGGGCATCCACCCGCTGCGCGACGTCGACAGTGTAGTGGTACCGCCTGCCCAGATGGCCGCGCACATCCAGGCCGGGCGTATCGACGGTTTCTGCGTCGGCGAGCCCTGGGCTGCCGACGCGGTGGCCAAAGGCCAAGGTTTCACCTTGGCCACCAGCCAGTCGATCTGGCCGGACCACCCGGAAAAGGTCCTGGCCTGTGCCCGAGCCTTTGCAGAGCAATACCCCAACAGCGCCCGCGCGTTGATCAAGGCCGTCCTCGCCGCCAGTCGCTTCATCGAACAAAGCCCGGAAAACCGCCGCGGCACTGCACAGCTGCTGAGCGGCAGCGCCTACCTGGACACCCCGCTGGGCAGCATCGAGCCGCGCCTGCTCGGCGACTATCACGATGGCCTCGGCAACCAGTGGCAAGACCCACATGCCCTGCGCCTGTTCGACCATGGCCGGGTCAACCTGCCGTACCTGTCCGACGGCATGTGGTTCATGACCCAGTTCCGCCGCTGGGGCCTGCTGCGCGACGACCCCGACTACCTTGGCGTAGCGCGCCAGGTCCAGCAACTGGCGCTGTACACCGAGGCGGCGCACAGCCTGGGCGTCACCTGCCCCGACCAGCCGATGCGCAGCAGCCTGCTGATCGACGGTACCCGCTGGGACGGCAGCGCCCCCTACGATTATGCCCGCAGCTTCAGCCTGCATGCGCTGGGCGAGCGGCCCGATGCACGTGTTGGCCTGTGAGAGGGACGAACATGCTGCGCATACTGTTGATCGACGACACCCAGAGCAAACTCGGCCGCCTCAAGGCAGCCTTGATCGAGGCCGGCTTCGAGGTCACCGAAGCCCCAGGCCTGACCATCGACCTGCCCGCGTGTGTCGAAACGGTGCGTCCGGACGTGGTGCTGATCGATACCGATTCCCCGGACCGCGATGTGATGGAGCAAGTGGTACTGGTCAGCCGTGACCAGCCGCGACCCATAGTGCTGTTCACCGACGAGCACGACCCGGGGGTGATGCGCCAGGCGATTCAGGCCGGGGTCAGCGCCTATATCGTCGAAGGCATCCATGCTGCCCGGCTGCAGCCGATTCTGGATGTGGCCATGGCCCGCTTTGAAAGCGACCAGGCATTGAAAGCCCAACTGCTGGCGCGCGACCAGCAACTGGCCGAACGCAAACGCATCGAGCAGGCCAAGGGTTTGCTGATGAAAATGAAGGACTGCAATGAAGAGCAGGCCTACACCCTGATGCGCCGCCAGGCCATGAGCCGGCAGCAGAAACTCATCCAGGTGGCCGAGCAGATCATTGCCATGCACGAGATGCTCGGCTGATACGCTGGGCCTGAAATTGTTGGCGACTGGCAGATCGAGCGCCGCCCGCGCGGCGCATCGCGAGCTGCGCTCGCTCCTACGGTTGTTTCGGGCCAGTTATTTCTGGGGGATTTGCGCGCGTACGCCTTGGCGCATGACGCGATATTGCGTCGCACAAACAAGGCGGTCGCGCGCGCCTGCCACAGGCGTGACTGGCCCGAAACAAATGTAGGAGCGAGCGCAGCTCGCGATGCGCCGCGCGGGCGGCGCTCGATTTAACAGCCACCGAGCACCTCGGAACAAACCCTCCCAACAGTTGGCCCGTCTCTTGCTGAACAAATCTCACCGGTAGCCAACGGCGGTTGCCCCACTTAATCCCGACAAAGACGTCGCTCTCCCCTCCACAACCATGGAGCGGGTGGCGGCGTCTTTTTCGTTCCGTTGCATTGCCGAGTGAGGTGTTCGATGAGTACCAGCTTCTGGAAATCCGGGCATGTGCCCACGCTGTTCGCCGCGTTCCTGTACTTCGACCTCAGCTTCATGGTCTGGTACCTGCTGGGCCCGTTGGCGGTGCAGATTGCCGCCGACCTGCAACTGAGTGCACAACAACGGGGCCTGATGGTGGCGATGCCGATCCTGGCCGGGGCGATCCTGCGCTTCGCCATGGGCGTACTGGTGGA
This sequence comes from Pseudomonas sp. LB-090624, assembly GCF_003205205.1. GTDB lineage: Bacteria > Pseudomonadota > Gammaproteobacteria > Pseudomonadales > Pseudomonadaceae > Aquipseudomonas. The sequence goes on from NZ_QJRL01000021.1 coordinate 80,338, forward strand.
CCGTCTGTCACCCAAAACCGCCGGCCTGATTGGCCAGGTGATCGTTATCGTTGCCTTGGCCGCTGCATGGCATCTGGGCGTGCACAGCTACGAACAGGCGCTGCTGCTGGGGGTATTCCTCGGCTTTGCCGGCGCCTCATTCGCCGTGTCGCTGCCACTGGCCTCGCAGTGGTACCCACCGCAACACCAGGGCAAGGCGATGGGTATCGCTGGCGCCGGCAACTCCGGTACGGTGTTCGCCGCCTTGCTGGCGCCCGCATTGGCAGCGGGCTTCGGCTGGAACAACGTGTTCGGCTTCGCGCTGATCCCGCTGTCGCTGGCGCTGGTGGTCTTCGCCCTGCTGGCGCGCAATGCCCCGCAACGGCCCAAGCCAAAAGCCATGGCCGACTACCTCAAGGCCTTGGGCGACCGCGACAGCTGGTGGTTCATGTTCTTCTACAGCGTCACCTTCGGTGGCTTCATCGGCCTGGCCAGCGCCTTGCCCGGCTACTTCAGCGACCAGTACGGCCTGAGCCCGGTCACCGCTGGCTACTACACCGCTGCCTGTGTGTTCGCCGGCAGCCTGATGCGCCCACTCGGCGGCGCCCTGGCCGACCGCTTCGGTGGCATCCGTACTTTGCTGGGCATGTACAGCGTGGCGGCCATCTGCATTGCTGCAGTGGGCTTCAACCTGCCGTCCGCCGCTGCCGCATTGGCACTGTTCGTCAGCGCCATGCTCGGCCTGGGCGCAGGCAATGGCGCGGTCTTCCAGTTGGTGCCGCAGCGCTTCCGCCAGGAGATCGGCGTGATGACCGGGTTGATCGGCATGGCCGGCGGCATCGGCGGCTTTCTGCTGGCAGCCGGGCTTGGCACCATCAAGCAGCATACCGGCGATTACCAGCTGGGGCTGTGGCTGTTCGCCAGCCTGGGCCTGCTGGCCTGGTTCGGACTGCACGGCGTGAAACAACGCTGGCGCACCACCTGGGGCTCGGCTGCCGTTACTGCGGCACGGGTCTGAGGCACGCTGATGAGCCTGCAACTGAGCTTTGCCCAGGCCAGCGCTACCGGGCCGCGCACGGAAAACCAGGATGCCTTGCGCCTGGTGACTCCGGCGCCGGAGCTGGCCGCCAGCAAGGGCTACTTGTTCGCCTTGGCCGATGGCGTCAGCCAATGCGCCGACGGTGGCTTGGCGGCCCGGGCCAGCCTGCAGGCTCTGGCCCTGGACTACTACGCCACCCCAGCTACCTGGAGCGTGGCCCAGGCCCTTGACCGCCTGTTGCTGGCGCAGAACCGCTGGCTGCGCGCCCAAGGCAGCGGCCAGCCGTTGCTGACCACCCTCAGCGCGCTAGTACTGCGCGGCCGGCGCTTTACCCTCGCCCATGTCGGCGACTGCCGCGTGTACCGCTGGCACGACGGCCATCTGCAATGCCTGAGCGAGGACCATGTGTGGGACCAGCCAGGCATGCAGCATGTGCTGAAGCGCGCGCTGGGCTTGGACCAGCACCTGCTGGTGGATTACCTGGAAGGCGAGCTGCAGCCGGGCGAGTGCTTCCTGCTGCTTAGCGACGGTGTCTGGGCCAGCTTGGGCGACCAGCACATCCAGGCCGTGCTGCGCGACCAGCCCGACCTGCAATTGGCCGCCGACACGCTGGTTGCCAGCGCCCACCTCAATGGCAGCCAGGACAACGCCAGCGCCTTGCTGGTGCAGGTCGAGCAACTGGGCACCGCCAACCTGGGCGATACCCTCGCGCAGCTGCAGCAATGGCCGATACCCGGCCCGCTAAGGCCGGGCCAGCTAATCGACGGTTGGCAGGTTGAAAAACGCCATGCCCACAGCCGCCAGTCCCTGCTCTACCAGGTGCGCGACAGCCAGAACCAGGCCTGGTTGCTGAAGACCTTGCCCACCGTGCGCGAGCAGGAGCCGGGTGCTGCACAGGGGCTGTTGCTGGAAGAGTGGTTCCTGCGCCGCGTTGCCGGCCGGCACTTTCCAGAAGTGCACGCCGCCAGTCAGCGCCAGCACCTGTACTACGTGATGCGCCAATACCCCGGGCAAGACCTGGCCACACTGCTGGGCGAAAACGGCCCGTTGCCCCTCACCCAGTGGCTGGAGATCGCCCGGCAATTGCTGCAGGCAGTCGGCGTACTGCATCGGCGCAACCTGCTGCATCGCGACATCAAGCCGGACAACCTGCACCTTGGCCGCGATGGTCAGCTGCGCCTGCTGGACTTCGGCCTCGCCTATTGTCCAGGCCTGTCCGAGGACCCGCTTCACGATCTGCCCGGTACGCCCTCGTACCTCGCTCCGGAAGCATTCGACGGCCAGCCACCCAGCCCGCGTCAGGACCTTTACGCCGTGGGCGTGACGCTATACCAGCTGCTGACCGGGCACTACCCGTATGGCGAAGTGGAAGCCTTCCAGCGCCCGCGCTTCAGCCAGCCGATCAACCCCTCACGCTACCGCCCAGACCTGCCGGAATGGTTGCAGCACAACCTGCAGCAGGCGGTGGCAGCCGATCCGGCGCAGCGCTTCGAAACCGCCGAACACTGGTTGCTCCTGCTTGAACGCGGCGACCGCCAGGAACTGACCAGCCGGCCACGACCATTGCTGGAGCGCGAACCGCTGAAGGTCTGGCGCACCCTGGCCCTGCTGTCGTTGCTGATAAACCTGATTTTGCTAATCACCCTGCTCAAGGGCTGAATGCAGCTTGCCGATGAGGAAAACCTGATGAATGCAAAAGTGTGGCTGGTCGGTGCTGGCCCTGGTGACCCTGAACTGCTCACCCTCAAGGCCGTGCGCGCTTTGCAGCAAGCTGCCGTGGTGATGATCGACGACTTGGTCAACCCGGCGGTGCTGGGCCATTGCCCGCAGGCCCGCGTGATTGCCGTGGGCAAGCGCGGTGGCTGCCGCTCGACACCGCAGGCGTTCATCCAGCGCCTGATGTTACGCCATGCGCGGCAGGGCCGTTGCGTGGTAAGGCTCAAGGGCGGTGACCCGTGCATTTTTGGCCGTGGCGGTGAAGAAGCACTGTGGTTGCAGGGGCATGGTATCGAAGTGGAAGTGGTCAACGGCATCACCGCTGGCCTGGCAGGGGCGACGCAGTGCGGTATCTCCCTCACCTCGCGGGGTGTGAGCCGAGGAGTGACCTTGGTGACGGCGCATACCCAGGATGACAGCGAGCTGAACTGGGCAGCATTGGCCCAGGCTGGCACGACGTTGGTGGTGTACATGGGGGTGGCGCGGCTGGAGCAAGTGCGCCAGGGGTTGCTGGATGGCGGGATGGCGGCAGGGACGCCGGTGGCGATGATCGAGAATGCCTCGTTGCCGCAACAGCGCGAGTGCAGGAGCGATGTGTGGGGGATGGTCGAGGATGCGCGAGGGTTTGGGTTGCGTAGCCCCGCAATTCTGGTGATTGGCGAGGTAGCTGCAACACCTGTGGGAGCGGCCTTGTATCGCGAAATGACCGCGCAGCAGCCCCTGCAACTGTTGCAACAACGCTGAAACCTGGGGCCGCGTTGCTGCCCTTTCGCGACCCGCAGGGTGCGGGCAGGCCGGAAAATTCCAGGCAAAGAAAAACCCGGCCGAAGCCGGGTTTTTCGTGAAACATCAGGCCAATTACTTGGACTGAGCTTCAACCTGCGCTTCAACGCGACGGTTAACAGCGCGACCTTCTTCGGTGGCGTTGTCAGCAACCGGACGGGTTTCGCCGTAGCCAACCGAATCAACACGGCTGGATTCTACGCCGTACTGCTGGGTCAGTACCTGCTTGACAGCGTTGGCACGACGCTCGGACAGCTTCTGGTTGTAAGCGTCTGGGCCCACGGAGTCAGTGTGACCTTCAACCACGGTGGTGGTTTGTGGGTACTGCTTCATGAAGTCAGCCAGGTTCTTGATGTCGCCGTAGCTGTTTGGCTTGACGACCGACTTGTCGAAGTCGAACTTGACGTCCAGCTCAACGCGAACGACTTCGGCAACAGCCGGGCAGCCGTCGGCGTCAACGGTAACGTTGGCCGGGGTGTCAGGGCACTTGTCGACGTTGTCGCAAACACCGTCGTTGTCGGAGTCGGAGCAGACTTCAGCAACTGGAGCTGGAGCGGCTTCGGCTTGCTTCGGGCTACCGCCGAAGTTCAGGCCAACACCAACGCTTGGGGCCCACTCGGTGTCGCCCTGGTCGATGTTGTACTGAGCTTCTACGCCGGCACGGGCGTAGAACATGTCGGTGATGTACCACTTGGCGCCAGCGCCAACGTTGGCGAAGGTGGAGTGGTCACGACCGCCACGGCCGGTCTGGCCCAGCGACTGGTGCGAGAAACCAGCGGAAACGTACGGACGGATGGCGTCGTACGGGTTGTTGAAGTGGTAAACGGCGTCCAGGGCGGTGTTCGAGCCCTTGATGTTTTTGCCGTCTTCGCCACGAGCGTTGTGAACTTCGTCGTAGCCCAGACGCAGTTCAACGTCGTCGGTCAGGAAGTAACCGATCGAACCGCCGAACAGGTTGCCGTCGTTCTTGAAGTCGCGCTGGCTGTCGAAGAATTCCTTCTTGTAGAAGATTTCAGTCTCGACGGCGCCTTGACCTTGTGCCATAGCGCCAATCGAAGTGGCGGCTACAAGCGAACCAATGGCCAAGCCCAAGGTGTTTTTCAATTTCATCCGTTAAATCCCCATCTGGTGATAGTTAAGCAGTCCCACCACAAACAAGGGGGACAACTCGACGGCAAGTCTAGCAGAACTCGCCGATTCGTTAGAGATATTTGCACGCCACTAAGTTTCATCGAGGCCAGCAAATTTCTCCCGAAGCTTGTCTAGCGCGCGCTTGTAACGCATTTTCGTCGCGCTCAGGCCCATGTGCATGATGTCGGCAATTTCCTGAAACTCCAGTTCTGCGACAAAACGCAGCACCAGAATTTCCCGGTCAATCGGGTTCACATGCACCAGCCACTTGTCCAGCCCGCCTTTTTCTTCCGGTTTCGGGGCCTTGTCTTCGGACGCCTCTTCAACAGGGTCCAGACTCAAGGCATCCATCAACCGGCGTTTACGGCGCTCCTTGCGGTACTGGGTAATGCACTCGTTGTAGGTGATGCTGTAGAGCCAGGTCTTGAACTTGGATTTACCCTCGAAGTTCTTCAGCCCGTACAGCACTTTCAGCATCACTTCCTGACAGACATCGTCCGCGTCACGGTCGTTCCCCAGATAACGCGCACAGACGTTGAACAGGGTCCGCTGGTAGCGCCGCATGAGCTCCTCATAGGCGCGGGTAACGTGGTACAGCTCCTCATGCGAACGCGCCACCAACTCTTCATCGGTGAGCTCGCGGGGGTCATAACGCATGGGCGGCGAATGAACTTTATTCAAAACGGATCTGGCCGACAGTCAGGTCAATGTCGCCGCGCGACCCCGTGGGTCGAATTCGCGGCGGCATACATTAACAGCTTTTGAGCGGTTAGCGGCTATTGACACGCTGCTCGAGCAACTCGCGGTTGGACAGCGACACCAGTTCGCCATCATCGGTCAGCAGCGTGGTTTTTACCGTGCCGATTTCCTCGATCAGCCCTTCGACCTCTCCAATCCGCACTTGCTGGCCCACCTGAAACAGCTCGCGCACGTAGATGCCGGCCAGGATCTGCCCGGCGATCTCGCGGCTGCCAAGGCCCATGGCGAGGGCAACGGCCAGACCAACGGTAATCAGCCCGATCACGATCACGTGGTTCAACAGGTCGGTTTTCACCTCCAGCTGGCTGATGGCCACCGAGATGCTGATGATGATCACCAGACCCTGGGTGATCCGCCCAAGGCCCGCCGAATACTCCAGGCCGATGCCTTCGGCAGCACCGCGCACCAGGCCGTTGGCCACCTGCGCCAGCAGCACGCCGGCCAGCAGCACCAGCGCTGCGCCGAACACCTTGGGCAGGTAGAGGGCGAGCATGTCGAGGGTTGCCGAAACCCGCTCCAGGCCGAGCGATTCAGCGGCCGAAACGAGGAAGATGAGCAGCACGAACCAGTAGACGATCTTGCCGATCAAGGTCGAGATCGGCACCTGGATGCCAACCCGGCCGAGCATTTTGGTCAGGCCCGTGCCGGCCATCAGGCGGTCCAGGCCGAACTTGGCCAGCAGTTTGGACAGCAGCGTGTCGAGTAGCTTGGCCACCACGAAACCGAGCAGCACCACGACCAGCGCGCCGAACAGGTTGGGGATGAAGTTCGCTACCTTGGTCCAAAGGGCGGTCATCGCGGTGACCAGGCTCTGGGTCCAGAGATCGAGTTCCATATTCAATCGGCCTTATCTGCTTTGCTGCCGTTGGCAGCGTTGCGGGAAGAGTGTCGGCGCACCGGCGCGACATGCGCCGAGCCATTGTTCACGGCAATCAGCAGCGCCTGGCTCCAACGGCCAAGCAGGCTGAACAGATCGCCCGCACCCACCTGGCGGTTGGCGGTTTTCAGTACGCGACCCAGGCAAGCGGCGTCGTCCCGGTCGTCCCGGTCGTTGCCGGAGGGTGATGCCTTTAGCAGGTCGCGCAGGGATTCTTCAAACGGATCGTGCATGGGCACCTCGCGCAATGTCAGTGAGAGACGAGATGGCCGGGCGATGGGTCACACACCGGGTTGGGACGAATGTTTCAAAATGACCACCTCCCCCCATCGCAACCGCCGGAACAACCACCACTGCCCCACCTCCAACCCCAGCACCACACTGCAGGCACACAGGAAGCCCAAGGGGTTTTCGGCCCCCGGGATGCCGCCGACATTGATACCCAGCAGCCCGGTGATGAAGCTCATGGGCAAAAAGATGCAGGTGATGATGCCGAAGCGGTACATGGTGCGGTTCATCCGCTCGCTGCGGCGGCGGTCTTCGCTTTCCAGCACCAGTGCGGCGCGCTCCCGGGTCAGTTCCAGCTCCTCGAGGTAGCGGATCAGGCTATTGTTGAGCTCGTTCCAGTAATCGGCGTCGGCATTGGCGAACCAGCTCCATTTGCTGCGCGACAACTGGGCATAGATTTCCCGTTGCGGCGCCAGGAACCGGCGCAAGCCGGCGGCGCGGCGGCGGATCTGCTGCAGGCTGCCATGCTCCGGGGTGTACCGTTCGTCGGATTCGACCTTTTCTTCCTCCAGGTCGACCAGTTCGGCCAGGTCACTGACCAGCCCCTGAACCTTTTCGGTCAGTAGCTCGCCCATCAACAGCAACAATTCAGATGCCGATTTTGGCCCCCTGCCCTGCTCCAGCTGCTGCAGCACTTCATCACTGGCGCGCAGCGGCCGCAGGCGCAAAGAGATAACCCGCTGTGCCTCGGCGAAGATTCGCACCGAAACCATGTCTTCGGGCTCGGCGCCCGGATTGAGGTTGACCCCACGCAAAAACAGCAGCAACTGTTCGTCCGCCATGGGCAGCAGGCGTGGTCGGGTGTTCTCCTCCAGCAGCAGTTCGCAGGCGAACTCGCTCAGGCCGCTGTCATGCAACAGCCAAGTGCGGGTTTGCGGATGGCTGCGATCCCAGTGCAGCCACAGGCTTTGCTCCGGTTGCAGCTGCAGGTCGTCCAGTTCGGTACGGGCAATCGAGCGTGCGCCACCTTTGCCATCGAGCACCAGGGCATGCACCAGCCCCCACTGCGCGTTGTCTTCCTCGAACATCAAAGCTCCATCAGCGCGTGTGGCGCATCACTCCGGCATTTTCAGCGGGCTTGGCGAGACCAGCACGCCATTGTTGTCGGCATAGATATACTCGCCCGGGCGGAACGTCACGCCAGCGAAGGTCACTGCCACATCGAGGTCGCCAATGCCGCGCTTGTCGGTCTTCATCGGGTGGCTGGCCAGCGCCTGCACGCCAACGTCGGTCTGGATCAGCACATCGACATCACGTACGCAGCCGTAGATCACCAGGCCTTCCCAGCCATTTTTGGCGGCCTTTTCGGCGAGGATGTCACCGAGCAACGCCCGGCGCAGCGACCCACCACCATCGACCACCAGCACCTTGCCCTTGCCATCGCGTTCGACCTGCTCCTTGACCAGCGAGTTGTCTTCGAAGCACTTGATGGTGACGATCTGGCCGCCGAACGAATCACGGCCGCCGAAATTGCTGAACATCGGCTCCAGCACTTGTACCAGGTCCGGGTAGGCGTCGCACAGGTCGGGCGTTACGTAATGCTGCATGGGAAGCTCCTGTCAGTCACAACGAAAGCGGGTATCGGCCAAGGCTACACCTTGGAGCCTGTCGTAGTCATCCGGGACCGGGCAGTCATTTGTCTTCATCCTGTATCGGCCGTTTCGCAGGCGGGGCCGCGAAACGGCCCGTGCAGACAAAGCAAGGTCAACTGGCTGGCAAAGGCTCTGCAGCCACAGTGGACGCATGCACCGGCAGCAGCGGGTTGCGCAGCCAGCGCTGCACCAACGGCCACACCTGCACCTGCGCGGCCTTGCTCACCAGCATGTCGACGTGCCCAAAGGCGTCGAAACCTTCTTCACGACCCAGCCGCAGGAATTGCTTGCGCGCGCCGCCCAACTGCTCGAACAGCTTTCGACAAGCCCACACTGGGTCCTGGAAGTCCCCTGCACCGGCCACTGCCAACAGCGGTACGTCCACTTCAGCCAGCCCTGCCCACCAATCGTTCTGCTTGTCGCCAAAGCGCCCGAACAGGCCATGCCAGCGCATGCTTTCCAGGGCCAGCCCAATCGGTTCGTCCTCGGGCCCACGCTTGAAGCGCGGGCCAGAAATCTGCCCCCACCGCTTGAGCACCAGCTTCGCGCCCCAGGCCAGCGGGGGCACTTTCAACGGCCAGTACACACGGCTGATCTGGGTGCCGAACAGCGCCACACTGGCGACTTGCCCCGGCTCCAGGAAGCCACCACCCAGCGCTGCCGCCAATGTCGTCCCACCCAACGAATGGCCCACCCAGTGCGGCGCCTGGCCCGATTGCTCGCGCACGAAGGCGTTGATCAGCGGCAAGTCATCACGGGCGTAGGCAGCGACACTGTTGTGCTTCCAGGCAAGGTTGCGCGGCGACAGACCGTGGCCACGCATTTCCGGGATCCATACATCGAAACCGGCCCGCGCCAGATAGGCACCCAAGCCGACGCCTTTGGGGGAATACCAGAAGCGCCGGTTGGAAAAGCTGCCGTGCAGAAGAATGACCGGCACGCCTTGGGCCTCGCCCTGGTCGGCCAGCCCCAGGCGGGTCACGGCCAGCTCGACGCTGGGGTCAGGGCCGTTGCCGGCCTTGATCCGGTACACGTCTTCGCTGAGGTCGCCGCGGCGCTCGGCACTGAGCAAGGCCACGGGAAATAGAGTGCTGCTGCTTTGCATAAGGTTGCTTGGTGCACAAAAAAGGGCGGGATCCATTGCTGGAGCTCGCCCTGGAAAAAACCAGGCGGGGGTACGCCAGACGTCCCCCCGCGTTTTATTGCGTCAGGCCGCGCCTTGGCCTTCGGCCAGGAAGAACCAGGTTTCGAGCACCGAGTCCGGGTTCAGCGACACGCTTTCGATGCCTTGTTCCATCAGCCACTTGGCCAGGTCCGGGTGGTCCGACGGGCCCTGGCCGCAGATGCCGATGTACTTGCCGGCCTTGTTGCACGCGGCAATGGCGTTGGCCAGCAGCTTCTTCACCGCAGGGTTACGCTCGTCGAACAGGTGGGCGATGATGCCCGAGTCGCGGTCCAGGCCCAGGGTCAGCTGGGTCAGGTCGTTGGAGCCGATCGAGAAGCCGTCGAAGTACTCAAGGAACTCTTCGGCCAGAATGGCGTTGGACGGCAGTTCGCACATCATGATCACGCGCAGACCGTTGTCGCCGCGGGCCAGGCCGTTTTCGGCAAGCAGGTCGACGACCTGGCTGGCTTCGCCCAGGGTACGCACGAACGGCACCATGATCTCGACGTTGGTCAGGCCCATCTCGTTGCGCACACGCTTGAGCGCACGGCATTCCAGCTCGAAGCAGTCACGGAACGATTCGCTGATGTAGCGCGATGCACCGCGGAAGCCCAGCATCGGGTTTTCTTCTTCCGGCTCGTACAGCTTGCCGCCGATCAGGTTGGCGTACTCGTTGGACTTGAAGTCCGACAGGCGCACGATGACCTTTTTCGGGTAGAAGGCCGCCGCCAGGGTGCTGATACCCTCGACCAGCTTCTCGACATAGAAGCCAACCGGGTCGTTGTAGCCGGCAATGCGCTTGTCGACGCTGTCTTTCAGGTCGGCTGGCAGGCCCGCGTAGTTCAGCAGTGCCTTGGGGTGCACGCCGATCATGCGGTTGATGATGAATTCCAGGCGCGCCAGGCCCACGCCGGCGTTCGGCAGCTGGGCGAAATCGAAGGCGCGGTCCGGGTTGCCGACGTTCATCATGATCTTGAACGGTAGCTCGGGCATGGCATCGACCGAGTTCTGCTTGATGTCGAAGCCCAGCTCACCTTCGAAGATGAAGCCGGTGTCGCCTTCGGCGCAGGATACGGTCACGCCCTGGCCATCCTTCAGCACTTGGGTGGCATTGCCGCAACCGACCACGGCCGGAATGCCCAGCTCACGGGCGATGATCGCCGCGTGGCAGGTACGCCCGCCGCGGTTGGTGACGATGGCGCTGGCGCGCTTCATCACCGGCTCCCAGTCCGGGTCGGTCATGTCGGAAACCAGTACGTCGCCCGGCTGGACCTTGTCCATTTCCGATACGTCGTTGATGACGCGAACCTTGCCGGCGCCGATACGCTGGCCGATGGCACGGCCTTCCACCAGCACGGTGCCCTTTTCCTTCAGCAGGTAGCGTTCCATGACATTGGCGCTGGAACGGCTCTTCACCGTCTCAGGGCGGGCCTGGACGATGTACAGCTTGCCGTCGTCACCGTCCTTGGCCCACTCGATGTCCATCGGACGCTGGTAGTGCTGCTCGATGATCATGGCCTGCTTGGCCAGTTCGCTGACCTCGGCATCGGTCAGGCAGAAGCGTGCGCGCTCGGCGCGGTCGACTTCGACGGTCTTGACCGAACGACCGGCCTTGGCTTCGTCGCCATAGACCATCTTGATCGCCTTGCTGCCCAGGTTGCGGCGCAGGATGGCCGGGCGACCGGCCTGCAAGGTGTTCTTGTGCACGTAGAATTCGTCAGGGTTGACCGCACCCTGCACCACGGTTTCGCCCAGGCCATAGGCGCCGGTGATGAACACCACGTCACGGAAGCCCGACTCGGTGTCGAGGGTGAACATGACGCCGGCGGTGCCGGTTTCGGAGCGGACCATGCGCTGCACGCCGGCGGACAGGGCGACCAGCTTGTGGTCGAAGCCCTGGTGCACGCGGTAGGCGATGGCGCGATCGTTGAACAGCGAGGCGAACACTTCCTTGGCCGCGCGGATCACGTTGTCGACGCCACGGATGTTGAGGAAGGTTTCCTGCTGGCCGGCGAACGAGGCGTCCGGCAGGTCTTCGGCGGTAGCCGAGGAGCGCACGGCCACGGCCATATTATCGTTGCCGGCAGCCATCGCAGCGAAGGCGGTTCGGATTTCCGAATCCAGGCGTGGCGGGAATTCGGCTTCCATGACCCACTGGCGGATCTGCGCACCAGTCTTGGTCAGGGCATTGATGTCATCCACGTCGAGGGCATCGAGCGCGGCATGAATCTTGTCGTTCAGACCACTCTGTTCGAGAAAATCGCGGTACGCCTGCGCCGTAGTGGCAAAGCCGCCCGGCACCGATACACCAGCACCGGCAAGGTTGCTGATCATCTCGCCCAGGGATGCGTTCTTGCCCCCCACATGCTCCACATCATGGACGCCGAGCTTATCGAGGGAAACTACGTACTCTACCAAGGTGATCTCTCCACTAACTGTGTTGGAAAAGCTCAAAAGGCGCCCGCCTGTCTTCGGTGACTTGGCCGGGCGTTTGTGGCCTGTACCTGGAAAATAGGGTCTGCAATTGTGGCAGAATGCCGAACAGCCGCATTCGGCAAACCGAACCTATCATATCCAAGAATCGTCATCAGCTTAAGGCCCAGATCGCAAATGAAACGAACCGCGTTCTTCATCTCCGACGGCACCGGTATCACTGCCGAAACCCTGGGCCAGAGTCTGCTCGCGCAATTCGAGAGCATACCGTTCAACAAATTCACTCGCCCCTACATCGATTCGCCAGACAAGGCGCGGACCATGGTCCAGCAAATCAACGCCGCGGCCGAGCGTGACGGGGTGCGCCCGATCATCTTCGACACCATCGTCAACCAGGACATCCGCGAAATCCTGGCGACGTCGAACGGCTTCATGATCGACATCTTTTCTTCGTTTTTATCCCCGCTCGAGCAAGAATTGACCGCCCATTCGTCGTATTCCGTGGGCAAATCGCACTCGATCGGCGGCAATTCCAACTACATGGAACGCATTGAGGCGGTCAACTTTGCCCTTGATAACGATGACGGCGCACGTACCCACTACTACGACAAGGCCGACCTGATCCTGGTGGGCGTGTCGCGCTGCGGCAAGACCCCTACCTGCCTGTACATGGCCATGCAGTTCGGCATCCGCGCCGCCAACTACCCGCTCACCGAAGACGACATGGAGCGCCTGCAGTTACCGGCAGTGCTGAAAAAGCACCACAACAAACTGTTCGGGCTGACCATCGACCCCGACCGGCTGACCGCCATCCGCCACGAGCGCAAGCCCAACAGCCGTTATTCCAGCTTTGCCCAGTGCGAGTTCGAAGTGCGCGAGGTGGAGAGCCTGTTCCGCCGGGAGAACATCCCCAACATCAACTCCACGCATTTTTCGGTGGAAGAAATTTCCGCCAAGATCCTGGTCGAGAAAGGTGTGGAGCGGCGGTTCAAGTAAGCCTGTACCGGCCTCACGGGCCCAGACAAAAACAAAGCCCCGGCATTGCTGCCGGGGCTTTGTTTTACCTCACCACCAGGCTCAGGACGGTACCACCGCCGCCTGCCCGCTCATGGCCAGGTCGACCAGCTCGCGGTTGGCGACCGCGTACATCGCGTAGTCGGTACCGGTGGCGTTGCGCAGGTCGTCCAGCATGGCGCGCCAGCGCTCTACCATCACCCGATGCTGCTCGGCCCAAAGGGCGACACGGGCGTCCATGTCCTCCGGGGCATCGGCCATCTGCAGTACCGAGATGGTGATGGCCCGCTGCTGCAGGTCGATGTCATCACGGAACGCTTCGCGAGCCAGTGCCTGCCAGTTGTTTTCCACCGGCAGGTTACTGATTTCCTGCAAGTACCAGGTCAGGTCCAGCGCGCTGCCCACGGCGAAGAACGCCTTGGCCACCTGCGCCGGGTCATGCCCGGTGACGTCGGCCGCCTCGATGATCGGCAGCAGGGTATACAGGTGACTGGTGCCGGCCACCATGCGCGCCAGCAACTCCGGTACCCCAGCCTCGACGAAGCCTTGGTAGCGCACCATCCAGCGTTCGCGGGTTGGGCCTTCGAGCAGCTCGTCGAGCTTGAGCCCCAACTGCGCGATCTTCGGCCCGAAGTGCGCCGTGTCACGGCCAGCGTCCTGCTCGTTACGGCGGCTGCGCAGGAACCAACGGGTAGCCCGCCGGCCCAGGCGCATCAGCTCGTCCATCAGGGTCAGCTGGATTTCCGCCGGCACCTGGTAGTCGAGCGCCTCGATCTGGCGGAACCAGTGCGGCAGGTGGAAGATGTCACGCACGATCACGTAGGCCCCGGCCACATTGGCCGGGCTCATGCCAGTCGACTCTTTCAGGCGCTGGACAAAGGTGATACCCATGTTGTTGACCAGGTCGTTGGCGATCTGGGTGCTGACGATTTCGCGCTTCAGGCGGTGACGGCGCATGGCCTCGGCGAACTTGTTGACCAGCGACGGCGGGAACGCGGTTTCCATGTCGCGGGTCAGGTAGTCGTCGTCCGGTACCAGCGACTTCAGCAGTTGCTCCTTGAGGTCGATCTTGCTGTACGAGATCAGCACCGACAGCTCGGCGCGGGTCAGGCCCTGCCCGGCAGCCAAGCGCTCGGCAAGCTGCTCTTCGGACGGCAGGAACTCGATGGCGCGGTCCAGCTTGCCACGCGCTTCAAGGTCGGCCATAAGGCGCTTGTACTCGGCAATCCGCTCACGGGCGCGGCGGGCGGCCAGGGACAGTGCCTGGGTCTGCTTGTAGTTGTTGCCCAGCACCAGGGCGCCCACTTCGTCGGTCATGCTGCCGAGCAGCTGGTTGCGCTGCTTCTCGGTCATGTCGCCACCCTGCACCACTTCGTTGAGCAGGATCTTGATGTTGACCTCGTGGTCGGAGCAGTCCACGCCCCCGGCGTTGTCGATGAAGTCGGTGTTGGTGGCGCCGCCGTTCAGGCCGAACTCGACCCGACCGAGCTGGGTCATGCCCAGGTTGCCGCCCTCACCCACCACTTTGCAGCGCAGTTCGTTGCCGTTGACCCGCAACGCATCGTTGGCCTTGTCGCCAACATCGGCGTGGCTCTCCGTACTGGCCTTGACGTAGGTCCCGATGCCACCGTTCCACAGCAGGTCTACCGGGGCCTTGAGCAGCGCATTGAGCAACTCGGTCGGGGTCAAACGGTCGGCTTCGATGGCGAAGCGCTCTTTCATCTGCGGGCTGATGGCAATGCTCTTGGCACTGCGCGGGAAGATCCCGCCGCCTTCGGACATGATACTGGTGTCGTAGTCGCTCCAGGCCGAGCGCGGCAAGTCGAACAGGCGCTTGCGTTCAGCGAAGCTGGAAGCGGGCTCCGGGTTGGGGTCGATGAAGATATGCAGGTGGTTGAAGGCTGCCACCAGCTGCAGCTTGTCGGACATCAGCAGGCCGTTGCCGAACACGTCGCCCGCCATGTCGCCCACGCCAATGACGCTGATCGGGTCCTCCTGCACGTTGATGCCGCGTTCGCGGAAGTGGCGTTGCACGCCGACCCAGGCGCCGCGCGCGGTAATGCCCATCTTCTTGTGGTCGTAACCGGCCGAACCGCCGGAGGCAAAAGCATCGCCCAGCCAGAAACCGTAGTCGATGGCGATGCCGTTGGCGATGTCGGAGAAGGTCGCAGTACCTTTGTCGGCCGCTACCACCAGGTACGGGTCGTCATCGTCATGGCGCACCACGTTGGCTGGCGGCACCACGCCGCCGTCCTTCAGGTTGTCGGTGATGTCGAGCAGGCCGGAAATGAAGATGCGATAGCACGCCACGCCTTCAGCGGCGATCTCGTCACGGGTGCCACCCAACGGCAGACGACGCGGCAGGAAACCACCCTTGGCGCCGACCGGTACGATGACCGAGTTCTTCACCTGCTGGGCTTTCACCAGCCCCAGCACCTCGGTACGGAAGTCCTCTTCGCGGTCGGACCAGCGCAGGCCACCACGGGCAACGTTGCCAAAGCGCAGGTGCACGCCTTCGACCCGTGGCGAATAGACGAAAATCTCGAACTTGGGAACCGGCTTGGGCAGCTCGGGGATCAGCTTGGGGTTGAACTTGAAGCTGAAGTACGACTTGTTCTGGCCATTGGCATCCGGCTGGTAGAAGTTGGTGCGCAGGGTGGCCTTGATCAGGTCCAGGTAGCGGCGCAGGATGCGGTCTTCGTTGAGCACCTGCACGTCGTCCAGGGCGCTGAGGATGGCCTGTTCCAGGCGCAGTTGCTTGTCGTCCAGGTCGTCCTGGGTAAGTTTGCGCGCCAGGTAGAAGCGGGTCTTGAACAACCGGGTCAGCTCACGGGCAATGCCGGTGTGGTTGTTCAGGGTGCTGGCGATATAGCCCAGGTCGAAGCCCAGACGGATCTGTTTCAGGTAGCGCGCGTAGGCACGCAGCAGGGCCACGTCGCGCCACGGCAGGCCGGCGGTGAGCACCAGGCGGTTGAAAGCGTCGTTCTCGGCATCCCCACGGACAATGTGGATGAAGGCGTCCTGCAGGGTGTCGTTGAGCTGCTGGATATCCAGGCTCAGGCCTTCGCTGTAGGTGAACGCAAAGTCGTGGATCCAGTACTCGCGGCCATTGGCATGGCGCAGGCGGTACGGGAACTCGCCCAGCACACGCAGGCCGAGGTTTTCCAGGATCGGCAGCACGTCGGACAACGCCAGCGGAGTGTCGGCGTGGTACAGCTTGCAGTGCAGGATGCGCTCGCCCACCTGGGTCAGCGGCTGGTAGAAGCTCATCGCCAGCGGTTTGCTTTCCGACAGGTTCAGCACGTGCTGCAGGTCGACCACCGCCGAGTGGGCGGCAAAGCGCTCGCGGTAGCCGGCCGGGAAGCCCTTGGGGAAATCGGCGAGGATGTTGGTGCCCTGCGCTTCACCGAAGTTCTCGACCACCAGCGTCGAGTAATCGTCTTGCCACGAGCGGCAGGCCTGGATCACTTCACGTTCCAGCTGCTGCGGGTCGATGTCGATGCGGTTTTTCGGGTCGACCCGCAAAATCAGCTGCACACGGGCCAGCACCGACTCGGAGAAGAAAGTCCAGAACTCGCAGTCGCTGGCCTTCAGGCGCTCCATCAGTACGTGCTGGATCTTCTGCCGCACTTCGGTGGAGTAGATTTCCCGCGGCACGTACGCCAGGCAGTAGCAGAAGCGGCCGTACGGGTCCTTGCGCAGGAACACGCGGATCTTGTTGCGTTCCTGGATCTGCACAATCGCCATGACCGTGGTGAACAGCTCGTCGATCGGGGTCTGGAACAGGTCGTCACGTGGCAGGACTTCCAGCACCTGGGCCAGCTCTTTGCCCAAGTGGGCCTTGGGGTCGAAGCCCGAGCGGCGCTCGACTTCGGCCACCTTCACGCGGATATACGGAATGGCATGCACGCTTTCGCCGTACACCGACGAGGTGTACAAGCCCATGAAGCGATGTTCCTTGATGACCTTGCCGTCGGCGTCCAGCTGGCGGATCGACACGTAGTCCGGGTAGGCCGGGCGGTGCACACGGCTCGGTAACGCAGCCTTGGCGAACGACAGCAGCAGCGGCTCGTTGAGGTAGGCCACGGCGTAGTCTTCGATGCGCAGCTCTTCTGCGGTCAGGCCCACGCGCAGACGGCGCGGCAGGCCGAGGAACGACTGCTCGTCGTAGACCATCTGGCCACCACCGGCGTCGCCCTTGACGGTGAATTCTTCATAGCCCAGGAAGGTGAAATGGTTGTCCAGCAGCCACTCGAGGAAGGCCTTCACCTCGCCCTTTTCGTGTTGCGCCGGGCCGAAGGCTGTCTGTTCCACTTGCGCCACCACTTCGCGCAGCTTGGCCTTCATCGGTTCGAAGTCGGCGACCGCCACGCGCACCTCGGCCAGCACCTGCTCGATCTCGCGGGTCAGCACGGTAAGTTCCGCGGCGTTGGCGCAGCGGTCGATCTCCAGGTACATCAGCGACTCGTGCTGTACCCCCTCGCCCTGGCTGCCCTTGGGCAGCAGTTCCAGCAGCTCCCCCTTGGCACCACGGCGCACACTGAGCACGGTGGTCTGCAGGGTATGGATGCTGTAGCCACGGCGGTTGAGCTCGGTGCGTACCGAGTCGACCAGGAACGGCAGGTCATGGTGCAGCACTTCGACCACGGTGTGGGTCGATTGCCAGCCGTTGCGTTCGTAATCGGGGTTGTACACCCGTACTTGCGGGTATTCGGGGTCGAAGCGTTCGATGATGCGCCAGGCTGACAGGGTGCAGCCGGCCAGGTCGGAAAGCCTGCGCTGGGTGAGTTCGTCCAGAGAGATGATGCCGAAGAACTGTTCGGCGAACAGCGCCACTTGTGGCAGGGACTGTTCGCTGATGTGCTGCGCCAGGGCCGCTTGCAGTTGGTGCTGGAAGTCGGCTTTGCTGGCTGCGGTGAAGAACGCCATCTGTGGTACTCCGCTTGGGCTTTGTAATAGTTGAAGCGTCGCTGCGTGCGCCATCTACGGGTCAACAATAGCCAACCCGTGGCAAGGCGGACGGTAAAAACCAGACGTTGACGTGCGCAGGCACGCCCAGGGCTCGCCGAAGCTTAACGACTGAGCGGTCATCAAGGCTTGCAGCGCTGCGACAATTTCGGTCAAGGGGGGGTAACTTTACGTTTATGCATGTAGCCAAGACTGTCAGAATTCCCTTCCGTTTCCTTTGATCCGAGCCTGCTCATGCAAATCGACACCGCCCTGCTGTTCGCCACCCCTTGCGATGACGAGGAAGACAACATGGCGACCCTGTGCTGCCACAGCGACAAGGGTCAGATGTTCCTGCTTACCCGTTACCCGGACGAGGACACCGTCGACCTGACGCTGGATGACGAGCCGTCGACGCTAGATGGCCTTAAAGTGACCCTGAGCGCCAAGCGCCTGCTGATCGAAGTGGCGGCCGGCGACCGGGACGCACTGAAGGGGGATGAAGCACTGGAAATCAACCTGACCAGCGAGCTGAGTGACATGGATGAAGTGAAGGAAACCCTGGAGAACATCCTGGCCGGTACTGGAACCTTGGTCTGCGAGCTTTGAACGCCGCCCCCACAAAGAGCCTGCCAGGGTTTAAATCAACGCTGCCTGCATCGCCCGCGCCTGCACCCGCAGCGCCTCGCAAAACGGCTCGACCGCTGCCGATGCCGGCCGGTGGTCGGGGCGTATCAGCATGACCTGGTACGGCACCGACACCCGCAACCTGCGGATCGGCAACCCGCTCTGGGCCGCCTCCAGCCCGCTCAGCGGGTTGATGATCGCCACCCCCAGGCCTTGCCTGACCATGGCGCACACCGAAGCGGCACTGGTGGTTTCGATGACCGTGCGGCGGTTAACCCCGGCCGCACGAAAGTGCTGATCCAGGCGTTGTCGGTAGGTGTCCAGGCTGGCCAGGTTGATGAACTCGATATCGTGAAAATCAGCCAATTCCAGCTCGGCCTTGGCCTGCAACGGGTGGTTTTCAGGCAGGACGCACACCATGTTGGCGCTGAACAACAGTTCGCCATAAGCCCCGCGCGGAATCTGCTCGACCTCGGTCAAGCCCAAGTCATGCTGCTGGGCAACCAACGACTCCTCCAGCAAGGGCGATTCCTGCGCCAAAATGCTCACGCTTACCCCTCGGTGCTGCTGGTGAAAGCGCTGGCAAGCCTTGGGCAACAGGGTTTGCGAGAACAGCGGCAAACAGGTAATGGCCAGCCGCCCCTGCTCGAAGTTGCGAATGGCCTGGGCAAAACGGTCGATCCGCTCCAGCCCGACATAGGCCCGCTCAACCTCCTCGATCAACAGCAATGCCTGGGCCGTAGCCACCAGGCGGCCGCCCTCGCGTTCGAACAGGTTCAGCCCGGTCACTTGCTCCAACCGGGCCAACTCACGGCTGACGGTGGGCTGCGAGGTGAACAACAGGCGCGCCGCCCCTGTGACGCTACCGGCTGCCATGATGGCGCGGAATACTTCGATATGGCGGACAGACAGTTTCACGGCAACACCCCCAGGATCGACATACCCCATATCAGATATGAATGGCACACGGAAAAAAAGCTATTTTTCTGAATCGCTGCTTTAGCTCATTCTCGTAGTCTTCCTTTTACGAGTAGCGCCACCATGACTGCACCCTTCACCCTCCTGGCCGAGGCGGTTCGCCAGCACGGCTCGCCGCTGTGGGCCTACGATGCCAGCACCATCGCCGCGCGCGTCGCGCAACTGAAGGTGTTCGACACCGTGCGCTTCGCCCAGAAAGCCAACCCCAACCTGCACGTCCTGCGCCTGATGCGCGCCCACGGCCTGGTGCTGGACGCGGTATCGCTGGGTGAGATGGAGCGGGCGTTCGCGGCCGGTGCCAGCGTTGAGGGTGATCCGGCCGGCGTGGTGCTGACCTGCGACGCCCTGGACCGCTCCACGCTGGAGCGGGTGGTGGCAGAGAAGATAGAAGTCAACGCCGGCTCCATCGACATGCTGCGCCAGCTCGGTGAACGCTCCCCTGGCCACCGCGTGTGGATCCGCATCAACCCAGGCTTCGGCCATGGCCACAGCCGCAAGACCAATACCGGCGGCGAAAACAGCAAGCATGGCATCTGGCACGAAGAGCTGGACGAGGCGCTGGCGTGCATCAAGGCCCACGGCCTGCACCTGGTGGGCGTGCACATGCACATTGGCTCCGGGGTCGATTACCAGCACCTGGAACAGGTCGCCCGCTCGATGATCGAGCTGATCGGCCGCCTGGGCGTGGACATCGAGGCGTTCTCCATCGGCGGCGGGCTTTCCACCCCTTACCGCAGCACCGACAAACCGGTCGACCTGCAGCGTTATGCGCAGACCTGGGCGGTGGCGCGCAAGGAGATCGAAGCGATGCTCGGCCACCCGGTGCGCATGGAGATCGAACCCGGGCGCTTCCTGGTGGCGGAGTCGGGCTACCTGGTGGCCGAAGTCCGTGCCGTGAAGCAAGTGGGCCGCAATACCTTCGTCATGATTGACGCCGGCTTCAACGACCTCATGCGCCCGGCGATGTACGGTGCCTACCACGGCATGACCCTGCTCGATGCCAACGGCCAGCCGGTGGACCGCCCAAGGCAGCCGACCGTGGTGGCAGGGCCGTTGTGTGAATCGGGTGACGTGTTCACGCAAGATGACCAGGAGCTGACCCCGCAGGACCTGCCCCAGGCACAGGTGGGCGACCTGTTGGTGATTCACGATGCCGGGGCCTACGGCGCGTCTATGTCGTCGAACTACAACAGCCGGCCGCTGCTGCCGGAGTTTCTGATCGAGAACGGCGCACTGCGGATGATTCGCCGACGGCAGACGGTGCAGGACCTGCTGGGTCTGGAGGCGGGTTTCTAGCCAAACATACCCGGCCATTGCGCAACCTCATGCCATGCGGTGTGGCTTCGTAAGGGTATGGCGGTTGAGGTGCGTCGCGTGGAAGATCGAGCGCCGCCCGCGCGGCGCATCGCGAGCTGCGCTCGCTCCTACGGTTGTTTCTGGCCAGTTATTTCTGGGGGATTTGCGCGCGTACGCCTGGGCGCATGTCGCGATATCGCGTCGTAAAACAAGGCGGTCGCGCGCGCCTGTCACAGGCGTGACTGGCCCGAAACAAATGTAGGAGCGAGCGCAGCTCGCGATGCGCCGCGCGGGCGGCGCTCGATTTCTGCCACACCCTAAACCCCACGCCCAACACACCCGGCCATTGCGCAACCGCATGCCATGCGGGGTGGCTTGGTAAGGGTACGGCGGTAGAGG
>NZ_QJRL01000022.1 GCF_003205205.1 Pseudomonas sp. LB-090624
CCCAAGTGCCCTCTCCGCTGGCCCTCCCCCCCGCCAATGGCCTAGACTGCATTATTGCGTCAGTTCGCCAAGGCCCTTGCATGTCCGACCCCCGCTATCAAATCGACGTCAGCGTCGTGACCCGCTACCTCAAAGAACAATCCGACCCCGAAAACAGTCGTTTCGCGTTCGCCTACACCATCACGGTGCAGAACAACGGCTCGCTCAAGGCCAAACTGCTGTCGCGCCACTGGCTGATCACCAACGGTGACGGCGAGGTCGAGGAAGTGCGCGGTGCCGGCGTCGTCGGCCAGCAGCCCAACATCGACCCCGGCCAGAGCCACACCTACAGCAGCGGTGCAGTGATCAGTACGCGCGTGGGCACCATGCAGGGCAGCTACCAGATGTTCGCCGAAGACGGCAAACGCTTCGACGCCCAGATTGCCCCGTTCCGCCTGGCGGTGCCAGGGGCCCTCCACTGATGGCTACCTATGCCGTCGGTGACCTGCAGGGCTGCCTGCAGCCGCTGAAGTGCCTGCTGGAACGCGTCAGCTTCAACCCAGCCGTCGACCGCCTATGGCTGGTCGGCGACCTGGTCAACCGCGGCCCCGAGTCGCTGGAAACCCTGCGCTTCCTGTACTCGATCCGCCAGTCGCTGGTCTGCGTGCTGGGCAACCATGACCTGCACCTGCTGGCCGCCTGGCACAACGTCGAGCGCTTGAAGAAAAGCGACACCCTGCGCGAGATCATCGAAGCGCCAGATGCCGACCAGCTGTTCGACTGGCTACGCCAGCAAAAGCTGCTGCATTACGATGAAGCCAGGGGCATAGCCATGTCGCATGCCGGCATCCCGCCGCAATGGACGCTGGGGCAGGCCCTGAAGCTGGCTGAGGAGGTGGAGCAGGTGCTGCGCGACGATGGTCGCCTGAAGCTCTATCTGGACGGCATGTATGGCAACGAGCCGAACAAGTGGAGCAAGAACCTCACTGGCATCGAGCGCCTGCGAGTGATCACCAACTATTTCACGCGAATGCGCTTCTGTACCGCCGAGGGCAAACTCGACCTCAAGAGTAAAGAGGGCCTTGGCACTGCCCCTAAAGGCTACAAGCCCTGGTTTGCCCACAAGGACCGCCGCTCACGCCACGTGAAGATCATCTTCGGCCACTGGGCAGCCCTGGAAGGGCGTGTCCAGCAGCCTGACGTCATTGCTCTGGACACGGGCTGCGTATGGGGCGGCGCCATGACCCTGTACAACGTCGACAGTGGCGAATACCACCGCTGCGACTGCGCCGACGACGGCACCGTCCGCCCACCGGCACAACCCACTACACTGAACGATCAATCCTGAAGAGAGCCGTACCCATGAGCGAATTCAAGCGCATCCCTCCCGAACAGGCCCTGGCCCTTCGCGCGCAAGGTGCGGTAGTCGTCGACATTCGCGACCCGCAGGCCTTCGCTGCCGGCCACATCACTGGCGCCCGCCACCTGGATAACCATTCGGTGGCCGACTTCATCCGCAACGCCGACCTCGATGCCCCGACCCTGGTGGTGTGCTACCACGGCAACTCCAGCCAGAGCGCCGCTGCCTACCTGGCAGGCCAAGGCTTCTCTGAGGTGTACAGCGTCGACGGCGGGTTTGAACTGTGGCGCGCCACCTACCCGGCCGAGACCGCCCAAGACAGCGCCGAATAATTTTTTCATTTTTACTGCAGCCCGCGCCCCGTGCGGGCTTGCGCCTTATCAGACGAACGGTCGTTCGTAACTTCTATGCTCCTCGCCCCTTGACCTTGCAGATAACCAACTACGCTTAAGCTCAGGCCATCCAAAAAAGGGGAGAGCCGGTACACCGGCGTGCGGGTCATCGGTAGCGTTACAGGGTGTTCTGGGGGGTATACAGCAACCGGCGAACCCGGTTGCATGCCAGCATCAGCTGACTGATCCGGCGTCGTCTCCACGTATCGAGCGAGGTGACGTCATGAGTATTTTTAGCCACTTCCAACAACGTTTCGAGTCTACGCGCCAGGAAGAACTCTCGCTGCAGGAGTACCTCGAGCTGTGCAAAGAGGATCGCAGTGCCTACGCATCGGCGGCCGAACGGCTGTTGCTGGCCATCGGTGAGCCAGAGCTGATCGACACCTCTACCAACTCCAGGCTGTCGCGCATCTTCTCCAACAAGGTGATTCGCCGCTATCCGGCCTTTGCCGACTTCCATGGCATGGAAGAGTGCATCGACCAGATCGTGTCGTACTTCCGCCACGCCGCCCAAGGCCTGGAAGAGAAGAAACAGATCCTCTACCTGCTGGGCCCGGTAGGCGGCGGCAAGTCGTCGCTGGCCGAAAAACTCAAGCAGCTGATGGAAAAGGTGCCGTTTTATGCGATCAAGGGCTCGCCGGTGTTCGAGTCGCCCTTGGGCTTGTTCAATGCCACCGAAGACGGGGCCATTCTCGAGGAAGAGTACGGCATCTCGCGGCGCTACCTGAACACCATCATGTCGCCCTGGGCCACCAAGCGCCTGCAGGAGTTTGGCGGCGATATCAGCAAATTCAGGGTGGTGAAGCTGTACCCTTCCATCCTCAACCAAATCGCCATTGCCAAAACCGAGCCGGGTGACGAAAACAACCAGGACATCTCGGCGCTGGTCGGCAAGGTGGATATCCGCAAACTCGAGGAATTCCCACAGAACGACGCCGATGCCTACAGCTACTCGGGCGCACTGTGCCGGGCCAACCAAGGCCTGATGGAGTTCGTCGAAATGTTCAAGGCGCCGATCAAGGTCCTGCACCCCCTGCTCACCGCTACCCAGGAAGGTAACTACAACAGCACCGAAGGCCTGGGGGCCATTCCCTATACCGGTATCCTGCTGGCGCACTCCAACGAATCGGAGTGGCACACCTTCCGCAACAACAAGAACAACGAGGCGTTCATCGACCGGATCTACATCGTCAAGGTGCCGTACTGCCTGCGCGTCAGCGACGAGATCAAGATCTACGACAAGCTGCTGATCAACAGCTCGCTGGCCAAGGCCCACTGCGCGCCGGACACTCTGAAGATGCTGGCCCAGTTCACCGTGCTCTCACGCCTGAAAGAGCCGGAAAATTCCAACATTTACTCGAAAATGCGCGTGTATGACGGGGAGAACCTCAAGGACACCGATCCGAAGGCCAAATCGATCCAGGAGTACCGCGACTCCGCAGGCGTGGACGAAGGCATGAATGGGCTGTCGACCCGCTTCGCCTTCAAGATCCTGTCAAAAGTCTTCAACTTCGACCCGCATGAAGTGGCGGCCAACCCGGTACACCTGCTGTATGTGCTGGAACAGCAGATCGAACAGGAACAGTTCCCGGCCGAGGTCCGCGAGCGCTACCTGCGCTATCTGAAGGAATACCTGGCTCCGCGCTACATCGAGTTCATCGGCAAGGAAATCCAGACTGCCTACCTGGAGTCCTACAGCGAATACGGCCAGAACATCTTCGACCGCTACGTGCTCTACGCCGATTTCTGGATCCAGGACCAGGAATACCGCGACCCGGAAACCGGCGAAATCCTCAACCGCATCGCTCTCAACGAGGAGCTGGAGAAGATCGAGAAACCGGCCGGCATCAGCAACCCGAAAGACTTCCGCAACGAGATCGTCAACTTCGTACTGCGCGCACGCGCCAACAACAACGGCAAGAACCCAAGCTGGCTGAGCTATGAAAAGCTGCGGGTGGTGATCGAGAAGAAAATGTTCTCCAACACCGAAGACCTGCTGCCGGTCATCAGCTTCAACGCCAAGGCCAGCAAAGAGGACCAGAAGAAACACAACGACTTCGTCACCCGGATGGTGGAGCGTGGTTACACCGACAAACAGGTGCGCCTGCTGTCGGAATGGTACCTGCGGGTCAGGAAATCGCAATAAAGCGACAAGCCATACACCGTGCGCCCAGGGCGGCTAGACCAGCCCTGGGCGGCGGCAGCTGCTTTGCTGGCTTTACATGCAGCAGCTCGTAGCTTGAAGCGTGCAGCTGTTCCCAGCTACCGGAGGGACCATGAGCTACGTTATCGACCGACGCCTGAATGGCAAGAACAAGAGCACGGTCAACCGCCAGCGCTTTCTGCGGCGGTACCGCGAACACATCAAGAAGGCCGTCGAAGAGGCGGTCAGCCGCCGTTCCATCATGGACATGGAACACGGCGAGCAGATCAGCATTCCCGGCCGCGATATCGACGAACCGGTGCTGCACCACGGTCGCGGGGGCAAGCAGACCATCGTGCACCCAGGCAACAAGGAGTTCACCGCCGGTGAGCACATCCCGCGGCCGCAAGGCGGTGCTGGTGGTGGTGGCGGCCGTGGCAAGGCCGGCAATTCCGGCGAGGGCATGGATGAATTCGTCTTCCAGATCACCCAGGAAGAGTTTCTTGAATTCATGTTCGAAGACCTCGAACTGCCCAATCTGGTCAAGCGTCACCTGACCGGTGCCGACACCTTCAAGACCGTACGCGCCGGTATCGCCAACGAAGGCAACCCGTCGCGCATCAACATCGTGCGTACCCTGCGCTCGGCTCACGCGCGGCGCATTGCCCTGACCGGCAGCAGCCGCGCCCTGCTGCGCGAGGCGCAGAAGGAACTCGCCCGGCTGAAAGTTGAAGAACCGGATAATTTCACCGACATCCAGGAAGTCGAACAGGAAATTGAACGCCTGAAGGCGCGCATCAACCGCTTGCCCTTCCTCGACACCTTTGACCTCAAGTACAACCTGCTGGTCAAGCAGCCCAACCCCAGTTCGAAGGCAGTGATGTTCTGCCTGATGGACGTGTCCGGCTCGATGACCCAGGCCACCAAGGACATCGCCAAGCGCTTCTTCATCCTGCTGTACCTGTTCCTCAAGCGAAACTACGATCGCATCGAGGTGGTGTTCATTCGCCACCACACCAGTGCCCGGGAAGTCGACGAGGAGGAGTTCTTCTACTCGCGGGAGACCGGCGGCACCATCGTCTCCAGCGCGCTCAAGCTGATGCAGGAGATCATGGCGGAGCGCTACCCGGCCAGCGACTGGAATATCTACGCCGCACAGGCCTCCGACGGCGATAACTGGAACGACGACTCGCCGATCTGCCGCGAGATCCTGTCCAAGCAGATCATGCCGCATGTGCAGTACTACACTTACGTTGAGATCACCCCCCGTGAGCACCAGGCGCTGTGGTATGAGTACGAGCGCATCGGCGAAGCATTCGCCGATACGTTTGCCCAACAGCAGCTGGTATCGGCCGGCGACATCTACCCGGTCTTCCGTGAACTCTTCCAGCGCAGGTTAGCCACATGACCGCCAGAGCACAGAGACGCCAACCCATTTCCACCGGGTCCGAGTGGACGTTCGAACTGATCCAGACCTACGACCGGGAAATCAGCCGCCTGGCCGAACGTTACGCCCTGGACACCTATCCCAACCAGATCGAGGTGATCACGGCCGAGCAGATGATGGATGCCTACGCCTCGGTCGGCATGCCGCTGGGTTACCACCACTGGTCCTATGGCAAGCAGTTTCTCAGCACGGAAAAGTCTTATAGCCGTGGCCAGATGGGCCTGGCCTACGAGATCGTGATCAACTCCGACCCGTGCATCGCCTACCTGATGGAAGAAAACACCATGTGCATGCAGGCACTGGTGATCGCCCATGCCTGCTACGGGCATAACAGCTTCTTCAAAGGCAACTACCTGTTCCGAACCTGGACCGATGCCAGCTCGATCATCGATTACCTGGTGTTCGCCAAGCAGTACATCGCCCAGTGCGAAGAGCGTCACGGCATCGATGCAGTGGAAGACTTGATCGACTCCTGCCACGCGCTGATGAATTACGGTGTCGACCGCTACAAGCGGCCTTATCCGATTTCCGCCGAAGAGGAGCGGCGCCGGCAACAGGAGCGCGAAGAGCACCTTCAGCGGCAGATCAACGACCTGTGGCGAACCATTCCGAAAAGCGCGGAAAAAGGTAACGATCGCGATGAGGGGCGCTTCCCCGCCGAACCGCAGGAAAACATCCTGTATTTCATCGAAAAGAATGCCCCGCTGCTCGAACCTTGGCAGCGCGAGGTGGTGCGCATCGTGCGCAAGATCGCCCAGTACTTCTACCCGCAACGCCAGACCCAGGTGATGAACGAAGGTTGGGCAACGTTCTGGCACTACACCCTGATGAACGACCTGTACGACGAGGGGCTGATCACTGAAGGCTTCATGATGGAATTCTTGCAGTCGCACACCAGCGTGGTGTTCCAGCCTGGCTTCGACAGCCCCTACTACAGCGGCATCAATCCCTATGCGCTGGGCTTTGCGATGTACACCGACATCCGCCGCATGTGCGAAAACCCCACCGAGGAAGATCGCCACTGGTTCCCCGAGATTGCCGGCAGTGATTGGCTTTCTACCATCAAATTCGCCATGAGCAGCTTCAAGGACGAAAGCTTCATCCTGCAGTACTTGTCGCCCAAGGTGATGCGCGACCTCAAACTGTTCAGCATCCTCGATGATGACCAGCGTGACGATTTGCTGGTGCCCGCCATCCATGACGAGGCCGGCTACCGGGTGATTCGCGAGCAACTGGCAGCGCAGTACAACCTTGGCAACCGTGAACCGAACGTGCAGATCTGGAGCGTCGACCGCCGCGGCGACCGCTCGCTGACCCTGCGCCACCAGCAGCACAATCGCAAACCGCTGGGCGACTCGACCGAGGAGGTGCTCAAGCACCTGCACCGCCTGTGGGGCTTCGATATTCACCTGGAGACCGTGCAAGGCGAGCAGGTAATGAAGACCCACCACATGCCACCACGCGGCGAACACGGCGAAAGTGCCGATTATGGCCGCATGGACCTTGCCGTTATCCACCACCTCTAGCGCAACACCATGACTGCCGACGGGTTATCCTGTCGGCAGTTATGGAGGGTTGCACATGCACATCTACAAAGTTGGCGGCGCCGTGCGCGACCGCCTGCTCGGCCGCCCGGTCAGCGATATCGACTGGCTGGTGGTCGGCGCCAGTGTCGAAGAAATGCTCGCCAAAGGCTATCGCCCGGTCGGTGCCGATTTCCCCGTATTCCTGCACCCGAAAACCGGCGAGGAATACGCCCTTGCCCGTACCGAACGCAAGAGCGGGCGTGGTTATGGCGGGTTCACTTTTCACGCCAGCCCCGACGTGACCCTCGAAGAAGACCTGATCCGCCGCGACCTCACCATCAATGCCATGGCCGAAGATGAAGCCGGCACGGTGTATGACCCGCACAACGGAAAGCAAGATCTGGATCAACGCCTGTTACGCCATGTTTCCCCGGCATTCGCTGAAGACCCGCTACGCGTTCTGCGCGTTGCCCGCTTTGCTGCCCGATACGCCCCGCTGGGTTTCCAGGTTGCCGACCAGACGCTGGCGCTGATGCGCCAGATCAGTGCCTCGGGCGAGTTGCAGGCACTGACCGCCGAGCGCAGCTGGAAGGAAATCGAGCGGGCGCTGATGGAAGCGCAGCCGCAGGTGTTCTTCCAGGTACTGCGCGAATGCGACGCCCTGCCGGCCCTGCTGCCTGAGCTTGCTGAAAATGCCCCGGCCTTGGCGGCCCTGGAGCAGGCAGCGGCGCATGAACAGCCCCTGCACGTGCGCTGGGCCTGCCTGCTACGGGGGCTGGCACCCGCATCGATCAAAGCCGTCAACCAGCGCCTGAAGGCACCACGGGAATGCCAGGAACTGGCCTTGCTGACAGGGGAATGCCTGGCGCAGGCCAATCAGGCGCGGGGACTGCCTGCCACCGCACTGCTGGAGCTTTTGCAGAAATTCGATGTTTACCGCCGACCCCAGCGGTTCGAGGATTTTGTGGTCGTTTGCGAGATGGCAGCGCTGGGCGATGGCGAGCAAGGTTATCCACAGGGCGATTACCTGCGAGGCGCAGCCGTGGCGGCGCGAGCGGTGGATGTGAAGCCGTTGGTGCAGGCCGGGCTGACGGGCCAGGCACTGGGGGAAGCGCTCAAAGCTGAGCGGCTGAAAGCGGTTGAGGCTTATAAATCCAGCTGACCTGCGCGGTACCTGTGGGGGCGGCCTTGTGTCGCGCCCACAGATACCGCGCCAGACCGTCAGGCAGGCGTCAGCTGCAGCCCGCGCCACTCAAAGGCGACCGGGGCCAGGGCCTGGTCAATCTGTGCTTCTTGCCACAACTGGGCCATGGCTTTGCCCGCGCCCGGATGCATCAGCTGAGGGGCCAGCAACGACAGTGGCCACAGCACGAAAGCGTTTTTCAGGATCTCGGCCCGGGGCAATACCAGCCCATCGAACGTGCCATGCAGGTCGTCATACATCAGCACGTCGATATCCAGCGGCAAGCCTTTGCGGTCCGGCGCATAACGGCCATTATCGGCCTCGATGAACTTCAGCCGACGGTCCAGCTCCATCAACGGCAACGCGGTTTTTCCGGTGACCACGAAATTGATGAATGGCCCGCTCTTGATCCCTACCGCCTGGCTTTCGAACGCCGGCGAACAGCGCATGTCGGTAAGGATGCCGGCCAGCGCGTCGAGCCCGGCACATAAATGCGCCTCACGGTCGATATTGCTACCCAGGCCCAGGTAAACCGTGCTCAGAGACATCCGCGCTCGATCTCCACGCCTACACCACCACGGGCTGCCGGCACCGCGCCTGGCTTGGTCAGCTTCAAGCGCACCCAAGGAATGCTGAACTCGTCCATCAAGGTGGCCACCAGGCGTTCGGCAAAGGTTTCTACCAACTCGAAACGGGCCTGCTCGGCAAACGCCTGGATGCGCGCCGAAACGCTGGCGTAGTCCAGGGCCAAGTTCAGGTCATCACCAGCCGCCGCCGGGCGGTTGTCCCAGGCAAAGCTCAGGTCCAGGCGCAAGCACTGGCGAATATCCCGCTCCCAGTCATAGGCACCAATCACGGTATCGACTTCCAGGCCTTCGATGAACACTCTGTCCAAGCACTTCTCTCCACAGCACGACAAGGGCGACTGGCGCCGTTAGAATCAGGGCGTCCTCGCCCGGAATAGTTAGCATGTTTTGGTTACTGGCGTTGCTCGCCTACCTGCTCGGCTCGCTGTCCTTCGCCATTGTCCTCAGCCGCCTTTCGGGCAGCCCGGACCCGCGTTCCAGCGGCTCAGGCAATGCCGGCGCCACCAACATGCTACGCCTGGCAGGCCGTAAAATGGCGATCCTGACCCTGCTTGGCGACCTGTGCAAGGGCCTGGTGCCAGTATTGCTTGCCCGCCTTGCCGGGCTGGACCTGCAGGCACAGGCCTGGGTGGGCGTGTGCGCGGTGCTGGGCCACCTGTTCCCGCTGTACTTCTGCTTCCGCGGCGGCAAGGGCGTGGCAACGGCCGCCGGCATGCTCATGGGCCTGTACTTCCCGGCTGCCCTGCTGGCCATCGGCGCCTGGCTGCTGACCTTCTACCTTACCCGCACCAGCTCGCTGGCGGCGCTTATCGCCACGCCGCTGACCCTGCCATTGCTGGCCTGGCGCGAGCCAGAGGCGCTGCTGCCGATCAGCGTGCTGACGGTGCTGATTGTCTGGCGCCACCGCAACAACCTGCGCGACCTGTTTGCCGGGCGCGAGCGCCACTTCTGATCGTTACAGCGGCGGCAACTGCTCCATCGGCCAACGCGCCTGCACGCTGATCGCCAGGTCCTGCTGCTGCCCGGCCAGCAGTCGCTGGCAACCGGCGTAGGCGATCATCGCGCCATTGTCTGTGCAGAACTGCGGACGCGCGTAATAAACGTTGCCCTTCATGCCGGCAAGCATGTCCTCCAGCGAAGCACGCAGTGCCTTGTTGGCACTTACGCCACCCGCGATGACCAGGCGCTTGAGGCCGGTCTGCTTGAGGGCACGCTTACACTTGATGGTCAAAGTCTCTACCACCGCCTGCTGGAATGCCAGGGACACGTCGCAACGGGTTTGCTCACCGTCGTCGCCAGCATCCTTGCATTGCTGCCAGGTGTTCAGCGCGAACGTCTTGAGGCCGCTGAAGCTGAACTCCAGGCCCGGACGATCGGTCATCGGCCGTGGGAACACGAAGCGGCCAGGCACCCCCTGCTCTGCCAGGCGCGCGATTTCCGGGCCGCCTGGGTAGTTGAGTCCGATCAGCTTCGCAGTCTTGTCGAATGCCTCGCCAGCGGCGTCATCCAGGCTCTCGCCCAGCAACTCGTACTGGCCGATACCATCGACCCGGACCAGCTGGGTGTGACCGCCGGAAACCAACAAAGCGACGAACGGAAACGCCGGCGGGTTTTCTTCGAGCATGGGCGCCAGCAGGTGGCCTTCCATGTGGTGCACGCCAATTGCCGGAATGTCCCAGGCAAAAGCCAGCGCCTGGGCGCAGGAGGCACCGACCAGCAAGGCCCCGACCAGACCGGGGCCCGCGGTGTAGGCGATGGCGTCGATTTCGGTGGCGACACAGCCAGCCTCGTCCAGCACCTGGCGGATGAGTGGCAGCATGCGCTTGACGTGGTCACGCGAGGCAAGCTCGGGCACTACCCCGCCAAACACGCGGTGCAGGTCGATCTGGCTGAACAGTGCGTCGGCCAACAAACCGCGCTCACTGTCGTATAATGCGACGCCAGTTTCGTCGCAGGATGTTTCCAATCCCAGTACTAGCATGGGTTCGTCCCTTGTGGGGGCTGAGTTCGAAGCCGCGCATGATAGTCCCCGTGTCGGATGCCGACCAGCGGTTTTCGATCAGAGGCTTTGCATTCCGGCTTGCTAAGGGTTAACATCCGCAACCCTTGAAAACCGACGTTCTCCAGCACACCTTTGTTTTGCCAGGAGCACGTCTACCCCGGTAATGAATTAAGGTAGCCCTGGATGCCAGCCGTCAAAGTTAAAGAGAACGAACCCTTCGACGTAGCTCTGCGTCGTTTCAAGCGCTCCTGCGAAAAAGCCGGTGTACTGGCTGAAGTTCGTAGCCGCGAGTTTTACGAGAAGCCGACCGCAGAGCGTAAGCGCAAAGCAGCAGCTGCTGTTAAGCGTCACGCCAAGAAAGTTCAGCGCGAACAGCGCCGCGCCGTTCGTCTGTACTAATACAGACGTTCATCGCAAAGCTTCTGCCTGCCCGGCTAACCGCCGGGCGATGGCAGTGGTCGTTTTACACTTGGGCAGCTAGCCCGAGGCCCTGCACAAGCTTCATGCGAACTGCATAAAGGGCAACCTGCCTGAAACGTCAGAGCTGGTCCTCCTTGCTGTATGACCAGACGTGCACGTCCGACTGACGAGCCCCCAGGGCTGGCGACGAGCACACATTCCCTCGCACTTCCCCAAGCGGCACCCGCCCCATTCGGCGCGCGAGCGATTAGACTTGCCAGTTGCCAGATGACGAGACTGCCATGGCCGGGCTGATTCCCCAGAGTTTCATTGACGACCTGATCAACCGCCTCGACATCGTCGACGTGGTAAGTTCGCGCGTCCAACTGAAAAAGACCGGCAAGAACTACTCCGCCTGCTGCCCGTTCCACAAGGAAAAGACCCCTTCCTTCACGGTCAGCCCCGACAAGCAGTTCTACTACTGCTTCGGCTGCGGCGCCGGTGGCAACGCCCTGGGTTTCGTGATGGACCACGACAACCTGGACTTCCCCCAGGCGGTCGAGGAACTGGCCCGCGCAGCAGGCATGGAAGTACCCCGCGAACAAGGCCGCCGCGACAACAAGCCCCGCCAGCCTACCGATTCGCCGCTGTACCCACTGCTGGATGCCGCCTCGGAATTCTACCGCCAGGCCCTGCGCAGCCACCCGACTCGCAAGGCGGCGGTGGATTACCTCAAGGGCCGCGGCCTGTCCGGGGAAATCGCCCGCGACTTCGGCCTGGGCTTTGCTCCTCCCGGCTGGGACAACCTGCTCAAGCACCTGGGTGCCGATACCCTGCAACAAAAGGTGATGATCGACGCCGGCCTGCTGATCGAGAACGCCGAAAGCGGCAAGCGCTACGATCGCTTCCGCGACCGAGTGATGTTCCCGATCCGCGACAGCCGCGGGCGCATCATCGCCTTTGGCGGCCGGGTGCTCGGCGACGACAAGCCCAAGTACCTGAACTCCCCGGAAACCCCGGTGTTCCACAAGGGCCAGGAACTGTACGGGCTTTACGAAGCGCGCAAGCACAACCGCAACCTCGATGAAATCATCGTGGTCGAGGGCTACATGGACGTCATCGCACTTGCCCAGCAAGGCCTGCGCAATGCCGTGGCTACCCTCGGCACCGCCACCAGCGAAGAGCACCTCAAGCGGCTGTTCCGCGTGGTGCCCAGCGTGCTGTTCTGCTTCGACGGTGACCAGGCCGGGCGCAAGGCCGCGTGGCGAGCGCTGGAGTCGACCTTGTCGAACCTGCAGGACGGCCGCCGTGCGCGCTTCCTGTTCCTGCCCGAAGGCGAAGACCCGGACAGCCTGGTGCGCGCCGAAGGTACCGATGCCTTCATGGCCCGCATCAATCAACACGCCCAGCCGCTGGCTGACTACTTCTTCGAGCAACTGGGCGTCGAAGCCGACCCGCGCTCGCTGGAAGGCAAGGCGCACATGGCAACCCTGGCCGCACCGTTGATCGAAAAGATCCCCGGCGCCAACCTGCGCCAGCTGATGCGCAACCGCCTGAAGGAAATTACCGGCCTCGACCCACAGCAGGTCGAGCAATTGGCGCAGCAGGCGCCAGCTGCCAACAGCGTGCCGGACTACGACCCTGGCTATGACTATGACGCCATGGCCAGCTACACCCCCGACTACGGCGACATGCCACAGTACGACCATGCCCCTGTACACCAGGAGCAGGAGTGGAAGCCGAACAAGGGTGGCAGCAAGAAGCCGTGGAGCGACAAACCGTGGGACAAGAATCGCAAGGGCGGCAAGCCCTGGCAGCACCGCGACGAAGCGCCTCCACGGGTGCCCGCGCCGGTTGAGCCACCTACGCTGGCGGCCCTGCGCACCTTGCTGCATCACCCGCTACTGGCTGGCAAGGTGGAAGACGCCAGCCACTTCGCGGACGAAGAACACCTGTACAGCCAGCTGCTGGTAGCACTGATCGAAGCCGCACAGAAAAATCCTGGGCTAAGCTCAATGCAGTTGATCGCACGCTGGCATGGCACCGAACAGGGCCGCCTGCTGCGGGCTCTGGCAGAAAAGGAATGGCTGATCGTGGCCGACAACCTTGAACAACAGTTTTTCGACACTATAACTAGCTTGTCCGCCCGCCAACGCGAGCGCAGCCTGGAACAACTGCTCAGGAAATCACGTCAAAGCGAATTGACCAGCGAGGAAAAAACCCAGCTCCTCGCCCTGCTGAGCCGGAATGTTCCCGCACAAACGCCGACCTCATCTGGCGCGTGAGGCCCATGCTCGGGTATAATCCTCGGCTTGTTTTTTGCCCGCCAAGACCTTCAGTGGATAGGGTGTTATGTCCGGAAAAGCGCAACAGCAGTCTCGTATCAAAGAGTTGATCACCCGCGGTCGTGAGCAGGGCTACCTGACTTACGCGGAGGTCAACGACCACCTGCCTGAGGATATTTCAGATCCGGAACAGGTGGAAGACATCATCCGCATGATCAACGACATGGGGATCAACGTATTCGAGAGTGCTCCGGATGCGGATGCCCTTCTGTTGGCGGAAGCCGACACCGACGAAGCCGCGGCCGAAGAAGCCGCTGCTGCGTTGGCGGCAGTTGAAACCGATATCGGCCGCACGACCGACCCGGTGCGCATGTACATGCGCGAAATGGGTACTGTCGAGCTGCTGACACGCGAAGGCGAGATCGAAATCGCCAAGCGTATCGAGGAAGGCATCCGTGAAGTCATGGGCGCTATCGCCCACTTCCCGGGTACTGTCGACTACATTCTCGGCGAATATGACCGCGTCACCGCCGACGGCGGCCGTCTGTCCGACGTCCTCAGTGGTTACATCGACCCTGATGACAATATCGCCGCCCCGACCGACGAAGTGCCGGTCCCCGGTGCCAAGGCCCCTGCGGCCAAGGAAGAATCGGACGACGAAGACGAAGAGAGCGAAGGCAGTGACGACGAGGAAGAGGCCGAAAGCGGTCCCGACCCAGTTGTCGCAGCCCAGCGCTTCGGCGCGGTCAACGACCAGCTTCAGGTCACCAACAAGGTCCTGAAGAAAAACGGTCGCGGCCACAAGGAAAGCATCGAGGCCCTGCAGGCCCTGGCTGACCTGTTCATGC
This sequence comes from Pseudomonas sp. LB-090624, assembly GCF_003205205.1. Classification (GTDB taxonomy): domain Bacteria; phylum Pseudomonadota; class Gammaproteobacteria; order Pseudomonadales; family Pseudomonadaceae; genus Aquipseudomonas. The sequence continues at coordinate 14,152 of NZ_QJRL01000022.1, forward strand.
CGATCAAGCTGGTACCGAAGCAGTTCGAAGTACTGGTCGAACGTGTACGTGACGCCTTGAACCGTCTGCGCCAGCAAGAACGCGCCATCATGCAGCTTTGCGTCCGTGACGCCCGCATGCCACGCGCCGACTTCCTGCGCATGTTCCCGAGCAACGAAACCGACCAGACCTGGAGCGGTGACCTGGCCAAGCGCAACACCAAATGGGCTGCAGCCCTGGGTGAAAAGGACGCTGCCATCGTCGCTTGCCAGCAGAAACTGATCGACCTTGAGACCGAAACCGGCCTGACCGTTGCCGAGATCAAGGAAATCAACCGTCGCATGTCGATCGGCGAAGCCAAGGCCCGCCGCGCCAAGAAAGAAATGGTCGAGGCGAACCTGCGTCTGGTGATCTCCATCGCCAAGAAGTACACCAACCGTGGCCTGCAGTTCCTCGACCTGATCCAGGAAGGCAACATCGGCTTGATGAAAGCGGTGGACAAGTTCGAATACCGTCGCGGCTACAAGTTCTCGACCTATGCCACCTGGTGGATTCGTCAGGCGATCACCCGTTCGATCGCCGACCAGGCACGCACCATCCGTATTCCGGTGCACATGATCGAGACGATCAACAAGCTCAACCGTATTTCCCGGCAGATGCTGCAGGAAATGGGTCGCGAACCGACCCCGGAAGAGCTGGGCGAGCGCATGGAAATGCCTGAGGACAAGATCCGCAAGGTACTGAAGATCGCCAAAGAGCCGATCTCCATGGAAACCCCGATCGGTGACGACGAAGATTCGCACCTGGGCGACTTCATCGAGGACTCGACCATGCAGTCCCCGATTGACGTGGCAACGGTCGAAAGCCTGAAAGAAGCTACTCGTGACGTGCTCTCGGGTCTGACCGCACGCGAAGCCAAAGTGCTGCGCATGCGTTTCGGTATCGACATGAACACCGACCACACCCTTGAAGAGGTGGGCAAGCAGTTTGACGTAACGCGTGAGCGTATCCGTCAGATCGAAGCGAAGGCGTTGCGCAAACTGCGCCACCCGACTCGCAGCGAGCACTTGCGCAGCTTCCTCGACGAGTGATGACAAAACCCCGGCCCAGGCCGGGGTTTTTCTTTTCTGCCTGTCGCGCAGAACCCGGTTTTAATGGTGATCGGTGCAGGAATGGCGCACGCCATGAAGGCAATGTGCCCTACCCAAGTCCGCAAGACCCTGTTGTATCGGACAAAAGACCCCTCTTTCGACCGTACACCTGCCGCAATGCCCGTCTACACTCGACTTCAGACCATCTGAATGCGAGGCCGCCATGCCCTTCAAGCCGGCCATCCTGTTGCTGCTCCTGGTTTTGTGGAACACAACGGCCGGCGCGCTGACCCTGACAGACGAGGAGAAAGCCTGGCTGGCTGCCCACCCGCAGCTCAGCCTGGGCGTGGACGCCTCTTGGCCACCGTTCGAGTTTCGCGACCAGGAGGGCCGTTACCAGGGACTGGCCGCCGATTACATCGCCACGATCCAGCAACGCCTGGGCGTGGCGTTCAAGCCGGTCGAGCCCAGCAGCTGGACCGAGGTATTGGCGCAGGCGCGGGAAAACCGCATCGATTTACTGCCAGGCATCATGTCCACCCCCGAACGCCAGGTTTACCTGGCCTTCACCCGCCCCTATCTCGACTTCCCCATTGTGATCCTCGCGCACAAAGGCGGCGCGCAACCGCGTAACCTGGATGACCTGTACGGCCTGAAAATCGCGGTGGTCGAAAACTACGCGCCGCACGAGCTGCTGCGGACCCACCACCCCGATCTCAACCTGGTCGCCCTGCCCAATGTCAGCTCGACACTGCAGGCCTTGGCCACTGACCAGGTCGACGCTGTCGTCGGTGACCTCGCGTCAAGCATCTGGAGCCTGCGCCAGTTGAAGCTTGATGGTCTCTATGTCAGCGGCGAAACGCCCTACCGCTATCAGCTGGCGATGGCCGTGCCCCGCAACAACCAGGTGCTGGTCGGCATTCTGGATAAAGTGATGGCCGACATGAGCAGCAGCGAAATCAGCCAGATCCAGCAGCGTTGGGTGGGCAATGTGGTCGACCAGCGGATGTTCTGGTCGGATTTGCTGGTGTACGGCTTGCCGACAGTGCTGTTGTTGATGGGCGTACTGGCCGTGGTCATCCGCATCAACCGTCGGCTCAGCTCGGAAATTTCCCGACGCATTGCCTTGGAGCAGGAGCTGCGCAGCAGCGAGTACCACTATCGCGGCCTGGTCGAGAGCCTGTCAGCCATCGCTTGGGAAGCAGATGCCAACGACTTCACCTACAGCTATGTATCGCCGCATGCCGAAGGCCTGCTGGGCTACCCTCTGGCTGACTGGCTGAAACCTGGCTTCTGGCGCAACATCCTGCACCCGGAGGACGCCCTCTGGGCTCAGGCGTACTGCGACAGTGAAACCGCCGCCGGGCGGGACCACAGCCTGGACTACCGGGTAATACGCGCCGATGGCCAGCCACTGTGGGTGCGCAATATTGTCAGCATGATCGAGCACGGCCACCAGCCGGTAATGCGCGGCTTGATGATCGACATCAGCGAAACCAAGCGTACCGAGGACGCCCTGCGCCTGTCCGAACAGAAGTTCGCTTCGGTGTTCCAGCAGTGCCCCGATATCCTGCTGATAGCGCGCCACAGTGATGGCTGTCTACTGGAGGTAAACGAGGCTTTTGAAGAACAGATAGGCCTGACGCCGGGCCAGGTGATTGGCCGCACAGCCACCGACCTCAACCTGTGGGGCGTCGAAGGCAGCGGGCCGCTGGTGCTCGAACGCTTGCACCAGGGCGGTATCCGCAATCTGGAGATGAGCTTCCGCCGTAGCAACGGCCAACTGTTCACCGGCCTGACCTCCGCCGAAACCTTCGAACTCGACGGCACGCCGGCGCTGGTGGTGGCGGTACGCGACATCAGCCAGCTGAAGGAAACTCAGCAGCAACTGCAAACCTCGGAAGAAAAATTCGCCAAGGCGTTCCATGCGTCACCCGACGGCCTGCTGCTGTCACGCCAAAGCGACGGTTTGCTGCTGGAAGTAAACGAAGGCTTCTGCCGCCTCACCGGCTACGACCTCAACCCGACCATCGATCAGACCTCACTGGACCTGGGCATCTGGGTCGACCTCAACGAGCGTAAGCGCCTGGTGGACCAGCTCAACCGCGACGGCTTCGTGCGCGATTTCACCTGTCATATCCGCCGCAGCGACGGGCAGATCCGCCTTTGCGAGCTGTCTGCGCGGCCGCTGCCGATTACCGGCGTGGACTGCATGCTGACCATCGCCCGTGACATCACCGAACGCCACCTGATGCAGGAAAAACTGCAGCTGGCCGCAACCGTGTTCGAGAATACTGCCGAAGGCGTGCTGATTACCGACATCGACCAGCGCATCAGTGCCGTCAACCGCGCCTTCAGCGAAATCACCGGCTACAGCGAGATCGAAGCCCTCGGCCAGACCCCACGCCTGCTCGCCTCCGGCCAGCACGACAGTGCCTTCTACGTAGCCATGTGGCACCAGTTGACCGCTGAAGGCCACTGGCAGGGCGAGATCTACAACAAGCGCAAGAACGGTGAACTGTACCCCAGTTGGCTAACCATCAGCGCCGTGCGCAACAGCGAACGCGAGGTCACCCACTTCGTGGCAGTGTTCGCGGACATCTCCAGCATCAAGCACGCCCAGGCCAAACTCGACTACCAGGCCCACCACGATCCACTGACCGGCTTGCCCAACCGCGCCCTGTTCGAAAATCGCCTGCAGGCTGTGCTCACCTGCGCGCAGGTATCCAACCGCCAGGGCGCGGTGCTGTTCCTCGACCTGGACCGCTTCAAGCACATCAACGACAGCCTCGGCCACCCGGTCGGCGATTTGCTGCTCAAGGGTATCGCCCAGCGCCTGAAGGAGCAGGTACGCGACGTAGACACCGTGGCCCGCCTGGGCGGCGACGAGTTCATTATCCTGCTGCCCGGCCTGCACAAGCCGAGCGACGCCAGCACCATCGCCAACAAACTGCTGGCCTGCTTCAACGCACCGTTCCAGGCTGGCGAGCACGAGTTCTTCACCAGCGCCAGCATCGGCATCAGCCTTTATCCACAGGACGGCACTGACGTCGCCACGCTGATCCGCAATGCCGACGCCGCCATGTACCGCTCAAAAGCCAAGGGCCGCAACCGCGTCGAAGCCTACACCCGCGACCTCACCGCCCAGGCCAGTGAGCGCATTGCTTTGGAACATGAGCTGCGCCGCGCCGTGGAACGCAACGAAATGAGCCTGTGCTTCCAGCCCAAGCTCAGCCTCAAGACCCAGAACCTGGTGGGCGCCGAGGCGCTGATCCGCTGGAGCCACCCGACTTTCGGCGAAGTGCCGCCAGAGCACTTCATCCACCTGGCGGAAGAAAACGGCACCATTCTCCAGCTCGGTGACTGGGTGCTGGAGCAAGCCTGCCGGCAGATGCAGGCCTGGAAGCAGCACTACGAACCATTCGGTCCGCTGTCGATCAACCTCGCCGGCGCCCAGCTACGCCACCCGCACCTGGCCCGGCGCATCGAGCAACTGCTCAAGCACTACCAACTCAAGGCCGGCGACTTGCAGCTGGAGATCACGGAAAACTTCATCATGAGCCAGGCCGAAGAAGCCCTGGCCGTGCTGTACCAGTTGAAGAAACTGGGCGTACAGCTGGCCATCGACGACTTCGGCACCGGCTATTCCTCGCTCAGCTACCTCAAGCGCCTGCCACTGGACATCCTCAAGATCGACAAGTCGTTCATCCGCGGCCTGCCCGACGATCCCCACGATGCCGCCATCGCCCGCGCAATCATCGCACTGGGCCGCAGCATGCAGTTGACGATCATTGCAGAAGGTGTGGAGAACCAGGCCCAGCAGCGTTTTCTGGCGGCCGAAGGGTGCGAACAGATCCAGGGCTACATCGTCAGCCTGCCGCTGCCGCCAGAAGAGTTCGCGGCTACGTTTCTTCGCATAGCACTATCGGATCTTTCAGATGGCACAGCTGCGAAACCCTCGTTATAATCCGGCCACTTACTGAGGGCCTATAGCTCAGTTGGTTAGAGCAGAGGACTCATAATCCTTTGGTCCACGGTTCGAGTCCGTGTGGGCCCACCATACTCAAAGCCGCGCATTGCGCGGCTTTCGTGTTTTTGGCGGAACCACCTCAGATACAGTCCTATGGTCTAAAGGTACAAATTAGGTACAGTGCGGCTTCGCTTGCACGCCTTTGGAGTCCTTCAGATGGCTACAATCGTCAAAACCCCTGCCGGCACCTGGAAGGCCGTTATCCGCAAGACCGGTTGGCCGACCAACGCCAAAACCTTCCGCACCAAACGCGACGCTGAGGATTGGTCACGACGCACCGAAGACGAGATGGTGCGCGGTGTGTACATCCAGCGCAGCGGCTCTGAGCGCATGACGCTGGAAATAGCGCTCAAGCGCTACCTGACCGACATTACACCCACAAAGAAGCCTACGACTCAACGCGGTGAGATCTCCAAGGCTAAAAAGCTAACGGAGCATCTGGGCAAGTATTCTCTCGCAGCCCTTTCCGCTGAAACCATTGCCAACTATCGCGACAAGCGCCTTAACGAGCCAGGCCGCGCGGGCACGACCAGCAACAACACCGTTCGCCTGGAGCTGGCTCTACTGAGCCACGTTTTCACGGTCGCGATCCAGGAATGGGGGCTGGGCCTGACGTTTAACCCCGTGTTGAATATACGCAAGCCAAGCCCCGGGGAGGGTCGCAATCGTAGGCTCTCGCCGGATGAGGAACGGCGGCTATTCGCAGAGGTGAATCGGCATAGCAATCCAATGCTTGGGTGGATCGTTGGCATCGCTCTGGAAACTGGTATGCGCTCAGGTGAAATCGCGTCGCTACGCAGAACTCAGGTGGATACAGAGCGACGCATCGTAAGACTGGTCGACACGAAAAATGATGGTCAACGAACTGTGCCACTGAGCAAGCGAGCCACAGAGCTTTTCAGAGCCGCGATGATGAATCCAGCTCGCCCTAGCGAGTGCAACTTGGTGTTTTTCGGTGAGCCCGGTAGAGATGGAAAGCGCCGCCCCTATGCGTTCACAAAAATCTGGGGGCTGTTGGTTAAGAAGCTTCAGCTATCCGACTTTAGATTTCACGACTTGAGGCATGAGGCTGTCAGCCGCTTGGTGGAAGGTGGTCTTTCCGACCAAGAGGTATCAAGCATCAGCGGCCACAAATCGATGCAAATGTTGAAAAGATACACACATCTACGTTCCGAAGATCTAGTAGCCCGGCTGGACAACATGCCAAATAACAAAAAAGTTTAGCTAAAAAATCAAAACAGCTTAGCTAAACTCAGCACTATAGCCGCACCACACGAGGTGAGGTTCAAATTTAGCGGCTAAAACAGCTACGGCTTTAAACAAGTTGAGCTAAAACAAGAACGGAGAACTATAGCTAAACCATCCCGCTGTCAAGCCAATATTCAAAAAGTTCTTTATAAATTTGCGCTAGGTGTCATAGGATATCCGAAATTAAGCGGAGGACACCTAGCATGACCACTGAAGAATATATACGCGACTTATTCTCTGGGGCTCCACTCTTGTCCCTCGAACAGCTTGCGGAGGTGCTACACAGAAGCAAGGATGGCTTGAGGATCAGTCTGAGTGGCGACAATGAGGTATCGAGAAAATTCCTCCCCTGTAAGGTGAGAATTGGCAGGAGGATTTATTTCAGAACCGCAGATGTAGCCAAGGTGCTTGAGCAGGGCTGACGAAGATGTCTATATCCCTAGTTGTAAAAAGAAAGGTATCCAGCCATTTCACAATCATCCCTAACGATGTAATAAGCGACTCAAACCTGAGTTGGAAATCGTTGGGCCTACTTGTGAAATTACTATCACTACCTCCAGGCTACCCATACCTGACGGTGGAATCGCTATCTAAGAAAAACGGCACTGGTACAGCCGCAACCAGGAGCGGATTACAGGAGTTGGAGGACGCAGGCTACTTGAGTATCAAGCGCACCCATGACTCCCGAGGCCGATTCGCAAAAACGGTATGGCATATATCTGACGAGCCCAATAGCCAAGCCTCCGCTGCACCATATTGCGATAACCCGAACATGGATAAACCGCACACGGAGCAGCCGCACCTGGGGAAACAAGCACATATAAATACTAACAAAGCAATAAAACCAAGAAATAAGAAAACTACTACGTCCCTCGACGATGTACCGGTAGCCGATGGTCCGCCGCTGAGGTTGACGGCATTGGTATCAGCTGAAACGAGAAGCCAAATTTTCAAGGCGCTGGAGCAGGTTGCTCCCGTTGACCACCAACGCATGCTGGACGAACTGTCGGCTGCGATCAAAGCGGGATCTATCAAAACCACAGCAGTTCGGTGGTTTCACGGAATCATCAAGCGATATCGAGATGGCAGCTACAACTTCAAGGACCGAGCACCTGCGGGGAAACCTAGGCGTGACGATAACGCACCTCACTTTACCTCGACAGACAACCCGGAAATAGGCCCGTCAAGTGTCAAGAACGAGAACCGGTCGACCGTAGGAAAGGAGTACTTGAAGAAGTTAAGGACAAATAGGTCTAGCTCTGGCACATCACCAGTCCGAATTTTGACAAATGAGAAACCAAGCGCTAGCTCTGAGATTTAGTCATCCATGAGGTTGAGATGAAATCCCTTACCATACGGATCGCGGAACGAGTAATCGCGACCTACCCTCCTTCAGACCCGAGTACCAATTTGGCCAAGTTCATCTTGCTACGCGAGGAAATTCTGCAAGCGATTGAAGGTGGTTGGTCCTTACTAGGGATCTGGAAGACTTTGCATGATGAAGGATCTATCGACTTTGGCTATCAAGCTTTTCGTCGTTACGCCAGGAAATTACTACCTAAAAACTGCGGTGTTCAATAGCTATTGAACACCGTTGCTTAGCCGAACAATCGTTGCCCTAGAGTTCAAACCCCGATCATTTCCTTTGTTTAAGCGATCAGCTAATAATTAAACGCTGTAGCATACATGTTGCACGCCTGAGTTCACTACTGACGCTCATTTCAGCTACACGAATATTCAGGGCAAGACAGGTGAAGTTAGCTAACCGATAAGTCGGTTAGCTAACTTCACGTTGGCGTATTCGCGCCTACGGCGCTCAATGCTGTTTTGCTCTGTGAAGCGGTAGCTGCAGCAACGCTGACAACGGAAGGTCAGTTGAAGCGCACCAATGAGCGAAAGAAATGCATTCGAAAAATTTGGAGAAACCTCTTCGGTCGCTCACATTTGCCAAGGAAGAGGCATTCTGAAAACCTGATCGCGTCCCTCCACAACGCTAAAACCTGCAAAAATATTGACTGGTCCACGATCAACACTTCACTAGCCATGCCCAGATGTTTAGAAGCATTTTCGGACACATGGCAAGCCGGCTTCACCCATCAGCGGTACGATGGCAGACGGCCGCCCCCATTAGGCTCCAACACATTCGAGAGTCGAGAGAGCACGGCTCATCTAGCGTTCACAGCAGAGGTTAGGTCGTCCATAAGCCATGGACAAAAGCCCTACCCCTCTTGAGTCAGCGCGATCAATTCGCCATCATCAGCGACGGAAAAGTATGGGGATCTCGACACACCAGGTCGGGCATACCCGATAACACCATCCAGACGATCTAGGCAAGGAAGGCAATGAACAACGGCCCCCGGCTGTACCCATTTCGCGACAGCCTAGTTTGGCTGAGTTCGAAGACGCGAGTGATCGACCGACTCAGGTCTCCACGGGTCAAACGCCAGATAAGTCAGCCACAGGTACGCCGGCCCACCTCCTGCTGTGTCGGACAAGCGAGCCTGTCGCCGCCTAGACAGAGTCACGTCCTACCTCAACGGACAGGCCAACAATCTGCTCCACTAACCTTGAGGACCTGGGTGCGCAAAAGGAATATGAGTGATTGGCTCTCAAGCAGCGAGCGCAGGTACAGTGGAGACAGGTACAAGATCCACTATATTACAGAGCGAACAAGCAGGCGAAATATATTCAAATTGAATTGAATATGCCAATCCATCAATTAAAGCTGAGCGCCATTAGAAATGCAAAAAAAGACCACATCGTTCCGGCCTAAAGCAAGAATAATGGAGCTGCTTGGCGAGCAGCTTATTAAGAATCATACCCTAGCACTTTTCGAACTAGTTAAAAACTCATATGACGCAGATGCCTCCGAAGTCAATCTAAACCTTGTGAACATAGATAAAGACAACGGCACAATAATAGTAAAAGATGATGGCTACGGAATGAGTTTTCAGACTGTAACAGAGGTCTGGATGGAGCCGGCGCACGGCCACAAATTAGAAAAAAGAATTAAAGGCATAAGAACTGAAAAAGGACGATTACAAGTAGGAGAAAAAGGAGTTGGACGGTTTGCTGTTCACAGGCTTGGCACGAAGATATTGATGGTAACACGAGCTCAAGGCCAACCTGAAGTAGTTGTCGATATAGACTGGGAGAGTTTCTCCAAATCCGAATATCTAGATCAAGCCAAGATAGATATTTATGAAAGACCACCAGAGGTCTTCATGAAACGCAGCACCGGCACATATATAAAAATCTCCAACCTTAAACAAACCTGGAAGCGCGGCGACATCAGAAGACTTTACAGATCAGTAAAGGCTATGACTCCTGCACCCCTAGAAGTAGAAGGTAACGAGAGAAAAAAAGAAGATGGATTCGAAGTAAACTTCAAGGTCATACCTGAGAAAGATTGGTTAACAGACTTGTTCGACCCTGTACTTGCAGAAAGCCAGAGCCTGTTTAGTTTTGACTTTGAACTATCAAACAGCGGCCTTAGCTATACTTACAAGTACACTCCTTATTCCGCTATAGTTGCCGACTATAAAGACATCGTGACTGGCAGGGAGACTCCAATTGACCTTGCCTCTTTCGAGTTCTTCCGCTTCCGACATCCTGAGGACGGCGAAAACTGGAAGGAACGAAAGAAGAGGCCATACAAACCAGATCTTTATAGAACGTCCCCACCAGATAATCCAGGTTTGGAAATAGGCACCCTCAAAGGCCGAATTATTGGGTTCGACTTCGACAAAGAAATCCTTCGCTACATTAAAGATGAAGCCGGAGGACTAGAAGATTACGTAAAACAACAAGGCGGAATAAAAGTTTATAGAGATGGACTCCGGGTATACAACTACGGCGAGCCGGGTGACGACTGGCTTGGACTCGACCATCGGAGGATTCAAGGTCCCACAAGAAAATTTGGTAGCAAACAGATAATTGGCGAGCTACATCTTGAGCTAGACGGAAGTCCGGGACTACAGGAAAAGACAAATCGTGAAGGCTTCGTTGAGAATAATGCCTACAACGAACTTGTATACGCGATGATCTGTATCGTTTCTCAATTTGAAGCAGAAAGAAATAAAGACAAACGAAAACTGAAGGATGCTCTCAACACATCTCCCGGAACGCCGCACGGGAAGAAAAAAGAGAGCATTGAAGAAATACTGAATGAGCTAGAGCAAACGGTATTAAAGAACAAAGAACTAGACCAACAGATAGGACAGTTGGTAAGGGGTGTTGGCAAAAGCTATAGAGAAACAAGAGACGTAATGCTTTCAGCCGCTGGAGCTGGACTTGGGTTGGTCACTGTATTCCACGAGCTGGAGCGTGGCGTAAAAGGGCTTAACTCGAGTATCGCAGACGGAGCACCATTAGATCAACTGAAGCAAATGTCTAACGAGCTAGTCTCTATTCTGCAGGGGGCCATGTACATGGTCAGCAATAAACGAATGGAGGAAATGAGCGCATCGAGCCTCGTACAATATGCCCTACTGACACAACAGAGAAGATTTAAACGACATAAGATTACTTTCTTAGATGGCTTCAAAAATTCTCCTCAGCTAGACTTCAAAATTAAAGGCATGAGAAGAATGCTCACCTCGGCCCTGGTGAACATAATAGATAATGCCATATATTGGCTCGACGAAGTAGAGACCGAACGCTGCATATGGATTTCTCCATCTGCTGAGCTTGAGGCTCCATCGATAATCATTGCTGATAATGGACCCGGCTTCATTGATGAACCTATAGATTTAGTACAGCCATTTCATACCCGAAAACCGGCAGGAATGGGGATCGGCCTCTATTACGCAGACATGGTGATGAAGTCTCACGCAGGGCGGCTTTCGTTCCCAAACACAGATGCAGTCGACAGGCCAAAAGTAATAACTGGAGCCTGTGTCGGCCTAGTATTCAACAAGGAAGCTTAAAGTGCTCAATACCGGTCACGCGCTAGTCATCGACGACAAATACGATGACGGCATGCTTATATGCACTAGACTAATCGACAGCTTAGTTCCGTGTTATTTTTTTCAATATGATGAAAAGAAGCTGATCGAGCATCAACATCAAGATAAGCCTAAAATCAATGGAGTTAGGATTATTTTTCAAGACTTGGCTCTCACATCTCCAGGCGAGCCAAGCAAGACAGATTATGATGCCGCCGTAGCCACAATCGAAGCAGTAGTATCTGAGCACAACGGCCCATGGCTTCTTGTAACTTGGTCCACCTGGGCCGGAGCGGAAAACAATCTCGGCACAACTAAAGCCGAAGAGATTTTCAACCATCTGCGTGAAGAGCTTCCCGCCGGGCTAAAACCATTTTCATATGTAGTACTAGATACCAAACCACAGTATAGCAAAGCCGGTTTACATGGCGACGTACAGAAGGTTGCCGATATAAAACCTGAGCTCCTCCAGGAGCTTTCCCAGCATATCAGTCAAAAAACAAACATTTATCCAGCGACAACGGCCCTAATAAACTGGGAGTTTGAAGTCTTCCGAGCAGTTTCAGAAACAGTTTCAGAGATCACGAGCTTCATTAAACCCGGCGCCAACTTTGATTCAGACCTGGGAAGTATTTTACGCGAGATGGCCCTCGCTGAAATTGGGAAGAATGTCCACCCTGAAAATTTCTCGAAGGGCTTAAAAGATATTTTATCCTCAGTGCTGAGAGACAAAATAAAGGACACCAACAGCGGAATTGAAAATTTTGAAGAGCTTGATGCAGAAAAAATAGTAAGACTGGAAAACTGGAAAGCAAAAACAAATAGAATCATCCATTTAGAGCTCTCCACACCCTCTCCAGCATTGCCTCCTGGCAGTATCGTAGATATATCACAACACTTTAATCTACTGCCTAGTGACATAGGCACAACCGACGAGCTAAACAGCTTTATTAGAGCAAATTTCTTCATGTTTGGCCGAGAAGAAAAAAAGCCAAAGAAAAATGAAGTTAGCAGCAACTGCACTGTCGTTGCCCTAGATATCACCCCGCCCTGCGATCACGCACAAATCAAGTCAACATGGAACAAGTATTTGGTCGGGGTTTTAGTTCCTGAACAATACATAGATTACTGCAAACTCATAGACAAGGAAACCGGCCAGAGAACCAATAAACTACTCGGCGATTACCTTGTATGCCTACCCGAGATGATGAATTCCGACGGAGGCAAATACTTTTTCACATTCAACGCCCGACTGACATTTTCGATAGATACAAAGAAAGCCAATGAAATATTTGCAGAGTGCTATAAAGGACGGCTTAGAGAACAGATACTGGGTGATATAACAAGCTGGTTAATTCGCCAAACAACGCGACCTGGAATTGTTGAACTCAGATAAAAGAAGCCCCTATCAAAGGGGCTTTTTTCATGCTGCATTTAGACAAATTTTTTGTTTAATCAAAGACTGTACTATCGCCTCCATAACCGGCGAGCAAACAGCATTCCCCATCAGTTTTACTTTCTCGCGTCTTGTTACGTCTGGGAATCTATAGTGCTCAGGAAAACCCATGGCCTTGCGCAGCTCATCCGGCTGCAGCATCCGCATCATATGGCCATTGGACGTTGGGACTACATAAGCGAAACGGTCGATAGTCGTAATTGTGCGCAATGGCTCATCCATACGCTGCCAACCACCACCACCGTCAGAGCCGTAGTAGACAATAAGGAACGCTTTGTTCTCTCCCAGCTCGGCTATAGCCCTATCAGCTCGTGCAAGCGTGTCTTTAGCGCGCCGCGGGGTTCTGAGCGGAGTCATCTTATATGTGCCTTCCGGCGCCAAAATGTCCCAGACGTTACGATAAAACGGATTCAGGGGTTCTATCGCCTCAGGTTGACCTCGCAGTTCAGCAATCATGAACAGCCGCCTTCTGCGTTGGGCAACGCCGTAGTGGGAGGCATCAATGATCTGCTCATGCACGTTGTACTTGAGCTTCTCCAGTGCTTTCTTCAGCTCACCATAGCGCGACCAAGGTTTCATATGCACAACGTTTTCCAGGGTGATCCAGCGAGGCTTCATTACCTTCGCATATCGGATGACCTGGAAAGCAGTATCACGACTCTCATCCGAACGTGGCTTGTTACCACGGGCGCAGGTGTGGTGGGTGCACTCAGGGGAGGAGATCAGCAGATCTATAGGCCCTGTCTTGGCCAGAACCTGCTTTGGAGTGAGCTTGCGAAGATCCTGCTCGAAGACGTGGGCTTCGGGGAAATTGAGACGAAACGATTCGACTGCCGGCCCCCAAAGATCAACCCCCCCGACGATTGTGGCGCCGCCTTCACGGGCACCTAGGCTGGCACCGCCAGCACCGCAGAACATATCAAATGCGCGTATCTGATCCATTGGAAAACGTTCCATTTTATCGTTGTAGCCAGGTTACCAGGTTACCGGCACCATTCAAGTCCTTACGGCTAAGGGGCAGTCTAAAAAATGAGCAGCAACCAGGTTTTTTCTTTGAGCGAGCTGGAGGGTGCCGACCTACTGATTGACGCCTGCTACGCCGGCAGTCGGAAAGGCAACGCAGGCGACGAACCACTGACGCATTTACTGAAGGTCAGCAATGAAGGCGGTTTCCGCATCAGAGGGAAGCGAGACGATCCGTTGCTCATCACATTGGTGTCCAGTCTGCAGGATCCTGACTGGCCTGATGAGTTAGATCTCTCAACGGGTACCTTCACCTATTACGGTGACAACAAAGAGCCTGGCCGCAAACTGGACCAGACCAAGCGCTACGGAAACAACCTACTCGAGCTGATCTTTGAAAGTCTGCATTCCGGCCAGCGAGAGCGTATACCTCCCATTTTGGTGTTCACCAAAGCCGGAAATTATCGAGACAAAATCTTCCGCGGCTTGGTCGTTCCAGGAACCATCGGGAGTACCCATAACGATGACCTGATCAGCGTCTGGCACACCAGTGAGGGGCAGCGCTTTCAGAACTATCGAGCGACCTTCACTATCCTGGACATCTCCAAAATTCCCCGTGCATGGCTCAGCGACATTATCAATCATTCAATCCGTGGGATCGACAGCAAACACGCCCCGAAGGAGTGGATAGACTGGATCAAGAGTGGACGTTTCAAGCCACTGATTAGTAAGCGCACCCAGCCAATACGGTCGAAAGCAGAGCAGTTACCCTCCTCAGCTTCAGAATTTCGGATGCTACAGACTCTGCATAGCTACTTCCAAGCAGACCCATATGCCTTCGAGGTCTGCGCAGCTCACTTGGTCAGGCAATGCCTGCCAGATACGGTCGAGCTCGATCTGACCAGACGCTATCGGGACGGAGGACGCGATGGTATTGGCAAATTACGCATTGGACGGCCAGAGTCATCGGTTCTGGTTGACTATGCGATTGAAGCAAAGTGCTACCAGCCTGAAATTTCGGTAGGTGTCAGCAAGGTTTCACGATTGATATCACGGCTCCGGCATCGGCAGTTCGGGGTTCTGATCACCACTTCGTGGGTGAACTCTCAAGCCTACAAGGAGATCGTAGAAGATGGACATCCCGTAATGATTCTTTCGGGAAGGGATATTGTTGAGTTACTCAAGGAGGCTGGATTGCAGAGTGCAACCGAGCTGACCAAGTGGCTCAAGACTAGCTTCCCCATCGAGCAGGCCTAAAATGTGCGCGGACATCGTCTCACCAGCTCAACGCTCCAGCATCATGAGGCGAATCCGTGGCAAAGATACGAAGCCGGAGATCATCGTGCGTTCGACTTGCCATGCGATGGGTTTACGTTTCAGATTACATCGCAGAGATCTCCCCGGTTCGCCTGACTTGGTATTTCCGAAGTTCCATCTGTGCCTTTTTGTACATGGCTGCTTTTGGCATCGTCACCCCAATTGCAGATATGCCTACACACCAAAATCTAGATCTGAATTTTGGCTGTCAAAGCTCTCCAGAAATGCGGAGCGGGATCTAGAGGTTCAAAAAGCCTTGCGGTCTCTAGGTTGGAGCACAGAGGTGGTCTGGGAATGCGAGACCAAAGACCTGGAGCGGCTACACAGAAGACTCGAATCAATCTTTTCCTGAAAGCATGGCCTTGCTCTTTTGGGGCGTCACAGCCCAGTACACCAGCGGTACAGTGCCCAGTTCGGACTTTCTCTGTTAAATTACGCTAAACACCAGCAACGATGGTGCTTTCAGCTTACGGTACATGCGCTATGCTATGGTCGATTTCACCGGGCTTGCAGTGTTTCTTGGCAACTCATAATCCTTTGGTCCACGGTTCGAGTCCGTGTGGGCCCACCAGATACCAGAAAGCCGCGCGAATGCGCGGCTTTTTATTGTCTGGCAATCAGATGGCTACGCTCGCATCTCCATCGTGCGCAGTAAGGTAGGGACTGTTCCTTGCCCATCGCTGCCAGGCAACGATCCCCTACCCCTCTCGCAACCGCATCTTGACCTGCCGCTGGTTATAGAAAGTCATACCTGCCGGAATATCTCGGGTAACCAACGACATCGCGCCAATCACCACGTCATCGCCAATGTCGATACGGTCGGCAACGATGCAACTGCCGGCACCCATGCTGACGTTGTCACCAATGCGCAGGGTGTACTCATCCAGCCCCAGGGTCTTGATGCCGATCGAACAGTTCTGGCGGATGAAGAAATTGCGCCCGATGCTCACGTGCCGGGTAATCACCACACCCGGCAGGTGCGCGATGCGCAGGCCGGGGGCGATCTGGGCGCAGATGTCGATATCCACGGCGTATTTCAGGTTGAGGCGCTGCTGCATGCGCCTAGCGTGGCGCCGGGCAAGGCCACCGCGAGCGTCCAGATATTGGGCCAGGCGGTAGGCGAAGAGAAAACGTAGTTTGTTGTCCTTGCGTGCGCGGCGCAGCACGTTGAACAGCAGGCTGATGCGGCGTCCGGGCCTTTTCTTGTTGGAGACTTCCAGTCGCCAGCATTCGAGCAGGTGGTCGAGGTTCACGCTCAGGTTCCAGTTGGACTAGCACTTCATCATGCCGAATTACTGCCGAAGACGCAGCCCCCGGAGTGTATGCGCTCCCATTGTGGGACCGCGTTAGCAGGGGGTGGGGAACTAGCCTTGCCCTGACTGGCACTGGCTGGCTAGGCTATCAGGCCAACCGTAGAGACTTGCCATGTCGGACTTCCGCTCCATCACGCTGGATGAAATCGACCGCCAGCTGATTGCCCTATTGCAGATCAACGCCCGCGAAAGCGTTGCCACCCTCGCCCGCCAGCTGGGTATCGCCCGCACTACCGTCAACTCGCGACTGGAGCGGCTGGAGAAGAACAAGGTTATTTCCGGCTATGGGGTACGCCTGGGCCAAAGCGTCACAGGCGGCGGGCTGCAGGCGTATGTCGGGATCAAGGTGCAGCCGCGCTCCGGGAAGGAGGTGGTGCGGCGCCTGAGTGCCATGGGGCAAGTGCAACAGCTGTGTGCGGTAAGCGGCGAGTTCGACTATGTGGCCTGGTTGCGTACAGACTCGCCTGAACAACTGGACCAATTGCTCGACCAGATCGGCAGCGTCGACGGCGTGGAAAAGACCACCACGTCGATCATTCTCAGCAGCAAGGTGGATCGCGGGCAACCGCTCTGATCTATCAGGCCTCCTGCCCGTCGCGCAGTCCCTCCAGAATTGCCGAAGGACTTTGTGTGGCGGGTTGCAGTTTGACAGGTTGGTAAGGGCCAGACATTTGCAGCGCCTGAGAGAGCGAGCGCCGCCCGCGCGGCGCATCGCGAGCTGCGCTCGCTCCTACGTTTTTTTCGGGCCAATTATGCCTGTGGGATTTGCGCGCGAACGCCTTGGCGCATGGCACGGTATCGCGTCGTACAAACAAGGCGGTCGCGCGCGCCTGTCACAGGCGTAACTGGCCCGAAAAAAACGTAGGAGCGAGCGCAGCTCGCGATGCGCCGCGCGGGCGGCGCTCGATTTCACACCCACCCCAAAGCTAAAGACAATCACTTCGTCATAAACAACATCACTATCATCAATTCGACGAAACAAACGACATTAAGACAACACTCTGCACCTTAATAACGAACAGCCCACTCCCTAAAATGACCCCCAGGCATCTCCTATACTCAGGCTCCGCTACCCGCCCAGCCTCTCTGGCAAGGTCACTTAATGAACAAGAAAAACCGCCACCCCGCCGACGGCAAGAAGCCGATCACCATCTTCGGCCCGGACTTCCCCTTCGCCTTCGACGACTGGCTGGAGCATCCGGCAGGCCTGGGCAGCATTCCGGCTGAGCGCCATGGTGAGGAAGTGGCCATCGTGGGTGCCGGTATCGCTGGCCTGGTGGCGGCCTACGAGCTGATGAAAATGGGCTTGAAGCCGGTGGTGTACGAGGCCTCCAAGCTGGGCGGCCGGCTGCGCTCGCAAGCCTTCAACGGCACCGACGGGATCATCGCCGAACTCGGTGGCATGCGTTTCCCGGTGTCGTCCACCGCCTTCTATCACTACGTAGACAAGCTGGGCCTGGAGACCAAGCCTTTCCCCAACCCGCTGACCCCGGCGTCGGGCAGCACCGTGATCGACCTGGAAGGCCAGACCTACTACGCCGAAAAAGCCACAGACCTTCCGCAACTGTTCCACGAAGTCGCTGATGCCTGGGCCGACGCGCTGGAAAGCGGTGCCCAGTTCGCCGATATCCAGCAAGCCATCCGCGACCGTGACGTACCACGCCTGAAAGCGCTGTGGAACAAGCTGGTACCGCTGTGGGACGACCGCACTTTCTATGACTTCGTCGCCACCTCGCGTTCGTTCGCCAAGCTGAGCTTCCAGCACCGCGAAGTGTTCGGACAGGTCGGCTTCGGCACCGGCGGCTGGGACTCGGACTTCCCCAACTCGATGCTGGAAATTTTCCGCGTGGTGATGACCAACTGCGACGATCACCAGCACCTGGTGGTCGGCGGGGTGGAGCAAGTGCCACAAGGTATCTGGCGCCATGTGCCGGAGCGCTGCGTACATTGGCCAGAGGGCACCAGCCTGAGCGCGCTGCATGGTGGCGCGCCACGTACCGGGGTGAAGCGCATCGCACGCGCCGCTGATGGCCGCCTGGCCGTCACCGACAACTGGGGGGATACCCGCCACTACAGCGCCGTGCTCGCCACCTGCCAGACCTGGCTGCTGACCACCCAGATCGACTGCGAGGAATCGCTGTTCTCGCAGAAGATGTGGATGGCCCTGGACCGCACCCGCTACATGCAGTCGTCGAAGACCTTCGTCATGGTCGACCGGCCGTTCTGGAAGGACAAGGACCCGCAAACCGGGCGCGACCTGATGAGCATGACCCTTACCGACCGGCTCACCCGCGGCACCTACCTGTTCGACAATGGGGACGACAAACCGGGGGTGATCTGCCTGTCCTACGCGTGGATGAGCGATGCGTTGAAGATGCTGCCGCACCCGGTGGAAAAGCGCGTGCAACTGGCCCTGGATGCGCTGAAGAAAATCTACCCGAAGACCGACATTGCCGGGCATATCATCGGCGACCCGATTACCATTTCCTGGGAGGCCGACCCACATTTCCTGGGCGCCTTCAAGGGCGCACTGCCGGGCCACTACCGCTATAACCAGCGCATGTACGCGCATTTCATGCAGCAGGACATGCCAGCCGAGCAGCGCGGCATGTTCATCGCCGGTGACGACGTGTCGTGGACCCCGGCCTGGGTGGAAGGCGCAGTGCAGACATCGCTGAATGCGGTGTGGGGTATCATGAACCACTTCGGTGGCAGTACCCCCCCGGACAACCCAGGCCCGGGCGACGTATTCGATGAAATCGGCCCGATCGCCCTGGCAGACTGACACAAGGAGGCGCCATGCTCATTGCTCTGTTCCAGGGTGAACCCAAGCCACTGGACGTGCCCGGCAACCTGCAACGGCTGCGCGACCAGGCGCAGCTGGCAGCCGAGCGCGGCGCGCAGCTGCTGGTGTGCCCGGAAATGTTCCTGACCGGCTACAACATCGGCCTGGCCCAGGTCGAGCGGTTGGCCGAAGCCAGCGATGGCCCAGCGGCGATGGACGTGGTGGAGATTGCCCAGGCGCACCGTATCGCTATCGTCTATGGCTACCCCGAGCGTGGCGATGATGGGGCGATCTACAACAGTGTGCAGTTGATCGATGCACACGGCCGCAGCCTGAGCAACTACCGCAAGACTCACCTGTTCGGGGAGCTGGACCGCTCGATGTTCAGCGCCGGCTCCGATCACTTCCCGGTGGTGGAACTGGAGGGCTGGAAAGTCGGGCTGCTGATCTGTTACGACATCGAGTTCCCGGAGAACGCCCGACGCCTGGCGCTGGACGGTGCCGAACTGATCCTGGTGCCGACGGCGAACATGACCCCATACGACTTCATATGCCAGGTCACCGTGAGGGCACGGGCGCAGGAAAACCAGTGCTACCTGGTGTATGCCAACTATTGCGGCGCGGAAGACTCGATCCATTATTGCGGGCAGAGCAGCATCATCGGCCCGGATGGCAGCCTGCTGGCGATGGCCGGGCGGGATGAGTGTCTGTTGCTGGCGGAACTGGAGCACGAGCGGGTGGTGCAGGGGCGGGAGGCATTTCCTTACCTGACAGACCTGCGCCAGGCGCTGCACCAGCGTAGAGGCTGACGGCCCACCCGCGGGGATGGCCACTCCCACAGGATTGGTGTCGATCTGCACATCACACTGAACGTGTGGGAGCGGGCCCGCCCGCGAAGAGGCCGGGCCTGCTCACACAAATGGGTTAGCATGAACACCTGCACGGAGTTCCCATGCCTGAAACCACCCGCCACCTAACCCTCGCCAACGGCCTGCAACTGACCCTGCGCCACGCCCCGCGCCTGAAGCGTTCGGCCGCCGCACTGCGGGTGCACGCGGGCAGCCACGATGCCCTGAAGAAATGGCCCGGCCTGGCGCACTTCCTTGAACACCTGTTCTTCCTGGGCACCAACCGCTTCCCGCTGGAAGATGGCTTGATGCGCTATGTGCAGGCCCTGGGCGGCCAGGTCAACGCCAGCACCCGCGAACGTGCCACCGACTTTTTCTTCGAAGTGCCACCCAATGCCCTGAATGGAGGCCTTGAGCGCCTGTGCCAGATGTTGGCCGCACCGGACCTGGGCATTGAACGCCAACGCCGCGAGCGGGAAGTGATCCACGCCGAGTTCATCGCCTGGTCGCGCAACCCCCAGGCCCAGCAGCAGTTCGCCTTACTGCAGTCAGTGTCACCGGGGCATCCGCTGGGTGGTTTTCAGGCAGGCAATCGATACACGCTGGCCCTGCAGGATCCGGCCTTCCAGCAAGCGCTTGTGGGCTTTCACCAGCGCTTCTACCAAGGCGGCCAGATCACCTTGAGCCTGTGCGGGCCGCAGTCGCTGGATGACCTTGAGCAACTTGGCCGACAACATGCCGAGCTGTTTGCCGCAGGTGAGCGAGTGCCGCAAATACCGCCGCCGCCACTGCCAGCGACGCCTACCCCGCTGGTCTTCTCGCACGAGCACCTTCCCAGCGGGGCCGAGCGAGCGCTGGAACTGCTGATAGCCTGCCTTGACGACAGCCGCCCCGGCACTTGGCTGGGTGCACTTCGCGAACGTGGCTGGGTGCAGGGCTTCAAGGCCGAAAAACTGTATGCCCATGCCGGGCAACTGTTGTGGCAGCTCGACCTGAAGCTCAGCACCGGCGCCTGCCTGGACGACGCCTACACCCTGCTGCACGGTTGGTTCGGGTTCATCCGCCAGGCTGATCTTGAGCAGTTGAACCAGGAATTCGGCCTGCTGCTGCGCAGCCGCGAGCACGCCGCCAGTGCGCTTGAACTCGCCTGCCGGGACAGCTCCGGCCAGCCGTTCGCCAAACTGGATGCACAGGGCTTGCAGGCGCTGCGTGCCTTGCTTGATGGTTTGCCACGCAGTGATCAAGGCCAGTGGCAATTGCCCCCGGTCGAACCATTGCTGATGGCTGATTTGCCCCACGCCAGCACGCAGCCTGTGCCTGCAGCACTGAAAATCTGTGACCAGCTCCCTGCCGCCCGCCAATACGCGGCACTCTATCTGCGCTGGCACGTACCTTCGCCTCTGCGCCATCACCTGCACGGCGTACTTGAACAGGCTCTGGCCCCTCTGCAAGAACGCTGTGCAAGGGCCTCGGTGCAGCTGCAGTTCACGACTGCCGGGGAATACTGGCAGTTACGCTGCACCGGGCAGCCGGCAGCAGTGTTGCACGCCGTGGAGCAAGCCTTGGCATTGGTGGTCAAGCCGCCAGCTAGCTGCTGGCAGCCCTGCACACCGCAGCCGCCGGCCCTGATCCCGATTCGGGCCTTGCTCAAACAGCTGCCGGATGCAGTACTGGGCACCCTGCCCGCCGCAGCACCTGCCTGCACGCTGCAACAAGATCAACTCGACCACCTGTGGCAGCAGTCGCACTGGCAGGGCTTGGCCGCAGGCTTCGACAATGGCGCATTAAATACCTTGGGGAACGTTTTGCAGCACTGCCCGGGGCAAGGCGGGCAACCTGGATCTGTGCCCAGCTGGGCCAACCATCGCTGGCAGCACGCCGCTGTGTCAGGCAGTGAACACGCCTTGCTGCTGTTCTGCCCCCTGGCGGCGGCCCAAGAAGCGCCGGGCCGCTTGCTCGCCCAGTTGCTACAAGGGCCGATCTACCAACGCCTGCGGGTCGAGCTGCAACTTGGCTATGCGGTTTTCAGCGCCTTTCGTCAGGTCGAAGGCGTCGGCGGCCTGCTGTTCGGGGTGCAATCCCCACACACCAGCCAGGCACAGGTCCTCGACCACCTGCGCACCTTGCTGGGCCAAGGCGTAACCCTTGACCCGGCAGCTCGCCAGGCGTTGGCCGAACAATTCGACGAGGCCGCCATGGCCAACGCAGACGTCGCCGAATGGGCATGGCAGACACACCTGGCTACACAACCCGGCAGGTTGGATACTCTACGCACGGCTATCCTGAACACGCGGCAGTCGGATCTGGACCAATTGCTAGGCAACCTGCTCGATGCGGGTGCCAGCTGGCTGTGCCTGGCCAACGCTGCCGCGCCAGATACTTCCTGGCAGGTCGCAAGGCATTAATTGTTACGCCAACTGCAATGGCACTTTTCGAATAATTAACCTTTCGGTACAAATTTTTCTTGTAAGATAGCGCAATCCCAGCTCCGGGAACCTCCTGCGTCTGGCGGTACCCAAGTAGTAGCTGAGCAACCTCAAACCCATCCGGAAGGAGTAATCCCATGTGGACCAAACCTGCATACACTGATCTGCGTATCGGCTTCGAAGTCACCATGTACTTCGCTAACCGCTAAGCCCGGCTTACGGTTCCACGCCTCGGCCCGCCGGGGCGTTTTCGTTTTTCAGATACGGATTTCGCACAGCAAAGAGAGTGGCCATGTACATTCAGGTTCTCGGCTCCGCCGCCGGTGGCGGGTTCCCGCAGTGGAACTGTAACTGCGCCAACTGCAAGGGCTACCGTGACGGTACCCTGCGTGCGACGGCGCGCACCCAGTCGTCCATCGCCCTGTCTGACGACGGCGTCCACTGGGTGCTCTGCAATGCCTCGCCCGACATCCGCGCCCAGCTGCAGGCCTTTGCGCCCATGCAGCCGGCCCGGGCCCTGCGCGACACCGGTATTAACGCCATCGTCCTGCTGGACAGCCAGATCGACCACACCACCGGCCTGCTGAGCCTGCGTGAAGGCTGCCCGCATCAGGTGTGGTGCACCGACATGGTCCACCAGGACCTCACCACCGGCTTCCCGCTGTTCAACATGCTCAGCCACTGGAACGGCGGCCTGCAGTGGAACCGCATCGAACTGCAAGGCAGCTTCGTGATCGACGCATGCCCTAACCTGCGCTTCACCCCGTTCCCGCTGCGCAGCGCCGCACCACCCTACTCGCCGCATCGCTTCGACCCCCACCCGGGCGACAACCTCGGTTTGCTGGTGGAGGACACCCGCACCGGCGGCAAGCTGTTCTACGCCCCGGGCCTGGGCCAGGTCGACGAAAAGCTGTTGGCGATGATGCACGGCGCCGACTGCCTGCTGGTCGACGGCACCCTGTGGGAGGACGATGAAATGCAACGCCGTGGTGTCGGCACGCGCACTGGCCGCGAGATGGGCCACCTGGCGCAGAACGGTCCCGGCGGCATGCTGGAGGTGCTCGATGCCTTCCCGCGCCAGCGCAAAGTGCTTATCCACATCAACAACACCAACCCGATTCTCGATGAAGACTCGCCCGAACGCGCCGAAGTGTTGCGCCGGGGCGTGGAAGTGGCCTTCGACGGCATGAGCATCGAGTTGTAAAACAGTCCGTGAAGCGACACAGACTCTATGGAAGCGGCCTGCCCGCTTCCACAGGGTGAAAATGTGTCAGGCCTGACAATCGCTTTACAGGAGCCAGCCGAATGAGCGACGCACTGCCAATGTCCCCTGCCGAATTCGAGCAGGCCCTGCGCGCCAAGGGCGCCTACTACCACATTCACCACCCCTACCACGTGGCGATGTACCAAGGTCGCGCCACCCGCGAGCAAATCCAGGGCTGGGTTGCCAACCGCTTCTACTATCAGGTCAACATCCCGATGAAGGACGCCGCGATCCTGGCCAACTGCCCGGACCGTGAAGTGCGCCGTGAGTGGATCCAGCGCCTGCTCGACCACGATGGTGCCCCCGGTGAGGATGGCGGCATCGAAGCCTGGCTGCGCCTGGGCCAGGCGGTCGGGCTGGACCCGGACCAATTGCGCTCGCAAGAACTGGTATTGCCCGGCGTGCGCTTTGCCGTGGACGCCTACGTCAACTTTGCCCGGCGCGCCAGCTGGCAGGAAGCGGCCAGCAGCTCGCTGACCGAATTGTTCGCCCCGCAAATCCACCAGTCACGCCTGGACAGCTGGCCGCAGCACTACCCGTGGATCGACCCCGCCGGCTACGAGTACTTCCGCACCCGCCTGGGCCAGGCCCGGCGTGACGTGGAGCACGGCCTGGCGATTACCTTGCAGCACTACACCACCCGCGCGGGCCAGGAGCGTATGCTGGAGATCTTGCAGTTCAAGCTGGATATCCTCTGGAGCATGCTCGACGCCATGAGCATGGCCTACGAGCTGAACCGCCCGCCTTATCACTCCGTCACCCAGGACCGGGTGTGGCACAAGGGGATTACCCTATGAGTTTTGATCGCAATCAGGTGCCGAGCTGGCGGCCAGGCTACCGCTTCCAGTACGAGCCAGCGCAAAAGGGCCATGTGTTGCTCTACCCCGAAGGCATGATCAAGCTGAACGACAGCGCCAGCCTGATCGGTGGCCTGATCGACGGCCAGCGCGACGTGGCCGCAATCATCAGCCAACTCGAGCAGCAATTCCCCGATGTGCCCGAAGTAGCCGAAGACATCGAGCAGTTCATGGAGGTGGCCCGTGCCGAACACTGGATCGTCCTCGCCTGAAGTGCCGCCTACGCCCGAAGTCGGCTTGCCGCTGTGGCTGCTCGCCGAGCTGACCTACCGCTGCCCGCTGCAGTGCCCTTACTGCTCTAACCCGCTGGACTTCGCCGCCCAGGGCCAGGAGCTGAGCACCGAACAGTGGTTCAAGGTAATGGCCGAGGCTCGGCAAATGGGCGCCGCGCAAATCGGCTTTTCCGGCGGTGAACCACTGGTACGCCAGGACCTCGCCGAGCTGATCGGCGAGGCCCGACGGCTGGGTTACTACACCAACCTGATCACTTCGGGCATCGGCCTGACCGAAGCGCGAATCGCCGACTTCAAGAAGGCCGGCCTGGACCATATCCAGATCAGCTTCCAGGCCAGCGATGAGCAGGTCAACAACCTGCTGGCCGGCTCGAAGAAGGCCTTTGCGCAGAAGCTTGAAATGGCCCGTGCAGTGAAAGCCCACGGCTACCCGATGGTGCTCAACTTCGTCACCCACCGGCACAACATCGACAAGATCGACCGCATCATCGAGCTGTGTATCGCCCTTGAGGCCGACTTCGTCGAGCTGGCTACCTGCCAGTTCTACGGCTGGGCGCACCTCAACCGCCTGGGCCTGCTGCCAACCCGAGCGCAGCTGGAACGGGCCGAGCGCATCACCAACGAATACCGCGACAAGCTGAAGGCCGATGGCAACCCGTGCAAGCTGATATTCGTCACCCCGGACTACTATGAAGAACGCCCCAAGGCCTGCATGAACGGCTGGGGCAATCTGTTCCTCACCATTACCCCGGACGGCACCGCGCTGCCCTGCCACGGCGCCCGCCAGCTGCCAGTGCAGTTCCCCAACGTACGCGACCACGACCTGCACCATATCTGGTATGAGTCGTTCGGCTTCAACCGCTTCCGGGGATACGAGTGGATGCGCGAACCGTGCCGCTCCTGCGACGAGAAGGAAAAGGACTTCGGCGGCTGTCGCTGCCAGGCCTTCATGCTGACCGGTGATGCCAGCAATGCCGACCCGGTGTGCGCCAAGTCGGCCGAGCACGGCATCATCCTCAAGGCTCGCGAGGAGGCGGAAACCGCCGAGCTCGCCATTGAACAGATGACTTTCCGCAATGATCGAAACTCCCGCGTCATCGCCCGTGGCTGAATTCAGCGCGGCACAGGCGGTTGCTGCCGGCACCGACTTCGCCGAGCTCAAAGTCAGCGCCGACGGGCTGTTCTGGAACGAGTTCCGACCCGCCGATGGTGCTTGCCGTGTCTGGCACTGGCTGCACTACCAGGCCCGTTGCCTCACCCCGGACGGTTTCAGCGTACGTAGCCGGGTCTATGAGTATGGCGGCGGCAGCTTCTGCCTGGGTGGCGAAGGGCTGGTGTTCGTCAACGAAAAGGACCAGCAGGTCTACACCCAGCCGCTGGACGATTCGCTACCGCGTGCGCTGACTCAGGATGTCAGCTGCCGCTACGGCGATGTGCAGTGGCACGACGGCCAAGTATTGGCCGTTGAAGAGCGCCATGCCGAGCAGGTAGAGCATCGCCTGGTCGCATTGGCTAACAGCAGCCGCGAGGTGCTTGCAGAGGGCGCCGACTTTTACGCCTCGCCTACTGTCAGTGCCGATGGCCAGCGCCTGGCATGGGTCGAATGGGATCGCCCGGCACAGCCCTGGACCGTCACCCGGCTGATGTATCGCGAGAGGGATACCAGCGGCCACTGGGGGCCGGCGCACTGTGTAGCCGCCGCAGAGGAATCGCTGCAACAGCCACGCTTCGATGGCGAAGGGCGGCTCTACTGCCTGTCCGATCGCAATGGCTTCTGGCAACCTTGGGGTGAGGTCGATGGCCAATGGCAGGCGTTGCCTGCCGCACCGGCAGACCATGCTGCTGCGCCTTGGCAACTGGGCACCTGTACCTGGTTGGCACTAGGCCCGCAACGCTACTTGGCCAGCTGGTTCGAAGAAGGCTTCGGGCAATTGGGTCTGCGCGGTGAAGACGGCCGAATGGAGCGCTTCGCCAGTGCCTATACACGCTTTCGCAGCCTGGCCATGGACGCCGAGAACCTCTATGCCATTGCCGCCTCGCCCATCAGCCCGCCGGCAGTCATTGCCATTGACCGCAGCAACCACGAAGTGCGCGTGCTGGCCGGTGGTGCCGAAATACTGCCGGCAGGGCAAATCAGTCTGCCGCAGTCGATCCACTATGGCGGTGAAGGCGAACTGGCCCATGGTTTCTTCTACCCGCCGGCGCAGTCGAAAGGTGCAGCACCACTGGTCGTGTTCATCCACGGCGGGCCAACCTCGGCGTGCTATCCCGTGCTCGACCCACGCATCCAGTATTGGACTCAGCGCGGCTTTGCGGTGGCCGACCTGAACTACCGGGGCAGCACCGGCTATGGCCGGGAATACCGCCAGGCATTGCACCTGCGCTGGGGCGAGAGCGATGTGGCGGATGCCTGCGCGGTGGTCGAGTACCTGGCAGCTCAAGGCTTGATCGACAAGCACAAGGCGTTCATCCGCGGCGGCAGCGCCGGGGGCTACACCACCCTGTGCGCCTTGGCGTTCCATGACAAGTTTCGCGCGGGCGCCAGCCTGTACGGGGTCAGCGACCCGGTAGCCCTGGGCCGTGCCACCCACAAGTTCGAGGGCGATTACCTGAATTGGCTGATCGGCGACCCGCAGCAGGACGCTGAACGCTATCACCAGCGCACGCCGCTGATGCATGCGGAGCAGATCAAGGTGCCGGTGATTTTCTTCCAGGGTGAGCTGGATGCGGTAGTGGTGCCGGAGCAGACACGTTCGATGTTGGCAGCGTTGCAGGCCAACGGGATCGACGCTGAAGGCCACTTCTATGCGGGGGAGCGGCATGGGTTCCGCAACGCGCAGAACCTGGCGCATGCCTTGGAAGAGGAGTGGAAATTCTACTGTCGCGTGTTGGTGCAGTAGCCCAGGCCCCTGCCGAAGCAACCTTGTGCTGCTCCTGCAGGGGCCAATCTTTGCCGGTATCAGCGCTTGGCGATGATATACACCGCATGCACGATGCCCGGAATGTAACCCAGTAAGGTCAGCAGAATATTCAGCCAGAACGCCCCGCCAAACCCCACCTGCAGAAACACGCCCAGCGGTGGCAGAAGAATGGCGATGATGATGCGAATAAAGTCCATGCGAGTCTCTCCTGAAGGGTTACATCAAAGACTAGCCGCCCGCCACAGAGGTTCCACAGGCAAAAAAAACGCCCCGGGCCGAATGAAACAGGCCAGGGGCGATGCGCAGGAACGCCAGACGGTTCGTTGAATTCTTTGCCAGGCCGCTATGCCGGCACTACGTGGCGGGCCTGCTGCTGGGCATGCAGGCGGGTGAAGGCACGTGCCAGGCGCAGCAGCATTTCATCGATGTTGCCTTTGCTCACGGTCAGGGCCGGTGAAAAGCGCACCACATCCGTTTGTGGAGCATTCAGCAGCAAGCCTTCGTGCAAGGCCGCCGCCACCAGCTCGCGGGCCAGGTTTTCTTTCAGCTGCAGCGCCCACAGCAGCCCTTGCCCGCGCACTTCACCCTGGCCATAGCGCCCGGCCAGGCGGCTCAGCCCTTCGCGCAAATGGCGGCCATGGTCTTGCACCTGGGCGAAGAAACCAGGCTCCAGCACGGTATCCAGCACGGCCAGGCCGGCGGCGCACATCAGCGCGTTGCCGTGGTGGCTGCCTTCCAGCTCGCCCGGCGCAGCGCAGCACGCAGTACCTCGGGCCAGCAACGCCGCCAGCGGTACGCCACCGCCCAGGCCCTTGCCCAAGGTGATGATGTCGGCGCGCACCCCGTAGATTTCTTCGGCCAGCAGCGCGCCACAGCGGCCAATGCCAGTCTGCACCTCATCGAGGATCAGCAGGATACCCAGTTCGCGGCACAGCGTTTCCACACCCTTGAGGTATTCCTGTGTGGCCGGAATTACCCCTGCCTCGCCCTGGACAGGTTCCAGCATGATCGCCACGGTGCGCGAGTCCACCTCGGCGTGCAGGGCCGCCAGGTCATTGAACGGCACTTTGCTGAAACCCGGCAGGCCGGGCTCGCAGCGGTTGCACGGCAGAGGGTCGGATGCCGACAGTGCGCCCAGGCTGCGGCCATGGCAGGCCTGGGTGGCGGTGATGATGTGATAGGCGCCGTTGCGGTGCAGCTGGCCCCACTTGCGCGCCAGCTTGATCGCGCCCTCGCAGGCTTCGGCACCGCTGTTGAGCAAGTAGGCCTGGTCGCTGCCGGTGCTCTGGCACAGGCGGTTGACCAGCCATAGCAGGCCACGGCTGTGAAAGCCAGAACCCGGGTTGATCAATGCCTGGGCCTGATTGCCCAGCGCCTTCACCAACGCGCTGGGGCTGTGGCCCAGGCTATTCACCGCGCCACCTTGGGTGAAATCCAGATAGGCATGGCCGTCGCTGTCCCACAACCATGAGCCTTGGCCACGCACGAAAACCTGCGCTGCGCGTTCCGCGCTGGGCATCAGGCGCTCCCGCGATATCTCGTCGGCTGGCGGCACGATCACCGCCGCGCGCTTGGGCTCGGCGGCCGCAACAGCGGCCGAGCGGCGCAGGTTGAACAGGTTCATCAGGGCTCCAGCCATGCACGGTAAGGGGTGGGCACGGGGCGGTCTTGGTGCCACCACTCGATATTTTGCCTTGCCTATCAAAAGTGTTTTTCATCCGGGGTAACAATCGACCGATTGATCGCTGTAACCCGTTGGAATACGGCGATAGACTAGGCCTCACAAGGGTTTTCGACCATTTCGTTTTTCCAGCATTTTCGATAAGTGTTACTTATGGATTTCCGCCAACTGCGTTATTTCGTCGCGGTGTACGAAGAAGGCCATGTCGGCCGCGCCGCCGAGCGCCTGTCGCTGTCCCAGCCGGCGCTTTCACAGCAGATTCGTCAGCTGGAACATAGCCTTGACCTGAGCCTGTTCGAGCGCAGCAACAAGCGCCTGCTGCCGACCCTGGCGGCCCATACCTTGTACAACCATGCCCTGCCGCTACTCGACGGCCTGCAACGCGCCCATGAGGCCATGCGCAACTTCAAGGGCCAATCGCTGCGCACCTTGGCCATCGGTGTACTGCAGACCGTGCGGCCAAGCCTGGTACCGCAGCTGCTGGAACGGCTGCGCAAGGCACAGCCGCACCTTGTCGTGCAGATCTATGAACTGTCGGGGCTGGAGATCGAGAGGCGCTTGCTCAATGGCAGCCTGGACATCGGCATCAGCTACCTGCCGCCGCGCCAGCCTGGCTTGCATGGCCTGCTGTTGTATGAGGATGAGCTGCAACTGGTGATCCCGGACACTCACCCACTGAAGGACTTCAAGAAGGTGTCCATCCGCCAGGCCGCCGAATTGCCCATGCTGATGCTGGGTGAGGAGTTCCAGATCCGCCAGATCTGGCAGGCGCAGCTGGCCAGCCAAGGGCGACGGCCGCAGGTGCAGGCAGAGATGAACAACATGGCGGGGATTCTCGACAGCCTGGCGCACACGGCGCTGGCAACGATTCTGCCGGGGCGGGCCAAGGACGCTGCCGAGGATGATCAGGGTTTGCTGTGGAAACCGTTGAGCGAGCCGCGGGTGCCGCTGAAGGTCGGCCTGGTGTTCCGTGATGCCCAGCGCCAGCAGGCCTCGGTGGAGCTGCTGCGCACGCTGCTCGAGGAAGAGGCGGATGTCCGGCTGTTGGGAACATCGCCGCTGGATGTGCTGGCCTGAAAAACGCGCACAAAGAAAACCCCGCCGAAGCGGGGTTTCCCAGACTGTTTCCCTGTGACATCCGTATCGCCCCGCCATCCTGGCAGGTGGTCCTTCGTCGTCGTCCTTGATCTGTCCTTTGCGCTTCCTGCGCAACGTCCATGTGTTAAAGATTAACCGTGGATCCAATCTGGGAACAGTGGTGAAAAGTCACCACGTCGTGTAGGAAAAAGCTTACAAAGTGATTTATTCCCAGATATACCGGGAATTGGGGCTGCTGCGCAGCCCCAGAATCTGTCAGAACTGCTCGGCATCCAGCAGGTAAAGCGACTCGCTCCCCGCCTTCACCGATGCCACCAGCGAATCCACCCGTGGCAGCAAACGTGCAAAGTAGAACCGCGCCGTACCCAGCTTGCCCGAATAGAACGCCGCATCCCCCTCACCCGCCTGCGCAGCCCGCGCCATCAGTGCCCACATGTAGCCGTAGGCAACATAGCCGAAGGCATGCAGGTACTCGACCGACGCCGCGCCAATTTCATTCGGGTTCCCTTTGGCTTGCTGCAGCACCCACTCGGTCAGCCCATCGAGCTGGTCGAGCGAAGCCGCCAAGGGCTTGGCAAACTCATGTAGCTCGCTGCCCGCGCTGGCAACGAACTGGCGAATCTCGTCAGAGAACAGCTTGTAGTAGGCTCCGCCGCTGGCCACCACCTTGCGCCCCATCAAGTCGAGGGCCTGAATACCATTGGTGCCTTCGTAGATCTGGGTGATGCGCACATCACGTACCAACTGCTCCTGGCCCCACTCGCGAATATAGCCATGCCCGCCGAATACCTGCTGGCCATGCACGGTGCACTCCAGGCCCAGGTCAGTGAGGAAGGCCTTGGCCACTGGGGTCAGGAGTGCCACCAGCTCTTCGCTGCGTTTGCGCACACTGGCGTCTTCACTGAACTTGGCACTGTCCAGCTGCATGGCCACATAGGTGGAGAAGGCGCGGCCACCCTCGATAAGCGCCTTCATGGTCAGCAGCATGCGCCGCACGTCCGGGTGGACGATGATCGGGTCGGCGGCCTTGTCCTTGGCCTGCGGGCCGGTCGGGGCGCGGCTCTGCAGGCGGTCGCGGGCGTATTCCACGGCGTTCTGGTAGGAACGCTCAGCCGAGGCCAGGCCCTGGATGCCAACGCCCAGGCGCTCGTAGTTCATCATGGTGAACATGGCCGCCAAGCCCTTGTTCGGCTCACCGACGATGTAGCCGACTGCCTCGTCGAAGTTCATCACGCAGGTAGCCGAGGCCTGGATACCCATCTTGTGCTCGATCGAGCCGCAGGTAGCCGGGTTGCGCGCGCCCAGGCTACCGTCTTCGTTCACCAGGAACTTCGGCACCAGGAACAGCGAAATGCCTTTCGGCCCCGCCGGTGCATCCGGCAGCTTGGCCAGCACCAGGTGGATGATGTTTTCGGTCAGGTCGTGCTCGCCACCGGTGATGAAGATCTTGGTGCCGCTGACCTTGTAGCTGCCGTCAGCCTGCGGTTCGGCCTTGGTGCGAATGATGCCCAGGTCGGTGCCGGCATGCGGCTCGGTCAGGCACATGGAGCCAGCCCAAACGCCGGCATACATCTTCGGCAGGTATTTTTCCTTCAACGCTTCACTGGCATGGGCGTTGATCGACAGGCATGCACCGGCGGTCAGCATCGGGTACAACCCGAAGGACAGGCTGGACGCATTGACCATTTCCTCGACCTGGGCCGAGATGGCCTTGGGCATGCCCATGCCGCCGAACACCGGGTCGCCGCCCACACCTACCCAGCCGCCTTCGGCGTAGGTGTTGTAGGCCTCGATGAAGCCGGCCGGGGTGCGTACCGCGCCTTGGTCCCAGTGGCAGCCTTCTTCATCGGCAGCGCGGCTGAGCGGTGCGATGGACCTGGCGGTGACCTTGCCGGCTTCCTCCAGCACGGCCATGGCCGTATCGGCATCGACAACTTCGGCCAGCCCGGGCAACTGCGCCCACTGCTCGGCCACGTTGAACACTTCATTGAGTACGAAGCGCATGTCGCGCAGGGGCGCTTTATAGTCAGCCATGACAACCTCTCGATAGTCGGGTCGGGGCGGTCTCGGGGAACCGCGACACTGGGGTTACTGCCAGTGTAACCGAACAACTTTTACGAGACATAGGGTCATCAGTAGACTGTAAAGTCTATTTTGGTCATGCAGTGCGCACGGCTCCGCGTTGCGATTGCTGCCCGTGCACCATGACGCAATTGCGCCCTGCGCCTTTGGCGCTGTACAGCGCCTGGTCAGCGCACTTCAATACCGCATCGGGGTTGCGATGATCGGCCTGGCGCTCGGCCACGCCAATGCTGATGGTGACCGACACCGTGCCACCGCTGCTGCCCGCGCGGCGTTGGCGCCCGGCGCTATCATCCTGCGGGCGGCTATGCTGGTCGCGCAGGTGCATCACGTAGTTGGCGATCACTTCGCGCACGGCTTCCACGTGCGGCACGCATTCCTCGGCGGTCTTACCGGCAAACACCAAGGCGAATTCCTCGCCACCATAACGGTAGGCGCGGCCACCGCCGGTGACCTTGGACAAGCGGCTGGCGACCAAACGCAGCACCTGGTCGCCGACGTCGTGGCCGTGGGTGTCGTTGAATTTCTTGAAGTGGTCGACGTCGGTCATTGCGATCACATAATTGCGCCCCAGACGTTGCATGCGCTCGTTCAGCGCACGCCGCCCCGGCAGCCCGGTCAGTTCATCGCGGAAGGCCATCTGGTAAGCCTCGTGAGCGACCGCAGCTGCAATCATCAGCATCACCTGGCTGCACATGATGTTCAGGGTGAACGGCAGGATGAAGGTTTGCGGCAGCATCCAGAAGATGCCCAGCAGGCCAATCACCTGCGCCGCGTGCAGCGGCCGTGGGGCGCGCAGGTATTGCACCACCAGCAGGATGAACACACCGAAGAACAGCGGGTAGACCAACTGGATCAGGCTCATCCACTGGCCATGCAACGCCGGCCAGCGGATCTCCGCCAGCCAGCTGAGCAACGCCTCGGGGTAGCTTTGCTCCAGGGCCACTGCCACGCTGCCGACAGCGAACAGCACGGCGCCACGGGCGATCAGATCCTGCAGCAGGTGGGTACGTTCCTGCCAGGCTCCGTACAGCCCGAACAGCGCCGGCAGCAGCAGGCACACCAGGTGGAAGATCACCGCGGCGTCCTCGCGCACGCGGCCATGGTCACGGTAGAAGTCCGTCTGCGTATCGAGCAGAAAGTAGGCAATGTACACCGTGAGCATCAGGAACAGCTCACGCTGACGGCGGTACACCGCGCAATAGGCGCCACCCAGTAGCAGCACCAAGGTGGGCAGGACGTTGAACAGCGATGTGAAGAAAACACTGAGGTCTCTCACATAGGCTGCGGCGAGCCCTGCCACCAACAGGAGCAGTGATGGCAGGAAGTGGCTTGCGCGTACAGCGTTAAGACGAAACAAGGGTAATCTCCAACCCGGCAGATCAATGATGGCATTGTGCCCTTACTTCATCGGCAGTGCACATGAACAGTTGAGTTTGCGAACGAATGAACGAAGCTCCGGCCTCCAGCAAAGGGTCGTGCTGTACCTGAAAAAATAAAAAACCCGCCTGCCGGTGAGGGCAGGCGGGTTCTGGCTACCGCGCCAGGGTCAGTAGGACAGGCCGAAGTTTTCTTCGTCCATTGCCATCAGGTTGTTGGCACCCGACAGCATGGTCGCCACATGGGTACGGGTCCGCGGCAGGATGCGCTGGAAGTAGAAGCGCGCCGTCTGCAGCTTGGCCGTGTAGAACGCCTCTTCGCTGGTACCGGCTGCCAGTTTTTCGGCGGCCAGGCGGGCGATGTCGGCCCAGAAGTAGGCAAGGCAGGCGTAGCCGGAATACATCAGGTAATCAACCGAGGCCGCACCCACCTCTTCACGATCCTTCATGGCGGCCATGCCCACTTTCATGGTCAGCTCACCCCATTCCTTGTTGATCGCGGCCAGTGGCTCGACGAATTCCTTCACCGCCTCAACGCCTTCCTGGGCCTGGCAGAACTTGTGCACGATCTTGGTGAAGCCCTTCAAGGCTTCGCCTTGGGTCATCAGCACCTTGCGGCCGAGCAGGTCGAGGGCCTGGATACCGGTGGTGCCTTCGTACAGCATCGAGATACGGCTGTCGCGTACGTTCTGCTCCATACCCCACTCGGCGATGAAGCCGTGGCCGCCATAGATCTGCACGCCGTGGTTGGCGGCCTCGAAACCGACTTCGGTCATGAACGCCTTGGCAATCGGGGTCAGGAACGCCAGCAGGGCGTCAGCCTTCTTGCGCTCTTCTTCGTCCTGGCTGTACTTGACGATGTCCACCTGCTTGGCGGTGAAGTACACCATCGCGCGGTTGCCCTCGGCGAAGGCTTTCATGGTCAGCAGCATGCGACGCACGTCTGGGTGGACGATGATCGGGTCGGCAGCCTTGTCCGGCGCTTTCGGGCCAGTCAGGGAACGCATCTGCAGGCGCTCACGGGCGTACTTCAGGCCGCCCTGGAACGCCACTTCGGCGTGGGCCAAGCCTTGCAGCGCGGTACCCAGACGTGCGGTGTTCATGAAGGTGAACATGCAGTTCAGGCCTTTGTTGGCTGGGCCAATCAGGTAGCCGGTGGCTGCATCGAAGTTCATGACGCAGGTAGCGTTGCCGTGGATACCCATCTTGTGCTCGATAGAGCCGCAGCTCACGCCGTTGCGCTCGCCCACACCGCCTTCGGCGTTGGGCAGGAACTTCGGCACGATGAACAGCGAGATACCCTTGGTACCGGCCGGTGCGTCCGGCAGGCGGGCCAGGACGATATGGACGATGTTCTCGGCCATGTCATGCTCACCGGCCGAAATGAATATCTTGGTGCCCGACACCTTGTAGCTGCCGTCGGCCTGTGGCTCGGCCTTGGTGCGCAACATGCCCAGGTCAGTACCGCAGTGCGGCTCGGTCAGACACATGGTGCCGGTCCACTCGCCAGACACCAGCTTGGTCAGGTAGGTGTGCTGCTGCTCGGCGGTGCCGTGCGCAGAAATAGTGTTCATCGCGCCATGCGACAGGCCTGGGTACATGCCCCACGACCAGTTCGAACCGCCAACCATTTCGCTCAGGGCCAGGCCCAGCGACTCCGGCAGGCCTTGGCCGCCGTGCTCGACGTCGTGCGCCAGGCTCGGCCAGCCGCCTTCTACGAACTGCTGGTACGCCTCTTTGAAGCCGGTCGGGGTTTTCACACCCGACTCACTCCAGGTGCAGCCTTCCTGGTCACCCACGCGGTTCAGCGGCGACAACACCTGCTCACAGAACTTCGCGCCTTCTTCAAGGATCGCATCGACCATGTCGGGCGTTGCGTCCTGGCAACCCGGCAGGCTCTGATAGTGCGCCTCGTAGCCGAGCAGCTCGTCGCGAACGAAGCGGATATCACGCAAGGGGGCTTTGTAATCAGGCATTGCGATGAACCTCTAGGTGAGTTCTGTGGGGTGACTCGCGCTCGGCGCGACGTCTGTCAAACAGTTGTTTGAAACTTACGTTTAGCTCCCGCTTATGTCAAGGAGGGACTATGGTGCCATTTACGCCGCGGAAAATGGCGTATGCGCCAACCGCAGGCAAAAGCCCCCTTCTTGGGAGCCGACATGCCGCTAAACAGACAGGCCAGGCAAAAGAGTTGCATGCCTGCCGATTCGCGGGCACGCCCTCTCGCACAGGCTCCCACAGGGGCTGAGCGGGTAGGGAACTTGATTGGCGCGCCGTGTCAGGCGTAGGTATCG
The DNA here is from genome assembly GCF_003205205.1 of Pseudomonas sp. LB-090624. Taxonomy (GTDB): domain Bacteria; phylum Pseudomonadota; class Gammaproteobacteria; order Pseudomonadales; family Pseudomonadaceae; genus Aquipseudomonas. Next base: position 50,363 of record NZ_QJRL01000022.1, read on the forward strand.
ATAATCCGGCCGAGCATTTCGTCGGATGCCTTGACCACTTTTGCGCCAAGCTCGACTTCGGTCTTGCCCACTGCCTGTTGCACGACACTGGTAGCAAGGTCCATCTGCTGGCTGCGGTCCACCGCGCGCAGGCGTTCGGCCTGAAAATCGCTGGATTGGCTGGTGGCAGTGCGTTCAGCACTGATATTGGCGATCTGGCCGGCGGCCTGATCGAGACGGTTCTGGCCGGACTGGATTGCGCTCAAGCCTGCGTAGTAGGCGGAGCTACCGGTGATTTCCATGTCAGGACTCCATTGACGCTGGATAGGAACACGCCAATTAAAGCAGGCGATCAGCGAAAAGGCCCGTTTAAATCGCTAATGGCCCGGTGCCAGTTGATAGGCCTTGGGTATCCCTGCGATGAAGCCGGGCCTGAAAACAGCTAATCCAGCAGATCCAGGTGCAGATGTTCAGCCACCATGTCGGCACTGGCCTGCTTGAGCTTGGGTACCCGCCCCAGGCAGGGTGCAGGCAACCGTTCGGCCAGGCTGGCCAGGTTCTCTTCCAGCCTTGAAGTACGCGGTTCGATGATGTTGGCCACCCAACCCGCCAACTGCAGCCCATCGCGCTCGATCGCCTCGGCACTGAGCAAGGCATGGCTGATGCAGCCCAGCCGCACCCCCACGACCAGAATTACTGGCAGCTTCAGCGCTACGGCAAGGTCGGACAGGTTCTCCAGACCAGACAATGGCACACGCCAGCCACCCGCCCCTTCAATCAATGTGAAGTCGGCATTTTGTTGCAGCACGTTGCGCATCGCCGCCAGCAGCTCCGGCACTGCCAGCGTCACCCCCGCCTCGCGCGCCGCCACATGCGGAGCGATGGCAGGCTCGAAGGCAAACGGGTTGACCTGCTCATAAGGCAACTTGATCGTGCTTTCATCGATCAGGGCCTGCGCATCGCTGTTGCGTAAGCCTTTGGGCGTCATCGTACAGCCAGAGGCCACCGGCTTGGCGCCCAGGGTGCTCATGCCCTGCGAGCGCGCCGCATGCAGCAGCCCGGCGGCAATGGTGGTCTTGCCGACATCGGTATCGGTACCGGCAATGAAATAGGCCTGGCTCATCTCGCTCCCCTTACGCCTGTGGCTTGCGCAACACACCATAGACCACCTGATAGGTGGCTGGCAGCCCCGCAGGCTGGCGAAATGCTTCATAAGCCTGCAACAGGCCCTGCATGCGTGCCCGCCCGGTAAGGCCGGAAGGCCGCCCAGGGTTCAGATTGTGCGCACCCAGCGCCTTCAGTTCGTGGGTCAGGCTGCGCACATCGGGGTAATGCAGCACGTGTGGGCAGCGCTGCAGCTCAAGGTGTTCGAAGCCACTGCCGGCACACAGGCGCTGGTAGTCCTCGAAACGGCGGAAGCGGTTCACATGCACCAGGCCATCCACGGCCTGCCAACTGGCGCGCAGTTCATCGAGGGTGCCCACGCACAGGCTACTGAAAGCCAACACGCCACCCGGGCGCAGCACGCGCTGGGCTTCTGCCAGCACACTGGCGAACTGGTCGCACCATTGCACAGCCAGGCTGGTGAACACCAGGTCAACGCTGGCATCGCGCAGCGGCAAGCGCTCGGCGTCGCCGGCTACGTGATAGTGCGCCCCACCTTGCTCATTGCGGGCATGGCGCAGCATGCCTTCGGCAATATCGACCGCTACGCCGCTGGCCTGGGTGAAACGTTCGGCCAGGATACGGCTGAAGTGGCCGGTGCCACTGCCCAGGTCCAGCCAGCGCGATGGCTGCAGGCCCGCGGGCAACTGCTGTAACAGCCCCAAACCGACGGCACGCTGCAGCGCAGCCACGCTGTCGTAGCTTCCCGCAGCGCGGGAAAACGAAGCCGCTACCTGGCGTTTGTCGGGCAATGCGCCGGGCAGGGTCGGACGGGATAGGTCAGTCATCGCCACTCTCATGCAGAAAACTCTTGATGCCCGCCGCCAGCTCCTGCGGGTACTCCAGCAGGAACGCGTGGGAACTGTCTTCGACCAGGCCCACTTCCACATCCGGTAGCAGTTCGCTCAATGCCTTTGCCGCCTCTGCCGGCACCAGCGCATCGCTGCCAGCGAACAGGTGCAGCTGCGGGCCGCCATAGGCCTGCAGGGCTTGGCGGGTGTCCAGCTTGGCCAGCACTTCAAGGCCGGTCGCCAGGTACAGCGGGTCGGTATCCGGCACGCCGACACCCAGCTGGCGCAGCAGTGTTCGCGGTTGCTGGGCGCCGTCGCTGCACAGGGTGCGGAAGCGCTTGAGGGTTACTTGGGTATGGCTGCGGCAGCCGTCGAGGAAGGTGCCAAAAGTGTCTTCGGCCATGCCATGCGGCCAATCGGCACGGGCGACGAAACTGGGGTTGCTGGCCAGCGTCAGCAGGCCACAGCAGTGATCGCCCCGCTTGTGCGCCAGCGCGCTGGCAAGCATGCCGCCCAATGACCAGCCGCCTAGCCAGACATCACTGGGCAGCTTGCGGTCGAGGTGCTCGATCCAGCTGTCAACGTCGCTGTGAGGCAACTCCGGCAGGGGCATGAGTTCAACCTGCAAGCGGGCATCCTGGGCACGCAGGCTGGCGGCCAGCGGTTCCAGTGAAGCAGTGCCCAGGCCCCAGCCGGGCAGCAGTACAAGACGATTACGCATCGGCGTTCTCCAACTGTGGATAACACTCGGCCAATGCATTCAACAATAGCTGTACCTGCGCCTCGCTGTGTGCGGCGCTCAGGGTGACCCGCAGGCGGGCACTGCCAGCCGGCACCGTGGGTGGGCGGATGGCAGTGACCAGCAACCCCCGCTCGCGCAGCATGCGCGACAGGCGCAGGGCCTGCGCGCTGTCACCAATGACGATTGGCTGGATCGGCGTCGGGCTGTCCATCAATTGCAAACCGATCTGCTGCGCGCCTTCGCGGAACTGCCGGATCAACGCCGCCAGGTGCTCGCGACGCCAGGTTTCGCGGCGCAGCAGCTCCAGGCTCTTGAGCGTGGCGCAGGCCAATGCAGGTGGCTGGCTGGTGGTGTAGATGTACGGGCGGGCAAACTGCACCAGCGTCTCGATCAGCTCTTCGCTGCCGGCAACAAAGGCCCCGGAAGTACCGCAGGCCTTGCCCAGCGTGCCGATCAGCACCGGCACGTCATCCACGCCCAGGCCGAAGTGCTCGACAATACCGCCGCCCTGGGCGCCCAGCGTGCCCAGACCATGGGCGTCGTCGACCATCAGCCAGGCACCGCGGGCACGGGCGACATCGGCCAGCGCCGGCAGGTCGGCGAGGTCGCCGTCCATGCTGAACACACCGTCGGTCACCACCAGGGTATTGCCGACGGCCTTGTCCAGGCGGCTGGCCAGGCTGGTCGGGTCGTTGTGCAAGTAACGGTTGAAGCGGGCACCACTGAGCAGCCCGCCGTCCAGTAGCGAGGCGTGGTTCAGACGGTCTTGCAGCACGGTGTCGCCCTGCCCCACCAGCGCAGTGATGGCGCCGAGGTTGGCCATGTAACCGGTGGAGAACAGCAGCGCACGCGGGCGGCCGGTGAGTTCGGCCAACGCCTCTTCCACCCGATGGTGTGGAGAGCTGTGGCCGATTACCAGATGCGAAGCGCCGCCACCGACACCCCAGTGCTCGGCACCCGCCTGCCAGGCCGCGATCACATCGGGGTGATTGGCCAGGCCCAGGTAGTCATTGCTGCAGAAAGCCAGCAAACGCTGGCCGTCGACCACCACGTCCGGCCCCTGTGGGCTCTGCAGCAGTGGCCGCTGCCGATACAGGTCTGCGGCGCGCCGTTCGGCCAGGCGCGCCGCCAGGTCAAAGGCCATCTCAGGCTGTCGCGGCGTTGTAGAACATCTCGCTGCTGCGCTGCTCGACCAGCGCCTGCTCGATGGCAGCCTGGTGCACTTCATCGGCGTGCTCTTCACGCGCCTCGGGCTTGATGCCCAGGCGTGCGAACAGCTGCATATCCTTGTCGGCCTGCGGGTTGGCAGTGGTCAACAGTTTTTCGCCGTAGAAGATCGAGTTGGCGCCAGCCATGAAGGCCAGGGCCTGCATCTGCTCGTTCATCTGCTCGCGGCCGGCGGACAGGCGCACGTGCGACTTGGGCATCAACAGCCGGGCCACTGCCAGCATGCGGATGAAGTCGAACGGGTCGACATCTTCTTCCTCGGCCAGCGGCGTACCGGCCACCTTGACCAGCATGTTGATCGGTACCGACTCTGGGTGCTCGGGCAGGTTGGCCAGCTGGATCAGCAGGCCCGCGCGGTCGTCCAGCGACTCGCCCATGCCAAGGATGCCGCCAGAGCAGATCTTCATCCCTGCGTCACGCACATAGGCCAGGGTCTGCAGGCGCTCGCTGTAGGTGCGGGTGGTGATGATGCTGCCGTAGAACTCTGGCGAGGTGTCGAGGTTGTGGTTGTAGTAGTCCAGGCCGGCCTGGGCCAGGGCCTTGGTCTGCTCCTCGTCGAGCTTGCCCAGGGTCATGCAGGTTTCCAGGCCCATGGCCTTCACGCCTTTGACCATCTCCAGCACGTAGGGCATGTCCTTGGCCGACGGGTGCTTCCACGCCGCGCCCATGCAGAAGCGGGTAGAGCCGATGGCTTTGGCGCGGGCGGCTTCTTCCAGCACCTTCTGCACTTCCATCAGCTTTTGCTTTTCCAGCCCGGTGTTGTAGTGGCCGGACTGCGGACAATATTTGCAATCTTCCGGGCAGGCGCCCGTCTTGATCGACAGCAGGGTCGAAACCTGCACGCGGTTCGGGTCGAAATGCGCGCGGTGCACGGTCTGCGCCTGGAACAGCAGGTCGTTGAAGGGTTGCTGGAACAGCGCCTTGACCTCGGCCAGGGACCAGTCGTGACGTATTGTTGCAGTTGTGCTGGCGCTCATCGGCGTTTCCTTGTTTAGGCTGAAGCAGGCGCCGGGACAGGAAAGCCCGCCAGCGCATCACGGATAGCTCGCATAGTCATGGAAGGCTTATGAACTGTCAACCACGCATGAAAAGACTGGTTTACAAGTGGTCACTTATTAATCAAACATGCCTGCTTTGTGATGTACCTGCCGGGCAGCACTATCCACTGTGCATGGCCTGCGAACAAGAACTGCCCTGGCTGGGTGATCATTGCCGCTATTGCGCCCTACCGCTGCCCATGGCTGGCCTGGCCTGCGCCCAGTGCTGCCGCCGCTTGCCGGCATTCGAACAGGTCATTGCGCTGTGGCATTTCGGCTTTCCGGTGGACACATTGATCAGCCGTTTCAAGCACAACCGGCAGTGGCCTGTGGGGCGGTTGCTGGCCGAGTTGCTGGGGCACGGGCTGCTGCACCGCTTTGCTGAGGGCCTGCCACGCCCCGACCTGCTGTTGCCTGTGCCCTTGGCCAGGCGTCGACTACGCGAGCGGGGGTTCAACCAGGCGGGGATGCTTGGGCGCTGGCTGTCATCGCAGCTGGGGCTACCTTGCGACGATCGGTTGTTGCTGCGCACGCGCGAGACGCCAGCGCAGCAACGGCTGGATGCCAAGGCACGACGGCGCAATTTGCGCCAGGCGTTCACGGTCGCCGGTGACGTGACGGGCAAACATGTCGCCATCATCGATGATGTGTTGACCACCGGTGCCACCGCCCAGGCGATTGCCCAGGTGCTGCGCGAGGCCGGGGCGCACAAGGTCGATGTGTATTGCCTGGCACGAACGCCCAAGCCGGGGTATGTATGACTCGACAGCCCCTGTGGTACCGACCTCAGGATTTTGCGAGACAGCTGTGGCTGCGCAATTCACACTTGGCTACCCCTTACATCGACTGACTCCCTATGCCCCTACCCACCCTCCTCACCCAGCACATCGCCCGCCGCCCACAGCGCATCGCGCTGCTGCAGCACGTTGCCGAGCAAGGCTCGATCACCCGCGCCGCCAAGGCTGCTGGCATCAGCTACAAAGCGGCCTGGGATGCCATCGATGAGCTCAACAACCTGGCCAGCCAGCCCTTGGTCGAGCGCAGCACCGGTGGCCGCGGCGGTGGCGGCGCGCGCCTGTCTGCAGAAGGTGAGCGCGTTCTGCGCCTGTATCAGAGGCTGCAGGCCCTGCAGGCGCAAATGCTCGACGCCGCTGAAGAATCCAGCGACCTCGACCTGCTCGGGCGCCTCATGCTGCGCACCAGTGCGCGTAACCAACTGCAGGGACAGGTCAGCGGTTTGCGCCGAGAAGGCCGCTATGACCGCGTGAGCCTGGCCTTGGGTGGCGGGCTGGAGATCGAGGCGCTGATCACCCACGACAGCACGGCGCGGCTTGAGCTGACGCTGGGAACGATGGTGGTGGCCCTGCTCAAGGCGGGGTGGGTGCGGTTGCTGGCGGAGGGGGAAGAGGCAGAAGCGGGGAGCAACTGCCTGCGGGCGACAGTGGAGGAAGTATTGGCTGAGGTCGATGAGCCCAGTGAAGTCAGGTTGGCGCTTGGCAATGGGCAGACGCTGTGTGCCATGGCCGAGGCTGATTGGCTGGCCGAGCAGCAGGTAAGGGTGCAATTCCATCCTTCTTATGTGTTGATAGGGATACCTGCGTAACCGGGGCTCGCCCGCGAGGAGGCCGGCCCAGGGATAACGCGGTACCATGGCCTCCAGCCGCTTACCCCCGGAGTTCCCATGTCCCACCCCTTCGACACCCTCACCCCCGACCTGGTCCTGGACGCCGTGGAAAGCATTGGCTTTCTCAGCGATGCCCGGGTGCTGGCACTGAACAGCTACGAGAACCGCGTCTATCAGGTGGGCATCGAAGACGCCCAGCCGTTGATTGCCAAGTTCTACCGCCCAGGCCGCTGGAGCGATGCGGCGATACTCGAAGAACACAGCTTTACCGCCGAACTGGCCGACTGTGAAGTGCCGGTGGTTGCGCCCCTGCAGCACGATGGCCGCACATTGTTCGAACACCAGGGCTTCCGCTTCACCCTGTTCCCTCGCCGCGGCGGGCATGCCCCAGAGCCGGGCAACCTCGACCAGCTCTACCGCCTGGGCCAGCTGCTTGGCCGCCTGCATGCCGTGGGCGCCAGCAAACCCTTCGAGCACCGCGAAGCGCTGGCTGTGGACAACTTCGGCCATGCCTCGCTGAAAACCCTGCTGGAGGGCGATTTTGTCCCGCGCGAACTGCTACCGGCGTTCCAATCCGTTGCCCGCGACTTGCTCAAACGCGTCGAAGACATCTATAGCCGTACCCCGCACCAGCTCATTCGCCTGCACGGCGACCTGCACCCCGGCAACCTGATGCACCGGGACGAGGTGTATCACGTGGTCGACCTCGACGATTGCCGGATGGGCCCGGCGGTGCAGGATCTGTGGATGATGTTGGCCGGTAACCGCGAAGAGCGGCTGGGGCAACTGGCCGAACTGATCGACGGCTACAACGAGTTTCACGATTTCGACCCGCGCGAGCTGGCCCTGATCGAACCGCTGCGTGCCTTGCGCCAACTGCACTACAGCGCCTGGCTGGCACGCCGCTGGGATGATCCGGCGTTCCCGCGCAGCTTCCCCTGGTTCGGCCAGCCACGTTATTGGGGCGATCAGATTCTGGCCCTGCGCGAACAAATGGCGGCACTGGATGAAGCACCGCTGAAATTGTTCTAGAAGCGTACCCACCTCTGTCTACAATAGGCGTCGCTTTATTTAGCTACCTAAGCAAGGATTCTGCATGCACGCCGCAAACCCGCGTCGCGGGTACATTCTGGGCCTGAGCGCCTACATCATCTGGGGCATGTTCCCCCTCTACTTCAAGGCAATACAGAGCGTTCCGGCGGTAGAGATCATCGTCCACCGGGTGCTCTGGTCGGCGCTGTTCGGCTCGCTACTGCTGCTGATGTGGAAACATCCTGGCTGGTGGCGCGAACTGCGTGAAAACCCGCGCCGGCTGGGCATCCTGGCCCTGAGCGGGGCGCTAATCGCCGGTAACTGGCTGACCTACGTGTGGTCGGTGAACAACGGCCGCATGCTCGAAGCCAGCCTGGGTTACTACATCAACCCGCTGATCAACGTGCTGCTGGGCATGCTGATTCTTGGCGAACGCCTGCGCCGCCTGCAGTGGCTGGCGGTAGGCATGGCTGCCGTGGGTGTGGCGCAGCAGGTGTGGCAAGTGGGCAGCCTGCCGTGGGTATCGCTGGCGCTGGCGCTGAGCTTCGGCTTCTACGGGCTGATCCGCAAGCAGGCGCCGGTGGCTGCGCTGCCCGGCTTGGTGGTGGAAACCTGGATGTTGGTGCCGCTGGCGCTCGGCTGGCTATTGCTGCACCCGGCGGCGATGAGTGCCCAAGGCGCGTTCTACACCAGCAGCGAGGCCTTGTGGCTGATGGCAGCGGGGCCGGTAACTCTGGTGCCGCTGGTGTGCTTCAACGCAGCAGCGCGGCACCTGCCATACACCACGTTGGGCTTCCTGCAGTACCTGGCACCGACCTTGGTGCTGCTGCAAGCAGTGCTACTGTTCGATGAACATCTGTCGTCGAGCACACTGGTGGCGTTCATGTTCATCTGGGCGGGCCTGGCGATTTACAGCGTCGATGCGTGGCTGAACTTGCGCAAACGTAGCTGATCAGAAAACGATCAAAACTCTGCAGGCCATGTAGCGCCTGGCCTGCAGAGACATCTCCATAGGTTATCCACACCCTCGTCCCCGCGCTTTGTGCACAAGCTGCTGATAATTGGGCATTTTTTGAGCAAAACAGTACAAGGCACGTGATACCTGGGCTGGAGAGGTACACCCCCAGGTTATCCACAGGGCCTTCCCCGTGATATCGGGATAACCGCAGATGGCCGCTTCGCAACACAAGGCCGCCCCACATTTGTCCGGTGTACGCAGGACCATGTGGGAGCGGCCTTGCGTCGCGACAGGGCCGCAAAGCGGCCCCGGCAATCGCTGATCAATCCTCTGCCCGCAGCTTCAACTCCACCATCAAGTCATCCGCCAGGCTCTCCAGCCGCTGCTGCAGTTCATCCAGCGGCAAGGTCAACGGCAACGCCAGCAATGCGTCGGCGTGGAACAACGGCTCACTGCTCATCGGCGCCGGCCGCACTTCTGTGGAAAACCGCTCGACGTTTACCTGCAGCTCGGCCAGCAAGCGGGTAATGTCCCGCACGATCCCCGGCCGATCATTACCCACCAGCTCCATGGCAATCGGCTTCCAGGTGCACGATGGCTCGATCCCGCTCTCGGCAATCAGCACGCGTATGTCATACCTGGCCAGCCCCTGCAGCGAGGCCACGAGTTCGGCGTAATTCTCTGCCGGCACCGCCACCCGCAGGATGCCTGCAAACTGGCCGGCCATGCGTGACATGCGGCTTTCCAGCCAGTTGCCACTGTGGTCGGCGATGCACTGGGCAATGCGTTCGACCTGGCCGGCCTTGTCAGGGGCAATCACAGTCAGTACAAGATGATCCACAAGCCCTTCCTCGTGTCGGACCGCGCCGGGCGGCAGATAATCGGGGGATCCGCTCAGTATAGGCAAGGCGCGGCAACCTGCCGCAGGGCAATCCGCACAGCCAATCGTGTACTGTTTCAAGATTTATCTGGAACAATCCACCAGTTTTTTGCGAACATACCCATTCCCAGCGTGACCATACGCGACCAACGGGTCGCATAACGGCGCTTTTAGTCTGATTTTGCCCCGCCTACTGCTTCATGTAGTATCCCGTGGCGCGGACTACAAAACGTCGTTTGGATGTCTGCCAAGGCGCCTGTGAAAATACGCACACTGCCTGCCAGCCCGTCTGGCAGGCTGCACCCAGCCGCGCTCGGGCTCACCCCCGGGAGCAAGCACTGGTACGTGTTTAGAGAAGCGCTACAGGCTTAATACAGAAGAGCGAAATAGCTGAGCAGAGTGAGGCAAGCAATGACTGGATACGTTCAAGTCGGTGGCCTTCAGGTCGCCAAGGTCCTGTACGACTTCGTGAACAACGAAGCCATCCCCGGGACCGGCATCGTCGCCGAGCAGTTCTGGGCGGGTGCAGAGAAGATCATCAATGACCTCGCTCCAAAGAACAAAGCCCTGCTCGCCAAGCGCGACGAGCTGCAAGCCAAGATCGACGCCTACCATCAGGCACGCAAAGGCCAGGCCCACGACGCCGTAGCCTACAAAGCATTCCTCCAGGAAATCGGCTACCTGCTGCCACAAGCCGACGATTTCCAGGCCACCACCCAGAACGTGGACGAAGAAATCGCCCACATGGCCGGCCCACAGCTGGTTGTTCCGGTGATGAACGCCCGTTTCGCCCTGAACGCCGCCAACGCCCGTTGGGGTTCGCTGTACGACGCGTTGTATGGCACCGACGCCATCAGCGATGAAGGTGGCGCCGAGAAAGGCCAGGGTTACAACAAGCTGCGTGGCGACAAAGTCATCGCCTTCGCCCGCGCCTTCCTTGATGAAGCCGCGCCATTGGCTGCCGGCTCGCATGTCGACTCTACCGCCTACCGCATCGAAGGCGGCAAGCTGGTGGTCACCCTGAAGGGCGGCAGCAACAGTGGCCTGCGTGATGACGCACAGCTGATTGGCTTCCACGGCGACGCCGCGGCACCGACTGCCGTGCTGCTCAAGCACAACGGCCTGCATTTCGAAATCCAGGTCGACGCCAGCACCCCGGTCGGCAGCACCGACGCGGCCGGCGTCAAAGACATCCTGATGGAGTCGGCGCTGACCACCATCATGGACTGCGAAGACTCCGTTGCCGCCGTCGACGCCGACGACAAGGTCATCGTCTACCGCAACTGGCTGGGCCTGATGAAAGGCGACCTGGCCGAAAGCGTGAGCAAGGGTGGCAAGACCTTCACCCGTACCATGAACCCGGACCGCGAGTACGCCGCACCCAACGGTGGCAGCGTAACCCTGCACGGCCGTTCGCTGCTGTTCGTGCGTAACGTTGGCCACCTGATGACCAACCCGGCGATTCTGGATGCCCAAGGCAACGAGATCCCAGAAGGCATCCAGGACGGCCTCTTCACCAACCTGATCGCCCTGCACAACCTCAACGGCAACACCAGCCGCAAGAACACCCGCAGCGGCAGCGTATACATCGTCAAGCCGAAGATGCACGGCCCTGAAGAGGTGGCATTCGCCGCCGAGATCTTCAGCCAGGTCGAAGACCTGCTGGGCATGCCGCGCAACACCGTCAAGGTCGGCATCATGGACGAGGAACGCCGTACCACGGTCAACCTCAAGTCCTGCATCAAGGCAGCTGCCGAGCGCGTGGCGTTCATCAACACCGGCTTCCTCGACCGCACCGGCGACGAGATCCACACCTCGATGGAAGCCGGCGCCGTGGTGCGCAAGGGCGCCATGAAGCACGAGAAGTGGATCGGCGCGTACGAGAACAACAACGTCGACGTAGGCCTGGCCACCGGCCTGCAGGGCCGTGCCCAGATCGGCAAAGGCATGTGGGCCATGCCGGACCTGATGGCCGCCATGCTCGAGCAGAAGATCGCCCACCCGCTGGCCGGCGCCAACACCGCCTGGGTACCGTCGCCGACTGCCGCCACGCTGCATGCCCTGCACTACCACAAGGTTGACGTGCAGGCACGCCAGCGTGAACTGGCCTCGCGTACCCCGGCTTCGGTAGACGACATCCTGGCCATCCCGCTGGCTGCCGACACCAACTGGTCGGACGAAGAGATCCGCAATGAGCTGGACAACAACGCCCAGGGCATCCTCGGCTACGTGGTTCGCTGGATCGACCAGGGTGTGGGTTGCTCGAAGGTGCCGGACATCAACAACGTCGGCCTGATGGAAGACCGCGCAACCCTGCGTATTTCGGCCCAGCTGCTGGCCAACTGGCTGCGCCACGGCGTGGTCAGCCAGGAGCAGGTGCTGGAAAGCCTCAAGCGCATGGCCGTGGTGGTTGACCAGCAGAACGCTGGTGACGCCCTGTACCGCCCGATGGCGCCGAACTTCGACGACAACGTCGCGTTCCAGGCGGCTGTGGAGCTGGTGGTGGAAGGTGGCAAGCAGCCGAACGGTTATACCGAGCCGGTGCTGCACCGCCGTCGCCGCGAGTTCAAGGCGCGTAACGGGTTGTAAGTAGCATCTGCGCCAGGGGGCCGTTCTGCGGCCCCCACTGCGCATCAGTCGATTTTGAGTTCTTTCTTCACCAACTCCAGCAGCTTGCCCAGGTCCACCGGCTTGAGCAGGAAATCCACCACCCCCAGATGCATCACATCCACGGCCTCTTTCACATCAGTGTCGCCCGACACCACGATGATCGATAACGCCGCCCTTTCCGATTCGCGAATCCAACGAATCAGGTCAAGACCGTCCACCGGCTGCATGCGCAAGTCCGTGATCATCAACCCGATGCGTTGCTGATAATGCAGGTACAACCTGGCCTCCTCGGCACCGTCCGCACCCACGCAATCGATCCCCCGGCTTTTCAGGTAAAGGATCAACGCCTCACGGTTGACCGCGTTGTCATCCACCACCAGCACCAGTGGCTTGGGTGCCACAGGCGCACTGACCACGGCCAACGCCTCGCGCTCGGCATCGCTCAGTATGTCGGTTTGCTCAGGCATGCTCATCTCGTCAAAAAAATTCCGCTTCAGCCTTAGGACCACATTACTCGCGTAACCCGTTTCGCCTTTCGTCGGGTCTTTGACAGAGGCGCTCATAGACTTACGTCCAATGGGCACCACTTCGCTGCAAGCCGACCATGGAGGCAGAGAACAACATGGCCGGTACCTATATATAGATATATATAGTTCGGCATAGCGATACGGTCAGTTTCATGAGCAAAAATGACGCCTACAGCCAGGCAGGCAGGACGGCAGTGCTGCAGAACATCCAGGGCACGCTGCAGTTTCTGCAGCGCTTTCCGCCGTTCAACCAAATGGAACACAGCCACCTTGCCTACCTGGTCGAGCAGTGCCAGCTGCGCTTCTATGCTTGCGGCGAAAGCATCGTCAAGCCCGCCGACGGCCCGGTCGAGCACTTCTACATCGTCAAGCAAGGGCGGGTGGTTGGCGAGCGCCAGCACCTGGTCAAACCTGGGGTCGAGACCACCTTCGAAATCACCAGCGGTGAATGCTTCCCGCTGGCCGCGCTGTTGGGCGAGCGAGCAACCCGCACTGAGCATCTGGCCGGGGAAGACACCTTTTGCCTGCAACTGAACAAGGCGGCATTCATCCGCGTGTTCTCGATGTCGGAAGTGTTTCGGGATTTTGCCCTGCGTGGGGTCAGCAGCCTCCTTGACCAAGTCAACCAGCAAGTGCGCCAGCGTGCGGTAGAAACCCTTGGCACCCAGTATTCGCTGAACACACCGCTGGGTGAACTGGCCATGCGTCACCCGGTAGTGTGCAGCACCGATACGCCATTGCGCGAAGCCGTGCGGCTGATGCACGAGCAACAGGTCGGCAGCATCGTGGTAGTCGACCCGCAGCGCTACCCCATCGGCATTTTCACCCTGCGTGACCTTCGCCAGGTGGTGGCTGCGGCCGATGCCGACCTCGGCGCGCCGATCGAACGGCACATGACTGCCAAACCGTTCTATCTCAGCCCACAGGCCAGCGCCTTCGATGCCGCCATGGCCATGACCGAGAGGCATATCGCCCACGTGTGCCTGGTGGATAACCACCGCCTGTGCGGGGTGGTTTCCGAGCGCGACCTGTTCTCCCTGCAACGGGTCGACCTGGTGCACCTGGCGCGCACCATCCGCCATGCGCCACGCCTGGACAGCCTGGTTTCGCTACGCGGAGAAATCAGCCAACTGGTAGAGCGCATGCTCGCCCACGGCGCATCGTCGACGCAGATCACCCAGATCATCACCCTGCTCAACGACCACACCGTATGCCGAGTCATCGAGCTGGCCCTTGCGGAGCGTGGCGACCCAGGTGTGCCATTCAGCTGGCTGTGCTTTGGTAGCGAGGGGCGCCGCGAACAGACTCTGCACACCGACCAGGACAACGGCATGCTCTTCGAAGCCGTAGACAAAACCGAGGCTGACGCCATCCGCGCCCGCCTGCTGCCGCTAGCGCAATACATCAACCAGTGCCTGGCTCAGTGCGGCTTCACCCTGTGCATGGGCAATGTCATGGCCGGCAACCCCGAGCTGTGCCTGTCGCGCAAAGAGTGGGCGCGTCGGTTTGCCGGTTTTGTCCGCGAAGCCAGCCCGGAGAACCTGCTGGGCTCGAGCATCTACTTCGACCTGCGCGTGGTGTGGGGCGACGATCAGGGTTGCGAGCAACTGCGCCAGGGCCTGCTGGCACAGGTAGCCGACAACCGCATCTTCCAACGCATGATGGCCGAAAACGCGCTGCGCCAGCGCCCGCCGGTGGGCCGCCTGCGCGAGTTCGTGCTGACCCGCCAAGGCAACGACAAGGCGGCCACGCTCGACCTCAAGGTCCAAGGGCTGACGCCCTTCGTCGACGGCGCCCGCTTGCTGGCCCTGGCCAATGGTATCGGTGCCTGCAATACCCTGGAGCGTTTGCGCCAGCTGGTGGCCAAGGGGGTGATCGAACCACTGGACGGCGCCGCTTATGAAGAGGCCTACCACTTCATCCAGCAGACCCGCATGCAGCAGCACCAACGCCAGACCCGCGACAACCTGCCGTACTCCAACCGGCTCGACCCAGACAGCCTCAATCACCTGGACCGGCGCATCCTGCGCGAGTCGCTGCGCCAGGCCCAGCGCCTGCAAAGCAGCCTGGCCTTGCGGTACCAGCTATGAGTCTGTTCGCCTGGCTGCGCCCCAGCGCACCCGAACTGGACCACGCCACGCGCCAGCGCCTGGCCAAGTTGCCCAAGCCCGTGCCGCTGGGCGTATGTACCCTGCGCGAACAGCGTTGGGTGGTGCTGGACCTGGAAACCAGCGGGCTCAACCCCAACCGGGACCAAGTGTTGTCGATTGGCGCAGTGGCGATCGAGGATGGCGCCATCGATTTTGCCCAGCAGTTCGAACGTACCCTGCACCGGCCTTTACAGAAAACCAACGCCAGCGTGCTGATCCACGGCCTGGGCCCCGGCGCCCTTGCTGCGGGGTGCGACCCGGCCGAGGCCTTGCTAGATTTACTCGATTTCATTGGCAACAGCCCGGTGCTGGCGTTTCACGCGCCATTCGACCAGCGCATGCTCGCCCGCGCGCTAAAAGAGACCCTTGGGCATCGCTTGCAGTCAATGTTCCTCGACGTTGCCGAACTGGCACCGATGCTCAACCCGGACACGGTGCTGCGCGAGGCGGGGCTGGATGACTGGGTGGCTCGCTTTGGTCTGCAGGTAGAAGAGCGTCACCATGCCAGCGCCGATGCCCAGGTGACCGCAGAGCTGGCGCTGATCCTGTTCAGCCAGGCCCGGCGCCAGCAGCTGGACAGCCCGTTGCAGCTGGAGCAGCGGTTGCGCGGGTGGCGGCGGCGCAAGGTGCAGAGCCACGGTTTGTAGGGCGTGGGATTTGCAGCGCCCGCGAGATCGCGCGCCGCCCGCGCGGCTCATCGCGAGCTACGCTCGCTCCTACATTTGTTTCGGGCCAATTTTTCCTGTGGGATTTGCGCGCGTACGCCTTGGCGCATGGCGCAATATCACGTCGTACAAACAAAGCGGTCGCGCGCGCCTGTCACAGGCATAACTGGCCCGAAACAAATGTAGGAGCGAGCGCAGCTCGCGATGCGCCGCGCGGGCGGCGCTCGATCTCACCGACGCCACATAACTCAAACCAAACCCCGAGGCCACATAACTCCAAACCAAACCCCATGATGGCAATCCGATAAGCGTCCATTGCACCCACCCCCTCCCCTCTGCAACAATCGCGAATAATTATCGTTAGTTAATGCATACGTTCCGGGGGGGGACGCTGCTTGTCTTCAGCACAGAGCCCACACGCCGATCTGGTCGGTGCGCTGTACCGCGACCACCGCGGCTGGCTACTCGCCTGGCTGCAACGCAGCATGGCCTGCCGCCAACGTGCCGAAGACCTGAGCCAGGACACCTTCGTGCGCCTGCTTGGCCGCGAGCAACTGGACACGCCGCGCGAACCCCGCGCGTTTCTCGCCGCCGTAGCCAAGGGACTGATGTTCGACCATTTCCGCCGCGCCGCACTGGAGCAGGCCTATTTGGCGGAACTGGCATTGATCCCGGAAGCCGAACACCCTTCGCCAGAAGTGCAGCACCTGATCCTCGAAGACCTCAAGGCCATCGATCGGCTGCTCGGCAAGCTGTCCAGCAAGGCCCGCGCGGCATTCCTGCACAACCGTCTGGACGGCATGGGCCATGCCGAAATCGCCGAGCGCCTGGGCGTTTCGGTATCGCGGGTGCGCCAGTACATCGCCCAAGGCATGCGTCAGTGCTACGTGGCCCTGTATGGGGAGCCGACGTGAGCAACGCACCGGTTTCGTCACGGGTGCTGGAAGCCGCAATCGCCTGGAAACTCAGCCTCGACGAGGCCAGCGGCACCCCTGATGAACGCAACGAATTCATGCGCTGGCATGCGGCCAGCGAGGAACACGCACGCGCTTGGCGCCAGCTCGGCGCCTTGGACCAGCGCGTCGGCGCGGCGGCCGGGCCGGCTCGCCAGGCCCTGCTGCAATCGCGTGTAAGCCTGCGCCGACGTATCGGCAAGTTGGGCGGTGGCTTGGCCAGCATGTTCCTGCTCGGTTCGCTGCTGGCCTGGGTGGGCGCACCGTCGCTGGCACCTGCCTACTGGTTGGCCGACCAGCGGACCGCCACCGGTGAACTGCGCACCCTGCGCCTGGAAGACGGCACCCTGCTGAGCCTGAACACGCACACTGCCGTGGACATCGACTACCAAGGCAAGCAGCGGGTCATCGTGCTGCATCAGGGCGAAATCTCGGTCGAAACCGGCCACCTTGACCCACGCCCGCTGCTGGTGCGCACTGACGATGGCCGTCTGCGCCCACTGGGTACGCGCTTTCTGGTACGGCGGGAAGAGCACGGCACCCGGCTGGAAGTGCTGCAAGCCTCGGTTGCCGCCATGCCGCACAACAGCGGCGACGAACAAGTGCTGAGCGAAGGCCAGCAGGTGCTGATGAACGCCAACGGCCTTGGCCAGATAGGCGCGGTGCCGGCCGGTGCCGATGCCTGGACCCGCGGCATGCTGATGGTGGACAACGTGCGCCTGGGCGACCTGGTGGCAGCGCTGGGCCAGTACCGCAGCGGCTACCTTGGGGTGGACGCCAAGGTAGCCGACCTGCGCGTGACCGGCAGCTTCCCGCTGACCGACACCGACCTGGCGCTGGCCTCGCTGGTACCGGCACTGCCGGTGAAGATCGAGCGGCATACCCAGTGGTGGATCAACGTCGTTCCCAAGTGAACCCGTACCGGCTATAGGGCCGGTACCGACAAAACCCAACTCCAAATAATTCTCACTTTTTTTCAGATTCGCCCTGTCACTTTTCAACTCTCGCTCGGCAAGGATGCAGCAAGTACTTACCCGTCGAGGAACCGCCGCATGTCCCGTGCCGTTGATCGTATCCTGCGCCCTAGCCTGATGGCCCTGGCCATTGGTCTGGCTGCCCCACTGGCCAGCACTGCCCTGTCGGCCGCCGAGCAATCTGCTCCGCGCGCCTACAACCTGCCCAGCGCGCCGCTGGCCAGTACTCTCAACCAGATCGCCAGCCAGGCCGGCATCGCCCTGGCCATCGACCCCGCACTGGTCAACGGCCGCATTTCGGCCCCTGTAAGCGGCCAGTACGACGGCCTCGGCGCCTTGCATGCAGCCTTGCTCGGCACGGGCTTGCAACTGCAGCAGAGCAGCGTCGGCAGCTACAGCCTGGTGGCCGTGCCGGACGGCAGCCTGGCCTTGCCGGAAACCACGGTGAATGCCACCAGCGCGAGCGAAAGCGCCTGGGGGCCGGTCGAAGGCTACCTGGCCAAGCGCACCGCTGCTGGCACCAAGACCGACACCGCGCTGGTCGAAGTCCCCCGGTCAATCTCCGTCGCCACCCGCGAGCAGATGAAAGACCGTGGCGTACATAGCCTCGACGACGCCGTGCGCTACATGCCGGGCATCGTCTCTGCCAGTTTCGGCAGCGACACCCGTTATGACTGGATGCGCGTGCGCGGCTTCGAACCGACCCAGTTCCTCGATGGCCTGCCGCTGCCCCGCGGCGTGTACGCCAACCCGAAGGCCGAAACCTGGAACCTCGACCGCCTTGCATTGCTGCGGGGCCCGGCATCCTCGCTGTATGGCCAGACCCCGCCCGGTGGCCTGCTGGACATGGTCAGCCGCCGCCCACAAGCAGAGAGCGAGCACGAAATCGAGCTGCAGTACGGCAGCGACAACCACCGCCAGATCAATTTCGCCAGCACCGGCAAAATCGACGACGAAGGCCGCTTTCTGTATGGCGTCAGTGGTGTAGTCCGCGATGGCGGCACGCAGATCGACCATATCGACGACAAGCGCTACAACATTGCCCCAAGCCTGACCTGGAAAATGGACGAGGACACCACGCTGACCTTGCTGACCCAGTTCACCCGCGACGATACCGGCGCCACCAGCCAGTTCCGCCCGATCCAGGGCACCAAGATCGACATGCCGTTCGGCAAGATCTCCCACCACAAGAACCTGGGGGACCCGGACTACGAGTTCTACGACCGCACCTACTACGCACTGGGTTATGCCTTCGAACACCGCATCAACGACGTGTGGCAGTTCCGTCAGAACCTGCGCTACACCAAGACCGACCTGTCGTTCCAGACCATCACCCCGGGCAGCTACAACGCCAGCTCGCCGCCAGTACAGGACGATGGCACAGTCAGCCGCATATCGACCAACACGGACGAAGACATCAGCCAGTTCGCCGTGGACAATAACTTCCAGGCCGACTTCGCCACCGGGGACATTACCCACACCCTGCTGCTTGGCCTGGATCACCAGCGCATCAACACCAACTACCTGTCGATCTTCGACTTCAACGTGCCGGCCAGCAACGTGATCAACCCGGTGTACGGGGTGCCGATCACCCGCCCTGACCGCTCCACGGCGTTCTACGACTACAACCAGAAATCCCGCCAGACCGGCCTGTACGTGCAGGACCAGATGGCGCTTGGCAACTGGCGGCTGACCTTGGGCGGCCGTGAGGACTGGGTGCACACCGGTACCAAGTACTTCAACCAGGGCGATGCCACCAATACACAGCGCGACAAGAAATTCAGCGGCAACGCGGCCATCAGCTACGTGTTCGATTCGGGCTTCGTGCCTTATCTTTCGTATGCCGAGTCCTTCCAACCTGCCAGCAATGCCAGCGCTTCCGCGACCGAATCGTTCAAGCCGACCGAAGGCCAGCAGTGGGAGCTGGGCGTCAAGTACCAGCCACCGGGCTCCAACACCCTGCTTTCGGCCGCTGTGTATGACCTGACCCAGAAGAACGTCTCGGTCACCAACAACGTGGGAGGCGTAACCGTCACTAGCCAGACCGGCGAAGTGAAAGTCCACGGCCTTGAGCTTGAAGCGGTTTCCGACGTTACCGAAAACCTGAAAGTGATTGCAGCTTACACCCTGGCCAAATCTGAAGTGCAGGACGGCCTCTACAAAGGTAACCGCCTGCAATTGATGCCTAACCAGCAAGCCTCGGTATGGAGTGACTACACCTGGCACTCCGGCGTGCTCGACGGCTTCGGCATCGGCCTGGGCGCGCGCTATACCGGCAACACCTACGGTGACCAGGGCAACACCTACCTGGGCAAGGCCAAGGCCTACACCGTGTTCGATGCATCGGTGCATTACGACCTGGGTCGCCTGAACAGCAGCCTGAAGGGCGCGTCGGTGGCGGTCAATGCCACCAACCTGCTGAACAAGGATTACCTCTCTACCTGTGACTCGTACTACTGCTACTACGGCGATGAGCGCAGCGTTGTCGCCAGCGCCACTTACAAGTTCTGAGTGAGCGGGGGCCGCTTTGCGGCCCCACGATCCAACAGACAACAGACAACAATCGGTACCGTGATGAAAAGCCTAACCATCCGCCGCTGGTCCGTGATCCATACCTGGAGCAGCCTGGTCTGTACCCTGTTCCTGTTGTTGCTGGCACTCACCGGGCTGCCGCTGATCTTCCACCACGAACTCGAACACCTGCTCGGCGACGCTCCCGAACTGCGTGAAATGCCAGCTGACACCCCGCACCTCGACCTGCAGCAGCTTGTACTGAAAGCCGAACAACACCGTCCCGGCGAGGTGGTGCAGTATTTCGGCTACGAGGAGGCCGAACCCAACGGCGTGGTGGCCATCACCGCCGCTAGCGCTGGCACCGACCCCAACCTGTCGCACACTTTCATGCTCGACGCCCGCACTGGCGAAGCAGTGGCCATGCCGGCTGCCAATGGCGGCTTCATGATGATCATGCTGCGCCTGCACGTGGACATGTTCGCCGGCCTGCCCGGCAAGCTGCTGCTGGCCTTCATGGGCGTGCTGTTCATCGTCGCCATCGTCTCCGGCACCGTGCTCTACGCGCCGTTCATGCGCCGCCTGCAGTTCGCCACGGTACGCCACGACAAATCCCGCCGCCTACGCTGGCTCGACCTGCACAACCTGTTCGGCGTAGTGACCCTGGCATGGGCGCTGACCGTGGGCGTGACGGGCGTGATCAGCGCCCTGTCCGACCTGGTCATCGCGGCCTGGCGCAACGACAGCCTGGCAGCGATGGTTGCACCCTACCGCGACGCCCCGCCGCTCGTCGATCGCGCCCCAGCCACTCGCCTGTGGGAAATTGCCGAACAGGCCGCCCCCGGCATGCGCCCGGACTTCATCGCTTTTCCAGGCACGCGTTTCTCCAGCGAGCACCACTATGCGGTATTCATGAACGGTGCCACACACCTGAGTTCGCACCTGTTCACGCCGGTCTTGATCGATGCTCGCACCCTTGCTGTGACTGCCGTAGGCGACCGTCCCTGGTACATGGATGCCTTGGGCCTGTCGCAGCCTTTGCATTTCGGCGATTACGGCGGGCGACCAATGCAAATCCTCTGGGCTTTGCTGGACGTGCTGACCATCATCGTGCTCGGCAGCGGCCTCTACCTGTGGTGGGGCAAGCAGCGCAAGCCCAGGGAGGCGCGCGCATGAGCCACAGGTCGCAACCCACTGCACGCCTCTTTGCCTGGCCAGCGTTGATTGCCATGCTTGGGTTCCTGGGCCTGTTCGCCGCACTGCTCGGCGACGGTGGCTGGGACGTTCTGGCATGGGCCGGCCTGGGCCTGCCGGCCCTGTTGAGCCTGCGCGGGCTGCTGTGGCGTCGGGGGCGCTAGCCCGCTACCGCCACGCAACCGCAGGTATTGCCAAGCATGGGGTTTTCCTCAACCAAGGACCCGCCCCATGCGCCCCCTCGAACAACTGGAACAGATCGACCGACAGATCAGCGACCTGCTCGGCGGCCTTCCGACTGTTGACCTTCAGCACCCCATCAGTCCCGACACACGCACCTGGCTGCACGGCGAACTGGCCAGCTTCTGGACCACGGCCGATGAGCAGGGCACAACCCCACGACAAAAACTGCTGGCACTGCGCAAGGCGCTGATGCTGGCCGAGGTTGAATTGCGCCTGGGCGACGAGACCTTGGGCTACCGCTCAGCCGATCAACTATGGGCCTGCCTGCAACAGCCACTCCCCTCCCAGCGCAGGCATATGCCCCTGGCCAAAAGGCCACAGGTCTACCGCGTTCTGCTGGAAGGCCTACGGCCCAACTGGCGAAGCTACCTGCCAGGCACACTGATCATCGTTGCCGGCACCGCCGAGGGCCACATGCTCACGCCTCAGGATGCCGCAGGCGCTGCCTTGCTGTGCAGCCTGTCACAAGGCATCGAGGCCTTCGACTCCCTTGACGCACTGCACCAGGAGCTTTGCGAACGTCTGGAAGACCCACTCCAGAGCAAACCGCTGCTTCATCTGTACACTGACCCGCAGGCGGACCGCGCTCGCCGGTCACAGCGCCTGCGCTATGACTGGTACGCCGACAGCCTGCTGGAGGCCCAGATCGACAGTGTGATAGAAGCCCAACGCCAACGCCTGAGTGACACCGGCTTGTGGAGCAACGGCTCACCCGACCAGCACACCCGAATACATAAAGCCCTGGCGCTAGGGCACGAAGTCGGCGCCAAACCCATCCTGCAGACACGTTACTCCCGATTGCTTGAGAAGAACCTGCCGAACTGGCTGCGCAATACCTCTGCGCAAGGCCTGAGCCATATGATGCAGGCGATGCAAGAGCTGGTGGCAATCGCCGAGCAGGCTGCCGCCCCGGGAGTGCTGAGCCTCAACGACTTCAAGCAACGCAATAGCCTGCTGGGCTGGGCCAACGCACGCCTTCGCGAGCGCCTGAGCCATGAGCTGGGGTACGCCGCAGATCCACGCGATATCAAGATCGTGGTCGTGCGTGCCCGCCGCACTGGCGCCATCATGCATCCCTTCGCCATCTCATCCTATGTCACCTACACCGGCATGCGACGCGTGGGCGACGAGATGGTGGAAATGGTCGAGGAAATCAATACCCTCGAAGAGATCGCCCTCAAGAACTTGCCGTGGTTCGATACCGACTACTGGCTTACTGCCCGGGTGATCCATGCCCATGGCACAGCCATGCCCGCGGGGCTTACGCCGCAGTATGTCAAGCACATGGTCCGGGAACTGAACGTGGGTGACACTTACGCAAAGTACCTGCACACCCAACTGATCAGTTCCAGAGCGGGCAAATGGCGCCTCACTGCGCACAGCAAGATCAACCGTGCACGCATGCGCGCTGAAGCCGTCAAGGCGCGCTACGCAGGGCACTTTGGCGAAGACCCTTTCGAACACGGCTACAACTGGGTGCGCGCAGTGTTGGACCAACCACACAATGCCTTGCGTGCGCCGGTAGCAGGCTACCCGGTCACTGTCCGGCAGCTGAACATCATGGGCCATACCCTGCAGGGCGTGCTTCTGCTCAACAGCATCACCTACAAGTCTCCGGCATGTGTGCTGTACACCCCGGATGCCCCGGACCGCAGGGCCTGGCGCCGTTTTCGAACAACCCGCGAACTGCTTCGCACATTGCGCCAACAGCCCGCGTTGCGAGCATACGTTGCACAGCGCCTGCCATTGCTGCCTGCGCCCACGGTGCAGCGGCTGCTGGACAAGGGGCGCATGAGTACGCATTTGACGACCCCCGAGATCAAGGACGACCTTTTCTTCGACTACTACATGGCCGAAGCCCGGGCGCTGATCGCTCAGGCCGATGCCGACAGCATGACGACCAGGGAAGTGAACGTGGAATCGGTCATGGTGCTGAGCTGGCGCTTACTGGACTTCATCAGCCTGCTGCTGCCGAACCGTGCGCTGCTGGTGCTGTCGATCGGCCGCATGGCAATCGATATCTGGGACGGCGCCGAGGCCTTCAAGCAAGAGGATGTCGAAGGGGTGATGCGGCATGCCTATCAGGCGCTTAGCCACCTCAACGATGCCGGTACCAGCTTTCTGGGTTCCAGAGTGCTACGCCGATCCCTGCGCGGGATCCCCAAACAACCGCCACTGCCGCTGCCCGCACGCCTCCAGGTACAACCGGGCAGCAGCAGCCTGCGCTATCGCATAGACGGTATCTACGGTGAAGGTGTATACGAGCAAAGCTCGGCGTTTGGCGGGCAATCGCTGTACTTCGTCAAGGACAACGACAACCGCTATTACCAGGTCAGCTTCGATGGCTACCGCTGGCGGGCCATCGACCCTGGCCAGCCAGACGCCTACCTGCAGCAGCCGCTCAAGCGCAAGGCTGACGGGCAGTGGGTCATCGACTCACCGGTACTCTGGTACGACGGGCTGCCCGACCTGAAGCAGTTACTGGAAGACTGCTACCTGCAAGTGCCTGTGGCCGGCCTGCCACTGAACATCGAACAAGGGCTCTTCGAGGCTGACGATCAGTTGTACCTGGGGCTGGAGAACGGGCAGTTGCCGGTACGCCGCCACCTGCTGCCGGATCACTACCACTTGCAGATGGCTAGCCCCAGCAATGCCGGGGTGGTGCCATGGGCGGTGTTGCGTCACGAAAACGGCCGGTGGCTGATACGCGTTCGCCAGGCAGGGCGCAGCAGTGACTGGCTGACACTGCCAGACCAACCACCGCCAGCGCAATGAAGGCCCGAACCGGCTGCCTTACTCGACCAGTTTTGGCAAAAGCCGGTCCAGTCGCTGATGCAAGGCACTGCCACTCGGCCAGTTGCGCAGCAGCCGTGCCCGGTCACGGGCATAGGCCGGGGCGAAGCTGAGCTGGGTGGCGTGCTGGCACATGGCATCAAGGTCGATCAGCGACCACTGGCCGTTGTGCCAGAACAGATTATGGCCTTTGAAGTCCCCGTGGCTGATACGCTCGCGAATCAGCTGCTGCATCACATGGACCAAGGCATCCACCTGCTCCTCGGGTGCATCGCCACTTTCAACGTAGGGGGCGAAGCATGCCGTCAGGTCCGGGCCATCGACATACTCGGTGACCAGATAGGCACGGCTACGCAGGCCCAGCACCCGCTGTTCCAGCACCGCGAGAGGGCGTGGCGTGGCGATGTCGAGAAACTCCAGGCGGTGGCCTTCGATCCATGAATGCCATGCCCGGCTAGGGCGCCAGAAGCGCTTGAACCAATGCGCGGTGTTCTTGATGTTGTAGCGTTTGATCACCAGCTGGCGACCATTCACCTCGATGCGCGCCACGCTGGCAGCACCACCGGTCTTGTATAAATGGCCCTGGTCGATCAGCGCATCGGCCTGCTCCAGTACTGGCTGCATGGCCTGGACTTCACTGCGGCGGATAGCCTGCAAGCCCGAGAGGGTGCGCTGCACGCTGAACAGGCTGCACTCGCGGCCAGCCTTTTCCAGGTAATCCTTCTGGCGCCAGTTACGGACCTTGTCCACCTGTTTCTGCAGGGCCTCCAAGGGTAACGCATGCTCGGCGTTGGCCAGCAGGTAGTGCACCAGCAGCTCTTCGATGAAGGGCTCCAGCCGTTTGGGCAGTTGGGCGAAGAAGACCCCGAGGTTTTCCAGCACCCGTGGGCGCGACAACTGCTGGCCAGGCGTTTCCGCCTTGATGCCAGCGCCGTCGATCAGGTAAAGCTTGCCGCCGTGGCGCAGCAGGTTATCCAGGTGCAGGTCTTCCTGCCACAAGCCCTGGGCATGCATATGCGCGACGGCGGTCAGCGCTTCGCCCAGCACCAGGTGCTGCTCGTCGGCCAGCACCGGCAGGGCTTCTACCGCCGCCCAGGCGTCAGCCAGGCTTTCGGCGCCATCGAGGAACTCGAACAGCAGCCAGCCACCCTCGCCTTCCTTGAGGCCGTCGGCCAGCAATTTCGGCGTGGTCAGACCCTGTTCGGCGAGCAACTTCACACCCTGCAACTCACGCTGGAAATGCCTGGCGGCATTCCCGCCAACCAGCAGCTTGGCCAGCACCGGGGTACCACGCCATACGCCAGCACCCACATAGCGCTGGCCCGGCAATACGCGTAGCAGGGTCAGCAGTTGCAGGTCGGCACTGCCGGCGGCATCGGCCAGGTTGATACTCAGGGGTAGCGACGGGCTGCGCCCGGCATCCTTCAGTTCAGACAAACGCATCAACGGGCCTCTTTTTCACGACGGCGTTGCGTCAGGCGTTGTAGCCAGGTATCGACCAACGAGCTGTCGGCCGGTTGTACCAGGTAGGTGGCCAGCAAGGTGCGCACATCCTGCTCGCTCCATACCTGGGCGCGGCGCAGCAGCGGTTCCAGGTCCTTGAGGCGGTCACGCATACCGAACAGCAGCGGCCGGGTCTTTTCCAGGTCGATCAATTGCGCGTCCCAGCCTTCGCGGCGTTGGCGCAGGAAAATGTGCTTGGGGTAGAAACAGCCGTGCACCTGCCCGGCGCTGTGCAGGGTGCGCGCCAGCTGGCCGCAGGCCTGCAGGATGCCCGTACGCTCGGCACTGCCCAGTTGCGGCCATTGCGCCAGCAGGCCGTCGAGATCGGTCCATTCGTCCAGGGCACGCGTCATCAGGATCGCCCGGTGCTTGCCAGCCTGTTTGCGCTCACCGTAGAACACCGCTTGCAGGGCCGGAATGTGCAGCTTCTGATAGCGGCTGATGTTGCGGAATTCGCGGGCGAAGGTCGGCTCGCCAAAGGGCCTGTGCAGGGTGCGGGTCAGGTAGTCGCTCTGGCGCTTGAGGTAATAACCTTTGCCTTCGAGTTCCAGGCGGAACACGCTGCTCCAGCCGCCACGGCCGGTGTTGGGTTCATCCACGGCGTCCAGTTGCAGCGCCCACAGCGCCTCGAAATCGTCCAGGCCATGGCGTTTGAGCAGCGCGACGTCCGCGCTGGCCAGGTAATCGGTCATTCCCTTCCCTCGAAAAAGCCCAGCACCTGGCGAATGCGCTTCTTGTCGCGCACATTCAGTCGGTCACGGCCACGGTATTGCAGGTAGAAGCGCAGGCGCTGGGTGGCCGACAGGTGGTATTTGGCCACTTTGTCCAGGCATGCCAGGTCCTTGATCATCCGGTGCCGCCACATGAAGCCGCGCCAGAAGTCGCCGGTGGGGCAGTCGATGAAGAATAGCGTGCCCTGGTCATCGACCAGCAGGTTGCGCCACTTGAGGTCGTTGTGGGCGAAGCGGTGCTCGTGCATCACCCGGGTATGGCGTGCCAGCTGTCGGCTGAGGTGGTCGACCCAGGCGCGGTCGGCCAGGCGCGCATCGTTGCGCTCGGCGAGTGCCGACAGGTCTTCGGTATTCGGCAACTCGCGGGTGATCATCGCCCCACGACCAAAGGCCAGGCCCTTGCGCTCCAGCCCCCAGGCCACCACTTCGGCCGTGGGAATACCCCACTTGGCGAACTGCTTGAGGTTTTGCCATTCAGCCTTGATGCGCGGCCGACCCAGGTAGCGGCGCATGTGCTTGCCGGCGCCGGTATACCGTTTGACGTAGTAGTTGACGCCGTCACGCTCGATGCGCACTACCTCGCTGAGCGGGTCGCGGGTCAGGCGTTCGCCTTTGATGGCAAACACTGCATCGAGGCTGCCGAAGTCCGCCGCCAGGTGTTCGTAGCCCGGCGCCAGTGTCCAACTCGCCATCAGAGTGCGTCCCCATAGCGTTGCTTGCGATCGTAGAGTTTCTGCGCCTTGCGCTCCAGCCAGGCAAGCAGAGCAGCTTCGTCCTTGAGGACCTGCCGCAGCGGGCGCTGGAAGTAACCACGCAGGAAGCGCAGCTTGTCCCGTTGCGTCAGGCCGATGTCCAGTGCGGAGAAATACAGCGCCGCCAGGTCCTTGTCGCGCCAGCGCCGGCTGATTGTCGCCCGGGTTTGCGCGCGGTGCAGGTCGATCACCGACAGCTTGAAGTCATCCGCCGTCACCGGGCGGTCAGTGTGCAGCAGGAAGTGGCAGATGTAGCAGTCACGGTGGTTGACCCCGGCGCGGTGCATGCCACCGGTCATCTTCGCCACCTCGGCAATCAGCGCACGCTTGAGGCGTGGCTGTGGCGGCTGCCTGACCCAGTCGATGCTGAAGTCTTCCAGGCTGATGGTCGGCGCCAGCTCTTCGGTGATGATGAACGAGTGCTGCGCGGCCGGGTTGCTGCCGCGCTCGCCGTAGGCGACCGCGGTCATGGTCGGCACGCCCACTTCATGCAAGCGCTGGATCGCCCGCCATTCCTGGCCGGCGCCCAGCACTGGCAGCTTGGCAGTGAACAGGTTCTTGAAGATCTCGCCCCAACCGATGCCGCGGTGGATCTTGACGAAAAAGCCTTCGCCGGCCACCTCGGTACGCAACGTGCGGCGCCCTTCCAGCTCGCGATAGACCTCGCCTTGCAGTTCCTCCACGGCGTCGAAGGCATCACGCCCGGCCCACAGGCGTTTGAAGGGTTCGGCCAGGATCAGCTTCATGCGGTTTTCTGCCCCAGGATCACATCGGCAGCATGCTGCGGCATGCTGTACAGATCGGCGGTTTCGGCAAATGCCAGGCCGTTGCGCGACCAGCTGGCGCGGGCCTGCGGGTCTTCAAGCATGCGCTGCAGGTAGGCATTGAGCTGATCCTGCTCGAACGGTTCATCCAGCACCAGGCCACTGTCGGCCTCGGCGATGTAATGGGCGTAGCCGCATACCTTGGATACCAGCACCGGCAGGCCGGCCACCAGCGCTTCCAGAAGCACCGTGCCGGTGTTCTCGTTGTACGCCGGGTGAATCAGCAGGTCGGCGCCCAGCAGAAAGCGCGGAATATCACTGCGGCCCTTGAGGAACTGCACCTGGTCGCCCAGGCCCAGGGTGGCGCTTTGCAACTGGAACACCTTGGGGTCGTCCTGGCCGATCACCATCAGCCGGGTGCGCTTGCGCAGGGTCGACGGCAGCGCGGCCAGCGCCTTGAGGCTACGGTCCACACCCTTGGTCTTGAAGCCCGAACCAATCTGCACCAGCAACAGGTCGTCATCGTCCAGCTTGAATTCCTTGCGGAACTCGGCGCGGATTTCGGCAGCATTGGCCGGTGCACGGCGATCCTGGGAAATACCCGGCGGCAGCAAGTGGAAGCGCTCTGCCGGGGTGCCGTAGTGCTTGACGAACAGCGGCTGCTGCACTTCGGAAATCATCAGGACTTCGGTATGCGAGTCCTTGGCGAACACCGCGCGCTCGTATTCGGCAAAATGCCGGTAGCGGCCCCAGCGGCGGTACAGGCCACCACGCAGGGTCTGTGCCTTGTCCTCGAAGCAGCCGTCGGCGGCGTAGTACACGTCCAGCCCCGGCATCTTGTTGAAGCCGATCAGGCGGTCGACCGGGCGCTTGGCCAGGTCGGCGGCCATCCAGGCACTGAGCTTCTCGTTGCGGCGGTGGTTGAAGATCGCCTTCACCGGCGCCACCAGCACTTCGAAGCCCGGCGGAATGTCACCCTCCCAGATCAGCGTATACACACGGATCTGGTGGCCCCGCTTCTGGCATTCCAGGGCAATGCGCATGAAATCACGCTGCAACCCGCCGAAGGGGAAATATTTGTAAAGTACGAAAGCCAGTTGCATCAACGGACATCCTCAGCCAGCAGCAACGCGCTCAAGCGGCTCGCCACATGCTCGGGATTCAGGCGAGTGAAGCACAGCGGCCACTCGCGTTTCAGATCGAACCGGGCCAGGTCATCGGCGCTCGGTTTGTAGGTGCACTTCTTCTGCAGGCAGGGAGCGCAAGGCCAGTCACTGGCCTGGTGAATCTGGGTCCGTCCGTAGGCGCCAGTCAGGCCGGGATTGGTCGGGCCAAACAGCGAAATGGTCGGCACATCGAGTGCCGCGGCCAGGTGGCCAAGGCCGGTATCGACCGCCACGCAGGCCTTTGCCGCCGCCAGTACGCGCGCGACGCCGGCAAGGTTCAATTTGGGGAGTACCTGGCAGTTGTTCAAGCCCTGGGCAATGCGCTCGGCCCGTGCCTTCTCGGCAGGGTTGCCCCATGGCAGGCGCACTTCCAGCTTGCGCCGGCCCATGCGCTCGACCAGTTCGCGCCAGTAGGCTTCCGGCCAGTGCTTGGTCGCCCACGTGGTGCCATGCAGGAACACCACGTAGGGCGCAGCCGGCGGCAGTTGCAGGCGTTCCAGGTCGAGGCCGTAATTGCCGATGCCTTCTGGCAGGTCATAGGCCAGGGCCATGGCGAACAGCTGGCGCACGCGCTCGACCGCATGCTGGCCGGTGGCAACCGACAGGCGCCGGTCGTAGAAGCGGCTGGCCCAGCCTTCACGGGCGGAATAGCGGTCCAGGCCTGCTACCGGAGCTTTGACGTAGCGGGTCAGCCAAGCCGACTTGACCAGGCCCTGGGCGTCGATCACCAGGTCGTACTTGCGCTCGCGCACACGCTGCTTGAACGCCTTCCACTCGCCACTCTTGATGGTTTGCCAAAGGTTCTTGCGCCAGCGGCGAATGGCCACCGGAATAACCTGGTCGACCGCCGGGTGCCAGCTGGGGATTTCGGCAAAGCCTTCTTCCACAACCCAATCGAAGCGAATGCCCGGGATGGCGTGTGCGGCATCGGTCAGTGCCGGCAGGGTGTGGATCACATCCCCCAGCGACGAAGTCTTGATGATCAGAACCCGCACTTAGTCGACCTCGGCCACGGTGTCGATAAGGTCCGGCCCGCTCAGGCTGTGCAGGGCGGCGATGACCTTGCCCGGGTCCAGCAGGCGCAGGCAGTTGTAGTGGCCGAAGCGGCAGGTGCGGTCGAAGCAAGGGCTGCACTCGATACCGGTGCGCACCACCTCCACCTGCTCGGCCAGCGGCGGGGTGAAGCCGGGCGACGTCGAGCCGTACACCGCCACCAACGGGCGGTTCAGCGCGGCCGCCACGTGCATCAGCCCGGAGTCGTTGGACACCACGGCATGCGCGCAGGACATCAGGTCGATGGCCTCGGCCAGCGAGGTTTCACCGGCCAGGTTGGACGATTCTTCACGGAAACCCGGGATCAGCCGGTCGCGGATCTGCTCACCCACCGGGTGGTCGTTCTTCGAGCCGAACAGCCATACCTGCCAGCCTTGGCGGATCATCGCGTCGGCCACAGCGGCATAGTGTTCGGCGGGCCAGCGCTTGGCTTCGCCGAACTCGGCACCGGGGCACAGCGCCAGCACCGGGCGATCCAGCTCCAGGCCGAACTTGGCCAGGGCGGCCTCGCGGCTTTGTGCTTCGATCTGCAAGCTGGGACGCGGATACGGCTGCGGCAGCTCGGCGCCCGGCGCGTAGGCCAAAGCCATGAAACGCTCGATCATCAACGGGTAACGGGCCTTGTCCAGCTTGCGCACGTCATTGAGCAGGCCGAAGCGCATTTCCCCGCGCCAACCGGTGCGCTTGGGGATGCCGGCGAAGAACGGAACCAGTGCCGACTTCAACGAATTGGGCAGCAGGATGGCCTGGTCGTACTGGCCGGCCAGGGACTTGCCGATGCGCCGCCGCGTGGCCAGTTCCAGCGCGCCGTGGCCGAGCGGGAAGCTCAAGGCCTGGCGCACTTCGGGCATGCGTTCGAGGATCGGCCGGCTCCACTCGGGGGCCAGCACGTCGATCACGCAGTCGGGGTGCTGCTGTTTCAGGCACTGGAACAGGGTCTGCGCCATCACCATGTCGCCGACCCAGCTGGGGCCAATGATCAGTATTCTCATGCTTAGTCCAGAAACGCTCGGGGAGGCTACAGACTGCGGTACAGCCTGGCCTCCCCTCTTTATATTCAGGCTATGTGGCCGACAGTGTAACACCGGTGGTGAGGCATGAGCCTTTGGGGCCGCTTTGCAGCCCATCGCGACACAAGGCCGCTCCCCCAAAAGGTACTGCATACGCCGGCCAATGGTGGGAGCGGCCTTGTGTCGCGAAAGGGCCGCACAGCGGCCGCAACGATCTCAAGTCAGCCCCAGTTCACCCCAGATCCGCCGCACTTCACGGCGTTCATCGGCAAACTGTGCCGCATCGATCACCCCGGCCTGCTTCTGCAGGGCCTGGCGGTGGGAGGCCGAGCGGAACGCCTTGTACACTTCACGCAACAGCACCGCGTCACTGGCCGGCATCAAACCTGCCTGCTCCAGCTCTTCCAGAATGCGGATGTTATCGGTCCATCGCAGTATGGCCGGGTGGTCATGGGACCAGGCCAAAGCGGCGTATTGCACCATAAATTCGATATCGACGATACCGCCGGCATCCTGCTTGATATCGAACGGCACACCGGCCTCAAAGGCATTGGCGGCAGTACCGGCCGTAGTGGCCTTGGTGCCGAGGTTATCGCGCATCTTGGCGCGCATTTCGCTCACTTCGCTGCGCAGTTTTTCCAGGTCGCGGGCCTGGCCCAGTACCTTCGCACGCACGCCTTCGAACGCTGCCCCGACCTGCTTGCAACCCACCAGCACCCGTGCCCGTACCAGCGCCTGGTGCTCCCAGGTCCAGGCTTCGTTCTGCTGGTAGCGCTCGAACGCGCCCAGCGAGCTGACCAGCAAGCCCGAAGCGCCGGACGGGCGCAGGCGCATGTCCACGTCATACAGCTGACCCGAGTTGGTCTGAGTGGTCAGCAGGTGGATGATTCGCTGGCCAAGGCGCGTGAAGAATTGCGCGCTGTCGATCGGTTTTGAACCGTCGGTTTCTGCCTGCGGATCGCCGTCGTGGATGAACACCAGGTCCAGGTCCGAGCCGTGGCCCAGCTCCAGGCCACCCACCTTGCCGTAGCCAATGATGATGAAACCCGGGTCGCACAGGCTGCCGTCGCTGCGCTTGGGCTGACCGTGGCGGGCCACGGTCTGGCGCCAGGCCAGCGCCAGCACTTGGTCGAGGATCGCTTCAGCCAACCAGGTCAGATAGTCGCTCACCTTCATCAATGGCAGGTTGCCGCTGATTTCCGAGGCCGCCACGCGCAGGCTGTGAGCCAGCTTGAAGTGGCGCAGCGCCTCCATCTGCTGCTCCAGGTCGTCCTCGGGAATGCGCGTCAGCCGTTCGCGCAGCTCGCTGGCCAGCTCTGGCGCCAGCGGCGGGCTGAACAGGCGGCCTTCATTGAGCAGTTCGTCGAGCAGCAGCGGGTAGCGGGCCATCTGCTCGGCAATCCAGGGGCTGGCGGCGCACAGGGTCAGCAGACGACGCAGTGCTCCCGGGTTTTCGGTCAGCAGTACCAGATAGGCCGAGCGCCGCGCCACTGCCTCGACCAGCGGCAATACTCGCTCAAGCACCAGATCAGGGTTTTCATGCTCCACCGCCTGCGCCAGCAAGCGCGGGATAAAGGCGTCCAGGCGCTCACGCCCGATACGCTGCATCGAGCGCAATTGCGGGCTGGAGCGTAGCGCAGCCAGACGCCGCAGCGCCTCGACAGGCTCCTGGAAACCGGCCTCCTGCAGTTGGCGGCCGGCAGCCTCCTCGTCCTGGGCCTGCTCCCACAGCGGCGACCATTCGCCGCCCACCACCAGTTCGCTGTCGCCGTCTTCATCATCCGGGTCGGCGATTACCTGGCGGAAGTGCCAGTCGATCCGACCACGCCAGTACATCAATTGATCGTGGAAGCTCTGCCAGTCGGCAAAGCCAAGGATGTAGGCCACGCGCGCCTGGTCGGTCTCGCCCTCAGGCAGCATCTGCGTCTGGCGGTCGGCAATGGCCTGGATGGCGTGCTCGGTATACCGCAGGAACTCATAGCCTTCGCGCAACTCGGCCACCACCGCTGGCGGCAGGTAGCCTTGGCCTTCCAGGGTGGCCAGCACCTTGAGCAACGGCCGCTGCTGCAGACTGAGGTCACGCCCGCCGTGGATCAGCTGGAAGGCCTGGGCGATGAACTCGACCTCACGAATACCACCGGCACCCAGCTTGATGTTGTCGGCCATGCCCTTGCGCCGCACTTCCTGCTGGATCAGCTGCTTCATGGTGCGCAGCGCTTCGATCGCGGAAAAGTCCAGGTAACGCCGGTACACGAACGGCCGCAACATCTCCTGCAACTGCGCACCGGCCGCCTGGTCGCCAGCCACCACCCGCGCCTTGATCATGGCGTACCGTTCCCAGTCGCGACCCTGGTCCTGGTAGTACTGCTCCAGGGCATTGAAGCTCAGCACCAGCGCACCGGCCGAGCCATAAGGGCGCAGGCGCATGTCGACACGGAAGACGAAGCCGTCGACAGTCACCGGGTCCAGTGCCTTGATCAGCCGCTGGCCCAGGCGGGTGAAGAACTCCTGGTTTTCCAGCGAGCGCTTCACACCTTCGGTTTCACCGCCTTCGGGGAAGCCGAAGATCAGGTCGATGTCCGAGGACAGGTTGAGCTCAACCGCCCCCAGCTTGCCCATGCCCAGCACCACCATGTGCTGCGGTTTGCCACTGCGGTTGCCGATGGGCGTGCCGAACTGCTGGCAATGGCGCGGGTACAGCCATTGGTAGGCTTCGTCGATGGCAGCATCGGCAAGGTCCGACAGATCGCGGCAGGTTTCGCCCAGCTCGGCCTGGCGGGTGATGTCGCGCCAGATGATGCGCACCTGCTGGCGGTTACGCGCGCGTCGCAGGTTGCGCGCCAGTTCGTCCTCGCTCTGCGCCGCCTGGGCAGCCTCGGCAATTTGCCCGCGCAGCTCACCCGGGGCGTAACGCCGCTCCAGCTCGCCACTGGCCAGCAGGGCAAACAGCATGCCCGGGTCGCGCTGTGCCACACCCAGAACGAAATCGCTGGCGGCGGCGACCTGATCGAACTGTCGCCAATGGGCCGGGCTCCAACCATTCAGGTCGAGATCAGGGTGGGCCGCCACGGCATCGCTGATGAACTGACGGTTGCGACTGACCAGCGGCTGCAAGCTGGCAGGCAGATCTGAGGGCAAAGGTAGGCGCATGGTCTATCCTTGATCGGCGTGAAATAGAGGGGAAAAAGCGGCCAAGGGGAAGCCGGACCACGGTTGGACTGTCGTACAAAAGTTGGAAATAGCTGAAAAAAACGAAAAATTGGCAACAAACATCAAGAAGCACCTGTTCGCGACACAATGCCAACCAACATGAACGTTTTTCCTCACAAGCGAAGGTGCGACCAAACGTCGCACAAATGTAGTTTTACTACTACTCATGTCGTGTAAAAGCATGAAATGCGAAAGCAAATGTAGTAAAACTACAACGCGCCGGAAGACACCCCGGTAATCCAAGAATTCACGACGTCTGCCCATAAGGCCAGTCGCAACTTCAGGCAATCGATTCTGGTTGCCTTTCCGCCCTGGAGCAAGCCATGCAAGACCTCGATCCAATCGAAACCCAGGAATGGCTGGATGCCCTGGAGTCGGTCCTCGACAAAGAAGGCGAAGACCGCGCTCATTACCTGATGACCCGTATGGGCGAGCTGGCCACCCGCAGTGGCTCCCAGCTGCCGTATGCGATCACCACGCCATACCGCAACACCATCCCTGTCACCCACGAAGCACGCATGCCTGGCGACCTGTTCATGGAACGCCGCATTCGCTCGATGGTGCGTTGGAACGCCCTGGCCATGGTCATGCGCACCAACCTGAAAGACTCGGACCTGGGCGGACACATCTCCAGCTTCGCCTCCAGCGCCACCCTGTACGACATCGGCTTCAACTACTTCTTCCAGGCCCCGACCGAAGAACACGGCGGCGACCTGATCTTCTTCCAGGGCCACGCTTCGCCAGGCGTCTACGCCCGTGCCTTCATGGAAGGCCGCATCAACGAAGACCAGATGAACAACTTCCGTCAGGAAGTGGACGGCAACGGCCTGTCTTCGTACCCGCACCCATGGCTGATGCCTGACTTCTGGCAGTTCCCGACCGTTTCGATGGGTCTGGGCCCGATCCAGGCCATCTACCAGGCCCGCTTCATGAAGTACCTGGAAGCGCGCGGCTTCATCCCGGCCGGCAAGCAGAAGGTCTGGTGCTTCATGGGCGACGGCGAGTGCGACGAGCCGGAATCCCTGGGCGCAATCGCCCTGGCCGGCCGCGAGAAGCTGGACAACCTGATCTTCGTCATCAACTGCAACCTGCAGCGCCTCGACGGCCCGGTTCGCGGCAACGGCAAGATCATCCAGGAACTCGAAGGCGTGTTCCGTGGCGGTGGCTGGAACGTCAACAAGGTTGTCTGGGGCCGTTTCTGGGACCCACTGCTGGCCAAGGACACCAACGGTGCCCTGCAGCGCCGCATGGACGAAGTCATCGACGGCGAGTACCAGAACTACAAAGCCAAAGACGGCGCGTACGTTCGTGAGAACTTCTTCAATACTCCAGAGCTCAAGGCCATGGTCGAAGACCTGTCCGACGAAGAGATCTGGAAGCTCAACCGTGGCGGCCACGACCCGTACAAGGTCTACGCGGCCTACCACCAGGCTGTGAACCACAAAGAGCAGCCGACCGTCATCCTGGCCAAGACCATCAAGGGTTACGGTACCGGTGCCGGCGAAGCCAAGAACACCGCGCACAACACCAAGAAGGTCGACGTCGACAGCCTGCGTCACTTCCGTGACCGCTTCGACATCCCGGTCAAGGATGCCGACCTGGAGAACCTGCCGTTCTTCAAGCCGGAAGAAGGTTCTGCCGAAGCCAAGTACCTGGCCGAGCGCCGTGCTGCCCTGGGCGGTTTCGTGCCTCAGCGCCGCGCCAAGAGCTTCAGCGTGCCGACCCCGCCACTGGAAACGCTGAAGGCGATCCTGGACGGCTCGGGCGACCGCGAAATCTCCACCACCATGGCCTTCGTGCGTATCCTGGCGCAGCTGGTCAAGGACAAGGACATCGGCCAGCGCATCGTCCCGATCATCCCGGACGAAGCCCGTACCTTCGGTATGGAAGGCATGTTCCGTCAGTTGGGCATCTACTCGTCGGTCGGCCAGCTCTACGAGCCAGTCGATAAAGACCAGGTGATGTTCTACCGCGAAGACAAGAAGGGCCAGATCCTCGAGGAAGGCATCAACGAAGCCGGCGCCATGTCGTCGTTCATCGCTGCCGGTACCTCGTACAGCTGCCACAACCAGCCGATGCTGCCGTTCTACATCTTCTACTCGATGTTCGGTTTCCAGCGTATTGGCGACCTGGCCTGGGCCGCTGGCGACAGCCGCACCCGTGGCTTCCTGATCGGCGGTACCGCCGGCCGTACCACCCTCAACGGTGAAGGCCTGCAGCACGAAGACGGTCACAGCCACATGATGGCGGGCACCATCCCGAACTGCCGCACCTATGATCCAACCTACGGCTACGAGCTGGCGGTGATCATCCAGGACGGCATGAAGAAGATGACCGAAGAGCAACAGGACATCTTCTACTACATCACCGTGATGAACGAATCCTACCAGCAGCCAGCCATGCCGGCCGGTGTCGAGGAAGGCATCATCAAGGGCATGTACCTGCTGGAAGAAGACACCCGCGAAGCCGCGCACCACGTACAGCTGATGGGCTCCGGCACCATCCTGCGCGAAGTCCGCGAAGCGGCGAAAATCCTGCGTGAAGAGTTCAACGTCGGTGCCGACGTGTGGAGCGTTACCAGCTTCAACGAACTGCGTCGCGACGGCCTGGCCGTGGAACGCGCCAACCGCCTGAAGCCTGGCCAGAAGCCACAGCAGACTTACGTCGAGCAGTGCCTGAACGGTCGCAAAGGTCCGGTCATCGCCTCTACCGACTACATGAAGCTGTTCGCCGAGCAGATTCGCCAGTGGGTACCGAGCAAAGAGTTCAAGGTCCTGGGTACCGACGGTTACGGTCGCAGCGACAGCCGCAAGAAGCTGCGTCACTTCTTTGAAGTCGACCGCCACTTCGTGGTGCTGGCTGCCCTGGAAGCCCTGGCTGACCGTGGCGAGATCGAACCCAAGGTTGTTGCAGACGCTATCGTCAAGTTCGGTATCGACCCGGACAAGCGCAACCCACTGGACTGCTGAGGAGTATTTTTAAGTGAGCGAACTCATTCGCGTACCTGACATCGGCAGCGGTGAAGGTGAAATCATCGAGCTGTTCGTCAAGGTCGGTGATCGTATCGAGGCTGACCAGAGCCTGCTGACCCTGGAGTCCGACAAGGCCTCCATGGAAATTCCGGCACCCAAGGCCGGCGTCATCAAGGAACTGAAGGTCAAGCTGGGCGACCGCCTGAAAGAAGGCGACGAGCTGCTGGTCCTGGAAGCCGAGGGCGCCGCTGCTGCGGCCCCTGAGGCTCCGGCCGCTGCCGCTGCTCCGGCTGCTGCTCCAGCGCCAGCCGCTGAAGCCGCTCCTGCTGCTCCGGCCGCCGCCCCGGCTGCTGCCAGCGTGCAGGACATCCACGTGCCGGACATCGGCTCGTCGGGCAAGGCCAAGATCATCGAAGTGCTGGTCAAGGTCGGCGACACTGTCGAAGCCGACCAGTCGCTGATTACCCTGGAGTCCGACAAGGCCTCCATGGAAATCCCGTCGCCGGCTGCCGGCGTGGTCGAAGAAGTGCTGTGCAAGCTGGAAGATGAAGTCGGCACTGGTGACCTGATCTTCAAGCTCAAGGTTGCTGGCGCTGCGCCTGCTGCTGCAGCGGCTCCGGCTGCTGCTGCCCCGGCCAAGGCTGAGGCTGCTCCGGCTGCCGCACCTGCTACTGCTGCTGCCCCGGCCGCTGCCGCTGCACCGGTTGCTACCGCACCGGCTGCCGGCAGCAATGCCAAGGTTCACGCCGGCCCGGCGGTTCGCCAGCTGGCCCGTGAATTTGGTGTCGACCTGGGCGCGGTTGCCGCCACCGGTCCGCACGGCCGCATCCTGAAAGAAGACGTGCAGGTGTACGTCAAGGCGATGATGCAGAAGGCCAAGGAAGCACCGGCAGCCGCTGGCGCAACCGGCGGCGCCGGCATCCCGCCGATCCCTGCCGTGGACTTCAGCAAGTTCGGTGAAGTGGAAGAAGTAGCCCTGACCCGCCTGATGCAGGTCGGTGCTGCCAACCTGCACCGCAGCTGGCTCAACGTGCCGCACGTGACTCAGTTCGACTCCGCCGACATCACCGAGCTGGAAGCCTTCCGCGTTGCGCAGAAGGCCGTGGCCGAGAAAGCTGGCGTGAAGCTGACCGTGCTGCCTCTGCTGCTCAAGGCCTGCGCCTTCCTGCTCAAGGAACTGCCGGACTTCAACAGCTCACTGGCGCCAAGCGGCAAGGCTGTGATCCGCAAGAAGTACGTGCACATCGGCTTTGCCGTGGACACCCCGGACGGCCTGCTGGTCCCTGTGATCAAGAACGTCGACCAGAAGAGCCTGCTGCAACTGGCTGCCGAAGCCGCTGCACTGGCCGAGAAGGCGCGTACCAAAAAGCTGTCGGCAGACGACATGCAAGGTGCCTGCTTCACCATCTCCAGCCTCGGCCACATTGGCGGCACCGGCTTCACGCCGATCGTCAACGCGCCGGAAGTGGCTATCCTGGGCGTCTCCAAGGCGACCATGCAGCCTGTCTGGGATGGCAAGGCCTTCCAGCCTAAGCTGATGCTGCCGCTGTCGCTGTCCTACGATCACCGTGTGATCAACGGCGCTGCCGCCGCGCGCTTCACCAAGCGCCTGGGCGACGTGCTGGGCGACATCCGCACCATGCTGCTGTAAGCCAGCACACTGCCCCTCCTTGCGAGGGGCAGTACCCTTTTCGAGCTGCCACGCTCGTACCTCAACCCCGTCGATTGGCGGGGCTTTTTTTTGTCCGGCGAAAATATTCGGCGCCTGGGAGATCGAGCGCCGCCCGCGCGGCGCATCGCGAGCTGCGCTCGCTCCTACATTTGTTTCGGGCCAGTATCCCTGTGGCAGACGCGCGCGACCGCCTTGTTTGTACGACGCGATATCGCGCCATGCGCCAAGGCGTTCGCGCGCAAATCCCACAGGCATAATTGGCCCGAAACAAACGAGCGAGCGCAGCTCGCGATGCGCCGCGCGGGCGGCGCTCGGTCTCTCAGACGCCAAAAATCTGATGGCGATCTAAGATTTCAGCCCCACGAGCCGATAACCTGTCCACAGCATCGCACATGGCCGCTTGCCAGCCCTCGGTA
The DNA here is from genome assembly GCF_003205205.1 of Pseudomonas sp. LB-090624. GTDB lineage: Bacteria > Pseudomonadota > Gammaproteobacteria > Pseudomonadales > Pseudomonadaceae > Aquipseudomonas. The sequence goes on from NZ_QJRL01000022.1 coordinate 89,666, forward strand.
CATGATGCAACCTTGCCAGACCCGCTGCGGTCCTACTCAGCGTTCCCTCTTCAAGCGAGCCTTCGATGAAAAGCCAACCCGATGCCGCCAGCCGTGTGGCGGCCGAGGTCGTCACGCAGTTACCCGTGCCCTCGCGGCTCGGCATGCTGCGTTTCGAAAGGCTCAACGAAGCCACCTGGGGCATGCTGTACCTGGACCCGGCCTGCGAACGCCAGTTCGGCCTGCACGCTGGTGAGCTGTGCGCCCTGGTCGACGCACCCTACGCCAGCCTGATGGAACCCGAGGCACGCTACCGCCTGCACGACGAGATCCAGCTGCAACTGGCCCAGCGCGGTTACTACCGCATACGCTACACCCTGCACACCCCCAGCACCTCGCTGCGCCTGCTGGAAGCCGGTGAACCTTACAAGCAGCACAACCGCCAGCTGTTGCGCGGCTACTTGAGCGTGCTCGACGACCAGCAGGAAGATGCCGGCGAACCGGGCGCAAGTGACTTGGAATCACGCAACAATCGGCTGCAACTGGCCCTGCAACTGAACCAGCGCGCACAGCAGGAACAGCTGGAACACCTGGAGCGGGTACGCGGCCAGCAGGACCTGATATTGCGCCTGGCCCGCCAGCGCTATAGTGCCGGCAACTCGTTGCTGGAAGCCGCGCAGCTGATCACCCAGAGCGCCTGCGAAATCTACAAGGTCGACAGTGCCAGCATCTGGCACCTGGAAGACCAGCGCCTGGAGCCGATCATCGCCTGGTACCGCGATGCACAGGAGCATCGCCAGCCCGAAGCTATCGATGCAAGCGGCTTCCCCGACTACCTCGACGCACTGCACACCAGCCGCGCCATCGATGCCCACAACGCCGGCCACGACCCGCGCACCCGTGCCCTGGCGCAAAGCCTGCGCCCAGAAAACAAGGCCATGCTCGACGCCAGTATCCGCGTCGATGGCCAGGTGGTCGGGGTGCTGTGCCTGGAGCAGACTGGCCAGCCGCGGGCCTGGCAGTCGGACGAAATCGCCTTTGCCGGCGAACTGGCCGACCAGTTCGCCCAGGTCATTACCAACCATAACCGGCGTGCAGCAGCCAGCGCCCTGCACCTGTTCCAGCGGGCGGTCGAGCAAAGTGCCAGCGCGTTCCTGCTGGTCAACCGCGATGGCCGGGTGGAATACGTCAACCCTAGCTTCACCGCTATCACTCAGTACAGCGCAGAGGAAGTACATGGCCGTCTCCTGGCCGAGCTCCCGGCGCTGGAAAACCTCAGCGAGCTGCTGTTCGACTCGCCGTCGAGCCTGGCCATGGGCAATAGCTGGCAGGGCGAATTCAAGAGCCGGCGCAAAAACCTCGAGCCGTACTGGGGTCAGTTGTCGATTTCCAAGGTCTACGGTGACAACCGTGAGCTGACCCACTACATCGGCATCTACGAAGATGTCACCCAGACCAAGTTGGCGCAGCAGCGCATCGAGCGGCTGGCCTACACCGACAACCTGACCAACCTGGGTAACCGCCCGGCGTTCATCCGCAGCCTCGACGAACGTTTCGCCCGCGACGGTGAGAGCTCGATGTGCCTGCTGCTGGTGGACATCGACAACTTCAAGCGAATCAACGACAGCCTTGGCCACCAGACTGGCGACAAGCTGCTGGTCAGCCTGGCCCGGCGCCTGCGCAACAGCCTGCATGCCGGCGGCATCCTGGCCCGGTTTGCCAGTAACGAGTTCGCCGTACTGCTCGACGACACCAGCCTGGAAGATGGCCATGGCGTTGCCATGCAATTGCTGAGCACCCTCGACAAACCGATGTTCGTCGACAACCAGCTGATCAACGTCACCGCGTCGGTAGGCCTGGCCTGTGCGCCGCTGCACGGCACCGACCCGGCCAGCCTGATGAAAAACGCCGGCCTGGCGTTGCACAAGGCCAAGGCCAACGGTAAGCATCAGGTGCAAGTATTCACCGAAGTACTCAATGCCGAAGCCAGCTATAAACTGTTCGTCGAGAACAATCTGCGCCGCGCGTTGACGCAGAACGAGCTGGAGGTGTTCTACCAGCCCAAGTTGTGCCTGCGTAGCGGCCGCCTGCTGGGCCTGGAGGCGCTACTGCGCTGGAACCACCCCGAGCGGGGCATGATCCGCCCGGACCAGTTCATCAGCGTGGCCGAGGAAACAGGCCTGATCATCCCCATCGGCAAATGGGTGGTGCGCCAGTCGTGCCGCATGAGCCAGCAACTGCGCGAGGCTGGCATGGGCAACCTGCACGTAGCCATCAACCTGTCGCCAAAACAGTTTTCCGACCCCGACCTGGTGGCGTCGATCAGCAGCATCCTCAAGGAAGAAGCCCTGCCCCCGCACCTGCTGGAGCTTGAGCTGACCGAAGGCCTGCTGCTGGAAGCCAGCGAAGATACCCACCGCCAGCTGGACGAGCTCAAGGCCCTGGGGCTGACCCTGGCCATGGACGACTTCGGCACCGGTTATTCGTCGCTGAGCTACCTGAAGAAGTTTCCGATCGACATCCTCAAGATCGACCGTAGCTTCATCAACGAGATCCCCGATAACCAGGACGACATGGAAATCACCTCGGCGGTGGTGGCCATGGCGCACAACCTGAAGCTGAAGGTGGTCGCCGAGGGTATCGAGACGCCGGCGCAGCTGGCGTTCCTGCGTCGGCATCGCTGTGATGTGGGCCAAGGGTACCTGTTCGACCGGCCGATCCCTGGCCGCGAGCTGGCCGAGCGGCTGAAGCGCTACCCGCGTGGACCAGTGGCCTGACAGCGGCGTAATCCTCGGGCACTATAGAAACCATTCGGGCCCCTTCGCGGGGCAAGCCCGCTCCCACAAGTTCGCGTCTGAACACCAATCCTGTGGGAGCGGGCTTGCCCCGCGAAGGGCTCAACACCTATCCAACTGAAAAACAGAGGAACGGCTATGGTCCTGCGTTCGGAAATCCTGGTGAACAAAAACGTCATGCCAACTGCGGAACAGGCCCTGCCTGGCCGCGAAACGCCAATGAACCTGCCCGAGTTCCACTACGTCTTCAAAGACACCCCACTGCTCGGTCCGTTCTTCGAAGGCGCCATCGATTTCGCCATCTTCGGCCTGGGTTGCTTCTGGGGCGCAGAGCGCCGCTTCTGGCAGCGTGAAGGGGTGGTCAGCACCGTGGTCGGCTATGCCGGCGGCTTCACCCCCAACCCCACCTACGAAGAAGTTTGCTCGGGCCTGACCGGCCACACCGAAGTGGTGCTGGTGGTGTTCGACAAGGACAAAGTCAGCTACCGCGAACTGCTGGCAATGTTCTGGGAGCTGCACAACCCCACCCAAGGCATGCGCCAAGGCAACGACATTGGTACTCAATATCGCTCGGCCATCTACTGCACCAGCCCAGAACAACTGGAGCAGGCCAAGGCTAGCCGCGACGCCTTCCAGGCCGAGCTGAGCAAGGCCGGCTTCGGTGAAATCACCACCGAGATCGACCAAGCGCCGACCGTTTACTTCGCCGAGGCCTACCACCAACAGTACCTGGCCAAGAACCCTGACGGCTACTGCGGCATCGGCGGCACCGGCGTGTGCCTGCCACCAAGCCTGCAAGGTAACTGAAGCATGAGCACGATGACCCTGTTCCACTCGCCGTTGTCGCCTTTCGTGCGCAAGGTCATGGTGGTGTTGCACGAAACCGGCCAGCTTGATCGAGTGCAACTGCAGCCGGTTAACATCAGCCCGGTGAGCGGCGACCCGCAGCTCAACCAGGACAACCCCATCGGCAAAATCCCAGCCCTGCGCCTGGAAGACGGCACCGTGCTGCACGACAGCCGGGTCATCTGCGAGTACCTCGACCTGCAGCACGTCGGCCTGCCGCTGCTACCGCGTGAAGGCTCGGCGCGCTGGCGGCGCATGACCTTGGTATCACAGGCCGATGCGATCATGGACGCGGCGGTGTCGAGCCGGTATGAGAGCTTCCTGCGGCCAGAAGACAAACGCTGGGATGGCTGGCTGCAGGCGCAGAGCGACAAGATCCGCCGGAGCCTGGCCAACCTGGAGCACGAGCACCTGCCTGAGCTGATGTCCGGCTTCGACCTGGCGGCGATTGGCGTGGCCTGTGCGCTGGGTTACCTGGATTTGCGTCAGCCGGAGTTCGGCTGGCGTGAACGCCAGCCTGGGCTGGCGGCGTGGTATGCCGAGGTGGCCAAGCGGCCGTCGATGGTCGCCACATCTCCAGTGGCCTGACAGGGCCTCTTCGCGGGCACGCCCGCTCCCACACCTGGGGGAGCGAGCGTGCCCGCGAAAGCTTCACCTGGGTATCACAGGAAACAGCTGCCCAATCCTGAAGGCCAGCCACCGCCCGATCTCTCTGTCCTCCCTCATGCCGCCCTCCCCACCCGCGCCCAATCCAGCCGCCGGGTCAGCACCATGAACACACCCAGCAAGCCAAAGCACAGCAGCGATCCCATCAGCAGTGCATAGTCTTCGGCACTCAGCAGCCCATAGAGCAGCGCATACAGCGCCGCCAGCCCCGCCGCAAAACCCACCCCTCGCCCCCGGCTGTGCAAAACATGGCTCAGGTAGAAGCCGATCAGCAGCACACAGCCCGAAGCTGACAACCCATACGCCAAACCGAAGCCAATGTGCTCGGACAACGACAACAGCAGCAGATAGAAGAACGCCAGGGCCACGCCCACCAGGATGTACTGCACCGGGTGCACACTAAGGTTTTTCATGACCTCGAACAGGAAAAAGCCGGCAAACGTCAGGGCAATGAACAACAACGCGTATTTGATCGCCCGCTCGCTTTTCAGGTACTGGTCCACCGGGTCGACAAAACTCACGCCAAAGCTGCGCTCACTCAAGTCCCCACACTGCCCGGCGCTAGCGCACTGGCGGATGGCGTCCTCAAGGTTGGTAGCAAAGAACGAGGTTTGCCAGTGGGCACTGAAGCCTTGGGCATCGATCTCGCGTCGGTTGGGCAAGTAGTTGCCGACGAAGCTGGGGTGCGGCCAGTTGGCGCGCATGTCCACACTGCTGGTACGGCCCACAGGTACCACGTGCAACTGGCCGGTACCTTGCAACGCCAGGTCAAAGCCGTAACTGAACGCTCGTGCCTGTAGCCCGTCCAGCCCCGGCAGGCTGGCGTGCACGCCGCCGCGCATCCAGTCGAGCTGGGTGCCGGCCTCGAACGGTACTTTTTGCTCGTCCATATTCAGTTCAAGGCCATTCTCGATGCCGCGGATATCGCTGATGCCCACGACCAGAAACGGCTTGTCGAAGCGGTAGTCGTCGAAATCCTTGTCGATGCCCCAGCGTTCCGGGAGCTTGAAGCGGCCGCTGATACGTCCCTTGGCGTGGAACAGCCGCGCCTGGTAAATGCCCCGGGCGCGTAGTTCAGTGTCTACGCCCAGGTCGGCATCGAAGGTTTCCGGCAGAAAGTACAAGTGGCCGGCGATGGTGCTGGTCTCCTGGGTGCGTTGGCCGTCCTTTTCGATCCAGCGGCGCTGGTACTTGCGGTATGGCACCACCAGCAGCGGGCCGCTGAGCTGCTGGTCGAAGCTGGCGCTCTGGGCAATATCGCGCAGCACGTTGTCGCGCAGGGCCTGGCGCTCGTCGATCAGGCCGTTGATCAGCAATAACGGGATGAGCAGCAGCAACATCAGCAGGGCGATCATGCCGAGCTTGAAACCAATGGTCTTGTTCATGGGGCCTCCTGTGGCAGTGGGCGCAGTGTCTGCGCCTTGCGTGGAGGCTTTGTGGAGAGCGTGTGTGATTTAAGTGTATTTGGGGCTGCTGTGCAGCCCCGGCTGTCTCAGCTGATGCGCCGTACCGGCAGCCACAACCGCACACGCACCCCGCCATCGACGTTGTCCACTGCCAATGCCCCACCATGCAGTTGCATCACCTCGGCCACGAAGTTCAAACCCAGCCCGGTGCTCTTGCGCCCGCTCCCAGGCCGCGGCAGCGAGTAGAACCGCTCGCTGACCCGGCCGATGGCGTAGGCCGGTATCGCTTGCCCCTGGTTGAACAAACTCAACGCCACGCGTTCGCCATCGCGCTCCAGGTCGAACAGCAGCGTGCCCCCTTCCGGGGTGAAGTCCAAGGCGTTATCGAGCAGGTTGGCCAACGCTTGGCGCATCAGAAACGGATCGCAAAGCAAACGCAAAGTGGCAGGCACCCGCTGTCGGACCTGCAATCTGGCACCTTCGATACGCGCCGCATGGGCCAGCAGCAACTCATCGACCAACGCCGCCAGCGCCACCTGCTGCTCGTCCTCCAGGGCCTGCATCTGCTCGACCCTGGCCAGGTTGAGCAACCGCTCGATCATCTGCTGCAAACGCTCGCTCTCGCGTTCGATATTGCCGGCAAAGCGCGCCCGCTGAGCAACGGGCATATCCTCGCCTTGCAACAGCTCGGAGGCACCACGGATGGCCGCAAGCGGGCTTTTCAGCTCGTGAGTCAGGGTGTGTACATAGCGCTCGACATAGGCCTTGCCTTCCAGCTGGGTGCGCATGCGCTCCACTGCCTGTGCCAGGTTCGCCAGCTCGCCGCCCTTGTAATGCGGAAGCTCCGCACGCTCACCTTCGCTGACCGCCTGCGCATAACCCGCCAACTTACGCAGCGAGCGCGAAAGCCACCACGACAGCGCCGCGCCGATCAGCAAGCCCAAGCCGATCAGCCCAAGCCCCAGAGTGAGCAAGCGCCGCTCGGAGCGGTCGATGTAGGGTTGCAATGAGCTATTGGGCTTGGCGACAGTGACGACGCCGATAATCTTGCCGTCGTCGATGATCGGCGCGCCAACGTGCATCACCGAGGTGCTTTCATCGTTGGGGTCGCTGCGGGTGGAGCGAGCGCCATACTGCCCTCGCAGGGTCAGCAGCACGTCATTCCACTGCGAGTAATCCTTGCCCAGGGCCTCGCCACTGGAGTCCAGCAACACGATGCCCTTGGCGTCAGTGACATAGATGCGGTGGCTGACCTGGTTCTTGGCCAGCCCCCAGATCTGTGCGCCCGGGCTGCGCGAGCCGTAGGCCTCGAGCACCTCGGGCAGGCGGCCCTGGTTCAGGGTGCCGGCCTTGACGTCATCCCGCAGGATTTCTGCCAGCAGGTTGGCAGTGTCTACCAAGGTTTCTTCGGAAGATTGGCGCACTACCGGGCGAATCTGTTCGCGTACGGTATTGAGCAAGAAGTAACCGGCCAAACCGACGAACAGGAAGTACACCAGGAAGATACGAATACCCAAGCGCATCAGGCGTGCTCCGGGCTATAGCTGTAACCGAGGCCGCGATGGGTCTGGATCGGCTCGGCATCACCCGCTACCTGGCGCAGTTTGGCGCGCAGGCTCTTGATATGGCTGTCGATGGTGCGCTCATAGCCCACGTCGGAGGCCACGCCTAAAGCGTCGAGCAGCTGTTCGCGGCTGAACACCCGCTGCGGTTGTTCGAGCAGGCATTGCAGCAAGCGGAACTCATGCCGGGTCAGCGTGAGCGGCTGGCTGCGGTAGGTAATCTGCATGCGCAGGGTGTCAAGCTGGAACAAGGTGGTTTCGCCGGCCACCTCGGCACGTGGGGCCATGCGTTTGAGGATCGCCCGAACGCGCGCTGCCACTTCACGAGGGCTGAAAGGTTTAACTACGTAGTCGTCGGCACCGATTTCCAGGCCTACTACGCGGTCGATTTCACCGTCCCGCGCGCTGAGAAACATCACCGGCACGTCGGTGAACCGGCGCAGTTGGCGACAGGTTTCGAAGCCACTGATGTCGGGCAGGCCAATGTCGAGGATGATCAGGTCGGCCGGGCACTGGCGCTGCTGCTCGAGGGCGGCGCTGCCCAGGGTTACCCATTCGGTACTGTGGCCGTCCGCCTGCAGGGCGTAGACCAGGGTGTCGGCGATGGCGGCTTCGTCTTCGACGATAAGGATATGAGGCATGGCGTCCGGCCTTGCGGTTTTGAAGGTTGGCACAGCTCAGTGTAGGAGCGGGCTTGCCCGGGAACACCGGCAAAGCCGGTGCCTGACACTTCATTATGTGCGTTCGCGGGCAAGCCCGCTCCTACATTGTATGGCGGACGCTTCAGGTCAACAGTCTGGTTTGCCAGCGGTGAACTTCTTAGCCGGGTTGACCGCCGCCTTGAACTCACGCAGCGCCTTGGAGCCCACCAGCAATGGGTAGTTGAAGCTGCTGCGGTCCACCAGGTTCACCTCCACGGTACGCTTCACGTCACCCAGGCACAGCTCCAGGTCAACCACTGGCCGCTTGGAAATTTCCGGGGCATCGCCCTCTTCCTCTTCATCGGCCCGGCCCTTGATCTTGCTGATGCGCGAGACCTTGTGCTCGTAAACCTTGCCGTCCGAGTCCTTGGTCGCCAGGCGGAAGCGCACCCACTCGTCGCCATCGCGGGTGAACAACTCGATGTCCTTGGCCGACAACGACGCGGTAAAGGCACCGGTGTCCATCTTGGCTTTCAGGGTTTCGCCCAGTTCAGGCAGGGCAATATTCTCGTAACGGCCGTAGATAGTGGGTTCGGCGGCCATCACCGGCAGCGCCAACAGCGACAACATGGCTAAAAGAGATTTCACAAGCAGGCTTCCTTGAGAGGGTCAGTGCTTAGACTGCACTGGGCAGATAGGTTCGCTGTCACAAGCCTAACCAACATAATGTGAAACATTTGTCCCCGCCGCCGGGCATTGGACATTTGGCGTAGACCTGAGCGCTGCTTATCATTGCGCCCTGCCAACTTCCCACAACAAGAGTTTCCTTATGCGTCGCCTGTTTACCGGCATTCTTACGACCACCCTGCTGCTGCTCAACACCGTGGTGTTGATCTGCCCGCTGCTGGTCTTCGCCCTGCTCAAGCTGGTGCTGCCAGGCCGTGGCCGCGACTACGCGTCGTGGGCGGTGATGTGGGTGGCCGAAACCTGGTCGGAAATCGACAAAGCCATCTTCGCCCTGTGCATCCCTACTCAGTGGGACATCCGCGGTGTGGAAAACCTGCGCACGGACACCTCGTACCTGGCCGTGAGCAACCACCAGACCTGGGTCGACATCCCGGCGCTGATCGAAAGCCTCAACCGCCGTACACCGTTCTTCAAGTTCTTCCTGAAAAAGGAACTGATCTGGGTACCGTTGCTGGGCCTGGCCTGGTGGGGCCTGGATTACCCGTTCATGAAGCGCTACAGCAAGGCGTTTCTGGAAAAGCACCCGGAGCTCAAGGGCAAGGACCTGGAAATCACCAAGGCGGCCTGCGAGCTGTTCAAGCGCCAGCCGGTGACCGTGGTCAACTACCTGGAAGGCACCCGGTTTACTGAAGCCAAGCGCCAGGAGCAGCAGTCGCCTTATCGCTACCTGCTCAAGCCCAAGGCGGGTGGTGTGGCGTTTGTGCTCGCGGCATTGGGCGAGCAGCTGGATGCCCTGCTGGACGTGACCATCGTGTACCCTGGCAATAAGGCGCCGGGGTTCTGGGACTTGCTCAATGGCAGCATTAGCCGGGTGATTATCGACATTCAGGTGCGGGAGCTGGACCCGGCGTTGTGGGCGGGGGATTACGAGAATGATCCCGAGTTTCGGCAGATGGTGCAGGCCTGGGTCAACCAGTTGTGGGTAGAGAAAGACCAGCGGATCGAGCAGCTGCGGGCGGATATGGGCTGAGACCTCTGCCGCCTGAGCTGGCCTCTTCGCGGGTGAACCCGCTCCTACAGTTACAGCGCAAGTTTTCAGAGACTGGGATGCCAGCGCTGCCCTACAGACCCTCAGACTGAAGGTTGGGCCAACGGCGCCGGCGTCGTCCACAAACTCCCCAGATTCTGCAACAACGACCCGGCAATCCCCTGCTGCCCCAGGAACTGCGGAATCAACGGCGCGAACTGCCCGATCATGCGCCTTGAAGGCAATGTCCTTCTCGCTGCGGTTTTGCACGTTGTTGCCCAGCGCATTGCTCAAGGCCGACTGATTTCCGCCCAACCCACTTAACCCGCCCAACGCATTCGCACCGGCCAGCAGGTCCAGCCCCGGCACTGCCTTGGTCAGTTGGCCGTAGTCATCACTGCTCAACACCTTGGGCAGTGAATTGACGATCACCCCCGAGCAGGCCGTGGGCGGGGCTGGGGCGATGT
>NZ_QJRL01000023.1 GCF_003205205.1 Pseudomonas sp. LB-090624
GGGCTTGAGGCGTGTGATGAGGTCGCCAAGTGTTCGCCGCAGCAGTTTCAGCGCCTGTGAGACCGAGCGCCGCCCGCGCGGCGCATCGCGAGCTGCGCTCGCTCCTACGTTTTTTTCGGGCCAGTTACGCTTGTGACAGGCGCGCGCGACCGCTTTGTTCATACGACGCGAAATCGAGCCATGCGCCAAGGCGTTCGCGCGCAAATCCAACAGGAATTATTGGCCCGAAACAACCGTAGGAGCGAGCGTAGCTCGCGATGCGCCGCGCGGGCGGCGCTCGATCTCACAGGCGCTGAAACTATTGCGTCGAACACATGGCGGCCTTCATGCAACCTAAAGCCAACCCCTCACTGCCTCATGCCCAACATTGCCTGGGCTGGCCCTTTCGCGGGTAAACCCCCTCCACAGGTACGGTGCCACTCTTGAAGCCTGTGGTGAACCTGTAGGAGCGGGTTCACCCGCGAAAGGGCCAGCCCAGGCTACACATCAACGAAGCCTTACAGCAGACACCTGCCCCTGCATCGGGTTGGCTTCAAGAAAAGGGGGGATTTCAGAAACGGCCTATGCGCAACGGGAAAAAGCTGATTATTTCTCGGCAACCAGGTCAAGAATCGTAGCCCGCCCCGTGAGGGCTTCGCATTTATACCCACTAATGGCCGACGGGTATATGACGACAGTTTTGTTGCCTATCAGATCCAGGCAGACCTCAAGAGCAAGGCGATTACTCACAGGAAAAACTGGGCCTGCTTAGACCGATGGCGATCGCGCCCCCTGCTGAGCGATCGCAATCCCTTCAGATCTTTACTAAATATTTAGCCTCTCCAACCCTCAGAAAATGCTAACCGACTAATTATTAGTAGATTTTCTCTAGCCCTTGAAAAAATGTAGGAATCGAACTTCAAGTCCTAGTAAAAAATCCTACGACAGCTTTCCCCAACAAATCTCGAGCAGATCTTGAACCAATAAAAAAACAAGTGATACAACAGTGACGCGCTGAAAGGCGCACTCAAACCCACTCTATAGGAGCACTAGCCATGGGACGTCGTCGTTCTGAAATCCACACTCTGCAGATCCCACGCGTGATGAATTACACATTCACCGAGTCCGAGGTTGAATTTCTCAACCTTCTGTAAGTAACAAACCAGAAGGGGCTTAGCCCCTTCTGGCTCTACCAAGGAGCAGTACATGATTACCGAACGCGAGTTGAACATAGAAGAGGCCTACAACCGTCTGACAAGGCTGCATCATCACTTAGGGTTTCAATCGAAAACAGAACTATCAAAAAAGAGTAGCTTGGTCGCAACATGCCACTTATACGACAGCGCCTACCAAGAAGTTTCTTGCGGCGCAGGAAAAGGGGAACATTGCGAACTAGGAGCCCTTGCCGAGAGCCTAGAGCATTACTTCGTCGACAAGAGCACTCCACCCCTCATCGAAAGCGACCAAATTTTGCAATCGATAGCCCCATTTGACGATTGGCTCCTAAAATCCATTCCCCCGGATTGCCGAATACCCTATTTCAGTCTTCAGGCATTGAACAGCTACGACGAAATAGCCATCCCCGCGATATTGATAGCACCTTCCTCTAGAAACATTGATGAAATCGAAAAAACTGCAGCGGGCTTTCTTTCCAAATATTCGACAAACTCTGGCACAGCACTTGGCTGCACGGAGAACGAGGCTCTGCTCCACGCCATCAATGAAGCTATCGAACGTCACGCACTTTCCAGGTACTACCTATCACTTTGCGGCCTGACTTCGCCACCCAAACTTTACCAACCTTCGAGTTCTTTTCTGGAAGAAACATTTGCCCATGATACCAAACTTCTCCGCCGGGCCAAAAAACTAGAAATATACTTGACGCACGACCACTACGAAGTTTCATTTTGCATTGCTGTTTCTCGTAGTAAAAAAGAAGGCTCACTCAGCAGCATTGGCTCCGGCAGTTCCGTCAACCCCTCCATTGCAATGTACCGCGCCGTAACGGAGCAGATTCAGTGCGAGCAGCTTTCTGGGGCTACAGAAAATCAAGAAGATCTCTCTGCTGAAAAAATGCTTACTCATTCAACCCGCCTTTCAGCACTTATACACCCATGCCCCACATATGCTGTACCCGCTTTTCACCCTCCGCATACCGATCTCAGCGTGCGCGGGCAAGTCAAGCGAACACTGATCAACTTGGAAAAACATAATAAGTTCGCATTCTATCGCACACTTTATGAGCACCCGAATCTCGCTACGGTTGTTCAGGTGTTCATACCCGGACTTGAACGCTTCCACCTGATCAGATCAGGTATTCCAGTCGCGCCACAGAGTGCACTCAAAGGCATAAGGCAATGACATGCAAATCTATAGAGGAATTCTCGCCGCCCTCGGCGCGACACTGCTCCTGAAAATCGCGACCGTCGTACCTGCTCTAGTCTTGGCCGACATCATTGACAACCTGGCCACCTCAGCCGCGTCTTCCCAGCTTCTGCTAGGAGCCTTCATATGCCTTGTCGCATTACAAGCCTCAATGACCCCTCTACAAGCCTGGTGCCTGGCGCGGCTTTGCCAGGAACGCGTGAAGCAACTTTCCATCCGCTGGTGCCGCGAATTGCTGGACAAGCGCTTCGAGGCCTATGGACAACTCCATGGCGGAACACTGGTAAAAGTACTGGATAGGGGCATTACTGCACAGGAGCGGTGGTTAGGCTTTCTGATTGGCTCGGCATGGCCGGTGCTAGCCGAAGCTGCAGTGCTGATAACGCTCTTCGCTTACCTGGGGGCTACTTCGGTATTGATCGGCCTCATCCCTTTGAGCCTGGCCTACCTGTGGGCCAACGATCGCCTGGTGCGCTGGCGTCGGCCACATATCGAGGCAGTGAACGCGCGCGAGGATGAACTGGCGGAACAATGGGTGGATACCTTCGCCAGCGCGGCAACGGTCAAACTGGAAAAGGCCGAGGATGCCGCAATGCTCCCTGTCAACCAGACACTTTCGCACTATGCCGACTCAGCAGTGCAGGTAGCTCACAGTGGGGGTTGGATTCAGAGCCTGCGCACCCTGTTCATAGGACTGGGCAGCGGCGGTTTGCTCATGTGGGGTATCCATGATCAGGCTCTGGCAACACCGCAATTGAGCCTGGGCGAACTGGTTGCTCTCTTCACCTTGGTGAGCGGATTGCTGGCAGGGGTTGCGCAACTTGCTGAGGCCTGGCGATTGCTAGACCAGTTTCGACTAGACAAACGTAAACTCGAACACTGGCTCCAGCTCCCCTCGTTCGGCCCAGCATGCACTACTGAGGCGAAGTCCCAAGACAAGTACGCTGGCCTAAGCATCGTTCCGTGCCAGTTGAGCGCTCGAGATACTGTACAACTTCACATCGAAGAACCCTTGGTACTGCACAAAGGAGAACGGGTCGCACTGATCGGGCCCAGCGGATGTGGTAAATCGACACTTCTGCATACGCTGGCGGGAACGATATTCCCGTTGCGCAAGGATGTGCACCTGCACGGCAGGTGCCTGGCGTCGCTCGACGCTAGTGAACAATTCAATCGATTACGACTCTGCCCTCAGGATGCGCATTTCATACCCGGCCCCCTGCCCCGCGCGGTGCTGTTCGAGCAAGCTCATGATCGCACTCAAATCGAACGATGGCTTGAACGGTTGGGCCTGAGCAAAGACTGGTACGAACTTGATCTGGATGCACGCGCAGAGTCGATATCGGGCGGCGAAGCACGCAGGCTGACGCTGCTACGCCTTCTTAATAAGCCTGGGGAATTCAATTTCTTCGACGAACCCACAGCCGGGCTCGATGCCGCGTCGGCAGAGCGTACCTGGGACCTGTTGTTCGAAGCATTTAAAGGGCGAGGGCTGATTTGCGTGACGCATGATCAGAGCGCACTGTCGCGGTTTGACCGGGTGATCACCCTGAGCGAGGGACGGATCATCAGCCAAGGGCAAACGAACATCGCTCAGATTTCAGCGCTAGCAGGCGCACCGCAAACCTTGTAGGAGCGGCCCTGCTAGCTCAATGGGTTATTCATCATCATCAAAGTTGTACATCCCCGGCGCCAAGTTCTCGAACCGGGTGTACTTGCCGATAAACGCCAAACGCACGAAGCCGATGGGGCCGTTACGCTGTTTGCCGATGATGATTTCCGCCACGCCCTTGTGCTCGGTCTCGGGGTGGTACACCTCGTCGCGGTACACGAACATGATCACGTCGGCGTCCTGCTCGATTGCACCGGATTCACGCAAGTCGGAGTTCACCGGGCGTTTGTTCGGGCGCTGTTCCAGCGAGCGGTTCAGCTGCGAAAGGGCAATGACCGGGCAGTTGAATTCTTTGGCCAGGGCCTTGAGCGAGCGGGAAATCTCGGAAATTTCGTTGGTACGGTTGTCACCGGCCGACCCCGGAATCTGCATCAGCTGCAGGTAGTCGACCATGATCATGGCGATTTCACCATGTTCACGGGCCAGGCGGCGGGTACGCGCGCGCATTTCCGAGGGGCTGATACCCGCCGTATCGTCGATGAACAATTTTCGGTCGTTGAGCAGGTTCACCGCCGAGGTCAGGCGCGGCCAGTCGTCGTCGTCCAGCTGACCGGAACGCACCTTGGTCTGGTCGATACGCCCCAGAGACGAGAGCATACGCATGATCAGCGATTCACCTGGCATCTCGAGGGAGAACACCAATACCGCCTTGTCGGTTCGCAGTACGGCGTTTTCCACCAGGTTCATGGCGAAGGTGGTCTTACCCATCGACGGACGGCCGGCGACGATGATCAAGTCTGCCGCCTGCAGGCCGCTGGTCTTCTCGTCGAGGTCGGTGTACCCGGTGGAAATACCGGTGATGTCGCTGTCGGAGTTGAACAGCGTGTCGATGCGATCGATGGCCATGGTCAACAGCTCGTTGACCCCCACCGGGCCGCCGGTTTTGGGCCGCGCCTCGGCGATCTGGAAGATCTGCCGCTCGGCGTCGTCAAGAATCTCGGCAGCGTTGCGCCCCTGCGGGTTGAACGCGTTGTCGGCGATGTCGGTACTGATGCTGATCAGCTGGCGCAACGTGGCCCGCTCGCGAATGATCGCGGCGTAGGCCTTGATGTTGGCCACCGAAGGGGTGTTCTTGGCCAGCTCCGCCAGGTAAGCCAAACCGCCGATCTGCGAGGACAGGCCTTCCTTGTCCAACTGCTCGTGCAGGGTCACCACGTCGAATGGCTGGTTGGCGTCGGCCAACTTGTGCACAGCGCGGAAGATCAGCCGGTGGTCATGCCGGTAGAAATCGCCGTCCGACACCTGGTCCAGCACCCGCTCCCAGGCATTGTTGTCCAGCATCAGGCCACCGAGCACGGCCTGTTCGGCCTCGATGGAATGCGGCGGTACCTTCAGGGCTGCGGTTTGCAGGTCAAGCTGTTCGGAGGTGGTGATCTCGTTCATGGCCACGAAAGAATTCTGGAGGATGAAAAAGACAAAGGGCACGGCCTGTCGAAAACAGGACCGTGCCCGATGTTAACCGCCTGACTCGCAAGGAGCCAGCCAGTTAGCGCAGCTTAGGCAGCTACGACGACCACGCGTACGGTGGCTTCAACGTCGCTGTGCAGGTGCACGGCTACGTCGTATTCGCCAACCTGACGGATGGTGCCGTTCGGCAGACGAACTTCAGCCTTGGCCACTTCAACGCCGGAGGCGGTCAGGGCGTCAGCGATGTCGTGGGTGCCGATCGAACCGAACAGCTTGCCTTCGTCGCCAGCGGTGGCAGTGATGGTCACTTCCAGCTCGGCCAGTTGGGCAGCGCGGCTTTCAGCCGAAGCTTTCTTGTCAGCGGCTGCTTTTTCCAGCTCGGCACGACGCTCTTCGAACGCAGCCAGGTTGGCGGCGTTGGCAACGGTGGCCTTGCCGAATGGCAGCAGGAAGTTACGGCCGTAACCAGCCTTAACTTTTACTTTGTCGCCCAGGTTGCCCAGGTTAGCGACTTTTTCCAGCAGGATCAGTTCCATTTGGTAAAACCTCTTAACTTTTAACCTTCACCGTTCGCGGAGTCATTCCCCTTGGGGGACTTGCGACCGCGAAAATCAATCAGGCTGTCGACAATGGCCAAAACCACCAGCAACGGATAAATCAGCTGCATGATCAGCGGTAGCGTCACGTACATCCCCACCAGCCAGAAACCGGCCAGTCGGCCCTGTGCCACCAGCCCGTGCATCAAGGCGATGCCGGCCAGCACCAGTACCAGGCTGGAAGCCGATGCCAGGATGATGAACTGCGGGCCGATAAACGGCGCCACCACCATCACTGCCACCAAGACCGCCATGGTCTGTTTCGGCAACTTCAGTTCGCGAAACTCGCGACCGAAGCCTCCAGGGTTGTACAACGCTGCCTGCCAATAGCGCGCCAGCATCAACGCCAGCACACTGAACAATTGCACCGTCACTGCTGTGGAAGCGACCAGCACAGGGCGGATCAGCTCACCGGAGAGCACCGGCTGCCCTTCGATTTGCGGCATGGCTTCGGCAAACGCCTTGGCCAGCACATCGAAGGTTTGCGCCAGCGCCAGATCGAGCACGAGACTGAAAGCCACGGCGAACACGGCACTGGCGAGCAACACCCGGCTCCAGGGATGCTCGGCACGCAACATGGCGGCCAGGGCCAAGGCACCCGCAATCACCAGAAAGGTGATGGGATCGCCCATGACCCACACGGCCAGCCCGGCCAGCAAGCCGCCGGCGATGACCGATGTAGCATCCTTGAACCCACGCCGCAGCAGCACAAGGCTGCCGGCAGCGGCACTCAACCAGAACAGCAGCGGCAGTACCGCGCTGATGACCACCACCAGGGTGGCCTGCACACGACCGCGCATGATGAAACTTGCTAACGCTCGCATGCTTATCCCTTACTGCTTGTCGACGACCCGGTCTCAGCGGCCGTGGCTGTCGGTGTAGGGCAGCAGGGCCAGGAAGCGGGCGCGCTTGATAGCGGTAGCCAGCTGACGCTGATAACGAGCTTTGGTACCGGTGATACGGCTTGGAACGATCTTGCCGGTTTCGGATACGTAAGCTTTCAGGGTGTTGAGATCTTTGAAGTCGATCTCTTTCACGTCTTCAGCAGTGAAGCGGCAGAATTTACGACGACGGAAGAAACGTGCCATTTAATAGGCTCCTCTAAAGGTCCGTGGATTACTCGTCAGCGTTATCGCTGGAGTCGCTGTCATTGCTGTCGTCGCCTTCGGCGGAGTCAGCATGCTCAGGACGCTCGCGACGCTCACGGCGCTCGCTGCGGTTCTCTTCAGCCTTCAGCATCTCGGACTGGCCGGTAACGGCTTCGTCGCGACGGATGACCAGGTTACGGATAACGGCATCGTTGTAGCGGAAGTTGTCTTCCAGCTCGGCCAGGGCCTTGCCGGTGCACTCAACGTTCAGCATCACGTAGTGAGCCTTGTGAACATTGTTGATTGCGTAGGCCAGTTGACGACGGCCCCAGTCTTCCAGGCGGTGGATTTTGCCACCATCTTCTTCGATCAGCTTGGTGTAACGCTCAACCATGCCGCCGACTTGTTCGCTCTGGTCCGGGTGAACCAGGAAGATGATTTCGTAATGACGCATGAATGCTCCTTACGGGTTAGTAGTCTGCCAGTGAATCTGGTCAGACAAGGAGTGAATGACACTGTATGTCTTGCACGGAGGGGAGGCACATGAGCGCCTGCCAGCTCGGCAAGGGGCGCAATTGTAGAGAAACCGGGGCCCACAAGCAAGGTAATTGGTGAATATTTGAACAGCCTGAAACATATTCACAGGCTACCGGCCCATTCGTGGGTTTACCCGCGAATGAGCCGCAAGAGGCTTGAGGTCAGCGCTTGGCCTGACGCTGACGCACGGCTTCGAACAGGCAAACCCCGGTGGCCACCGACACGTTCAGGCTGCTGACGCTACCGCCCATCGGCAACTTCACCAGGAAATCGCAATGCTCACGGGTGAGCCGGCGCATGCCCTTGCCTTCCGCGCCCATGATCATCACCAGCGGCCCGGTCAGATCCTGCTGATAAATCTCCTGCTCGGCCTCACCGGCGGTACCGACCACCCACAGACCACGCTGCTGCAACTTCTCCAGCGTACGCGCCAGGTTGGTCACGGCCACCAGCGGAATGACCTCGGCAGCACCGCAGGCCACCTTGCGCACAACCGGGGTAAGGGTTGCCGATTTGTCCTTGGGCACGATCACTGCCGTGGCACCGGCCGCATCCGCGGTACGCAAACAAGCACCGAGGTTGTGCGGATCGGTCACGCCGTCCAGCACCAGGATCAGCGGTGGCGTTTCTGTGCGTTCAAGCAGCTCTTCGAGCATCAACTCGCCCCACACCTGGCTCGGGCTGACCTCGGCAACGACGCCTTGGTGAACTCCCTCGACCCAGGCATCCATCTCACGGCGCTCGGCCTGGCCCACCGCCACGCGGTTTTCCGCGGCCAGCGCCAACAGCGCCTGCAGGCGAGGTTCGCTGCGCCCTTCCGACAGCCAGATCTGCTTGACCCGCTTCGGATGGTGCTGCAGCAATGCCTGCACGGCATGCACGCCGTAGATCTTTTCCAGCTGACTCATGACTTGCTCTTGCTCTTGCGTGGCGCACCGGACTTCGGTGGGCCTTTACGGTGCTTGGTAGGCTTGCCAGTGGCCTTGCCACCTTTGTCCGACTTGCTGCTGGCATGGCCGCCAGTGCGCGCCTCACTCATCAGCGCCTTCTTCATTTCGCGGCTTTTGCGCACTTCGGCGTTACGCTGCACGGCATCTTTCGGGAAGTACGCCTCGGCGGCTTCGCTCTTGCGGCTGCGTGGCTTGGGCGTGGCTTTCGCTTCGCTCAGCGGCGGCTGCTCAACCTTGTCGCCAGCGGGTGCGGCGCTGCGCTGCTTGCGACCGATCGGTGCGGCAAGGGTCTTCTCCGACACTTCGAAGTCGATCTTGCGCTCGTCCAGGTCGACGCGCATCACCTTGACTTCGATGGTGTCGCCCAGGCGGAAGCTACGCCCGGTACGCTCGCCGGACAGGCGGTGGTGTACCGGGTCGAAGTGGTAGTAGTCACCCGGCAGCGCGCTGACGTGCACCAGGCCTTCCACATAGATGTCGGTCAGCTCGACGAACAGGCCGAAGCCGGTCACCGCAGTGATCACGCCCGGGAAGGTCTCGCCAACACGGTCCTTCATGAACTCGCACTTGAGCCAGTTGACCACGTCACGAGTTGCTTCGTCAGCGCGGCGCTCGGTCATCGAGCACTGCTCGCCGAGTTGCTCCAGGGTGTTTTCGTCGTACGGATAAATACGCGCCTTGGGGATGCTCATGGCACAGGCACGCTTGACGTGCGGGGTATCGACCTTGGAGCGGATGATGCTGCGGATGGCGCGATGCACCAGCAGGTCCGGGTAACGACGGATCGGCGAGGTGAAGTGGGTGTAAGCCTCGTAATTCAGGCCAAAGTGGCCATTGTTCTCGGTGCTGTACACGGCCTGGCTCAGCGAGCGCAGCATCACCGTCTGGATCAGGTGGAAGTCCGGGCGACCGGCGATGCTCGCCAGCAAGGCCTGGTAATCCTTCGGCGACGGGTCCTTGCCCTTGTGCAGGCTCAGGCCCAGCTCGCCGAGGAAGGCGCGCAGTTTTTCCAGGCGCTCCGGCGGCGGACCGTCGTGCACGCGGTACAGGGCCGGTACGCCGTGTTTCTGCAGGAACTCGGCGGTGGCCACGTTGGCCGCCAGCATGCATTCCTCGATCAGCTTGTGGGCGTCGTTGCGCACGGTCGGGCGGATTTCCGCGATCTTGCGCTCGTCACCAAAGATGATGCGAGTTTCCTGGGTCTCGAAGTCGATGGCACCCCGGGTGTGACGCGCCTCCACCAGCACCTTGTACAGGTTGTACAGGTTCTTCAGGTCCGGCACGACCTCCTTGTACTCTTCGCGCAGCGCCTTGCCCTCTCGGGTACGCGAGTGCTCGAGCATGCTGCTGACCTTGTTGTAGGTCAGGCGGGCGTGGGAGTGGATCACACCTTCGTAGAACTGGTAGTCGACCATCTGGCCGGCTTTGTTCATGGTCATTTCACAGACCATGGCCAGGCGATCGACATGCGGGTTCAGCGAGCACAGGCCGTTGGACAGCTCTTCGGGGAGCATCGGCACCACGCGCTCGGGGAAGTACACCGAGTTGCCGCGCTGCTGGGCCTCGACGTCCAGGGCCGACCCCAGGCGCACATAGCTGGACACATCGGCGATGGCCACGTACAGGCGCCAGCCACCGGAGAACAGGCGCAGCTTGCCGAGCGGTTCGCAATAGACGGCGTCGTCGAAGTCGCGGGCGTCTTCACCGTCGATGGTGACGAACGGCAGGTGACGCAGGTCGACGCGCTTCTCCTTGTCCTTGTCTTCGACTTCGGAGCGGAACTTGCGCGCTTCCTTGATCACGTCCTTGGGCCAGACATGCGGAATGTCGTAGCTGCGCAGGGCAACGTCGATTTCCATGCCAGGGGCCATGTAGTTGCCGATGACCTCCACCACGTCGCCTTGCGGCTGGAAGCGTGGGGTTGGCCAGTGGGTGATCTTGATCTCGACGAACTGGCCGATCTTCGCGCCACCGTTGCGCCCGGCAGTAACCAGCACTTCCTGCTGAATTTTCGGGTTGTCCGGGGTCACGTAACCGATGCCACCTTCTTCGAAGTAGCGACCGACCACGCTTTCGTGGGCGCGGGAGATGACCTCGACCAGCACGCCTTCGCGACGACCCCGGCGGTCGACGCCAGAAACGCGGGCTAGGCCCCGATCACCGTCGAACACCAGGCGCATCTGCGACGGGCTGAGGAACAGGTCTTCGCTGCCGTCATCCGGGATAAGGAAACCGAAACCGTCGCGGTGGCCGGAGACGCGGCCGCAGATCAGGTCCAGCTTGTCTACCGGGGCATAAGTGCCGCGCCGGGTATAGATAAGCTGGCCATCGCGTTCCATGGCACGCAGGCGACGGCGCAGGGCTTCGATCTGGTCTTCTTCATACAGACCAAACTCTTTCGCCAGCTCCTCGCGTGCAGCAGGTTCGCCACGGTCGGCAAGGCGCTGCAGGATCAGCTCACGGCTGGGAATGGGGTTGTCGTATTTTTCCGCTTCGCGAGCGGCCTCGGGATCGAGGGATTGCCAATCGGCCATCAGAAGGGGTTCACCTTGGGGTATATAGATAGGAATTCTGGCATAGGCGTATTGAAACCGGAAATGTCGGCCTTGGACAGCCCCCGCTGCAGTGCATGAACAGCAGGAATAGGCCTGTGGAATCAACAAGTTGGATTTTTTGAAATTTTTTTTGCCTTGGGGGTTTACAGCCCCCCGGACCGTCCGTATAGTGCGCACCACAACGACGGACAAGCCCGCAGTTGTAGTAGAGATTAGCGACGCTGTAAAGCATCAAATAATCTCGAATGTGTGCCCAGGTGGCGGAATTGGTAGACGCGCTGGTTTCAGGTATCAGTGACCGCAAGGTCGTGGAAGTTCGAGTCTTCTCCTGGGCACCAAGTATTTTCAAGTAACAGATGACCAAGGATCTGTTACTACTGTGTGAAAGCGAACGTTTTTCGCATTCATCAGATGATTCAAAGCTTTGCCCAGGTGGCGGAATTGGTAGACGCGCTGGTTTCAGGTATCAGTGACTTAACGGTCGTGGAAGTTCGAGTCTTCTCCTGGGCACCATACAAAAACCCACTAGCTTGCTAGTGGGTTTTTTCTTGCCTGCGTTTTTTGCCTCACGCCCTTCCCCGCTATCTCCTTGCCAATGAGGCGTAGACCTGTCGCGGCCTTTTCAGACCGTTGCACCATGGTCTGACCATGAATTTATCGTCACCCGGCCACTTGAGAAACGATTTCGTTTACCATTGTTTCCGAATATGTAGCCGTAAGCGAGGAAGTACCCGCATGACGATCCGCCCGCAACCGCTGATGCGCACCCTGGCCGCCGCCGTGCTGAGCCTGGTCATCGGCGCCCCGGCCGCCATGGCAGACGCACCGGTCACCCTGACCATGTACAACGGTCAGCACAAGGAAATCGGCGAAGCCATCGCCAAGGCCTACGAGGCCAAGACCGGCATTCACATCAATATCCGCAAGGGCAGCAGCAACCAGCTGGCCAGCCAGATCATCGAGGAAGGCGACCGCTCGCCGGCCGACATCATCTATACCGAAGAGTCCCCGCCACTCAACAACCTTGGCGAGTTGGGCCTGCTGGCAAAGATCGACGACGCCACGCTGAACATGCTGCCCAAGGAATATGTGGCCGCCAACGGCTCCTGGATGGGCGTTACCGCACGCACCCGGGTGGTGGTCTACAACCCGAAGAAGATCGACGAGAAAGACCTGCCGACCACCGTCATGGATTTCGCCAACCCTGAGTGGGACGGCCGCGTCGGCTACGTGCCGACCAGCGGTGCCTTCCAGGAACAGGCCGTAGCCATTCTGAAAATGCACGGCCGCGAAGCCACCGAAGAATGGCTGACCGGTCTGAAAGCCTTCGGCAAGACCTACACCAACAACATGGTTGCGCTGAAAGCCGTTGAAAAAGGCGAAGTCGCTGCCGTGCTGGTGAACAACTATTACTGGTACGCACTGGAGCGTGAGCGCGGCAAGCTCGACTCGAAGTTGTACTACTTGGCCGATGGCGATGCCGGCAACCTGGTGACTATCTCTGGCGCCGCTGCGGTCAAGGCCAGCAAGCACCCGAAAGAAGCCCAGGCTTTGCTCAACTGGATGGCCAGCGAAGAAGGCCAGCGCGTGATCACCCAGACCACCGCCGAATACCCGCTACATAAAGGCATGGTCTCCGACCGTGGCCTGAAACCGTTCGAGGAGCTGCGCCCACCGAAAATTTCGCCGGCTGACCTGGGCAATGCCGAGGAAGCTATCGAGCTTGAACGTGAGGTCGGCCTGCTCTGATGACCGCCGCCCTGTCCGAGCCGGCGCCGGTACTCTTCGTACCGCGCCGCAAGCGCCCCTCGATCTGGGTGCTGCTGCCTGTGCTGTTCCTGGTGGCGATGAGCCTGCTGCCATTGGCCTATGTCGCCATCAAAGCCTGGGAAGCCGGCTGGCGAGAGGCTTTGCACCTGCTGTGGCGGCCCTTTGTCTGGGGGCTGATGCGCAACACCCTGATGCTGATGGTCGGCGTGACACTGACCTGTATGGTGGTAGGTCTGGCCCTTGCCTGGCTGCTGGAGCGTAGCAACCTGGCCGGGCGCCGGCTGTGGGGCGTGGTGCTGTGCCTGCCATTCGCCGTACCGTCGTTCGTCAGCAGCTTTACCTGGGTGTCGCTCAGCTCGGACTTCGAAGGGCTTGGCGGGGCGATCATGGTCATGGCGCTGTCCAAGTACCCGCTGGTGTTCCTGCCGTTGGCCGCCACGCTGCGCAACCTCGATACCTCGCTGGAGGAGTCGGCGCGCACCCTGGGTTGCAGCCGCTGGGGCGTGTTCATCAAGGTCACCCTGCCGCTGTTGTGGCCATCGATGCTCGGTGGCGCGCTGCTGATTGCCCTGCACATGCTGGTGGAGTTCGGCGCCCTGTCGATTCTCGGCCTGCAAACCTTCACCACGGCGATCTACCAGCAGTTCGAACTGGAGTTCAGCAATGCCAACGCGGCCATGCTGTCTGCCGTGCTGCTGGCGATGTGTCTGGTGATGCTGTGGTTGGAGTTGCGCGTACGTGGCAAGGCCCGCCATGTACGCATCGGCCAGGGCGTAGCACGCCGCGCCCAGCCGGTGCGACTGCGCGGCTGGGCGGTGTTGGCGCAACTGTTCTGCGCGGCCTTGGCGGTGCTGGGCAGCGGTATTCCGCTGGCGATGCTTGGCTACTGGCTGAGCGTGGGTTCGTCGGCGGCGTTCCCGGTGGCGGCCATCTCGAAGGCGTTGTTCACCTCGCTGTCGGTGTCGCTAGGCGGCGCCGGCTTCTGCGTACTGCTGGCGCTGCCTATCAGCTTTTTGGTGGTGCGCTACAAAGGCCGTCTGGCGATCTGGGCCGAGCGTCTGCCCTATCTGCTGCACGCCCTGCCCGGCCTGGTGATTGCCCTGACCCTGGTGTTTTTTGCGCTGCACTACGTGCCGGCGCTGTACCAGACCACGGCCTTGCTGCTGCTGGCGTATGCGCTGCTGTTCCTGCCGTTAGCGCAATCACCGGTGCGCACCGCGCTGAACAAAGCTTCGCCAACGCTGGAAGAAGCGGCCCGTACCTTGGGTGCCAGCAGCTTTACCGCGTTCTGCCGGGTGACCTTGCCGATCATCTTCCCGGCCATGGCGGCGGCCTTCGCCCTGGTGTTCCTGGATGCCATGAAGGAGCTGACGGCGACCCTGCTGCTCAGCCCGACCGGCATGACCACCCTGGCCACCGAGGTGTGGGCCCACACAGCCAACGTCGAGTTCGCGGCGGCAGCGCCGTATGCGGCGTTGCTGATCGTGGTGTCGGGGTTGCCGGTTTACCTGCTGACCACGCGGATGTATCTGAACAAGGCCTGAAGATGCCGGGCCGCAGCACGGCCCGGCACATCCGCTTCAGCGAAGGAGCGACGTACGCATCGCCCCCTGTTCGGGCACTGCTTCGGGCGCACGCAACTCAAACACCGCAAACACCAGCAACACCGCTGCCAATGCCCAAAGGATGGGCGTGGCCCCCTGACTGAGGGCAAACAGTTGCAGAACAATCACTAGCAACCTCAAGAGCGCATTCAATCGGCCATTGGCAGCCGAAGGTTCACGCCAGCGGGCCACCCCCCAGGCCACGTAGGCCAGCGCACCCAGGTTGATAAAAAACAGCGACGTGGAATCAAGCGCCGCAAAAGCGGTGCCCAAGCCAAGCCAGGCATCCAGCCCGGCAAAGGCCTGCAACGCCAGACTGGCGACCACCGGCAAGGCAAAGGGTAGCGTGGCGATGATGTCGTACACCGCGCCGACACGAACGATGGTTGCGTAGCGGGACTGGCTCATGATGTTCAAACCTCCGTGTGCATACGTTCAAGAAGTTGCCTGACTTCGTAGAATTGCCCCGACTGCAGGGCCAAGGCATGGCGACAACCAAGCAAAGTGACAATATCTTCGGCGCGCTTGGCCGGGCTGACGATATAGCCAGGCTGGCCAGAGCGCTCGCGCAAGGCGACAAGCTCTGCAAAGCGCTCATCCGCGTTCAAGATGGTCTGGGCCACCAAGGTGTCGACGTTGCACAGGCCGAACACGGCAAAGAACACCTCTGGGTTTTCCAGGTGGTAGACCTTGGCAAGGGCATTCAGCGCGGCCTTCGACACACTGTAGGAAAGCATGCCCGCACGCTGGCGAATGCCTGACACCGACGCAGAAAACACCACCTGCCGAGGCTGCGAGTCTCGACACAAGAGCAAGTCGAGCACCCATTTGACGGCCACCACGTTCAAGTCCAACACCTCGCGAAAGGCATCTACCGAGGTGCTGACGGCCAGTTCCGGAGCGTGCCCGAACGTGCCGGCATTAAGGTAGGCGGTGTCGAAACAGGTTTCACCCAGAAACATTTGCAGCGCTGGATAGGCGCGCTCAGGTGCACACAGGTCCAGCGCCCGAAAATGAAACCCCGGATGCTGCTGCAAATCTTCTGGCACACGGCGCGACACGCCCCATACCTCATCCCCGCGCGCCAGGTGCAACGCGGCCAGCGCGTGGCCAATACCCGAGCTGACTCCGCTGATGAATACGTGCCTCATTCGAACTTGCCAATGTGGTACCCACCATCGACGCTCAACACACTGCCGGTGATGTAGCTAGCACTCGCGCCCAGCAGGAACAGCACGGCATCGGCCACCTCGCCAGGCTCGCCAAAGCGCTTCATCACGGTTGCATTGATCTTGCGTTGAGTGCCTGCAGGGTTGGCTGCCAGTCTTTCGGCTGAGTTCATCCCCCCCATGATCGGCCCTGGCGCTACAGCATTGACCCGCACCGCGTGTCGGCCGTCTTGATCACAGGCATTTTCCATCGCCACGACCTGAGTCAAGGCATTGAGCGCCGCCTTGCTGGCGACGTACGCAGCCTGGCTGGGCATGGCCATCACGCCGGCGCAGGATGAAACGTTGACGATCGAGCCCCCTGCTCGCCGGGCGATCAAGCGCAACTCCTGCTGCAGGCAGTACAACGGACCATGCAGGTTGATACGAATCACCCGGTCCCAGTCTTCCACCTGCAGGTCGGCCACCGGCGCATAGGGTGCAGTCACACCCGCCGCGTTGACAGCATGGTCAAGGCCACCGAAGCATCTTTCGATTTCACCGAACGCATCCCGCACGGCACCGGCTTCAGCCACATCACAGGCAATGAACTGCGCACCATCGCCCAATACCTGCAAGGCCGCTCGGCCCTTTTCCAGGTTACGTCCCAGTACCACCACGCGCGCTCCTTCTGCCAGGAGGCGCTGAGCGACGACCAGGCCGATACCGTTGGTGCCGCCCGTCACGGCGACCACTTTTCCTGCAAGTTGCATTGGACTCTCCTTAGTCGTATCGAATCGAATCGGGCCGTTTGTACTTGTCATTCACACAGCAATACACCCGGTCCAGGTTCGGGTTGCTCTTGTCACGGAAGCAATTTCCATCGAAGCGGCAGGCATTGACACTGTTGGCCTTGCCCGAGAGCGACTTGTTGACCAAGTCGTTGTCGGCGAACAGCGCCCGGCTCATGCCTACCAAGTCAGCCACGCCCAGGTCCAGCAAGGCTTCGGCCTGCGCCAGTGAGCCCGTGAACCCCGCGAACCCTACCGGCAACGCGGTCAACTCACGGATATGCCGCACCCCATGCACCAGCAAGGCGTGCACCTTGGGGTCTGCCTTCAACATGTAATGGAAGGTTTCCCGGATAGCCGCCGAGCACATCAGCGCGCTGATACCCGCCCGTTCCAGTGCGGGCACCACCTGCTCCAGCAACGCCGGTTGCTGACCTTTGTCACCCAGACAATCATCGATGCCAAGACGGACCGAAATGTCGACGCCGCCCTGGGTAGCCTCGGCAATCGCCTCGATCACCTCCAGTAGCAAGCGTGCCCGCCGCAGGGGCGAGCCACCATATCGGTCGATGCGGCGGTTGCTGTAAGGCGAAAGGAAGCTGCTGAGCAGGTAGCCGTTGGAGGCCTGCAACTGCACCGCTCGTGCGCCTGCCTGCTGTGCCAGCCGCGCGGCACTACCGAACTGGTTGCAGACAATGCGGGCATCCTCATGGGTCATTACCCGCACACCCGGCTGGCGCTTCCCTGGCAGGCGGCTAGGCGCAAGCATTGCACCGCCACTGCGGGCAAGATCACCTTGTGAACCGTAGTGCTGCAATTGCACGACAACCGGGCAGGCATGCTGCCGGCCGTAATCAATCAAGGGAGCCAGGTGCTCGGCATGCTTCTCTTCATACAGGCACAACCCCCCTTCATGCAGGCGCGTGGTGGCATCTATCGCCGAATTGGCCAACACCACCATCGCGCAACCACCCTCGACGATGCCGCGGTAGAACGCGAACATGTCATCGGTCAGGCAACCATCGCGGGCCAGGTCGATGCCCATGGGCGCGAAGTACACCCGGTTCTTCAATTGCAGGTGCTGCCCCAGATCGATGGGCTGGCGCGTGAGCGGATAACCCGACCCCACGCCGCTCATCCGTTCTGCCAGCTACACAGACTGGCCTGCGCGTCATTGCTGGCCGGGATCACGGCGGCATAATCCTGCAAAGGCTCATGGAAGCAATGGCACTTGATGACTTCCTTGAGCGTCGACAAGGTAGCGCGATCCAGCTTGGCGAACAGTGCCATCTCGACGCCGGAATGCCGGGAAGGCTGACAGTTGGCGATCGGGAAGCTGAGGAATCCAGTGTCCTTGACGTAGATCGACAACTGCCGAACCTGCAGGCCAGCATCCAGATTCACCCCACTGAAGCGCACCGCGCGCAATGACACATGTTCCAGGCGGGCTTCGATGCTCATCCCCTCGGCAGTTTGCAGCAGCACCTGCGGAAGCACCCGGTTGGATGGCGCAAACCAGTGATGCTCGGGGAAGTTGAGGGTACGCATGCGCTTGAACAGCGGCATCTTCATGGCACTGCCTCGCAGGCGCAGCGTCGTCACCAAGCTACCGTTCTGATAAAACTCGGCGGTTTTGTCGACGGTGCGTGGCTGGTACCGCTTCTCACCAGCGGTATGCTGGACGACCACCTCAACCGCGTAGGTCGACTCCGTGTAATTACTGAACGAAACCGACAGGTCCTCGATGGAAATCGACACATCACCACGACGGTAGCCCGAGTGGCTGTAGAAGTAGTGGTACATCGCTTGGCGCGCGACCTCGATGAGCATCAGCCCAGGGACATGCTCATGAGGCTTGTTGTAGAAAAAGTAGTTATTGGTGTCGTTCATCAACGTGTATGACGACAGGTTTGCGCGCCCCCAGCCCGGCAAGGCATACAGCCTGTCGGCCAGCAGCGCGACCTGCGCCTGTGCCACCACCGGCAGGCCATAGTGGCGCTGCAAGTAGTGTTCGACCTGACGTGGCAGCCAAGGCGCACTCAGGTGGTAGCCATCGTCACGGCGCTCATAGAAGCTTTTTACGTCCATCTCGAAGCCATTGACAACCAGCCAGTCCTGCTCGCTGATGAAGGCAGGCACGCTGACCAACACCCAGCCCTGCGACGGATGGCAACGGTATGAATGGTGCAGAGCCTCAAGCCCGGTGGAGTCGAGCGCCGTACAAAGAAGTTCATGCTCCGCCACAGTCAGGCGAGCGGGCAAGATGTCCTGAAAACCGGACAGAAGTACATCCTCCGTCGTGCCCTTATGCAGCACCTGCGGAGTCAACGGTAATTGACGATCCATGTTGATCACCTATGGGTTCAGACGGGAAAAACTGCCACGGCATTGCGCAACATGCGCTTGACGATAGGCCCGTGAGCCGGCCCGACCGGTAACATGTACAAGCGCCCGAATGTGTTGAAGCGCTGCACCGATGTGGTCACGCTCAGGCGCTGTACGCCGTCACCCAAGCGCTCCAGGTCCAGGCAAACCATCACCGCCAGATGCGTATCTCGTGAAGCCAGCACTAACTGGCTTTCGCTGATCGCTTCCACAGTGAAGAAATCCAGGCGCTCGCCAACTGCCGGTACTTGCTCCGGGCTGCGCGGCGAAAAACCCTGGATGTCGGCCACATTGAACCAACGCGAAACGAAATCGCGTACGCGAAAGGCCGAGGCCAACCAGGCAGGGATGTCCGAAGTCATCGCGCAGTAAGCCTGCAGCGCGCTCACCGGCGCTGCGATCTGCACGGCATCACAGTGCAGAAAGGCGAGCCGGTCAGCGGCAGCTACCAGCCGCACGCTATCGGGCGCCAGGGCCAGAACACGAGACATGGGCCACCCTCCGTATCATTGCTGCAGCAGTGCGATCGCAGCCAGCTCGGCCTTGAGCAGTAGTTTTTCGTACGCTTCGTCAGGCGATTCCTGGTTGCTGGTGATCAAACCGGCAATTTCGCGGGCCGCCTGGTCGAGAGCCTCATCAGCGATGAATACCGACTCGAACAGTGGGATCGGCGGCAGGTAGTGCCCTTTGACATACGCGACCGTCTGCTGCATGGGACGCAGCAGCTCGTCGAGGGTGTAACGGTTGAAACCGCCCGCACGATAGCCCGACGCCGGTGCCCCCACGCTCGTCACGATCATGAATTCCTTGCCCTGCAGTTTGTCGCCACCACGAGCATAGGCAAAACCTGGCGTGAACACTTCATCGATCCAGCGCTTCATCAACGCTGGGCATGAATACCAGTACAGCGGGAACAGCAACACGATGCGCTCGTGCTCACACAAGAGTCTTTGCTCGGCGGCGATATCGAAACCATTGTCGCCAAGTGCTGCGCTGAGTGGATGCAGGGTCACCTTGCTGTCGCGCAGGGCCTCTACGATAGCTGCGTTGGCGCGGGAAGTGCTCAGGTCCGGATGACCGATGACGACTAGAATGTTGTCCATGCTCAAACTCCCTTTAAGTGGTTATCGTCAAGGCGCAAGAATGGCGCCTCAGGCGGCGCGGTGCATTGAACGACAGCGCTGGGGCTTTGTAACCTCACCAATTGTGTAGCTACGCCCGGCGACATCGATCCAGCAGGCGAACAGCCAATGCTTGCCGACCTGCATCGGACTTGCCGCCCGATGGGCCGCGTAACCGGCCCGACGCAGCAGGCGTTCGATGCCCAGCGGCGACACGGTGATCAGGCGCCGGGCCCCACGAGCCCCAGCGCAGCGCAACACCGCGTCGAGCAAACAGATGGCAACCGCCGATGAAAACTGGCCGCCCAACGGCTGGCCATTGGGGCTCAGATCCATCGCCGAAAACCTGGAAAGTTCCCATACTTCGGCACTGCGAGGTAGCTGCTGGCCAGCCATCAGCTCTGGGAATACCTCATCAAGCAAATAGGGGCGATGAGTCGGCAGCAGGCGCGCCATGCCGACGATCTCATCCTGCTCGTTGCAGGCCAGCAGGTATAAAGTGTGCTCGTGATCGAACTGGTCGCGCTCACAACCCGGCTCACAGGCCAACTCCCAGCCCAACGCATCGACGAACACCCGATAGCGGTAGCTGTCCATTTGCGCCAGCCGTGCACGTCCCAATTCTTGCTGTGTACCGATGACGATGTGCATACCGCGTCCTCTTGCCAGTTGCGTAGGGACGGGTATTCGACTTGAAGCGCTATTTCAGGAAAACTCCACTATTTGGCAGGTAGCTGACTGGCTGTCAGCCTAGCAGGCCCAGGAGAGCAGCCCTGGCCACTGCCGCAGTACGGTTGGCAGCCCCTAGTTTCACCGCAGCATTGCGGGTATGAAACTTCACTGTTTCCATCGACAACGTGAGAATGTCGGCGACCTCGTTAAGGGTTTTGCCATCCGCGGCCCAGCGCAGGACCTCACGCTCACGGCTGGACAAAGGCGTGGCCAGAGCGGGCTGCCAAGTGGGCGACAACAGTCGTGAAAAGCCTTGGTGTGCAACATTGGCCAGCCAGCGCATCTTCGCCTCGTTGCAACGCAGCTCAGGTTCGCCAACGGCTTCGGCAGAGCGTGCCAGCGTCAACATGCCACCGGCATTGCGCCCTTCAAGAGAGGATTGAGCCCAGCCATGGCACAAGCCCGCCTCCCGCGCATCCTCCCAGAGCTGTGGCGCGTTACCGAACACCTGATCGCCCCACACCACCGGCTGTGTGGACTGCTGGCAGTGCAGCACGGTGGGGTCCATCGCCAGGTAGCCTGAGCGGCGGTAGTGCTCGCACCAGCTCCGGCTGTAGGTGCTAAGCAGGGTCACTCGCGGGTTGGTCACGGGCAACGGGGCGCGTAGGCCATAAGCGCAGTAATCGAAGCCCAAGGTACGCGCAGCTGCCTGGACCCGGTCCAACAGTACGTGTGTATTATCAGCCTCATAAACCGCTGACAACATATCGCCCATCCATTGCATTCTTATTTTCTCCCTGAATGTTCAAACAAACTCTGTGTGCTTCCGAGCCCGCATGGCGCAGGCGAGCTTAGCGCGCGTTGCCGAATTTGACATTGAGTAATATCAATTTGCTACTTACTTTCTACGTATCACGCGCCCGTACATTTATTCAGCCTTCGAGCCAGTCGTCGCATGACGGCAAAGGGCCCGCCCCACATGGCCGCAAAATTGTTAAAGCAGTTTTACAGCGACCTCATCCACTAGGCCCTCATGCCCTGAACTGCCCGAGACTCGCCCGCAGCTGCGCCGCCAACTCATCCAGCACCTTGCTGCTAGCCGTGGTCTGCATCACCACCTCGGCCGAGCGCTCGGCCTGAGCGTGTATCGTTTCCACCCGCCCACGCACTGCCTGCGCGCCATTCGCTTGCTGCTCGGCTGCACGGGTAGCCAGGCCGATGGCCGCATGCACCTGCTCCACTGCGGCCTGCACCGACTGCTGGCGGCGCTCGTTGTCACGCAGCACCAGCAAGCCTTCGCTAGCCTTGAGCCCAGCCTGGCTGATGGTGGCCACGGCTTCCTTCGCGCCCTTCTGCAGCGCTGCGATGTGCGCCTGGATATCGCCCGTAGAGCTCTGCGTTTTGCTCGCCAGCGCTCGCACCTCGTCGGCCACCACGGCAAAGCCGCGGCCGGTTTCGCCAGCACGGGCTGCCTCAATGGCGGCGTTCAAGGCCAGCAGATTGGTCTGCTCGGCAATACCGTGAATCACCGTCAGCACCACTTCAATCTGCTCGCTCTGCTTGGCCAGGCGCTCGATCACCTGGGAGCCGGCATCCACCTGCCCAGCCAGGTTCTCGATCAAACCGGCAAGCTGCGTCGAGGTGCGGCTGTTTTCATCGGTCGCCTGGCGGATATCCACCACCTGCTGCAAGGCCGCCTGCATCGCATGACTTTCGGCTTGTGCTTCATCAGCCATGCTCGACAGGTCGCGCAGGCTGGCGGCCACTTCATCGCGCTGCAATGCGGCGGCAGCATCCGCGCCAGCGTTGCGCTGGGCCATCGCGCCAATCTCCACACCCGTGCGCTGCGCCACCTCGCCGGCTTCGCGCACAATCGGCTGCAACTTGTCGACAAAGCGGTTCACAGCCGAAGCCATGTCGCCAATTTCGTCGCGGCTGTCGAGCGGCACGCGCTTGGTCAGGTCACCCTCACCCGCCGCCAGGTCGTCCAGGGCGGTAATCAGCAGACGCAGCTTGCTCAGTACCCGACGGCCAAGCACCACGGCCACCACCAGCAACACGCCCAGGCCTACCAGTACCAGGCCCAGGCCGATACGCCAGCGCAGCTCGGCAGCAGCGTCGCGCACGGTCTGCGCGGTATTGGCCTGCATGGCCGCAGCACTGCCCTGAGCCTTTTCCAGACGCTGGCGCAGCGTCTTGCCACTGTCGGCGGCAGCACCGACCAAGCTGTCGCCGACCAGTTGCTCACCACTGGCGATCAGCGCCGCGAAGCGCTGGTCGAGGGCCTTGAGTTCCTGGTCGATGCCGGCAGTGGATACACCCATCACCACCTTGCCGATTTCTGCACCATTGGGGTTGATCGAGGCTTCGACGAAATACACCCCCGGGTCGCGTCGAGCAGCATCGATCACTTTGTCCAAGGCGCGCTCACCCTGGCCTTTTTCCATCAGTGCCTGGTTGATCGGATTCTGCCGGTTCAGGTAACGGGTCAGGTGCTGGCCCTGGGCATCGTCGTAGACAACGAACAGCACATTGGGATTGCGCTGGGCACGGCGAGCGAAATCGGAGAGCACTGGCACATCGTTGTCCCAGATTGCCCGCGGGGCAACCGAAGCCAGCAGCTCGGCCATGTCATTGGCAGAATCCTTGAGGTTCTTTTCCAGGGTGCTGCGCAATTGCTGCTGTTCGCTTTGCAGGCGCTCCGACAACCCGGCACTCAGGCGCTGACGGGTGCTGCTGGAAAGGCTGTCCAGGCCCGCGCGCACGTCCTGCCCGGCCTGTTCCAGGTCGCTGGCGAGCTGGCGGCTGTCATCACCAAGGCGTTCACCCAAGTCGGCTTCCAAGGCGGTGACCGTGCTGCGAGTGAGGGCAACTGCGACCAGTACCTGCACCAATAGAGCGATACCAAGGGCAACAAACACAGGCCGCAAAAGGCGGCTTCGTAACAGAGAGAGGATGGCAGACACGGTGTAACCCTCGTGTTTTCTGGCGCCACTATTTTGATGGCATCTTCAGAAACTTCTTACAGCAAGGGTTGTGCCGGAGGCAGCAGGGATAAACGCCAAGGTTCAGCAAGGGTAGCTGCCTGTCGTGGCGTACCGCACAAACGAAAACGCCGCAGCCCCTTTCAGGACCGCGGCGTCAGATCAGCCTGGAGGGCGGATCAGGCGAACGGGTGGCGCAGCACGATGGTCTCGTTGCGGTCCGGGCCGGTCGAAATGATATCGATCGGTGCACCTACCAGCTCTTCGATGCGCTTGATGTAGTCACGCGCAGCTTGCGGCAGCTCTTCCAGAGTTTTCACGCCCAGGGTCGACTCGCTCCAGCCTGGCATCTCTTCGTACACCGGCTCCAGGCCAATGTAGCTGTCGGCATCGGATGGCGCGTCGATGACAGCACCGTTCTCGTTCTTGTAGCCAACACAGATGTTGATGGTTTCCAGGCCGTCCAGTACGTCCAGCTTGGTCAGGCAGATGCCCGAGATGCTGTTGACGTCGATGGCGCGACGCAGGATCACGGCATCGAACCAACCGCAGCGGCGAGCGCGGCCGGTGGTGGAGCCGAACTCGTGGCCACGCTTGGCCAAGGTAGCGCCAGTCTCGTCGAACAGTTCGGTCGGGAACGGGCCGGAACCTACGCGAGTGGTGTAGGCCTTGGTGATGCCGAGGATGTAGTCGAGGTACATCGGGCCAACGCCGGAACCGGTGGAGATACCGCCAGCAGTGGTGTTGGAGCTGGTGACGTACGGGTAGGTACCGTGGTCGATGTCCAGCAGCGAGCCTTGGGCGCCTTCGAACATGATGTCCTTGCCGGCGCGACGCAGGTTGTGCAGCTCGGCGGTGACGTCGAGCATCATCGGCTTGAGCTGTTCGGCGTAAGCCATGCACTCGTCCAGCGTCTGCTGGAAGTCGATGGCTGGCTCTTTGTAGTAGTTCACCAGCTGGAAGTTGTGGTAGTCCAGCAGCTCACCCAGCTTGGCGGCGAAACGCTCGCGGTGGAACAGATCGCCCACGCGCAGGCCGCGACGTGCCACCTTGTCTTCGTAAGCTGGGCCGATACCACGGCCGGTGGTGCCAATCTTGGCTTCGCCACGGGCTTTTTCGCGGGCCTGGTCCAGGGCCACGTGGTACGACAGGATCAGCGGCGCAGCCGGGGAGATGCGCAGGCGCTCGCGCACGGGTACGCCCTTCTCTTCCAGCTTGGTGATTTCACGCATCAGCGCATCCGGGGCAACGACCACGCCGTTACCGATCAGGCACTGTACGCCCTCACGCAGGATGCCGGACGGAATCAGGTGCAGAACGGTCTTTTCACCGTTGATCACCAGGGTGTGGCCCGCGTTGTGACCACCCTGGTAGCGCACTACGGCGGCAGCATGTTCGGTCAGCAGATCGACGATCTTGCCTTTGCCCTCATCACCCCACTGGGTGCCCAGGACGACGACATTCTTACCCATTACATTGGTCCTCATTCACGCAAACTTGGTTGCCGGCCTGTTGCCGACGCAGAAACTCACTGGGCCAGCGGCAGAACCTGCCAGCGCCCGTCTTGCTGAATCAATTGCCGATCACAATCCGCCTCGAGAGCAGCACTCAACGGCTGGCCAGGCAAAGCCTGGACCACACGCTGGCCCTCGTTGCGCAACTGGCAGACTTGCTGCCAGAGGGCCGCGTCGCCACTGTCCGGCATCCAGATGCCGCCAGTTGGCAATACGACCTCCGCTCGCCCCAGTGTGACCAGGGTCTTCAAATCCGTGGAGAAACCGGTAGCCGGGCGCGCCCGGCCAAAGTCGGCGCCGATGTCGTCGTAGCGCCCGCCCTGGGCGATCGATTGACCTTCGCCCGGGACGAACACGGCGAACACCACGCCAGTGTGGTAGTGGTAACCGCGCAGCTCGCCGAGGTCGAAGTACAGCGGCAGGTCCGGGTAGCGCGACGCCAGGCGGTCAGCGATGGCCAGCAGGTCGTCCAGCGCTGCCAGCACGCTGGCCGGGGCACGGCCCAGGCGCACGCGGGCTTCAGCCAGCACTTCGCGACCACCACACAACTCGACCAGCGCACGCAGCATGTTGCCCAAGTCCTTCGGCAGGTCGGCGGTGAGCGCTTGAACTTCATCGACGGCCTTGCGTTGCATGGCGTCGAACAGCTGTTGCTCGACCGCACCGGACAGGCCGGCAGCACGGGCCAGGCCGCGGTAGATACCGACGTGGCCGAGGTCCATGTGCACATCCGGTACGTCGGCCAGCTGCAGCGTAGCGAGCATCAGGCTGATGACTTCAACGTCGCTGGTCGGACTGGCATCGCCGTACAGCTCCGCACCCAGCTGAATCGGGCTGCGCGAGGTGGACAGTGCCCGCGGCTGGGCGTGCAGCACGCTGCCGGCATAGCACAGGCGGCTCGGGCCCTCACGGCGCAGGGTGTGGGCGTCGATGCGCGCCACCTGCGGGGTGAAGTCGGCGCGGAAGCCCATCAGGCGGCCGGACTGCGGGTCCACCACCTTGAAGGTGCGCTGATCCAGGTCCTGGCCGGCGCCGGTCAACAGCGACTCCAGGTACTCGATATGCGGGGTGACGACCAGTTCGTAGCCCCAACTCTGGAACAGGTCCAACACCTGGCGGCGCGCGATCTCGATGCGCGCAGCCTCAGGTGGCAGTACTTCCTCGATGCCATCTGGCAGCAGCCAGCGGTCTACCGTTGCCATTACGCCATTTCCCCTCTGGTCCGGGCGGCTAGCCAGCAGGCGAGCCGTCAGTAAAGCCGGTATCGCGCACAGCAGCGGGCAGCACTGATCCCAGCGCAGCCACCGTACCCGATACCCTCGAATTGCCTTGCGAGCTGACCAAATCGTCAACTGGCGCTGTGCCAATCAACCTTGCAGACGCAAAAAAGCCGGGAAATTTCCCGGCTGCCTCATCATACACCCCTTTTCATTCAGGATGCACCCCGCCTGGTGTTTTAGCTGCCAGGCGGGGCGCCGCTGCTCGAAAATCAGGGCCTGAGCATCACGGCTTGCTCTTGTCCAGGAAGCGGAAGAACTCGTTCTTCGGGTCCAGGACCAGCACGTCGCTCTTGCTCGAGAAGCTCTCGCGGTACGCTTGCAGGCTACGGTAGAACGCGTAGAAATCCGCGTCCTGGGTGTAAGCCTTAGCGTAGATGGCGGCCGCCTGGGCGTCACCGTCACCGCGGGTTTCTTCTGCTTCACGATAAGCCTCGGCCAGCAGCACGCGGCGCTGACGGTCGGCATCGGCACGAATACCTTCAGCCAGCTCGTTACCCTTGGCACGGTGCTCGCGAGCTTCACGCTCACGCTCGGTGCTCATACGGTCGAACACGCTGCGGTTGACTTCCTTCGGCAGGTCGATGGCCTTGACGCGCACATCGACCACTTCGATACCCAGCTCTTTGTTGGCCATGCGGTTCAGCGATGCAGTGATGTCAGCCATCAGTGCATCACGCTCACCGGATACCACTTCGTGCAGGGTGCGTTTACCGAACTGGTCACGCAGGCCGCTTTCCAGACGACGGGACAGGCGCTCGTCGGCGATCTGCTTCATGCCGGAGGTGGCGGTGTAGAAGCGCTCGGCATCCTTGACGCGCCACTTGGCGTAGGCGTCGACCATCACCGCTTTCTTCTCCAGGGTCAGGAACCGCTGGGTAGGGGCGTCGAGGGTCATGAGGCGGGCGTCGAACTTGCGCACCTGGTTCACGTACGGGATCTTCACGTGCAGGCCTGGCTGGACATCCGCCTGGACCACCTTACCGAAACGCAGCATGACTGCACGCTCGGTCTGGGACACGATGTAGAAGCTGTTCCAGGCCACGATGGCCAGGACCACGGCAGCGATCAGGGCGATCAGCGATCTATTGCTCATCAGCGGCTCTCCCTAGTACGCAGCTGCTGCTGTTGCTGTTGCAGGTCCTGCGCTGCACGCGCGGCCGCATCGTTGGCCGATGGCGACACAGTGGCAGCTGGCGCGGACGTGTTGCGACTGCCTTCGACCATCTTGTCCAGCGGCAGGTAGAGCAGGTTGTTCTGCCCGTCCTTGGTCGCCACCATGACTTTGCTCGAATTGCTGTAGACCTCTTGCATGGTCTCCAGGTACAGACGCTGACGGGTCACATCAGGTGCCTTGTGGTACTCGGTGACCAGCTTGCTGAAGCGGTCGGCCTCACCCTTGGCACGAGCGATGACTTCGTCGCGGTAACCGTTGGCGTCCTCGATGATGCGCTGGGCCTGACCACGGGCTTCCGGCACCACGCCATTGGCGTAGGACTCGGCCTGGTTGCGGGCACGCTGCTCGTCTTCGCGGGCACGGATCACGTCGTCGAAGGCTTCCTGCACTTCACGCGGGGCTGCCGCGCTCTGTACGTTGACCTGGGTAACGGTGATACCGGTACGGTAGTTGTCGAGGAAGCGCTGCAGGCGTTCGCGGATATCCACGGCCATCTGCTCGCGGCCTTCGGTCAATACCTGGTCCATCGAGGTGGAACCCACCACGTGGCGCAGGGCACTGTCGGTCGCGTGCTGCAGGCTGACCTCAGGCTGGTCGACGTTGAGCACGAAGTCCTGCAGGTTGCTGATCTTGTACTGGACGGTCAGCGGCACCTCGACGATGTTCTCGTCTTCGGTCAGCATCTGCCCCTGCTTGGTGTAGGCACGCTCGCGCGTGACGTTTTCCATGTACTTGCGATCGAGCGGCGGGAAGTAGATGTTCAGGCCGGGACCGACCGTCTCATAGTACTTGCCGAAGCGCAGCACCACGGCCTGCTCCTGCTCGTCGACCACGTACACGGCACTGTACAGCCAGATGGCAGCCAGCACCGCCAGGCCTATGCCCAGCAGGCCAAGGCCACCGCCCTTGCCGACATTGCGGTCACCGCCGCCACGTTTCTTTTTACCGCCGAACATGCCGTTCAGGCTGTCCTGCAGTTTGCGGAAGGCCTCGTCCAGATCCGGCGGACCTTTCTTGTCACCACCACCGCCACCGCCACCACGGCGGCCGCCCCAGGGATCCTGATTGTTCGAGTTGCCACCCGGCTCGTTCCAAGCCATAGCGCTCTCCATCTGATAAAGCAAAGACGCGCCCACGGCGCGCCGTCCAATGCTACAGAATGCCTGTCACTGCTGCCCGGCGACCTCGACGGGCATTTATTGCAAAGTGTGTTGCTCGACAAACACTTGCGGCTCCATGCCTTCGCGGCTGACCAGGCGATTCAGTTCGACCATGGGCAGTCGCACGCTCAGCAGGCTGCGCCCTTCTTCATCATGCTCTTCACTCTGCACCGCTCCCAGGGCAAAGAATTGCGCGCGCAAGCGGGCAAAACGCTGCTCCAGGCACAGGGTGCCGACAAACAGATCATCCCCCAGCAACTCGGCAATCGCCTGGCCAACCAGCTCCAGGCCACGCCCATCACGTGCCGATACCCAGACCCGTTCCGGCTTGCCATCGGCATTGCGCTGGATCTGCGGCTCGACATCTTCGAGCAGGTCGAGTTTGTTATACACCTCGAGGATCGGCAACCCTTCGGCACCAATCTCGCCCAATACCGCCAGCACTTGCTCGATCTGTTCCATGCGCTCTGGCTCATGGGCGTCGATCACATGCAGCAGCAGATCGGAATTGCTCGACTCTTCGAGCGTAGCCCGAAATGCCTCGACCAGCTTGTGCGGCAGGTGGCGAATGAAGCCCACGGTGTCGGCCAGCACGATCGGCCCCAGGTCGTTGAGCTCAAGCCGGCGCAGGGTCGGGTCGAGGGTGGCGAACAGCTGGTCCGCGGCGTATACCTCGGATTGGGTCAACGCGTTGAACAACGTGGATTTGCCGGCGTTGGTATAACCTACCAGCGACACCGAAGGGATATCCGCGCGTTTGCGCCCGCGACGCGCCTGCTCGCGCTGGCTGCGCACCTTCTCCAGGCGCGATTTGATCTGGCGAATGCGCACTCGCAACAGGCGGCGGTCGGTTTCCAGCTGAGTTTCACCCGGACCGCGCAGGCCGATACCACCTTTCTGGCGTTCAAGGTGAGTCCAGCCGCGCACAAGCCGCGTGCTCATGTGCTCCAGCTGGGCCAGTTCGACCTGCAGCTTGCCTTCATGGGTACGCGCCCGTTGGGCGAAAATATCGAGGATCAGCCCGGTACGGTCGAGCACACGGCACTCGAACACACGTTCAAGGTTGCGCTCCTGACTGGGCGTGAGGGTGTGATTGAAAATCACCAGGTCTACCTGTTCGGCATGGACCAGGTCGTGCAGCTCTTCGACCTTGCCACTGCCAATCAGGTATTTGGCGGAAGGCTGATGCCTTGACACCGTGACCAGAGAGACGATGTCGGCACCGGCCGACAATGCCAGTTCCTGAAACTCCTGCGGGTCTTCGCGCGCCTCAGGGTTCTGACCTTCCAAGTGAACGAGCAACGCCCGCTCACCACCACCGTGGCGCTCAAAGAACAATGCAGGCTCCTATCAGGCGTTGCCTGGCTCGCTGTCGCCGTGCTCGCCGTCGGTCGGGCTTGGCAGGCGGACCGGACGGGCCGGAACGACGGTCGAAATGGCGTGCTTGTAGACCATCTGGCTGACAGTGTTCTTCAGCAGTACCACGAACTGGTCGAACGATTCGATCGAACCCTGCAGCTTGATACCGTTGACCAGGTAGATGGAAACCGGGACCTTTTCTTTTCTCAAGGTGTTCAAGTAAGGGTCTTGTAGCGAATGCCCTTTTGACATATGCCGCACTCCTGTAAGGATAAATAATAGAAAATCAATAAAATCGATATATTAGGCCGCCCCTTCGCAAGAATAGACGGCAATCAGCAGGGACTCAGCTCAATATGGAGACGGCCCCAAGGTATTTCAAGGTGCGGGACAGATTGTCGCAGGCCAGGCTGTCAAGCCAGTGTACGTCAGGCCAGCCACGCAACCAGGTGAACTGCCGCTTGGCCAGCTGCCTGGTAGCAATGATACCGCGTTCACGCATCTCATTCTCAGTCAGCTTGCCGTCCAGGTAATCCCAGACTTGCCGATAACCCACTGCCCGTATAGACGGCAGCCCGGCGTGCAAGTCACTTCTGGCTCGCAGCGATCGGACCTCGTCAACGAAGCCCTGTTCCAGCATCTGCGAAAATCGTAACGCAATTCGCTGATGCAAAATGTGACGATCTGTAGGAGCAATCGCCAAACTGGCGACAGTATAGGGCAAATGCCCGTCAGCGCCTGCGTCTGCGCCGCGACTTTCCGCGAATTGACGTTGGCGATGTGCCGTCATGCTCTGGCCGCTCACCCGGTAAACCTCCAGCGCCCGGATAAGCCGCTGCGGGTCGTTGGGGTGAATGCGCGCCGCCGACTCCGGGTCGACCTCGGCCAGCTGGCGGTGCAGCTCGGCCAGGCCCAACGCTTCGGCTTGGGCTTCCAGCTCGGCGCGTACCGTGGCATCGGCCGCCGGCATGTCGGCCAGGCCATCGATCAACGCCTTGTAATAGAGCATGGTGCCACCGACCAGCAGCGGGATCTTGCCGCGCGCAGTGATCTCGGCCATGGCCTCGAGGGCGTCGGCGCGAAACTGCGCGGCCGAGTAGCTCTCGGCCGGGTCACGGATGTCGATCAACCGGTGCGGGTGGGCGGCGAGGATTTCTTTCGAGGGCTTGGCCGAACCGATGTCCATGCCACGGTAGACCAGCGCCGAATCGACACTGATCAGCTCACACGGCAGCACTTTGGTCAGTTCGATGGCCAGATCGGTCTTGCCGGCCGCCGTCGGGCCCATCAGGAATATTGCAGGGGGCTTGCCGCTCATTTCATCGACCGCGCAGGAAGAGTTTGTCCAGGTCGTCCAGGCCCATCTGGGTCCAGGTAGGCCGGCCATGGTTGCACTGGCCGCTGCGTTCGGTGTTTTCCATGTCACGCAGCAGGGCATTCATCTCGGGAATGGCCAGGCGCCGGTTGGCGCGCACTGCGCCGTGACAGGCCATGGTACCGAGCAGTTCGTTGAGGTGCGCCTGGATACGATCGCTGGTGCCGTATTCCATCAGATCGGCAAGCACGTCCTGCACCAGGCGGTTGGCCTCGGCCTGCTTGAGCAAGGCCGGAATCTGGCGGATCGCCAAGGTTTCCGGGCCCAGGCGCTGCAATTCGAAACCCAGGCGCTGGAACCATTGCGCGTGCTCCTCGGCACAGTCGGCCTCACGCTGGCTGAGGGCGAGGGTTTCCGGCACCAGCAACGGCTGGCCGCTGAGGCCTTCGCTGGCCATCGCCACCTTCAGGCGCTCGTACATGATCCGCTCGTGGGCGGCGTGCATGTCAACCAGCACCAGGCCAACGGCGTTCTCGGCGAGGATGTAGATGCCCTTGAGCTGCGCCAGCGCGTAGCCCAGCGGGGGAATATCACCCTGGCTTTCGGGTAAGGCCGTCCCCGAGCCCGCAGTATTCTCCAGCGGCTTGTAAAATTCGCGATACACCGCCTGCGTCTCGGCGACAGGCAACGGCTGCGAAGGGCGTGGGGTGTACTGGTACTGGTAACCGGCACCGCTTCCGCCATTGGAGATCGTATGCTGCGGCGCCTGTGGTCGTTCAAGCACAGGTGAGGCCAGGCGCATTTCACCCTGGGGCCCGAACTCCCCGGCCTGCTGGCCGGTGGGGCGCACCAGTTCAGGCACGGCAGCGGGCGCTGCGAGTTGGTCCTCCGGGCGGACATCGGCCAAGGCACGGTGCAAGGTGCCGTAGAGGAAGTCGTGCACCGAGCGCCCTTCGCGGAAGCGCACTTCATGCTTGGTGGGGTGCACGTTGACATCCACGCCGTTGGGCTCGAGCTCCAGGAACAGCACGAAAGTCGGGTGCCGGCCATTGAACAGCACGTCTCGGTAAGCTTGGCGCACGGCGTGGGCGACCAGCTTGTCGCGCACCGCTCGGCCGTTGACGAAGAAGTACTGCAGGTCGGCCTGGCTGCGCGAGAAAGTTGGCAGACCGACCCAGCCCCACAGGCGCAGGCCGTTGCGCTCGACGTCGATCGGCAGCGCCTGCTCCATGAAGCCTGGGCCGCAGATGGCGCCCACCCGCCGCGCACGCGCCACTTCATCATGGGCTTCGTGCAGGCTGAGAATGCTTTTGCCGTTGTGGCGCAGGTGGAAGCCCACATCGAAACGCGCCAGCGCCAACCGACGGATCACTTCCTGCAGGTGATCGAACTCGGTTTTCTCGGCCTTGAGGAATTTGCGGCGCGCCGGGGTATTGAAGAACAGATCGCGGACTTCCACCGAGGTGCCGACGGGGTGCGCCGCCGGCTGCACCCGCGGCAGCATGTCACGGCCTTCAGTTTCTACCTGCCAGGCCTCTGTAGCACTCGCGGTGCGCGACGTCAGGGTCAGGCGCGCCACCGAGCTGATCGAGGCCAAGGCCTCGCCTCGGAAGCCTAGGCTCAACACGCCTTCAAGGTCTTCCAGCTCGCGGATCTTGCTGGTGGCGTGACGGGCCAGGGCCAATGGCAGGTCGTCCGCGGAAATACCGCTGCCGTCGTCGCGCACTTTCAGCAGCTTGACGCCGCCCTGCTCCACTTCCACATCGATGCGCCGGGCGCCGGAGTCCAAGCTGTTTTCCAGCAGCTCCTTGGCCACCGAAGCCGGCCGCTCGACAACCTCGCCAGCGGCAATCTGGTTGGCCAGCCGCGGGCTAAGCAGCTGGATGCGCGAACCGCCACTCATTGCGAGGCCAGTGTGGTGGCAGGGATGTCGAGGCGTTGGCCTACCTTCAGCTCATCGGTCTTGAGGCTGTTGCTGCTGCGCAGGCTGGCCACGCTGACCTGGTAGCGCACCGCGAGCATCGCCAGGGTTTCGCCTGGGCGCACGGTGTGCTCGCGCGGGCCGGCGGCGATCTTGCCGGTGTCCCGCAGCCAGGCGATATAGGTGCCAGGCGGCGGATTCTGCTGGAAGTACTGGCGCACGCCGGTGTGGATCGAACGCGCCAAGGCCTGCTGGTGGCTGGCAGTGGCCAGTTTGGCAGCTTCGTTGTTGTTTGAGATGAACCCGGTTTCAACGAGGATCGATGGAATATCCGGCGACTTCAGCACCATGAAGCCTGCTTGCTCCACCCGCTGCTTGTGCAGCGAGGTGATGCGGCCCATATTGCCCAGTACCTTTTGCCCGACATTCAGGCTGGAGCTGAGCGTGGCCGTCATCGACAGGTCGAGCAGCACACCGGCCAGCATGCGGTCCTTGTCGTCGAGGCTGACGTTACCGGCCCCCCCGATCAGGTCGGAGCGGTTTTCCGTGTCGGCCAGCCAACGTGCGGTCTCGGAGGTGGCACCGCGGTCAGACAAGGCGAATACCGAGGCACCGAAGGCAGCGCGCGACGGCGCGGCGTCGGCGTGAATCGAGATGAACAGGTCGGCGCCCTTCTTGCGGGCGATTTCCGTGCGCTTGCGCAGCGGAATGAAGTAGTCGCCGGTACGCGTCAACTCGGCACGGAAGCCTTTTTCGGTATTCAGCTGGCGCTGCAGTTCCTTGGCGATCTGCAGCACGATGTCTTTTTCGTGCTGGCCACGCGAGCCCGAGGCGCCAGGGTCTTCGCCGCCGTGACCGGCGTCGATGGCAACCACGATGTCACGCTTGCCGCTGGGTACGGGTGGCAGCTTGATGGCGGGCTGGGCCGGGCTCACTGGCACCGCTGGCGTGGTCGCAGGCGTCTGCACCGGGGCCGGCGCCGGGGTTGGCGCGCTGGCCGCGATCGCATCGGCTTCCTGGTCGTACAGGTCAACCACCAAGCGGTTGCCGTACTGGGCATTGGGCGCCAGGGTAAAGCT
This sequence comes from Pseudomonas sp. LB-090624, assembly GCF_003205205.1. Taxonomy (GTDB): domain Bacteria; phylum Pseudomonadota; class Gammaproteobacteria; order Pseudomonadales; family Pseudomonadaceae; genus Aquipseudomonas. Next base: position 34,447 of record NZ_QJRL01000023.1, read on the forward strand.
TTTCGGGGTAACCGACTTTTTCAGGTCGACCACCACGCGCAAATCGGTCGGGGTACGCTGGGCCGAACGCACACTGCTGATCGGCGTATTGGAGGTCGCCACGTTCAACGGCGCGGCCAGGGTCGCCCCATTGATGTCGATGACCAGGCGATCAGGCGCACTCAGGGTGAAGACGCTGTGCTGCACGGGGCCAGACAGGTCGAAGACCAGCCGCGTGTTGTCTGGCGCGCGCCACAGGCGCATGCTCTTGACTTGAGTGACGGCCAGAGCGTCAACGGTCACCGTTGTCAGCAGCAGCCCAACGATGGCGACCAGCGCGCGTATGCGCATACCTACCCCACTTACTGTTTATAGTGTTCGGCCAGTGCCACGCACCAGGCCTCGCCGCGAGCCCCCTGCGGCGAAAGGATCAGCGAGCGTCCGCCCGCTTGGGGGCTTATGGTAATGGTCAGGTCAGGCTTTGGCAAAACGCCCGCACCCTTTTGTGGCCATTCGAACAGGCACAGCGGGTCGCCTTCGAAATAGTCACGAATGCCCATGAACTCCAGCTCCTCCGGATCGACCAGGCGATACAGGTCGAAGTGAAAAGCTCGGACCTCGCCGATCTCGTAGGGTTCGACCACGGTGAAGGTTGGGCTTTTCACTGCACCAGTATGGCCCAGGCCGCGGATCAGGCCACGCGACAGGGTGGTTTTGCCCGCCCCCAGGTCGCCCTCGAGGAAAATAACGCCGCGACCACCGGTCACCTCGGCCATCTTCGCACCAAAGTCGACCGTGGCCGCTTCATCGGCCAGAAACAGATTTAAGCCAGACACGCAGAATGCTCCTCCAACAACTCACGAATGACCGGCGCCAGATCACTGGCCGCCAGGCCTCTACCTTCTACCCCCAGACGCTCGCCAGCACAGGCATGCAGCCAAGTGCCCAGGCAGGCCGCGCTCCAGGCGTCCAGGCCTTGGGCCAATAGCGCCGCCAGAACGCCAGTCAGCACATCGCCCAGGCCGGCCCCGGCCATTGCCGGGTGGCCACGCTCGCACAGCGCCAGCTGGCCGCCCGGGTTCGCCACCAGCGTGCCGGCCCCCTTCAGGACACAGACGCTGTTGTAACGGCGCGCCAGCTTGCGTGCCGCCCCCGGGCGGTCAGCCTGCACCGCCTCGGTGGATATGCCCAGCAGACGTGCTGCCTCCCCAGGGTGCGGGGTCAGGATGCTGCCACTGGGCAGGGCCAGCGGAGTGCGCGCCAGCAGGTTCAAGGCGTCGGCGTCCCACACCTGCGGCCGCTCGGCATGGGCCACGGCCGACAACAGGCTACGGCCCCACGCCGCCTGCCCAAGGCCAGGGCCGACCACCAGCACCGTGGCGCGCTCCAGCACCCCCATCAGCTGGTTGGCCGAACTGGCGCCCAGGCACATGACCTCAGGCAGGCGCGCCAGGCTCGCGGCCACATGTTCGGGCCGGGTCGCGACGCTGACCAACCCGGCGCCGCAGCGCAGGGCGGCTTCGGCGCTTAGCAATACCGCGCCACCGGTGCCGAGGTCGCCACCGACCACCAGCACATGGCCAAAGTCGCCTTTATGCGCATGCGCATCCCGCGCCGGCAGGTGTGCGACGGTCACGCTGCTGAGCTGTTGCGGGGCATTGTCGGGGTGTTTGGTCTGCGGCATGGGGTCAAAGGCTCCAATGTCTGGCAGAATTATACGCACCTGAGCCCGTATTGCCTTGCCCATCCATGTCCGCGTCTACACCTGACCTCGCCCAACTGGCCCAATCGATCAAGAACTGGGGCCAGGAACTCGGTTTTGCCCACGTTGGCATCGCCGGGGTCGACCTTGGCGAACACGAACACCACCTGCAGCGCTGGCTCGACGCCGGCTACCAGGGCGAAATGGAGTACCTGGGCGCCCACGGCAGCAAAAGGTCGCACCCCGACCAACTGATCCCGGGTACGGTGCGCGTGGTCTCGCTGCGCATGGACTACCTGCCCGGCGACACCCAGATGGCCCAGCGCCTGGCCCAACCAGAGAAAGCCTACGTGTCGCGCTACGCGCTGGGCCGCGACTACCACAAGCTGGTACGCAAACGCGTGCAGTTCCTGGCTGACCGCATTCAGGAAGCCATCGGCCCGTTCGGCTACCGAGCTTTCGTCGACAGCGCCCCGGTACTGGAAAAAGCCTTGGCCGAGCAAGCCGGGTTGGGCTGGATCGGCAAGAATACCCTGCTGCTCAACCGCAAGGCGGGCAGTTACTTCTTCCTCGCCGAACTGTTCGTCGACCTGCCGCTGCCGGTGGACGAAGCCACCACCAGTGAACACTGCGGCCGCTGCCAGGCCTGCCTGGACGTCTGCCCGACCCAGGCTTTTGTCGGGCCCTATGTACTGGACGCGCGGCGCTGCATCTCGTACCTGACCATCGAGCTGAGGGGGCCGATCCCGGTGGAGTTGCGTTCGATGATGGGCAACCGGGTGTTCGGTTGCGATGACTGCCAGATCGTCTGCCCGTGGAACCGCTTTGCCAAGCACAGCCAGGAGCAGGACTTCCAACCCCGGCACGGGCTGGAGAATGCCGAGTTGGCGCAGATGTTCCTGTGGGATGAGCGCACCTTCCTGCGCAAGACCGAGGGCGGGCCGTTGCGGCGGGCGGGTTATGAGCGGTTCTTGCGCAACCTGGCGGTGGGGTTGGGCAACGCGCCATCGACGATTCCGGTGATCGAGGCGCTGAAGGCACGGCGTGACGATGAATCGGAACTGGTGCGCGAGCATGTCGAGTGGGCGCTAGCCCGACACGGAGCGCAATAGCGACCAGCCTCAGCGCTCAAACAGGGGCCATGTTGCGCCCGCAAACTCCGTCACTGCTGGTCGTTGTAGTGGAACTTGGGCATTTCCCAGTGAAAGCGGATCGCCAACAGCCGCACCAGAAAGCCACCAAACAGGGTCAGCAGCATCGCCTGCTCTGCCGGCACCTTGAAATATACGCACCCCAGGTAGAACCAAGCCGCTGCAAACGACACGCTGGCATACAGCTCACGGCGGAAGACCAGCGGGATGTCGTTGCAGAAGATGTCGCGCAAGATCCCGCCAAACACCCCGGTGATCACCCCGCTGATCGACGCCACCAGCATGCCCTGCCCCATCTCCAGCGCGGTCATGCAGCCAATCAGGGTAAACGCCACCAGGCCCAGGGCATCCAGCACCAGGAACAGCGAACGCAGGCGGCGCATCATCGGCGCGATGAAGATGGTCAGCAATGCGGCCAGGCTGGTCAGGACCAGGTACTCAGGGTGCTTGACCCAGGTCAGCGGGTAGTGCCCGAGCAGCACGTCGCGCACCGAGCCGCCCCCCAGGGCGGTGACACAGGCGATCAGCACCACGCCAAACCAGTCCATGCCTCGACGCCCGGCGGACAGCGCACCGGTCATGGCTTCGGCGGTGATGGCGATGAGGTAGAGCATCAACAACATGGTGCAGGTCCGTGCGAGAAGGGCGCGCAGTCTAACCAGTTGCCCAAGGCACCAAAAGGGGGCGCAGACAGAATATCTGCGCCATTACGGCTCACACCTTGATGAAGTGCTGGCGGTAGTGCCGCAGCTCGGCGATCGATTCGCGGATGTCGTCCAGCGCTAGGTGGGTATTGCCCTTCTTGAAGCTGTCACGCACATCTGGCGCCCAGCGCGCGGCCAGCTCTTTCAGCGTGGAGACATCCAGGTTGCGGTAGTGGAAGTAGTTTTCCAGGTTGCGCATGTGGCGGTAGAGGAAGCGTCGATCCTGGCAGATGCTGTTGCCGCAGATCGGCGACTTGCCTTTCGGCACCCACTGTTCAAAGAAGGCGATGGTCTGCGCCTCGGCCTCGGCCATGCCGACCTGGCTCTCGCGCACGCGCTGGGTCAGGCCCGAGGCGCCGTGGGTGCGGGTGTTCCACTCATCCATGCGCGCCAGCACTTCATCACTGTGGTGGATGGCAATCACCGGGCCTTCGGCCAGGGTGTTCAGTTCACTGTCGGTGACGATGGTGGCCATCTCGATAATGACGTCGCTGTCCGGATCCAGGCCGGTCATTTCCAGGTCGATCCAGATCAGGTTCTGTGGGTTTTGCATGCAGAGGCTCCTCATATAGGCCGTCATATTAGCCTAGTGGCCAAGGCGCGCCCATTCACTGCGCGGCCACAACACACAAGGTAAGCCAAATAGTCCAACGCCTGGCGTGCTAAACTGCATGCCGTTTTCAATGCCCTACCCCGGGCCTCTCTCACGGTACTTTCATGGCCAAACGCCAGCTCAATCGCCGCCAGAACTGGCGGATCGAAAAAATCCAGGGTGAGCGCGCCGCTCGCGCCGCCAAACGCGAGCAGCACGTGCTGCAGGAACTGGAAGGCGGCGACCTGGGGCCAGAGCAATTGGGCCTGGTGATCGCGCACTTTGGCGTGCAAGTAGAAGTTGAAGCCCAGGATGGCGAAACCGCGGGCCAGGTGTTCCGCTGCCATTTGCGCGCCAACCTGCCGGCGCTGGTCACCGGCGACCGTGTCGTGTGGCGTGCGGGTAACCAGGGCATCGGCGTAATCGTGGCGCAAATGCCGCGCAGCACCGAGCTGTGCCGGCCGAACAACCATGGTCAACTCAAGCCGGTGGCTGCCAACGTCGACCTGATCGTGATCGTGTTCGCCCCGGCCCCGGAACCACACCCGAACCTGATCGACCGTTATCTGGTAGCGGCCGAGCACGCCGGCCTGCGCCCGCTGCTGCTGCTGAACAAGGCCGACCTGATCAACGACGAGAACGGCCCTGGCCTGCATGCGCTGCTGCAGGTGTACCGCGAGCTGGGCTACCCGCTGCTGGAAGTATCGGCGCACTACGGTGATGGCATGCAGCGCCTGCAACAGCAGCTTGACGGCCACATCAGCGTGTTCGTCGGCCAGTCGGGGGTGGGCAAGTCGTCACTGGTCAACAGCCTGCTGCCGGAGGCTGGCACCCGTGTCGGCGACCTGTCGGAATGGTCGGGTCAGGGCACTCACACCACCACCACTGCGCGCCTGTACCACTTCCCCAACGGTGGCGACCTGATCGACTCGCCGGGTATCCGCGAGTTCGGACTTGGCCATGTCAGCCGCGACGACGTGGAGGATGGCTTCATCGAGTTCCGCGACCTGTTCGGCACCTGCCGCTTCCGCGATTGCAAGCATGACCGTGAACCGGGCTGCGCATTGCTCAAGGCGCTGGACGAGGGGCGGATCAAGCCGCAGCGCATGAACAGCTACCGCTCGATCATCGCCAGCTTGACTTGAAACAGCTGCTCTCGCCGTCGGATTTGCGCTCGCTCTCACAGGCGCTTCAACCTTTCCGCCAAGCCCCTGTCAGCCCTGATGCCGCCAAGGACCTACTGCTCCTTGGTTTCATCCATCTTCAGCGTGCCATCTTCAAAGATGTTCAGCTTCTGGCGCAGCTCACGCGGTTGCATCGGCGGCTGTTCAGTTGCCCCTGGAGCAGCCGGTGCCGAAGCCCCTGGCGCAGCACCACTGGCTGGCGCTGCAGGAGCAGTTGGCGCCGCTGGAGGTGTTTCCGGCGCACCCTGCTCACCTTCGATATTGCGCTGGGCCTTCTTGGTCAGCACGATGATGTCGATACGGCGGTTAACCGGGTTGAACGGGTCCTTGCGGTCGAACAGCGATGACGAGGCGTAACCCACCACCCGCGCCACCTGGCCATCCGGGTAACCCCCGGCTACCAAGGCTCGGCGCGCGGCATTGGCACGATTGGCCGACAGTTCCCAGTTGCCGAACTCGCCACTGCCAGCGTACGGCTTGGCGTCGGTGTGGCCGCTGATGCTGATCTTGTTCGGCACTGCCTTGATGGTGTCTGCCATGGCCAGCAGGATGTCTTCGAAGTATGGCTGCAAGCGCGCACTGCCGATGTCGAACATCGGCCGGTTCTCGGCGTCCATGATCTGAATACGCAAGCCGTCCTGGGTGATTTCGAACAGGATCTGGTCCTTGAACTTCTGCAGCTGCGGGTTCTCTTCCACCTTGTTCTGCAGTTCTTGCAGCAGCAGCTCCAGGCGCTCACGCTCGACCTGCTCGGCCATGGTCTCGACCTGCTCCTTGTTCAGCTCGACCGTGGTGTCGGGAGTAGGTTCGGACTTCACTTCCGGATTGATGGTCTTTTCCGGTGCCAGCTCAGGAGAGCCGCCCAGGTCGATGACATAGGGCGTACCGCTTTCCGAAAAGCCGATCGGGTCCTTGAAATAGCCGGCAATCGCAATCTTCTGTTCCGGCGTGGCCGTGGACATCAGCCACAGCACCAGGAAGAACGCCATCATCGCCGTGGCGAAGTCGGCGAAGGCGATTTTCCAGGCGCCGCCGTGGTGGCCGCCGCCAAAGCGCTTTACGCGCTTGACGATAATGGGCTGGTTGTTCTCCATGACTCAGCGACCGCGAACCGCTTGTTCCAGTTCGGCGAAGCTCGGGCGGTGCTTGGGGTACAGCACCTTGCGCCCGAACTCGACCGCCAGCGAAGGCGGCATGCCCGAGGCCGAGGCTACCAGCGAAGCCTTGATCGATTCGTACAGGTTCAGCTCTTCCTTGGCATCGTGCTCCAGGCACTTGGCCAGCGGGCCGAAGAAGCCGTAGGCCGCGAGAATACCGAAGAAGGTACCGACCAGCGCCGCACCCACGTGCATGCCGATGGCTGCCTGGTCACCCTCGCCCAGCGAAGCCATGGTCACCACGATACCCAGTACCGCCGCAACAATACCGAAGCCAGGCATGCCGTCAGCGATGCCGGTCACCGCGTGGGACGGGTGTTCCAGCTCTTCCTTCATGCTCAGCAGCTCCATGTCGAACAGGCCCTCGAGCTCGTGGGGGGCCATGTTGCCGGTGGACATGATGCGCAGGTAGTCGCAAACGAACGCGGTCATGCGCTCGTCGGCCAGCACCGTCGGGTACTTGGCAAAGATCGGGCTGGCTGAAGCGTCCTCGATGTCGGCCTCGATGGCCATCATGCCTTCGCGACGGCTTTTGTTGAGGATCTCGTATACCAGCCCAAGTACCTCCAGGTAGAAGGCATGGCTGAAGCGCGAGCCGAACATCTTCATCGACTTCTTGATGACGTGCATGGTCATGTGGCCAGGGTTGGCCTGCAGGAATGCACCAAAGGCCGCACCGCCGATGATCAGTACTTCGAACGGCTGGATCAGCGCTGCGATCTTGCCGTGGGAGAGCACGTAGCCGCCGAGCACGCTCGCGAATACGACGATGATGCCGATAATTTTAGCCATAGGTTCAAAGCACTTGCTGTCGTGGTCAAGGGGAGAGACGAGAGCTTTAAAACTCTTCTTCTACTTATCGGCAGAACTGCGCCAGACTATAGCCACATAATACGAAAAGCCAGTTCGGACTGATGTCAATATGCCAATTGAAACCAAGGTGCCCGCTCAGGCCCCGCGTACGCTAGAGGCCTGGGTAAAACTGCTCGAAAGCGTTCGTATTCCCGTGCCGAAGCATAGCTACGACCGGGTCATGGCCGCCATCCACGATAGCCGCCGCTCACTGCGCGACATCGCCGAACTGATGCAGGATAGCCCGGCCTTGGTACTGTCGGTGATGCGCGAAGCCAATCATCCCACCAATGCGAGCCTGGCAGAGCCCGCCGAGAGCCTGGAAGTCGCCCTCAACCGCCTGGGCCTGGAACGCAGTGAAGAACTGCTCAAGCGCCTGCCTGCGGTGCCTGTCGAAGAGATCCCGCCAGTGCTCAGCCAGTTCCAGCTGATCAGCCAACACGCCTCGCAGCAGGCCAGCGGCTTGTTCGCCAGTCGCCTGGCGCGGCTGTGGCAGGAGATTCACTGGGGCAGCCTGTTGTTCCTGTCACCCCTCTGGCCGCTGGCCCTCGCCTACCCCAAGCTGCTCGACACCTGGGAGTTGCGGGTTATCCACAAAGGGGAAGAGGCCGCCCACGTCGAGGAAGAACTGTTTGGCGTGCGCATCATGGCGCTGTGCCGGACCATGGCCGAGTACTGGCGCTTGCCCCAGTGGGTCACCCAGGGGTACCGCCTGCTGCTGGAAGAGCGCGAGCAACTGGCCCAGGTGCTGAGCATCGCCCGCGACGAAGACCTGCTCAGCCAGCAGCACCGCCTGGACGCCGAGCCCGGCCTGCGCCGCTGGTTCAACCAGCCGGCCAATACCGTACTACTGGCCAACAACCTGGCCCTGGCGGCACAGGTCGGCTGGGACAACCCGCACCTGCTGCGCTGGCAGCTACTGACTGCGCTGTACCTGCAAACCTCGCTGGAAGACGTCCAGCAGCAGGTGCACCAGCAGGCTGCCGCGAGCGCCCGGCGCCACGCCCGACACGCGCTGTTCCATCCGGCCGAAGCGCTGATCTGGCCGTGGCACCAGCGCCGCCCGCATCCGGACATGCTGGCCCCGCCACCGCCCAGCAGCGAGGAGTTGGCGCGCTGGCGCACTCAGTGCCAGCACCTGCTGGCCCAACCCAGCCCGTTCACCAATACCGTGCACCTGGCCACCCAGGCCAAGGAAGCCCTGCTCGCCTGCGGCATGCAACGCATCATGCTGCTGGGCCTGGACAAGGCCAGCGACTACCTGCGGGTGCAGCAGATTGCCGGCCTGCCCAAGGAAGCTGGCGCGCTGGCGCTCCAGGTATCGGAGAACAAACTGCTGCAAAAGCTGCTGAGCCAGGCCGGGCAATTGCGCATCACCCCGGAAAACCACAGCCAGTTCTCGGTTCTGCTGCCCGCACCGCTGCGTGCCCTGTTCCGCAGCGAACATGTGCTGCTGCGCTCGCTGGCGGTCAACGACCAGGTGCTGATGCTGCTGGTGGCCGACCAGGGTTGCCGGCCATTGGCCGATATCAGCGTGCAAGCCTTCGGCAAGACCGCGCAATGCATCGAGCGGGCGCTGTCGGTGTTTGCCAACCGCAAAGTCTGAGCCTTGCGCTACAATCGCCCTTCTTTCCACACTGGAGACCGTGGATGACTGACTTTTCCGGCCTGCCGCTGGTGATCGACGCCGCAGACCTGCTGCCACGCCTGGACTCACCGCAGCTGATCCTGGTCGACCTGAGCAGCGCCAACCGCTATGTCAGCGGGCATATCCCTGGCGCGCGCTTTGTCGAAGGCAAGCGCACGCAGCTTGGCCAGCCACCCGCGCCCGGGTTGCTGCCAGCCTTGGGTGATCTGGAAAAGCTGTTCAGCGAACTCGGGCATCGTGACGATGCGGTCTATGTGGTGTACGACGATGAGGGCGGCGGCTGGGCCGGGCGCTTCATCTGGATACTCGACGTGATCGGCCACACGCGTTACCACTACCTCAATGGCGGTATCCAGGCCTGGCCGGCAGACAAGCTGTCCACCGAAGTGCCCGCCAACGGCAACAGCCCGGTGCACCTGCGCATCGACACCGCCCCCACCGCCACCCGCGAGTACCTGCAGAGCCGCCTGGGCGCCGATGACCTGGTCATCTGGGACGCTCGCGGCCCGCAGGAATTCAGCGGTGAGAAGGTACTGGCAGCCAAAGGGGGGCACATCCCCGGGGCGATCAACTTCGAATGGACCGCCGGCATGGACCTCAACGACCACCTGCGCATTCGCAAGGACATCAAACAAGTCCTCGAGCAACTGGGCATCACCCCTGACAAGGAAGTGATCACCCATTGCCAGACCCACCGCCGCTCCGGCTTCACTTATCTGGTGGCCAAGGCCCTCGGCTACCCACGCGTCAAGGCCTACGCCGGCTCGTGGAGCGAATGGGGCAACCACCCGGACACGCCTGTAGAAGTTTAAGGAACCTGCATGAAATCCCGTTTGTTCATCATCAGCCAGTACCTGCTGCCGCACCACCTGCTGTCCCGGCTGGCCGGCTGCATCGCCGAGTGCCGCGTGCGCTGGTTCAAGAATGCCTTTACCGCCTGGTTCGCCAAGCGCTACCAGGTGAACATGTCCGAAGCCCTGGTCGAGGACTTGAGCGCATACGAGCACTTCAATGCGTTCTTTACCCGCGCCCTGAAACCGGGTGCCCGACCGCTGGACGAAACCCCGGGCGCCATCCTGTGCCCGGCCGACGGCGCCGTCAGCCAGCTCGGCCCGATCGAGCACGGCCGCATCTTCCAAGCCAAGGGCCACGGTTTCAGCGCCCAGGAACTGTTGGGCGGTGATCCGGCCATGGCCGCACCGTTCATGGGCGGCGAGTTTGCCACCATCTACCTGTCCCCCAAGGACTACCACCGCGTGCACATGCCGCTGGCCGGCACCCTGCGCGAAATGGTGTATGTGCCGGGCCGGCTGTTCTCGGTCAACCAGACCACCGCAGAGAACGTCCCTGAGCTGTTCGCTCGTAACGAGCGCGTGGTCTGCCTTTTCGATACGGAGCGCGGGCCGATGGCCGTGGTGCTGGTGGGTGCGATGATCGTCGCCTCGATCGAAACCGTGTGGGCCGGGCTGGTGACGCCGCCAAAGCGCGAGCTGAAGACCTTCCGTTACGACGAAGCCAGCCGGGCGCCAATCCACCTGGAAAAAGGTGCCGAGCTGGGCCGCTTCAAGCTGGGCTCGACCGCCATCGTGCTGTTTGGGCCGGAGCAGGTGAAGTGGGCTGAAAACCTGGGCGCTGGCTCCGCAGTGCGCATGGGCCAGTCGTTGGCGGCGCCTGCGCAGGCTTGATCACGGTTTTAGCATTGGGGTGCATGTCGGGGTTTAGTTTGCGCCTGTAAGATCGAGCGCCGCACGGGCGGCGCTGGATTTCACAGGCGCTGCAGATTAGACGGCAAACTAGCCCCGCGCGTCGCGGTCGCGCAGGCCCAGCAGGTACAGCACCCCGTCCAGCCCCAGGGTAGAAATCGCCTGCTTGGCCGACTGGCGCACCAGTGGCTTGGCGCGGAATGCCACGCCCAGGCCGGCCAGCGACAACATCGGCAGGTCGTTGGCGCCATCCCCTACGGCAATGGTCTGCTCCAGCTGCAAGCCTTCCTCGCTCGCCAGTTTCTGCAACAGCTCGGCCTTGCGCTGGGCATCGACGATTGGCTCGACCGCCACGCCAGTCACCTTGCCATCGACCACTTCCAATTCGTTGGCGAATACATAGTCGATACCCAGGCGCGCCTGCACCTGGCGGGCAAAGTAGGTAAAGCCGCCGGACAGAATCGCGGTCTTGTAACCCAGGCGCTTGAGCTCGGCGAAAAGGTTCTCGGCGCCCTCGGTCAGGCGCAGCGATGCACCGATCTCGTCCAGCACGCCTACATCCAGGCCTTTGAGCAGTGCCATGCGCTCCTTGAAGCTGGCGCGGAAGTCCAGTTCGCCACGCATGGCGCGCTCGGTGATCGCCGCCACCTGCTCACCCACGCCAGCGGCCTTGGCCAGCTCATCGATGACTTCGGCTTCGATCAGGGTAGAGTCCATGTCGAATACCGCCAGGCGGCGGTTACGGCGGAACAGGTCGTCCTTCTGGAAGGCAATGTCGATGCTCAACTCCTCAGCCAGGGCAAAGAAATCGGCACGCAGGGCCTGGGCGTCGCTCGGCACGCCACGTACGGAAATTTCAACGGCCGCCTTACCCTTGTCGGTCTCGGCATCCAGCGCCACACGGGCCGACAGGCGCTCGATGCGCTCGATGGTGAGGCCGTACTGGCTGATGACCGCACTCACCCGCTGCAGTTGCTCGGGGGTGATCTTGCGGCTGAGCAAGGTAACGATGTGGCGCGCCTCGCCATGGCCATCGGCCCAGTGCTGGTAATCCGCCTCGGAAATCGGCGTGTAGCGTGCCTGCAGGTTCAGCTCATGGGCCTTGGCTTGCACGCCTTGCAGCAGTGCGGTCGCCACTTCGTTGTCCGGGATATCGACCAGGATGCCGAACGACAAGGTGCCGTGCATGACCGCCAGGCCGATGTCTAGGATGCTCACACCGCCCTGCAGCAGGACGCCGGTGATAGCGGCAGTGAGACCTGGACGGTCCTCACCGGTGATGTTGATCAGGACGATTTCGCGCACAACCTGGCTCCGGCTTCGATGAAAAATGCGCATTCTACCGATTTTCCATGACCATCGGGCGCCAACGATACTTTGCCGACAAAACCCGGCTCGCTATACTCCCCCCACTTTCAAGCCATAAAGAGCCGAGCTCAGTGAACCGGCCCACGCCCGTCAAACCAGACAACTTCTTCCTGATGATCTATCGTGCCCTGAGTCAACGTCGCGTGCCGCTGGCACTGCGCATCGCCTGCACCAACATCTTCCTGGTGGCGCTGGCACTGGTGATCTACGCCTGTGTGATGGGCCTGCAGTTCAAGCAGGCCATGCATGAGCAGGCCGATGCCTTGGGCCAGAGCCTGACAACGCAGACGGCCACTTCGGCGACCGAACTGCTGGTAGCCAATGACATCCTCAGCCTCAATGTGCTGCTGGGCAACCTGGTGAAGAACCCATTGGTAGCCCATGCAGCGATCTACAGCGTGGACAACCGTATCCTCGCCGAAGCTGGCCAGCGCCCACGCAATGGCCTGCTGGGCGAGGCCGAAGGTGTGTACCAGACCAAAATCAGCTTCCAGGACGTGGCTGCCGGGCAACTGCGCATCAGCCTGGACATGAGTCAGTTCCAGCAACCGATGCTGATCAGCCTGCAGAGCATGGGCATCCTGGCCGCCATTCTGTTGGTCCTGGCACTGACCCTGAGCCTGCGCCAAGGCCGCCACATCACGTTGCCGTTGCTGCAGCTACGGGTGTGGCTGCGCGACCCGCAGCACTACACCCCGGCCACCGACCGCCAAGACGAGATCGGCGACATTGCTCGCCAGCTGCATGCGCGCCTGGCGCCACCACCGCCGCCGGAGCCCGAGCCTGAGGAAGAAGACGACGAGCAGTTCGACGACCTGCACGACGCGGCCCCGGCGCCCAAGGCTGTGCCGCGCTCCCGGGTAGCTGCCGTGGAAGACGAAGATGACGATGAGGCCTTCGCCGGCCTGCTGGACGACGACAATGCGCCAAAAGCCGCCGTGGTCGAGTCTGACGAGCCTCAATTCAGCGCCGTGCTCGCCGTACAGCTGGGTTCGCAGGAGCAACTGCGCCGCCTGCCACGGACACGCCTGACTGAGCTAACCGAGCGCTACAGCGATTGCCTGGAGCACGCGGCCTCACTCTACGACGGTGAAACCCATACGCTGAACGACGGCAGTACCCTGGTACTGTTCCATAGCCGTGTGTGTGGCGAGGACTACCTGACCAACGCCATTTGCTGCGGCGAACTGTTGCGGGCCCTGGGCCATGCGCTGCAAATCGAGGTGGCTGACAGTGGCATCACCTTGCAACTGCAGCTTGGTCTGGCGCTGGGCAACGACCTGCACGGGCTGGAACTGGTCGACCTGCTGATGGCAGAGAAGGCCCAGGATGCCTTGGCGCTGTCGCAGCATAGCCGCAACCTGTTGCTGGTGGAGCGTCCGATCAGCGACGACACGCTGATTCGCCAACGCGCGCGTATCCGCCCGATTGCCAGCCCGGAGGGTGCCTGCTGCGTAGAGCGCCTGATGGAGCCCTACCCGTCGATGCTGGAACGCCAGCTGGCGCGGATGCACGAGCGCCGGGCTTGAGATAGTCAGCCTTGGGGCGCTGAGCGCCCCATCGCCGGCAAGCCTGGTGCCCACAGGCGCTATGCACAACTGGCGATGGCTGCACAGCCGCCCCGGCACTTTCAGAAAGCCACAAAAAAGCCCGCATCAATGCGGGCTTTTTTGTGGCACTTCGATCAGAACCGATAGACTTCCATGTCGGTACGGATTGGCGAAGCCATCGGAATCTTGGACTTCTCCGGCGCCTTCTTCACCTGCACCGGAGCAGCGGGCTTTTTAGGCGACTCCTCGGCAATGGCCGGCTGGTTGGCCAGCGGCTTCAACGCCGTGCTCAGTTGCTCGGCCAGTTTTTGCAGCAGTTGGCCCTGGGCCTGCACCTGCGACGACTCACTGCCCTCGTGCGGCTGCTCAAGGTGAACGATACGGTTGTCACGGACATGGCCACGACGGTCCAGCAGACGCCACTGGGCGTCGAGGATGGCCGGCTGGTCCTTGCCCGAGTCCAGGCGAGTGATCGACAACAAGACTTGCACGTCGGGGCTGAAACCAGCAGTCGCCGGGGCCAGCACTACCCGCTGGCTGTCCAGTCGCCAAGCCAATTGACGTACCAGCAGCTGGTCGATATCCGACGAAAGGCTGCCAGCCCAGCGACCGTCGGTCGCCGCACTGAGGCTGCCATCGGCCTGACGTTGCAGGAACGTCTCGCGCTGCAGGTAGTCGGCCACCGATACCGGGCCAAGCACCACGGCCATGCCGGCACTCTGCGACGGCTGGCCAGGATCACCGCTGTCTAGCTGGTACAGGGCAACCGGCTGGTGCATGGTGCACCCGCCAAGGCCCAGCAGGCCAGTCATCAACAGCGCAAATGGAAGGCGCAGAAATTTCATCATCCCATCCAGGCGGCCGCCTACAGGCACACCGCAGTGATACATATAAATTCAAACGTGCACACGGCCACGCCGGCACCACAGGGGCCATATCATCCGCGAAATAACCGTCCGACTCCAGCATTTCTGCCCGGAACGGCGCTGAAATTGCCGTTCCAGACATTTCTGCCGATTACGCCGGCACTTCCACCTGCAACCCGTCGACACGCTGGAACCCGCGTGGCAGCTTGCTGCCGCGCCGTCCGCGCTCGCCCTTGTAATGCTCCAGGTCGTCCGCTTTCAAAGATAGGGTACGCTTGCCCGCTTGCAATACAAGGGTCGCGCCTTCGGCAATCACGGCCAGATCGGTGACATATTCTTCACGGTTGGCTACCCGGTCGCCCGGCACGCCAATGATCTTGTTGCCCTTGCCCTTGCCCAGCTGCGGCAGGTCGCTGACCTTGAACACCAGCAGGCGGCCTTCGGTGGTCACGGCTGCAAGCCAATCCTGCTCGCGATTGGCCACCGGGCGCGGGGTCATGACTTTGGCCCCGTTGGGCAGGCTGAGCAGGCCCTTGCCGGCCTTGTTCTTGGCCTGCAGGTCTTCACCCTTGACCACGAAGCCGTAGCCGGCATCCGAAGCCACTACGTACAGCGCGTCGTCTTCGGGCAACAACACGCATTCGAAGGTGGCCCCCGGTGGCGGCGTCAGGCGGCCGGTAAGGGGCTCGCCCTGGCCACGCGCCGATGGCAAGCTGTGGGCCGCCAGCGAGTAGCTGCGACCGGTAGAGTCGATCAGTACGGCAAACTGGTTGGAACGCCCGGCAGCGGCGGCCTTGAAGCCGTCGCCAGCCTTGTAGGAAAGGCCGGTGGCGTCGATATCATGGCCCTTGGCGCAGCGCACCCAGCCCTTTTCCGACAGCACCACGGTAACCGGCTCGGTCGGCATCAGTTCGTTTTCCGACAGGGCCTTGGCTTCGGCGCGCTCGACGATTGGCGAGCGGCGGTCGTCACCGTAGGTTTCGGCGTCCTTGATCAGTTCGCTGCGCACCAGCTTGCGTAGCTTGGCTTCGCTGCCCAGCAGCGCCTGCAGCTTGGCCTGCTCCTTCAGCAGCTCGTCCTGTTCACCGCGGATCTTCATCTCCTCCAGGCGCGCCAGCTGCCGCAAGCGGGTCTCGAGGATGTAGTCGGCCTGGATCTCGGTCAGGTCGAAGCGCGCGATCAGCGCCTGCTTGGGGTGCTCTTCGGTGCGGATGATATGAATCACTTCATCCAGGTTGAGGAACGCGGTGAGCAAGCCGTCCAACAGGTGCAGGCGCTTCTCGACCTTGTCCAGGCGGTGCTGGAGGCGGCGACGAACGGTATTGGTGCGGAACTCCAGCCACTCCACCAGGATCGCCCGCAAGTTCTTCAACTGCGGCCGGCCGTCAAGGCCGATGATGTTGACGTTGACCCGGTAGCTGCTTTCCAGGTCGGTAGTCGCGAACAGGTGTTGCATCAGTTCGTCGGCATCCACGCGATTGGAGCGCGGGATGATGACGATGCGGCACGGGTTCTCGTGGTCCGACTCGTCGCGCAGGTCGGCGACCATCGGCAGCTTCTTGGCTTGCATCTGCGCAGCGATCTGCTCCAGTACCTTGGCCCCGGAGACCTGGTGCGGCAGCGCGGTGACGACGATGTCGCCGTCTTCTACGCGGTAGACCGCGCGCATACGGATAGAGCCACGGCCGCTTTCGTACATCTTGAGGATTTCGGCACGCGGCGTGACGATTTCGGCCTCGGTCGGGTAGTCCGGCCCTTGGATGTGCTCGCACAACTGCTCGATGGTGGCTTTGGGCTCGTCGAGCAGGCGTACGCAGGCACTGGCCACTTCACGCAGGTTGTGCGGCGGCACGTCGGTGGCCATGCCCACGGCGATACCGGTGGTGCCGTTGAGCAGGATGTTGGGCAGGCGCGCCGGCAGCACGGCTGGCTCCTGCAAGGTGCCGTCGAAGTTCGGCACCCAGTCGACGGTGCCCTGGCCAACCTCGCTGAGCAGCACTTCGGCGTAGCGCGACAGGCGTGCCTCGGTGTAACGCATGGCGGCGAACGACTTCGGATCGTCCGGCGCACCCCAGTTACCCTGGCCATCGACCAGGGTATAGCGGTAGCTGAACGGCTGCGCCATCAGCACCATGGCCTCGTAGCAGGCCGAGTCGCCGTGGGGGTGGAACTTGCCGAGCACGTCACCGACGGTGCGCGCCGACTTCTTGTGCTTGGCATCGGCATCCAGCCCCAACTCGCTCATGGCGTAGACGATGCGGCGCTGCACCGGCTTCAGGCCATCGCCGATATGCGGCAAGGCACGGTCCATGATCACGTACATGGAGTAGTTGAGGTAGGCCTGTTCGGTGAAGTCAGCCAGCGAGCGGCGTTCGACGCCGTCCAGGCTGAGTTCCAGTGAGTCGCTCATGCGGGCCTCGTCATTTCAGGTTCTGGCGCAGCAGCATGGTGCCACCGCGCTGGGTAAATTCAAGTTGTTGCAGGGCACTCATGCCCAGTAATACGGTAGGCCCATCCAGGCCGGGCACGACGATGGCGCGTACGTCCTGCAGGCGGATATCGCCCAGTTGCAGGCTGGCCAGGCGCGTGCGGTAGCCTTCGGTGCGACCGTTGGCAGTGCTCAGCAGCACCGGGCTGCCGCGCTCCAGGTTCAAATCACGGGCCAGCGCCTCGGGGATCGCAACGTCCGTGGCACCGGTATCGAGCATGAAATGCACGACCTGGCCATTGATCGCTCCATCCACAACGAAGTGGCCCTGGCCATTACCGAGCAGACGCACCTCGATGAAGCCTTGGCCATGCTCGGACTGCACTTGGCTGTTGGGGTTGCGCCGACTGTCTTCCCACTGGCCGAAAAAGCGCGTGGCCAGGAACATGGCTGCCGCCCAGGCAAGGACCATCAGCACCCGCCCCGCGCGCTTGCCCGGCGCCTGGCTCATGGTTTGGCGCTCCAGCCACCTTCCGGCGCGTCGAAGCGCCAGACGATCGGGCGGCTCTCGCCATCGGCGCGGTCGCCGTTGTTGTTGTCCAGACCGATCCAGGCGCCGTGGGCGTCGATCACCAGTGCTTCGGCCAGACCGAACGGCTGATCGTAACGGCGCATGGGCTCCAACGCCTCGGCGGCGAACGACCAGCAACGCTCGACCTTGCCGCTGTCAGCGTCACGCCGGCATACCCGGTAGGCATTGCGCTCAAGGGTGAACAGCTTGCCCTCGAACCAGGCCAGGTCGGCAAAATCGCGCGACAGGGCGCGGGCATTTGGCATTTGCGCCGGCTGCATCTCGACCCCGGCCTCGCTCAGCAGTACGCAACTGCGCCCGCAGGTCCATACCGACTGCTGGCGTTCGATGGCCACCAGGCCACGGCGCTCACGCTCGGCGGCCAGCCACAGGCGATCGCCTGCGGGGTTGATCGCCAGGCCTTCGAACAGGGCATTGAAGTTCAGCAGCATGCCGCTGGCCCTGGCCTGGCGAACCATGGCCTGATCAATTTTCAACCAGTCCGGCTGGCCCTCCTGCGGCAGTTGCAGCACGGCGGCGTGGGCCTCGCTGACCAGGTACATGTTGCCCGCCTGGTCGCAGCTGATGCCTTCGAAATCCAGCTCGCCGCCACGTATGTAGGAAGCCGCCCAGTTACGTGACTTCAAGCCCCACGGCAGGCCACTTTCCGGCACGGGTGGCGGGGTGAAGGTCAGCGGCTGCGCACGCCAGGTGGCGTTTTGCTGGTCGAAACGGTAGATGCGGTCGTCATCACGATCGGAGACGCCCCACAGCCCGCCCCGGCATTCCGCGAGCCCAGACAGGTTGCCACCGCGCATGCCGTCGATCGGGTGCTCGGCACTCAGCTTCAGCTCCGGCCAATTGCCCGCCAGGCTTGGCAGGGCAACCAGCGCCAGACAGGCCGACAGAAGCAGACGAATCAAACCATGACCTCAGCCAGGTTGCCTTTGGTTTCCAGCCAGCTCTTGCGGTCACCGGCGCGTTTCTTGGCCAGCAGCTTGTCCATCAGCTCGCAGGTCGCCTGTACGTCGTCCAGCGTCAGCTGCACCAGGCGCCGCGTGTTCGGGTCCATGGTGGTTTCACGCAGCTGTGGCGGGTTCATCTCGCCCAGGCCCTTGAAGCGCGTTACCTGAGGCTTGCCGCGCTTCTTCTCGGCAACCAGCCGGTCGAGAATGCCGTCACGCTCGGCTTCGTCGAGGGCGTAGTAGATTTCCTTGCCCAGGTCGATGCGGTACAGCGGCGGCATGGCCACGTATACGTGCCCGGCCTCGACCAGCGCGCGGAAGTGCTGGACGAACAACGCACACAGCAGGGTGGCGATGTGCAAGCCGTCGGAGTCGGCGTCGGCGAGGATGCAGATCTTGCCGTAGCGCAATTGCGCCAGGTCGGTGGCACCCGGATCGACACCAATGGCCACGGCAATGTTGTGCACTTCCTGGCTGGCGAGGACTTCGCCACCATCCACTTCCCAAGTGTTGAGGATCTTGCCGCGCAGCGGCAGGATGGCCTGGAATTCCTTGTCCCGCGCCTGCTTGGCCGAACCACCGGCCGAGTCACCCTCGACCAGGAACAGCTCGGCGCGCATCGGGTCCTGGCCGGCGCAGTCAGCCAGCTTGCCGGGCAGCGCCGGGCCCTGGGTGACGCGTTTGCGCTCGACTTTCTTGCTGGCCTTGAGGCGGCGGCCGGCATTGCTGATGGCCAGTTCTGCCAGTTGCATGCCCAGCTCAGGGTGGCCGTTGAGCCACAGGCTGAAGGCGTCCTTGACCACCCCGGAGACGAACGCCGCCGCCTCACGCGAGGACAGCCGCTCTTTGGTCTGCCCGGAGAACTGCGGGTCCTGCATCTTCATCGACAACACGAAGGTAATGCGTTCCCAGACGTCTTCCGGCGCCAGCTTTACCCCACGCGGCAGCAGATTGCGGAACTCGCAGAACTCGCGCATGGCATCCAGCAGGCCCTGGCGCAGGCCGTTGACGTGGGTACCGCCCTGCGCGGTGGGGATCAGGTTGACGTAGCTTTCCTGGATGCTGTCGCCGCCTTCAGGCAGCCACAGCAAGGCCCAGTCCACGGCCTCCTTGTTACCGGCCAGGCTGCCACAGAACGGCTCTTCGGGCAGGCGCTGGAATTCGTTGACCGAATCGACCAGATAGGAGCGCAGGCCATCCTCGTAGTGCCATTCGACCTTCTCACCACTGCCCTTGTCCTCGAAGCTGACCAGCAGGCCCGGGCACAAGACCGCCTTGGCCTTGAGCACGTGCTTGAGGCGGCTGATGGAGAACTTGGGCGAGTCGAAGTACTTCGGGTCTGGGCTGAAGTACACGCTGGTGCCGGTATTGCGCTTGCCGACCGAGCCGACCACTTCCAGCTCGCTGGCCTTGAAGCCGTCGGCGAAGGTCATCTGGTATTCGTTGCCGTCACGCTTGACGCGCACGCGCACCTGGGTCGACAGGGCGTTGACCACCGAAATGCCCACACCGTGCAAACCACCGGAGAACTGGTAGTTCTTGTTGGAGAACTTGCCGCCAGCGTGCAGTTTGGTGAGGATCAGCTCGACCCCGGACACACCCTCTTCCGGGTGGATGTCCACCGGCATGCCACGGCCGTCATCGCTGACCTCCAGCGAATGGTCGGCATGCAGGATGACCTGCACCGAACGGGCGTGGCCGGCCAGGGCTTCGTCGACACTGTTGTCGATGACTTCCTGGGCCAAATGGTTGGGGCGGCTGGTATCGGTGTACATGCCCGGCCGCTTGCGGACCGGGTCAAGGCCCGAGAGGACTTCGATGGCGTCTGCGTTATAGGCGCTAGCGCTGGGATTGGCCATAAGGTCTCGTCGTCAGTCTGGTGAATGCAAAAAAGTCAAAATACAGAAAAATCGAGCGCCGCATACTGCCCGCGGGCAATTCCGGCAAAGGCCAGCAGGGCCGGCAGACGCTCGGCAAAGCCCTGGAAGCTGTGGTCACCGCCGGCCTGGATACGCAGGGCACAGGCACGGTAATAGCGCTCGGCGTGGCGATAGTCCAGGGTTTCATCGGCGGTTTGCAGCCATACCTGATAGCGATTGGCATCTACCGGGGCTGGAACTTCCAGCTCGGCCAGGGCCTGCACGTGATCAAGGGTCAGCTCCCAGGTTTCATCGGTGTAGTGATTGCGCTGGGTACCCAGGTAGCCGTCGAAATGCTTGTGCGGGGTTACCGCCGGGTTGACCAGCAGGGCCTTGAGACCCTGTCGCTCGGCCAGGTGGGTGGCATAGTAGCCGCCGAGCGAACTGCCCACCAGCAATGGCGCACCGAGCTCGGCGATGGCTGCTTCGAGCTGGACCATGGCCTGGCGTGGGTGATGGTGCAAGGCGGGCACCCGCAGCTGGTCGGCGAGGCCGAGCTGCTGCATGACGGCTTCGAGTTGGCGCGCCTTGGTTGAAAGCGGCGAGCTGTTGAAGCCATGGATATAGAGGATGGAACCCGACATGCTGCCCCCGGAATCTGTGGCTTCGCGCCTGATGATGCGGGCGCAGGGACGCGCAGTGTAGCGCGTTCGCCGGGTTTTGACGCAGTGTCACGGGTTTCGCAACAATTTCTTCAAGAGCGCCGGCAGCTGCGCAGCAGCCCCGTGGTTTTCAATACCCCGGGCTGTCGAAGTCGAGCTTCACTTCAAAGTCCTGGGCCCGCTCCACCCCGGTTTCCAGCCGACCGTCGGCGTGCAGTCGCAGCCAGCGGTAGCCTGGCTGTTCTTCGCTCACCTGAAAGTCCTCGCTGCGCGCCGCGAACTGAATGCAGGTCGACGGCGTAGCCAGCAGCCGCCGGGCATCGCGCTGTTCATCCCACGCTTGATGTACATGCCCCCACAGCAACGCCCGCACCTGTGGATAACGCTCGACTATATCGAACAGGACCTGGGCATTGCGCAAGCCAATCGGCGCGATCCAGGCACAGCCGATATCCACCGGCTGATGGTGGCAGCACACCAGGCAATGCCGCTCGCCCGCGTCTTTCAAGGCTGCCTCGAGCAGTAGCAGCTGGTCATCTGCCAAAAAGCCATGGGTCGCCCCCGGCACGGCAGTGTTGAGCATGACAATGCGCCAAGCGCCAATATCGGTCACCGCCTGCACCAGCTCTGGCGCGACCTGCGCCATGACCTGGGCCTCGTCGTGATTGCCCGGCAACCAGCGAGTCGGCACGGCAAACGGCGCAGTCAGCTCACGGAACGCCTGGTAAGAAGCAACGCTGGCGTCCTGCGACAGGTCGCCGGTGCACAACAGCACATCGACAAGCGGTTGCTCGCGCCGCGCCTGGGCGACCACATGGCGCAGGCTGTCGCGGGTGTTGAGGCCCAGCATGCTGCCCGCCGGGTCGGCGAACAGGTGGGCATCGGTCAGTTGCACCACATGCACGGGGCGCGATTGGTCTGGCTGCGGCAACGGCCGTCTCCTCGAACGGTTTCAGCAGGAATTATGGCTGGGCAACGGTCGCGAGCAAACACCCGCAAACGACCTGCGTCACACTTCAGCGAACACTCGCCAGTTCGTGGCCGCACGCCAGGCAGTGGCTCAGCCATTCACCGAGGAACAGGTTGAGCTGGGCTTTCTCATCTGGCTGGTGCATGGCTTCGTTCGGGTACGGGTAGATGCTGCGCAGGCGCCGGGTGTGTTCGGCACTGACCACTTCGGCCATGCGCGCATCGTGGTAAACCTGCACTTCCAGGTGCGGCACCGGCAGCCACGGCAAGCTGTGCTCCTGACGCACGTGCAGGGTGGTGGTGTAAGGGCAGGCCAGGACTACGTCGAGCACGAGCACGCCGAGCATCTGGTCGCCCTGGGTCATACCAATGCGGCGCGAGCTCTGGGTAGTGCGCATATCGGGCAGCAGGCGCATCAGCCGGGCGTAGTTGGCCTCGCAGGCCGCCTGCAGCCCGACCAGGTCGACTCGATA
Source organism: Pseudomonas sp. LB-090624 (assembly GCF_003205205.1). GTDB lineage: Bacteria > Pseudomonadota > Gammaproteobacteria > Pseudomonadales > Pseudomonadaceae > Aquipseudomonas. Next base: position 56,830 of record NZ_QJRL01000023.1, read on the forward strand.
GCGCTCGCGCAACAGGTTCACTTCCACATACCTCGTACTTCGTCACGGTTCAGCGCCAGCCATTGCAGGCCAATGATGGTCGCGGCATTGCAGATGCGCCCATCGCGCACTGCCTGCAAGGCATCCTCGAACGACCACACGCGCACGCGGATGTCTTCGCCCTCTTCTTCAAGACCGTGCAGGCCACCGGCCCCTTCGCTGGTGCAACGACCAAGGAACAGGTGGACGTACTCGTCACTGCCGCCGGGCGAAGGGAAGTAGCGGGTCATCGGCCACAGGGCACTGAAGGTCAGGCCGGCCTCTTCCTGGGCTTCGCGGTGGGCAACCTCTTCGGGTTGTTCATCCTTGTCGATCAACCCGGCCACCATTTCGATCAGCCAGGGGTTGTCGGTCTTGCCCATGGCGCCCACGCGGAACTGCTCGATCAGCACCACTTCATCGCGCTGCGGGTCGTAGGGCAGCACGCACACCGCATCATGGCGCACAAACAGCTCACGACTGATCTCGCGGCCCATCCCCCCGGCGAACAGCTCGTGGCGCAGGTGCACCTTATCGAGCTTGTAGAAGCCCTGGAAGCAATTGGCCCGCTTGACGATCTCGACCGCCTTGGGCACTGAGTTCAACGTGTTTGACATGGAAATCCTCATTACCTCACTTACTGCATCGCGCCATCCTACTCTGCACGCTAGCGGGTTTCACCCCTTTCCAGTAACCGTTCGCGCACTCGGGACAGCGGGTCTTCACTCTGTTAGCTTAGTGGCGAACTGAAGGCCGCGCAGACGGTCAAAGGCCGACTTTTCCCTGTTCTGCAAGGATCATCATGACACTTGTCAAACTGACTTCCGTGGCCGTGCTGGCACTCGCTCTGGGCGCCTGCCAGAGCCTGTTCACACCCAACTACCGGACCCCGCTCGAGGTCAAGCGCGACGCCTGGGAGCATGTCAAACCCGGCTGCAGCGAAAGCGACTGCCCGCTGGTAAACATCGACGTGGTCCACTTCCCGGCCCTGCCCAAGCTCGACGGCATCGTCGAAAAAAGCCTGCTGCAGCTCACCGAAGACAATCAGCATGGCACCGCGCCGGGCACCCTGCAGGCCTACGAGCAGCAATATCTGGCCAGTGCCGACAAACGTAACAGCAGCTACCTGCAAGCCAAGGTACGCGAGCAGCATGACGGGCTGGTGATCATCGAGCTGTCCAGCTACCTGGACAGCGGTGGCGCCCACGGCATGCCCGGGCGTGGCTTCATCAACTATTCGCGCAAACTGGACAAGGTGCTGACCCTGCAGGACATGCTGGTGCCTGGCCAGGAAGATACGTTCTGGAAAACCGTCGAAGAATCGCACCGTGCCTGGCTGATGAGCGTGGGCATGGACAAGGACGCCGAGTTCGTCAAGACCTGGCCGTTCAAGAAGTCGCCGCACATCGCCCTGACGTACGGCGCGGTGGTGGTCAAGTACGAGGTCTATGCCATCGCGCCCTATTCCATGGGCCACGTGGAACTGAAAATCCCCTACCCGCGCCTGAACGGCGTACTCAAGCCTGAACTGTTTCCCGGCCGCGGCTAAGGCTTAACAGCCCATGCAGTACACCTGCCAGCAGCAATGCTGGCAGGGTAGCGCCCAGCTCCGGAGCGTTGGCGGCAATCAGGTGATAGGCCGCCACCCCCGCAAACCAGGCCGCCAGTGCCTGCCAGTGCAAGCCTCCCACCTGTGCCGGCAGGCGACGACGACGGATCACGTAGTGGTCCATCAGCACCACGCCGAACAGCGGCGCGAACACCGAGCCGATCAGCAGCAGGAAGTTTTCGTACTGGGCCAGTGGCGCCAGCAGGGCAATCAGGGTGCACAGCAAGCCAATGGCCAGCGCCAGGTGCTCGACCTTTACAGGTACCAGCACGCCCGTGGACACAGCCGCCGAGTGGATGTCGGCAAACGCCTTTTCCGACTCGTCCAGCAGGATGAGCAGCAGCGGAATGCCCATGCCTGCGCCTGCCAGGGCCAGCAGCAAGGCATTCACTTCGCCACTGGCGGCGAACGCCAGCGTGTAGGCCACGCCCAGGCTCATCAGCCAGGTGTTGCCGATGAAATAGCCAAGTACCGTGCCGCCGAACACATGCTTGCCATTACGGGCGAAACGCGAGTAATCGGCGATCAGCGGCAGCCACGACAGCGGCATGGCAATGACGATGTCGAAACCCACTGCCAGCGACATCGACCCATCCCCGGCGCGGTTCCAAAGGTCTGCCAGGTCGGCCTTGGCGAACAGGTTCCAGGTTAGCCAGACGCATGCGCCCAGCAGCAACCAGATACCCCAGGCGCGTAGCACCTTGCGCACGAAGGCCAGTGGCCCGCTGACGGCCAGCAGGGTGGCCAGGGCACCGAAGCACAGGGTCCACAGCATCGGGCTGTTCCAGGCACTGTCTTCGCCGAATGCCCGCGCGCCCAGCAGGCTGGCGGCATCGCGCATGACAATGATCTCGAACGCACCCCAACCCACCAGTTGCAGCAGGTTGAGCAGCGCCGGCAAGCGGGCCCCATGGCTACCCAGGCTGAGCTTCAGGGTGCCCATGGCGGACAGGCCGGTGTCGCTGCCGATAACCCCCGCCGCACCCAGCAACAGCACACCGACACCGGTGCCCAGGGCGATGGCCAGCACGGCGCCAGCAAGGCCCAGGCCTGGCGCCAGCATGGCGCCGACCTGCAGCACCATCAGGCCGATGCCGAGGGAAAACCACAGTGAAAACAGGTCGCGAGCGCCAAAGATGCGCTGCTGGATGGGGATTGGATGGTCGGGGGAGAACTGGCTGGGTGATGTCATGGTTGGCGCTCGCCGGCAATATTGTTGGTGTTCCTGGCGAGGACTTCGTCCTCGTATCGCGACGCAAGGCCGCTCCCCCAAAAACCACGCAGGCTTCGAGGCTTGCGCGGTCCTTGTGGGAGCGGCCTTGCGTCGCGAAAGGGCCGCAAAGCGGCCCCAGCGTGCTTAGACTTTGTGGTACAGCTGGCTGCCTTCCTGGCGGAACCGCTCGGCCTGCTCGCGCATGCCTTGTTCGACCGTCACGTCCACGGCCTCGATCTTGGCGGCGTATTCACGCACTTCCTGGGTGATCTTCATCGAACAGAACTTCGGCCCACACATCGAGCAGAAATGCGCGACCTTGGCCGACTCCTTTGGCAGGGTCTCGTCGTGGTAGGCACGGGCAGTGTCCGGGTCCAGGCCGAGGTTGAACTGGTCTTCCCAGCGGAACTCGAAACGCGCCTTGGACAGGGCGTTGTCACGGATCTGCGCGCCCGGGTGCCCCTTGGCAAGGTCGGCGGCATGTGCGGCGATCTTGTAGGTGATGATGCCGGTCTTGACGTCATCCTTGTTCGGCAGGCCCAGGTGCTCCTTGGGGGTGACGTAGCAGAGCATGGCGCAACCGAACCAGCCGATCATCGCCGCACCAATGCCCGAAGTGATGTGATCGTAGCCCGGGGCGATATCGGTGGTCAGCGGGCCGAGGGTGTAGAACGGCGCCTCGTCGCAGCACTCCAGCTGCTTGTCCATGTTCTCTTTGATCAGCTGCATCGGCACGTGGCCAGGGCCTTCGATCATGCACTGCACGTCGTGCTTCCAGGCGATCTTGGTCAGCTCGCCCAAGGTTTCCAGTTCACCGAACTGCGCGGCGTCGTTGGCGTCGGCAATCGAGCCAGGACGCAGGCCGTCACCCAGCGAGAAGCTGACGTCGTAGGCCTTCATGATTTCGCAGATTTCATCGAAGTGGGTGTACAGGAAGTTTTCCTTGTGGTGCGCCAGGCACCACTTGGCCATGATCGAGCCACCACGGCTGACGATGCCGGTGACACGCTTGGCGGTCAGCGGCACATAGCGCAGCAGCACACCAGCGTGGATGGTGAAGTAGTCCACACCCTGCTCGGCCTGCTCGATCAGCGTGTCGCGGAACAGCTCCCAGGTCAGGTCTTCGGCTACGCCATTGACCTTTTCCAGAGCCTGGTAGATCGGCACGGTACCGATCGGCACCGGCGAGTTGCGAATGATCCACTCGCGGGTTTCGTGGATGTGCTTGCCGGTGGACAGGTCCATGACCGTGTCGGAGCCCCAGCGTATCCCCCAGGTCAGCTTGGCCACTTCTTCCTCGATCGAGGAACCCAGGGCGCTGTTGCCGATGTTGCCATTGATCTTCACCAGGAAGTTGCGGCCGATGATCATCGGCTCCAGTTCCGGGTGGTTGATGTTGGCCGGGATGATCGCGCGGCCACGGGCGACTTCTTCGCGGACGAATTCGGGGGTGATTTCTTTGGGGATGTTGGCACCGAAGCTGTGGCCGGCATGCTGCTCGTCGAGCAGGCCGGCGGCACGGGCTTCCTGCAGCTTCATGTTTTCGCGGATGGCCACGTATTCCATCTCGGCGGTGATGATGCCCTGGCGGGCATAGTGCATCTGCGAGACGTTGGCACCGGCCTTGGCCCGGCGCGGATTACGCACGTGGGCAAAACGCAGCTTGGCCAGTTCGGCATCGTTCAGGCGCTGCTGGCCGAAGTCGGAGCTCAGGCCGTCCAGGCGCTCGGTGTCACCGCGGGCTTCGATCCAGGCCGAACGAACATCGCCCAGTCCCTTGCGTACATCGATGATGACATCGGGGTCGGTGTACGGGCCGGAGGTGTCGTAGACCAGCACCGGGGCGTTGGTTTCGCCACCAAAATCGGTCGGGGTATCGTCAAGGCTGATTTCGCGCATGGGGACGCGGATATCCGGGCGCGAGCCTTCGACATAGATCTTGCGCGAACGGCGGAAGGGTTGCACGGACTGCTGATCGACTTGTGCCGATTCGCTGAGGTTGATCGCTTTTTCTTGTTTGGTCATCACAGGCTCTCCAGACGGCTTCCTAGCAGTGGAATGTCGGGGTGAACCTGAAAAAGCGCGGACGCACCCTGGATGGGTGCAGTGCCGGATATGGGGGTGCCTGAAGCTGCATGCAGCTGCGACATTCCCGGACCTGGCACAAGAGGCTCCCCGGGAAGGCGAGCAATCTTGTTCCCTACGCAGGCGCTAACCTGATCAGGTTCAACGGGATCCGCACCTCTGCGATCTCAGCCTTTGCTTCAAGGCACCCCGACAAGAACATGCGCAGTCTAGACTGGAGTGGTCGGCAAAGCCAAGCGGGTAAATGCGCGGATGATGAAAGGCACACCGAGCGATTGTTGCCGGGTGCGCATGGCACTACACTGGCGCATCGCTCGATACTCAACAGTTCAGTAATTAAATTTCGTACAAGGATTGCCTCTATGCTGCGCAAACTCTCACTGGCGATAGCCGTGTCTTGTGCGTCCAACGGAATGGTCTGGGCAGCGGACCTGCCCTCGACAGTCAGAACCGACCTGGTCAGCGTCTATCAGGAAGCGGTAGACAACAACGCCGATCTGGCTGCGGCACGCGCCGATTATGGCGCCCGCCGCGAAGTAGTGCCCCAGGCACGCGCCGGGCTGCTACCGAACCTGTCGGCCGATGCCGAAATGATGAACACCCGCACCAAGCTGGACGAGCCTTCCATCACCTCCAACCGCAGCGGCAACTCCTGGAGCGCGACCTTGGCCCAGCCGATCTTCCGCGCTGATCGCTGGTTCCAGCTGCAGGCAGCCGAAGCGGTCAACGAACAGGCAGCGCTGGAGCTGTCGGCGACTGAACAGAACCTGATCCTGCAAACCGCACAGAACTACTTTGCCGTCCTGCGCGCGCAGGACAATCTGGCCGCGACCAAGGCGGAGGAAGCCGCGTTCAAGCGCCAACTGGACCAGTCCAACGAGCGCTTCGATGTGGGCCTGTCGGACAAGACCGACGTGCTGCAATCCCAAGCCAGTTATGACACTGCACGGGCCAACCGGATCATCGCCGAGCGCCAGGTGCAGGATGCCTTCGAAGCGCTGGTCACCCTGACCAACCGTGAATACACCTCGATCCAAGGCGTGGTGCATACGCTGCCGGTGCAGGTACCAACGCCAAACGACGCCAAAGCCTGGGTCGAAACCGCCGGCCGCCAGAACCTCAACCTGCTGGCCACCAACTATGCGGTGTCTGCTGCCGAAGAGACACTGCGCCAGCGCAAGGCCGGCCATGCGCCGACCCTGGACGCAGTGGCCAAGTACCAGAAGGGTGATAACGACAGCCTCGGTTTTACCAACCCTTCACAATTGGGTGTGCGCTACAGCGGCGATGTCGAACAGACCAGCGTTGGCCTGCAGTTGAATATTCCGATCTACAGCGGCGGCCTGACCAGTTCGCAGGTACGCGAGGCTTACCAGCGCCTGAGCCAGAGCGAGCAACAGCGGGAAAGCCTGCGCCGTCAGGTCGTGGAAAACACCCGTAACCTGCACCGCGCGGTTAACACCGACGTGGAACAGGTACAGGCGCGCAAGCAGTCGATCATCTCCAACCAAAGTGCGCTGGAAGCTACCGAAATCGGTTACCAGGTTGGTACCCGCAACATCGTTGACGTGCTCGATGCCCAGCGTCAGCTGTACACCTCGGTGCGCGACTACAACAATAGCCGTTACGACTACATCCTCGACAACCTGAGCCTGAAGCAGGCAGCCGGCACCCTGAGCCCGCAAGACCTCCAGGACCTCAAGCGCTACCTGAAACCTGACTACAACCCGGACAAGGACTTCCTGCCGCCTGACCTGGCGGCAGCAGCGGCCAAAAACTTCGAGCGTAGGCCTTAAGACAGGTGTTGGACTCTTCGCGGGCTTGCCCGCTCACACAGGGATTTCGCAGCCCTCGAGCCATGCATCAATCCTGTGGGAGCGGGCGAGCCCGCGAAGAAGCCAATGCCAAAATCAGCGGATAAGCGCGCCCAGCCCATCAAGCAGGCGCTGCAGCGCCCCCTGATTGGCCCGCATCACCGCCCTGCCCGCCTCGCCCATGCGCTGGGCGTCCTGCGGTAGTTCCACCAGACGACGCACAGCACCGGCCAGCCCGTCAGCATCATCCACCAGCTGCAAAGCCCCTGCCTCGCGCAGCATCGCGCTGATTTCGAGGAAGTTGAACACATGTGGCCCCATGAGCACTGGCAAGGCCAGCGCCGCAGGCTCCAACGGATTGTGCCCACCGGTCGGCACCAGGCTGCCGCCGACAAAGGCAATATCGGCCAGGGCATAGAGGAACAGCAACTCACCCATGGTGTCGCCCAGCAACACGCAGGTTTGCGCATCGACCGGCGCTGCAGCAGAACGGCGCACGGTGGTGAATTGCTCGCTGCACAGCGTATGCACTGCAGCAAACCGCTCAGGGTGACGCGGCACCAGGATCAGCAAGGCATCGCCATGCACCTGCAACAACTGCCGATGCGCCTGCAGAATCAGCGCATCTTCACCATCATGGGTACTGGCGGCAATCCACACTGGCCGTTGTTCTGCCCCCCACTGTTCACGCAAAGCCCTGGCACGCGGTTGCAGTTGCTCATCGATCTTGAGGTCGAATTTGATCGAGCCGGTGACCTGCACGCACTCAGGGCGGGCGCCCAGGTCACGGAAGCGTTGCGCCTCGGTTTCGGTCTGCACGGCGATCAGGCTCATCTCCGCCAGCATCGGCCTGGTCAGCCCGGCAAAGCGCCCGTAACCGCGTGCCGAGCGCTCGGACAAACGCGCATTGGCAAGCGCCACCGGAATGCCGCGCTTGGCACACTGGTGAATGTGATTGGGCCACAACTCGGTTTCCATGATGATGCCCAGTTTCGGCCGCACATGATCGAGAAAACGCCCGGCGGCCCATGGCAGGTCATACGGCAGGTAGCAATGCTGCACGCGGGGTTCGTCGGCGAACATGGCGCGGATACGCTCGGAACCGGTGGGGGTCATGCAGGTGAGCGTGATCGGCAGTTCCGGATAGGCCTTGAGCAGGGCGCGTACCATGGGCGCTGCGGCAATGCTCTCGCCCACCGACACCGCATGCACCCAGAGCCCACCTTGGCGCATGGCCGGCAGCTTGAAGGCAAAGCGCTCGCCGATGCGCTGGCCATAGGCTGGCGCCTTGCGCGCGCGCAGATACAGGCGCAGCGCAACCAGCGGCAGGCCTAAGTGAAACAGCAAGGTATAGAGTGTTCTGTTCATGGCGGCGAAGTTTACCCGATCGCGCGCAGGTGCACTGCAAAGCGCTCGGCCAGCCACTGCGCAGCAGGGCCCAGGGGTTGATCACGGCGCCAGGCCAATTCCGCCACCAAGGCCGGTGGCCGCCAATCGCTGTCCAGTTCGACCATGTGCGCTTGGTAGGTCGGGTACTGCACCACATGCCGTGGTAACCAGGCCCAGCCCAGGCCGCGCATCAGCAGTTCCGCCATGGCGTAGAAGCTGTCGGCCCGCCAAATCTGCGGGCTTATCGCTTCGCCGCCGGGGTACCCGCTTTGTTGTGGCGTGATCAGCAACTGCCGGTGGCGGGCCAATTGTTGTCGGGTGACACGGCCTTCACCCGCCAGCGGGTGCCCGACCGCGCACACCGTGACCATCTCCACGCTGCCCAAGGCACGGCGCTCCAAGGAAGCCGGGATGCTTTCGTGGAGGAAGAACAGGCCCAGGTCGGCGCGCCGCTCCACCAGCTTGCGCGCCACATCGCCCTGGGCTCCGCTAGCCAATTGCACCTCCAGGAACGGGTAGCGACTAGCCAGTTCGTCAAGGCTGTCGATCACCGGCTGATACGGCATGGCTTCGTCCTGAGCGACCCGCAGCAAGGCCTCCTGCCCTCGCATCAGGGCCAGGGCGCGGCCATCCAGGCGTTCGCACTGGCGGAGCAATTCGCGGGCATCTTCCAGCAAGGCGCTGCCGTTTTCGGTCAATTTTGGTTGCCGGCCGCTGCTGCGCTCGAACAGGGTAACGCCAAGGTCGGTTTCGAGCAGAGCGATGGCGCTGCTGATCGCCGACTGGGCTTTGTGCTGTTCGCGGGCCACCGCAGAGAACGAGCGCAGTTCCGCAACGCGCAGAAAGGTACGCAGTTGTTCAAGGTTCCACTGCTCGGCCATCAGCCTATCTCCAATATTGATAGGTAATGACTTTACCCCATCCTGGCGAAGTCTAGAATGCCCGCTTAGTAACCGGAGGATCCTGCCATGAATGCCTATACCTACCTCGCCATTGCCATCTGCGCCGAAGTCATTGCCACTGCTTCGATGAAAGCGGTGAAAGGCTTGAGCACGCCGTTGCCACTGGTGTTGATGGTGGTCGGCTATGGCATCGCGTTCTGGATGCTGACCTTGGTGGTACGCAGCATTCCGGTGGGGATCGCCTATGCCATCTGGTCGGGGTTGGGGATTGTGCTGATCAGCGTGGCGGCGCTGGTGATCTATGGGCAGAAGCTGGATGTGCCGGCGATGCTTGGCATGGCCATGATCGTGGGTGGAGTGGTGGTGATTCAGCTGTTTTCGAAGACGGCTGGGCATTGATTTTTGCCTTGTGTCTGGCTGGCGGTCGCGCCAGGGCTACCTAGTGCTTGCCTTGATTTTTGGGGTGTCGGGTAGATCGAGCGCCGCCCGCGCGGCGCATCGCGAGCTGGCGCTCGCTCCTACGTTTGTTTCGGGACAATTATTCCTGTGGGATTTACGCGCGAACGCTTTGGCGCATGGCTCAATATCGTGTCGTACGAACCAGGCGATCGCGCGCGCCTTTCACAGGCCTTACTGGCCCGAAACAAACGTAGGAGCGAGCGCCAGCTCGCGATGCGACGCGCGCGCGGCGCTCGATCTCACACGCGCAAAAAACCTCAAGGCGGGCCTCTGTTAGCCCTCACACGATCCCCCTCGTGCCCGACCCTGTATACTTGCCAGCTGTCCCAGTCTTCGAGGTACCGCCATGCCATCTGCCATTTCCACTGACGTGCTGATCGTCGGCGCCGGGGTCGCAGGCCTTTGGCTGAATGCCCGCCTGCAACGCCTGGGCTATTCGACAGTACTGGTGGAGCGCGCCAGCCTCGGCGGCGAGCAGACCATCAAGTCGCAGGGCATCATCCACGGCGGCACCAAATACGCCCTGCACGGCGCCCTGACCGGCGCCTCGGAAGCCATCGCCGACATGCCGCGCCGCTGGCGCGAGGCCTTGGCCGGCAGCGGCGAACTGGACCTTGGGCGCACCCGCCTGCTCTCCGATGCCCACTACCTCTGGTCGCCGGGCACCTTGGCCGGCAACCTCACAAGCTTCTTCGCCAGCAAGGCCGTGCGTGGCCGGGTTGACCAGGTCAAGGGCGACCAACTGCCACCAGCACTGCAGGACCGCGCGTTCAAGGGCAAGGTGTACCGCCTGGCAGAACTGGTGATCGATGTCCCGAGCCTGCTGGCCAACCTGGCAGAGCTGGGCGGTGACTCCTTGCTGGCAGGTGAACGCATCGAACCCTTGCGTGAAGGTCATGCATTGGTCGGCCTGCGCGTGGACGACCGGGAAATCCGTGCCCAGCGGATCGTGTTGAGCGCCGGGGCAGGCACCGAAGGCTTGCTGCAGGTGCTGGGCCTGGACCAGCCAACCATGCAAACCCGCCCGCTGCACATGGTCATGGCCAAGGGCCCGAACCTCAAACCTTTGTACGCCCACTGCCTTGGTGGCGGGCCCAAGCCGCGCGTTACCGTGACCACCCACCCGGCAGCCGATGGCCAGTGGGTGTGGTACCTCGGTGGGGACCTTGCCGAAGCCGAAGGTGTTGCGCGAGAGCCTGCGGCGCAGATTGCTGCGGCGCAGAAGGAAATCGCCAACCTGTTGCCATGGGTCGACCAGGGTCAAGTGCGCTGGGCCACCCTGCGGGTCGACCGTGCAGAACCCGCACAATCGGGCCTGGTACGCCCGGACAACGCCTTCCTCGCCGACCAGCAGCGCCTGCTGGTCGGCTGGCCGACCAAGCTGGCGCTGGCACCGGACTTCAGCGACCGGGTCATCAGCCACCTGGAACGCGACGGCATTCGCCCACAAGCGCATGCCGACCTGGCCGACCTCCCACGCCCTCCGCTGGGTGTACCGGCCTGGGAGCAACTGCTGCCATGAGCCTGCCAACCCTGCACGAATTTCATCGCCCGCTGGGCAGCACCGGCCTCAAGGTCTCCCCACTGGGCCTCGGCACGGTCAAGCTTGGCCGCGATCAGGGCGTGAAGTATCCCTCCGGGTTCACCATCCCCAACGATGACGAAGCCCGTCTGCTACTGGCACAGGCCCGCGAGCTGGGGATCAACCTGATCGACACCGCCCCGGCTTACGGTCGCAGCGAGGAACGCCTGGGGCCACTGCTGCGTGGGCAACGCGATGAATGGGTAATCGTCAGCAAGGTCGGTGAAGAGTTCGAGGAAGGCCTCTCGCATTTCGACTTCAGCGCCGCCCACACCCGCCGGTCGGTGGAGCGCAGCCTGCACCGGCTCGAGACCGACCGTATCGAACTGGTCCTGGTGCATTCCGACGGCAACGACTTGGCGATACTCGAGCAGCAGGAGGTCTATCAGACCCTGGCCGAGCTCAAGCAGGAAGGCAAGATCCTGGGCTTCGGCCTGTCCGGCAAAACCGTCGAAGGCGGCCTGAAGGCGCTGGAGGAAGGTGACTGCGCAATGGTCACCTACAACCTCAACGAGCAGGCAGAACGCCCGGTGCTGGACTACGCTGCGGAACACGGCAAGGCCATCCTGGTGAAAAAGGCCCTGGCTAGCGGGCATATCTGCCTGGCCCCGGGCGTTGACCCGGTGCAGGCCAGCTTTGAGCTGCTATTCGCCCACCCGGGCGTTAGCAGTGCTATCGTCGGCACCATCAACCCGCTGCACCTGGCTCATAACGTGGCCACCGTCGCCCGTATCCTGGACCAGCACTGAGTGACGCCTGGCCCACGAGCCAGGAAACTGACCCGACGCAAGGAGGAGCCTCGTGGCGCGAACGCTGATCCGCAAGAACCCGAGCAACTTCAAGACATTGCCCCTTCATGTCGAGGCCACGCCCGAAGGGCTGATCTATCAGGGCATCGGCATGCCGCTGAATTTTGCCCAGACCCAGCAACGGCGCAAGGCCATCCAGTTACCCGACGTGCAACGCTTCGCGGTCGAACTGGCCAACCTGGGCGTGTCGGTGCGACTGACCCTGCACTGGCAGAACCGTGATTACTGGGTGCTGGTTCGCCAACGCCGGCAAGACCGTGGCGATGTAGTGCTGAAACTGATTTCAGGTTACGTGCCGGCCCAGGAGCTGAACCTGCCGCTGCACACCGCCGTTCAGGAAGTGGCCGAGGAATGCCTGCTCGAAACCACGGAAGGCTGGCTGGGCGGGCGTTTCAACGATACTTGGCTGCCAGTCCCCTATGCCGCCGCATTGCACTACCGCGAAACACCACACTTCACACTGACCCCGGAATCGGGTGCTGCGCGCCCGGTGCACTGCGGCAACCTGATGCTGCTCGAGCGACCACGCGCCTACGTGCACCTGCCCACGGCTTCGCTACAGCTTATCTATGACATGCGCCTGCAAGTACCTCGGGAGGCCAAGAAGCTCAGCCTGTTTCACGTGGACGAGCGGCTGGAGGGCGACCAACTGGTGGCGCGGCTCAACCGCAAGCGCCCGGACCTTTACCTGATGCCCTTGAAAGACGGCCAGCCGCTGGCAGAGCTGTATACCCTGAAGAAGGACGAACTGGTGCCGGTGAGTACACGTGGGCTGTACCTGGCAGAGAGCTTTGCCAGGCGCGAAGGCTGGGTGGTGACGGACGAGCGGGTGCGCTGGAAGGACTGGGTGAAACAGCAAGGGCTGGTGGAGAGTAAGCCGGCGCGGGCCTCGCACCTTAAGCGCTTTGGCGACAAGGCGCGGGCGCTGCTGGAGCGGGCACGCACCTCACTGCACAAATAGGATGGCGGGTGCCACTGCCGTAGGCTGCTGTTCAGGTCGCCACCCTCTCCTGTAGGAGCAGCATGGCTGCTCCTACAGGCATGGCGTAAGCTCGAAGCCTACACAGCACCTGGAAAAGCAGCCTGGGGCATGATCAGTTCTTGCGGATCTTCTCGACAATCGCCGTGGTCGAGCTGTTTTCCACCAGCCCCAGCACCTTCACGGTACCGCCATAAGCCTTGACGATATCGGCGCCGACAACCTGATCGATACCATAGTCCCCACCCTTCACCAGCACATCTGGCTTTACTTGGCTCAGCAGGTTTTCCGGGGTGCCTTCAGGGAAGCTGATCACCCAGTCCACGGCGCCCAGGCCGGCCAGCACGGCCATGCGCCGGTCGACGCTGTTGATTGGCCGGCCCGGCCCTTTCAGGCGGCTGACCGAAGCGTCGTCATTGACTGCAACGATCAGCCGGTCGCCTTGAGCGCGTGCCTGTTCCAGGTAGGTGACGTGCCCCGCATGCAGGATGTCGAAGCAACCGTTAGTGAAGACGATCTTCTCTTTGTGCGCCCGTGCGTCATCAATAGCCAGCAGCAGTTGCTCCAGGCCCAGCACGCCACGCTCGGAACCTTCCTCACGCTGAATGGCCCGGCGCAATTCAGGGGCGCTGATGGCCGCAGTACCCAGCTTGCCGACCACGATACCCGCCGCCAGGTTGGCCAGGGCCACCGCGTGAGGCAGGTCCTCGCCTGCTGCAATGGCTGCGGCAAGCGTGGAGATGACAGTATCGCCGGCACCGGTCACATCGAACACTTCGCGTGCCCGCGCCGGCAGGTGCAGCGCCGGCTGGCCGACGCGCAGCAGGGTCATGCCATGCTCGCCACGGGTGACCAGCAAAGCACCGAGGTCCAGGTCCTGCAGCAGCTGCAGGCCCTTGGCAACCAGGTCGGCCTCATCGGCGCAACGGCCGACGATGGTCTCGAACTCGCTGAGGTTCGGGGTGATCAGGCTGGCGCCGCGGTAGATGGAAAAATCCTTGCCCTTGGGGTCGGCCAGCACCGGAATCCCCTTGGCCCGCGCGGCCTGGATCAGGCTTTGGTGATTCCTCAATGCGCCCTTGCCGTAGTCGGACAGGACCAGCACCTTGACCCCTTCGAGCAGGCTGTCGACCTCGGTGGCCAGCGACAGCGGGTCGGTAGCAAACGGTTCTTCGAAATCGATACGCAGCAACTGCTGATGACGGCTCATGACCCGCAGCTTGACGATGGTCGGCTGGTGCGCAATGCGCTGGAACACCGAACGCACGCCGGCCGCCTGCAGGCTGTTGGCAAGGCTGTCGGCGGCTTCGTCCTGGCCGGTGACACCGACCAGCGAAGCCGGTGCGCCCAGGGCGGCGATGTTCAAGGCAACGTTGGCCGCGCCGCCGGGGCGATCCTCGATCTGATCGACCTTGACCACCGGGACTGGCGCTTCAGGCGAGATACGCGAAGTACCGCCATGCCAGTAGCGGTCGAGCATGACATCGCCGACCACCAGTACCGGGGCTTGATCGAAACGCGGCATGGACAACTTCATGGGCAACCCATATGGAAATAATGAACAGGGGCAGGATATTAGCACAGGGTAGACGACGGCTTTACGGCCAGATCGTCCCCGGAAAATTCCCGTGACAATCGGGGCCATGACGGCCCCGATCAAGGAGGGTTCAGGTGATATCTGCCTTGGCCGGCTCATCCAGGCCCATGGCATGCAGGCGGGCATAATGGCCATTTGCTCCAAGTAGCTCGGCGTGGGTGCCGCGCTCGACCAGACGGCCCTGGTCCATCACCAGAATCTGGTCGGCCTTCTCGATGGTCGACAGGCGGTGGGCGATCACCAATGTGGTACGGCCTTGCATGACATGGTCCAGGGCCGCCTGGATATGCCGCTCGGACTCGGTATCCAGCGCCGAGGTGGCTTCGTCGAGGATCAGCAGCGGCGCGTTCTTCAGCAGCGCGCGGGCAATTGCCAGGCGCTGGCGCTGGCCACCGGAGAGCAGCACACCGTTTTCACCTACCTCGGTATCGAAGCCCTTGGGCAGGCGATCGACGAACTCCTTGGCATAGGCATCGGCCGCAGCGGCTTCGATGTCGGCACGCGGGGCGCCAGCCAGGTCGCCATAGGCGATGTTGTTGGCGACGGTGTCGTTGAACAGGGTGACGTGCTGGGTCACCTGGGAAACGTGGCGACGCAGGTTGCGCAGGCGATAGTTTTCGATCTCCACGCCATCGAGCAGGATCTGCCCCTGGTCGTGGTGATAGAAGCGCGGAATCAGCGCCGCCAGGGTCGACTTGCCACTGCCGGAACGGCCCACCAGGGCAATCATCTGCCCAGGCTCGGCGGTGAAGCTGATGTCGCTCAGCACTTCACGCTCGGTCCCTGGGTAGGTGAAGCTCAGGTTGCGCACTTCCAGACGCCCTTCCACCCGCTCCTTCTCGACGGTGCCGGTGTCCACTTCAGGTGCTTCGTCCAGTTGCTCGAAGATGCTTTCGGCACCTGCCAGGCCTTTCTGGATGGTCGAGCTGACTTCCGAAAGCTGGCGAATCGGCTTGGGCAACAGGCCGGCGGCGGTGATGTAGGCCACCAGGTCACCGGCGGTGGACTCGCCACGCAGGAACAGCACCAGGAACATCAGCGCGGCCATGGCGCTGTAGATCACCAGCTGCAGCATCGGCGTATACAGCGAGCCAGTCTTGGTCATGCGCAGCTGTTTGTCGGTGTTGCTCTGGCTCGCCTTGCCGAAGCGTCGTTGCTCGTAAGCTTCACCGCCGAAGCTGCGGACCACGCGATAACCCTGGATGGTTTCCGAGGCAACGTGGGTGACGTCGCCCATGGCCACCTGGATCTTCTTGCTCTGCTTGCGGAATTTCTTGCTGGCGATGCTGACCATCACCGCGATCACCGGCAGGATGGCAACCATCACCAGGGTCAGGTGCCAGTTCATCCACAACAGGTAGGCGAACAGGAACACCACGGTCAGGCCTTCGCGGATCACCACCTTGATGGCGTCGGTGGCCGCACCGGTCACCATGGTCACGTTGAAGGTGATGCGCGAAATCAGGTGCCCGGAGTTGTGGTTGTCGAAGTAGCGGTTAGGCAGCACCAGCAGCTTGTTGAACAATTCCACACGCAGGTCGTGCACCAGGCACAGGGAAACCTTGGCCAGGAAATAGTTGCCGAGGAACGAGCCCAGGCCCTGCCATGCGGCGATCAGTATGATCAGCAGCGGTACCGCCTGCAGCAATTGCAGGTCACGCAAGTAGGGAACGTTGGGGAACAACACCGCTTCGGGGTTGCTCAGCCCATCGACAAAATACTTGAGGATGCCGGCCAGCATCGGCTGGGTGGAGGCAAAGATCACAAAACCGACAATGCTCAGCAGGAAAATGCCGACATAGGGTTTCACATAGCCCAGCAGCCGGAAGTAGATCTTCAGGCTGGAGGTGTGCTCCGCCGGTCGCGGTGTTTCGGCCATTATCGAGCTCGCTGTTCAGGTTGAACCGGAAATTTTACCACAGGCGTCATTTTCGGCACGCCCCCATGGCAGCATCATGGCAAGGCCCACCGGCAGCCAACTGATGAACCATTCGGCACGTGGCGTACCTGTGAGGCTGGCAGCATCGAATTGCATGGCCAGCGTCGAATACACCCAGAAGCCCAGCAGCACCTTGCCGAACAGGGTACCCCGCGCGCGAATGATTTCCGCCAGGGTATACAGCCAAACCATTACCCACAGCAGCATGCCTGGCAGCCCCATCTCTACCGCGATGTGGGTGAACATGTTGTGGGTATGGTCGAAATGCTTGCCAACCGCACTCACGTCGTAGGCCGAGCCCAGGCCAAGACCGGTCCATGGATGCGTGGCAATCATCTCCACCACGGCATGGAAGATCTCTGGCCGGTAGGACGAGCCACGCATGGCGATCACGTCGTATACAAAGTAGAGGGCCAGGCCGGTGGCCACCACTGCCAGGATGGAGAACAACCGGCTGTGGCGGTCACGGAACCAGAGCGGCGCCATGATCACGGTAATCACCAAGGCCAGGATTGCCCCACGGCTCTGGCTAAGCATGGCGAACGCCCCCAAGCACGCCAACGCCCCCAGCCACAACAGCTGCAAGCCACGCTGCCGGGGCGGTTGGTAAAGCAGTAACAGCACGGCCGAGCCGATGACGTAGGCACCGAGGATCGGGTGCGATATCTCGCCAATGCCCTGCAGGCGGGCCAGCACTGGCATGTGCCGCACGCCGTAGAAATGAATGATCGAAACCAGAGCGGCAATCGCCAGCAGCCCGCTACCGACCAGCAACAGCTGGCGAATGCGCGCCTGGCCAAGCTGGGCCAGCAGCGGGAACGCCAGTAGGAACACCAATATGTAGAGCAGCCGCTTGATCTCGCGCCCGGTGTCTTCTGCGGCCGACCAGAACAAGCTGACCCCACTCCATGCCAGCAGCAACAGCACACTCCCCCAAAGCGCCGGCTGACGCCGGCAGGCTTGCACCAGTACGCCCCGGGCCGACCAGGCCAGTATCAGCGTCGGCAACCACAGGAACAGTACCAGGCCCTGCTGATAAACCTTGTTGCTCGGTGCCAGGGCAATCGCCGCGAGGAACCAGACCAGACCCACTCCTAACCAGGCCCGTGCCCAGTTTTTTTGATACAACATCCTTTCCCCCGATGAATCAAAGACACCATCCATGGTGCTACAGCATTATTTTCGGCATTATTGCCGGTCATTTTGCTCGCCAGACGACAAGGCTCTATTCATGCAATGCTCCCGGCTCACCCAGGTCGACTTCGATCAGCTGACACTCGGCGCACAGGTGCTTGAGGCAGACAGCCATGGCGCCAAAGTCTACCTGCTCGCGGATGGTAATTTCCTCAAGGTTTTTCGTAGGAAGCGGCTGATTTCATCTGCACTGTTGCGCCCCTACTCCCAGCGCTTCGTCGACAATGCCGCGCGCCTGGCCCAACTGGGCATCCCCACCCTTGAGGTGATCAGCCAGCACAAGCTCGACCTGCCAGGCCGTACCGCCGTGCTGTACCGCCCACTGCCCGGCCGCACCCTGCTGCAGATGTCACGCGATGCCGGCTTCAGCTGGGATATCTACCTGCCGCGCCTGATCGACCTGATCCGCCAGCTGCACCGCAGCGGGGTGTACTTCCGCTCGCTGCACCTGGGGAATGTGGTGGTCACCCCCGACCAGCGTCTGGGCCTGATCGACGTGGCTGACATGCGCTTCCTGCGCCCGCCGCTGTCGGCACGCATGATCCGGCGCAATGTGCAGCACATGGTGCGCTACATCGAGCGGGAGAACCTGGGTGACCGGTTCCCCCTCGCCGCCTTCGAGGCAGCCCTGCTGGCGCGCTGAACGTCAGCTACGCAGCAGGCTCTGCGAGCCCGTGCAGAACGCTTGCCAGGCCTGCTCCGGGGCCAGAGCATGGCGTTGCTGCGCCGCTACTGCCGAGGGGCTGAGTGCCGCGCACCGCTCTATTGCTTCGGCCCAGGCAGCCTGGTCGGCAATCGGCAGATAGCCACCGGTATCACGCAACTGCTCGCGGAACACCTGCAGGTCGCTGCACACCACGGGCACATCGGCCATCACCGCCTCTTGCACCACCAGCCCAAGGCCTTCGGAACGCGACGGCACCAATAACCAGTCGAACGCCCGATACAGCTGCTGCATGTCCTCGCGGTAGCCGCGCAAGTGGACGCGTCCCGCCAGGCCCAGCGCACCGATACGACGCTGCAGCGCGGCATGCTGCGGCCCCTCGCCAATGATCGCCAGTTGCAGGCCCGGCTGCAGGGCACTTGCCTTGGCGAATGCTTCGACCAACATTTCGAACCCCTTGCTCTCGACCAACCGCCCCACCGCACCCAGCATCACCCCGGGTGCCTGCGGCAGCTGCAGCGCCTGCCGGGCCGCATCCCGGCTCAGCAAGGGTGCGGCGAATGCCAGCGGGTCGAGCGCCATGCGCAGGGTCTGCACTGGCCTGCCCAGGTCACGCTCGAGCGATTCGGCCAATGTGTTCGAAACCGCCGCGATGCTCAGGCGCTCCGCCGGCAGCATGCGCAGCAGGCGGATATCGCTGCCGTTCAGCCGTGTCTTGCCGTGGAACAGCACCTTGGCTCGCACGCCAGGAATGCTCTGCAACAGCGGCAGCACCAGGCGCGCAACGCCAATTCCGTCGAGCAGCACGACTTCCGCCCTGGCCTCGGCCAGCGCCTTGCGCAAACGCATGCGCAGCCACGGCCGCAGCAGGCGCCACAAGTGACGCCCCTTCAGGGCCCGTGCCGGCATGTGCCACTCCCGGGTCGAACCAAGCCCACAACAGAGCCCGCTGCCCAGCAGCAACCAGTTACTGATCCGGGCATCGGCCCCCGCGTTCGACAGTACTTGCCGATGCACCTTGTGGATGGACATGTAAGGCGTTCCACCCGCCCACATCATATTGACGATGTTCATGGGCCCTCTCCCGCTCATGTCAGATGGGACAGCGACTTCATTGAACAAAAATGGTGATACCCATGCCGATCAAGGCACCCGCCACCAGCGTCAATGCCAGTTTGATCCGATCACGTTGACGACGCTTGGCCTTGCGCTCCACTTCTATGGGCAAGGTCACGTGATTACCGAATCCAGTGTGCAATACTGCATCACCCTCCAGCGTGACCGCTGTCAGATTTAACTCAGCGTAACGACGGGAAAGCGCCTTTTCTCCAGCATAGGCGGCAAATGGCGCACAACGTTGGTAATCACTCAAGCGACGCAACCCAGGGTTCAGCGAAAACGCCTGCCATTCGGCCTTGTCCGATAACAGCGGGTAGCAAGGCACGCCTGCAATGACCTGGCGGTCGCCCAGGTGAATGTACGGGCTGTGGATGGCCAGGTCGTGGGCATGGCTACGCAGCCACACCTGCAACAGGTTGGGGCTGGCGTCCAGAATGGCCCGCGAGTCTTCGACAAAACCCTGCCGGTAAAAATGCCAGTCATCCTCGCAGTGGAAGATGTATGGGGTCTTGACGTGGCTGTAGGCCAGGTCGATTGATGGCAATTGGCCAAGCTTGGGCCGGTTGACGAACACCTTGCAGTGCGGCTTCCAGTGCTCCGGCACAGCGCCATGCACGGCATCGTCACCGGAATCTTCGGTGATGAAAACTTCGCGAATCGGCGCAGTGTTGCAGCGATCGAAACTCTCAAGGGTGTCTTTGAGCAGATCGAACCGCCCACAACTGGTCACGACGAGCGTGACGTCACTCTCATTTGAAAAGCGCACCGGACTCCCTCCGCATTGCGACTAGCGGCTTTCAACACCCGCTCCTGGGCGCGAAAGCTCTTATGTTAGATGCCCAGCTTCAGGCGCAGCCGCTGCCATGCAGTCAGTGGCGGGTGGGGCCTGAGCGCCGGGCGCATGTGGTCGACGATGCTACGTCCAACTGCGCCGAAACTGAAACGGGAAACTGCCAGCTGGCGGCCATTTTCTGCAATCTGCCGCGCCAGTTCAGGCTCCGCACGCAAGCGCCGGAGCTTGTCCTGAAGGGTCGGAATGGTGTCATAGAACACCACGTTGTGCATGTCCTGCAGGCCTAGCGCGCGGTTTTCTTCCTCGCCTTGGTCATACGCCAGCAGCACACAGCCACAGGCCATGGCTTCGAAGTTCTTGATCATGTATTCGCCCATGCCCACATCGGCGCTGACGAAGAAGCGAATACGGTTGAGCGTGTTGCAGTAGTCCTCGCCCGACTTGGTGCGGGTAACCACCAGGTTTTCGACCTGCCCCAGCTCGTCCAGCAGCGCCTTACGGCCGCTGTACGCCACGCTGTTGGTGCTGCCGACGAAGGCCAGTTCGATATCGCGCTCGCGCCCTTGGTCGGCCAGCAATTGCTCGTCGTAGCCCTTGGGCACGAACACCGCGTCGAAACCTTCCTGGCGCAGGCGCTCGCTGACCATGTAGCCGGAACTGATCACCCGCGCCCAAGGCAGCTGCCGGTAATGGGCGCTGAACTTGCCGGTGTACTTGCACGGGATGTAGTTCTGGTAGGCGTCGTGTTCGAGGATGACCAGGTTCGGGATGGTGCGAATGAAACCCACCTGGCGGATCTCCTGCTTGAAACGCAGGAAAAACACAATGCGGTCATAGCGCTCAACCTGCACCTCGCGCTTGAAGTAGCGGCGCAGGTTGCGCTGCTCATCGCTGGTCAGCCAGCGCAGGTCACACTCGCAGTTGGCCGCGACGCCGTCGTACAGGCGGTCGAGAATCGCCCGCTGCTCCTTCTGTACCAGAAATAGGACTTTCATTACGTTCCTTGGGCGCTCTGCGCCATCGCGGTCAGGTTTACAGCTCACGCCGCCAGAACAACTCGTGCCGGCGTACGGCCTTGCGGAAGAACTCATTCTCCCCGTAAGGCGATGGGCGGCGCGCGGCCAGCCAGCGCTGCAACAACCGGCGCAGGCGGCGCTTGAACGGCGCCCTTGGTTGCAGGTCGTGCATCATACCCAAGGCCATGGCCTTGTCGCGCTGAGTGGCCAGGTCCAGCACCAGGCTGCACGGTGCCCAGGCCTGGGCTGCATTCAATTGCGGCGGCAACGCCACGCCATCGCCACTGTCACCCATCGGCCAGCGGTCATTGTCGTGCAGGTGATTGGCGTAGCACAGCAGGGTTTGTGGCTGCCAGGCCAGGCCTTGCAAGGCTTCGAGCACGGCGGCCTGGGCGCAGATGTGGTCCGGGTGCGGATCGAGCTGCGGGTGCGGCATCACCAGCACCTCGGGCCTGGCCAGCTCCAGCAGGGCTCGCAGGTCAGCCAGCAGATTGTGCCAGGTGGGGGCGCCATCCTGGTCGGCAGGCAGCGGGAAGGGGTTGAACTGGCGAAACGGCCGTATATCTGCCATGGCGGCTTCGCGAGATGCCGCAGGCTGGTCGGGAGCCGCCTGCATTGCAGGCAATTGCAGGCAGAAGTAGCCCAGCTGTACGCAACGCGATTCCGGGACGCCGGCCCATCGGGGTACGGCGATGCTGTCCCACGCGCGCAGGCGACCCTTGAGGCGCGCGGCCTCGGCTTTGTCCATGCCCATCTGTTGGTAGTGCTCGGCCTCGATTTCACCGGCAGTCAGGGTCACCACCCAGGTTTCGTCGGCCTGGCTGTACAGGCCATAGGCGGCCAGCTCGGCGTCGTCAGCGTGTGGTGCAATCACCATCACCCGGCGCCGTTGCAGCTCTACCGCCGGGGTTACCCACAACCGCGGCTGACCTTGCAGACGACAATGCCGACCCCGCAGGCGCAGCGTGCCAGCCTGTAGTGGCGCCGCCAGGCCGGTAAGGTTGAGGAACCGAAGGCCATCGACACCGCGCTCGAAGGTTTGCCGGTCGGCCTGCTCGCCAGCCACCAGTTCGACTCGCGGATCAAGGAAGCGCCCTAGCCAGCTGCTTTTCACCTGCAGTTCGAGTATCAGGGTTTCATCGCCCTGCAGCGTGCAGTCGACCTTGAGCTGACCAGCATCCAGGCTGGCAGCAATCGGCTGCGCCTGCTCGCCGAAATCATAGGCATAGTCCTCGCCAGGCGCGTAGAACAGATGGTCAGCGAACCACGCCTCGTGAGCAGCCCAGAGCAGCGGCAGCAATAACAGTGGCAACCACCACCAGCTGAATACACCCAAGGCGACCAGCGCAACCAGCCCCGCCAGCAAACCCAGGCGCTTGTTGCGCCGATGGCGCTTGAGCAACTGCTGTTTGCGACTCACGCCTGATACACCGGCACAGGATTGCACCAGCGGTCCTTGTACTCGCGGTCGGCACGGCCAAACGAGAACCGCAGCGGCTTGTTGCGCGCATGGGCGTCTTCCCAGGCCGCCTGGGTATTGAGGAAGCTCAGCACGCTGCCTGGGCTGAAGGCCTTGGTTTCCGGGTCGACACCGCCATTGATGTATTCGACGCTGATCCACGCCGGGGCTTCGACGCGATACACCAGCTGGATGGCAATCGGCTTGCCCTCCAGCAGCAGCACCGAACCGATCAGCAGCTCGCGCAGGCGCTGCAGCACATCAGCCATGCGCTCGGCGCCAGTGGCCGGGAAGCCCCAGCGGCGCTGGAACAGGTCGGAGTAAATGCTGGCGATTTCCTGCGCACTGAAGTCGCTGATGGGGCGTACGACCCCGCCCGCCTCTTCCAGCAGGCGTAGTTCACGGCGCTGGTTGTAGCGGAACTTCTTCGACAGGTCTTCATGTGCGCGGGCCATCGCCAGCTGTTCCTTCTGTGCCTTGAGCCCGCTGAAACGGCCCAGGTTCAGTTCGGACAGATAACGCACGGTATGGCGCAGCGGTGCAGCAGCATCAGCCGCCGCCGGCAGGATGATTTCGGCGTTGCCGAGGTCGAACAGGGCTTTCTTGCCGGCGCGCTTGAGCACGTCCTTGGACAGTGCCAGATGGCGCCCCCAGGTCGGAACAGCAGCTTTCAACTCGCCCGCCTGGTGCCAGCCCAGATAACGCACCGGAATTTGCGCCAGGTCGGCCAGTTGCTCGATCACCAGCGGGTGGGTGGCGACACTGCCACCAAAGCGGGCCCATGCCTCGGCATAGGCCTTGGCGTCGATAACTTGCCAACCGCGCTCGCGGAAGGCCTGGATACGATTGAGCATCAGGCCTGCCCCACCAGCGCACGCACCTGCGGCAGTTGCCAGAAGGCTTCGCGCACCGCTTGGTCGGAGAACCGCTCACGCAGGCGCTGCAGCATATGACCGGCACAGGCGTGACGCTGCCCGGCATCCAGCACAGCCATGTGCTTCAGGCCCTGAGCCAGCTGCTCGGCATCGCCCAACGGGAACAGCACACCAACACCCTCGACCACTTCGCGGGCACCGCCGCAAGCCGTCGCCAACACCGGCACACCGGCGACCATGGCTTCAAGCAAGACCATGCCGAAAGGCTCATGGTCTGAGCTCAAGGCGAACACATCGAAGGCCTGGAAGTAGCGGCGGGCATCCGGTACCTGCCCAAGGAAATCCACTTGCCCGTCGACGCCCAGCTCGGCCGCCAAGGCCTTGAGCTTGCCTTCCAGGCGGCCCTTGCCGAGGATGGCAAGGCGGGCACCCGCTGGCAGTCCCGGCAGCGCCTGGGCGAAGCCACGCAACAGGGTGGCCTGGTCCTTGTCCGGGTGCAGGCGCCCGACATTGCCGACAACCCACGCCTGCGCATCCAGGCCCAGCGCCCGGCGCGCCTCGGCGCGCGGCACCAGGGCGGCTTGCAGGGCGTCGATATCGATACGGTTGTAAAGTGTCTGAATGCGCTCGGCCGGCCACTGCGGCAGGCAGCGACGCATATCGTCACGTACCGCATCCGACACACCCAACAGGCTCAGACGCTTGCTGAACAGGTTGGCAAAGAGGCGGCGCCCCTTGCGCTGGTAGTCACCAAACGCGTGGTGCACGCCAATCACCGGCAGACCGGTGCCCAGCAATGCCACATAAATCGGCTTGAAGCGGTGGGCAATGCAGAAAGCAAAATTGCGCTCGGCCGCAATCCGGCGCAATGCGCGGATCGCACCAAGCTTGAGGCCGCGCACAGCCTTGGAGCTGAACTCCAGGAACAGCACCTCGTCCGACGCACAGCCGGCCGCTACCTGCGGGTCGGCGGCGCCGGTGAGGAACACCGTGGTGACCTGGTAGCCGCGCCCCTGGAACAGGCTGGCATACTGACGGGCGCAGTCCAGGAACGGCCCGTCATAGCCATGGCAGAACTGCAGGATGCGCGGTTCAGAGCGGCTGGTCATAGGCGGCGGCGCCGTCCTTCACGACCAGGATGTCTTCCATGATCAGGTACTGCAGGTCCGAGCCGAAGAACATGTTCAGGGCGTCGGTCGGCGAACAGATCATCGGTTCGCCACGGCGGTTCAGCGAGGTGTTCAGCGATACGCCGTTGCCGGTCAGGTCTTCCAGCGCCTTCATCATGTCGTAGTAGCGCGGGTTGTACTCGCGCTTGAGCACCTGGGCACGCGACGTACCGTCCTCGTGGACAACTTCCGGCACGCGGGTCTTCCACTCTTCAGCCACTTCGAAGGTGAAGGTCATGAACGGCGCCGGGTGGTCGACCTTGATCATCTGCGGGGCGACGGTGTCGAGCATCGACGGGCAGAAAGGTCTCCAGCGTTCGCGGAACTTGATCTGATGGTTGATGCGGTCGGCTACGCCCTCGACGCTTGGGCAGCCAATGATCGAGCGGCCGCCCAGCGCACGCGGGCCGAACTCCATGCGCCCCTGGAACCAGGCCACCGGGTTGCCGTCGACCATGATCTTGGCGATCTGCTCGGGCATGTTGTCGAGCTTGCGCCACTTCGGCGCATCCGGGTGGCGGGCACAGGCGGCGATCACGTCTTCATTGGAATACGACGGGCCGAGGTAGACGTGCTCCATCTTCTCGACCGGCACGCCACGGGCGTGGGAAACATAGGCCGCAGCACCGACCGCGGTACCGGCGTCCCCGGAAGCCGGCTGGACGAACAGTTCCTTCACATCGGAGCGGGCGATGATCTTCTGGTTGAGCTTGACGTTAAGCGCACAGCCGCCAGCGAAGGCCAGCTTGCCGGTTTCGCGCAGGGTGTCGCCCAGGTAGTGGTCGATCATCTGCAGCGCCAGCTTCTCGAACAGCGCCTGCATGCTGGCCGCGTAGTGGATGTACGGCTCGTCGGCGATGTCGCCTTCGCGCTTGGGGCCCAGCCATTCGATCAGCTTCGGCGAGAAGTAGAACCCCTTGCCCTTCTCTTTATAACGGCGCAGGCCAATGACATTGGCGTATTCGGTGTTGATCACCAGTTCGCCGTTTTCAAAGCTGGCCAGACGCGAGAAGTCATATTTGCTGGCATCGCCGTACGGCGCCATGCCCATGACCTTGAATTCGCCGTCGAGCATTTCGAAGCCGAGGAATTCGGTGATTGCACCGTACAATCCGCCCAGCGAGTCTGGATCGAAGAATTCCTTGATCTTGTGAATCTTTCCGTTTTCGCCGTAGCCAAAGAAGGTGGTGGCGTACTCGCCTTTACCGTCGATGCCGAGGATCGCGGTTTTTTCCTTGAAACCGGAGCAATGGTAGGCGCTGGACGCGTGGGCCAGGTGGTGCTCGACCGGCTCGATCTTGACCTTTTTCGGGTCGAAGCCCAGTTGCTCCAGGCACCAGACGATCTTCTTGCGGTAGCGCTTGTAACGACGGTTGCCCATCAGGATGGCGTCGAGGGCGCGGTCCGGGGCGTACCAGTAGCGTTTGGCATAGTGCCAGCGCGCCTTGCCGAACAGGCTGATCGGGGCGAACGGGATGGCTACCACGTCAACGTCGGAGGGCTTGATGCCCGCCTGCTCCAGGCAGAACTTCGCCGACTCGTAGGGCATGCGGTTCTTCGCATGCTTGTCACGCACGAAGCGCTCTTCTTCGGCGGCGGCAATCAGCTTGCCGTCAATGTACAGGGCCGCGGAAGGGTCATGGCTAAGGGCGCCGGACAGGCCAAGAATCGTCAATGCCAAGGGATTAGCCTCTTCATTCGGTAGAAATGCGCCAGCGGCCGCTTGGGCGGGTGGCGACTAAAAGGCGGGATTATAACGCAAACATTGGAGGCACACCGCCCCCTTGTGGGAGCGGGTTCACCCGCGAAGCAGGCAACGCGGTGGATGGCAACGGCGCTGCCGGTGTTCGCGGGTAAAGCCGCTCCTACAGGTTTACTCGGCGATCAGCCAGTCCATGCGGTAGCTACCAGCAGTCTGTGCCAATTCCTTGGCCAGCCATGGCAACAGCTCCTTGAGCTCATCCTCCAGCCCCCACGGCGGGTTGGCGATGGCCAGGCCCGAACCATTGAGGCCCTGCGGGCTGTCCTGGTGGTGTACATACAGCTCGACCCGCAGCAGCTTTGGCGCGCCAGTGCTTGTCAGGTCCTGGTAGTAGCGGGTCAGCGAGCGCTGGTCCTTGATCGGGTACCAGATGGCCGCAACGGTCTGGCGCATGCGGCCGATCGCCTCTTTCATGGCGGTGGTGCAGCGCTTGAGCTCATCGGCCTGCTCGAACGGCGGGTCGATCAGCATGATGGCGCGCTTTTCCTGCACCGGCAGCAAGGCCCGCGGCACATGCCAGCCTTCACCCAGGTGCACGGTTACGCGCGGGTCTTTTTTCATGTTTTCTTTGAGCAGCGGCCCGTCTTCGGGGTGCTTCTCATTAAGCAGCGCGCGGTCCTGCTGGCGCATCAAGCGGCGGGCGAGTTCGGGCGAACCCGGGTAGTAGCGCAGCTCGCCATCGGCATTCAGGCGCTTGATGATGCGCAGGTAGTCGTCGGCCATGGCCGGCAGGTCATCGCGATTCCACAGGCGGGCCACGCCTTCCAGGTATTCGCCGGTACGGCTTGCCTGGTCGCCCAGCAGGTCATACAAGCCGAGCCCGGCGTGGGTGTCTATATAGGCGAACGGCTGCTCCTTGCGCGACATCAGGGCGATGAGGCGGGTCAGCACGATGTGTTTGAGGACGTCGGCGTGGTTGCCGGCGTGGAAGGCGTGACGATAGTTCATGGCAACTCCTGCGAAGGCGGCAAGTTTACCTTGCCTTGCAGGCGGAGTCAGGCCTGGCTGCTGATTGGCGGCACCCGCAAAGCAGGCGCCGCCAATTCAACGGGTGTTACTTGTCGGCGTGATACGCCGCGTCAGCAGCCTCGAAGCGCTGCACCATCGCTTTGGAAGGGCTGCCCAGCTTGCTCACCAGAACAATGGCGATGCTCGCCAGCAGGAAGCCTGGGATGATTTCGTACAGGCCCCAGGTATCGATCTGCTTCCACAGGATCACGGTCAGTGCACCGACCACGATACCGGCCAGCGCGCCGTTACGGGTCATGCCTTTCCACAGCACCGAAATCAGCACCACCGGGCCGAAGGCGGCACCGAAGCCTGCCCAGGCATATGCCACAAGGCCGAGCACGCGGTTTTCCGGGTTGGCAGCCATGGCGATGGCAATCAGTGCCACGGCCAGCACCATCAGGCGGCCGACCCACACCAGCTCTAGCTGCGAAGCGTTCTTGCGCAGGAAAGCCTTGTAGAAGTCTTCGGTCAAGGCACTGGAGCACACCAGCAACTGGCAGCTCAGGGTACTCATGACTGCAGCCAGGATGGCCGACAGCAGCACGCCCGCAACCCATGGGTTGAACAGGATCTTGGCCAGCTCGATGAACACACGCTCATGGTTCTCGGTAACCGGGCCGGCCAGGTCAGGGTTGGCCGAGAAGTAGGCGATGCCGAAGAAGCCCACCGCGCAGGTACCGGCCAGGCACAGGATCATCCAGGTCATGGAGATACGGCGCGCCTTGGCGATCGACTTCACCGAATCGGCTGCCATGAAGCGCGCCAGGATGTGCGGCTGGCCGAAGTAGCCCAGGCCCCAGCCCATCAGCGAGATGATGCCGATGAAAGTAGCGCCTTTGAGCATGTCGAAGTTGGCTGGGTTTACCGCCTCGATGGCAGCGAAGGTGGTGTCGAAGCCGCCCGTGGAGATCAGCACGATCACTGGGGTCAGGATCAGCGCGAAGATCATCAGCGAAGCCTGCACGGTATCGGTCCAGCTCACCGCAAGGAAACCACCGATGAAGGTGTAGGCGATGGTCGCTGCTGCACCTGCCCACAGGGCGGTCTCGTACGACATGCCGAAGGTGCTCTCGAACAAGCGGGCGCCGGCAACGATGCCAGAAGCGCAATAGATGGTGAAGAACACCAGGATGACGATCGCGGAAATGATACGTAGCAGGCCGCTGTTGTCGTCGAAACGGCTGGAGAAGTAGTCCGGCAGGGTCAGCGCGTCGCCGTTGTGCTCGGTTTGCACACGCAGGCGCCCGGCAACGAACAGCCAGTTCAGGTAGGCACCGACGGTAAGACCGATGGCGATCCAGGCTTCGGAAAGACCAGAGAAATAGATGGCGCCCGGCAGGCCCATCAGCAACCAGCCACTCATGTCGGAGGCGCCGGCAGACAGCGCGGTAACCACGCTACCCAGGCTGCGACCGCCCAGAATGTAATCGGAAAGGTTCTTGGTGGAGCGATAGGCGGCGAAGCCGATCAGCACCATTACCGCGATGTAGATCACGAAGGTGATCGTTAGTGGATTGCCCATGCGTGTGCCCTGGCGTTTGTTTTTATGTCATGCACAACCGCGGCATGGCGGTTGCACCCAGGCGGCGAATGCTATGCAACAACGCAAAGCAGGTGCAACCATTTTTCATGTCCAAGTTGCACCTCTTGGCGCAATTTTTGTAAAAGCCGCTTTTTTGCTCCCTTTTGGAGCAACACGCCCAGTTTTCAGAACAAAACGCACCGAAAACATCCTTTTCCGATATACGGAAATGTCTGTCAGACGAGTTGCACCGTCTACACGAAATTTTCAGGTTGCACCTGGTTGCACCCGAATTGTCCTACAGCTAATCTTGGCGCCAGCTTAGGCCACAACCGTGGCAATAACGAGGATAAGAAATGGCGACTACCACCCTTGGGGTCAAGCTCGACGACCCTACCCGTGAGCGACTCAAAGCAGCTGCGCAGTCGATTGACCGCACGCCGCACTGGTTGATCAAGCAAGCGATCTTCAACTACCTGGAGAAGCTCGAGGGTGGTGCCACCCTGACCGAACTCAACGGTCATGTCAGCAACCTGGCCGACGACGCTGGCGAGGTGCAAGCCGATCACAGCCACCAGTGCTTCCTCGAGTTCGCCGAGAGCATCCTGCCGCAGTCGGTACTGCGCTCGGCGATCACCGCCGCGTACCGCCGCCCCGAGCAGGAAGTGGTGCCTATGCTGCTGGAGCAGGCCCGCCTTAGCGCGCCCCTGGCCGAAGCCACCAACAAGCTGGCGGCCGGCATCGCCGAAAAGCTGCGCAACCAGAAGAGCGCTGGCGGCCGTGCCGGCATCGTCCAGGGCCTGCTGCAGGAGTTTTCGCTGTCGTCGCAAGAAGGCGTGGCGCTGATGTGCCTGGCCGAAGCCCTGCTGCGCATCCCCGACAAGGGCACCCGCGATGCGCTGATCCGCGACAAGATCAGCACCGGTAACTGGCAGCCGCACCTGGGCAACAGCCCGTCGCTGTTCGTCAACGCCGCCACTTGGGGCCTGCTGCTGACCGGCAAGCTGGTCAGCACCCACAACGAATCCGGCCTGACCTCCTCGCTGACCCGCATCATTGGCAAGAGCGGCGAACCGATGATCCGCAAGGGCGTCGACATGGCCATGCGCCTGATGGGCGAGCAGTTCGTCACCGGTGAGACCATTGCCGAAGCCCTGGCCAACGCCAGCCGTTTCGAAGCCAAGGGTTTCCGCTATTCCTACGACATGCTCGGCGAAGCCGCACTGACCGAGCATGACGCGCAAAAGTACCTGGCGTCCTACGAGCAGGCCATCCACTCGATTGGCAAGGCTTCCCATGGCCGTGGCATCTATGAAGGCCCGGGCATCTCGATCAAGCTGTCGGCGCTGCACCCGCGCTACAGCCGCGCCCAGTACGAACGCGTGATGGAAGAGCTGTACCCGCGCCTGTTGTCACTGACCTTGCTGGCCAAGCAGTACGACATCGGCCTGAACATCGACGCCGAAGAAGCCGACCGCCTGGAGCTGTCGCTCGACCTGCTCGAGCGCCTGTGCTTCGAACCGTCGCTGGCTGGCTGGAACGGCATCGGCTTTGTCATCCAGGCCTACCAGAAGCGCTGCCCGTACGTGATCGACTACGTCATCGACCTGGCCAAGCGCAGCCGTCACCGCTTGATGATCCGCCTGGTGAAAGGCGCCTACTGGGACAGCGAGATCAAGCGTGCCCAGGTCGAAGGCCTGGAAGGCTACCCCGTCTACACCCGCAAGGTGTACACCGACGTGTCCTACGTGGCCTGCGCCCGCAAGCTGCTGGCCGTGCCGGAAGCCATCTACCCGCAGTTCGCTACCCACAATGCCCACACCCTGTCGGCCATCTACCACATTGCCGGGCAGAACTATTACCCTGGCCAGTACGAGTTCCAGTGCCTGCACGGCATGGGCGAGCCGCTGTACGAGCAAGTGGTCGGCAAGATTGCCGATGGCAAGCTGAACCGCCCGTGCCGCGTCTATGCGCCGGTCGGCACCCACGAAACACTGCTGGCCTACCTGGTCCGCCGCCTGCTGGAAAACGGCGCCAATACCTCGTTCGTCAACCGCATCGCCGACCACTCGATCTCCATTCAGGAGCTGGTCGCCGATCCAGTCGCGAGCATCGAGCGCATGGGCACCCAGGAAGGCAGCATCGGTCTGCCGCACCCGCGCATCCCACTGCCGCGTGACCTTTATGGTACTGAGCGGGCCAACTCGGCCGGTATCGACATGGCCAACGAA
The DNA here is from genome assembly GCF_003205205.1 of Pseudomonas sp. LB-090624. GTDB lineage: Bacteria > Pseudomonadota > Gammaproteobacteria > Pseudomonadales > Pseudomonadaceae > Aquipseudomonas. The sequence continues at coordinate 88,040 of NZ_QJRL01000023.1, forward strand.
CACCGCCTGGCATCGCTGTCGTGCGCCATGCTGGCCACTGCCCACAACGACTGGAAGGCCGTCCCGCTGCTGGCCTGCGCCGCCAGTGAGAGCGCTGCCGTACCCGTGCTGAACCCGGCGGACCATCGCGATGTGGTCGGCCATGTGCAGGAAGCCACCGTCGCCGACGTCGACAATGCCATCCAGTGCGCAATCAACGCAGCACCGATCTGGCAGGCTACCCCGCCGGCGGAGCGTGCTGCGATTCTGGAGCGCACCGCCGACCTGATGGAGGCCGAGATCCAACCGCTGATGGGCCTGCTGATCCGCGAAGCCGGTAAAACCTTCGCCAACGCCATCGCCGAAGTACGCGAAGCCGTGGACTTCCTGCGTTACTACGCGGTGCAGGCACGCAGCGACTTCAGCAACGACGCCCACCGCCCGCTGGGCCCGGTGGTGTGTATCAGCCCGTGGAACTTCCCGCTGGCAATCTTCACCGGCCAGGTGGCCGCAGCCCTGGCCGCGGGCAACCCGGTGCTGGCCAAGCCTGCTGAACAAACTCCGCTGATCGCTGCGCAGGCCGTACGCCTGCTGCTGGAAGCCGGCATTCCGGAAGGCGTATTGCAGCTGCTGCCAGGCCGTGGTGAAACCGTCGGTGCCGGCCTGGTGGGTGACGAGCGCGTCAAAGGCGTGATGTTCACCGGTTCCACCGAAGTGGCCCGCCTGCTGCAACGCAACGTCGCCGGCCGCCTGGACAACCAGGGCCGGCCGATTCCGCTGATCGCCGAAACCGGCGGCCAGAACGCAATGATCGTCGACTCCTCGGCACTGACCGAGCAGGTCGTGATCGACGTGGTGTCGTCGGCCTTCGACAGTGCCGGCCAGCGTTGCTCGGCACTGCGCGTGCTGTGCCTGCAGGAAGACTCCGCCGACCGCGTAATCGAAATGCTCAAGGGCGCCATGGCTGAAAGCCGCCTGGGTTGCCCGGACCGCCTGGCCGTGGACATTGGCCCGGTGATCGACGCCGAAGCCAAGGCCGGTATCGAAAAGCACATTCAGGGCATGCGCGAGAAAGGCCGATCGGTCTATCAGGTGGCCATTGCCGATGCTGCCGAGATCAAGCGCGGCACCTTCGTCATGCCGACCCTGATCGAGCTGGACAGCTTCGATGAACTGAAGCGCGAGATCTTCGGCCCGGTGCTGCACGTGGTGCGCTACAACCGCCGCGACCTGGACCAGTTGATCGAGCAGATCAACAACTCCGGCTACGGCCTCACCCTCGGTGTGCACACCCGTATCGACGAGACCATCGCCAAGGTGGTGGAAACCGCCAACGCCGGCAACATGTACGTCAACCGCAACATTGTGGGTGCAGTGGTGGGCGTGCAGCCGTTCGGTGGTGAAGGCCTGTCTGGCACCGGCCCGAAAGCCGGCGGCCCGCTGTACCTGTACCGCCTGCTGTCGACCCGCCCGGCCGATGCCATTGGCCGCCACTTCCAGCAGCAGGACGGCGAAGGCAAGCCGGACCGTGCCCTGCACGAGCAGCTGGTCAAGCCGCTTCACGGCCTGAAGGCCTGGGCCGCGAGCAACCAGATGGCCGACCTGGCTGCGCTGTGCGACCAGTTCGCCAGCCAGTCGCAGAGCGGTATCGCCCGGCTGCTGCCAGGCCCGACAGGCGAGCGCAACAGCTACACCATCCTGCCGCGCGAGCACGTGCTGTGCCTGGCCGACAACGAGGCTGACCTGCTGGCGCAGTTGGCCGCAGTACTGGCCGTCGGCAGCTCGGCGGTGTGGGCAGACGGCGAACCGGGCAAGGCCCTGCGCGCCCGCCTGCCGCGTGAGCTGCAGGCCAAGGTGAAGTTGGTCGCGGACTGGAACAAGGACGAAGTGGCGTTCGACGCCGTGATCCACCATGGCGACTCGGACCAGCTGCGCAGCGTGTGCCAGCAGGTGGCCAAGCGTGCCGGTGCGATCGTGGGTGTGCACGGGCTGTCCAGCGGTGATCACCAGATTGCGCTGGAGCGGTTGGTGATCGAGCGGGCGGTGAGTGTGAACACTGCGGCGGCGGGGGGGAATGCCAGCTTGATGACCATTGGCTGAGGCTGAGGGTTGTGTCTAGTCCTGAAATAGGTTTACACCTGTTCAGGTAGCCCGATAGACCTCAAAACGCCCGATGCACCGCATCGGGCGTTTTGTTTTTCAGGGCCATGTGAGGCCGCTCTGTGTTGTAGATCTGCA
>NZ_QJRL01000024.1 GCF_003205205.1 Pseudomonas sp. LB-090624
CCAGATGAGGATGGCGGTGAGGGGGAACAGATAATTCATGTAGCAAGGGTACTCGCAAAGCAGTGTGTGTAGGCGTTGGCCGTTACAGCAGCAGCGCCTGTCAGATCGAGCGCCGCCCGGGCGGCGCTCGATCTCTGCAACACCCCAGAACTCACGTCATGCATCCCTTGCCCCCGCCTCGCCAGGCGCGAAGGGGCGCTGAGCATTCTTGGCTACACTCAGCTCGACCCCCGTGCATCGGGCGCGGAGCCAAGGAGACCACTCCATGAAAGTGCTGCACATTCCGTTACTGGCGCTGGCGCTATTGTTCAGCGCGCAAGGTTTCGCCGCCAATACTGCGCAACAGGAAAAGATGAAAACCTGCAACGCCGACGCTACCACCAAAGCCCTCAAGGGTGATGAGCGCAAGGCGTTCATGAGCACCTGCTTGAAGAAGGATGTCCCACAAACCCAGCAGGAGAAGATGAAAACCTGCAACGCCGACGCTACCACCAAGGCCCTGAAGGGGGACGAGCGCAAAGCCTTCATGAGCGACTGCCTGAAGAAGAAATGACCTGCGCCTATGCCTGCAGCCTCAAGGCTGGCAGACTGCGGGCATTCCTGCTGTCTGCCGTCGAGGCTGTATGACTTTCACCCCCCGCCAGATCACCCTGGCCAGTCTGATCATCGTCATGGCTGGGTTGCTGCTGGCCTTGCCCCTGAAGTTGCTGCCCAGCCTGCTGGCCGGGCTGTTGGTATTCGAACTGGTCAACATGCTGACCCCGCGCCTGCAGCCGCTGATTGCCGGGCAGCGCGCCCGCTGGTTGGCCGTGGCGCTGCTGGGCACATTGGTGGTCTTTACCCTGGCCTTGCTGATTGCCGGTGCTTTCAGTTTTCTGCTGCACGAGGCGGAAAACCCCGGCGCCTCGCTGGACAAGTTCATGGCCTTGGTCGAACAGGCCCGCAGTCAGCTGCCGCCGTTCATCGAAGCCTATCTGCCGGCCAGTGCCGCCGAATTCAAGGTGGCCATCGGCGACTGGATCAAAAGCCACCTGAGCGATCTGCAACTGGTGGGCAAGGGCATGGCGCACATGTTCGTGACGCTCCTGATCGGCATGATCCTCGGTGCCATCATCGCCTTGCAGCGCATTCCCGATGTGTCCCGGCGCAAGCCACTGGCGGCGGCGCTGTTCGAGCGCCTGAACCTGCTGGTGAAGGCGTTTCGCAACATTGTCTTCGCGCAGATCAAGATTTCGCTGCTCAACACCACCTTCACCGGTATCTTCCTGGCCGTGGTGTTGCCCCTGTTCGACGTGCACCTGCCGCTGACCAAGACGCTGATCGTGCTGACGTTCCTGTTGGGCCTGCTGCCGGTGATCGGCAACCTGATGTCCAACACCCTGATCACCATCGTTGGCTTGTCGCTGTCGATCTGGGTGGCGGCGGCGGCGCTGGGTTACCTTATCGTCATCCACAAGGTCGAGTACTTCCTCAACGCGCGGATCGTGGGTGGGCAGATCAGTGCCAAGGCGTGGGAGCTGCTGCTGGCGATGCTGGTGTTCGAGGCCGCGTTCGGTCTGCCCGGGGTGGTGGCGGGACCGGTCTACTATGCCTACCTCAAGAGTGAGCTGAAGCGGGCGGAGCTGGTCTGATTCAGGATTAGCCTGTGCCGGCCCTTCGCGGGCACAGGCTGAAGAAATGGCTCAGGCTGCGCCGTAACGCTTGCGCGCCTCAATGGCCAGCCCGCTACCAATGCTGCCAAAGATATTGCCTTCCACATGCCGGGCATTCGGCAGCATTGCCGAAACGCTGTTGCGCAGCGCCGGAATCCCGCTGGAGCCACCGGTGAAGAATACGGTGTCGACCTGCCCTTCATTCACCCCGGCCTTGGCCAGCAACTCGGTCACGCTACCGCGAACACGCTCCAGCAACCCTTCGATGGCATCTTCGAACAACACCCGGGTCAGCTCCGCAGTCAGCTCGGGCTCGACCCGGCGCAGGTCGATGCGGCGGCTGTCATGCTCGGTCAGTTCGATCTTGCTGGCTTCCACCTCCATCGCTAGCCAGTGGCCGGCGCGCTGTTCGATCAGTTTGAACAGGCGGTCGATACCGAAGCTGTCCTCGATGTCGTAGCGCATGCTGCCCAGCGCCAGCTGCGACTTCTGCGAGTACAAGGCGTTGATGGTGTGCCAGGTGGCCAGGTTGAGGTGATAGCTGGTCGGCATCAGCGCGCCGCTCTTCATCCGGCTGCCGTAGCCGAACAATGGCATCACGCCCTGCAGGCTCAACTGCTTGTCGAAGTCGGTCCCGCCGATGTGCACGCCACCGGTGGCAAGGATGTCGCTCTGGCGTTCGGCGACCAGGTGGCGCTCGGGCGACAGGCGGATCAGGGTGAAGTCCGAGGTACCACCGCCGATGTCGACGATAAGTACCAGCTCTTCACGGCTGATGCCCGACTCGTAGTCGAAGGCGGCGGCAATCGGCTCGTACTGGAACGACACGTCCTTGAAGCCGATCTTGCGCGCCACCTCGGCCAGGGTATCTTCAGCCTCCTGGTCGGCGGCCGCGTCTTCGTCGACGAAGAACACCGGCCGGCCCAGCACCACCTGGTCGAATTCACGACCTGCGGCGGCCTCGGCGCGCTTCTTCAGCTCGCCGATGAACATGCCCAGCAGGTCCTTGAACGGCAAGGCGCTGCCCAGCACACTGGTGTCATGCTTGATCAGCTTGGAGCCCAGCAGGCTTTTCAGCGAGCGCATCAGGCGGCCTTCGTAGCCTTCCAGGTACTCGTGCAATGCCAGGCGGCCATATACCGGGCGCCGTTCCTCGATGTTGAAGAACACCACCGAAGGCAAGGTGATCTTGCCGTCTTCCAGGGCAATCAGCGATTCCGCGCCAGGGCGGTGCCAGCCTACCGTGGAGTTGGAGGTGCCAAAGTCGATGCCCAGGGCGCGGGCCGGGGATACGTCAGACATGGGGAAATAGCTTCCGGAGGCAAAACGGCCGCGCAGTGTATGCCAGTTGGCTACAGAATCAAGACCAGTCGTCTGCCATGGGGCAAACCCAAGGTGGTCTTGAAAGGCTATGCTTGACCCCTATCTTCTGATGCAACACGCACTTTCACACTGGTGATCCACAGATGGACTTCAAAGACTATTACAAGATACTTGGCGTAGAGCCCACGGCGGACGAGAAGGCGATCAAGGCCGCGTACCGCAAGCTGGCGCGCAAGTATCACCCCGATGTCAGCAAGGAGCGCGATGCCGAGGACAAGTTCAAGGAGGCCAACGAGGCCTACGAGGTGCTTGGCGACGCGCAGAAACGTGCCGAGTTCGACGAAATCCGCAAGTATGGCGGCCAGCATGGCCGGCCATTCCAGGCACCTCCAGGCTGGGAAAGCCGTGGCGGTGGTGGCGGCTTCGAAGGCGGCGATTTCTCCGACTTCTTCAGCTCGATCTTCGGTAACCGCGGTGGCAACCCCTTCGGTGGCACCCGGCAGCAGCAACGCAGCGCCGGCAGGCGGGGGCAGGACGTGGAACTTGAACTGGCGGTATTCCTTGAAGAGACCCTGAGCAAGGAGTCCAAGCAGATCAGCTTCCAGGTGCCGCAAACCAATGCCATGGGCCAGCGCACCGGCTTCACCACCAAGACGCTGAACGTGAAGATTCCGGCCGGGGTGACCGACGGCGAGCGCATCCGCCTCAAAGGCCAGGGCGCGCCGGGCAGCGGTGGTGGGGCCAATGGCGACCTGTTCCTGACCATCCGCATGGCACCGCATCCGCTGTTCGATGTCGAAGGTCATGACCTGATCATCACCGTGCCGCTGGCACCGTGGGAGGCTGCGCTGGGCACCAAGGTGGCGGTGCCGACCCTGGAAGGCAAGATCAACCTCACCATCCGCCCGGACAGCCAGAGCGGCCAGCGCCTGCGCGTACCGGGCAAGGGCCTGGCCAACAAGAACGGCGAGCGCGGCAACCTTTATGCGCAGCTCAAAGTGGTCATGCCACCGGCATCCGACGAGTCTGCCCGCGAATTGTGGACAAAGCTTTCCGAGAAGGCGGCGTTCAACCCGAGGACACAATGGAGTAAGTGATCATGAGCAGCACCCTGATCGTTCAACTGGACATGCGTACCTTGTGTCAGGAAGCCGATGTGACGGCGGACTGCGTGATCGAAATCGTCGAACACGGCATTGTCGAACCTTCCGGGCGAACGCCGGAGGACTGGCTGTTTGACGATCAGGCGCCGTTATTGGCCAAACGCGCGGTGAAGCTGCACCAAGAGCTGGAACTGGAATGGGAAGGCGTGGCGCTGGCGCTGGAGCTACTGCAGGAAGTGCAGCAGTTGCGCAGTGAGAACAGCATGCTGAAGCAGCGGCTGGGCCGGTTTATCCAGCTGTAAGTTCCCCCGCCGGCATCTGTGGGGGATTGCCCAGCCCCAAGTACTGCATAAGCCTCAAGCCTGCGGGGGTACCTGTGGGAGCGGGCTTGCCCGCGAAGAATCCAACACGGTGCATGGCACGGGCTTCGCCCGTGTTCGCGGGACAAGCCCGCTCCCACAGGGATCGCGCAAGATTCTAGAAATTGAGCAAGACAGTTGATCCAACAATGGACCGAATTTCAGGTCGGTTGGGCGCCTGGGTTCAACACCAGCTGCATGAAGGTCAGGTCAAGCCAGCGGCCAAACTTTACCCCCACCTGGGGCATCTGGCCGGTCACTGCGAAGCCCAGACGCTCATGCAGGCGAACCGACGCCGCATTGCCACTCTCGATGGCCGCCACCATCACATGCTTGCCGCATCCCTTCGCACGCTCGATCAGCGCGGCCATCAACACCGGCCCCAACCCCTTGCCCCGCTGGTCGCCACGGATATACACCGAGTGCTCCACAGTCAGGCGGAAGCCCTCGAACGGCCGCCAGTCGCCAAACGAGGCATAGCCCAGCACGCCGGTTTCATCCCTGGCCACCAGGATCGGGTAGCCCTGCTGCGCGCGTGCTTCGAACCAGGCCTGGCGGTTGGCCAGGTCGACGGGGGTTTCGTTCCAGATCGCCGTGGTGTTGCGCACGGCGTCGTTGTAGATGTCGAGGATGCCCGGTACGTCGGCGGGCAGGGCGTCGCGGATTTGGTAACTCATGACAGCGTCTCGCAGGGTCGTTGGTTGCAGGTTAAATGGTTACCAGCCCGCGCACACCTTCGGCCTGCATGTTTTCGCCACGGCCGCGCTGGACGATTTCGCCACGGGCCATGACCAGGTACTGGTCGGCCAGCTCTTCGGCAAAGTCGTAGAACTGCTCCACCAGCAGGATTGCCATGTCCCCGCGTTCGGCCAGGCGGCGGATCACTGCGCCTATTTCCTTGATTACCGAGGGCTGAATGCCTTCGGTCGGCTCGTCGAGGATCAGCAACCGCGGCCGGCTGGCCAGGGCGCGGCCGATCGCCAGCTGTTGCTGCTGGCCGCCGGACAGGTCGCCGCCGCGCCGTTGCTTCATCTGTTCCAATACCGGGAACAGTTCATAGATGAACGCTGGCACTTCGCGGGCCTCACGGGCGGGGAAGCGCGACAGGCCCATCAGCAGGTTTTCCTCGACGGTCAGCCGCGGGAAGATCTCGCGCCCCTGTGGCACGTAGGCGATGCCGGCGTGAACGCGTTGCTGGGGTTTCAGTGCGGTGATCGGCTTGCCTTCCCATTCGATATTGCCTTCGCGAGCCGGCACCAGGCCCATCAGGCAGCGCAGCAGGGTGGTCTTGCCCACGCCATTGCGGCCGAGCAGGCAGGTGACTTCGCCGACGTTGGCTTCAAAGGACAGGCCGCGCAGGATGTGGCTGCCGCCGTAGTACTGGTGCAGGGTGTCGATCTTGAGCATATGAGAATTCCTGGAAGAGATGCTGTGCCTGTGCAGGCGATAGGGCCCGCACAGGTTTGAAGATCTAGCGGCCCAGATACACCTCGACCACCCGCTCATCCGCCTGCACCTGCTCCAGCGATCCCTCCGCCAGCACACTGCCCTGGTGCAGCACGGTCACATGGTCGGCAATGCTGCCGACAAAGCCCATGTCATGTTCCACCACCATCAGGGAATGCTTGCCGGCCAGGCCCTTGAACAGCTCGGCGGTAAACTCGGTCTCGGCATCGGTCATGCCCGCCACCGGTTCATCCAGCAACAGCAATTGCGGTTCCTGCACCAGCAGCATGCCGATTTCCAGAAACTGCTTTTGCCCGTGCGACAGCAGGCCGGCCTGGCGCTGGGCCAGCGGCAGCAAGCGCAAGGTGGTGAGCACCTCCTCGATGCGCTGGTGCTGCTCGCCGCCCAGACGTGCCGCCAGGCTGGCCCACACCGACTTGTCGGTCTTCAGCGCCAGCTCCAGGTTCTCGAACACCGTCAGCGCCTCGAACACCGTGGGCTTCTGGAACTTGCGGCCAATGCCGGCTTGGGCGATCTGGTACTCACCCATGCGGGTCAGGTCGAGGGTGTCGCCGAAATAAGCCGTGCCACTGTCGGGCCGGGTCTTGCCGGTGATCACGTCCATCATGGTGGTCTTGCCGGCGCCATTGGGGCCGATGATGCAGCGCAGTTCGCCCACGCCGATGTACAGGTTCAGGGCGTTCAGGGCCTTGAAGCCATCGAAGCTGACGCTGATGTCCTCCAGGCTCAGCACCGTGCCGTGGCGGGTATCCAGGCCGGCCTTGCGGCTGTGGCCCAGGCCGATGGCATCGCGGCCTGCGCCGAGCTGGTCGAACACCGGCTCAAGCATGAATTCTGGGTGTACCGGGGGCACGCCTCTCATGGCTGGCTCCTTTTCTTCAACAGGCCGACCACGCCCTTGGGCAGGTACAGGGTAACGAGAATGAACAGCGCGCCGAGGAAGAACAGCCAGAACTCCGGGAAGGCCACGGTGAACCAGCTTTTCATGCCATTGACCAGGCCGGCGCCGAGCAGCGGGCCGATCAGCGTGCCGCGCCCGCCGAGGGCCACCCATACGGCGGCTTCGATGGAGTTGGTCGGCGACATTTCGCTGGGGTTGATGATGCCCACCTGCGGCACGTACAACGCCCCGGCCAGGCCGCACAGCACCGCGCTGAGCACCCACACCAGCAGCTTGAAGCCGCGCGGGTCATAGCCGCAGAACATCAGGCGGTTCTCCGCGTCGCGTACTGCCGTCAACAGGCGGCCGAACTTGCTACGGGTCAGGCGCCAGCACAGGTAGAGGCTGGCCAACAGCAGGCCGACAGTCAGCAGGAACAGCACGGCCCGGGTGCCTTGCGCGGTAATGTCAAAGCCCAGGATGGTGCGGAAGTTGGTGAAGCCGTTGTTGCCGCCGAAGCCGGTTTCGTTGCGGAAGAACAGCAACATGCCGGCGAAGGTCAGGGCCTGGGTCATGATCGAGAAGTACACGCCCTTGATCCGTGAACGGAAGGCGAACCAGCCGAACACCAGCGCCAGCAGCCCAGGCGCCAGTACCACCAGGCATAGGGCCCAGGCAAAGTGCTGGGTACCAGCCCAGTACCACGGCAGCTCGGTCCATGACAGGAAGGTCATGAACCCCGGCAAGCCGTCGCCGGCCGCCTGGCGCATCAGGTACATGCCCATGGCGTAGCCGCCCAGGGCGAAGAACAGGCCATGGCCCAGCGAAAGCAAACCGGCGTAGCCCCAGACCAGGTCCAGCGCCAGCGCGACGATGGCATAGCAGAGGATCTTGCCGACCAGGGTCAGGGTGTAGGCCGAGACTTGCAGTGAGTGGTCCGCTGGCAGCAGCGACAGCAGCGGCAGGGCCACCAGCACCAGGACGACGACGGCGCCGATGGCCAGCGACAGGCGCGGCCCGGCCTTTTGCGTAGCGGTGACAAGCAGTGGCTGGTTCATCAGTCGATTACCCGTCCCTTGAGGGCGAACAGGCCTTGCGGGCGCTTCTGGATGAACAGAATGATCAACGCAAGGATAAGGATCTTGCCGAGTACCGCACCGATCTGCGGCTCCAGCAGCTTGTTGGCGATGCCGAGGCCGAAGGCGGCCCAGAGGCTGCCGGCCAGTTGCCCGACACCGCCAAGCACCACCACCAGGAACGAGTCGATGATGTAGCTCTGGCCCAGGTCCGGACCGACGTTGCCGACCTGGCTCAGGGCCACGCCGCCAAGCCCGGCAATGCCTGAACCAAGGCCGAAGGCGAGCATGTCGACGCGCCCGGTGGACACCCCGCAGCAGGCTGCCATGTTGCGGTTCTGGGTGACGGCCCGCACGTTGAGGCCCAGCCGCGTGCGGTTGAGCAGCAGCCAGGTCAGCAATACCACGGCCAGGGCGAAGCCGATGATGACCAGGCGGTTGTATGGCAGCACCAGGTTTGGCAACAGCTGGATGCCGCCCGACAGCCACGCCGGGTTGCTGACCTCGACGTTCTGCGCGCCGAACAGCAGGCGGATGGCCTGGATCAGGATCAGGCTGATACCCCAGGTGGCCAGCAGGGTTTCCAGCGGGCGGCCGTATAGGTGGCGGATCACGGTGCGCTCCAGTGCCATGCCGACCCCAGCACTGACGGCGAAGGCTACCGGCAGGGCGATCAGCGGGTAGAACTCGATGGCGCCTGGCGCGTAGCGCTGCATCAGCACCTGGACCATGTAGGTGCTGTAGGCACCGAGCATCAGCATTTCGCCATGGGCCATGTTGATCACCCCGAGCAGGCCGAAGGTGATGGCCAGGCCGAGCGCCGCCAGCAGCAGGATCGAACCCAGCGACAGCCCGCTGAAGGCCTGGCCGAGCAGTTCGCCGACCAGTAACTTGCGCTGCACCTGCGCCAGGCTGGTTTCGGCGGCTGTGCGCACGCCCGCGTCGGTTTCCGCGCCTGGTTGCAGCAGCGCCTCAAGGCGGGTACGGGCCAATGGGTCACCGGTTTCACCCAGCAGGCGCACAGCGGCCAGGCGCACTGCTGGCTCGCTGGCGCCCAGCTGCAGGTTGGCCAGGGCCAGGCCGAGGGCAGCCCGCACCGCAGCGTCCGGCTCGGCGGCGAAGCGCCGGTCGAGGAAGGCCATTTGCGCGGGTTGTGCGCTTTTCTGTAGTTGCTGGGCCGCGGCCAGGCGGGTGTCGCTGTTGTCGCTGAGCAACTGATGGCTGGCCAGGGCGTTGTCGATCAGGCCGCGCAGGCGGTTGTTCAGGCGCACCTTGCGGGTGTCGTCGGCGGCGATGCGGCCCTGGCGCAGGTTGTCCAGCAGCGGCAGGCGCCCGGCATCGGGTTGTGCTGCCCAGCCTTCGAGCAGGCTGGCTTGCTCGGCGGGCTTGGCGGTGAGAAAGAATTCGCCCTCGCTGGCCTGGGTGGCCATGGGCAACAGCAGAAGCAGGGTGAGCAGCAGTCTGAGCATGCGGGTAGTCCTGGTAATCGGTGGTCGATTCTTCGCGGGACAAGCCCGCTCCCAGAGGCCTGTGGGAGCGGGCTTGCCCCGCGAATGGGCTGCAAGGCAGCCCCATGCACTCAGTTACCTTTCACCGCATAGTCCGGACGCTTGTCGTTGCCCGGAATGAACGGGCTCCATGGTTGCGCCCGCAGCGGCTGCTCGGTTTCCCACACCACGCTGAACTGCCCGTCATCCTGGATTTCGCCGATCATCACCGGTTTGTGCAGGTGGTGGTTGGTCTTGTCCATGGTCAGGGTGAAGCCCGACGGCGCCTTGAAGCTCTGCCCGGCCAGTGCTTCGCGGACCTTGTCAACGTCGGTGGACTTGGCTTTCTCGACAGCCTGGGCCCACATGTGGATGCCCACGTAGGTGGCTTCCATCGGGTCGTTGGTCACTGCCTTGTCGGCGCCCGGCAGACCCTTGGCCTTGGCGTAGGCTTTCCAGTCGGCGACGAACTTCTGGTTGACCGGGTTATCCACGGACTCGAAGTAGTTCCATGCGGCCAGGTGGCCCACCAGCGGCTTGGTGTCGATGCCACGCAGTTCTTCTTCGCCCACCGAGAAGGCCACCACGGGCACGTCGGTGGCCTTCAGGCCCTGGTTGGCCAGCTCCTTGTAGAACGGCACGTTCGAGTCGCCATTGACCGTGGAGATGACTGCAGTCTTGCCGCCAGCGGAGAACTTCTTGATGTTGGCGACGATGGTCTGGTAATCGGCGTGGCCGAACGGGGTGTACACCTCCTCGATGTCCTTGTCGGCCACGCCCTTGCTGTGCAGGAACGCGCGCAGGATCTTGTTGGTGGTGCGCGGGTAGACGTAATCGGTACCCAGCAGGAAGAAGCGCTTGGCGCTGCCGCCGTCTTCGCTCATCAGGTATTCCACCGCCGGGATGGCCTGCTGGTTAGGCGCGGCGCCGGTGTAGAACACGTTCGGCGACATCTCCTCACCCTCGTATTGCACCGGGTAGAACAGCAGGCCGTTGAGCTCTTCGAATACCGGCAGCACCGACTTGCGTGACACCGAGGTCCAGCAGCCGAACACCACGGCGACCTTGTCCTGGGTCAGCAGCTGGCGGCTCTTTTCCGCGAACAGCGGCCAGTTGGAGGCCGGGTCGACCACCACCGGTTCGAGCATTTTGCCGTTGACCCCGCCTTTGGCGTTGATCTCGTCGATGGTCATCAGCGCCATGTCCTTGAGCGAGGTCTCGGAAATGGCCATGGTCCCCGACAGCGAATGCAGGATGCCGACCTTGATGGTCTCGGCGGCCTGGATGCTCCAGCTCAGGCCCATTGCGGCAATCGATGCGCTGAGGGTAAAGGCCTTGATCAGACTGCGACGCTTCATGTGCTCTCTCCGCTGAGTTTTTTATGGTGTTGGCCAAGCGGGGAGAGGCATTGCAAGGGGTGTGCCTAACGGCGGGATGCGCGCAATAGAGGGGTTGTGCGAGGTGTTGGGGCGTTGGTTGGATCCAGGTTGGTGCTTGATGGATTTACGTGCACAGGATTGGGGCCGCTGTGCGGCCCCGGGGCCATCAGCCGTTACGCACTGCCGTGCGCGGATGGCGCTTGCTGCGCACCCCCTGATAGGTCACCGCAAGCAGCACAAACCAGATCGGCGTCACCACCAGTGCCGCGCGGGTATCGTCTTCCAGGCTCAGCAGCACCAGGATGAAAGCAAAGAACACCAGGCACACGTAGCACATGAAGCGCCCGCCCGGCATCTTGTATTTCGATGCCTGGTGCAGCGCCACACGGTGCTTGCGGTACTTCAGGTACGACAGCAGGATCAGCGTCCAGACGAACATGAACAGCACCGCCGAAACGGTGGTTACCAAGGTGAACGCCTCGATCACGTTCGGCACCAGGTAGATCAGCACTGCCCCCAGCAGCAGGCAGGTGCAGGAGAAGAACAGGCCGTTGGCCGGTACCGAGCGGCTCGACAGTTTTTCGAACGCCTTGGGTGCGTCGCCTTCCTGCGACAGCCCGTACAGCATGCGGCTGGTGGAGAACACGCCGCTGTTTGCCGACGATGCCGCCGAGGTCAGTACCACGAAGTTGATGATGCTCGCCGCTGCCGGCAGACCGGCCAGCACGAACAGCTCGACGAACGGGCTCTTGCCCGGCACCACGTCACGCCATGGGGTCACCGCCATGATCGCGATCAGCGCCAGTACGTAGAACACGATGATGCGGATCGGGATCGAGTTGATCGCCCGTGGCAAAGTACGTTCCGGGTTCTTCGCCTCTGCGGCGGTGGTACCCACCAGCTCGATGCCGACGAAGGCGAACACGGCGATCTGGAAGCCGGCGAAAAAGCCCATCAGGCCGTTGGGGAACATGCCGCCGTCATTCCACAGGTTGGCCAGCTGCGCAGTGCGCCCGCTGGGCGAGGTGAAGCCGGTGATGACCATGTACAGCCCGGTGGCGACCAGGCCGAGGATGGCAACGATCTTGACCAGGGCGAACCAGAACTCCAGCTCGCCGAACATTTTCACCGTCACCAGATTCAACGACAGCAGGAGCGCCACGCAGGTCAGTGCCGGTATCCACTGTGGCAGGTCGGGGAACCAGAATTGCGTGTAGGCAGCGATGGCGACCACATCGGCGATGCCGGTGACCACCCAGCAGAACCAGTAGGTCCAGCCCGTGAAGTAGCCGGCCCACGGGCCGAGCAGGTCGGCGGAGAAGTCGATGAACGACTTGTAGTTGAGGTTCGACAGCAGCAGTTCGCCCATGGCGCGCATGACGAAGAACAGCATGAAGCCGATGATCATGTAGACGAAGATGATCGACGGCCCGGCCAGGCTGATGGTCTTGCCCGAGCCCATGAACAGGCCGGTGCCGATCGCGCCGCCGATGGCGATCAGCTGAATGTGGCGGTTGGTCAGGTTGCGTTGCAGATGCGGTTCATCTGGCGCTATGGGTGAGGTTTGCGTCATAGGCTGCATTCCCTTGTAAAGGTCTGTCTTCTTGTCAGAGGTAGCCGGGTAGGCTAACACGCGCGTTCCAGTTCAGGGCGCGACAGATCGACTCGACTTTTGGCTAGCAGCGTCTCCCTGTGTGGGCCTCTTCGCGGGCGAGCCCGCGCCTACAGAAGCGGGTTTGCCCGCGTCGAGGCCCGTTCAGGCAAAGCAAGGCTCAGGCGTTGGCCATCTCCCGGTGGCGCCTCACCACCAGGCTATCCACCACCCACATCACCAACATCGATACCCCTACCAGCGGGAACAGCACCCCTAGCACCAGCATCACCCCCACCGCTGCCTTCCAGCGCGGCAGGTCATGACGCAGCGGCGGCACACCCAGGCCACCCTCGGGCCGGCGCTTCCACCACATCACCAGCCCGCTCACCGAGCCCAGCATGATCATCAGGCATACCAGCAGGATGATGATCTGGTTGAACGCCCCGAACATCTTGCCTTCATGCAGCATCACCCCCAGCTCGGTGGCGCGGGCTACCGGGCTGTAGTCCTGCCAGCGCACATCCGCCAGCACCTTGCCGGTGTACTGGTCGACATGCAGGGTAGCGTCGTTGCGCGGGTCGTCCGCGAATACGGCAATGGTGAACACCCCGTCTGCGGTGGTGGGCAGGGTGACGCTGTAGCCTGGCTCGACCTGCCGCGCGGTGGCGATGTCCTCGACCTGCTGCAGGCTCACCAGCGGTGCCGCGGGCATGGCAGTAGTGGTGTGGTGCCCGGCATGCTCGGCGTGCGCGCCGGACTGCGGCATTGGCGTGTTTTCCATTGCCCACGGCACGGTCTGGCGATGCGCACTGTTCAGCTCCCGGGCCTGCTGGTCCGACTTGGGCACGTCGTTCCACATGGCTGCCGGGAAGCGGTTCCACAGATCGGCGTACTGCTTGCCCCACAGGCCGGTCCAGGTCATGCCGCTGAGCAGCATCAGCAACAGCAGGGCCGATCCCCAAAAACCGGTTACCGCGTGCAGGTCGCGCCACAGCAGCCGGCCGCGTGCCGATAGCCGTGGCCACAGCACGCCAGCACCATTGCGCCCGCGTGGCCACCACAAGTACAGGCCCGACACCACCAGCACGATGCCCCAGCCTGCGGCCAGTTCCACCAGGCGGTCACCCAGCGTGCCGACCATCAGCTCGCCATGCAGGGCACGGGCGATGGCCTGCAGGTTCTGCTTGCCGTCCTGCTCGCCGAGCACCTTGCCACTGTAAGGGTCGACGAACACATTCAGCTCGCGGCCACCGTCATGCACCACGAACTGCGCGCTGCGCTCGGCGTTCAGCGGTGGCAGGTACTGGCCGACATGGCCCTTGGGGTAGGCCTGGCGCACTTCGGCCAGCATCAGGTCGGCGCCCTGTCGATGGTGGCCGGCCTCGACCACCATCAGGTCGCGGTACAGCAGCGGGTCAAGCTGCGGCTTGAACAGGTAGATGATCCCGGTGATCGCCAGCAGGATCATGAACGGGGCCACGAACAGCCCCGCATAGAAGTGCCAACGCCAGGCCAGGTTATAGAAACTGATGCGTGTTCCTCTCATGGGAACCTCCTGTTTGACCAGCTGATGGGCGCACCCGAAGATGCGCCCGGGTTGTTGTCAGAAGCTGAAATCGACCTTGGTCCACACGGTCCTGCCTGGCTCGTTGACCGGCTGTGGATCGGTTGCCGGGTAGCCGAACCCGGCATTCCCGGCCAGGTTCAAGTGCTCGGCGTAGGTTTTGTCGAACAGGTTGTCGACCCCTGCGCTGAGCTTGAGGTTGCTGTTCACCTTGTAGGCGCCGTTCAGCGAAAACACGCCGAAGCCGGCGCTCTTGTCGTAGTCCTTGCCAACCACGTTGCCTTGGTTTTCGGCGATGCGATTCTGCGCCGCCACCAGCCGCCACAGCGCGCCGACGCTCCATGCGTCACGGCTGTAGGTCAGGCCCAGGCGGCTTTCCAGCGGTGGCATTTGCGGCAGTGCCTTGCCGTCGCTGCTGTTCTTGCCCCAGGCGTAGGCCAGCGTGGCGTCTGCCTTCCAGTTTTCCGTCAGCTGGTAGGCTGCGCCCAGCTCGCCACCCATGATGCGGGCGTCGATGTTCTGTGCCTGCGAGGTGCTCATGCCCATCATGCCGGTGCGGTAGTCGAACAGGATGTAGTTGCGGATCTGCCCGACATAGCCCGAGGCCCAGGCCTCCAGACGCTCGGTGCGGTACTGGATGCCGAAGTCGAGCTGGGTGGTTTTCTCTGGCTTGATGCTGTCGAAGGCATTGACCGAGCCGGCAGGGCCTTGGTCCGGGGAGAACAGCTCCCAGTAGTCAGGGAACCGTTGAGCATGGCCAAGCCCGATGTAGGTGGTGGCGGGGAGCGCCGCCAAGTCGTGCTCGTAGCGCAGGAAGCCGCTGGGCAGGGTGTCGGCACGGGTGTTGCCGTTGGTGGCGCTGTCATCGCGGAAATCCTTGGCCGAGGCGCGGTCCAGCCGTGCGCCGGTGATCAGCCGATCCGTGCCAGTGGCGTACCACGTCAGCTCGCCGAATGCACCGTAGTTGTGGAAGTCGGCGTCCTTGTCCCAAGGCTGGTTCTTGTAGGTGTCAATACCCATGGCACTGCGTGCGCGGTGTTCGTTGGTCTGCGCATCGATGCCGCTGATCAGCTGCACGTCAGCCCAGCGCCATGTGGCCTTGATACGCGCGCCCATGGTGCGGCGGTCGACTGCGGCGGCCATGGGGCCGGCCATCATGCCGGTGCCTGACGGCGTGCGCAGGCTGTAGTTGTCCATCACGTGGTCGGCGTAGTTGTAGTAGACCTGGGCCTCGACCTTGTCCAGCACCTCGCCGAGGTTGGACTTTTCGAAGCGCAGGCCCAGGCTTTCGCGCTTGAACTGCGAGCCGTCCATGCCGCGCCCGGCGTAGCGGGCTTCGCCATCGCCTTTGCCGGCGGTCAGCTCCAGCAGCGTGTCCTGGTCGGGCGTCCAGCCCAGCGCGACGTCGCCGTTCCACTTGTCCCAGCGGGATGGCAGGGTGTCGTGGCTGCCGTCATGGTAGTCGTCCGAGCGCGACTGGTTACCGACGAAGCGCGCATAGGCCTGGCTGTTGCCGGCTGCGGCGTCCAGCACCTTGTCGAAACGGCCGTTGGAGCCTGCCAGCAGGCTGGCGTTGACCCGGCTGCCGAGGGTGCCGAACTTTTCCGGTTCGCGTTCGAAGAGGATGGTGCCAGCCGAGCCGCCGGGGCCCCAGATTACGCTTTGCGGGCCTTTGATGACGGTCAGCCGGTCGTAGGTTTCCGGCGAAATGTAAGAAGTGGGAGCGTCCATGCGGTTGGGGCAGGCGCCGAGCATCAGGCCGCCATTGGTGAGAATGTTCAGGCGCGAGCCAAACATGCCGCGCAGAACCGGGTCGCCGTTGGTGCCGCCGGCGCGGATCGCCGAGAAGCCGGGGATGGTCTTCAGGTAGTCGGCGCCGTCGCTGGCCGGCACCGGCTGGCGTGGGTCTTTCGGGTTGGTGACCACCGTCAGCGGTGAGCTCGGGGCCACGGCAGTGATTACCGTCGGGCTTAGCTCGGGTGCGTCGTGCGCATGGCCTTCTTGGCCAAGGTCGGCGGCCAGGGCCACGGGCGCGAGCAGCGAGCCGCAGACGGCGGCGATGGTCCCACGCAGGGACAAGGCAAAAACAGGGGTGCAGCCAGACATAATGATTCCAGTCGATCAGTCATGAGTCAGCGCGAAGCCTCCTGGCTCCGTGCGCAAAATGTGCTTTCAGACGCTGATCGAGGAAGGTGGGGCGCGGCTGCGCGCACCGGGGAATACAGCCTGCCTGGCATGGCCCTGGTGCGTTGCGGCAAACAGGTGGCTGGTGGGGGCAAGGCCGCCGGCGCTTAGCGGGCTCAGGGCCTGGGGCAAGGCCGGGCAATTGAACAACAGGCTGCAGTAACCGCATTTTTCCCACATCACGTGCAACTGGCCATCGCTGCCGTGGCCGTGATGTGCGTCGCCGTGCTGATGGGCTGCCGTCATCGGCATGTCCATCGGCATGCCCATGCCAGCGTGGTGGTCCATCGGCATCGACTGGGAAATCAGCGGGCCGATGAAGATCATCCACATGGCGAACAGGCTCAGCCATCCGCCACCGGCGCGCCTGCGGTCAGGGCGGGTGGTACGGCGGGTGCTGTTGCGCGGCAGGCTCATGGCGAGTGCCTGTGAGCAGGTGTCAGTGCGCGTGTTCGTGGGCTTGCGGCTGGTCCGTCGGCGCCTGCTTCTGCACGGCCACTTCGACGGTCACATCGCCGGCTTTTTCGAAGTGCAGCGTCAACGGGAAGCGCTTGCCATCAACGAGCAGGCTGCGGTCCTTGGGCTGCATCAGCATCACGTGGTAGGCACTGGGGGCGAAGGTCAGGTCCTTGCCGGCGGGCACCGCCACGCTCGGTACCTGCTGCATCTTCATGGCGCCGCTGGCGCTCATCGCGTGTTCATGCAATTGCGCATCATCGGTGATGGGGCTGTCGACGCTGAGCAGGCGGTCATCGGCCTGGCCATTGTTGTGCACCACGAAATAGGCCGCCACGTTGGGGGCGTTGGGCGGCAGCTGCAGTGACCAGGGATGGGCAATGTGCAGGTCACCCACGCTGTATTCATGGGCATTGGCAAAGGCGCCAGGCAGCAGCAGGGCGGCCATGACGAGGGCGTGCTTGAGCATGGTGAATCTCCGTTCTGTTCAGGTTCAGGCAGACAGCGTAAGAACTCAGGCCAGCGGAGAGGCACGGGGGTTTAACGCAGGCCAGAGCTGGCGCGGCGTGGGGTGGGAGTCTGCAGGTGGTTGCAACAGCCCGGCGATCAGTGTCGGCGGGTTGTGCAACTGCGGCGGGTAGACTGGCAGGGCCAGCAGCGGTGCAGCGCCAGAGCAGCACCAGCAGTTCATCATGCCGCCGCTGTCGTCGCTTTGCGGGCCTAGATCGATCTTGGCCAGGGCCTGGACATCGACCTTGGCCTTGTTGGCCATGCTGGAACAGAAAGCCCCCCACAGCAGCTGCTCGGCCGGGCCCTTGGGCACGGCTGAGGCCAGCGGCATGGCCAGCAGGTTGAACAGCACTGCTAGGCAGGCTATCCAGGCTATGTGCCGACGTGGGGGCATGGAGAGATCCGGTCAGGAATCGTGGTGGGTATTGTAAGGCGGAGTATAGGTAAAAATGGCGGGGTGCGGTGAAGTGACGCAGGCAGGCAGTTGAACCGGTGTCTGCTGCTTCGCGGGCACGCCCGCGAAGAAGGCCAAATCAAGCTCAAGCCTTGTTGCGGCCCATCAGCCCGCGTACGGTCTCTTGCAGGTCTGCCGGTAGCACCACCACCTTGGCGTTGTTGCTGCTCGCCAGGTTCTCCATGGCCCCGACATAACGCTCGCCCAGCAAGTACATCGCCGGCACTGTCTCGTTGCCCACCGCTTCCTTCACCAGCGAAATCGCCCGGGCCGAAGCCTCGGCCAGGCTGATCTGCGCCTCGGCATCCAGCCTGGCGGCCTGCAGGCGCGCTTCTGCTTCAAGGATCGCCGCCTGTTTGGCCCCTTCGGCACGGGTCACGTCGGCCTTGCGCTCCCGCTCGGCCGCGGCCTGGCGCTCCATGGCCAGTTGCATGTTCTCCGAAGGCTTGATGTCCTGGATTTCCACCGAGCGCACGGTCACCCCCCAGTCTTCGGTCTGCTCCGACATTGCCTCGCGCAGGCGTGCCTTGATCTGCTCGCGGCTGGACAGCGCCTCATCGAGGTCCATGGCACCAACGATGGCGCGCAACGAGGTCATGGTCAGGCTGGTGACGGCGAAAGAGAAGTTCTGGACGCCATACGAGGCCTTCTGCGGGTCGACCACCTTGGCGAAGCACAGCGCATTGGCGACGATTACCGCGTTGTCCTTGGTGATGATTTCCTGCTCCTGCACATCAAGGATGATGTCCTTGGTCGGCAGGCGGTAGGCGACCACGTCCATGTACGGGATAACGATGTTCAGGCCCGGCTTGAGGGTGCTGTTGTAGCGGCCCAGGCGTTCGACGATCCATTCCTCGCCCTGGGGCACGATGCGTACCCCTTTGAATACGGTGATCAGGACGAACACCGCGATGGCGGCAACGACGATGAGGCTGGTCATGATGCAAAATTCCTTTTAGTGCGGGTTCAGGCCCGAATGACGCGGGCGGTGTTGCCTTCGATGGCGGTGAGGCGTACCCGCTCGCCAGCGGCGATTTCGCTGTCGGCGATGCAGGTCCATTCTTCATTGCCGAGGATCGGCTTCTGGAAACGTACGCGGCCTTTGTGGAACTCCGACACGCCAGCGGTCAGCAGGCCGACTTCGCCGATCACGCTGTCGGCGGTCCAGCGCACATCCGGCTGCTTGCGCCGGAACAGCTTGAACCACAGCACAGTGGTGGCCGACGACAGCAGGACCCACAGCAACACCTGCATGTCCAGCTGCAGGCTGGGGGCGGCCAGCGCGATGAGCGCGACCAGCACGGCACCGATGCCGAACCAGAGGATGAAGAACGTCGGCAGGACCAGTTCGAGCAGGGTCAGCGCGATGCCGAACACCAGCCAGATCCACCATTGCATTTCCATATGGGTAGTGCCTTCCAGAGGGGAGAGCCTCAGTTTAAGGCAGCGGCGCGGCACAGGGCCACTCGCCGGGTTGAAGGAAAAGTCCGAAAGGGCTGTAGGTTAGGCAACGTGCTGGCGATATTTGCTACCGCAGGTCGAGTGCTACAGCCAATTCATGCTGCGAGTTGAATGCCCGGTCCACCTCTGGCAAAGCCGGGCGCTTGAGGACCAGCACCGGCACCCCCAACTCCCTGGCCACCTCCAGCTTGGGCTCGGTCGCCACACTGCCGCTGTTCTTGCTGATCAGCACATCGATCCTGCGCCGCTGGAACAGCGCCCGTTCATCCGCGATATGAAACGGCCCCCGCGCACCGATCACTTCGCAGCGCTCGTTGCCAGGGCAGGCATCCAGCGCCCGCAAGGTCCAGAACTGCTCCGGCGGAATCTCATCCAGATGCTGCAGCGGCTCACGCCCCAGGGTGAACAGCGGCCGGCGGAACGGCTTGAGTGCTGCGACCAGCCCAGCCCAATCCTCCACTTCGCGCCAATCGTCCCCCGGTTGCGCCTGCCAGGCCGGGCGGCGCAAGGCCCAGCATGGGATGCCGGCACTGTGCGCGGCGCTGGCGGCATTGCGGCTGATTTGCGCGGCATAGGGATGGGTGGCATCGATCAGCAGGGTGATGCCCGACTCGCGCAGATAGCTGGCCAAGCCCTCCGCGCCGCCAAAGCCCCCGACCCGTACCTGGCATTGCAGGTCCTGCGGCACGCGACCGACACCGGCCAGGCTATAGACATGCTGTGGGCCGAGCCGGCGGGCGATGGCGAGGGCTTCGGTGATGCCGCCGAGCAGCAGGATACGGGCAGTCATTGCACGCCCGCCTTGCCGACGATGCCGCCCTGGCGGTCGATGGCGAACACTTCCACCTGTACTTGCGTCGGCACCACGCTGCGGGCGAAGGCCAAGGCATGAGTACATACCGCATCACCCAGGGCAATGCCGGCCGCATGGGCCAACGCGAGCGCCTGCTGGCTGGTGTTGGCACCAATGATGGCGGCCTGCAGCGCTGCGTCCGCACCGATGTCTGCGGCCCAGCCGGCCAGTTGCGGCAGGTCGATGCTGGAGTGGCGGCTATGCAGGTCCATGTGCCCGGCAGCCAGCTTGCTGATTTTGCCGAAACCACCACACAGCGTCAGGCGGGGTACGGGTACCTTGCGCAGGTGCTTGAGCACCGCGCCGACAAAGTCGCCCATTTCGATCAAGGCGATTTCCGGCAGGCCGTAGACCCGGCGCATGGTGTCCTCGCTGGCATTGCCGGTGCATGCGGCGATGTGTGTGTAGCCGTTGGTGTGGGCCACGTCGATGCCCTGGTGGATCGAAGCGATGTAAGCAGCGCAGGAAAACGGCCGCACGATACCGCTGGTGCCGAGGATCGACAGCCCGCCGAGGATACCCAGGCGCGGGTTCATGGTCTTCAGCGCCAACTGTTCGCCACCCTGGACACTGACCGTGACCTCGAAGCCGCCGGGATGGCCGCACTCATCGGCCAGGCGCTGCAAGTGCTCGCCGATCATACGCCGTGGTACCGGGTTGATGGCAGGCTCACCTACCGCCAGCACCAGGCCCGGGCGGGTCACGGTGCCCACGCCGCTGCCAGCGACAAAGCGGATGCCCGGCTCGCTCAGCAGGCGCACCTGGCTGTAGACCAGGGCACCATGGGTCACGTCGGGGTCGTCGCCGGCATCCTTGAGGGTGCCAGCTTCGGCGCGCTCACCTAGCAGGCGGCAGAACTCCAGGCGCATCTGCACCACCTTGCCTTTGGGCAGGGTGATAGCCACCGCGTCGTCACGCTGCCCGGTGAGCAGCAGCTTGGCTGCTGCCAGGCTGGTGGCAGTGGCGCAGCTGCCGGTGGTCAGGCCGCTGCGCAGCGGCGCGGGCTGTTCGCGGGTTTCTTCACGCATCGTCGGGCTTGACCACTTCCAGCAGGGTGATTGGCAGGGCCTGGCGCCAGGTGTCGAACGCCCCCAACGGCTGGGCATGGGCCACATGGATGCGGGTCAGCTCGCCACCATGCTGCTCGCGAAAGTGCGCCAGGGCCAGTTCGCTTTGAAGGGTTACAGCGTTGGCCACCAGGCGGCCGCCAGGGCGAAGCGTTGCCCAGCAGTGGTCGAGCACACCTTCACGGGTAACGCCGCCGCCGATGAAGATGGCATGCGGTGGTTCCAGGCCTTGCAACGCTGCTGGCGCCTTGCCGCGGATCAGTTGCAGCCCCGGTACACCGAGTGCATCGCGGTTGTGTTCGATGAAACCCTGGCGGCCTTCGTCGGCCTCGATGGCCAGGGCGCGGCAGGCCGGGTGGGCGCGCATCCATTCGATGCCGATCGAGCCACAGCCTGCGCCCACGTCCCACAACAGTTCGCCCGGCTGCGGCGCCAGGCGAGCCAGGGTCATGGCGCGGACATCGCGTTTGGTCAGCTGGCCGTCATGGCGGAAGGCGTTGTCTGGCAGCCCGGCCAAGCGATGCTGGCGCGGGGCGTCGGGCGCGGCCAGGCATTCGATGGCGACCAGGTTGAGTGCGGCGATGTCGGCGTGCTGCCAGTCCTGGGCGGTGCCGCACAGCTTGCGTTCGGCTTCACCACCCAGGTGCTCGAACACGCTCAGGCGGCTGGGCCCGAAGCCACGTTCACGCAGCAGCGTGGCAATGGCTGCCGGGCTATCACCGTCGTTGCTCAGCACCAGCAAACGCAGGCCGCTGTGCAAGTGGGCATTGAGTATCGCCAGCGGTCGGGTGACCAGCGATACCACGTGCAGGTCCTGCAGCGGCCAGCCCAGGCGGGCAGCGGCCAGGGCGCAGGAGGAGGGCATCGACAGCACACGCATTTCGGCGACAGGCACCTGCCGCGCCAGGCTGGCACCGACGCCATGGAACATCGGGTCGCCGCTGGCCAGTACGCACACCGGTTCGCCACGCAGGGCCAGCACCGGGGCCAGCGAGAATGGGCTTGGCCAGGCCAGCTGTTCAGCGGTTACGCAACGTGGCAGCAAGGCCAGCTGGCGCGGGCTGCCGAAGACCCGCACAGCGCCCAGCAGGGCGCGCCGGGCCTGTTTGCCCAGGCCGCTGAAGCCGTCTTCGCCGATGCCTACTACTGTCAGCCAGGGTGTCATGTGTACCTCTTCAAGATTTTGGGGGCGCGCAGCGCCCCCAAAAAAATCGGCTCAAATTCGAACGATGCTCGACCACCGGCTTTTCATGCCGCCGGACAAAGCAGGCATAATACCGCGCCTTCTACACTCAAGCGCACTTTCACAGATTGCCGGACACCCCATTGACCCAGGCCGAAGCCCCCACTGTCATCCCTCGTCCCTCGGCCTGCCCGGGGTTGTGGCGCATCGTCAGTGCCCGTGACGGCGGTATCTGCCGTATCAAGCTGCCGGGCGGCCTGTTGCTGGCCGACCAGGCCGACGCGGTGGCCGCGGCAGCCGAGCGCTTCGCCGGCGGCGTGATCGAAGCCACCAACCGTGGCAACCTGCAGATTCGCGGCATCGGTAGCGAGCACCGTGCCTTGGTCGACACCCTGCTCGCTGCGGGCCTGGGCCCACGCGAGGCGGCCGGCGACGATGTGCGCAACCTGATGCTCAGCCCGCTGGCAGGGCATGATCCGCTAATGCTGCTGGACGCCAGGCCGCTGGCCGGGCAGATCCTCGAGCTGTTGGAGGGCACCCCGCGGTTTCACCAGCTGTCAGCCAAGTTCGCCGTGCAACTGGATGCCGGCGAAGGCTTGGCCATGCTCGAACACCCCCACGACCTGTGGCTGTCGGCCGTGCGGCTGGAACAACAGCCCTGGCTGGCATTCGGCCTGGCGGGTTGTCCTTCAGGTGGCCCGGTGCTTGGCGCCGTACCCCTGGAACAGGGGCTGGCGCTGGTGCGGGCGGTGCTGGAGCGCTTCCTCGAACTGGCGACACCGGCACAGTCGCGCATGCGTCAGTTGCTTGAGGTCTGCTCGGCAACTGATTTCGTTGCAGGCCTGGGCCTGGACATCCGCCGCGATCCTGCCGTGCTCGCCTGGCGCCGAGAACCGCACCACGCTTCGTGGCTGGGCCAGCTGCCCCAGCCTCATGGCCTGGCCCTTGGGGTTGCGCCACCGCAAGGCCGGCTGACCCCGGCCATGCTGCGCGGTGCGGCACAGGTGGCCCGTGAACTGGGCGATGGCAGCCTGCGTCTGAGCCCTTGGCAAAGCCTGGTGCTGACTAACCTGCAAGCGCAACACATCGACCAGGCCCAGGCCGGATTGTCCGCAATCGGACTGCTGTGTCATGCCCATGAGCCGTTGGCGCGCATCAGCGCCTGCACCGGCAGCAGCGGTTGCGCCAAGGCGCTGGGCGAGACCAAGGCCGACGCAGTCACCCTGGCCGCACTGCTGGGCCCCGGTGCCCCTGCCAGCGTGCACCTCACCGGCTGCCCCCGTTCCTGTGCCGTGGCCCATGTGGCCCCGGCCACCCTGCTGGCCCGCTCCCCGGGCCGTTATGACCTGTACCTGCGTGACGCGCGCCAGCCGGGCTTTGGTGCCCTGCGCGGCACCGACCTTACCTTGAATGAAGCAGGCGCCATGCTCGACCTGCCGACGGAGCACCTCAATGATTGACTACATCCGCGATGGTCAGGAGATCTATCGCAATTCCTTCCGGATCATCCGTGAGGAAGCCCGACTCGAGCGGATCCCCGCAGACCTCGAAAAGCTTGCCGTACGGGTGATCCACGCCTGTGGCATGGTCGATGCCATCGAGGGTTTGCAGTTCTCCGACGGCGCCGGCCGGGCCGGGCGCGAGGCATTGCTCAATGGTGCGCCGATCCTGTGCGATGCGCACATGGTTGCCGAAGGCATCACCCGTGCCCGCCTGCCAGCAGACAACCAGGTCATCTGCACCCTGCGTGACCCCAGCGTGCCCGGCCTGGCCAAGGACGCCGGCAACACCCGTTCCGCAGTCGCTCTGGAGCTGTGGCGCCCGTACCTGGAAGGCAGCGTGGTGGTGATCGGCAACGCTCCGACCGCGTTGTTCTACCTGCTGGAAATGCTCGATGCCGGTGCCCCCAAGCCGGCGCTGATCCTGGGTTTCCCGGTCGGTTTCGTCGGCGCGGCCGAGTCCAAGGCCATGCTCGCCGCCGACAGCCGTGGTGTGCCGTTCGTGATCATGCAAGGCCGTCTGGGCGGCAGCGCGATGGCCGCCGCTGCGGTCAACGCCCTGGCCACGGAGGTGGAGTGATGGCGCCGCGTGGACGACTGCTGGGCCTTGGCGTGGGCCCGGGCGACCCTGAACTGATTACCCTCAAGGCCCTGCGCTTGCTGCGCGAGGCGCCGGTGGTCGGCTACTTCGTGGCCAAGGGCAAGCGTGGCAATGCCTTCGGCATCATCGAGGCGCACCTGCAGCCCGAGCAGACCTTGCTGCCGCTGGTCTACCCGGTGACCACCGAGGCCCTGCCGGCGCCTCTGTCCTATGAGCAGGTGATCAGCGACTTCTACGACGAAGCCAGCGTGCAGGTGGCAGAGCACCTGGATGCCGGTCGTGACGTGGCGGTGATCTGCGAAGGCGACCCGTTCTTCTACGGCTCCTACATGTACCTGCACGACCGGCTGGCGCAACGCTACGAGGCCGAAGTGATCCCTGGCGTCTGCTCGATGCTGGGTGGCGCTTCGGTGTTGGGCGCACCGCTGGTGTACCGCAACCAAAGCCTGTCGGTGCTGTCGGGCGTGTTGCCGGCCGAAGAGCTCAAGCGCCGCCTGGCCGATGCCGACGCGGCGGTGATCATGAAACTCGGCCGCAACTTCCCCAAGGTGCGCGAGGTGCTGGCCGAACTGGGTCTGGACGGGCGTGCGCTGTACGTGGAACGGGCCACCATGGCCAACCAGAAGATCGTACCGCTGGACCAGGTCGACCCGCAGTCGTCGCCGTACTTCTCGCTGATCATCGTGCCGGGGGAAAAATGGCAGGGCTGAACATGCACAAGGCGCCGGCAATCGTCGTTCTTGGCCCCGGCAGCCTGGCCACCGCGCAGCGTATCCAGCAGTGTTATCCACAGGCGTCGATCCATGGCCTGGAAGGCCGTGTCGAGGGTGCCGACTGCTATTACAGTGCGTTCGGCGATACCTTGCGTGGGCTGTACCAGCAAAACACGCCCATCATCGCCCTGTGCGCCGCCGGTATCATCATCCGCAGCCTCGCCAGCCTGCTCAGCGAGAAGGGCAGCGAGCCGCCGGTACTGGCCGTGGCCGAGGATGGCAGCGCAGTGGTGCCATTGCTCGGTGGCCTGGGCGGGGTGAACGTGATGGCGCGTGAAATTGCCGAAGCATTGGGCGTTGCCGCCGCCATCACCACCAGTGGCGAGCTGCGCTTTGGCACCTGCCTGTTGAACCCGCCGCAAGGCTATGCCTTGGCGGATATCGAGCAAGGCAAGCGCTTTGTCTCCGACCTGCTGGCGGGCGAGTCGGTGCGTATCGAAGGTGACGCGCCTTGGCTGCAGCACGCGCAGTTGCCCGCCAGCGAAGCGGCCCGGCGCACTATCCACGTGGGCTATCAGGCGCGTCCGGCCAGCCGCGACGAGCTGCTCATCCACCCGCGCTCGGTGGTTGTGGGGGTTGCGGGCGGTAATCTGCACAGTATTCGTGCAGCGTTGCAGCAGGCCGGCATCGCCGAGCCGTCGGTGGCTTGTATATTGGCTGACGAGCAAGCCATGGCTGACGTCGCCTTGCACGAAGCGGCCCAGGCCTTGGGTGTTGCCCTGCGCTTCGCTGCCAAGCCAGCCGATGTGGCCAGCATGGTGGCGGCGGCTTTGCCAGATGCCCAATTGGTCGAACAGGCAGACGCGGTCATTGCGTTGGCGCCTGCCCCGGTCGAGGTGGCAGAGGTTGGTCGCCGTCGTGGTCGCCTGGCTGTCATCGGCCTGGGCCCCGGCGCTGCCGAACTGATGGTGCCGGCGGTCAAGGCCGAGCTGGCGCGGGCCCAGGATGTGCTCGGTTACGAAACCTATGTGCGGATGGCCGGCCCGTTCCGTGACGACCAAGTCATGCACTGCACCGACAACCGTGAAGAGATGCAGCGTGCCCGGCATGCTTTCGAGCTGGCAGCGCAAGGCCGCTCGGTGGTGGTGGTGTCGTCAGGTGACCCAGGCGTGTTCGCCATGGCGGCGGCGGTGCTGGAGGCGTTGCACGAATCCAGCGACCCCGCCTGGCATCGCGTCGACCTCGAGATCTTGCCGGGCGTATCGGCTTCGCTGGCAACCGCTGCCCAGGCAGGCGCGCCGCTGGGGCATGACTTCTGCGTGATGTCGCTGTCGGACAACCTCAAGCCTTGGTCGATCATTGAAAAGCGTTTGGACCTGGCCGCGCAGGCCGACCTGGTATTGGCGTTCTACAACCCGATTTCCAAATCCAGGCCGCATCAGCTCGGTGTGGCGCTCGAAGTGGTCCGCCGTCATCGTGACGAGAACACGCCTGTAGTCCTTGGCCGTGACATCGGTAGGCCGGGGCAGACGCTGAAGGTAGTCACATTGGCCGAATTGCTGCCAGAAATGGTCGACATGCGCACCATGGTGCTGGTTGGGTCTTCCACCACCTGCACGTTCGATCGCTTGGCTGGCGGGGTCTGGGTCTACACCCCACGCTGGTACGGTGCAAAGCCATAAGCGGCGGCAGACTAGGCGGGTGAGGAACTGCTTCGTGGCAGTTTCCTGCAAAGGTCACAGGTAGGTTTGCGGCTGGAGCCATCAGGCTTCAACCGTAACCCTACTTGGAGACCTTTCATATGACTACTGACCACCAGAAGATGAAACTTGAGGTGCTGCCGGACAAGAACCTGTTTGTCTTCCCCGAGGGGATGAGCCAAGAAAACCTCGATGCTGCAAAGGCTTGCCATGCCCTGGCAACACAAAGTGCCAATAAGCTGTACAACGCCATCAACGATCCTCGGGTCTGGTTCGCCCACTACATTTTCGTTATGTCCAAGATGGGCTGGTCGCCGACCAACGTCGACGTATTGAAGGTCACAGAGAGCAATCAGCGCCTCGAAATCAGCAACCTGCTGGGCAAGGGCCTGCAGACGGCCTATGGCGCTTTCACAGGCGATTTGGCAACTGCACTGGAGGGCCTTGGGAAAACGGTTGTCAGCGCATTGGCCGCCAGTGCCAACAACGTTGAATTGCTTGGCCGTACCACTTCGGAAAATGACCGAACCGAGGTGAGCCTCAACCGATGCGAATACTCGAGCGAGGGCAATATGGCCATGGCTGTCAGTGCGATTCAGACCGACGCCAAACCCGACAAAACTGCTAACTATCTGCTGGCCAAATGGGACAGCAGTGGTACGACCAACTTTGCCTGTGGTGCGGTGTTGGAGTTCGATGCTCGTCAGTACGAAAAGCTGCGCAGCGCGGTTGAAGGCAAACTTGACGCCAGTGCCTTGGAAGTTCTGCTGGCCCTGGATATTTAATTAGAAAGCTGGCCTGCCGATATGTTTTCGGCAGGCCTGGAGGGCATGCAGATGCAAGCCAACTACACACTGTGGTTAAACGGCAATAGCCTGGTATTCATTGATGATACCGTCAGTGTTTCACGGGCAGAGACATTACTGAATATCCAGCTGGCAGCCTACCTGACCGCTAACAAGGGACACGCTATTCAGGATGATGAATGGCATAGAAATTATCTGCGAGTGCAGAGCAATTTCGGCTGCACGATCGTCAACATGCAGTCCCGCCCTGTTGCCGAGAAAAACGCAACGGCCTGCGAGCCTTGGCAGATCTTGCGGGCCAACCTCCTGACAGGCGTGCCCAGCACCCTGCGTGAGCCATTAGCCCAATGCCTTGACGCATACCCGGCCCAGTCAGACGGCGCCATCGAGCAGTTGTTGGCAGGGGAGTGCATTCGGCCGCCAGATGATAAAGGCATGAGCCATGTGCGTATTGAGTTGCGCTTGATATTGGCCGACTCGAGCATCATCAGTACCGAACTGGGCTTCAGTACTGCAGGGGCATTGACTGGAGATTGGCTGAGGCAGCCGCTAACACTTGCAAGCGACCAGTCTACCCAGCAGTTCGATGCCCACTATCAAACCGATGAAAAGGTGATTCATTCGATAAGTGCGGGTCTGCATGATTCTATCAAAGTCAAGCAACTGCAATACCGCAGCCAGATCAAACCTGTCGTTGCTTTGGGAGTAGAACATGAGTGAATTCAATCAAAAAGTTGCCAGTGGCAAACTCGTCCACAGCAGCCTGATATCGTTTTTGCCAGGCGTGAGTCGGGAAGCCCGTCAGGACATCCTGTTGGCCAACGCATTTGCCCAGCAGGTAGCATGGGGGGATTTCAACGAAGGCCTCGAGGCGGACTGGTTCAGGAACTACTGGCGGAACTTCGCGTTTCTGGGGTTCGACGGCAAACTCGCGCCTACGTCGGTTCGGCCGGGGCCTAACAAGGCCAGTATTGCGGAGCAGGCCCTTGCGAAGGTTCGTGAGAAAGGCTCAGCCAATCACTACCAGACTGCGGAATCCTCTGTACAGGCGTTACGCAAGGACACCCGGGCATTGAGCGCCTTTGAAAGCACGGCTGCTTCCAAAGGTATCGCGCGTTTTCAGTTGATTCCATGCGCTCAGCAGTCCAGCGGCTTTATCGACATGGTGATGGTTCATATGCAAATGTCGATGAAGAAAACCGTGAAAGATTTTCTGTTCCTCCAGTCGTCCAAGGAAGTGAAGCTCGAGGAAATCCGTGTCGAAGTGGTCCACTTCAACTTGCAGGGCTTCCGTGAGGACTACCGCAAGCGGGCACAGGCCAGCGTCGACAAGCAAAACGGCAAGGCCATACACGACCTGCAACTGTAAAGCACCCGGCCCGTGAGTCAGGGCAACAGGTAGCCGCGGATCCCGGTGAAGATGATCTGCGCGGCCAGGGCGCAGACGAACAGCCCCATTAGCCGGCTGACAATCTGCAAGCCCTGGTCACCGAGCAGCCGCTCGATACCGTGGGAGAGATACAACACCAGGCCCACGGTAAAGCTGGCCAGGGCGATGCTGACAATGGCCAGCAGTTTGTCG
Source organism: Pseudomonas sp. LB-090624 (assembly GCF_003205205.1). Classification (GTDB taxonomy): domain Bacteria; phylum Pseudomonadota; class Gammaproteobacteria; order Pseudomonadales; family Pseudomonadaceae; genus Aquipseudomonas. The sequence goes on from NZ_QJRL01000024.1 coordinate 28,954, forward strand.
TCCCAGTGTGGTTGGCTTACCCCCATCACCAGCAAGGCACCGATGGTGCCAGGCCCGACGGTGAGCGGGATGGTCAGTGGCACGATGGGTGACGTCCTGTTGCACGTTGTCGGCCTGGACGGCGGGTCTGCCTTGGGCCATGCCCAGTGCGGAAATGAACAGCACGCTGCCTGCGCCGATACGAAACGCATCGGCGGTAATGCCGAAAATGCCGAATATCGCCCGCCCGAACAGGTACAGCAGCACGCTGGCGATGAGCGCTGCGAAGGCCACTTTCCAGGCCAGTTGCTTGCGCTCCTTGCTGGAGTGGCCACGAGTCAGGCTGATGAAGCACGACAGCACGAAGAACGGGCTGTAGAGCACGAGCATTTTCAGGTAGACGCTGAACAACTCATGGAGCATGGGGGGTAGTCCAGGCAGTGATGGCTGGGCAGAGTTTATCAGCAGATGCTGTTGCCATCCTGTGCCGGCAGATCAGGAAGTATGCACCGGGTCAGCCGTGGCTTCGCGGTGATTGGCCCAGTACTGAATCAGCTCCCGCAATTGCGACAATTCCACCGGTTTGGCCATGTGCCCATCCATGCCGGCCAGGCGCGCGCGCTCCTTGTGTTCGGCAAGAATGTGCGCAGTCAGTGCCACCACGGGGGTACGCTGGCGCTGGTTGGCCGCCTCCCAGGCACGTAATTGCTGGGTGGCCGAGAAACCATCCAGAACAGGCATTTCACAGTCCATCAACACCAGGTCGTAACGGCGTGCCTGCATCGCCTGCAAGGCTTCTTCGCCATTGCTGGCGGTGTCGGGCTCAAGGTTGAGCTTGCCGAGCATGCCGCGAATCACCTTGGTCGAGATGCTGTTGTCTTCGGCGACCAGCACGCGGAAGTCACCGGGCAGGTCCAGTGCCTGGGGGATGCCGGGCGGGCTCGCAGGCACCGCCTGCTCACGGCCGCGCTGGGCCAGTTCTTCGGCCAAGGTGGTTTTCAGCGTATAGCCGGCTACCGGCTTGGCGAGTATCCGCTTGACCCCTGCGTTACGCGCGATGACCTTGCTGGGCGCGTTGCTTATACCGGTGAGCATCACTACCAGGATGTCATGGTTCAGGCTGGGGTCTTCCTTGATCTTGGCGGCCAGTTGCATGCCTGTCATGCCGGGCATGTTCTGGTCCAGCAGCACGGCATCGAAGTAGTCGCGCAGGTGCGCCTTGGTGCGCAGCAGGGCCAAGGCTTCCTTGCCTGACGGCACTGCGCTGACATTCATGCCCCAGGCGCTGCACTGCTGGACCAGCACCTTGCGGCAGGTCTCGTTGTCGTCCACCACCAGCACGCGGGCATCGCGCAGCGGGCCGTCCAGGTCGGCCGGGGGCTGTTCGAGGCGCGACGGGTCCAGCGGCAAGGTCAGCCACAGGGTATTGCCCATCCCGGTGCTGCTCTTGATGCCGAACTCACCCTGCATCAGGCCGATCAGCTGCTTGGCGATGACCAGCCCAAGGTGGCCGCCCAGCTTGTTGCTGGAGAGGAAGTGGTGGCTGTGCAGCTCGGCCTGCAGCAGCGCTTCGCGGTCGGCGGCAGGCAATGGCTCGCCGCTGTCCTGCACGGCAATGCGCAGGCGCGGCACCTCGCCGCGTTGGTCCAGCGCCACCACCAGCAGGATCTCCCCCTGATCGGTGTTTTTAAGCGCGTTTTCCAGCAGGCTCGACAAGGCCTGGCGCAGACGCGTCGGGTCGCCGCTGATCACCCGCGGTACTTGCGGCTGGGTGAAGCTGATCAGTTCGATGTTTTGCTGCTCGGCCTTGGCGCGGAAGATGTTCAGGCAGTCCTCGATCAGCGCATTGAGGTCGAACTGCACGTCATCCAGCTCGATCTGCCGGGACTCCAGCTTGGAAATGTCGAGAATTTCGTTGATCAGCGTGAGTAGCTCGTTGCCGGCGCTGTGAATGGTCTGCACGTAGTCGCGTTGCTTCACCGACAGCGGCGTGCCCAGCAACAGCTCGGTCATGCCCAGCACCCCGTTCATCGGGGTACGGATTTCGTGGCTGATCTTGGCCAGGAACTCGGCCTTGGCGTTGATTTCGGCATCGCTGGCGGCCAGCGCACGGCTGGCGCTGAAACGCTCTTCGCTCATGCGCCGCAGGCGCTCGCTGACGGCCAGGTTGAGCAGCAGGCCACTGACCACGGTCAGGCCCAGCAGGATACACAGCAGCCACGGCGTCGCAGTGCGGGTCAGGCCCAGCAGTGCCGGGAGCAGCACAAGCCCGCCCAGGTTGAACACCACCATGGCCAGGCTGAACAGGCGCGCGGGTGCATAGCCTTTGTACCAGTGATAGCTGCTGACCAGCAGCATGCTCACGCTGCCCAGCGCCATCAGGGCGTAGGTCATGAGGTTGAGGGGCAGGGTATCGACGAACAGCAGCACCAGGCCGCTGACCCCGACAATCAGCATTTCCCCTTGCAGCAGGCGGTTCAGCCGTGGCGAGTTGCACGGCGAGAAGAAATGCTGGGTGAAATACAGCCCCGCCAGACCGGCCAGCACCAGTGTCAGGTAGGCAGCGGGCGTTTGCGCACTGTGCCATACATGCCACCAGGGGCCACTGAGGTTCAGCAGGATCAGGCCGCTGAGCAGCATCAGGCCGTGGTACAGCGCCAGGATCAAGGTGGTACTGGAGCGGCTGTAAAGGAAGCGGATCAGGTTGTGCATGATCAGCATCACCAAACCACCGAACAGCATGCCGAACAGCAGCGGCTGGCCTTGATCGGAGGCGGCCTCGGCCGCTGGCTCCAGGCTGATGGCCGGGCGCAGTTGGTGCTCTGAGACCAGGCGCAGATAGATGTCCAGCGGTTGCTTGCTGTTGGGAAGTGACAGTACATGATCGCTGCCACGCAGGGTCGGGCTGGCATTGCCGGCCTGGCGGCCGTGGTGCAGCTGACGCAGAAGATGGTCGCCTTCGAGGGCGTAGAGGTCCAGGCCAGAAAGGTCGGGGGCAAACACCCGCAGCAATTGCTCCTGGTCGCCAGGGGGCAGGCGGTAGTGCAGCCACAAGGCCTGTTCCGCAGGCGCTGCATCCAGCTCGGCTAACACCAGTGGGCTGAACTGGTTGCGGTAGCGCTCGGAGCGTACGTCGCTCAGTTGCAGGTTGGCCTGTTCGTCGAGCAGAACGGTCCAGCCTCCGTCCTGTTCGGCCATAGCCGGGAACATGCAGAGCAGGGTCAGCAAGCTGACGATAAGAGCTGAGGCAATCCGAAGCCGACGCACTACGAAATCCCTTCTTAGCCGATGTGCCGGGTACTAACTATGCGCGGCGCGCCAAGTCGAAGGCAAGGCCCAAACCGGGCCCTGTCGACCAGCCGGATGCCGTGTGCGCAAGGCGCCACGGCGCTCCGGCAGTACTTACTGCTGGTGCTCACCGCGCTCGCGGGCGATGGCCCGGTAGCCGATGTCGGAACGGTAGAAGCTACCGCTCCAGCTTACTTCCTTGGCCAGGCGGTATGCTTGCTGCTGCGCGTCGGCAACGGTGCTGCCCATGGCAGTGGCACACAGTACGCGGCCGCCGTTGGTAGCCACCTGGCCATCCTTGAGCGTAGTACCGGCGTGGAATACCTTGCCTTCGATCTGCGCAGCAGCGTCCAGGCCGCTGATCAGGTCGCCCTTGGCGTAGTCGCCGGGGTAGCCGCCCGCTGCCAGCACCACACCCAGGCTCGGGCGTGGGTCCCACTGGGCTTCGACCTTGTCCAGCGCCTTGGCGAAAGCGGCCTCGACCAGCAGTACCAGGCTCGACTCCAGGCGCAGCATGACTGGCTGGGTTTCCGGGTCGCCGAAGCGGCAGTTGAACTCGATGACCTTGGGGTTGCCCGCCTTGTCGATCATCAGGCCAGCATAGAGGAAGCCCGTGTAGACGTTGCCTTCTTCGGCCATCCCGCGCACGGTCGGCCAGATCACCTGGTCCATCACGCGCTGGTGCACCTCGGCGGTAACCACCGGGGCAGGGGAGTAGGCACCCATGCCGCCGGTGTTCGGGCCGGTGTCCTGGTCGCCGACACGCTTGTGGTCCTGGCTGGTGGCCATGGGCAGCACGTTGTGGCCGTCGACCATGACGATGAAGCTGGCTTCCTCGCCGTCGAGGAACTCTTCGATCACAACACGCGAACCGGCTTCACCGAAGGCGTTACCGGCCAGCATGTCACGCACGGCGGCTTCGGCTTCTTCCTGGGTCATGGCGACGATTACGCCCTTGCCCGCAGCCAGGCCGTCGGCCTTGATCACGATCGGCGCGCCCTTTTCCTGCAGGTAGGCCAGGGCTGGCTCGATCTCAGTGAAGTTCTGGTAGTCGGCAGTCGGGATCTTGTGACGTGCCAGGAAGTCCTTGGTGAAGGCCTTGGAGCCTTCCAGCTGGGCCGCACCCTTGGTTGGGCCGAAGCAGTCCAGGCCGCGGCTGCGGAACAGGTCGACCACACCGATGACCAGCGGGGCTTCCGGGCCAACGATGGTCAGGTCGACGTTTTTCTCGGCGAAGTCGGCCAGTTGCTCCAGGGCGCAAACGTCGATGGCGACGTTCTCGCACTTGGCTTCAGTGGCGGTGCCAGCGTTGCCGGGGGCAACGAAGACTTTCTCGACGCGTGGGTCCTGGGCGACTTTCCAGGCCAGGGCGTGCTCGCGGCCACCGCTGCCGATGATCAAAACTTTCATGTCAAAACCTCGATTCAGGTGATCCCGAAGCTGGCGCCGCTCCCACAGGATCTCGACTCGCCTCGGGATCCGCGTAATTAGTGGCGGAAGTGACGCATACCGGTGAACACCATGGCGATGCCAGCTTCATCAGCGGCAGCAATCACCTCTGCATCGCGCATCGAGCCACCCGGCTGGATCACGGCGCTGATACCCACTTTAGCCGCATTGTCGATACCATCACGGAACGGGAAGAACGCGTCCGAAGCCATGACCGCGCCTTGTACCTGCAGGCCAGCGTGCTCAGCCTTGATTGCAGCGATGCGGGCGGAGTTGACGCGGCTCATCTGGCCGGCGCCGACGCCGATGGTCTGGCGCTGCTTGGCGTAGACAATGGCGTTGGACTTGACGAACTTGGCCACCTTCCAGGCGAACACCAAGTCGTGGATTTCTTGCTCGGTCGGGGCGCGCTTGGTAACGATTTTCAGGTCATCGGCGGTGATCATGCCGATATCACGGCTCTGCACCAGCAGGCCACCATTGACGCGCTTGAAGTCCCACCCGGCAGCGCGCTCGGCTGGCCACTCGCCGCATTCCAGCAGGCGTACGTTCTGCTTGGCAGCCACCACGTCGCGGGCAGCCTGGGAGATTTTCGGGGCGATGATCACTTCGACGAACTGGCGCTCGACGATGGCTTTGGCGGTTTCACCGTCCAGCTCGCGGTTGAAGGCGATGATGCCGCCGAATGCCGACTCGGTGTCGGTAGCGTAGGCCAGGTCGTAGGCCTTGCGGATGCCGCCTTCGTCTTCAGGCACAACGGCCACGCCGCACGGGTTGGCGTGCTTGACGATGACGCAGGCCGGCTTGACGAAGCTCTTCACGCACTCCAGTGCGGCGTCGGTGTCGGCCACATTGTTGAACGACAGTTCCTTGCCCTGCAGCTGCACGGCGGTGGAGATGCTCGCTTCGCCTTTCTTGGCTTCGACATAGAACGCCGCGCTTTGGTGCGGGTTCTCGCCGTAGCGCATTTCCTGGGCCTTGACGAACTGGCTGTTGAAGGTGCGCGGGAATTCGCTGCGCGCCTCGGTGCTGAGGTTATCCTTGGCCTGGTCGATGGTGCCCATGTAGTTGGCGATCATGCCGTCGTAGGCAGCAGTGTGCTCGAAGGCCTTGAGCATCAGGTCGAAGCGCTGGGCATAGGTCAGGCCGCCGGCCTTGAGGCCTTCGACGATGCCGGCGTAGTCGCTGGCGTTGACCACGATGGCCACGTCCTTGTGGTTCTTGGCGGCCGAGCGGACCATGGTCGGGCCGCCGATGTCGATGTTCTCGATGGCGGTCGGCAGGTCACAGCCAGGCTTGGAAATGGTGGCTTCGAACGGGTACAGGTTGACCGCCACCAGGTCGATCGGCTTGATGCCGTGCTCGTTCATGATGGCGTCGTCGGTACCACGACGGCCGAGGATGCCACCGTGGATCTTCGGGTGCAGGGTCTTGACCCGGCCATCCATCATTTCGGCGAAGCCGGTGTAGTCGGCCACTTCCACCGCGTTCACGCCGTTGTCCTTGAGCAGCTTATAGGTGCCGCCGGTGGACAGGATCTCGACACCGAGCTGCTGCAGCTCACGGGCGAATTCGAGGATACCGGTCTTGTCGGAGACGCTGATCAGGGCGCGGCGGACTGGCAGGCGGGTAGTCTGGTCGGTCATTTCGGATTCCAATAACGCGGTGGAGTCAGCAAAAAAGGCGCCTCTGTTCAGGGAGCCGCCTTTTCTGGTTGGGATTCTGGCTTACAACAAGTCGTACTGCTTGAGCTTCTTGCGCAGGGTGCCTCGGTTCAGCCCGAGCATCTCGCTGGCCTTGGTCTGGTTGCCCTTCACGTAGTTCATCACGCTTTCGAGCAGGGGCGCCTCGACTTCGGAGAGCACCAGGTTGTACACGTCCGTGACGGTCGCGCCTTCCAGATGGGCGAAGTAGTTGTGCAGCGCCTTCTCGACGCTGTCGCGAAGGGTCTGGCCCTCTTCGCTCGGCGTGTTCAGGTGCTGTTTCAGGTTGGCGTTGTCGCTCACGGGCGTTGTTCCACTCACAAAATTCTCGGTCATCATCGTCATGCGGCCACCCCTTGTCCGTCCTCTGTCTCAAGGCTCTGTCGACGCTCGCTGAAAAAACCGCGAACGTTGGCGCACTGCGCTTGTGTGTCTTCCAAAGCGTTGAACCGGGAGCGAAACTCCTTGCCGCCGGGTCGTGTTGCCAGGTACCAGCCAACGTGCTTGCGGGCGATACGTACGCCCATCACATCGCCATAGAAGGCATGCAGCGCGGCCAGGTGCTCTAGCAGGATGCGTTCCACTTCGTCCAGCTGCGGTGCCGGCAAGTGCTCGCCGGTACGCAGGTAATGCTCGATCTCGCGAAAGATCCATGGCCGCCCCTGGGCAGCCCGACCAATCAGCAGGCCATCGACGCCGGTGGCGTCCAGCACCGCCCGGGCCTTTTCTGGCGAGGTGATATCGCCGTTGGCAAAAACCGGGATCGACACCGCCTGCTTGATGGCAGCGATGGTGTCGTATTCGGCCTCGCCGGTGTACAGGTCGGCGCGTGTGCGGCCATGCACCGCCAGCGCCTGGATGCCGGCCTGCTCGGCGATCTTTGCCACGTTCAGGCCGTTCTTGTTCGCCCGGTCCCAGCCGGTGCGGATCTTCAGGGTCACCGGAACATCCACAGCGCCGACCACGGCGTGGAGGATCTCGCTGACCAGGGCTTCATCTCTCAATAAAGCAGAGCCCGCCGCTTTGTTGCAGACTTTTTTTGCCGGGCAGCCCATGTTGATATCGATGATCTGGGCGCCCGCTTCGACGTTGGCCTGTGCCGCCGCAGCCATCATCTGCGCATCACCGCCGGCGATCTGCACCGAGCGGGGCTCGGGATCACCTTCATGGATGCGGCGCAGGCTCGACTTGCGGCTGTTCCACAGGCTCATGTCGCTGCTGACCATTTCCGACACCACCATCCCGGCACCCAAGCGCTGGCAAAGTGTACGGAAAGGCTGGTCCGTAACCCCGGCCATGGGCGCAAGGATCAGGTTATTGCGTAGTGTGTATGGGCCGATGCGTACCGCCGACATAGGTGATCCCTGTTGTGGGGCCGAATCTTGGAGTTCGAAAAAGGGTTGGCATGATACCCGCTCTCGGTGACCGGATAAAGATGGATTTGGATAAAATCTGAACAGTTGTCGGCTTATGACATTTGCTTTGGTTGGCGCGCACCTGTGGGCGCGGCCTTGCGTCGCGATGGGTCGCAAGGCCGCTTCCGAAAGGCGAAGGGCGCGCTGTTTATTCCGGCGAGCGGAAGCTCAGGCTGTAGTTGACCGCCTTCGGCCCTGGGTCAAGGATGTCCAGGGCAATGTGGATCGGTGTCTGGCTGGGCATTTCGCCACGGCCGGCCAGTTCCCCCGACAGGTACTCGCTCGGTTTGAACCGGCGGCTGGCGATCAGTTGGCCGTTGAGGTCGGCGAAGCGCAGCTCCAGCAGCGGGAACGGCTGGGCGAACGGCGCTCGGTTGTAGATGATCGCATCCACGATCAGGGCACCTTTGAAGTCCGGGTGACTGCGCACCACCAGGTTGCTGCTCTTGATCCGGGAAATGTCGACGCGGGTGGGGACCTGACAGCCGACCAGCGGGCAGACTTGCTGGAAGATCGGCCGGTACTGGTCCTGGCGGGCCATTTCGTCGAAGTGGAACCAGACATACTGAAATGCCAGCAAGCCAGCGGCCAGCAGGGTCAGGAAGCCCCACAGCAGACGCTTGCCCCAGTTGGGTGCGGGCTTTTCCCAGCCCAGCTGCAGCGGGTCGTCGACCACATCGACCAGCGGCTCCTTGCGCGACGGGCGCTCGGGTTTGCTGGTCAGGCCCGGCTCCAGGCGTTCGCCGGGTAACGCCTCGACAGGGTCGTCATCGTGCGCCGACAGGTGCAGCGGCAATGGCTCATCGTCGCGGGCGCTCAGGCCTTTTTCCGGCATATCGTCATCGCTGGCACGCAGCGGTTCGCTGAATGCGGGCTGGTCATCGATTTCGGCTGCGCGGTGTACGGGCGGCTCCTCATCGATGTCCAGGTCGAGGTTGCTGCCCAGGGTAGGCTCGGTGCGCTCCCCGGGTTCTGGTTGCAGGTCCAGTGGATCGGGCTGCGGCTCAAGCAGTACCGGTGCCGGCTCCGCTGGAGGAGGCGGCTCGAAGGGGTCATCGGTGGCGGTGCCGAACAGGTCGTGCTCGTGCGCATGCTCGTCCGGGTGCGGATCGTCACGCCGCGCCTGCAACCCGTTATCCGGGTTGACGGGGCGTGCGGGGGCCGGTTGGCCGCGCCGCTCCAGGCGAGCCAGTTCCTGGTCGAGGTCCAGTGCGTCCAGCGCTTGGGCAGTGAGGGCCCACTCTTCGTCCGGCGTTATGCTGCGCTCGCGGCTCAGAGGTTCGGGGGTAACCGCGGGCGCTGGCACTGGCTCGGCAGGCGCCGCGGGTGCCGGCGCCGCTACCGGCACCTCAGGTGCGTTGGCACGGGTTTGCTCCAGCAGTTGCTTGGCGGCGTTGAACACCTGCAGGCAGTGGCCGCAACGCACCACGCCACGCGCCACGCTCAACTGGTGGTGGGTGACGCGAAAGCTGGTCTGGCAATGCGGGCACTGGGTGACGAAACTGTCGGTCATGCGGCGATCCGGGAGCTGTGCAAGAAAGTATTCTAGGCCCGCTTAGCGGCGCCGACCACTGATGCGTACCCAGCCATCGCGGACGACGATCGGGTCCAGGTCGAAGTCTGCAGCGTAGGCGGCAGCCACTTCTTCACCCTGCTCGGCGAGGATACCCGACAGCGCCAGCAGGCCACCTGGGCGGACCAGGCCGGACAGCTGCGGCGCCAGCGACACCAGTGGGCCAGCAAGGATGTTGGCGACCAGCACGTCGGCTTGCATGGCCGGCATGTGCTCGGGCAGGTACAGCGCCAGCTTCTCGTCGGCAATGCCGTTGCGCTGGGCGTTGTCGCGCGAGGCCTCGATGGCCTGCACGTCGATGTCGGTACCCACCGCTTCGCGGGCGCCCAGCAGCAGCGCGGCGATGGCGAGGATGCCCGAGCCGCAGCCGAAGTCCAGCACCTGGGTGCCATCGAGCTGCTGGCCATCGAGCCATTCCAGGCACAGTGCGGTGGTGGGATGGGTGCCGGTGCCGAAGGCCAGGCCTGGGTCCAGCAGCAGGTTCACGGCGGCTTTGTCCGGGGCGTCGTGCCAGCTGGGCACGATCCACAGGCGACGGCCGAAGCGCATCGGCTGGAAGTTATCCATCCAGCTGCGCTCCCAGTCCTGATCTTCGATCACCTCGGCCTGGTGCTCGGGCAACGCGGTGCCAGTCAGCAGGCGCAGGTGGGCGAACACCTGCTCAGGGTCGGCATCGGCTTCGAACAGGGCCAGCAGGTGGGTGTGTGACCACAGAGGGGTGGTGTTCAGGTCTGGCTCGAAAATCGGTTGATCCTCGGCATCCATGAACGTGACCGAGACCGCGCCTACTTCAAGCAGGGCATCTTCGTAGGTTTCGGCTTGTTCCGGGCTGATGGCCAGGCGTACTTGCAGCCAAGGCATGGCGGGCACCTTTGGTAAATCGACAGAAGGCAGCCCCAGGCTGCGCGAAGGCTGGCAGTTTACGCGAGTGCGGGGGGTTTGTAGAGAAGGCCGGGCTCGCTCCTTGTGGGGACGGCCTTGCGTCACGATCGGGCCGCAAAGCGGCCCCGTGTTCCAGCATTTATTCAGGGTCGCATCAGACGAAGCAGAGCGAAAGCGACTCAGCTATATAAGCAGGCTTGTCTTCGCCCTCGATCTCCAGTGTGGCGATCGCCTTTAGCAGCCACTGCCCCGGCTTTTTCTCCGTCACCTCGGCCAGGTCCACCTTCAAACGCACTTGGCTATTCACCTTCACTGGCTGGATGAAACGTACGCTGTCCAGCCCGTAGTTCACGACCATCTTCAAGCCTTGTGGCAGCACCAGAATGTCTTCGATCAGCTTGGGTATCAGGGACAAGGTCAGAAAGCCATGGGCGATGGTGCCGCCAAACGGTGTTTTTGCTGCCTTTTCCGGGTCAACATGGATGAACTGGAAGTCGCCGGTAGCCTCGGCGAACAGGTTGATGCGCTGCTGGTCGATCTTCAGCCAAGCCGAGCGCCCCAGCTCCTTACCAACGTATTGCGAAAGCTCTGTAACCGGTACATAGGGCATCGCGGACTCTCCCGATTGTCAGTTGGTACGAAAGTGCAAGATCAGCACGGCGAACCGCTTCAGTCAAGTTACCCGCTTTTCGGCGAATATCGGTCTATTGCCCCGCGTGCTTATAATGACGGCCATGCCCGAGGGAGATGCTTATGCTGTTGCGTGGTTTGACCTGGCTGGTGCTGTTCCAGTTGCTGGGGACGGCGATCAATCATCTGTTGGTGCCGTTCCTGCCGGGGCCGATCATCGGCCTGTTGCTGCTGTTGTGCTTCCTGATGGCCCGTGGCGAAGTCGGTAAGCCGCTGAACGAAGCAGCCGGCAGCCTGCTGCGCTACCTGCCGCTGTTGCTGGTGCCACCGGCCGTGGGGGTGATGGTGTATGCCAGGGACATCGCCGCCGATTTCTGGGCGATTGCCGGCGCCTTGCTGATCTCCTGTCTGCTAACCCTGGTGTTCGTCGGTGTGTTGATGCAAAAGCTCATCCATCGCCAGGGTAAGGGTGAGGAGCAACCATGACGCTTGATTGGCAAGGCACCCTCAGTGCGGTCGTGCATCATCCCTTGTTCGGTATCGGTATTACCCTGGCGGCCTACCAGGTGGTGCTGGCAGCCTACGAGAAGACGCGCTGGATCTTCCTGCAGCCGGTGCTGGTGTCGATGCTGCTGGTGATCGGCGTGCTGCTGGTGTGCGGCCTCGACTACGGCGAATACCGCAAGAGCACCGAAATCATGAACACCCTGCTTGGGCCTGCCACCGTGGCCCTGGCCGTGCCGCTGTATCTCAACCTGCGGCGTATTCGCCAATTGTTCTGGCCCATCTTTACTACGCTGGTAGTCGGGGGCCTGTTCGCCACCTTGTGCTGCCTGCTGCTAGGCTGGTGGTTCGGCGCCGAGCACATGATCCTGATGACCATGGCGCCCAAGTCGGTGACTTCGCCCATTGCCATGCTGGTGGCCGAGCAGATCGGCGGCGTGGCGGCCCTGGCGGCGGTTTTCGTGCTGATCACCGGGGTGATCGGGGCGATCTTCGGCCCGGCGCTGTTGAGCCGCTTTGGCGTGCACAGCCCCGAGGCGCGTGGCATGTCGCTGGGCGTGACCGCACACGCGGTGGGTACTTCGGTGGCCCTGCAGGAAAGTGACGAATGCGGCGCCTTTGCCGCGCTGGCGATGAGCTTGATGGGCGTGGCCACGGCGGTGTTCCTGCCGCTGGCGGTCAGCCTTGTGGCTTGAGGAGTTGTGATGACGCTACCGCTGTTTCCGCTCAATACCGTGCTGTTTCCGGGCTGCTTCCTCGATTTGCAGATTTTCGAGGCGCGCTACCTGGACATGATCGGGCGCTGCATGAAGCAGGGCGAAGGTTTCGGGGTGGTGTGCATCCTTGAAGGCGAACAGGTTGGCAAGGCGCCGCCTGTGGTCGCCTCGATAGGTTGTGAAGCGGTGATCCGCGACTTCGTGCAGCAGGACAACGGACTGCTGGGTATACGCGTTGAAGGTGTGCGGCGCTTCAACCTGGACAGCACCGAGGTGCAGAAGGACCAATTGCTGGTAGGGCAGGTGCAATGGCTGCTCGAGCAGGCGGACAGCCCGTTGCTCGAGGCGGATGACGACCTGCTGGCGCTGCTGGTGGCCCTGGGCGAGCATCCGATGGTTGAAGCCCTGGACATGCCGCGCCAGGTGGACGGGCGCCAGGCGCTGGCCAACCAGCTGGCGTACCTGTTGCCGTTCATGGAAGAAGACAAGCTGGACTTGCTGAGCATTGACTCGCCGCAAGAGCGGCTGGAGGAAATCCAGAAGTTGCTGGAGCGGATTCAGGGTGAGCTGTTCGCCTGACGTTTTTCAGGGGCTGCGCCGGCCTCCCCGCAGCGTGTGCTGCGAAAAGGCCAATGCAGGCGGCATCAATATTGGTATCTAAGCAAGGCCTGCGGCAACGCATGCATGGCAAAGAACGCCAGCAACGCCACACACGCCGGCAGCACCAGCCACCACACCCGTTGCGGCAAGGCCGGTAGCGTCTGCTGTTGCTGCACCAAGGTCAGGCTGAGCGCGCACACGCAGCACGCCAGCAAGGCCCCGGCGAGAATGTCGGTTGGCCAGTGCGCCCCCAGGTATACCCGTGACAGGGCGATCGCCAGCGCCGGAATGCAGCCCAGCATTACCCAGGTCAGGCGCATGCGTGGCGGCTGACCGCGCCCGGCCAGCACCGCCATCACCAGGAAAAAGGCAAAAGACGCCGAGCTGTGGCCGCTGGGCATGCTGTAGCTGGTCAGCGGGTCGGTCAGTACTTCGGGCCTGGCGCGGGCGAACAGCCATTTAAGGCTGCCATTCGCGAGCGCTGTACCCATCAAGGCGCCCCCGGCGAACAGCGCATGGCGCCACTGCCGGGCAAGCAGCAGCAAGCCTGTCAGCAAGCCACCGAGGAAGAACTGGGTCTTGAAGTCGCCCAGGCGAGTGACCAGCACCACAGTGCCGTCAATGGCCTGGCTGCGGTGCTCCTGTACCAGCGTCATCACGCCTTGGTCGAATTCGTGCAGGTAGGGCCAACCGAGGAAAATCCCAGCCAGGGCGAGGAAACTCAACCCCGCGACCAGGCGGGTGCCGTGGCGCTGGTCGCGGATGCTGCTGTTCAGGCTCAGGCCGATCACCACCGCCAGGGTGCCGGCGATAATGCCGGCGTCCAGCCAGAAGCCCTCAGGCAACGGTAGACGCATGGCCGCGCCAGTCGCCCAGCCAGGCAGCAGGTAAGCCACCGACCAGCCGGCGCCGGCCACCAGGCTGACGGCAATGAAGCGCGGCAGCGGCATGTCGAACATGCCGGCGACCATCGGCAGCATGGGCCGTAGCGGGCCGATGAAGCGGCCTACCAGCAGGCTGGCGATACCGTAGCGCTGGAAGTACGTTTCGGCGCTGCCGATCCATTCCGGGTGGTGGCGGAGCAAGGGCAAGCGCCGAATATTCTGGTGGAAGTGCTTGCCCACGGTATACGACAGGGCATCGCCCAGCAGCCCGCCGAGAAAGCCCAGCAGCAGTGTTTCGCCCAGGCTGAAGGCGCCGCTGCCGGCCAGCACCGCAACGGCGAACAGCAACACGGTGCCCGGCACGATGATGCCGGCGATGGCCAGGCATTCAATGCAGGCCACCAGGAAAATTGCCACGCCAAGCCACTGCGGGTTGGCGCTGAGCCAGCCGGTCAGGCTGTCGAGCCATTCGCCCATGTTTAGCTTCCTTGTTCGAGAATGAAGAAATCGCGGCCTTCGACTTGGCCGCGCCGTAATGGGTTCCGCGTGCAGAAACGGGCGTATTCGGCATCGACGAAGCGGTAGGGCAAGTGTTCGTCGCGCCCGTGCGGGATGCCCAGGCGGGCGGCCTGGATCACCTTCGGCACGGCATTGCCGCAGTCCTCCACGTACAGGCGCCCGGTGTCGAAGCGCTGGGCGTCCCAGTGCGGCACTTTCAGGCCCAGAGCGCGGCACAGCAGGGTCTGCCCGGCACACAGGCGCTCATCCGGGCGTAGCCTGCCGCTGGCATCGGGGTTGTTCAGTTGCATCTGCGCCAGGCTGTCGGGCCCCGAGAGGGCGTCCTGCCAAGGGTAGGCCGATTTGATCAGCACCGCGTTGCCAGGGCCGTGGGCGCTGAAGTTCAGCGAATCGCCGCCACGGGCGTAGTACATGTAGATGTGCCCACCGTCGAGGAACAGTGCCTTGCGCTTTTCGGTGTAGCCGAGCGAGGCGTGGCTGCCTTTGTCGGTCAGGTAGTAAGCCTCGGTTTCGATGATGCGCGCGGCCAGCCACAGGTTGCCTTGGCGATGGCGGATGACCTTGCCCAGCAGGGCCTTGGCCAGGGTCTGGGCGTCACGGTCGAAAAAGCTGTCGGGCAGGGCTGGCATGCGGGCAGTTCGTGGCTGGGGAGGCGGGGATGATAGCAATGAATGGCTTAATGGAGGCTGAACCTGCAGGGGTATTGATTGGTATCCATATGTTTCATTGGTAGGGGGCTGGAGGTGTTCGCCTTGGGGTGTTGGGTGTCTGTGAGATCGAGCGCCGCCCGCGCGGCGCATCGCGAGCTGCGCTCGCTCCTACGTTTGTTTCGGGCCAATTATTCCTGGGGAATTTGCGCGCGAACGCCTTGGGGCATGGCTTGCTATCGCGTCGCATGAACAAGGGGGCGCGCGCGTCTGTCACAGGCGTTACTGGCCCGAAACAAACGTAGGAGCGAGCGTAGCTCGCGATGCGCCGCGTGGGCGGCGCTCGCTCTCACAGGCGCCAAACACCTCCAGGCGAACCCCCATTTTCTACCATCCGCCACCCGCCGCTGGGCGTACACCTGCGCGGCAGTTATAATCAGCCGATTTCCCCTTCGCCAAGACACCGAACCCATGACTGAGTCCGTTCTTGACTACATGACCCGCCTGGGTCGCGCTGCCCGTGAGGCCTCCCGGGTGATCGGCCGTGCCAGCACCGCGCAAAAGAACCGCGCCCTGCAAGCCGCCGCCGATGCGCTGGACGCGGCACGAGCCGAGCTCACTGCCGCCAACGAACTGGACCTGGCCGCTGGCCGCGCCAATGGCCTGGAGCCGGCGCTGCTCGACCGCCTGGCGCTGACCCCAGCCCGTATCGACGGTATGATCACCGGCCTGCGCCAGGTGGCCAGCCTGCCGGATCCGGTCGGCGCCATCCGCGACATGAGCTACCGCCCATCGGGTATCCAGGTCGGCAAGATGCGTACACCCCTGGGGGTGATCGGGATCATCTACGAATCGCGTCCGAATGTGACCATCGATGCCGCCAGCCTGTGCCTGAAGTCGGGTAACGCGACCATTCTGCGTGGCGGCTCCGAAGCCATCCACTCCAATCGCGCGATTGCCACCTGCATCCAGCGTGGCCTGGCCGAGGCCGGCTTGCCGGCGGCCGTGGTGCAAGTGGTCGAGACCACCGACCGCGAAGCCGTGGGCGCGCTGATCAGCATGCCCGAGTTCGTCGATGTCATCGTGCCGCGCGGTGGCCGTGGCCTGATCGAGCGCATCAGCCGCGACGCCCGCGTACCGGTTATCAAGCATCTGGACGGTATCTGCCACGTTTACGTCAGCCAGCATGCTGACCTGGACAAGGCCTGGAACGTGGCCTTCAACGCGAAGACTTACCGGTACGGCATCTGCGGCGCGATGGAAACGCTGCTGGTCGACCAGCAGGTTGCCGAGCGCTTCCTGCCGGAAATGGCCCGCCGCTTCCAGGAAAAAGGCGTGGAGCTGCGTGGCTGTGAGCGCACCCGTGCGTTCATCGACGCCAAGCCCGCCACCGAAGACGACTGGCACACCGAGTACCTCGACGCGATCCTGTCGATTCGCGTCGTCGACGGCCTGGACCAGGCGATCGAGCACATCAACCATTACGGCTCGCACCACACTGATTCGATCATCAGCGAACATCAGGGTGAGGCCCGCCAATTCATGGCCGAAGTCGATTCGGCCTCGGTCATGCTGAACACCCCGACCTGCTTTGCCGATGGCTTCGAGTACGGTCTCGGCGCGGAAATCGGTATTTCCACCGACAAGCTGCATGCTCGCGGCCCGGTCGGCCTGGAAGGCCTGACCTGCGAGAAGTACGTGGTGATCGGCGACGGCCAGCTGCGCGGCCAGGGGTCCTGCTGAGTTGAGCAAGGCCCAGGTAGTCCGGCGCATCGGCATTCTAGGCGGCACCTTCGACCCCGTGCACATCGGCCACCTGCGCAGCGCGCTGGAAGTGGCCGAGTTCATGGGGCTGGACGAGCTGCGCCTGTTGCCCAACGCCCGGCCGCCGCACCGCGATACCCCGCAAGTCGCCGCGCTGGATCGCCTGGCCATGGTTCGCCAAGCAGTGCAGGGCGTCGACTGCCTGAGCGTCGATGCCCGCGAGCTGGAGCGGGACAAGCCGTCGTACACCATCGATACGCTGGAGTCGATCCGCGCCGAACTGGCCGGCCACGACCAGCTGTTCCTGGTGCTTGGCTGGGATGCCTTCTGTGGCCTGCCTGCCTGGCATCGCTGGGAAGAACTGCTGCAACATTGTCACATCCTGGTGCTGCAACGCCCGGATGCCGACGTAGAACCCCCTGACGAGCTGCGCAACCTGCTGGCTGCGCGCTCGGAGAGCGATCCCACCGCCATGTCCGGCCCGGCGGGAAATATTTCGTTCGTCTGGCAGACACCGCTTGCGGTGTCGGCTACACAGATCCGACAGCTGCTGGCCAGCGGCAAATCGGTGAGGTTCCTGGTGCCGGACGCCGTACTGGCCTACATCGAGGCGCACGAACTGTATCGTGCGCCTAACTGACGGTGCCTCTGGCGCCTCATCCAACGAGTTGAACGAGTTTTATATGACCAAGCAGAAAATTTACGGCGAAGAACTGGTCGCAGTGACCAAGGCAGCGCTGGAAGACGTCAAGGCCCAGGACATCCAGGTCATCGACGTGCGCGACAAGCACAGCCTGACCGACTACATGATCATTGCCACGGGTACCTCCAACCGCCAGATCAACGCGATGGCCGAAAAGGTTCGCGAAGCCGTCAAGGCCAAGGGCGCCCAGCCACTGGGCGAAGAAGGCAAGGGTGACAGCGACTGGGTACTGCTGGACCTGAACGACGTCATCGTGCACATGATGACCGCCGCCGCCCGTCAGTTCTACGACCTGGAGCGCCTGTGGCAGGGTGCCGAGCAAAGCCGTGCCGCCGATGGCAAGCACCACAGCCCGGACCATGCCCACGAGTACTCCGACAAGCTCAAAGACCGCGAATAAGGAAAGCGCTGTGCGTCTGCGCCTGATCGCGGTCGGCTCGCGCATGCCGAAGTGGGTCGAGGAAGGCTGGCATGAATATGCCAAGCGCCTCCCTGCCGAGCTGTCGCTGGAGCTGGTGGAAATCCCGCTGAACACCCGTGGCAAGAATGCCGATGTCGCCCGCCTGATCCGTCAGGAGGGCGAAGCCATGCTGAGCAAGGTGCAGCCCGGGGAACGCATCGTTACCCTCGAGGTCCATGGCAAGCCGTGGAGTACCGAGCAGCTGGCCACCGAGCTGGACCGCTGGCGGCTCGATGCGCGCACGGTAAATTTGATGGTGGGGGGCCCGGAAGGCCTGGCGCCGGAGGTTTGCGCGCGCGCCGAGCAACGTTGGTCGCTGTCGCCGCTGACCCTGCCGCACCCGTTGGTAAGGATACTCATCGGCGAGCAGATCTACCGCGCCTGGACCGTGTTGTCCGGGCACCCTTACCACAAATGAGCCTGTAAGCAGTCCGATGTCGCAGCCGATCCGTCTCAAGGACCACGAGAAAGACGCCCGCCTGGTGCGCAACCGCGTCGTGGTCGGCGCAGTGGCGATCATGTTGCTCATCTGCGTGTTGATTGCGCGGCTGTACTACTTGCAGATCATCCAGTACGACTACCACTCGACGCTGTCGGAAAACAACCGGGTGCATGTGCAGCCGATTCCGCCGACACGCGGGCTGATCTTCGACCGTAATGGTGTGATCGTGGCCGACAACCGGCCCAGCTTTAGTCTGTCGATGACCCGCGAACGTGCCGGTAATTGGCAGGAAGTGCTGGATACCATCGTCGAAGTGCTGGAACTGACCGACGACGACCGGGCGTTGTTCGAGAAGCGTATGCGCCAGGGGCGCCGGCCGTTCGAGCCGGTGCCGATCCTGTTCGAGCTCAACGAAGAGCAGATCGCCCGCGTCGCGGTTAACCAGTTCCGCCTGCCAGGCGTGGAAGTGGTGGCCCAGTTGGTGCGGCATTACCCGCAGGGTGCGCATTTCGCGCATTCGGTGGGTTATGTGGGGCGGATCAACGAGAAAGAGCTCAAAACCCTTGATCCGGTCAACTACAGCGGCACCCACCACATTGGCAAGACCGGCATCGAGCGCTTCTACGAGGACGCCTTGCATGGCCAGGTGGGTTACGAGGAAGTCGAGACCAACGCCCGTGGCAGGGTGCTGCGGGTGCTCAAGCGCACCGACCCCAAGCCGGGCAAGGACATTGTGCTGAGCCTGGACATCAAGCTGCAGGAGGCCGCCGAAGCCGCTCTGGGTGGCCGGCGTGGCGCGGTGGTGGCGCTCGACCCGCGTACCGGTGAGGTGCTGGCGATGGTCAGCCAGCCAAGCTTCGATCCCAACCTGTTCGTCACCGGCATCAGCTTCAAGGCCTATGCCGAGCTGCGCGACTCGATCGACCGGCCGCTGTTCAACCGCGTATTGCGCGGCCTGTACCCGCCCGGTTCGACCATCAAGCCGGCCGTGGCTATCGCGGGGCTCGACAGTGGCGTAGTGAATGCCGGCAGCCGGGTGTTCGACCCAGGCTACTACCAATTGCCCAACTACGATCACAAGTACCGTAACTGGAACCGCTCGGGCGATGGCTGGGTCGACCTGGACACCGCGATCATGCGTTCCAACGACACCTACTTCTACGATCTTGCACACAAGATGGGCATCGATCGGCTGTCCAGCTACATGAACAAATTCGGCATTGGCCAGCGGGTTTCCCTCGACATGTTCGAGGAATCCTCCGGGTTGATGCCGTCGCGCGAATGGAAGCGCGCCACTCGTCGCCAGGCCTGGTTCCCTGGCGAAACCCTGATTCTCGGTATCGGCCAGGGCTACATGCAAGCCACCCCGCTGCAACTCGCCCAAGCGACTGCACTGATCGCCAACAAAGGCGTGTGGAACCGCCCGCATCTGGCCAAGACCATCGAGGGCCTGCCGCCGGTGGACGAGAACCCGATGGAAAACATCGTGCTGCGTGACAAGTCAGACTGGGCCAAGGTTACCCATGGCATGGAGCAGGTGATGCACAACGCCCGTGGTACCGCGCGCAAGGCTGCTGCCGGTGCCCAGTACCGCATTGCCGGCAAGAGCGGTACCGCCCAGGTGGTGGCGATCAAGCAGGGCGAGAAGTATGACCGCAACAAGCTCCAGGAGCGTCACCGCGACCACGCACTGTTCGTCGCCTTTGCCCCAGCCGATGACCCGAAGATCGTGGTCTCGGTGATGGTCGAGAACGGTGAGTCCGGCTCCGGTGTCGCGGCGCCCGTGGTCCGCCAGATCATGGACGCCTGGCTGCTCGACGAAAACGGCCGGCTCAAGCCCGAGTTCGCGCCAGCCACCGTTACCCAGGAATCGTCCCTGTGATGAACAATTTCGATCGCATGCTCTCCAGCGAGGATGTGATGCGTCGGCGCGCCAGCTTTCTGCAGCGCATCCATGTCGACGGCCCCTTGCTGATCATCCTGCTGACCCTCGCAGCCGGCAGCCTGTTCGTGCTGTATTCGGCCAGTGGCAAGAACTGGGACCTGCTGCTCAAACAGGCCACGTCGTTCGGTATCGGGCTGGTGTCGATGTTCGTCATCGCCCAGCTGGAGCCGCGATTCATGGCCCGCTGGGTGCCCTTGGCCTACCTGACCGGGGTGCTGTTGCTGGTGGTGGTGGACGTGATGGGCCATAACGCCATGGGTGCCACGCGCTGGATCAACATCCCCGGGGTGATCCGCTTCCAGCCGTCGGAATTCATGAAGATCATCATGCCCGCGACCATTGCCTGGTACTTGTCCAAGCGGACATTGCCGCCGCACTTGAAACATGTGGCGATCAGTCTGGTGCTGATCGGTGTGCCGTTCATCCTGATCGTGCGCCAGCCCGACCTGGGAACGGCGCTGCTGATCCTCGCCTCCGGCGCCTTCGTGCTGTTCATGGGCGGGCTACGCTGGCGCTGGATCCTCAGCGTGCTGGCGGCGACGGTGCCGGTGGCGGTGGCGATGTGGTTCTTCGTCATGCACGACTACCAGAAACAGCGGGTATTGACCTTTCTCGACCCGGAAAGCGACCCGTTGGGCACCGGCTGGAACATCATTCAGTCCAAGGCGGCGATCGGCTCGGGCGGGGTGTTCGGCAAGGGCTGGCTGCTCGGCACCCAGTCGCACCTGGACTTCCTTCCGGAAAGCCATACCGACTTCATCATTGCCGTGCTCGGCGAGGAATTCGGCCTGGTCGGTATCTGCCTGCTGCTGATTGTCTACCTGCTGCTCATCGGCCGTGGCCTGATGATCACCGCCCAGGCGCAGACCCTGTTTGGCAAGCTGTTGGCAGGCAGCCTGACCATGACCTTCTTTGTATACGTGTTCGTCAATATCGGAA
Organism: Pseudomonas sp. LB-090624; assembly: GCF_003205205.1. GTDB lineage: Bacteria > Pseudomonadota > Gammaproteobacteria > Pseudomonadales > Pseudomonadaceae > Aquipseudomonas. The sequence continues at coordinate 49,996 of NZ_QJRL01000024.1, forward strand.
TGGTCAGCGGCCTTCTGCCCGTGGTGGGCGTGCCGCTGCCCTTTATCAGCTATGGCGGAACATCGTTGGTGACGCTGCTGTCAGCGTTTGGCGTGCTGATGTCGATCCACACGCACCGCAAATGGATCGCGCAGGTTTGAATAAGGTGAACAATTTCATGCAAGCAGTGCGTAACTGGGCTGCCCGTTGTGTGCCGTGGATCGGCGCGGTGGGCCTGTTCGGCGCTGTACAGCTGGCCCATGCCGGCGATTACCAGGGCTCGCCACAGGTGGCCGCGTTCGTTGGCGAAATGAGCCGCGATTACGGTTTTGCCCCTGAGCAACTGATGGGTGTGTTCAGTGAGGTACAGCGCAAGCAGTCGATCCTCGATGCCATTTCGCGTCCGGCCGAACGGGTCAAGCCGTGGAAGGACTACCGGCCGATGTTCATTACCGACGCGCGCATCGCCCGCGGCGTGGACTTCTGGCGCCAGCACGAGGCTGTGCTGGCCCGTGCCGAGCAGCAATACGGCGTACCGGCGCAGTACATCGTCGCCATCATTGGCGTCGAAACCTTCTTTGGCCGCAACACCGGTAACTACCGGGTGATCGATGCGCTGTCGACCCTGGGCTTCGACTACCCGCCACGGGCCGAATTCTTCCGCAAGGAACTGCGCGAGTTCTTGTTGCTGGCGCGTGACGAGCAGCTCGATCCGCTGACACTCAAGGGTTCCTATGCAGGGGCCATGGGCCTGCCGCAGTTCATGCCAAGCAGCTTCCGCAACTACGCGGTGGACTTCGACGGCGACGGCCACATCAATATCTGGAACAACCCGGACGATGCCATCGGCAGCGTCGCCAGCTACTTCAAGCGCCACGGCTGGGTGGCCGGGGAGGGCGTGGTCAGCCGCGCCTGGGTCGAGGGTGCGCGGGCCGACGAGGGCTTGACCACTGGCATCGAACCGGTCAAGACGGTCGGGGAGTTGCGCACGCTTGGCTGGTCGGTTCATGATTCGCTGCGCGATGATCTGCCGGTTACAGCCTTCCGCCTTGAAGGCGATAGTGGCCCCGAGTACTGGATGGGGCTGAAGAACTTCTACGCGATCACTCGCTACAACCGCAGCGTGATGTATGCCATGGCGGTGCATCAGCTTGCGGAACAGCTGGTTCAAGTACGGGGCGTCAAGTAATGCGCGCAATCATCTCTGGCAACTCTTTCAAGCTGCTGACCTGCCTCGCCGTCGGCGTGGTGCTGGCTAGCTGCTCCTCCAATCGCCCGACCCAGCAAAGCAGCGGCAACGTCGTGCGTAGCCAGCCGGGCCTGGATATCAACCGGGCGCACAAGGACGGCGCACCGTGGTGGGACGTGGATGTGAACAAGATCCCCGACGCCACGCCGACCGTGCACACCGGCAACTACAAGGCCAACCCGTATACGGTGTTGGGCAAGACCTATTACCCGATGCAGGACTCGCGCAACTACCGCGCCGAGGGCACCGCGTCGTGGTACGGCACCAAGTTCCACGGGCAGAACACCGCCAATGGCGAACTGTACGACCTGTATGGCATGAGCGCGGCTCACAAGACCCTGCCTCTGCCGGCCTACGTCAAGGTGACCAACCTCGCCAATAACCGCAGCGTCATCCTGCGGGTCAACGACCGTGGCCCCTTCTATTCCGACCGCATCATCGATTTGTCCTACGCCGCGGCAAAAAAGCTCGGTTATGCCGAGATCGGTACCGCGCACGTACGCGTCGAGGGCATCGACCCGCAGCAGTGGTGGGCCCAGCGTGGCCAGACCCCGCCGATGGTGCTGAAAGAGCCGCAAGTGGCGCAGACCCAGGCGATCCCGGCCACTACCGGTCGTGTCGAGCAATGGACCCCACCGCCACAGCAGCATGCGGCGCCTGTGGTGCCGGTGCAGGTGGGTGGCAACAACGTACCTGGCGGCAACGGCGGCAGCTTCCTGCAGGTGGGGGCCTTCGCCAACCCGGACGCCGCCGAGTTGCTGCGGTCCAAGCTCAGCACCATGGTCAGCGCGCCGGTGTTCATCAGCTCTATCGTGCGCAACCAGCAGACCCTGCATCGGGTGCGCCTGGGGCCGATCGGCAGCCAAGGCGAGATACAACAGGCTCAAGACAGCATTCGCCTGGCGAACTTGGGGCAGGCCAAGCTGGTCACAGCTGACTGACTGTGGGGGCGGGCTTGCCCGCGGAGAAGGCGGCACCAAACTGTCGGTTTTGTCATGAATTGCCGGGCGCAGGCATGTACAATGTCGGCTTTTGCCCGCAGTGACATAACGCCGCACTTTGCTGGGCCAGGCCCTCGGCCATAAAACTAGACTGACTGGCGCTGGGCACATGATCTTGCCCAGGGAACATCAGACCATTAGCGATTTTCGAGAGACGGATGAACATCACCAACCTTGCCAAACGACTTTGCCTGCCCGTACTGCTGATGATCACGCCTGCCGCCTTCGCGGCTGAGCAGATGACACCTGCACCACCGCAACTGGCAGCCAAGTCCTACGTACTCATGGACGCGTCCAGCGGCAACGTGCTGGTCGAGAACAACGGTGACGAGCGCCTGCCGCCAGCCAGCCTGACCAAGCTGATGACTGCCTACATCGCTACCCTGGACATCCGTCGCGGCCAGATCGGCGAGAATGACCCGGTTACCGTCAGTGAAAACGCCTGGCGTACCGGCGGTTCGCGCATGTTCATCAAGGTGGGCAGCCAGGTAACGGTCAGCGACCTGCTGCACGGCATCATCATCCAGTCCGGCAACGATGCCTCGGTCGCCCTGTCCGAGCACATCGCCGGCAGCGAAGATGCCTTCGCCGACATGATGAACAAGACGGCTGCCGACTTGGGCATGAGCAATAGCCACTTCATGAACCCGACCGGCCTGCCGAACCCGGAGCACTACTCGTCTGCCCACGACATGGCGATCCTGGCCCGTGCGATCATCAACGTCGACCCGGCCCACTACGCCATCTACTCGCAGAAAGAGTTCTTCTGGAACAACATCAAGCAGCCTAACCGCAACCTGCTGCTGTGGCGTGACAAGACGGTCGACGGCCTGAAAACCGGTCACACCGAAGAAGCCGGCTACTGCATGGTGGCTTCGGCTGTGCGCGACGGCCAGCGCCTGATCGCCGTGGTGTTCGGCACCAACAGCGAGCAGTCGCGCGCTGCCGAGACCCAGAAGCTGCTGACCTATGGCTTCCGCTTCTTCGAAACCCAGACCTTCTACCAGAAGGGCACCGAGCTGACCCAGGCACCGGTCTGGAAAGGCGCCTCCAGTGTCGTCAAGGCGGGCCTGGCCGACGACCTGACCATGACTATGCCTAAAGGCCAATTGAAGCGTCTGCAGGCTTCGATGACCATGAACCCGCAAATTACTGCACCAATCGCCAAAGGTGACGTGATCGGTAAAGTGGAAGTCAAACTGGACGAGCAAGTGGTTCACAGCGCCGACCTGATCGCCCTCGATGGTGTCGAGGAAGGTGGTTTCTTCCGCCGTATATGGGATAGCATCCGTCTATTCTTCTATGGCTTGTTCAACTGATACGTGACCTGCAAGCCCCCGCAGATCCGGCGGGGGCCTTGTTGTTGCCACGGCTTACGAGGCCGTTTCCGCCATGAGCGAACCAGACGTAAAGTCGCACAAGATCGAATTCCCCTGCGCCGATTACCCGATCAAGGTAATCGGCGATACCGTTGTCGGCTTCAAGGACACGGTGATCGAGATCCTCAGCAAGCACGCCAAGGTCGACATTTCCACCCTGGCCGAACGCCAGAGCAAGGAAGGCAAGTACACCACGGTGCAATTGCACATCGTTGCCGAAAGCGAGAACCAGCTGCACGATATCAATAGCGCCCTGCGTGCTACCGGCATCGTGAAAATGGTGCTTTGATGTCCGCCTGCCTCGGTTTTCGCGAGCTTGGCCTACAGCCGTACGAACCGGTGCTGGAGGCCATGCGTCGCTTTACCGAGCAGCGCAGCCCGGACAGCCAGGATGAAGTCTGGCTGGTCGAGCACCCCGCAGTCTTCACCCAGGGCCAGGCCGGCAAGGCCGAGCACCTGCTGGTGCCGGGCGACATCCCGGTGGTGCAGACCGACCGCGGCGGCCAGGTGACCTACCATGGCCCCGGGCAGCTGGTGGCCTACCTGCTGCTGGATGTACGCCGTCTGGGCTTTGGCGTGCGCGAGCTGGTCAGCCGTATCGAGCAGAGCCTCGTTGATCTGCTCAGCAGCTACGCCGTGCAGGCTTCTGCCAAGCCCGACGCCCCTGGCGTCTATGTCGATGGAGCGAAAATCGCCTCCCTCGGCCTGCGAATTCGCAATGGCCGTTCGTTCCACGGCCTTGCCCTGAACGTGGACATGGACCTTGCGCCATTCCGCCGAATCAACCCCTGCGGTTATGCGGGGCTGGCGATGACCCAGCTGCGTGACCTGGCAGGCCCGATCGAACTCGACGAGGTCAGGACAAGGCTGCGCGGACAGCTGGTCAAGCACCTCGACTACGCTGAGCAGACGACCCTCACGGGCGGAATCGACTGAATATGACAACTGTGCAAGAAGCCGTGCCGAACCTGATACCCACCCAGGATGCCACCCCGCGCCCAGCGCCAAAGAAGGTGGAAGCTGGGGTCAAGCTGCGTGGCGCCGACAAGGTCGCGCGCATCCCGGTAAAGATCATCCCTACTGACGAGCTGCCGAAAAAGCCTGACTGGATCCGCGTGCGTATCCCGGTATCGCCCGAGGTCGACCGTATCAAGCAGTTGCTGCGCAAGCACAAGCTGCACAGCGTTTGCGAAGAGGCATCCTGCCCGAACCTGGGCGAGTGTTTCTCCGGTGGCACCGCCACTTTCATGATCATGGGTGACATCTGTACCCGTCGTTGCCCATTCTGCGACGTTGGCCATGGTCGGCCGAAGCCGCTGGATCTGGACGAGCCGAAAAACCTGGCGGTCGCCATCGCCGACCTGCGCCTGAAGTATGTGGTGATTACCTCGGTGGACCGCGACGACTTGCGCGACGGCGGCGCCCAGCACTTTGCCGATTGCATCCGCGAAATTCGCGCGCTGTCGCCAGGTGTCCAGCTGGAAACCCTGGTGCCGGATTACCGTGGCCGTATGGACGTTGCGCTGGAAATTACCGCGCAAGAGCCGCCGGATGTGTTCAACCACAACCTCGAGACCGTACCGCGCCTGTACAAGGCTGCGCGCCCGGGGTCGGACTACGACTGGTCGCTGGACCTGCTGCAGAAATTCAAGCAGCTGGTACCGCATGTGCCCACCAAGTCGGGCCTGATGCTCGGCCTGGGCGAAACCGACGAGGAAGTGATCGAGGTGATGCACCGCATGCGTGAGCATGACATCGACATGCTCACCCTCGGCCAGTACCTGCAGCCTTCGCGCAGCCACCTGCCGGTGCAGCGATTTGTCCATCCCGACACCTTCGCCTGGTTCGCCGAGGAAGGTTACAAGATGGGCTTCAAGAACGTCGCATCGGGCCCTCTGGTACGTTCTTCGTACCACGCCGACCAGCAGGCGCACGAAGCCAAGATCAAACTCTGAGCCAGGGCTGTAGCACAAATGCCGATGCTTGCCGAAAAGGCAGCATCGGCATTTTTTTTTGTGGGCCACAAGCCATAAGCTACGAGCGAGAAGAAGTCTGGAGCTGCATGATGAATTGTGTCGATACTGTTCACGTACTTTTGCCCAAGGCGATCCCGAAGGATGCCTGCTTCGCGATCATTGCGCCGGCAGGCTCGGCGCGCTTGGACACGCACAAGGTGAGCCAGTGGTTCGCTGAGCGTGGCTACCGTTGCCGGATTTACCCAGGTGCCCTGCAGGCCCATGGTTACCTGGCGGGGCCGGACCAGCAGCGCCTGCGGGACCTGCATGATGCATTTGCCGACCCGGCCATCGACGCCATCCTGTGCATGCGTGGCGGCTATGGCAGCATGCGCCTGCTCGATCAGCTCGACTTCGAGCTGATCCGGCGCAACCCCAAACCGCTGATCGGCTATAGCGACATCACTGCGTTGCACACGGCGATTTACCGTCACGCCGGGCTGCTCACCTTCCATGGGGGGATGCTCAATGCGGATCTGCTGGGGGCCAAGTTGCCACCCACGGAGTCGTCGTTGCTGGCGCAGCTGGGTGGGCATGTGCGCGCGGGCGAGCAAATCGTGCACCCGGCGGACTATGCCTTGAGCAGTGTATTACCGGGCGTGGCCAGCGGCCCGCTGCTCGGTGGCAACCTGTCGATGCTGGGTGCGACCATGGGGACGCCGGCCGAGCTGGATACCCAAGGCTGCATCCTGTTCATCGAGGACGTCAACGAGCCGTTGTACCGGGTGGACCGGCTGCTGACCCAATTGCGCCTGGCCGGCAAGCTGGAGGGCGTGAAGGGCGTACTGGTGGGCGACTTTGCCGGTATTACCACGGCGGCTTTGGCGCCGTTGCTGAAAGATATCTTCGCGCCGCTGGGGGTGCCGGTACTGGCGGGGTGGCGCAGTGGGCACTGCGACCCGAATGTGTGCCTGCCGTTGGGGGCTCGGGTAAGGCTGGACAGTGTTCAGCAGAGCCTGGTGCTGGAGCAGGATCTGTTCAAGGCTTGAGGTACCCGGGCTGCTTTGCAGCCCATCACAACGCAACGCCGCTTGCGCAGCAGATCGTATTCTTAGGTGGGAAGGGCCTTGTGTCGCGAAAGGGGCGCAACGCGCCCCCGGCATTCTTATTGGCTACGCAGGCTCTCGAGCAACTTGTGGGTTGGGTAGCCATCGGCCGGCCAGCCCAGACCCTGCTGGGCATTGCGGATGGCCTTGCGGGTATTGGCGCCGATAATGCCATCGGCATTACCCGCCTCATGGCCGCGGCTGTTCAACAAGTTCTGCAACTCCATACGCTCGCTGCGGCTGAGCGGCAGGTCTTCCTTGGGCCAGCTGCCGGCGATGAAGCCCCAGCCACTGAAGCGGTCTCCCAACAGGCTCACGGCCAGGGCATAGGACGATGAGTTGTTGTACTTGAGGATTGCGCGGAAGTTGTCCAGCACCAGGAACGCTGGGCCTCGGGCGCCCGCTGGCAACAGCAGGGCGGCGGGCAGCTGATTGCTACCCGGCGGCAACTGAGTACCTGCAGGCAGTTTCACACCCATCGCCAGCCATTCGCTGACCGGTTTGCGCAGTGCCCCATCGGCTTGCCAGAAATCGAAACCAGCCGGCACTTGTACCTCGAAGCCCCATGGCTGACCACGCTTCCAGCCCGAGCTCTGCAGGTAGTGAGCAGTCGACGCCAGGGCGTCCGGGGTACTGTTCCAGATATCGCGGCGACCATCGCCGTCAAAGTCCACGGCATGGGTGTTATAGGTGGTCGGGATGAACTGGGTCTGGCCCATGGCGCCGGCCCACGAGCCACGCATGGCCTCTGGCTGGATGTCGCCATGCTGGATGATCTGCAGGGCTGCGATCAGCTGGTCCTGGGCGAATTGCGGGCGGCGGCCTTCGTAGGCCAGGGTCGCCAGCGAGCGGATCACCGACTTGTTGCCCTGGAACTGGCCGAAGTTACTTTCCATGCCCCATACCGCGACCAGCACCTGGCGGTCGACGCCATAGCGTTGCTCAAGGCGTGTCAGTAACTCGGCGTTCTGCTCCAGCAGCTTTTTGCCGTTACGCACGCGCAGCGGTGAAAGCGCGCCTTCAAGGTATTCCCATACCGGGCGGGTGAACTCCGGCTGGCTGCGGTCGGCCTTGATCACGTCCAGGTCTGGAGTGACACCAAGGAACGCGCGGTCGAAGGTGCTCGGCGAAATACCGGCTTGGAGAGCCTGCTGGCGGAAGCCTGCCTGCCATTGCGCGAAGGTTTGCAGAGGCTGGATTTCAGTGCTGACGTCGGGCGTTGTGCCGGGCACGGTCACCACTGGAGCAGGTTGGGCTGGGGCCAGCGGCAGCGCGTCGGCGGCAGTGGGTTTTTCCGCGCAGGCAACCAGCAGGATGAAGCTGGAGGCGGCGATCAGCTGGCGGGTTTCCCAACGGGGGAGAAGACGGAAGAGCATGCACAGATCCAGAATTGCAGGTCAGATGAAGACCATACCATGCCTGCGCTTGCGATGCTTTCATGCAGCCAAAAAGTAAGAAGCCTCCCAATCTCTCGATTGGAAGGCTTCGCGGCGGTAGCTGCCTTTGCCCTTGTTCGGCTGTTCCTGGCGGCAGCGGAACAGCGGTTGGGCGATGATCGACTTGGCCTTGTTGGGGCCGTGTTTTTTCGGCTTTTTGCTCATGGCGGTGGTCCCGGGTTGGGGGGGGTTCGGGGCGCACTGTAGGGCTTGGGCTGCCGGGGAGCCAATTGATTGTGTTTATGGTCCAGATCCTGGGCTTGGTAACCCTGTGGAGCGCGCCCCAGTTACTCGGGAGGAAGGGCCAGGCGCTGGCCAGCCATCAACAGCGACAGCCGCGCCAGGCCAACCCAGGGCGAACCTTCTGCCTGCCCTTTGATCTGCGCATCGATACGCTGGGCATCCTGTAGCAGTTGCGCCCAGCGCTGGGCCGAGAGGCGCTGCAGGGCCTTGCTGACCAGCGGTCGGCGTTTGTCCCAGATGGGCGGGCGTGCCTGGCTGAACGCTTTGTCCAGGGGCACGCCTTGGCTGAACTGCTGGGCGAGCCCCGCCAGCTGGCGCAGCTCGCGGGCCAAGGCCCAGAGGATGACGGGTGGCTCCACACCTTCACCGCGCAAACCTTCAAGCATGCGCAGGGCGTGCGCCGCTTCGCCGTTCAGAATGGCGTCGACCAGGCCGAAGACATCGAAACGGGCGCTGTCGGCGACAGCGGCCTGTACGGTTTCCACGGTAATCTGGCTGCCTTCGGCCAGCAGCTTGAGCTTTTCGATTTCCTGCGCGGCAGCCAGCAGGTTGCCTTCCACGCGTGCAGCAATCAGGTCGACGGCGTCACGTTGCGCGGACAGCCCAGCCTGTTGCAGGCGCTGGTTGATCCACTGTGGTAGCTGCTGCGCGTCCACCGGCCAGATCTGGATGAACTGGCAATGGGCGCCTTCGATCAACGCCTTGCCCCACTTGGTCTTCTGTGCACTGCCGTCGAGCTTGGGCAGGCTGACCAGCAGCAGGGTGTCTTCGGCAGGGTTGGCGCAGTATTCCATCAGCGCGGCGGCGCCCTTGTCGCCGGGCTTGCCGGAGGGCAGGCGCAGTTCCAGCAGGCGGCGCTGGGCGAACAGCGACAGGCTGGCGCCCGCCTGGAGCAGGGTGCCCCAGTCGAAGTTGGCGTCGGCACTGAATACCTGGCGTTCGTCAAAACCTTGCTGGCGCGCGGCATTGCGAATGGCGTCAGCGGCTTCCTGGCACAGCAGCGGGTCGTCGCCGCTGACCACGTAGACGGGGGCCAAGGCGCCTTGCAGGTGCTTGTTGAGTTGGGCGGGGGCGAGCTTCATGGGGAACAGGCGGGGCGCCTGTGGGCGCCCCGCTCGGGCTTAGTTGCCCGGAACTTCCAGTGGCGACTGCTGAGGCGTTTCGGCCTGCTGGCGGCGGGCAGCCTCCAGCGCGTCGGCTTCGGCCTTGGCACGCTCGTCGGCTTTACGCTGCAACTCATCCAGCTGAGAGGGGCTCAGCATCTGCAGGCGCACGACCATGGCATTGACCAGGTCGCGGCGCATTTCTTCACGCGCGCGGCTAGCTTCCTGCTCGGAACCGGTGATGTTCGAGCCGTCACGCAGGTAGATCTTGCGCACTTCAAGCTTGTCGCTCATCAGCTCCAGGTTGTTCAGGCCCTGGATGCTGTAGTCCAGCACCGTGGTCAGCTCGTACTCGGCGGTACGGTTGCCACTGTTGTAGGTAGCCGAGCGCTCGCGCTCCTGCTCGTTGGTCAGCACCAGACGGTAAGGTGCGCCGGCGTGCACGTTGACGCCGCTACGCTCCAGTACTTCGCGCAGCTGAACCACGGTCGGGCCGTAGGCGTTGCGTGCGCTGACGTCCATTTCCTTCACGCTCAGCTCGGTGGAGCCGGTGCCGCGCAGCTGGAAACCGCAGGCGCTGAGCATGACCGCCAGGCCGATTACCAGCAAATTGCGTTTGATCATGTTGTTGCTCCCTTGTGGGCCTGTTCCGCCCGCCCGCATTCGCTGCGGGCGGGCGTTGCCATCAGTTGGCGACGATGTTGACCAGCTTGCCCGGCACCACGATGACCTTGCGGATGGTCAGGCCATCGATGAAGCGCAGGACATTCTCGTTGCTGCGCGCGGCGGCTTCGATTTCTTCGCGGCTGGCGGCGGCCGGCATTTCGACCTGGCCACGCAGCTTGCCGTTGACCTGCACCACCAGGGTGACGGTGTCCTGCACGAGGGCGGCTTCGTCGACCGCCGGCCAGGCGGCGTCGATCACGGCCTGCTGGTGGCCCAGTTGCTGCCACAGCTCGTGAGAGATGTGCGGAGTGATCGGCGCCAGCAGCAGGGTCACGGCCTCCAGGCCTTCCTGCAGCAGGGCGCGGTCCTGTGCAGTGGCTTGCGGAGCCTTTTCCAGCACGTTCATCACGGTCATCACCTGGGCGATGGCGGTGTTGAACTTGTGGAACTGGCCGACATCGGTACTGGCTTGCTTGATGGCAGCGTGGATAGCGCGGCGGATGACCTTCTGCGCGTCGTCCAGGGCGGCGACATCCAGCTGGCCCGGCAGGCCTTGGGCAACGTGGGCCTGGGCCAGGCGCCAGACGCGGCGCAGGAAGCGGCTTGCGCCTTCGACGCCGGAGTCGGACCACTCCAGGCTCGCGTCAGGTGGCGAGGCGAACATCATGAACAGGCGGCAGGTGTCGGCACCGTACTGGTCGATCATCGACTGCGGGTCGACGCCGTTGTTCTTGGACTTCGACATCTTCTCGGTGCCGCCGATTTCCACCGGCAGGCCGTCGGTCTTCAGGCGGGCACCAATGATCTTGGCCTTGGCATCGCGCTCGATTTCGACATCGGCCGGGTTGAACCAGTCCTTGCCGCCATTGCTGGCTACACGGTAGTAGGTTTCGGCGACCACCATGCCCTGGGTCAACAGGTTCTTGAACGGCTCGTTGGAGGTGACCAGGCCTTCGTCACGCATCAGTTTGTGGAAGAAGCGCGCGTACAGCAGGTGCAGGATGGCGTGTTCGATACCACCGATGTACTGGTCGACCGGCAGCCAGTGGTTGGCCGCTTTCGCGTCGACCATGCCACCTTCGTAGTTCGGCGAAGCGTAGCGGGCGAAGTACCAGGACGACTCGACGAAGGTGTCCATGGTGTCGGTTTCGCGCTTGGCTGCAGTGCCACATTTCGGGCAGCTGCATGCGTAGAATTCCGGCATGCGCGCCAGTGGCGAACCAGCGCCATCTGGCACCACGTTTTCCGGCAGAGTGACCGGCAGCTGGTCTTCCGGCACCGGCACGTCGCCGCAGGACGGGCAGTGGATGATCGGGATCGGACAGCCCCAGTAACGCTGGCGGCTGATGCCCCAGTCACGCAGGCGGAACTGGGTGCGCGATTTGCCCAGTTCCTTGCGGATCAGGGCTGCTTCGATGGCGTCGAAGGCGCCGGCGAAATCCAGGCCGTCGAACTCGGCGGAGTTGATCAGCTGCCCGTGCTCGCCGTAGGCGTCCTGCCACTCGCTACCGACTTCATCGCCAGCGCTGGTGCGCACCACGGCCTTGACCGGCAGGTTGTACTTGTGGGCGAACTCGAAGTCGCGCTCGTCGTGGGCGGGTACTGCCATCACGGCGCCATCGCCGTAGTGCATCAGCACGTAGTTGGCGACCCAAACCGGCAGCTTCTCGCCGGTCAGTGGGTGCTCCACCAGCAGGGAAGTGGCCATGCCCTTCTTCTCTTGGGTGGCCATGTCGGCTTCGGCGACGCTGCCGCTCTTGCACTCGTCGATGAACGCCTGCAGCGCCGGGTTGCCCTGGGCGGCCTGGGTGGCCAGCGGGTGCTCGGCGGCGACGGCGACGTAGGTGGCGCCCATGAGCGTGTCGGGACGGGTGGTGAAGACCTTGAGGGTGCCTTCGTGGCCGATGCTGGCCTGGTCGTACGGGAACTGGACTTCCATGCCGCGCGACTTGCCGATCCAGTTGCGCTGCATGGTCTTGACCTGCTCAGGCCAGCCCGGCAGCTCGTCGAGGCTTTCCAGCAGCTCGTCGGCGTAATCGGTGATGCGGAAGTAGTACATCGGGATTTCGCGCTTCTCGATCAGCGCGCCCGAACGCCAGCCACGGCCGTCGATGACCTGTTCGTTGGCCAGTACGGTCTGGTCCGCCGGGTCCCAGTTCACCGTACCGTTCTTGCGGTAGATGATGCCCTTTTCGAACAGGCGGGTGAACAGCCACTGCTCCCAGCGATAGTAGTCGGGCTTGCAGGTGGTGACTTCACGTGCCCAGTCGATGGCAAGGCCCAGGCTCTTGAGCTGGGTCTTCATGTAGTCGATGTTTTCGTACGTCCACTTGGCCGGGGCGACGTTGTTCTTCATCGCCGCGTTTTCCGCGGGCATGCCGAAAGCGTCCCAGCCCATCGGCTGCAGTACGTTCTTGCCCAGCATGCGCTGATAGCGGGCAATCACGTCACCGATGGTGTAGTTGCGCACGTGGCCCATGTGTAGCTTGCCGCTCGGGTACGGGAACATCGACAGGCAATAGTAGGTGTCTTTGCCTGGCTGTTCGGTAACAGCGAACGATTGTTGCTCGTCCCAGAAGTTCTGGGCGGCGGCTTCGATATCACGGGGCGTGTATTGTTCGTGCATGGCTACTTTTTGCTGAGAGGGAAGAGACCTTGTTCCAGGCAGCGGAACCTCGCTGCGTCCGGCACTCCGGTGTCGTTTAGAGTGAACGCCGTAGCATACAGCAGCGCCGCGCATCGTGGGAAACCTTCGTTGCGAATGGCCGCTGGTCGCGGCACGCGGCTGCTTTTTGCATCGACGCTAAGCTCAGGTGTGGGGGGAGATATTCTTATCTTCAATGAGGTGAACGGATGGGAGAGACGCAGCTACCCGTAATCAGACCGGAGCTTTACGAGCGCCTGATCGACCGGCTCGGCCTGGCACTGGAAACGGCCAGGACCTCGGTGCGATTGCGCGACGAGATGCCAGCCGAGCTGGAGTTGCGTGGGTTGAGCCACGCAGAGTTCGAAGTGATCAAGGCCTACCTGGATTCACTTCCGGAGCGCCAGAATGTCGCTGTCGGCAGTTACCCACAAGCGGAGCCGACATCAGCCAAGATCATCTGGCTCAAGGACAAGAAACGCCCCGCCAGCACGGCGAGATCCAGGACGCTGCCACATCGCTAGCCGTTCAGGATGCCAGGCGCAGGCCATCGCGCGCCGGTTCTTCGATATCATCACAGCTCACGATTGGCGCCGGTCAAACCCTTGTTGACCGGCGTCGATCCCTCTAGGCTGCACGCCTGCCAAGGAGCTGTGGCCAATGCCGATTCGATTCTTCCTGAAACAATGGTTGATGCCGCCGGGCATCCTGTTCTTGCTGCTGCTTGCCGCGTGGTGGTTGCGTGCGCGGCGGCCACGGCTGGCGGCGCTGTGCTTTGCCCTGGGGCTGGGAGGCCTGTGGCTCATGAGCCTGCCGCTGGTGGTGCAGGAAACCGCCCGGGTGCTGGAGACCGAGCCGCCGTTGGCTGTCAGCGACTGGGCGGGGCTGGCGAGCCGCGCGGATGCCATCGTGGTGCTGGGTGCGGGGCGCGAGCGTGGTGACCCGGCCTGGGGTGGTAGTGACCAGCCCACCGCCACGGCGCTGGAGCGCATGCGCTTTGCCGCGCGACTGGCCAAGGCTTCAGGGTTGCCGGTGCTGACCAGCGGTGGGTTGCATTACGGCACCCCGCCGAGCGAGGCGCAGTTGATGGCTGATCGCCTGCATGAGGATTTTGCTGTTCAGGTGAAGTGGCGCGAGGAGGCCAGCCGCACGACTTGGGAGAATGCCCAGCTGACGGCCAAGCTGCTGCAGCCGGCGGGGATTCGCCGGGTGGTGGTGGTAACCCAGGCCTGGCACATGCAGCGTTCGCGCTGGAGCTTTGAGCAGGCGGGGTTCGAGGTGGTACCGGCGCCCGTGGGGTTCCTCGGGCGCGAGCATGCCAGGCCGTTTGGCGGGTTGCTGCCAGAGAGCCGGGCCATGTGGCAGAGCGGGCAGCTGCTGAATGAAGTGGCGGGGTTGGTGGGGTATCGGCTGTTCTATTGATTCCCAGGGCCGCTTTGCGGCCCAGTCGCGACCCAAGACCGCTCCCACCGGGGCCGCGTAACGCCACTTAGACGGTCTTGGCTATGCGCCCGGCCAGCAACGCCCACCCCAGCAGGAGCCCGCAGGCAATCGCCAGCGGCCATGAGCGCCATTGCAGGTACGGTGTCAGCTGCTGCATCGGCACCACCTCGCCATACAGCACCGCCTGCTGGAACTGCGGCACTTGCGCGGTAATGCGGCCAAATGGGTCGATTAGCGCAGTCACGCCGTTGTTGGTGGCGCGGATCATCCAGCGGCCGGCTTCCAGGGCACGCATCTGCGCCATCTGCAAGTGTTGCAGCGGGCCGATGGAGGTGCCGAACCAGGTGTCGTTGCTGATGGTCAGCAACAGGTCGCTACGTGCCGCCAGGCCTGCGGCGAACTCTGGGTAGACCACTTCGTAGCAGATGTACGGCGCAATCTGGTAGCCCTTGGCCTGCAACAGCGGCTGGTCCTCCGGCCCGCGGGCGAAGTCCGACATGGGCAGGTTGAAGAACTCGATGGCGCCACGCAGCATGTCCTGCAGCGGCACGTACTCGCCGAACGGCACCAGTTTCTGCTTGAGGTAGGTACCATCGCCTTCGCCGGTCACGGTGACGCCGTTGTAGTAGCGACGCTGGTGATGCACCACTTCACGCACTGGCACGCCAGTGATCAGCGCCGAATGCCGCTCGGCGGCGAAGCGGCCCATCACGTCGATGTAGCCCTGGGCCTGGTCTTTCAGCACCGGTACGGCGGTTTCCGGCCAGATCAGCAGGTCTGCAGGCTTGGAACTGAAGCTAAGGTCACGGTACAGCGCCAGTTGCGCATCGATGTGCGCCGGGTCCCATTTCAGGTCCTGCTCGACGTTACCCTGAATTGCCGCCACCTTCAGCGGGTCGCCGGCCGGTTTGGTCCACGCGTGGCCCTTGAGCGCCAGGCCCAGTGCCCAAGGCGCCAGCAGCAGTACAGCGGCAATGGCCAGGAACGATGGGCGGGCGCGCAGGCGGTGCAGGTTGCACAGCAGGGCGGCAGTGAGTGCCAAGGTGAAGGAAATCAGCCACACCCCGCCCAGCGGCGCCAGGCCTGTCAGCGGCCCATCAAGCTGGCTGTAGCCGGCGTATAGCCAGGGGAAGCCGGTGAGGAACCAGCCCCGGAAAGCTTCCTGCAGCAGCCATAGCGCGGCGAAGCACAGGGCATCGGCCAGTGGCGCCTCATTGCGCCTTAGCCAGCGTGCCCACAACCAGGTGGGCAAGGCAAAGAACCACGCCAGGGCGGCGAAAAATGCCAGCAACAGCAGGATCGCCAGCAACGGCGAGGCGCCGCCGTAGGTGTTCATGCTGACGTAGATCCACCAGGTGCCGGCGCCATACAGGCCAAAACCGAACCACCAGCCGCGCCACATGGCCTGGCGCGGCGTTAGCTCGCGCAGGCCAAGGTAGAGGATGCCGATGGACAACAGCGCCAGCGGCCAGATGTCGAACGGCGCCAGGGCAAGGAGGGTGGAGGCGCCGGCCGCCAAGGCCAGCAGGTTACCGGGCCAGCCGGGGCGGGTGATCCAACGCATGTTTTTCCTTAACGGCTGATCGGGGTCAGGCGCAGCAAATGTATCCGCCGGCTGTCGGCGTTGAGAATACGGAACTTGTAAGACCCGATCTCGGTGGTTTCGTTACGCTTGGGCAAGTGGCCAAAAGCACTCATCACCAGGCCGCCGACCGTGTCGAACTCGTCATCGGAAAACTCGCTGTCGAAGAACTCGTTGAAATTCTCGATCGGGGTAAGCGCCTTGACCAGGAAGTCACCGCTGGGTAGCGGCTTGATGTAGCTGTCTTCCTCGACGTCGTGCTCGTCCTCGATATCGCCGACGATCTGCTCGAGCACGTCTTCGATAGTGACCAGGCCAGCCACGCCGCCGTATTCATCGATGACGATGGCCATGTGGTTGTGGTTGGCGCGGAACTCGCGCAGCAACACGTTCAGGCGCTTGGACTCGGGCACGAACGTGGCCGGGCGCAGCAGGTCCTTGATGTTGAAGCTGTCGCCGTTTTCCTTGAGGATCAGTGGCAGCAGGTCTTTGGCGAGCAGGATCCCGAGCACATCGTCGTGGCTTTCGCCGATCACCGGGTAACGCGAGTGCGCGGCGTCGATCACCGCCGGCAGGAATTCGCGCGGCGACTGGCTGGCCTTGATGCTGATCATCTGCGAACGTGGGACCATGATGTCGCGAACCTGCAGGTCTGCGACCTGTATGGCACCTTCGACGATGGTCAATGCTTCGCTGTCCAGCAGCTTGTTCTGATGGGCTTCGCGCAGCAGCTCAAGCAGCTCCTGGCGGTTTTTCGGCTCATGGACAAAAGCCTGGGTCAGTTTACCCAGCCAGGACTTCTGCCCGTTGCTCGATCGATCTTCGCTCATGGCGGTTCTCGTGATCCTTCGTGTATCAGTGTGTGTTGGTGTCGGTTTCATCGCCAGCGTACGGGTCGGGGTGACCCAGTTCTGCCAGCAATTCTCGTTCCAGACCTTCCATTTCCTCGGCTTCCTCATCATCGATGTGGTCGTAGCCAAGCAGGTGCAGGCAGCCGTGGATGACCAGGTGCGCCCAGTGAGCTTCCAGCGACTTGCCTTGTTCGGCAGCTTCACGCTCAACCACCGGCACGCAGATGACCAGGTCGCCCAGCAGCGGGATGTCGAGCAGGTCATCGGGCACGTCGGCCGGGAACGACAGCACGTTGGTCGCGTAGTCCTTGTGCCGATAGGTGTGGTTCAGCTCGCGGCCTTCGCCTTCATCGACCAGGCGGACGGTCATTTCCGAGTCGGCGCTGCGCTGGCGCAATGCCAGTTCGCACCAGCGGCGGAAGGCAGTGTCATCCGGGGCGGCGGCATCCGTGGCCCGTTGGATATCAAGTTCAAGCATCTTTGCCGGGCGCCTCGGGCTTGGCCTGGCGGGCTTCGAAGCGGTCGTAGGCCTCGACAATGCGCTGCACCAGTGGGTGACGAACCACATCTTTGGGTTGGAAGTGGGTAAAGCTGATCCCCGGAACGTCCTTGAGTACCTCGATGACGTGCGCCAGACCCGACTTGGTGCCACGCGGCAGGTCGACCTGGGTGATGTCACCGGTAATGACGGCGGTGGAGCCGAAGCCGATGCGGGTGAGGAACATCTTCATCTGCTCGAGCGTCGTGTTCTGGCTTTCGTCGAGGATGATGAAGCTGTTGTTCAGGGTGCGGCCACGCATGTAGGCCAGCGGGGCGATCTCGATCACCTGGCGCTCGATCAGCTTGGCCACGTGCTCGAAACCGAGCATTTCGTACAGGGCGTCGTACAGCGGCCGCAGGTACGGGTCGATCTTCTGCGCCAGGTCACCGGGCAGGAAGCCGAGCTTTTCGCCTGCTTCGACCGCCGGTCGCACCAGCAGGATGCGGCGTACCTGTTCGCGCTCCAGCGCGTCCACCGCGCAGGCGACGGCCAGGTAGGTCTTGCCAGTACCGGCCGGGCCGATGCCGAAGTTGATATCGTTGGCGAGGATTTCCTTGACGTAGCGCTGCTGGTTGAGCCCGCGCGGGCGGATATTGCCCTTGCGCGTGCGCAGCGACACGCTGACCTCGTTGACGGCCGGGTTGTCGATGTGCTCGACGGCCGATTCCTGCAGGTACAGGTGCACGGTTTCCGGCGACAGGTCGTTGGCCTTGGTCTCGCGATAGAGACGGCGCAGCAGCTGTTCGGCAGCGGAGGTGGTTTTGGGTTCGCCGATCAGTTCGAACTGATTGCCACGGTTGCGGATTTCGATGGCCAGGCGCTGTTCGATCAGGCGCAAGTGCTCGTCGAACTGGCCGCACAGGTTGGCGAAACGGTGGGCCTCGAAAGGTTCGAGGATGAAACGATGGGGTTGTATGGGTGCGTTCAAGGTCGTTTTTAGCCGCTCGACGGCGATGGAGGTGAACTCAAGAATAACCCTTGAATGGCAGTGGCGAAAGCACTGAAACGATCAAGGGTACTCATGGACTGTTCCGGCAGGCAAAGCAGATCAGCAAGGCCATCTGTTATCATGCACCCCTTTTCTTACGCATGTGTTATCCCACCAGACATGAGCAAACGCGAACCCGCCATCTACAAAGTGATCTTCCTCAACCAGGGGCAGGTCTTCGAGATGTACGCCAAGCAGATCTACCAGAGCGATTTATGGGGCTTTCTGGAAATCGAGGAGTTCGTGTTCGGCGAGCGCTCGCAGCTGGTGGTGGACCCAAGCGAGGAGAAGCTCAAGAGCCAGTTCGAGGGGGTGATCCGCAGCTTTGTGCCGATGCATTCCATCGTGCGCATCGATGAGGTGGAGCGGCTGGGCACGGCAAAGATCAGCGAAGCCAAGGGCGGCGGCAATGTCATGCCGTTCCCGATGCCAATGCCGGAAAAATGACCGTTAGGGGAGTGGCGAGAACGGCGTGCGCCCTTCGGCGTTCTGCAGCTCCAGCAGGTACTTACGGAAAATCTGGCCGAGCACCTGGGTAGCATGCTCAAGCTCGTCGCGGGGCATTTGTTCGGTTACTTCGTCGGCCATGTCCAGCGCATCCTCGGCGCCGTTGACCGCGGCCATCTTCAACAGGATGTAGGCCTGCACATTGTTGGCCTTGACCCCTTCGCCATGGAAGAACATCGCACCCAGCCGGTATTGGGCATCGGCGTGGCCCTGCAGTGAGGCCTTCTGGAACCAGTCCAGCGCCTTGTTCAGGTTTTTTGGCGTTTGCGTGTAGTAATACTCGCCCAGTTCGAACTGCGCCTGGGCATCCCCCGCGGTCGCCGTCTGCTCGCAGGACTTGAGGGCGTTTGCCAGGTCTTCAGGCTGAACGTTCAAGGTGCAGCGGCTCGTTGCCGGAATCAGCAGCGAGTTACCGCCCTCCGCCAAAGCCAGCAGGGGCTGAAGAAGCAACAGGCAGCCCAGGGTCAGGGCGCGGCCGGTGCGGTTCATGGGGATCGACTTACCTCTGCAAAGCTGCGGCCAATGTCTTTGGTGGCACATTATGGGATAAGCAGCGCCAACCTTACAAAGTTTTACTCGAATTTCTGCTTGGTTGGGGAATTCAGCTGATTGTGCATGGGCAATTATTGCCTGTACCGGCCTCTTCGCGGGGCAAGTCCGCGCCTATAGAGACCGGTGCAGGCTGGCAATTACTTCAGTGCAGCAAAGGCCTTTTCAGCCGCATCCAGGGTGATCTGCAGCTCCTTGTCGCCATGGGCGATGGACGTGAAGCCGGCCTCGAAGGCGCTTGGCGCCAGGTACACGCCACCGTCGAGCATCAGGTGGAAGAAGCGCTTGAATCGCTCGGCATCGCTGGCCATCACGTCGTCGAAAGTGACGATATCGTCGGCGCCGCTGAAGTACAGGCCAAACATGGCACCGGCCTGGGTGGTGACGAACGGTACACCAGCAGCATCGGCGCGCTGCTGCAGGCCGTCGAGCATGCGGCTGGTGTAGTCGGTCAGTTCAGCGTGGAAGCCCGGGCGGCTGATCAGCTTCAGGGTGGTCAGGCCAGCGGCCATGGCCAGCGGGTTACCCGACAGGGTGCCGGCCTGGTAGACCGGGCCGAGCGGGGCGATGCAGCCCATGATTTCGCGCTTGCCACCGAAGCAGCCGACCGGCATGCCACCGCCGACGATCTTGCCGAAGGTCGACAGGTCCGGCTTGATGCCGTAATGGCCTTGGGCGCCGCCCAGGGAAACGCGGAAGCCGGTCATCACTTCGTCGAAGATCAGCACCACGCCGTGCTTGTCGCACTGCTCGCGCAGGCCTTCGAGGAAGCCTGGTGCTGGTGGTACGCAGTTCATGTTGCCCGCCACTGGCTCGACAATGATGCACGCCACGGTCTTGCCGACTTCGGCCAAGGTTTTTTCGACCGCGGCGATATCGTTGAACGGCAGGGTCAGGGTGTGCTTGGCGAAATCCGCCGGTACCCCTGCGGAGCTCGGTACGCCCTGGGTCAGCAGGCCGGAACCGGCTTTTACCAGCAGGCTGTCGGAATGGCCGTGGTAGCAGCCTTCGAACTTGATGATGGCGTCGCGGCCGGTGTAGCCGCGGGCCAGGCGGATGGCGCTCATGGTGGCTTCAGTGCCCGAGCTGACCATACGTACCATTTCCATCGACGGCACGATCGAGCAGACCAGGTCGGCCATTTCGGTTTCCATGGCGGTCGGGGCGCCATAGGACAGGCCGTGCTCGAGCTGCTTGCGAACGGAGTCAAGTACGTCCGGGTGGCCGTGGCCGAGGATCATCGGGCCCCAGGAGCCGACGTAGTCGACGTAGCGCTTGTCGTCCTCGTCAACGACGTAGGCGCCTTCGGCATGCTTGAAGAACAGCGGCGTGCCGCCAACGCTTTTGAAGGCGCGGACCGGCGAGTTGACGCCGCCGGGGATGTGCTTCTGGGCTTTGGCGAACAGGTCTTCGGAACGGGACATGAAAGGTTCTCTCGAAATCAGGATGCTAACAAGGCATTGAAGGCGCGGGCGCGGCGGGTGACTTCCTGCGCGCTGTCGGCACCGAACAGGCCATGGATCACCGCCAGCAGGTCGGCACCATGGGCGACCAGCGGGGCGGCGTTGTCGAGGGTGATGCCGCCGATCACGGCAATCGGCAGTTTCACCCGGGCGCGCGCCTGCTCCAGCAGTTCGACGTTGGCGGCGGGCGCACCCGGTTTGGTAACGGAATTGAAGAAGCGGCCAAACGCCACGTAGCTGGCGCCTTCACTGGCGGCTTGGGCGGCCAGGTCGAGGCTGGCGTGGCAGGTGGAGCCGATGATCGCCTTGCGGCCAAGCAGGGCGCGGGCGGGGGTCAACGGGCCATCGGTCTGGCCCAAGTGCACACCCACGCCCAGGCGTGCCGCCAGTTCGGCGTCGTCGTTGATGATCAGCTGGGTGCCGTAGCGCTCGCAGAGCTTCAGCAGCCCTTCGGCTTCGCGCAGGCGGCGCGCCGCGTCGTCGCTTTTGTCGCGGTACTGCAGCAGGCACACGCCGCCTTCAAGCGCCGCTTCGACATGGGACAGCAAACGGCCGGCGAGCAACTGGCTGTCGGTGATGGCATACAGACCGCGTAACTTCATTGAAAGCCTCGTATCAGGAGCGGAAGTCCAGGGGCAGGCGACGTGGCACATACTGGCCCTTGCCCAGCTGTTCCGCATCACGCAGGGTGCGCCAGGTATAGTCCAGGGCGCTGCGCACGGCGCTTTCCAGCTGTTCGCCGAGGGCGAGGCGGCCGGCCAGGGCGCTGGCCAGGGTGCAGCCCGAGCCATGATAGCTGCCCGGCAGGCGCTGGCAGGTCCAGGTGTGAAGCTGGCCATCCTGGGTGTACAGGCGGTTGTGAATTTCGTCTTCGTCGCCGTGACCACCGGTAATCAGCAGGTGTCTACAGAACGGCAAGAGTTTCTCGGCACACTCGTCGGCGCTGCCTTCGGGCAGTTCGGCGAGTATCCGCGCTTCTGGCAGGTTTGGCGTCGCGATGGTCGCCAGCGGCAGCAGGCGTTCGCGCAGCGCGTAGCCCACTTCGTCCTTGCCCAGGCGGCCGCCGCCACCGGCACGCAGCACTGGGTCGCAGACCAGCGGCAGGTGCGGGTGGGCGGCGAGCAGTTCAGCGACGGTGTCTACCATCTCGATCGAGCCAAGCATGCCGAGCTTGACCGCTGCTACCGTCGAGTCGGCCAGCACGGCATTGGCCTGGGCCAGCACCCACTCGCGGTCGAGCACGCGGAAGTCGGAAACATTGACAGTATCCTGTACGGTCAAGGCGGTCACTGCAGGTGCAGCGTGACAGCCTTGGGCGATCAGGGCTTCGATATCTGCCTGCAAGCCGGCGCCGCCACTTGGGTCGTGGCCGGAGAGACAGAGGACAACGGGGCGGGAGCTGTAGGTATTCATGGTCGGCGAGCTTACCACCAAACCTGTTTGGGCGGATCGTCCGACAAAGCAGATTTGTTGATCGATCGGTCAGCTTATTGCTCGGTTATTTTCTGTAAGCACTGATTTAGAGCCTTTTCTTTGAGTTTTGGTATCGCCGATTGCCAGGTTGTGAAGCTATGCTAGAGTGCTCGGATAACTCGACAAACGGGTTCTGCAGGATCACGTCGTCTCAAACGGATAGGAGGCAACCGCGACGCGACCGGACAGGCCATGCTGGGGCTGTATGCGCTATTTGCTGATTGTGCTTCTGGGTTTGCTGCCCGTGCTGGCCGGAGCGGTCGATTTCGACGACGCGACCGGGCATGTTCCATTGGGCAGGGCCATGCAGGTTTACGAAGACCTCGACGGCAGCGCCAGCATCGCCCAGGTCAGCGCCCCTGGCTTCGCCAAACGCTTTCGTCTCCACCATGAAGACGTCCTGAATGCCGGGTATTCCAAATCGGTGTTCTGGCTCAAGGTCGAGTTACGCCCCGTTGCCGCGCCTGGCGCTGCCCCCCGGCAATGGCTGCTGGAGCTGGCCTACCCACCGCTGGACCACCTTGAGCTGTTTTTGCCCGATCATGACGGAGTGTTCCGCCTGGCCCAGCGTACCGGCGATGCCTTGCCCTACGCCAGCCGGCAAATCCGCCAGAACAACTATCTGTTCGAACTGCAACTGCCGCCTGGCCAGGTGACGACCGCTTTCCTGCGGCTGCACAGCCAAGGTTCGGTGCAGGCGCCGCTGGCGTTGTGGTCCCCCGAGGCCTACATGGAGGAGCAACCCACGCGCCTGTACGTGCTGGGTATGATCTATGGCGTGTTGCTGGTGATGCTGGTTTACAACCTGTTCATCTACCTCAGCGTGCGCGATGTCAGTTACCTCTATTACATCCTCTATATCGCTTCGTTCGGCCTTTATCAGGTCTCGGTGAATGGGGCAGGTGTGGCTTACTTCTGGCCAGACAGCCCGTGGTGGGCGAACGCTTCGACACCGCTGTTCATTGGTGCCGCCGGGCTGTTCGGTTGCCAGTTCGCCCGGCACTTCCTGCAGGTGGGCAGCATCAGCCGTGGTCTCGACCGGTTGTTGCTGGCGCTGATGCTGGGCGGGGCAGTGGTCATGGTGCTGGCGGTGAGCATGCCTTATGGCCTGGCCCTGCGCATGGCCACGCTGCTGGCGTTGCTGTTTACCGTGAGCATTTTCGGCGCCGGGCTGTATGCCTGGTGGCGCGGCTTGCGCGTGGCGCGCTGGTTCATCATTGCCTGGACGGCATTCCTGCTGGGGGGCCTGGTCAACACCTTGATGGTGCTGGGGTACCTGCCGAACGTGTTCATCACGATGTATGCCAGCCAGCTGGGTTCGGCGCTGGAGGTGGCGCTGCTGTCGCTGGCGCTGGCCGACCGCATCAATAGCTTGCGCGAGCAACAGGCGCAGGCCTTGCGCGAAACGGGCCGCACGCTGGAGCAACTGAACCTGCAACTGGCCAGGAGCAACCGGTTGAAGGACGAATTCCTGGCCAGCGTGACCCACGAACTGCGCACGCCGATGAATGGAGTGATTGGCTCGCTGGAGCTGATGCATACGCTACCGATGGAGGCCGAGATGGCCCAGTACCATCGTACGGCGGTAGGGTCGGCGCAGGGCATGATGGACATGGTCGACTCAATACTTACCCTGTCTGAATTACAGGCCGGCCGCTTGCGTGCCCAGCCGGCGCCGTTCAGCCTGCGTACGCTGATGCAGGCTTTGCGCGCCGGTTATGCGGGGCAAGCGTTGAGCAAAGGCGTGTACCTGAGCCTGGACATCCCGGCCGATTTGCCCGATGGGCTGTTGGGTGATGGGCCGAAGTTGGCGCGTTGCCTCGAGTGCCTGGTCGACAACGGCTTGAAATTCACCCATCAGGGCGGCGTGGTGATCCAGGTGCGCGGGCGCCGCGTCGGGCCTGATGATCTGGCGCTGACCTTTACTGTCAGTGACAGTGGAATTGGGTTTGATGACCTGGACCAGGCGACCTTGTATCAGCGCTTCTTCCAGGTGGATGGCTCGATGACCCGGCGTTATGGCGGGTTGGGGATCGGGTTGTCGATTTGCCGGCAGATGGGGGAGTTGCTTGGCGCGCGGTTGGCGCACGAGTCGACGCGCGGATTGGGGAGCCGGTTCGAATTGAGTTTGAACATGGCGGTGGCGCAGGTGCAGATGAGCCCGAATATGCTGCTGACACGGCGCTCGATCTCATAGGGGCTGAAGAGGTTGCGGTGAACACCTGTCAGCCCTGGTGCATTGCCAAGGCATGCGCCACCCCCACCACATGTTTAGTCATGAATGCCCCTTTGACTACCCCGCAAGCAGTGCTTCACTGGGTCTCTCAAGCCTACCCGGATTCAGGAGCCCCCCGATGAACCTGCACCAGTACGCTGAAACCCACGAAGTGACCAACCAGCCTCCGTCCCTCGACGGTGCCAACCTGTACCGCCTCGACCTGCCATTGCAGGAGTGGGCACGGCGTTTAGGCGCGGGCTGGGCAGAGTCGCGGATAGATGCCTACGGCGCCCTGGCGGGCGGCCCGCTGATGCAGGCAGGTTTTCTGGCCAACGCGCACAAGCCCGAGTTCATCAGCCACGACCGCTATGGCCATCGCATCGACCTGGTGGAGTTTCACCCGGCCTATCACGAGCTGATGCGCACCGCCGTCGAGCATGGCCTGCCGTCGCTGCCTTGGGCAGAGCCCCGCGCTGGCGCCCATGTGGCGCGGGCTTCGATGACCTACCTGCACAGCCAGGCCGAAGCCGGCACTGGCTGCCCGCTGACCATGACCTTCGCCGCGGTGCCGGCGCTGCGCCTGCAACCGGAACTGGCCGAGTACTGGCTGCCGAAAATCCTTTCCTGCGAATATGACCCGCGCAATGTCGGCGACCGGCACAAGGCCGGGGTCACCCTGGGCATGGCCATGACCGAAAAGCAGGGGGGCACCGATGTGCGGGCCAATACCACCAGGGCCTACCCGGTCGGTGCGCCGGGGCCGGGCCAGGCCTATGAGCTGGTTGGCCACAAGTGGTTCTGCTCGGCGCCCATGTGCGATGCCTTCCTGACCCTGGCGCAAACCGAGAAAGGCCTGAGCTGCTTCTTGCTGCCGCGCCATCGCCCGGACGATAGCCGTAACCAGTTCTACATCCAGCGCTTGAAGAACAAGCTGGGCAACAGCTCCAATGCTTCCAGCGAAGTGGAGTTCCGCGGCGCGTTGGCGTGGATGATCGGCGAAGAAGGGCGCGGCGTGCCGACCATCATCGAAATGGTCGCCATGACCCGTTTCGACTGCATGGTCGGTTCCAGCGCGCTGATGCGCCAGGCGTTAACCCAGGCAACCCACCACTGCGCGCACCGCAAGGTCGGTGGGCGTGTGTTGAACGAGCAGCCGTTGATGCAGAACGTACTCGCCGACCTCGCTCTGGAGAGCGAGGCAGCGCTGGCCCTTAGCCTGCGCATGGGGCAAGCGCTTGAGCAACTGGATGATCCGCAGCAGGCGCACTTCGCCCGTTTGGTGACCGCCGTGGGCAAGTACTGGATCTGCAAGCGTGCGCCGGCAATGATCAACGAGGCCGCCGAATGCCTGGGTGGTGCGGGTTATGTGGAGGACAGCATCCTGCCGCGGCTGTACCGCGAAGCGCCGGTCAACTCGACCTGGGAGGGCTCGGGCAATGTGCAGTGCCTGGATGTGCTGCGGGCCTTGTCCAAGGAACCGGGGGTGCTCGACGCACTGTTCGCCGAGCTGGGTGACGGGCACGGCGACCCGCGCTTGGCAGCGCATATCGGCAACCTCAAGGGGGCGTTTGCCGATACGGGCGACATTCAGTACCGTGCGCGGCAGTTGACCGAGGATATTGCCTTGGCGCTGCAGGCCAAGCTGTTGCTGGAGGCGGGGAATGCAGTGGTCAGTGATGCGTTTATCGGCAGCCGATTGACGGGTAGCGGGCGGGTGTATGGGGCGTTGCCGCGAGGTGTGGATGTGGACGCGCTGGTGGCAAGGGGTACGCCTGCCTGGGCGGGCTGAGCACGCAACGGCACCTGTGGGAGCACGCCTGCTGATCAACACTGATCAATGGGGGTGTAATTCGTCTGGAAGGCAGGCAAGATGGTCCTCATGCATGTCCAGACAGGAAGCACAGTGTGAGCCACGCTTTTATCGTCGTTGATACTCCCGAACAGGCCGTCGACCGTCTGGCGGCCTTGCATGAACAGGCCACCGGGGCCCTTAGCCAGGCCCTGAAGCGTTACCTGAAGGACCGTACCGAACCTGATGCCGAAGAGCGCAACCTGTTTCGCTACCCGGCACTGCGCCTGACCTACTACAGCCACGGCGAAGTCGCCGCTACCACGCGGGCCTATGCCAAGGTCCAGGTGGCCGGCACCTACAGCGTCACCGTTACCCAGCCCGCCGCGTTCCGTGGCTATCTGCTGGAGCAGCTGCGCCCGCTGATGCACGACTACACCGTCACGGTGGAAGTCGGGGTCAGCGAGCAGAACATCCCTTACCCCTACGTGGTCGACCAGGGCGACGAGCTGGCCGGCAGCGGCATTACCGCTGCGCAGCTGGCACGGGTATTCCCCAGCACCGACCTTTCAGCCGCCACCGACAACATTGCCGATGGACTGTGCGACTGGGAGCGTGCCGAAGTCTTGCCGCTGGCGCTATTCGACGCCGCGCGCGTCGATTTCTCGCTGCGCCGCCTGGTGCACTACACCGGTAGCGACTGGCGGCATGTGCAGCCGTGGATCCTGCTGACCAACTACCACCGGTATGTCGACCAGTTCATCAGCCACGGCCTGGAGCAACTGCGTGACGACCCGCGCTTCGTACGCATGGTGTTGCCGGGCAATGTGGTGATCGAGAAGGGCATGGACCATGGTGAGACCCAGGCGCTGGTAGCCAGCGTGGTCTGGCACCGTTACCAGATGCCGGCGTACCACCTCATCGCCGGGGATGGCGACGGCGTTACCCTGGTCAATATCGGCGTGGGCCCGTCCAACGCCAAGAACATCACCGACCACCTGGCCGTATTGCGCCCGCACTGCTGGCTGATGATCGGTCATTGTGGCGGCCTGCGTCAGTCCCAGACCATCGGCGACTACGTGCTGGCCCACGCCTACATGCGCCGTGATGGCATCCTCGACCGCGTAGTGCCGCCAAATATCCCTATCCCGGCCCTGGCCGAAGTGCAATTGGCGTTGCAGGAGGCCGCCGCGCAGGTCACCGGTGAGCGTGGCGAGCAGTTGAAGAAGCGCCTGCGTACTGGCACCGTGCTGACCTACGATGATCGCAACTGGGAGCTGCGCTGGGCTCAGGAGCGTCCGTTGATCAACCTGTCGCGTGCGGTGGCGGTGGACATGGAAAGCGGCACCATTGCCGCCCAGGGTTACCGCTTGCGGGTGCCATACGGCACCTTGCTGTGTGTGTCCGACAAACCGCTGCACAGCGAGATCAAACTGCCGGGTTCGGCCAACGCCTTCTACAACCGGGCGGTCAGCCAGCACCTGAAGATCGGCATTGCGGCCCTCGACCTGTTGCGCACCGAGCTCAACTCGCTGCACTCGCGTAAACTGCGCAGCTTCGATGAGCCGCCGTTCCGCTGAGGATCCATGCCACTGCCACCCCGTAACAAGCCGCGCCGCCCCCAGGCGCGGCCTGCCGCCGGCCCGCGTCGCCAGCCCAAGGCACCGCCGGCCGAACCGCGCCTGATCCTGTTCAATAAACCGTTCGACGTGCTGACCCAGTTCAGCGACGGTGAAGGGCGCGCGACCCTCAAGGATTTCATCGACATCCCGGGCGTGTACCCGGCCGGGCGGCTGGACCGTGACAGTGAAGGCTTGCTGTTGCTGACCAACGATGGCGGGTTGCAGGCCCGGATTGCCGACCCCAGGCACAAGCTGGCCAAGACCTACTGGGTGCAGGTGGAGGGTGAGCCGAGTGACGAGCAGTTGCAGCGCTTGCGTGATGGCGTGGAGCTGAACGATGGGCCGACCTTGCCGGCCGAGGCGCGGCGCCTGGAAGAACCCGAACTGTGGCCACGCAACCCGCCGGTACGCTTTCGCAAGAGCGTGCCGACCCGCTGGCTGGAGCTGGTGATCCGCGAGGGGCGTAACCGCCAGGTACGGCGGATGACGGCGGCGGTGGGGCTGCCGACCTTGCGCCTGGTGCGGGTGCGGATTGGGGATTGGACGCTGGATGGGCTGGCGCAGGGTTGCTGGCGGGAGGTCCCTGCCAAGCTGTAGTTCAGGTCAAGGCCCTGTTCGCGGGCATGCCCGCGAATGACCCTGAATTTTTTACACGCCTTCGAGAAACCCTACCACCACGCTCTTGATGATAAACGCCAACACCCCAAGCCCCAGCACGAAGAACAGGATCAGCGTGCCGAACTTGCCTGCCTTGGACTTTTTCGCCAGGTCCCAGACGATGAAGCCCATGAAACCGATCAGCACGGTGACCAGGACGATCATCATCCACTCTTCGAATACGGCGGGATCCATCAGTGTTCTCCAGGCGGGTTGAGCGCTCGATTATACGCCTGCTGGCGCGAGCGATTAACGCAGGTGGGTCAAGGGCAGCTCGGTGCTGGCCAGCACCTGGTTGAGCACGAAGCTCGAGCGCACGCTGGTGACGCCTTCGATGCGGGTCAGGCTGCCCAGCAGCAATTTCTGGTAGTGATCCATGTCGGGTACCACCACTTTCAGCTGGTAGTCGGCATCCATGCCAGTGACCAGGCTGCATTCGAGTACCTGTGGCAGGTTGCGGATGGCGGCTTCAAAGGTTTCGAAACGCTCCGGGGTGTGGCGGTCCATACCGATCAGCACGTAAGCGGTCAGGCTCAGGCCCAGCTTCTTGCGGTCGAGCAGTGCCACCTGGCGCGAGATGTAGCCGTCGTCTTCCAGTTGCTTGACCCGACGCGAGCATGGCGAGGGCGACAGGCCGATGCGTTCGGCCAGTTCCTGGTTGGAAATGCGCGCATCGCGCTGCAATTCGGCGAGGATGCTCAGGTCGTAGCGGTCAAGTTTGCTCATGGCATTTGCCTTTTCTGTTCGAATTGCGGCGAATTATCAATCCAGGGTGAAAAATTGCGCAAGTGCTATTTATCCAAGCAATCTTCGCAATCCTCTGTCGCAACCTGTCCGGTATCTTTATCAACAGAATCACTGCC
Organism: Pseudomonas sp. LB-090624; assembly: GCF_003205205.1. Lineage (GTDB taxonomy): Bacteria > Pseudomonadota > Gammaproteobacteria > Pseudomonadales > Pseudomonadaceae > Aquipseudomonas. The sequence goes on from NZ_QJRL01000024.1 coordinate 79,303, forward strand.
CGGACATCAGTCCACGGCGACGCGCCCTAGGCGGGCGGTCGCGGCCAGCCATCCAACAGGATCTGCAGGCCCCCGGGCTACACAGCTTCCAGAAGACGCTGTGAGGTGAGCCGGCGCCACAAGTGCCGAGCACGGACGACAATTCCTGAAGGGAGGCCTTGTGGCCTCCCTTTTTTAATGTCTGTGTCCCGTCCTGAATAAGGTTTACACCTTTCCCCCGAGAATCTGGAGAGCTCGATGGTGCATGGTGTGAAGCGAACACAGCGTGATTACTCGCTGACTTTTAAATTGGCCGTAGTGGATCAGGTCGA
>NZ_QJRL01000025.1 GCF_003205205.1 Pseudomonas sp. LB-090624
TCAACGTCGAGACCCCACCGGTGCCCGGCACCGACGACCAGGTCGACGTCAACTACAGCGTCGAAGAGCAGGCTTCCGGTTCGATCACCGCCAGCGTCGGCTTCGCCCAGAGTGCGGGCCTGATCCTGGGTGGTTCGATCAGCCAGAGCAACTTCCTCGGTACCGGTAACAAGGTGTCCATCGGGCTGACCCGTTCGGAATACCAGACCCGCTACAACTTCGGCTTCGTTGACCCCTACTTCACTGCCGATGGCGTCAGCCTGGGCTACAACGCCTTCTACCGCAGCACCGACTACGACGACCTCGACGTCGACGTGGCCAGCTATGCGGTGGACAGCTACGGTGCCGGCGTCAGCCTGGGCTACCCGATCAGCGAAACCTCGCGTCTGACCTACGGCCTGAGCGTGCAGCAGGACAAGATCAAGACCGGTAAGTACACCGTTGACGAGATCTTCGACTTCCTTGAGCAGGAAGGCGACAACTTCCTCAACTTCAAGGCTTCGATCGGTTGGTCCGAGTCGACCCTGAACAAGGGCGTGCTGGCCACCCGTGGCCACTCGCAAAGCCTGACCCTGGAATCGACCATTCCAGGCAGCGACCTGTCCTTCTTCAAGCTTGACTACCGTGGTCAGCTGTTCCAGCCGATCAACAACGATTACACCCTGCGCCTGCACACCGAGCTGGGCTATGGTGATGGTTACGGCAGCACCTCTGGCCTGCCGTTCTACGAGAACTACTTCGCAGGTGGCTTCAACTCCGTGCGTGGCTTCAAGGACAGCAGCCTTGGCCCTCGCAGTACGCCGAGCATCGGCGAGGCCGCGGGTGGCAAGCCAGGCACCATCGCCGACCCGGATCAGGATCCGCTGCCGTTCGGTGGTAACGTGTTGGTGCAAGGTGGCGTCGAATTGCTGTTCCCGCTGCCGTTCGTCAAGGACCAGCGTTCGCTGCGCACCTCCGTGTTCTGGGACGTGGGTAACGTGTTCGATACCAATTGCGGCAATAAGCCTGATTGCGAAAAAGTCGGCTTCTCGGGCATGGCCAGCTCGGTCGGCCTGGGCGTGACCTGGATTACCGCACTGGGCCCGTTGAGCTTCAGCCTGGCAATGCCGGTGAAGAAGCCGGACGATGCCGATACCCAGGTGTTCCAATTCTCTCTGGGCCAGACCTTCTAAGGTCGGCCCTTGCTTAATGACAACGGTTTATCCAGGAGTGCATCGTGCGTAAATTGGCTCAACTGGCCGTAGTGGCCGCGGCGCTGGTCGCCACCCCGGCTTTCGCCGAAATGAAGGTTGCCGTTCTGAACTATCAGATGGCCCTGCTTGAATCGGATGCCGCCAAGAAATACGCGGTCGATGCCGAGAAGAAGTTCGGCCCGCAACTGACCAAGCTGAAAAGCCTGGAAAGCAGTGCCAAGGGCATCCAGGACCGCCTGATCAAGGGCGGCGACAAGATGCAGCAGCAGGAGCGTGAGCGCCTGGAGCTTGAGTTCAAGCAAAAGGCCCGCGACTTCCAGTTCCAGTCCAAGGAGCTGAACGAAGCCAAGGCCGTTGCCGATCGCGACATGCTCAAGCAGCTGAAGCCGAAGCTGGACGGTGCTGTCGAAGAAGTGATCAAGAAGGGCGGTTACGACCTGGTCCTGGAGCGTGGTGCGGTCATCGATGTCAAGCCTCAGTACGACATCACCCGCCAGGTCATCGAGCGCATGAACCAAGCCCGTTGATATGAGTGTGACCATGACGCTAGGCCAGCTGGCCGAGGCCCTCGGTGCTACCCTCAAGGGGCCCGAGGCGCTGCAGATTACCGGGCTGGCCACCTTGCAAGAGGCTGGCCCGACGCAGTTGAGCTTCCTCGCCAACCCGCAGTACCGCAAGTACCTGGATAACAGCCAGGCCGGCGCGGTGCTGCTCAAGGCTGCGGATGCCGAAAGATTTGCCGGCAATGCCCTGGTCGTGGCGGACCCGTACCTGGCTTACGCGCGGATTTCCCACCTGTTCGATCCCAAACCCAAGGCTGAGGCGGGAATACATCCCAGCGCCGTGGTGGCGGAAGATGCCCAGGTGGACGCCAGCGCCAGCATCGGGCCGTTCGCGGTCGTCGAAAGTGGTGCGCGCATCGGCGCCAACGTCAGTATCGGCGCCCACTGCTTCATCGGTGCCCGCTGTGTGGTCGGTGAAGGGGGGTGGCTGGCACCGCGGGTCACGTTGTATCACGACGTGACCATCGGTAAGCGTGTGGTCATACAGTCGGGTGCCGTGATCGGCGGCGAGGGCTTCGGCTTCGCCAACGAGAAGGGCATCTGGCGTAAAATTGCACAGATCGGCGGCGTCACCATCGGTGATGACGTGGAGATCGGCGTCAATACTGCTGTAGACCGTGGCGCGCTGTCCGACACCCGGATCGGCGACGGGGTCAAGTTGGACAACCAGATCCAGATCGCTCACAACGTGCAGATCGGTGATCACACGGCCATGGCCGCTTGCGTCGGAATCTCCGGCAGCACGCGCATCGGCAAGCACTGCATGCTGGCCGGTGGTGTGGGGCTGGTTGGGCACATTGATATTTGCGACAACGTTTTCGTTTCCGGAATGACCATGGTTACCCGTTCGATCACTGAACCGGGTTCCTATTCTTCCGGCACTGCCATGCAGCCATTGGCTGACTGGCGCAAGAGCGCCGCGCGTATCCGCCAACTGGACGACATGGCCAAGCGTCTCCAGCAGCTGGAAAAACGCGTCGATACCGTGACCTCAGGTGGCCTGCCGACATCAGAAGGCTGATACCATTCCCTGAGCAAGAGTGAACAGTCGCTAGCTGGCTCCTCTTTGGATTGCAAAAGGAGCGTGTGGTCAGCACCTGCGCTCCCTATTCTTATTACAGGCTTCCCCCCCGAAATGATGGACATCAACGAGATTCGCGAATACCTGCCTCACCGTTACCCGTTCCTGTTGGTGGACCGCGTAACGGACCTGGACTTCGAGGCCCAGAGCATTCGTGCCTACAAGAATGTCAGCATCAACGAGCCGTTCTTCAATGGCCACTTCCCGGCGCACCCGATCATGCCGGGCGTCCTGATCATCGAAGCCATGGCCCAGGCGGCCGGCATACTGGGTTTCAAGATGCTCGATGCCAAGCCGGCCGATGGCACCCTGTACTACTTCGTCGGTTCCGACAAGCTGCGCTTCCGTCAGCCGGTGCTGCCAGGTGACCAGCTGGTGCTGGAGGCCCGGTTCCTCAGCCGCAAGAGCATGATCTGGAAGTTCGAATGCCGTGCGCTGGTCGACGGCAAGCCGGTTTGCTCGGCAGAAATCACCTGCGCGGAACGCTCCCTATGAATTCGATTGATCCTCGGGCCATTATCGATCCATCAGCCAGGCTGGCCGATGGTGTCGAGGTCGGCCCTTGGTCGATCATTGGCCCTGATGTAGAAGTCGGGGAGGGCACCGTTATCGGGCCGCATGTTGTGCTCAAAGGGCCGACCCGTATCGGCAGGCACAACCGTATCTTTCAGTTTTCCTCGATCGGCGAAGACACCCCGGACCTGAAGTACAAGGGGGAACCGACGCGGCTGGTCATTGGTGATCACAACGTGATCCGCGAAGGGGTGACCATTCACCGTGGTACCGTTCAGGACCGTGCGGAAACCACAGTGGGTGACCATAACCTGATCATGGCCTACGCCCACATCGGCCATGACAGCGTCATCGGTAATCACTGCATCCTGGTCAACAATACGGCGCTGGCCGGCCATGTGCATGTGGGTGACTGGGCAATCCTGTCCGGCTATACCCTGGTACACCAGTACTGCCATATCGGTGCCCACGCGTTTTCCGGCATGGGTACGGCAATCGGCAAGGACGTACCGGCGTTCGTGACCGTGTTCGGCAGCCCGGCCGAAGCCCGCAGCATGAACTTCGAGGGCATGCGCCGCCGCGGTTTCAGTGACGAGGTGATCCATGTGCTGCGTCGTTGCTACAAGATTGTCTACCGCCAGGGCCTGACCGTCGAAGATGCGCTCAAGGAGTTGGCTGAACCGGCTGCGCAACATCCTGAGGTCGAGCTGTTCCGCCAGTCGATCGTGAACTCCGCCCGCGGCATTACCCGCTGACATGGCCCGGCTTTGCGTAGCCTTGGTCGCAGGTGAGGCCAGCGGCGATATTCTGGGTTCAGGCTTGATGCGGGCTCTCAAGGAACGCCACCCCGAGGTCCGTTTCATCGGCGTGGGCGGCCCCTTGATGGAAGCAGAAGGCCTGCAATCCTACTTCCCCATGGAGCGCCTGGCGGTCATGGGCCTGGTCGAAGTACTGGGGCGCCTGCGCGAGCTGCTCAAGCGTCGCAAGCTGCTGATCCAAACCCTGATCGATGAAAAGCCCGATGTGTTCATCGGTATCGACGCCCCTGACTTCACCCTCAATATCGAACTCAAACTGCGCCAGGCCGGGATCAAGACCGTGCACTACGTCAGCCCTTCGGTATGGGCCTGGCGACAGAAGCGTGTGCTGAAGATTCGCGAAGGCTGCGACTTGATGCTGACGCTGCTGCCTTTCGAGGCGCGCTTCTACGAAGAGCAGGGCGTGCCGGTGCGCTTTGTCGGCCACCCGCTGGCCGACACCATCCCGCTTGAAGCCGACCGTGCCGCCGCCCGCGCCCTGCTGGGGCTTGGTGACGGGCCAGTGGTGGCACTGATGCCGGGCAGCCGTGGTGGCGAAGTGGGCCGCCTGGGCGCATTGTTCCTCGATGCCGCCGAGCGCTTGCGCCAGCAGGTGCCAGGCGTGCGCTTCGTGCTGCCTTGCGCCAATGCTGCGCGGCGCGCCCAGGTCGAGCAGATGCTTGAGGGGCGCCAGTTGCCGCTGACCCTGCTCGATGGCCAGTCGCATCAGGCCTTGGCCGCATGTGATGCCGTCCTGATCGCCTCGGGCACCGCTACCCTCGAAGCGCTGTTGTACAAGCGGCCGATGGTGGTGGCTTATCGCCTGGCGCCGTTGACCTACTGGATCCTCAAGCGCCTGGTGAAAAGCCCCTACGTGTCGTTGCCGAACCTGCTGGCCCAGCGTGAATTGGTGCCCGAGTTGCTGCAGGACGCTGCTACCAGCGAAGCCCTGGCCAAGACTTTGGCGCCGCTCGTGCAAGATGGCAGCCGGCAGACCGAACGCTTCGACGAAATTCATCGCACCCTGCGCCGTGACGCCTCAAACCAGGCGGCCGAAGCGGTACTGGCCCTGCTCAAGGACCGCTGACATGCAAATTGGATTGGACTTCAACCTGGTCGAAGATCTGGTTGCCGGTGTCGACGAAGTAGGCCGTGGCCCGCTGTGCGGCGCGGTGGTGACGGCGGCGGTGATCCTCGACCCGGCGCGGCCGATCATTGGCCTGAATGACTCGAAGAAGCTCACCGAGGCCAAGCGCGAGGCGCTGTTCGACGAGATTTGCGAAAAGGCCCTGAGCTTTTGCATCGCCCGCGCCGAAGTCGAGGAGATCGACCGCCTGAACATCCTGCAGGCCACCATGCTGGCCATGCAGCGTGCGGTCGAAGGCTTGCACGTTACACCCAAGCTTGCCCTGATCGACGGTAACCGCTGCCCGAAACTGGCAGTCCCGTCGGCCCCTGTGGTCAAGGGTGATAGCCAGGTGCCGGCCATTGCGGCGGCCTCGATCCTGGCCAAAGTGATCCGTGATCGGGAGATGAGTGCATTCGAACTGATCTACCCAGGTTATGGCATTGGCGGGCACAAAGGTTACCCAACCCCGGTGCATCTCGAAGCCTTGGCGCGCCTTGGGCCTACGCCCATTCATCGGCGCTCCTTCGCCCCGGTGCGGGCAGCCTGGGAAGCGCGCGAAGGCGTCACCGATTCCCTGATCTGACCTATTGGGGCCGCTTTGCGGCCCTTCGCGGGCATGCCCGCTCCCCAGGATTCATCGGTCTGAGCAGCGGTGCCGTACCTGCAGGAGCGGGCGTGCCCGCGAAGGGCTGCAAAGCAGCCCCAAAAAAAGCCCCTAGTTAGGCTACAATCCCGCCCTTGTCGTTCAGCACTGCTACAGGATCTTCCATGTCGGTTCCCTTCGTTCACCTGCGCGTCCACTCCGAATTTTCGCTGGTCGACGGCCTGGTGCGGATCAAACCACTGGCCAAGGCACTGGCCGGGATGAACATGCCGGCGGTAGCCATCACCGACCAGAGCAACATGTGCTCGCTGGTGAAGTTCTACAAGACTGCCATGGGCGCCGGCATCAAGCCGATCTGTGGTGCCGACCTGTGGCTGGCCGGGGCCGACCCGGAAGCGCCGCTGTCGCGCATCTGTTTCCTGGCCATGGACCCCAAGGGCTATCGCAACCTCACCGAACTGATTTCGCGCGGCTGGACCGACGGCCAGCGCAATGGCCTGGTCATTCTTCAGCGCGAATGGATCGCGCCTGCGAGCGAAGGCCTGATTGGTCTGTCCGCAGGCAAGGAGGGCGACATCGGCATGGCCCTGCTGGCCGGCCGGGAGGATGAAGCCCAGGCCCTGCTGCAAGACTGGATGGGCATGTTCCCCGACCGCTTCTATGTCGAGGTGCAGCGCACCAACCGCGCCCGTGACGAAGAATATGTGCACGCCGCTGTGGCCCTGGCCGACAAGCTCGGCGCGCCGCTGGTTGCCACCAACGACGTACGTTTCATCAAGCAGGCCGACTTCGACGCCCACGAAACCCGCGTGTGTATCGGTGAGGGCTGGACCCTCGACGACCCGCGCCGCCCGCGAGGCTACAGCGACCAGCAGTACCTGAAGTCGGCTGAGGAAATGGCCGAGCTGTTCAGCGACCTGCCCGACGCCATCGCCAACACCGTGGAAATCGCCAAACGCTGCAATATCCAGGTACAGCTGGGCAAGTACTTCCTGCCCGATTTCCCCACGCCCAACGGCATGGGCATCGACGACTACCTGCGGCATGTTTCCCACGAGGGCCTGGAAGAGCGCCTGGCGGTGCTGTGGCCGAAAGAGACCACGCCCAATTACGAAGAGAAGCGCCAGGTCTACCTGGACCGCTTGAAGTTCGAGCTGGATATCATCATCCAGATGGGCTTCCCCGGTTACTTCCTCATCGTTATGGACTTCATCAAATGGGCCAAGAACAACGATGTACCGGTTGGCCCGGGCCGTGGTTCGGGTGCCGGCTCGCTGGTGGCCTATGTCCTGAAGATCACCGACCTCGACCCGCTGGCCTACGACCTGCTGTTCGAGCGCTTCCTCAACCCGGAACGTATTTCCATGCCCGACTTCGACGTCGACTTCTGCATGGATGGCCGTGATCGGGTGATCGACTATGTGGCCGAAGCCTATGGCCGCAACGCGGTAAGCCAGATCATCACCTTCGGTACCATGGCCGCCAAGGCGGTGGTGCGTGACGTGGCGCGTGTGCAGGGCAAGTCCTACGGCCTGGCCGACCGCCTGTCGAAGATGATCCCGTTCGAAGTGGGCATGACCCTGGAGAAGGCCTACGAGCAGGAAGAGATCCTGCGCGACTTCCTCAAGGGCGACGAAGACGCCCGTGAAATCTGGGACATGGCCTTGAAGCTGGAAGGCGTGACCCGGGGTACCGGCAAGCACGCCGGTGGTGTGGTTATCGCACCGACCAAGCTCACCGACTTTTCGCCGATCGCCTGTGATGAAGAAGGCGGCGGCCTGGTAACCCAGTTCGACAAGGATGACGTCGAGGCCGCCGGCCTGGTGAAGTTCGACTTCCTCGGCCTGCGAACCCTTACCATCATCAAGTGGGCGATGGAGATCATCAACCGCGAGCAGGCCAAGAAGAACCTGCCCGATCTCAACATCGATTTCATCCCGCTGGATGACCGCAAGACCTACGAGCTGCTGCAGAAGGCCGAAACCACGGCGGTGTTCCAGCTTGAATCGCGCGGGATGAAGGAGCTGATCAAGAAGCTCAAGCCCGACTGCCTGGAAGACCTTATCGCACTGGTTGCGTTGTTCCGCCCAGGGCCGCTGCAATCGGGCATGGTGGACGACTTCATCAACCGCAAGCACGGCCGCGCCGAACTGGCCTACCCGCATTCCGACTACCAGTACGAAGGCCTCAAGCCGGTACTGGCCCCCACCTACGGCATCATCCTGTACCAGGAACAGGTGATGCAGATTGCCCAGGTCATGGCCGGCTACACCCTGGGTGGTGCCGACATGCTGCGCCGGGCGATGGGTAAGAAAAAACCCGAAGAAATGGCCAAGCAGCGCGGTGGTTTCATCGAAGGTTGCGTGGCCAACAATATCGATGCGGACCTGGCCGGTAACATCTTCGACCTGGTGGAGAAGTTCGCCGGCTACGGCTTCAACAAATCTCACTCTGCCGCCTACGGCCTGGTGTCGTACCAGACCGCGTGGCTGAAAACCCACCATCCGGCGCCGTTCATGGCAGCGGTACTGTCGGCGGACATGCACAACACCGACAAGGTGGTGGTGCTGGTCGAGGAAGTACGCAGCATGAAGCTGCGCCTCGACGCACCGGACGTGAACTTCTCCGACTTCAAGTTCACCGTCAACAACGACGGCCGTATCGTTTACGGCCTGGGCGCCATCAAGGGGGTCGGTGAGGGCCCGGTGGAGGCGATCGTCGAAGCGCGGGCCCAGGGCGGGCCGTTCAAGGATCTGTTCGACTTCTGTGAGCGCATCGACCTCAAGCGGGTCAACAAGCGTACCCTCGACGCGCTCGTGCGCAGCGGCGCGCTGGACCGCCTGGGGCCGCATTTCCATGACGAGATCAAGGCCTACCAGGCCAACATCGATCTCAACCGGGCGACCTTGCTGTCAGCGCTGGGCGAGGCGATCAAGGCCGCCGAGCAGGCCGCGCATACCGCTGACAGTGGCCATGTCGACCTGTTCGGCAGCATGTTCGCTGAAGCGGAGGTTGACGTTTATGCCAACCACCGCAAGGTGCGCGAGCTAACCCTCAAGGAGCGCCTCAAGGGCGAGAAGGACACCCTTGGCCTGTACCTGACCGGCCACCCGATCGACGAGTACGAGACCGAGATTCGCCGCTTCGCCCGCCAGCGCATCATCGACCTCAAGCCGTCACGCGAAACCCAGACCATCGCCGGCATGATCATTGCCCTGCGGGTGATGAAGAACAAGAAGGGCGACAAGATGGGCTTCGTCACCCTGGATGACCGCTCCGGGCGCATCGAGGCATCGCTGTTTGCCGATGCCTACATCGCGGCACAGTCCTTGCTGCAGAACGATGCAATGGTGGTGGTCGAGGGAGAGGTCAGCAACGACGACTTCTCCGGTGGCCTGCGCCTGCGGGTGAAGCAGGTCATGACCATGGAAGATGCACGTACCAAGCTGGCCGAGAGCCTGCGCCTGAAGGTGGCGCACGAAGCGCTCAAGGGCGACCGGCTGAAGTGGCTGGGCGAGTTGATCACCCGCCATCGTGGCGCGTGCCCGATCACCCTGGAGTACACCGGCAGTGATGCCAAGGCCATGCTGCAGTTCGGCGAGCAGTGGGCGATCGACCCGGCTGACGGGCTGATTCAGGCGCTGCGTGACCAGTTCGGGCGTGAGAACGTCTTCCTGCAATATCGTTGAATCGACAAAAATTTAATCTCGACCTGAATGCGCCTGATCCCTTAAGGTAGGGCGCCAAACGGATCAACCGGCCGGCCGCCTGGCCGTAGACCCAAGACGGATGACTATGAACCCGAATTTTCTCGATTTCGAACAGCCGATTGCCGACCTGCAAGCCAAGATCGAAGGCCTGCGCCTGGTAGGCAACGACAACTCGCTGAACATCAGCGATGAAATTGCCCGTCTGCAAGACAAGAGCAGCACCCTGACCGAAAGCATCTTCGGCAACCTGACCAGCTGGCAGATTGCCCGCCTGGCGCGTCATCCACGTCGTCCATACACCCTGGACTACCTGGAGCACATCTTCACCGAGTTCGAAGAACTGCACGGTGATCGCCACTTCTCCGACGATGCTGCCATCGTGGGTGGTACGGCGCGCCTGGACGGCAAACCGGTCATGGTCATTGGCCACCAGAAAGGCCGCGAAGTGCGCGAGAAAGTGCGCCGCAACTTCGGCATGCCGCGCCCTGAAGGCTACCGCAAGGCCTGCCGCCTGATGGAAATGGCCGAGCGCTTCAAGATGCCGATCCTGACCTTCATCGACACCCCGGGCGCCTACCCGGGCATCGACGCCGAAGAACGCAACCAGAGCGAAGCCATTGCCTGGAACCTGCGCGTGATGGCGCGCCTGAAAACCCCGATCATCGCCACCGTGATCGGTGAAGGTGGTTCCGGCGGTGCACTGGCTATCGGTGTGTGCGACCAGCTGAACATGCTGCAGTACTCTACCTACTCGGTGATCTCGCCGGAAGGCTGCGCTTCGATCCTGTGGAAGACCGCCGACAAGGCAGCTGACGCGGCCGAGGCCATGGGCATCACTGCCGAGCGCCTGAAGAGCCTGAACATCGTCGACAAGGTCATCCAGGAGCCGCTGGGCGGCGCCCACCGTGATCCGGCCAAGATGTCCGAAAGCATCCGTGCCGATCTGGTGCAGCAACTGGACATGCTCGGCAAGTTCGACAACGATGCGCTGCTGGCCCGTCGTTACGAGCGCCTGATGAGCTACGGCCTCTGATTCTGATTGCCCCGGGGCCGTTTTGCGGCCCTTGGGATTGATGGCACCGGCTTCGCCGGTGTTCGCGGGTAAAGCCGCTCCCGCAGGTAATGCACGGCCCCTGTGGAAGCGGGTTTACACGCGGATGTGGCATCATACTTTTCGAGGTCTTGATGATTGATCTCGCCCCCTGGCTCAACGCCCCCTCTTGGTGCATCGCTTTCTCTGGCGGCCTCGATTCCACCGTCCTCCTGCACCTGCTGGCCGAGTACGCCCGCAACCACGCATCCCCCCCGCTGCGCGCCGTCCATATCCACCACGGCCTGCAAGGCGCTGCCGATGCCTGGCCCAGCCACTGCCAAACCGTCTGTGACGATCTCGGCATTCAACTCCAGGTCATCCATGTCCAGGTCAGCCCCGGCGCCAGCCTGGAACAAGCTGCCCGCGACGCCCGCTATGCCGCTTTCAGGCAAACCCTGGGCCCAGGCGGCATCCTGTTCACCGGGCAGCACCGCGACGACCAGGCCGAAACCCTGTTGTTCCGCTTGTTGCGCGGTGCCGGCCTGCGTGGCCTGGCGGCAATGCCGGGGCAGCGGGCGTTGGGGCAGGGCAGCCTGGTCAGGCCGTTGCTGGCCTGTTCCCGACAACAGTTGCAGGATTATGCCGAGGCCCAAGGGCTGACCTGGATCGAAGACCCGTCTAACGCCGACACCCAATTCGCACGCAACTTCCTGCGCGGCGAAGTGATGCCCCGGTTGCAGCAGCGTTGGCCGCAGGCCAGCCAGAACTTCGCCCGTGCAGCACAGCATTTGGGAGAGGCGCTGGGCATGCTGGACGAACTGGCCCAGGAAGACCTGGCGCTTGCGGGGGAGGGCGCGCCCATCGCCTGGGCAGGGCTGGACTCCCTCGACCTGGCAGCCCTGAGGGCACTCTCCCCGGCGCGTCAGCGCAACGCCTTGCAATACTGGCTGAGCCGGCGCAGCCGGTTGCCCGATACCCGGCATTGGGCCGGTTGGGTAGATTTGCGCGATGCCGCTGCCGATGCACAACCGGTCTGGCGGCTGGCTGACGGGCAGCTGCTGCGCAGCCAGGGGCGCATCTGGTGGTTGAGCGGCGATTGGTTGCAGCATCCTGTTGGCCAGCTGGACTGGCCAGTGCCCGGGCTGCCGTTGCTGCTGCCAGGCAACGGCAGTGTGCGACTGGTTGGCGCAGCCGGCCTGCACGGGCTGCGCGTAGCCTACCGGCAGGGCGGTGAAGTGCTGGAGGTTCCCGGCCGAGGCCGACGTGAGCTCAAGCGCCTGCTCAACGAGCAGCAGGTACCGCATTTCCTGCGTTCGCGCCTGCCGCTGCTGTACCACGGCACGCGCCTGTTGGCGGTGGCCAACCTGCCCGGGCTGTTGCAGGCGGATTGCCAGCTGCACTGGCAGTTACCGACGAACGCGCAAGGTTTGAGCTGAAGGGTACATTCCGGTAGACTACCCTCCCTTCTTGATACAACTTCTGTGGGTTCCGCGAAAACACAGCAGTTGCCGATTACCAAGCAGTTTTTTGCTGGGCTGATTCTGAAAATGACGAGCGAGCTCCATGCCGGGGATAACCCTGGTCTGTACAGACGCGGCAGTTTTTCGAGATGCACTGTGATTGACGCAGGTGATCGGGGGCTTCGGCCTTCCTTCGCTTTCTCCGGCGGCGCTGGCCGCCTTAACGCAGACTTCTAGGGTTTTTCATGACGCGCTACATATTCGTCACGGGCGGTGTTGTTTCTTCATTGGGGAAAGGCATTGCCTCGGCTTCCCTGGCGGCCATCCTGGAAGCGCGGGGCCTGAAGGTCACCATGCTCAAGCTGGATCCGTACATCAACGTCGATCCGGGCACCATGAGCCCGTTCCAGCACGGTGAAGTGTTCGTCACCCACGATGGCGCCGAGACCGACCTCGACCTGGGCCACTACGAGCGGTTCATCCGCACCACCATGACCCAGAACAACAACTTCACCACCGGCCGTATCTACGAGCACGTGCTGCGCAAAGAACGCCGTGGTGACTATCTGGGCGCGACCATCCAGGTCATCCCGCACATCACCGACGAGATCAAGCGTCGCATCATCAAGGGCGCCGGCGATGCCGACGTGGCCCTGGTGGAAATCGGCGGTACCGTGGGTGACATCGAGTCGCAGCCGTTCCTCGAAGCAATCCGCCAGCTGCGTGTAGAAGTAGGCTCCAAGCGCGCCATGCTGATGCACCTGACCCTGGTCCCGTACATCGCCACCGCTGGCGAGACCAAGACCAAGCCGACCCAGCACTCGGTCAAGGAGCTGCGCTCCATCGGCCTGCAGCCGGACGTGCTGATCTGCCGCTCCGACCACCCGGTCGATGCCTCTTCGCGTCGCAAGATCGCGCTGTTCACCAACGTTGAAGAGCGTGCGGTGATTTCGCTGGAAGACGTCGACACCATCTACAAGATCCCGGGCGTGCTGCACGCACAGGGCCTGGACGACTTCGTCGTCGAGCGCTTCGGCCTGCAGTGCAATGGCGCCGACCTGTCCGAATGGGACAAGGTGGTCGATGCCAAGCTCAACCCGGAGCAGGAAGTGACCATCGCCATGGTCGGCAAGTACATGGAGCTGCTGGATGCGTACAAGTCGCTGATCGAAGCGATGAGCCACGCCGGCATCACCAACCGCACCAAGGTCAACCTGCGCTACATCGACTCGGAAGACATCGAGAACCAGGGCACCAGCCTGCTCGAAGGCGCCGATGCCATTCTCGTGCCAGGCGGTTTCGGCCTGCGCGGCGTAGAAGGCAAGATCACCGCGGTGCAATACGCCCGTGAGAACAAGGTTCCGTACCTGGGTATCTGCCTGGGCATGCAGGTGGCCGTGATCGAGTTCGCCCGTAACGTGATGGGCTGGAAAGACGCCAACTCCACCGAGTTCGACCGCAACAGCGGCCACCCGGTCGTTGGTTTGATCACCGAGTGGGCCGATGCCACTGGCGCGGTCGAGACCCGCGACGAAGCTTCCGACCTGGGCGGCACCATGCGCCTGGGTGCACAGGACTGCCAGCTGGCTGCCGGTTCCAAGGTGCACGACTGCTACGGCAAGGACGTGATCACCGAGCGTCACCGTCACCGTTACGAAGTGAACAACAACCTGCTGCCGCAACTGGTCGACGCTGGCCTGGTGGTTTCCGGTCGTTCCGAAGACGGCGCGCTGGTGGAAGTGGTCGAATCCAAGGACCACCCATGGTTCGTCGCTTGCCAGTTCCACCCGGAGTTCACCTCCACCCCGCGTGACGGCCACCCGCTGTTCAGTGGTTTCGTCAAGGCAGCCCTGGCTCAGAAGAACAAGGCCTGATCAATGACCCAGAAGATCATTCGCGTCGGTAACATCGAGATCGCCAACGACAAGCCGTTCGTCCTGTTCGGCGGCATGAACGTCCTGGAGTCCCGAGACCTGGCAATGAAGGTCTGCGAAGAGTACGTGCGGGTTACCGAAAAGCTCGGTATCCCGTATGTGTTCAAGGCCAGCTTCGACAAGGCCAACCGTTCGTCGGTAACGTCGTACCGTGGGCCGGGCATGGAAGAAGGGCTGAAGATCTTCGAAGAGATCAAAAGCACCTTCAACGTACCGGTGATCACCGACGTGCACGAGCCGTATCAGGCCGAGCCGGTGGCCAAGGTGTGCGACATCATCCAGCTGCCGGCCTTCCTGTCGCGGCAGACCGATCTGGTAGTGGCCATGGCCAAGACCGGTGCGGTGATCAACATCAAGAAGGCCCAGTTCCTCGCACCCCAGGAAATGAAACATATCCTGGCCAAGTGCGAAGAGGCCGGTAATGACCAGTTGATCCTCTGCGAGCGTGGTTCCAGCTTCGGTTACAACAACCTGGTGGTGGACATGCTCGGCTTCGGCATCATGAAGCAGTTCGAGTACCCGGTGTTCTTCGACGTGACCCACGCCCTGCAAATGCCGGGTGGTCGCGCCGATTCCGCCGGTGGCCGCCGCGCCCAGGTTACCGACCTGGCCAAGGCCGGTATGAGCCAAGGTCTGGCCGGGCTGTTCCTTGAAGCCCACCCCGACCCGGACAACGCCAAGTGCGATGGCCCGTGCGCGCTGCGCCTGGACAAACTGGAGCCATTCCTGGCCCAGCTCAAGCAACTGGACGACCTGGTGAAAAGTTTTCCGACGGTAGAAACCGCGTAAAGCTCATTTCTCGGGTAAAGTACTGCCCGTTCCACCCCTGACCCGCCGGTCAGGGGCTCCCTTCACTTGGCCTGCCAATCGCGATTTCAGCCAGGTGAACGGCAAGAATTCTCTAAGCTGCGTTGTTTTCGTCAATTCTGGAGTGCTTACAACAATGGCAAAAATCGTCGACATCAAAGGTCGTGAAGTTCTCGATTCGCGTGGCAACCCCACTGTGGAAGCCGATGTACTGCTCGACAACGGCATCATCGGCAGCGCTTGCGCGCCGTCCGGTGCTTCCACCGGCTCGCGCGAAGCGCTGGAGCTGCGTGATGGCGACAAGAGCCGTTACCTGGGCAAGGGCGTGCTGAAGGCCGTCGCCAACATCAACGGCCCTATCCGTGACCTGCTGCTGGGCAAGGATCCTTCCGACCAGAAGGCCCTGGACCGCGCCATGATCGAGCTGGACGGTACCGAGAACAAGGCCAAACTGGGCGCCAACGCCATCCTGGCCGTGTCCCTGGCTGCCGCCAAGGCCGCTGCCCAGGACCAGGACCTGCCGCTGTACGCGCACATCGCCAACCTGAATGGCACCCCGGGCCAATACTCGATGCCAGTGCCGATGATGAACATCATCAACGGTGGCGAGCACGCCGACAACAACGTCGACATTCAGGAGTTCATGGTGCAGCCGGTTGGCGCCAAGACCTTCTCCGACGGCCTGCGCATGGGCACTGAAATCTTCCACCACCTCAAAGCCGTGCTGAAGGCCCGTGGCCTGAACACCGCCGTCGGTGACGAAGGTGGCTTTGCACCGAACCTGGCTTCCAACGAAGACGCCCTGGGCGCCATCGCCGAAGCCGTGGAAAAAGCCGGCTACAAGCTGGGCACCGACGTGACCCTGGCCCTGGACTGCGCTGCTTCCGAATTCTACGAAGACGGTAAGTACAACCTGTCCGGCGAAGGCAAGTCGTTCGACGCCGAAGGCTTCGCCGACTACCTGAAGGGCCTGACCGAGCGTTTCCCGATCATCTCGATCGAAGACGGCCTGGACGAATCTGACTGGGCTGGCTGGAAAATCCTCACCGACAAGATCGGTGAAAAGGTCCAGCTGGTAGGTGACGACCTGTTCGTGACCAACACCAAGATCCTCAAGGAAGGCATCGAGAAGGGCATCGGTAACTCGATCCTGATCAAGTTCAACCAGATCGGCTCGTTGACCGAGACGCTGGAAGCCATCCAGATGGCCAAGGCTGCCGGCTACACCGCAGTGATCTCGCACCGTTCCGGCGAAACTGAAGACTCGACCATCGCCGACCTGGCCGTGGGTACTGCAGCTGGCCAGATCAAGACGGGTTCGCTGTGCCGTTCCGACCGCGTTTCCAAGTACAACCAGCTGCTGCGCATCGAAGAGCAACTGGGCGCCAAAGCGGTTTACCGTGGTCGTGCCGAGTTTCGCGGCTAAGCAAGAGATGGTAAAAAGACAGTAGCCGGAGCTGCAGGGGCGTTCTTACTGAACTGAACTGCGTTCCAACGGGTTTCTGTCGACGAAGCCTGGCCTCGGCCAGGCTTCGTGCTATTCGAGGCCCCGTAGAAGTACGCGGCAGCCTTTTTAACCTGGATAACGTGATGCGCAGTCCCTATTGGTTGTTCCTCGTTCTGCTCCTGCTGTTGGGAGGCCTGCAATACCGCCTGTGGGTGGGTAACGGCAGCCTGGCGCAAGTGACCGAGCTGAAGCAGCAGATTGCCGACCAGCATGCCGAAAACGAGCGATTGCTCGAGCGTAACCGTGTGCTCGATGCCGAAGTGCTTGAGCTGAAGAAAGGCATGGAGACCGTTGAAGAACGCGCCCGCCATGAATTGGGGATGGTCAAAGAGGGCGAAACCCTCTTCCAGTTGCCACAGAAATGATCGAAACCTTACCGGCCTTCTGGGCCGTGATTCCTGCTGCGGGCGTTGGCGCCCGCATGGCTGCCGACCGCCCCAAGCAGTATCTGGAGCTGGCCGGGCAGACCCTTCTCGAGCATAGCCTCGACTGTTTTCTTGGCCACCCGGCGCTGAAAGGTGTGGTGGTCAGCATTGCCGAAGACGACCCGTACTGGCACGGCCTGCGCTGTGCCAGCGACCTGCGAATCCAGCGCGCAGCGGGCGGGCGTGAGCGCGCCGACTCGGTACTGAACGCCTTGCTGCTGCTGCATGCCCAAGGGGCGGCAGACAGCGATTGGGTGCTGGTGCACGATGCCGCGCGGCCAAACCTGGCACGCAGCGACCTGGACAAGCTGTTGGCGGAGTTGGCGGATGACCCAGTGGGTGGCCTGCTGGCGGTGCCGGCGCGTGACACGCTCAAGCGTGCCGATGGCAACGGGCGGGTAAGCGCTACGGTGGACCGCAGTACCATCTGGCAGGCCTACACGCCACAGATGTTTCGCCTTGGTGCCTTGCACCGGGCGCTGGCTGAGTGCCTGGTGTCCGATGTGGTGGTGACCGATGAGGCTTCGGCCATCGAATGGTCCGGCCAGGCGCCGCGGCTGGTCGAGGGGCGTAGCGATAACATCAAGGTGACCCGGCCTGAAGACCTGGAGTGGTTGCGTCAGCGCTGGGCGGGTAGGCGCTGAACATCGTTCTCCTGTACTGGCCCATTCGCGGGTGAACCCGCGAATGGGCCAGTACAGGCGGCGCATCCCTTCACCCGAAACGATATTCCGGCAACCCCGCCAACCCTTCCTTCAGGTAATCCACCAACCGCCGCACCTTCGGCGACAGGTGTCGCTGTTGCGGATACAGCGCCCATACCGCCGTATTCGGCGGCTGGTGCGCTTCGAGCAAAGACACCAGCGCACCAGTGTTCAGGTGTTCCAGCACGTAGTAGTCCGGCAACTGGCACAACCCGATCCCTTGCAGCGCCGCATCCAGCACTGCCTGGCCACTGTTGCAGCGCCAGTTGCCCTGTATCCGCTGGCTGATTTCGCGGCCGTCCTGCTGCAGCGCCCATAAGTCCGAACTGCCCACCAGGCAATTGTGCCGCGCCAGCTCCGACAGGCTATGCGGCCTGCCATATCGCTCCAGATAAGCCGGCGAGGCGCACAGATACATGCGCCGTGGCGCCAGGCGGGTGGCTACCAGGCGCGAATCGGCCAGCCGGCCCAGGCGGATCGCCAGGTCCATGCCTTCATGCAGCAGGTCGAGGGTGTGGTTACTCAATTCCACGTCCACCCGTAACTGCGGATACAACGCCATGAACCGCGTCACCAACGGCACGATGAAACGTTCGCCATAGGCCACAGCGCAGGTCATGCGCAGCAAGCCCTTCGGCTCGCTGGCCAGATCGCCCATGGCACGCAGGGCTTCCTCGCGGCCATCCTGCAGGCGCTGGCAATGCTGCAAGAAGGTCTGCCCGGCTTCACTCAGCGTCACCCGGCGGGTACTGCGGTACAGCAGACGGGTCTGCAAGCGCTCCTCCAGCCGGGCGATCTGCCGACTGATGTGCGACGAGGACACCCCCAGGCGCTCGGCGGCGGCGGTGAACTGGCCCGACTCGGCCACGGCGACGAATTCGTCGATCCCTTCCCAGCGGCTGCTCATGGATTATCCCTGTATGGCAATAATGTTTTGTCTTTGGCCTGATTATTCATTAAAAGGCGCTGAATTACACTGCAAGACTGAATCGACCCTCTGTCTGGAGACCTTTGATGATCAAGTCCCGTGCTGCCGTAGCCTTCGAAGCCAAGAAACCCCTGGAAATCGTCGAAGTCGACGTGGCCATGCCCAAGGCCGGCGAGGTGCTGCTGCGCGTGGTCGCCAGCGGTGTCTGCCACACTGACGCCTACACCTTGTCCGGCGCCGACCCGGAAGGCATCTTCCCATCGATCCTCGGCCACGAAGGTGGGGCTATCGTCGAAGCGGTAGGCGAGGGTGTGACGTCGGTGGCCGTGGGGGATCACGTGATCCCGCTGTACACGCCGGAATGCGGCAAGTGCAAGTTCTGCCTCTCGGGCAAGACCAACCTGTGCCAGGCCATTCGCGCCACCCAGGGCAAAGGCCTGATGCCGGACGGCACCACGCGCTTCTCGTACAAGGGCCAGCAGCTGTTCCACTACATGGGCACCTCGACGTTCTCCGAGTACACCGTGCTGCCGGAAATTTCCGTGGCCAAGATCCAGAAGGAAGCCCCCCTGGAGAAGGTCTGCCTACTGGGCTGCGGCGTCACCACCGGTATCGGTGCAGTGCTCAACACCGCCAAGGTCAAGCCGGGTGACACAGTGGCCATCTTCGGCCTCGGCGGCATCGGCCTGTCGGCCGTGATCGGTGCAGTGAAGGCCAAGGCGTCGCGGATCATCGCCATCGACATCAACCCGGCCAAGTTCGAGATCGCCCGCCAGCTGGGCGCCACCGACTGCATCAACCCGAAAGAGTACGACCGCCCGATCCAGGAAGTGATCGTCGACCTCACCGACGGTGGCGTGGACTTCTCCTTCGAGTGCATCGGCAACGTACAACTGATGCGCGCCGCCCTGGAATGCTGCCACAAAGGCTGGGGTGAGTCGGTCATCATCGGCGTGGCCGGTGCCGGCCAGGAAATCGCCACCCGCCCGTTCCAGTTGGTGACCGGTCGGGTATGGCGTGGTTCGGCGTTCGGCGGCGTGCGTGGCCGCAGCGAGCTGCCAAGCTACGTGGAAATGTCCGAAAAGGGCGAGATTCCGCTGGACACCTTCATCACCCACACCATGGGCCTGGAGGACATCAACAAGGCCTTCGACCTGATGCATGAAGGCAAGAGCATCCGCAGCGTGATCCACTTCTGAGGTGTGCCATGAGCCTGGATAATATCTCCTGCCAAAAGAGCTTCGGCGGCTGGCACAAGCGTTACCGGCATCACTCCAAGGTGCTGGGTTGTGACATGGTGTTCGCTGTGTACCTGCCGCCGCAGGCCGAGCAGGGTGAAAAGCTGCCGGTACTGTACTGGCTCAGCGGCCTCACCTGCACCGACGAGAATTTCATGCAGAAGGCCGGCGCCCAGCGTCTGGCCGCCGAGCTGGGGCTGATCATCGTGGCCCCCGATACCAGCCCGCGTGGCGAGCAGGTGCCGGGCGATCCGGACGGCGCCTGGGACTTCGGCCTGGGCGCTGGCTTCTACCTCAACGCCACCCAGCAACCTTGGGCGCAGCACTACCGTATGCACGACTATGTGGTGGAAGAACTGCCGGCGCTGATCGAGGCACACTTCCCAGCGTCGGCCGAGCGCAGCATCAGCGGCCACTCCATGGGCGGGCATGGCGCACTGGTATGCGCCTTGCGCAACCCGGGGCGCTACCGCTCGGTCTCGGCGTTCTCGCCGATCAGCAACCCGATGGATTGCCCGTGGGGCGAGAAGGCGTTCAGTCGCTACCTGGGCGAAGACCGTGCGCGCTGGCGCGAGTGGGATGCCAGCGTGCTGCTGGCCGAGACGCCTGCTGGCGAGTGCCCACCCTTGCTGGTAGACCAGGGCGACCGCGACGACTTCCTCGAGAAGCAGCTCAAGCCCGAAGTGCTGGAGCAGGCGGCACGCAAGGGCGGCCATGAACTGACCCTGCGCCTGCAGCCTGGCTATGACCACAGTTACTACTTCATCGCCAGCTTCATCGAAGACCACCTGCGCCATCATGCGGTGGCGCTGGGGCGGGTTTAAGCCGTAGCATTTTCAGCGTTTGTGATACCGAGCGCCGCCCGCGCGGCGCATCGCGAGCTGCGCTCGCTCCGTTTGTTTCGACCAATTATGCCTGGGGGATTTACGCGCGACCGCGTTGGCGCATGACGCGATATCGCGTCATTCAAACAAGGCGGTCGCGCGCGCCTGTCACAGGCGTTACTGGCCCGAAAAAAACGTAGGAGCGAGCGCAGCTCGCGATGCGCCGCGCGGGCGGCGCTCGATCTCGCAGGCGCCGCCAATACAGCGTCAATCACCTCACGCCCCAATGCCTCAAAAGCAGGTAGAATCACGCCCTGACTCATTCAGGGCGTTTTTCTATGCGTATTGGCCATGGCTACGATGTGCACCGTTTCTGCGACGGTGATTTCATTACCTTGGGCGGGGTGCGTATCCCGCACAAATTCGGCCTGCTGGCCCACTCCGACGGTGACGTGCTGCTGCACGCCCTGAGCGATGCCCTGCTTGGCGCGGCCGCGCTGGGCGACATCGGCAAGCATTTCCCAGACACCGACCCGCAGTTCAAAGGTGCCGACAGCCGCGTCCTGCTGCGTCACGTGGTCGCTATCGTCAAGGCCAAGGGCTGGCAAGTCGGCAATGTCGACGCCACCATCGTCGCCCAGGCACCGAAAATGGCCCCGCACATCGAAACCATGCGCCAGTTGATCGCCGAAGACCTGCAGGTCGAGCTGGACCAGGTCAATGTCAAGGCCACCACCACCGAAAAACTGGGCTTCTGTGGCCGCGAGGAGGGTATTGCCGTGCATTCGGTCGCCCTGCTGCTGCCAGCATGACCGAACTGGAACTGCTGGGCCCGCGCGCATCGGGCGAATCACTGGGCACTGCGGTACTCAAGGCAGTGGCCGAAGATTTCCAGGTCGACGAAGTGCTGGATATCCCGCTGTCGGGGCAGGGCGAGCACCTGTGGCTGTGGGTCGAGAAGCGTGACCTGAACACCGAGGAAGCCGCCCGCCGTCTGGCCCGTGCCGCTGGCGTGCCGGTGCGCAGCATCAGCTACGCCGGGCTCAAGGACCGCCAGGCGCTGACCCGCCAATGGTTCAGCCTGCACCTGCCGGGCAAGGCCGACCCTGACCTGTCCCGTGCCGAGGATGCCAGCCTGCGCGTGCTCAAGCAGGTGCGCCACCAGCGCAAGCTGCAACGGGGCGCGCACTCTGCCAACGGTTTCACCTTGCGTCTGACGGCCTTGAGCGCCGATCACCAAGCCGTGGATGCGCGTCTGCAACAGCTCAAGCAGCAGGGTGTCCCCAACTATTTCGGCACTCAGCGCTTCGGCCACGGCGGTGGCAATGTTCACGATGCCCTCGACTGGGCCGGGCGCAAGGCATTGCCCGAGCAGCGCAATGTACGCTCGCGGCTGCTGTCGGCCGGGCGCAGCTACCTGTTCAACCAACTGCTGGCGGCACGTGTCGCCGAAGGTAGCTGGAATCGGGCTCAGGTCGGCGACCTGCTGGCATTCACCGACAGCCGTAGCTTCTTCCCGGCAGGTGAGGCGGAGTGTGTCGACCCGCGCCTGGCGATTCTCGACCTGCACCCGACCGGCCCGATGTGGGGCGAGGGCGCTTCACCTGCCGGCGCTGCCACTGCCGCGCTGGAAAATGCCGTCGGCGCACGCCAGCCGGCACTTTGCCAGTGGCTGGCCCAGGCGGGCATGGATCACGAACGACGCATTCTGCGGCTCCCTATTGGCGGCCTGACGTGGCATTATCCCGAGCCTGATATCCTGCAACTGGAATTCGTCCTGCCGGCTGGATGCTTCGCCACCGTGGTGGTGCGTGAAGTCGTGGATCTGGTGTCGGCAGGGCAGACGGACAGCCCATGCGTATTCTGATTTCGAACGACGACGGTGTTACCGCACCCGGCCTCGCCGCGCTGCATGCTGCGCTGGCGGATTACGCCGAGTGCGCGGTGATCGCCCCGGAGCAAGACAAGAGCGGCGCCAGCAGTTCGCTGACGCTGGACCGGCCACTGCACCCGCAGACTCTGGCCAATGGCTTCATCAGCCTCAACGGGACCCCGACCGATTGCGTGCACCTGGGGCTGAATGGCTTGTTGCCGCACACGCCGGACATGGTCGTGTCGGGGATCAACCTGGGTGCCAACCTGGGCGACGACGTGTTGTATTCCGGCACGGTTGCCGCGGCGCTGGAAGGCCGCTTCCTCGGCGGCACCTCGCTGGCCTTCTCGTTGTTGTCGCGCCTGCCCGACAACCTGCCGACGGCGGCCCATATCGCCCGTCGCCTGGTCGAGGCGCAGTCGCGCTTGGCCCTGCCGCCCCGTACCGTACTGAACGTCAATATTCCCAACCTGCCACTGGAGCACATCCGCGGCATACAGCTCACCCGCCTCGGTCACCGGGCGCGTGCTGCGGCGCCGACCAAAGTGGTCAACCCGCGCGGCAAGGAAGGCTACTGGATCGCCGTGGCCGGGGATGCCGAGGACGGCGGCCCTGGCACCGACTTCCACGCGGTGATGCAGGGCTACGTATCGATCACCCCGTTGCAACTCGACCGCACCTTCAATGATGCCTTCGAGCAGCTCGACGGTTGGCTGGAGGGCCTGCTCTGATGCGCGAGGACGATATGCTGCGGCGCGGCATCGGCATGACTTCCCAGCGGACCCGGGAGCGGTTGATCCAGCGCCTGTGCGAAGAGGGCGTGTCGAACACCAAGGTGCTCGACGTGATCCGCCGTACCCCGCGCCACCTGTTCGTCGACGAAGCCCTGGCACATCGCGCCTACGAAGACACCGCGCTGCCGATCGGCCACAACCAGACTATCTCGCAACCGTTCATGGTTGCCCACATGAGCGAGCTGCTGCTCGAGGCCGGGCCGCTGGACAAGGTGCTGGAGATTGGCACCGGTTCCGGGTACCAGACGGCGATCCTGGCCCAACTGGTCGAGCGGGTATTCTCGGTGGAGCGCATCAAGGTGCTGCAGGACCGGGCCAAGGAACGCCTGGTGGAATTGAACCTGCGCAACGTGGTGTTCCGTTGGGGCGACGGTTGCGAAGGCTGGCCGGCGCTGGCGCCTTACAACGGCATCATCGTCACCGCCGTGGCGCCGGAGGTACCGCAGGCACTGCTCGACCAGTTGGCACCCGGTGGCCGTCTGGTCATCCCCGTGGGGCCGGCTGGCGAAACGCAGCAACTGATGCTGATCGTGCGCGAGGAGCATGGGTTCTCTCGACGCGTGTTGGGCGCCGTGCGTTTCGTACCGCTACTCAATGGGCCGCTGGCCTGAGGTATACCGGCATGAGTCTCGCGGTATTTTTGCGCGGTCGGCGAATTCCTGCAGTTTCGTCCTGTCTATCTGGCGGGGTGAAGCGCTAGCGCATCGCGTGGAGCGGGGCTTTGCAACAGCCTTTCCCACCGGCCTGCCAACACTGGCTGGCTCGGTTATAATTGCAACAATATTGCATTTCTTGTCTTCATATCGTTTTTCGGCACCATGAGGGGAGCGCGGGTGGGTCACACAGTCATTCGGCAGCGCAAGGACGGGTCAGGTTTCAAGCTTCTGGTGATTGCATTGGCCATGGGCACGCTACTGGTGGGTTGCTCAAGCACCAGCAGCACCAGCGCGCGGGTGGTCGACCGCAACAACAGTGCGCCCAAGCGCCCGGCGGTGACTTCCGGGCAGTACATCGTCAAGCCTGGCGACACCCTCTTCTCCATCGCCTTCCGTTATGGCTGGGACTACAAGGAGCTGGCCGCACGCAACGGCATCGCCGCGCCCTACACCATTCGCCCGGGCCAGGCGATTCGTTTCAGCAGCGGTTCCGGCAGTAGCACCACGGTGGTGTCCAGCCCATCGTCGTCAAGCCGCACCACGGTCACGCGGCGGCCTGTGGGCGGCACTGTCACGGCGCCTGCCAACCCCAGCAAACCGGCCACGTCGGCGCCGTCCACCACTGCCCCGGTAGTCGCTACCGTACCCGCTGCAGAGCGCGCGGTAGGTGGTTGGACCTGGCCTGCCAACGGCGTGCTGATTGGAAAATTCGCTTCAAACGGTAGTTTGAATAAAGGCATTGATATCGCCGGTGATTTGGGACAGCCTGTTTTTGCTGCGTCTGATGGTGCGGTGGTTTACGCCGGGAGTGGTTTAAGGGGCTACGGCGAGCTGATCATCATCAAACACAGCGATACCTACGTCAGTGCCTACGGCCATAACCGCAGGCTGTTGGTTCGGGAGGGGCAGCAGGTCAAGGCAGGGCAGTCGATTGCTGAAATGGGGTCCACGGGCACTGATCGGGTGAAGCTGCATTTCGAGATTCGCCGCCAGGGCAAACCCGTCGATCCGCTCCAGTTCCTGCCACGTCGTTGACCGTTGTACCCGGCCTGTTCCTGCGATGTAGAGGGGACAGGCTCAAGCGCTGCCAGGGATAAAGGTGCCGCTCGAGTCTGAGTTCGAACTCAGCAAAGGACTATAACAATGGCTCTCAGTAAAGAAGTGCCGGAGTTTGACATCGACGATGACGTCCTCCTGATGGAGACGGGTATCGTTTTGGAAACGGATGTGGTGTCAGACGAACCTGCTGTATCTTCGGTTCGGACGAGGGCCAAGTCAGGCTCTTCGCTCAAGCAACACAAGTACATCGATTACAGCCGGGCGCTTGATGCCACCCAGTTGTACCTCAACGAGATTGGTTTCTCGCCACTGCTTTCCCCGGAAGAGGAAGTGCACTTCGCACGGCTGTCGCAAAAAGGCGACCCGGCCGGCCGCAAGCGCATGATCGAAAGCAACCTGCGCCTGGTTGTGAAAATTGCCCGTCGTTACGTGAACCGTGGCCTGTCGCTGCTCGACCTGATCGAGGAGGGCAACCTGGGGCTGATCCGTGCGGTCGAGAAGTTCGACCCGGAGCGCGGTTTCCGTTTCTCGACCTATGCGACCTGGTGGATTCGCCAGACCATCGAACGGGCGATCATGAACCAGACCCGTACCATTCGCCTGCCAATCCACGTGGTCAAGGAGCTGAACGTCTACCTGCGCGCCGCGCGCGAGCTGACGCAAAAACTCGACCACGAGCCTTCGCCGGAAGAAATCGCCACCTTGCTGGAAAAGCCGGTCGCCGAGGTCAAGCGCATGCTCGGGCTCAACGAGCGGGTGTCTTCGGTAGACGTGTCGCTTGGCCCGGATTCGGACAAGACCCTGCTCGATACCCTGACCGACGACCGCCCGACCGATCCGTGCGAGCTGCTGCAGGATGACGACCTGTCGCAGAGCATTGATCAGTGGCTGGGCGAGTTGACCGACAAGCAGCGCGAAGTGGTTGTACGCCGCTTTGGCCTGCGCGGGCATGAAAGCAGCACCCTTGAGGATGTTGGGCTGGAGATCGGCCTTACCCGTGAACGCGTGCGGCAAATCCAGGTGGAAGGCCTCAAGCGCTTGCGCGAGATCCTTGAAAAGAATGGCCTGTCCAGCGAGTCATTGTTCCAGTAGCTAGCGCTGCAACAAAAAAACGCCCCGATGATCTCGGGGCTTTTTTGTTCGTGGCGAGAAAAGCGAACGTCCCGTTCAGATTTTCGGGGCGCATAGCGCCCAGAGGCTGCCAGGCAAGCCACCTATCAAATGTGTACCGCGCTACCCTAGTAACACCGCGTGTAAGCCTTTGCTTACTCGTTGTGTAAGCTATTTATGCAACCTTCGGTAAATCAATGTCGTTTCCAAAGGCTGCATTTTCACAACCCGTTGAAAAGCATGGTTTATTCATCGGTGAGTAAATGTGTCCGCGGAAATACTTTGCAAGCTCCATCCCTTGCTCGCCCGGCTGAACCCGCTAGTATTCGAACTGTGCACAGGGACATGCACAGGCTTTCAGGATGAAGGCCAAGGACATCGCAAGAAGCGATTTCATCAGGATGATGTTTGGGACAAGCAGGGACTACGGAAAAAAATGTGGGCGGGTCAAACCGCCCCTTTTTTTTGCCCGCAGGAAAACAAAAAAGGCCCCGAAGGGCCTTTTTCGCGTCTGGGCGCTATCAGCGCTCCAGGTCGGCAATCTTGCCAGGCTTGCCATCCCACTCTTCAGCGTCCGGGAGGGCGTCCTTACGCTCGGTGATGTTAGGCCAGATTTCCGCCAGCTCGGCGTTCAGCTCGATGAAGTTTTCCATGCCCGAAGGCACTTCGTCTTCCGAGAAGATGGCTTGCGCTGGGCACTCCGGCTCGCACAGTGCGCAGTCGATGCACTCGTCCGGGTGGATGACCAGGAAGTTCGGGCCTTCGTAGAAGCAGTCCACCGGACAGACTTCCACGCAGTCGGTGTATTTGCATTTGATGCAGTTGTCGGTGACGACGAAGGTCATTTCTAATTCTCTCCTCAGGCGACGGCGGCGGCCCTTCCTCTCAGGGCCGCGCGGTTTACGGGTATGTGGCTGCAGGCCAGGCTAATAACCTGCAGCACCAGCAAACCGCGGCGGATTCTACCAGCTTGTAATGGGCGCCGTTATAACAGGTTCTTTAGTTGATATAGCATTTCGATAGCTTGACGCGGGGTCATGTCGTCCAGTTGCAGCTTACCCAGCTTCTCGATGGCCGGATGAGGCAGGCTGGCGAACAAGTCGCTCTGGTGCGGCACTTGCGGCGCGTCCTTGGCCTTGTGGGCCGCAGGCTGCTCATGGGGCAGGCTGGTGGTTTCCAGCCGGCCAAGGTGTTCGCGGGCACGCTGGATCACTGCCGTCGGCACGCCGGCCAACTGCGCAACGGCCAGGCCGTAGCTTTGGCTGGCAGGGCCGGGTAGCACATGGTGCAGGAACACGATGCGTTCATTGTGCTCTGTGGCGTTCAGGTGCACGTTGGCCACCAGCGGCTCGCTCTCCGGTAGCACGGTGAGCTCGAAGTAGTGGGTGGCGAACAGCGTATAGGCACGTAGCTGGGCCAGGCGCTCGGCGGCGGCCCAGGCCAGCGACAGGCCGTCGAAGGTGCTGGTGCCGCGGCCCACTTCGTCCATCAGCACCAGGCTGCGGTCGGTGGCGTTGTGCAGGATGTTGGCGGTTTCGCTCATCTCGACCATGAAGGTCGAGCGGCCGCCGGCCAGGTCGTCGCTGGAGCCGATGCGGGTGAAGATGCGGTCGACCAGCGACAGCTCGCAGCTGGCTGCGGGCACGAAACTGCCGATATGGGCCAGAAGCACGATAAGTGCTGTCTGGCGCATGTAGGTCGATTTACCGCCCATGTTAGGGCCGGTGATGATCAGCATGCGCGTGCTGTTGTCCAGGCCCAGGTCGTTGGCCACGAACGGCGTGGTCAGTACCTGTTCCACCACCGGGTGGCGGCCCTGCTCGATGCGCAGGCAAGGCTCGTCGACGAAGCGCGGGCAGTTCAGGTCGAGGTTCAGCGCGCGCTCGGCCAGGTTGCTGAGCACATCCAGTTCGGCCAGGGCGGCGGCGCTGTCCTGCAGCGGCGCCAGGTGGCTGATCAGGGTTTCCAGCAGCGCGTCGTAGAGCATCTTCTCGCGGGCCAGGGCGCGGCTTTTGGCCGACAATGCCTTGTCCTCGAACGCCTTCAGCTCGGGGGTGATGAAGCGCTCGGCGCCTTTGAGGGTCTGGCGGCGGATGTAGTCGCCTGGCGCCTGCTCGGCCTGCTTGGTCGGCAACTCGATGAAGTAGCCGTGCACGCGGTTGTAGCCGACCTTGAGGTTGGCCAGGCCGGTACGGGCTTTTTCCCGGGCTTCCAGGTCGATCAGGAACTGGCCGGCGTTCTCGCTGATCGCCAGCAGGTCGTCCAGTTCGTTGTCGTAACCGGCCTTGAGCACGCCGCCATCGCGGATCACCGCTGGCGGGTTGTCGATGATCGCCCGCTCCAGCAGACTGGCCAGCTCCGGGTAGGTGCCGGTGATGGCGGCCAGGCGCGCCAGGTGCGGTGCCTCCAGCTCGGTCATGGCGTTTTGCAGCTCGGGCAACGCGCCCAGCGCATCGCGCAGGCGCGCCAGGTCACGGGGGCGGGCATTGCGCAGGCCGATACGGGCGAGGATGCGCTCGATGTCGCCGATTTCCTTCAACTGCGGCTGCAGCTTTTCGAAGCGATAGCCGTCGAGCATGCAGCGGATCGAGTCCTGGCGCGCCTGCAGCACCTTGAGGTCGCGCAGCGGGCGGTTCAGCCAGCGGCTCAGCAAGCGGCTGGCCATGGCGGTCTGGCAACGGTCCACTACCGATTGCAGGGTGTTGTCACGCCCGCCGGCCAGGTTGACGTCCAGTTCCAGGTTGCGCCGGCTGGCGCCATCGAGGATGACCGTGTCGTCGAGGCGCTCGTGGCGCAAGCTGCGCAGGTGCGGCAGGGCGGTGCGCTGGGTTTCTTTGGCATAAGTCAGCAGGCAGCCCGCAGCGCCAATGGCCAGGGTCAGCTTGTCGCAGCCAAAGCCTTTCAGGTCCTTGGTTGCGAACTGCTGGCACAGGGCCTTGCGCGCAGAGTCGCGGTCGAAGTCCCACGGTGCACGGCGGCGGGCGCCCGGGCGCTTCTCGGCCGGCAGGTCGCGTGGCCAGTCATCGGGGATCAGCAGCTCGACCGGGTTCAGGCGTTCGAGTTCGGCCAGCAGGTTTTCCCAGCCCTTGATCTCCTGCACGCTGAAGTTGCCACTGGTGATATCCAGCACCGCCAGGCCGAACAGGCGCTCGTCACCTAGCAGCGCGGCAATCAGGTTGTCGCGGCGTTCGTCGAGCAGGGCTTCGTCACTGACGGTGCCGGGGGTGATGATGCGCACCACCTGGCGCTCCACCGGGCCTTTGCTGGTCGCCGGGTCCCCAATTTGCTCGCAGATGACCACCGACTCGCCAAGCTTGACCAATTTGGCCAGGTAGCCCTCCAGCGAGTGGAACGGAATACCGCACATGGGGATGGACTGGCCAGCCGATTGGCCGCGCGCAGTCAGCGTGATATCCAGCAGTTTTGCGGCTTTTTTCGCATCTTCGTAGAAGATTTCGTAGAAGTCGCCCATGCGATAGAACATCAGCTGGTCCGGGTGCTGGTGCTTCAGCTTCCAGTACTGCTGCATCATCGGGGTGTGTGCGGAGAGATCAGAGATTGCTTTATTCATCAATGGCTTAGAAAGTAGGTCTCAATATTGTGGGGCAATTTTGGGGCGTTCTGTGTTGCATGCTCGACGCCGAGACCCACCGGATTTTCAAGCCGCATAGGTTAACACGGCTGCCTGGCAGGCAGAACCTGTCAGGCAGGCGCATGCTGGGTTGCCCTGAAGGCGTGTTGACATCATTGGGCCTCTGTGGAGAATTGCGGACTTTTTTTGACCATCAGGGACGGTGTAGTGAGCGCAGTACGTTTTGATGTCGACGCAGTTTTCTGTATTTCCCTCGATACCCGCGCAGACCGGCGCGAACTGTTCACTGACACGATCGGGCGGCAGCTTGGCAACGACGTCATCTTTCATGTCGTCGAGAAGCACAGTGATCCCAGGCGCGGATGCTATGAATCGCATCAACAGCTGGCCCGTCGCGCGCTTGACGATGGACTGGAAAGAATCCTGATTTTCGAAGATGACGCCAAAGCCTATGCCTTCAAGCCTTCGCGGGTCGACTGGGTAAACCGCTTCATACGCTCGCGACCCTTCGAAGCCTTGCACCTGGGTTACTCCATGGGGCGCACATGGCTGACCTGGTTTCCGTTCATCGCCAGAGGCCGGGTGGTCGCCCTGCATGCCTACGTGCTGTCGCGCGAAGGCTGCCGAATCCTCGCAGAGACGCCATACGATGGCACGCCCGTGGATGTGGTCGTGAAGCACAAGATGCGCCAGCATTGCGTGTTCCCCATGATGTACCGGCAGCATGCAGCTGCAGTGACCGGCAGTGACCTGGAGCAGGTCATACGTAATGAAGACGAATGGTGGGAGCGTAATTGGGCCAAGCACCGTCGCTCGCCGCTGAAGAACATCTGGCGCACCGCGCTGCGTCTGAACTTCTGATGGGTGTGGCCGGGGAGTGTCGTGTCGATGCCTCCGGGCGAACACCCCCGCCCACAAGATGCTAGGGTAGAGGCTTGCCTTGAAGGAGCCCTGCATGGACCCGATCACCACGCTTGCCACCCGCCTGGGTGAACACCTGCGCCGTTTCAATGCTCAGGTGACCACTGCCGAATCCTGCACCGGCGGCGGGATCGCCGAAGCCATCACCCGTGTGCCCGGTAGCTCTGCCTGGTTCGAGGCCGGTTACGTGACCTACTCCAACGCCCAGAAAACCCGACAGCTGGGCGTGCCCCCGGCGCTGTTCGGCGAGGTGGGCGCGGTCAGCCAGGAAGTCGTCGAGGCCATGGTTCGCGGCGCCCAGGCAGCCAGCGGCGCGCGCTTCGCCGTGGCGGTGAGCGGCGTGGCCGGCCCGGACGGCGGTTCGCCAGCCAAACCGGTGGGCACAGTGTGGCTGGCCTGGGGCGACGGTAGCCGGGTGTTCAGTGAGCGCCGCCAGTTCGACGGTGACCGCGAGGCGGTGCGCCGACAGACGGTGATCGCCGCGTTAGACGGCTTGTTACAGCTTGGTGCCGAGTAAATCGACGACAGGGGTTTGCTCAGGCGTCTGCCTGTGGAATAATACTGGCTACTTATACAGGTATTCCGGCCGTCAGGGCCAAGTCGAACACGTGAGGATTTCAATGGACGACAACAAGAAGCGCGCCTTGGCTGCGGCCCTGGGTCAGATCGAACGTCAATTCGGTAAAGGCGCGGTCATGCGCATGGGTGACCAGGAGCGTCAAGGCATCCCGGCCATCTCCACCGGCTCCCTGGGCCTGGACATCGCGCTTGGCATCGGCGGGCTGCCAAAAGGCCGTATCGTCGAGATCTACGGCCCGGAATCATCGGGTAAAACCACGCTGACCCTGTCGGTCATCGCCGAAGCCCAGAAGAACGGTGCCACCTGCGCCTTCGTCGACGCCGAACACGCCCTCGATCCTGAATACGCCGGCAAGTTGGGCGTCAACGTCGACGACCTGCTGGTTTCGCAGCCGGACACTGGCGAGCAGGCCCTGGAAATCACCGACATGCTGGTGCGCTCCAACGCCGTTGACGTGATCATCGTCGACTCCGTTGCCGCTTTGGTACCAAAGGCCGAGATCGAAGGCGAAATGGGTGACATGCACGTGGGCCTGCAGGCTCGCCTGATGTCCCAGGCGCTGCGCAAGATCACTGGTAACATCAAGAACGCCAACTGCCTGGTCATCTTCATCAACCAGATCCGTATGAAGATTGGCGTGATGTTCGGTAGCCCGGAAACCACCACCGGTGGTAACGCCCTGAAGTTCTACGCCTCGGTCCGTCTGGACATCCGCCGTACCGGCGCGGTCAAGGAAGGCGACGAAGTGGTCGGCAGCGAAACCCGCGTCAAGATCGTCAAGAACAAGGTTTCGCCTCCGTTCCGTCAGGCCGAGTTCCAGATTCTCTACGGCAAGGGTATCTACCGTAACGGTGAGATCATTGACCTCGGTGTATCTCAGGGCCTGGTCGAGAAGTCCGGTGCCTGGTATGCCTATCAGGGCAACAAGATCGGCCAAGGTAAAGCCAACGCTGCCAAGTACCTGGCTGAGAACCCGGCTATCGGCGCCGAGATCGAGAAGCAGATTCGTGACAAGCTGCTGAAGGCGGGTGCCGTTGCTGAGGCTGGCAAGGCTGCTGCTGCCGAAGCCGATGCCGACGACATGGCCGATGCTGACGCCGGTTATTGATTGCGCGGTAGATAGCTGAACATGTCCGCCGTACTCGACACTCCCGTCGCCATCCGGCGGACAGCCATGGACCTGCTTGCGCGACGTGAGCATGGTCGCGTCGAGCTGACGCGCAAGTTGCGTCAGCGCGGCGCTTCGGATGAGCTGATCGAGCCTGAGCTCGACCGGCTTACCGAAGAGGGGCTACTGAGTGAAGCCCGCTACCTTGAAAGTTTTATCCGCTACCGTTCTGGGTCTGGCTATGGGCCTGCGCGTATTCGCGAAGAGCTTGGTCAGCGCGGTTTGGCGCGTTCCGACATTGAACAGGCGCTTCGCGAAAGCGAGGTGAATTGGGCTGAGCGCCTGCGTGATGTTTGGCAGCGCAAATTTGCCGGTCAACGCCCGCAGGATCCGCGTAGCCGTGCTCAGCAAACCCGCTTTCTGGCTTACCGTGGGTTCCCCATGGACATGATCGGTCGGCTGCTGAACGGGCGTGATCTGGACGATTACTGACCGCCCGTGCTGCTTGGAATCCCGATGCTGTTGCAATCCTTGTGTGGCCTTGTGTCGCGACAGGGCTGGCTGGCAGCGCCGGAATCTCAGCGGCACTGCATGATGGTTGGGCCGCTTTGCAGTCCTGTCGTGACGCATTGGCGCTTGCACAGGGCGTCGCGATTCCCCGTGAGGGCGATTGGCTGGCAAGGGCCATCAATTGACCTTCAGCGCCTCCCTGGCTCGCTGTGTGGTATGCATGGGCTGCGGCTTGGCCCAGTTCTCCGGCAGGTTGATGAAATCCACCAGCTCGCGCAACCGCCCTTGGTCGCGGCCATTGAAGGCGAATGACAAACGGGTCAGGTGGCTGTAGTTGCCTACCTCATGCTCGGCGCTGCTATCCGGTTGCTGGTGATATTTGCCGCTCAGACGCAAATCGGCAAAACCTTCCTGTATGTCATACAACGCTGCCTCGCTCAGCGCATGGTGCATGCGGATCACGAACTGGCTCTTCAGCCAGCGGCTGGAGTGGTAGTTGCTGTAGAACTGGTTGATTTCCTCAACCGCCTCGTCAGCGCTGTGCACCAGGCGCACCAGCTTCAGGTCGGTGGGCAGAATGTAGCGGTTTTCTTCCAACTGGCGGCTGATGAAGTCCAGGCAGTCACGCCAGAAGCTGCCGCCCGGTGAGTCGAGCAGCACCACCGGCACCAGCGGGCTCTTGCCGGTCTGGATCAGGGTCAGCACCTCCAGCGCCTCATCGAGGGTGCCGAAACCGCCCGGGCAAAGCACCAGGGCATCGGCTTCCTTGACGAAGAACAGCTTGCGGATGAAGAAGAAATGGAACGGTAGCAGTTTGTCGGTGCCATCCACAGTCGGGTTGGCGTGCTGTTCGAAGGGCAGGGTGATGTTGAAGCCCAGGCTGTGCGCGCTGCCAGCACCTTCGTGGGCAGCCGCCATGATGCCGCCGCCGGCACCGGTGATGACCATCAGCTCGGAACGTGCCAGGCAGGCGCCGAGTTCGCGGGCCAAAGCGTACATCGGGTGTTCCAGCGGGGTGCGTGCCGACCCGAACACGGTCACCTTGCGCCGGCCCTTGTAACGCTGCAGGGCGCGGAACGAATGATCCAGTTCGCGCAGGGCCTGCAGGGTTATCTTGGCGCTCCAGCGGTCGCTGTCGTCGTGGGCCATGCGCAGGATGGTCAATATCATGTCGCGGTACAGCGGCAGGTTGGGGCTATCGGGTGCTACCAGTTGCAGTTGTGCATCGATGTGGCTCAGGTCGATGTTGTTGTCGCGGAAGTGGCTGAACAGCTGTTCGTTCGATTGGTAAGGCATGCAACGTCTCCTTATGCACCAATACCTCTGACCTCAATCTAGACCCTCGCGACCAATTGTGCCGGGTAGTTTGGCGGCGCCGCCCGTCGGCATGCGGCCAACGGCGGTACGGGTTTGGTTAACTGGTAAAGCGAAACGTGTCGATGCGGGAGGTGGCGGTATGCATCGCTTGATCATCGAAGTGGACCGGCAACTCTTGCAGCAGCTGGAAAGTGCGGCCCAGGTGCATCACCTGAGCCTGGAGGCCGAGTGCCAGCGCAGGCTGGCAGGGCTGGAGTGCCAGTCGCGCTACTTGCAAGCGCTATTGGCCGAGATGCGTGCCGAAGCCGCCGAAGGGCACTGGCGCGCCCGTGAAGACGAGAAGGAGTGAGTGCGACCCAGTGCTTACTTCTTCTTGTTACCGGCTACGCAGCTGGCATTGTCGAAAGCCTGATCCATGATGGGCTGGTTGGTCTTGTAGACCGTGAAGCGGTAGACCATCACTGCGCCTTTGGACATGAGATTGCGGAAGCCGCTGTTGCGGCACACGCTGTCGCCCAATTGGCTGCGCACCTGTTCAGGGTTGGCCTGCATGCGCTCGGCATGGCTCTGGCGCACGCTCAGGTGATTGACCAGCGCCTTGCCTTCCACGGTGTAGCCCTGGTCGAGAATGTCTTCGTTTATCGCGCGCGGGGTGCCGACGCTGCTCTCTTTGGCGACTTTTTCGAGCATCTTGTTCAGGTCGTAATCCTGCTTGGAAGCCGCCTGGGCTGCCAAGGGCAGGGTGAGCAACAGGCTCAGGGCGGGGGCGATAAGGCGCAGCATGAATCTCTCCTGGTTCGATGACTGGCGCTTTGACATGCGCCCGTCGACGGCGTTCCGTAGAATCGTGCGGGCCTGCAGGCCCAGCACGGAAAACATCCGATTATAAAGACCGGCCTGCCGCCTGCACAGCAATTGCCCGCTGTTCTGATAGACTGATCCCCTTGTTTTTCCAGAGTCATCCTTGTGCCCATTTCCAACCTGTCCAGAGGCCTGCCGGCATGAGCCATGCGGTAGCGCGCCTGCGTGCCGAACGCCTGGCCCGCAGCAACAAGCCTTTCATCGCCCGTGGATCACGTGCCGAGCGCTGCCCGGATTGTCGGGTAATTGCCACCCATTGCCTGTGCGCCTGGAAGCCTCGGGTGCAGGCCGACGCTGGCATGTGCCTGCTGATGCACGACACCGAGCCGCTCAAGCCAACCAACACCGGCTGGCTGATTGCCGACCTGATCGAAGATACCTCGGCGTTCGGCTGGCTGCGCACTTCGGTTGACGAGCGTTTGCTGGCGTTGCTCGACGACCCGCAGTGGCAGCCCTATATCGTGTTCCCGGGCGAGTTCGTCGCCCAGGAGCGGGTGGTCAGCGAGGTGGTGCGCATGCCGGGCAAACGCCCGCTGTTCATCCTGCTGGATGCCACCTGGACCGAAGCACGCAAGATGTTCCGCAAAAGCCCGTACCTGGACCGTTTTCCGGTGTTGAGCCTGCAAGCTGAACAGATGTCGCGCTACCGCCTGCGCCGCTCCAAGCGCGACGATCACTTCTGCACGGCCGAAGTCGCAGCCATGTGCCTGGACCTTGCCGGCGATAGCCGGGCTTCGCAGGCGCTGGATGCCTACCTGGATGTGTTCAGCCTGCATTACCTGAGCGGCAAGCGGCGCCTGCCGCTGGACGATCAGGATGACACTCACCAGCGTTTGCATACCTTCCTATAGTCCAAGGGGCATAGCCCCTGCTTTGGTTCATAATGACGGAGCTGGCAGCCAGGGTGGGCGAGACGGCAGGGCGTTGGCTTGACCATCCTTGACCGTGCTCGGCATCCTTGGCGCCGATTCCCCGCCGTGCACTTCCCCAACCCCCGAGTGCCTGGCACAGAACAGGATCCTTAGATCGATGGCCACTTACGAAATCCTGATTGCCGATGACCACCCACTGTTCCGTGGCGCCCTGCGCCAGGCCGTTACCCTCGGCCTGGGCCCGGATGTGCGCCTGGTCGAAGTTGCGAGCATTGCCGAACTGGAAGTCCGGTTGAGCGAAAAAGCCGACTGGGACCTGGTGCTGCTGGACTTGAACATGCCGGGTGCCTACGGTTTTTCCGGGCTGGTGCTGCTGCGCGGGCAATACCCGCAGATTCCGGTAGTGATGGTTTCGGCGCAGGAAGAAGCCGCCGTGGTGGTCAAGTCCCGGGAATTTGGCGCCAGTGGGTTCATTCCCAAGTCCAGCCCCCTGGAAGTGA
This sequence comes from Pseudomonas sp. LB-090624, assembly GCF_003205205.1. Classification (GTDB taxonomy): domain Bacteria; phylum Pseudomonadota; class Gammaproteobacteria; order Pseudomonadales; family Pseudomonadaceae; genus Aquipseudomonas. The sequence goes on from NZ_QJRL01000025.1 coordinate 36,204, forward strand.
TCCAGGATGCTGTACGCAAAGTGCTCGACGGCGAAGTCTGGTGGCCGCCGCAAGCGTTCGAAAAGGTCGATGTCTCGGCCGAAGCCAAGGCTGCCAGCGAAGGCCTGGCGAGCCTCACGCCGCAGCAGTTCCGGGTGCTGACCATGGTCTGCGAAGGCCTGTTGAACAAGCAGATCGCTTATGAGCTGAACGTGTCGGAAGCCACCATCAAGGCGCACGTGACGGCGATATTCCGTAAGCTGGGCGTGCGTACCCGGACTCAGGCTGCACTGCTGTTGCAACAACTTGAATCGGTTGCCAGCAACTGACTGCTTGCGGCTTCACGCTTTTTTTACCCGGGCCGGTCTAGTCTGCTGGCCTTTCCGTTGTGAAGTGACTCACATGACATCGCCATTCAAGGGCCAGACCGGCCTGAAACGTATCTTCAACGCCGCTGGCTACTCGCTGGACGGCCTGCGCGCGGCCTTTAAGGGCGAGGCAGCATTCCGCCAGCTGGTACTGCTCAACGTGCTGCTGATCCCGATTGCCTTCTGGCTGCCGGTTAGCCGCGCGGAGCGGGCGATCATGATTGCCGTGTGCCTGCTGGGGCTGATTGTCGAGCTGTTCAATTCGGCCGTGGAGGCCGCCATCGACCGCATTTCGCTGGAGCGCCACCCACTGTCGAAGAACGCCAAGGACATGGGCAGCGCCGCACAGCTGGTGGCACTGACCATGGTGGCGCTGGTATGGGGCGTGATCCTGCTTTAAGCGATCGGCGGCAGCACGATTTCGTCGCTGCGGGTAAAGCCCGCAGTGAAGTTGCGGCAGAGTTCGAGAAATTCGCGCATGGCAGAGGTTTGGTATTTCTGCTTGTGCCAGATGAAGTAGAACTGGCGCATCAGGTCTAGCTCCGGAGTTTCTACCGGCACCAGGCTGCCCCGGCGAAAAGCGTCGCGCAAGGCCAGTCGTGAAATGCAGCCGATTCCAAGCCCTGACTCGACCGCGCGCTTGATCGCCTCGGTGTGTTCCAGTTCCAGGCGGATGTTGAGGTTGGCGCGATGATGGCGCATGGCTTGGTCGAAGGTCAGGCGCGTGCCCGAACCTTGTTCTCGCAGGATCCATGCTTCTTGCGACAGGCTTTCGATATCGGCGCGGCCCAGCCTGGCCAGCGGGTGCTGTGGTGCGCAGAACACCACCAGTTCGTCCTCGACCCATGGCTGGACTTCCAGGTCGGGGTGGTTGCAGTCGCCTTCGATTAGACCCAGATCAATTTCGTAATGGGCAACCTGCTGCACGATATGCGCAGTGTTCTGTACATGCAGCTTTACCTGGCTTTCGGGGTGCGTCTGCATGAAGCTGCCGATCAACAAGGTGGCCAGGTAGTTGCCAATGGTCAGGGTGGCGCCGACCGCCAGGGAACCGAACCCGGACTTGCCGTTGAGCAAGTCTTCGATTTCCTTGGCCTGATCGAGCAAGGCTACCGCCTGGGGCAGCAGTTGATGGCCCAGGGCATTGAGGGCCAGTCGTTTGCCGGCACGGTCAAACAGCTGGCAACTCGATTGGCGCTCCAGTTCGGTGATCGAAGTGCTGGCGGCCGACTGCGACAACGCCAGCAGGCTGGCGGCCCGGGAGACGCTTTGATGCTGGGCCACGGCGACGAAGACTTGCAGTTGACGAAGTGTAAATCGCATATCGATATAACCGATAACACATATCTTGATAATCCAGTTAACAGATATTGTCGCTGCCCCTAAACTATCGCGCAACTGTGCGTGTTGCACGCGCTGCGTTTTTCTTCAGGAGCCCCATCAATGAGCAACATGAACCACGAACGTGTCCTCAGTGTGCACCACTGGAACGACACCCTGTTCAGCTTCAAGTGCACCCGCGACCCGGGCTTGCGCTTCGAGAACGGTCAGTTCGTGATGATCGGCCTGCAGCAGGAAAGCGGCCGTCCGCTCATGCGTGCGTACTCCATCGCTTCGCCGAACTGGGAAGAGCACCTGGAGTTCTTCAGCATCAAGGTGCCGGACGGCCCGCTGACCTCGCAGCTGCAGCACTTGAAGGAAGGCGATGAGATCATCATCAGCAAGAAGCCTACCGGCACCCTGGTCCTCGATGACCTGAACCCGGGCAAGCACCTCTACCTGCTGAGCACCGGCACTGGCCTGGCGCCGTTCATGAGCGTCATCCAGGACCCGGAAACCTACGAGCGCTTCGAAAAAGTGATCCTGGTGCATGGTGTGCGCTATGTGAACGAAGTGGCCTACCGCGAGTTCATCACCGAGCACCTGCCGCAGAACGAGTTCTTCGGTGAATCGGTGCGCGACAAGCTGATCTACTACCCGACCGTCACCCGTGAGCCGTTCGAGAACCAGGGCCGCCTGACCGACCTGATGCGCAGCGGCAAGCTGTTCAGTGACATCGGCCTGCCACCGATCAACCCGCAGGACGACCGCGCGATGATCTGCGGCAGCCCAAGCATGCTCGACGAGACCAGCGAAGTACTGGACAGCTTCGGCCTGAAAGTCTCTGCCCGCATGCGCGAGCCGGGTGACTACCTGATCGAGCGTGCCTTCGTCGAGAAGTAAGGCGCGGGCAGGTACAGCAAGGCGACCCTCGGGTCGCCTTTCTTATGCCTGATAGTTGTCGAGTGGTTGCAGCGGCCCTTTCGCGGGGCAAGCCCGCTTTCACAAGGGCATCAATTCCCAGGATCCAGCGTTATCCCTGAGGTAGCGGGCTGCCCCGCGAAAGGGCCTGCACCGGCAATACACACTCTATTCGACGCGCGTCTCACCGCTGTACACCAGAATCTCCCGGCAGCGCTTGCACAGGTAACGCCGCCCCTGGTGCACCAGCTTGTGCCGTTGGGCGGTGAACGGGAAGTCGCTTTGCGGGCAAGGGCATCGGTAGATATAGCGGGTGACCACGCGCCGTTGCACCTCGTAGTTGTGGCAACGGTTGGGCGGCAGTTCGTACACCCCGCGCATGATCAACTGCCATTCCTCGCCATGGGCCTGAATACGGTCACCGAACAATTGGTGGGCGATGAGGTGTGCCACTTCATGGGCGACGGTCTGGCGCAGGAAGTCATCCTGGTTTTCGCGGTACAGCTGCAGGTTGAAGCGCAGCAGGTTCTCGTGCAGGTGAGCGACCCCGGCTTTTTGCCCGCGCAGCTTGAAGCTGACTTCCGGGCGCGGGAAGGGGCGCTTGAAAAAGGTTTCGGCTTGCTGGTAACAGGTTTCGACGCGTTGTCGGAGCAGCTCGGGCATGGCGGGGTGGTTCTCCTGACCGGGCATTATGCCGTAACCGCGGGCGGCTTGCCGAGCCACCGGTCAGCGCACAGCCAGAGGCCGCCTTGCGGCGGCCCCTGGTTGATGCCCCAGTGTTGGTTCAGTCTGTTCTAGTTGGTGTAGACGGGCCCCACGCCCAGTCCCCAGATGATCACCGTGGCAGCCATGATCGCCACCAGTACCACAAGGCCTACTGCCAGCACCGAGCTGGAGAAGAGGAAGCCTTCGTCAGAGGGTATGTTCATGAACGTCGGCAAGCCGACATACAGCAGGTACACCGTGTAGCAGATGGCGGCAGTGCCGATCAGCATGCCCAGCCACAGATGCGGGTACAGTGCCGCCAGGCCGCCGATGAACAGCGGTGTGGCGGTGTAGGTAGCAAAGGCAATGCACTGCGCCATGGACGGGTTGGCGTCGTAGGTGCGAGCCATCCAGTGGATGAACGCCCCCATCACGGCCACCCCGGCGAGCATCGCCAGGTACGACATGATGCTCATCCAGATGGCGCTTTCCATGGTCAGCATCACTGCTGGCCGGTCGCCGATCACCCAGCCGACCTGTGTGGTGCCGATAAACGCGGAAACGGCGGGGATCGCCGCCAGGATGAGGGTGTGTGTCAGGTACATGTGGCTGATGGTTTCTTCTTCGCCACGAATCTCCCGCCATTCCTGGTCGGGATGGGTAAACAGCCCCACAACGTGATGGATCATGCCGTCACTCCTCTCAATGTTGCCAAACGCCCCCCAGATGGAGCGCAAGCGGCCCGAGGCCCGAACACCGATGCAAGCGGTAATGTGGCCTTATGTCGCAGTATAGGAAGCCGTTACCGGAATAAACCGTGCTTTTTAGAGCAAATTGCGCTGTATACGGCACTGTTGATTACATTGAAGTCTTTATCGGAATGCCTACAGCCGCGGCCCGTTTGTGCGTAAAATAGCCGCCTTTTGTCACACCTCGCGGATTCAAGCGCTATGGGCACCCTCTCGGTCAACCAGAACAAACTGCAAAAACGCCTGCGTCGTCTCGCCGGCGAAGCCATCACCGACTACAACATGATCGAGGATGGCGACAAGGTCATGGTCTGCCTGTCCGGCGGCAAGGACAGCTACACCATGCTCGACGTTCTGTTGCACCTGCAGAAGGTTGCACCGATCAAGTTCGAGATCGTCGCGGTGAACATGGATCAGAAGCAGCCGGGCTTCCCTGAGCACGTGCTGCCGGCCTACCTGAAGGAACTGGGGGTCGAGTACCACATCGTCGAGAAGGACACTTACTCGGTGGTCAAGGAGCTGGTACCCGAGGGCAAGACCACCTGTTCGCTGTGCTCGCGCCTGCGCCGTGGCACCCTCTACACCTTCGCCGACGAAATCGGCGCGACCAAGATGGCGTTGGGGCACCACCGCGACGACATCGTCGAAACCTTCTTCCTCAACATGTTCTTCAACGGCGCACTCAAGGGCATGCCGCCCAAGCTGCGCGCCGACGACGGCCGCAATGTGGTGATCCGCCCGCTGGCCTACTGCAGCGAGAAGGACATCCAGGCCTACTCGGACATGAAGGAATTCCCGATCATCCCGTGCAACCTGTGTGGTTCGCAGGAAAACCTGCAGCGCCAGGTGGTCAAGGACATGCTGGTGGAGTGGGAGCGCAAGCACCCAGGCCGTACCGAGAGTATTTTCCGTGCCATGCAGAATGTGGCGCCCTCACAGCTGGCCGACCGCAACCTGTTCGACTTCACCAGCCTGAAGATCGACGAGAACGCCACCCCGCGTTTCCTCGACGTGGTGAACATCTGAACCCATGCGTGATTACCAGTGGCTGCATGAGTACTGCCTGAACCGCTTTGGCTCGGCCCAGGCCCTGGAGGCCTTCCTGCCGCAGCCACGTACGCCAGCACAATTGCGCGCCATCAGCGACGATCGCTACCTGTCGACGCTGGCCCTGCGCGTGTTCCGCGCGGGCCTCAAGCACAGCCTGGTGGACGCCAAGTGGCCGGCGTTCGAGCAGGTGTTCTTCGGCTTCGACCCGGAGAAAGTGGTGCTGATGGGCGCCGAGCATCTGGAGCGGCTGATGCAGGATGAGCGCATTATCCGCCACCTGGGCAAGCTCAAGAGCGTGCCGCGCAATGCGCAGATGGTGCTGGACATCGCCAAGGCACAGGGCAGTTTTGGGGCCTTCATCGCCGACTGGCCAGTGACCGACATTGTCGGCTTGTGGAAGTACCTGGCCAAGCATGGCAACCAGTTGGGCGGGTTGTCGGCGCCACGGTTCTTGCGCATGGTCGGCAAGGACACGTTCATCCCGACCGATGACATGGCAGCGGCGTTGATTGCGCAGAAGGTGATCGACAAACAGCCGACCAGCCAGCGCGACCTGGCCCTGGTGCAGCAGGCGTTCAACCAGTGGCATGCCGAGAGCGGGCGGCCGCTGTGCCAGTTGTCGGTGATGCTGGCGCATACCGTCAACCATTGAGGTCGGCGGGGCTGCACCGCAGCCCCACGACTAACTCCCTTCGCCCGCCATGCGCCGCTCATGCTGGAACTTCCAGCGCACATACAGCAGCCCGGCTATGAACAGCCCCAGGCTGATCGCCACTTCGATCCAGCCAAACACTGCCCGCGCCGGGTCGAACGCTGCCAGCACGCCCTTGATGAAATAGATATTCACCACGAAGCAGGTCCAGGCATGCGCCCGGGCGCTGCCCAGCAGCATGCCCGGCAGCAGCAACACCAGTGGCAGCAGCTCGATCGCCAGGATCACCTCGACCCGTGCCCCATGCAGGTTGGCGAACCACAGGTTGTTCACCACCAGTAGGGTGATCAGCCCCACGAAGAACGCCAGGCTCAGCGCCCGCGTCAGGCGCAGGCGCGGTGCCAGCCAATCCAGCGGCGGCAACACCTTGGGCTTTTTAGCCACGCGCGGCCTCCAGGGCCTTGGCCGTGGTCGCCAGGCGTTGGCCAAGGGCACGGCACAGGGCGATTTCATGTGGGTCGAGTTCACGCTTGCCGTCGGCACCGGCGTGGTGGCTGGCGCCGTACGGGGTGCCGCCGCCGCGGGTTTCCAGCAGTGCCGACTCGCTGTAGGGCAAGCCCATCACCAGCATGCCGTGGTGCATCAGCGGCAGCATCATCGACAGCAGGGTGGTTTCCTGGCCGCCGTGCAGGCTGGCGGTGGAGGTGAACACCCCAGCCGGCTTGCCGACCAGTTCACCGCCCAGCCACAGGCTGCTGGTGCCATCGAGGAAGTACTTGAGCGGCGCCGCCATGTTGCCGAAGCGGGTCGGGCTGCCCAGCACCAGGCCGGCGCAGTGGCGCAGGTCGTCGAGGGTCGCGTACAGCGCGCCACTGGCTGGAATGTCCGGGGCCACGGCTTCACATTCGGTGGAAATCGCCGGCACCGTGCGCAGGCGCGCTTCCATGCCCGCCAGCTCGATGCCGCGGGCGATGTGCCGGGCCATTTCGCTGGTCGAACCGTGGCGGCTGTAGTACAGAACCAGAATGTAAGGTTGGCTCACGGCAGGATCTCCAGCACTTTTTCCGGCGGGCGGCCGACCACGGCTTTATCGCCGGCTACCAGGATCGGCCGCTCGATCAGCTTGGGGTGCTGGACCATGGCGTCGATCAGCTGCGCGTCGGTCAATGCCGGGCTGGCCAGGCCCAAAGCCTTGTACTCGTCTTCGCCAGTACGCAGCAGTTGGCGCGGGGCGATGCCCAGCTTGCCGAGCAGGGCTTTGAGGGTAGCGGCGTCGGGTGGGGTTTCCAGGTAGCGTACGATGGCCGGGGCCAGGCCGCGGGCTTCGAGCAGTTCCAGCGCGCCGCGGGATTTCGAGCAGCGCGGGTTATGATAGAGCGTGAGGTCGGTCATGTCGGGTCGCATCCAGCAGGGTGTGGCGGCTATTCTAACCGCAGCGACTGACCAATTTGCTTTAAAACTCGAGAAGGATTGACCCATGGCAAGGCGTCTGGCAGCAGTACTGGCCATCACCGCGAGCCTGTTGCTCGGTGGTTGCGGTGCCGATTATGGCGTGGACCAACACGGTAATACGGTTAAGGCCGAACAGATCGAAGGGCACTGGCTGGTGCTCAATTACTGGGCCGAATGGTGCGGGCCGTGCCGTACCGAAATCCCGGAACTGAACGCAGCGGCCAAGCAGTGGGCGGCTGACGGCATCAAGGTGGTGGGGGTGAACTTCGATGGCCTGCAGGGGCAGGACCTGAAGCAGGCTGCCGAAACCCTGGGTATCGGTTTCACCGTGCTGGCCCAGGACCCGGCTGAGCGCTATGACCTGCCGCGTAGCGAGGCGTTGCCGGTGACTTACATCATCGACGACAAGGGCAAGGTGCGTGAGCAGTTGATGGGCGAGCAGACCCTGGAAGGGTTGCAGGCCAAGATCAAGGCCCTGAAAGGCGCTTGATGCATTCGGGGCCGCAAAGCGGCCCCGGCAATCCTCAGCCTTCCTCAGGCCAGAATCGCAGCGGCTTGCCTTCGGCCGGCCAGAAGCGTATTTGCTCCACTGCCGACACATCCCAGCGCTGTACCGTTTCCAGCGCCTGCAAGAAGCGTTTTTCTTGCTCCATCAACGCCGGTGCACACAGCTTGCGGGTCTTGCCCACCTTGCCGAAGCTAAGGTGTTCGCCCTCCAGCGTGTAGGGTGCAAACCAGTGGTTGCAGCCACCGTTACCATAGGCGCGGCCGTCGCTGGCCAGGGTCAGGGTCAGGTGGCTGTAGTCGATCAGCGGGCGTTCGCCAATCCACTCCAGCACATAGCTGCGTTCCTGCTGCAGCCTGGAAGGTTCGGCGGCACAACCGAGCAGGCCGGTGGCAATCAGCGCGCCGGTCAGCAGATTTTTCACTCGGCGCTCTCCTGGCAACGCGGGCACAGGTGTTTTTCGCCACGGCTGGCCCAGCCCAGCTCAGCGATACGCGCGCTGGCCGCAGGCTGGCGGGCTTGCTTGCCGAGCTTGGCGTCCACCGCGAACTCGAAGTCGAGCACGGCGTCGCAGCTGTCGCATTCGACCTGCCAGGTGAGGATTTCCAGCTCGTTGAACACCGGGCCGCTGGCCACGGCGACCCATTGGCCGCGCGGGTTGATCAGGTGGCGCACGCTTTCCACGGTCAGTCGCATGGACAGGTCCTTGCTGCCCTTGAGGGTGACCAGCAGGGTGTCGCCTTTATGCATCGAGCCGCCGTTGCCAGTGACCTGGTACCGGCCCGGCACCAGCGCGCGGCACTCGATCAGGGTGTGTTGCGGGTTGAAAAGGGTGTAGCGAAAATCGTGCTCGACCATGGGTCCTCCAGAAATGCCGCGTATCCTAGCACTAACCCATCACCAGATTCTGGGGATTCCCTGCCGCCCAGCGGTTGATGTTTTCCAGGGTGGTCGCGGCAATGGCATCCAGTGCCTCGCGGGTAAGGAAGGCCTGGTGTGCGGTGATGATCACGTTGGGGAAGGTCAGCAGGCGGGCCAGCACATCGTCCTGCAGGGGCAGGTCGGAGCGGTCTTCGAAGAACAGCTGGGCTTCTTCTTCGTAGACGTCCAGGCCCAGGTAGCCGAGCTGGCCGCTTTTTAGCGCGTCGATCAGCGCAGGCGTGTCGACCAGCGCGCCGCGGCCGGTGTTGATCAGCATGGCGCCGGGCTGCAGCTGGGCCAGGCTTTGCGCGTTGATCAGGTGCCGGCTGTGCTCGTCAAGCGGGCAGTGCAGGCTGATGATGCGGGCTTCGCGCAGCAGCTCGGGCAGCGGCAGGTAGCGCGCGCCGAGGGCCAGCAGCTCTGGGTTGGGGTAGGGGTCATAGGCGAGCAGCTGGCAGCCGAAGCCAGCCATGATGCGGGCGAAGGCCAAGCCGATCTGGCCGGTGCCGACCACCCCGACGGTTTTGCCGTGCAGGTCGAAGCCGGTCAGCCCGTGCAGGGTGAAATCGCCTTCGCGGGTGCGGTTGTAGGCCCGGTGCAGTCGCCGGTTCAGGGCCAGGATCAGCGCCACGGCGTGCTCGGCCACGGCGTGTGGCGAATAGGCCGGTACGCGCACCACGGCCAGGCCCAGGCGCTTGGCAGCGGCCAGGTCGACGTGGTTGTAGCCGGCCGAACGCAGGGCGATCAGGCGCGTGCCCCCGGTGGCCAGGCGTTGCAGTACCTGAGCGTCGAGCTCGTCATTGATGAAGGCGCAGACGACTTCGTAACCGTCGGCCAGGGCGGCGGTGTCGAGGGTAAGCCGGGCGGGCTGGAAATGCAGGTCCAGCCTGCTGCCCTTGGCGGCCTCGCTGAAGCTTTCCTGGTCGTAGTGCTGGCTGCTGAACAACAGGGCGCGCATGGTGATGGTTTCCTTTGTGGTGCATGTCTTCTGTTGGCCGCTGCCTGTGAGATCGGGCGGCGCCCGATCTCACGAGCCCACTCAGGCGCTTAGGCGTGCCTGGGCAGCCAGGCGGTTGATCGCCGCGTCCAGTTCATCCAGCGCCTGCTGCGCCTGCGGACTCTCCTGCTTGAGCAGGGTTTCACTCCGCTGGCACGCCGCGCGTAATTGCGGCACGCCGCAATAGCGCGAGGCGCCGTTCAGGCGGTGCACCTGCTCGATCAGGCCGTTGTGGTCCTCGGCTTCACGGGCGGCGCGTATGGCCTCGCGATCGGCGTCCAGCGAGGCCAGCAGCATGCTCAGCATGTCGGCTGCCAGGTCGGCCTTGCCAGCGGCCAAGCGCAGGCCCTCTTCGTGGTCGAGCACCTTCAGCTCATCGCTGTTGGGTGGTTGCTCGGCCTGCCCCTGCTGGGGCATGCCCAGGCTCAGGCCGGTCCATTTCAACACCACCTGGGCCAGTTGGCGCTCGCTGATCGGCTTGGTCAGGTAGTCGTCCATCCCGCCGTGCAGCAGTGCGCGTTTCTCGTTGGCCATGGCATGGGCGGTGAGGGCAACGATCGGCAGCGGGTTGCCGCTCTGGGTGTTTTCCCACAGGCGGATCTGCTCGGTGCAGGCGCGGCCGTCCATGCCCGGCATCTGCACGTCCATCAGTACCAGGTCGAACGGCTCGTCTTGTACGGCCTTCACTGCCGCATAGCCGTTGTCGACCGCCAGCACCTCGGCACCCAGGTCTTCAAGCAGGGTCTGCACCAGCAGCAAGTTCGCGGCGTTGTCGTCGACGCACAGGACCTTCGGTTGGCGCTGGCCGTTGACCTTGTTCACTTCGCCTTGCGGCCGACGCGGTTGCAGCAGTTCCAGCAGCAGCCGGCGCAGCTTGCGGGTGCAGGTAGGCTTGGAGAGCAACTGGCCATGCCCGTTGGGCAGGTAAGGGTGGTAAAGCGCCTGTTCGGTGGTAGGGCACAGCACCACGCACTGGCAGTGGTAACGCTCGAGCTGCTGGTGGTAATGGCCCAGTTGCTCGGGTGAGAGATTGCCCAGGTTGGCCCCGAGCACGGCGAACTCGAATGGCTGGCCGGCTTGGCTGGCGGCTTGCACGGCTTGCAGCAACTGTTCATACGAGGTGAACAGGCTGACGCTGAGGCCGCAGTCTTCCAGTTGGTGTTCCAGCGCCTGGCGGGCCAATTCGTGGCTGTCCACGATGGCGGCGCGGCGGCCCAGCAACGGTTGCAACGGCAGCTCTTCGATATCGTCGTGGGCTTTGGGCAGGTTGAGGCTGATCCAGAACTGCGAACCTTCGCCCGGTGTGCTGTCGACGCCGATCTCGCCGCCCATCTGCTCGATCAGGCGCTTGGAAATCACCAGCCCCAGGCCTGTGCCGCCGGGCTGTCGGGCCAGCGAGTTGTCGGCCTGGCTGAAGGCCTGGAACAGCGTGCGCACATCCTGCGGTGACAGGCCGATGCCAGTGTCCTGCACGCTGATGCGCAGTTGCGCGAAGTCCTCGTGCTCGTCGTCGAGCATGGCGCGTACGACGATGGTGCCTTCGCGGGTGAACTTGATGGCGTTGCTGACCAGGTTGGTCAGAATCTGCTTGAGCCGCAACGGGTCGCCGATCAGCGACGACGGGGTGTCGCGGTAGATCAGGCTCAGCAACTCCAGCTGCTTGGCGTGTGCGGCCGGGGCGAGGATGGTGAGGGTGTCCTGAATCAGGTCGCGCAGGTTGAACGGAATGCTGTCGAGCACCAGCTTGCCGGCCTCGATCTTGGAGAAGTCGAGGATCTCGTTGATGATGCCGAGCAGGTTGTCGGCAGACTTCTCGATGGTGCTCAGGTAGTCCAGCTGGCGCGGCGTCATCTCGCTTTTCTGCAGCAGGTGGGTAAAGCCGAGAATGCCATTGAGCGGTGTGCGGATCTCGTGGCTCATATTGGCCAGGAATTCGGACTTGATGCGGCTGGCTTCCAGCGCCTCCTTGCGCGCCATGTCCAGCTCGATGTTCTGGATTTCGATGGTTTCCAGATTCTGGCGTACGTCCTCGGTGGCCTGGTCGATGCTGTGCTGCAGCTCTTCATGGGCGTTTTGCAGGGTCTCGGCCATGCGGTTGATGCCGCGCGCCAGTTCGTCCAGCTCATGGCTGCCCATGGTCGGCAGGCGTTCTTCGAGGTGGCCGTCCTTGAGCTGATTGACTGCATGCTTGATGCGTTCGATGGGATCATTGATGGTGCGGCTCATGCGCAGCGCCAGCAGGCCGCTGAGCACCAGGCAGGCGAGGATCAGCAACAGGCTGGTGAACAGGTTGCGGTAGCCGCGCAGCAGCGTGCCATCGTGCGACAGCTCGATCTCGACCCAGCCCAGCAGGCGCTCAGCTTCGGCCGGCACGGCATCGGTGGCCAGGTCGCGGTGGTGACCGAACACTGGCATCAGGTAGCGGGTGGCGTCATTGCCGCTGCGTTGCAGCAGCTGGGTGCCGGTGCCGCCGCTGGGCGGCTGGTTGAGCATGCTCGGGCCGGCATGGGCCAGGCGCGTGCGGTCCGGGGCGAGGAAGGCCACCGCGCGCACGTCGGACTGCTCCAGGGTTTGCGCGGCGATCCGCTCCAATTGCGCTGGCGCCAGCCGGGCCATGGCGGGCGCGGCCAGCGGCGCCAGCTGTTCGGCGATCATCTTGCCGCGCTGCAGCAACTGTGTGCGCAGGTCATTCTGTTGTAGCCAGGTGAAGTAGCTGCCCAGCACCAGCGCCATCAGGCCGGCCGGCAGCAGCGCCAGTAGCAGGACCCGGCTGCGGATTCCCAAGCGATCGAGCACATTCGCCTCCTGTGATGTGCCTGGATACCGTCAAGTGCTGACGGCCAAGCCGCGAAGTTACTCCGCCTGCCGCACCATTGCACCTCTTTAGTAGGTGTTTTATTCCAATGCCATGGCATTGGTCGCAGGGCGGTTGCCTGGCAGGCTCGGGATGCTCAATAATCGCGTAATTGAGAATGCATGGCAGTTGCCAATGAATCCTGTAGCTATTTACAACTCCAATATCCTCGCCATCGAGGATGATCCGGTGCTGGGTGCGTACCTGCACGAAGAGCTCCAGCGCGGCGGCTTTCGGGTAACCTGGTGCCGCAGTGGGCTGGAAGGGCTGGAAACGGCTGGGCGCCAGGTGTTCGATGTGGTGCTCATGGATATCCTGCTGCCCGGGCTCAATGGCCTGGACGCTTTGGCGCAACTGCGCCAGCGCAGCGCTACGCCGGTGATCCTGATGTCGGCGCTGGGGGCGGAGGCCGATCGCATCAGCGGTTTCCAGCGTGGCGCCGACGATTACCTGCCCAAGCCGTTCAGCATGGCCGAGCTGCAGGTGCGCATCGAAGCCATCCTGCGCCGCGTTGCGCTTGAGCGGCGCCATCAAGCGCCGCTGGAGCAAGCCGGCTACGGCGAGCTGCAATTCGATGAGGGTGTGTGCGATGTTCGCCTCAATGGCCACCTGGCCGGTTTGACCCCCAGCGAATTCCGCCTGCTCGACATCCTCAACCGCAACCTTGACGACGTGTTGAGCAAGCCGTTCCTTTACCAGCAGGTTTTGCAGCGCGGCTATTCGCGCCATGACCGTAGCCTGGACATGCACGTCAGCCAGATACGCCGCAAGCTCAAGGGCATCGGCTATCACGATCGGCAGATCCGCACCGTATGGGGTAAGGGCTACGTGCTCAGTGCCAGCGAGGCGGAGTAGGCATGCTCAACCGCCACTCGCTGTTCTGGAAGCTGGCCATCCTGCTGGTGGGTTTTTGCCTGCTGATGATCGGCCTCAGCTACACCTGGGGCCGCCATATGGAAACCCAGAACGCCTTTCTCTCCGAACCGGCACGGCAAGCCTTGCGTGGCTATGCCAGCGAGGCCGAGCAGGCCTGGCGCAGTGGCGGGCGGGCAGGGCTGGACCAGTGGGTGGCGGTGATGCACCAGCGCGAACGCGGCTGGGTGGGCGTGCTCGATATGAACCTGCGACCGCTCGACAGTGCCACCCTCAACCCGCAGATCATGCAGCGGCTGACTCGCCTGCGCGGTGTCGACTGGCCGATGAGTCGGCGCAGTGTCCATCAGCCATGGGTGCGCATTCCATTTCCGGGGGCGCCGGAGCAGGGCATGCTGGTGATCGAACTGCCGGAGCGGTTCAATCCGGACCAGTATCGCTTGCTGTGGCGTATGGTCACCAACGGCATCATCCCGGGCCTGTTCACCTTGCTGCTCTGCGTGGGCCTGTACCGCATGTTGATCGTGCCGCTGAACCAGCTGCGTGAGCAGGCCAATGCCTGGCGCGCCGACCAGCTGTCGGCGCGGCTGGACTCGCGCACCATCGCCCGGCATGACGAACTGGGTGAGCTGGCGCGGGCGTTCGACCAAATGGCCGAACGCTTGCAGGGCACAGTCGCCATGCAGCAGCAGTTGCTGCGCGACCTGTCCCACGAAATGCGTACCCCGCTGAGCCGCTTGCGGGTGGCAGGCGACGGCGAGACTGACCTGCAACGCCTGCGCGAGCGCCTTACCCGCGAGGTGGACTGCATGCAGCAATTGGTCGAGGACACCCTGCAGTTGGCCTGGCAGGATGCCGAGCGCGCGCCGATGAACCTGGAGCCGATCGAGGTCCACGCGCTGTGGGAATTGCTGGCCGAGAATGCCTGCTATGAAAGTGGCTGGTCGCCTGCGCGGTTGCGTTGCGAAGTTCCGGCTGATTGCTGGGTGCAGGGCAACCTCAACCACTTGGCTCAGGCGCTGGAAAACATATTACGCAATGCCATCCGTCACTCGCCGGCCGAAGGGGTTGTGCGGTTAGGTGGGCAGCGTGAGGGTGGTTACTGGTGGCTTTGGGTTGAAGATGAGGGCGGCGGGGTAGCGGAAGACGACCTGGAACGGATCTTCGCGCCGTTCTCGCGGCTGGACGGTTCGCGGCCGGGGGATGGGGGCTTCGGCTTGGGCTTGAGCATCGCCCGCAGTGCCATTCAGCGCCAGGGTGGGACCTTGTGGGCGCAGAATGGCAAGCATGGGCTGCGGCTGTGGATGAGGCTGCCGATACATGTGCCGGCCCCTTCGCGGGCCCACCCGCTCCCACAGTTACAGCATTTATCTTGAAGGCAGCGCGATCCCTGCGGGAGCGGTCGTGCCCGCGAAGGGTGTGGACCAAATCAGCGATATAGCTTGTAGCTATATCCACCACAGATTGCGTGATATGGCCGGGAAGGGTTTGCCGGTATGATAGGCGCCCCTGCCGTCCGGATTGTGAAATACGCCATGACCTTGCAGTACCCAACCATCGCCGATTGCGTCGGCAATACGCCTCTGGTTCGCCTGCAGCGCATCGCTGGCGAAACCAGCAATACCCTCCTGCTAAAGCTGGAAGGTAACAATCCTGCCGGCTCGGTGAAGGACCGCCCGGCACTGTCCATGATCACTCGCGCCGAGCTTCGTGGCCAGATCAAGCCCGGCGACACGCTGATCGAGGCCACCTCCGGCAACACCGGTATCGCCTTGGCCATGGCGGCGGCAATCAAGGGTTACAAGATGATCCTGATCATGCCCGACAACTCCACCGCCGAGCGCAAGGCTGCCATGACCGCCTACGGTGCCGAGTTGATCCTGGTCACCAAGGAAGAGGGCATGGAAGGCGCCCGTGACCTTGCCGAGAAGCTGCAAGCCGAAGGCCGTGGCCTGGTGCTTGACCAGTTCGCCAACGGCGACAACCCAATCGCCCACTACAACAGCACCGGCCCGGAGATCTGGCAGCAGACCCAGGGCAGCATCACCCATTTCGTCAGCTCGATGGGCACCACCGGTACCATCATGGGCTGCTCGCAGTACCTCAAGGAACAGAACCCGGCGGTGCAGATCATTGGCCTGCAACCGATGGAAGGCTCCGCCATTCCGGGCATCCGCCGCTGGCCCGAGGAGTACCTGCCGAAAATCTTCGACGCCACCCGCGTCGACCGCGTGGTCGACATGTCGCAGCAGGAAGCCGAAGACACCACCCGTCGCCTTGCCCGTGAAGAGGGCATTTTCTGTGGCGTGTCTTCCGGTGGCGCGGTCGCTGCCATGCTGCGCCTGTCCCGCGAGGTGGAAAATGCCGTGATGGTTGCGATCATCTGCGACCGCGGCGACCGTTACCTGTCCACCGGCCTGTTCGATCCGAGCTAAATGTCCAAGAAAAAAACCAACAGCGGCCTGCGCTTCCAGCCGGCCGGCGGTAACCGCAGCCCCCAGGTCCCGGTGGGCAAGAAGCAGCGCCTGGATATCGAGCGCCTGGCTGGTGACGGCCGGGGAATCGCGTTCTTCGAAGGGCGTACCTGGTTCGTCAGTGGCGCCCTGGCCGGTGAGGCCGTGGAGGCACGGGTGCTCAACGCCCGCGGCAAAGTGGTAGAAGCCCGGCTGGAGCGCTTGCTGCAGGCCAGCCCGGAGCGCCGGGAAGCACCGTGCCGGCATTACGACCGCTGCGGTGGCTGCAACCTGCAGCACCTGCCGCACGCGTCGCAACTGGCGCTCAAGCAGCGCACCCTGGCCGAGCAGTTGCAGCGGGTGGCCGGCGTGCAGCCTGAAGAATGGGCCGCCCCGCTGAGCGGGCCCGAATTCGGCTACCGGCGCCGGGCACGTGTTGCCGTGCGCTGGGACTTCAAGACGCGTCAGCTGGAGGTGGGCTTCCGCGCGGAAGCCAGCCAGGACATCATCGCCATCGACGATTGTGCGGTGCTGGTACAGCCCTTGCAGTCGATTCTGCGCCACTTGCCGACCGTGCTGCGTTCGTTGAGCAAACCGCAGGCGCTGGGCCATGTGGAACTGTTCAGCGGTACGGCTGAAGCGCTGTTGGTGCGCCATGTAGCGCCGCTGCCGGCAGAGGACCTGGTCAGGCTGCAGGCGTTTTGCGAGCAGGCCAATGCCCAGCTGTGGCTACACGGTGAAGGTGAGCCGGAACCCGTGGAACCGGCCGCGCAACTGGGCTTTGCCCTGGCGCCGTGGCAACTGGAACTGGCTTGGCGGCCGGGCGACTTCGTGCAGGTCAATGCCCAGGTCAACACGGCAATGATCGAGCAGGCGCTGGCCTGGCTCGCGCCGCAGGCCGATGAGCGGGTGCTCGACCTGTTCTGCGGCCTAGGCAATTTCGCCCTGCCGCTGGCCCGTCAGGCGCGTGAGGTGGTGGCAGTAGAAGGTGTGCAGGCCATGGTCGACCGTGCCGCGGCTAATGCCCGAAACAACAATGTGCATAACGCACGGTTTTTTCAGGCCGATTTATCGCAGCCTTTGGCAGGCACCGGATGGGCCGCCGAGGGCTTTTCTGCGGTACTCTTGGATCCACCGCGCGACGGTGCTTACGAGGTGGTGCAAGGCATCGCCCGCCTCAAGGCCAGCAGGCTGGTCTATGTATCGTGCAACCCGGCCACGCTGGCGCGAGACGCCCAAGTGTTGGTCGGCCAGGGGTACCGGTTAAAAAGGGCCGGGATTCTCGACATGTTTCCTCAAACGGCGCATGTCGAGGCCATGGCGTTATTCGAAGCGGGCTAGCTGACTGGCCCCTTGGTGCGGCTGCCACGGAAGGGCAGTCGCACGGTGATCGCCAGTGCACCCGCGTGGTGCGCTGTATGGAAAGGTAAAACAAAGATGGTACAGGTGAGAGTGCACCAGCCGGTCAATACCGACGGCAGTATCAATCTCGATGCATGGCTGGACCATGTGGTAAGCGTCGATTCGGCACTGGATCGCGCAGCGCTGAAAGAGGCCTGCGAGTTTGCCCATGAAGTAGAGAAAAAGGGCAACCCGGCCAAGCATTCCTGGGCGGACGGTACGTCCAGTTTCCAGGCCGGGCTGGAGATCGCCGAAATACTCGCCGACCTCAAGCTCGACCAGGACTCGCTGGTGGCGGCGGTCATCTATCGCTCGGTGCGCGAGGGCAAGGTCACCCTGGCCGAAGTCAGTCAGCGCTTTGGCCCCGTGGTGTCCAAGCTGATCGACGGCGTGCTGCGCATGGCCGCCATCAGTGCCAGCCTAAGCCCGCGGCAGTCGCTGGTGTTGGGCTCCCAGGCGCAGGTCGAGAACCTGCGCAAGATGCTCGTGGCCATGGTCGACGACGTGCGCGTGGCGCTGATCAAGCTGGCCGAACGTACCTGCGCGATCCGTGCGGTCAAGTCTGCCGACGACGAAAAGCGCCTGCGTGTCGCGCGCGAGGTGTTCGACATCTATGCGCCGCTGGCGCATCGCCTGGGTATCGGCCACATCAAGTGGGAGCTGGAAGACCTGTCTTTCCGCTACCTGGAGCCTGACCAGTACAAGCAGATCGCCAAACTGCTGCACGAGCGCCGACTGGACCGCGAGCGCTTCATCAGCGACGTGATGAACCAACTGCAGAACGAGCTGCTGGCTACCGGCGTGAAGGCCGACATCAGCGGCCGGGCAAAACACATCTATTCGATCTGGCGCAAGATGCAGCGCAAGGGCTTGGAGTTCAGCCAGATCTACGATGTGCGCGCAGTGCGCGTACTGGTGCCGGAAATCCGCGACTGCTACACCGCGTTGGGTATCGTCCACACCCTGTGGCGGCACATCCCCAAGGAGTTCGACGACTACATCGCCAACCCCAAGGAGAACGGCTACCGCTCGCTGCACACTGCTGTGATCGGCCCCGAGGGCAAGGTGCTGGAAGTGCAGATTCGCACCCACGGCATGCACGAGGAAGCCGAGCTTGGCGTGTGTGCGCACTGGCGCTACAAGGGCACTGACGTCAAGCCCAGCTCCAACCACTACGAAGAAAAGATCTCCTGGCTGCGCCAGGTGCTGGAGTGGCACGAGGAGTTGGGCGACATTGGTGGCCTGGCCGAGCAGCTGCGGGTCGATATCGAGCCGGACCGGGTCTATGTGTTCACCCCGGATGGTCACGCCATCGACTTGCCCAAGGGCGCCACGCCGCTGGACTTCGCCTACCGCGTGCACACCGAGATCGGCCATAACTGCCGCGGCGCGAAGATCAACGGCCGTATCGTGCCGCTGAACTACAGCCTGCAGACCGGCGAGCAGGTCGAGATCATTACCAGCAAGCACGGCAACCCCAGCCGTGACTGGTTGAACTCCAACCTGGGTTACGTCACCACCTCGCGGGCGCGGGCCAAGATCGTCCACTGGTTCAAACTGCAGGCGCGCGACCAGAACGTCGCCGCCGGCAAGACCTTGCTCGAGCGCGAGCTCAGCCGCCTGGGCTTGCCACAGGTGGACTTCGAGCGCCTGGCCGAAAAGACCAACGTAAAAACCGCCGAGGACATGTTCGCCTCGCTCGGTGCTGGCGACCTGCGCCTGGCCCATCTGGTCAACGCCGCTCAGCAGCTGCTGGAGCCCGAGCGCATCGAGCAGATCGAGCTGGTGCCGCGCAAGCCTAGCGGCCCGCGTACCGGCAAGCGTGGCGACATCCAGATCCAGGGTGTCGGCAACCTGCTGACGCAGATGGCCGGCTGCTGCCAGCCGCTGCCGGGCGATGCGATTGTCGGTTACATCACCCAGGGTCGTGGCGTGAGCATCCACCGCCAGGACTGTGCCTCGGTGCTGCAGCTGGCGGGCAAGGAGCCGGAGCGGATGATCCAGGTGAGCTGGGGGCCGATCCCGGTGCAGACCTACCCGGTCGACATCGTCATCCGCGCCTACGATCGCCCGGGCCTGCTGCGCGACGTGTCGCAAGTGCTGCTGAACGAGAAGATCAACGTGCTGGCGGTGAATACCCGCTCGAACAAGGAAGACAACACCGCGCTGATGTCGCTGACCATCGAGATTCCAGGCCTGGACGCGCTGGGGCGCCTGCTGGGGCGTATCTCGCAGTTGCCGAACATCATCGAGACGCGGCGTAATCGTACCCCTTGAGACCGCGGCGCCTGCTTCGCGGGTTCACCCGCGGAGCAGGCTCCACCGAAGGACTTGATTGAATGACCTACACCCTCGAAGACCTGCTGCACCTCATGGCCCGCCTGCGCGACCCGCAGTACGGCTGCCCGTGGGACTTGAAGCAGAACTACGCCAGCATTGTCCCGCACACCATCGAAGAGGCCTACGAGGTCGCTGACACCATTGAGCGCGGCGACTTCGAGCACTTGCAAGGCGAGCTGGGCGACTTGCTGTTCCAGGTGGTCTACTACAGCCAGCTGGCCCGCGAAGAAGGGCGTTTCGAGTTCGATGGCGTGGTCGACAGCATCACCCGCAAGCTCATCCGCCGCCACCCGCACGTTTTCCCCACGGGCGAGCTGTACGCGCCGGTGGACACGCCCAGCCTGAGTGAAGCCCAGGTCAAGTCGCGCTGGGAAGAAATCAAAGCCGAAGAGCGCGCGGAGAAGAGCCAGCCCGAACAGCTGTCGCTGCTTGATGACGTGCCGGCAACCTTGCCGGCGCTGTCGCGGGCAGCCAAACTGCAAAAACGTGCGGCCACGGTCGGTTTCGACTGGCCGGCGGCGTTGCCGGTGCTGGACAAGGTTCGCGAAGAGCTGGATGAAGTGCTGCAGGCCATGGCCGACGGCGACGCCGATGCGCTGGAAGATGAAGTCGGCGACTTGCTGTTTGCCGCGGTCAACCTGGCCCGCCACCTCAAGCAGGACCCAGAGCATGCGCTGCGCCGCGCCAACCGCAAGTTTGAACGACGTTTCCGGTTCATCGAGCAGGCATTGCGCGACAGCGGTCGTCCCATTGAAGATTGTAACCTTGACGAGCTGGACGCCCTTTGGGGTGAAGCCAAGCGTCAGGAAAAGAACCTGCCCAGCTGCGGCTGAGCTGTTGCATAAGTGAGTGAACATTCATGAGCCTTTCCCTTCGCGACCAATTGCTCAAAGCCGGTCTGGTCAACCAGAAACAGGTCTCGCAGACCAACAAAGCTGAAAAGAAACAGAAGCGCATGGAGCAC
Source organism: Pseudomonas sp. LB-090624 (assembly GCF_003205205.1). Lineage (GTDB taxonomy): Bacteria > Pseudomonadota > Gammaproteobacteria > Pseudomonadales > Pseudomonadaceae > Aquipseudomonas. Next base: position 56,708 of record NZ_QJRL01000025.1, read on the forward strand.
AAAGGCCAGGTCGAAGTCGACGACAGCCAGCAGCGCATTGCCAAGGAAGCCATGGCTGAAAAGGTCAAGCGCGACCAGGAGCTGAACCGTCAGCAACAGGAGAAGGCCGAGCAGAAGGCCCGTGCCGCGCAGATCAAGCAGTTGATCGAAGCCACGCGCCTGCCCAAGCTGAACACCGAAGATTATTACAACTTCGTCGACGACAAGAAGGTCAAGCGGATTGCCGTCAACGCCCTGATGCGGACCAAGTTGAGTAACGGCGCACTGGCGGTCGTGGCCCATGCCGGCGGCTATGAGGTCATTCCTCGTGAGGCCGCGGTGAAGATCCAGGAGCGTGACCCCAACCGTATCCTGCTGCTCAATACCCATGTCGAGGAAGCGGACGAGGACGATCCGTACGCGGCCTACAAGATCCCTGATGATCTGATGTGGTAAACACGAAAAACCCCGCCTTGGCGGGGTTTTTCATTGGAAGACTGATCATTGCGTGGTGCGCTGGTTTTCCAGGTTTTCCAGCTCTGCACGGTACTGGTGGGCTTCGTGTTCATTATGGAACATGCCGACCAGCTGGCCTTGTTGGTGCACATCCCAGATCCGCAGGCCGGCGGCCTGGCCTTCGTGGGACATTTTCGATTCGTCGCGTTCGGTTACTTGGACAGTCATCGGTAAACTCCACTTCTTCAGTTGGCTGCGACAGTGTGTCGCACACCCTCTTTATAGAGTTTGTTAGCTGCCTAAGTAAATAAAACAGCCATGAAACAAGTTTCATGAACCGCCCCTGCAGGAGGTTGCGCAAGGCAGGCACAAAAAAGCCCCGCACTGGGCGGGGCTTCGGGTGCTGCTGGCAGCGCGGGCTCAGTTACCCTTCACCGGCTTGCCATCGACCGTGCCATCCTGCAGCACGATCACGTACTCCTTGCCATCGGTTTCTACCTGGCGCAGTTGCACCAGCAGGTAGTCCCAGTTCTTGGCGAACCACAGTTCGGTGATGCGCTTGCTCTGGCTTGGGTCGCGCACGCGCTCGACCTTCACTGCATCGACCTGGCCGGTCTTGGTGGTGACCTTTTCGGTACCCAGTACGCGGAAGTCGTAGGTGTCGATCTCGTCACCGTCGACCACCTGGTAGGTCATGCTCTTCTTGCCGGCGGCCACGTCATGCTGCAGGGCCAGCTGGTAGGAGGACTTGTCCAGCACACCACGGTTCAGCGGCAGGGTGATAGCGTCGCCACGGTCGCTGCCGGTGACTTTCTTGGCGGTCCAGTCGAAGTTCAGGTCGACCTTCTTGGCCTTGCCCAGGCCGCCGCGCTCGAAGTGGTACTTCTGCGGCAGCAGGGTGTCGTTATCCAGGCGCAGCGTGCTTTGCTCGGTCAGGCTGGCGATCATCATGGAGGCCTTGAAGTTAAGGTCCCAGGTGCCGTTGGCATTCTTGACCAGGCTGCGCTCGGCGGTGCCGCTCATGGGCAGTTGCTTCCAGTCGGCGGTGTAGCTGGCCGAGAAAGGCTTCAGATCAGCTGCCTGGAGGGGCAGGGCGAGCACGGCGAGAGCCAAGAGCAGGGCGCGACGCATAAATTCTCCTAGGATCGAATCAAGTGACCGCTGGCCGGCAGCGGCTGGCCATCCAGTAATGCACCTTGTTCGCCAAGGCGCAAGCGCCCTTCAGCGAACCAGCGCACCGCCAGCGGGTAGATCAGGTGTTCCTGTTGGTGTACCCGTTGGGCCAGGCTTTCGACGGTGTCGCCAGGCGCCACCGGTACCACAGCCTGTACGACCAATGGGCCGCCATCGAGTTCCTCAGTCACGAAGTGGACGCTGCAGCCATGCTCGGCATCGCCCGCTTCCAGCGCTCGGCGGTGGGTATGCAAGCCTTTGTATCTGGGCAGCAGCGACGGGTGAATGTTGAGCAGGCGCCCCTGATAGTGGCGCACGAAGTCGCCACTGAGGATACGCATGAAGCCGGCCAGCACCACCAGGTCCGGGGCAAAGCCGTCGATCCGCGCCATCAGCGCGGCATCGAAGGCTTCACGGCCGTCGAACTGGGTGTGGTCGAGCACGGCGCTGTCGATGCCGGCCGCTGCGGCGCGCTGCAGGCCGAAGGCATCGGCGCGGTTGGAAACCACCGCACGGATGCGCACCGGGCTGTCTGCTGCCTTGCTGCTGTCGATCAGCGCTTGCAGGTTGCTGCCGGAACCCGACAGCAGTACCACTACATTGCAGGTCTTGCTCGGCATCAGTGTGCCTTGAGGTTGTGCAGCTCGACCTGGGCAGCGCCTTCGGCGGCTTCGGCGATGTGGCCGATCACCCATGGTTGCTCGCCGGCGGCGCGCAGTTCGTTCAGGGCGGCTTCGACCTGGTCCTGGGCCACGCAGATGACCATGCCCACGCCGCAGTTCAGTACACGGTGCATTTCGTGCTCGTCGACGTTGCCTTTTTCCTGCAGGAAATCGAACACCGCCGGGCGCTGCCAGCTGGCCACGTCAACCACGGCCTGAGCGTTTTTCGGCAGGACGCGCGGGATGTTGTCCAGCAGGCCGCCACCGGTGATGTGGGCCATGGCCTTGACGGCACCGGTGTTCTTGATCAGTTGCAGCAGTGGCTTGACGTAGATGCGGGTCGGCGCCATCAGCAGGTCGGTCAGCGGCTTGCCGTCCAGTTGCGTGTTCTCGATGTCGGTGCCGGACACCTCGAGGATCTTGCGGATCAGCGAGTAGCCGTTGGAGTGCGGGCCCGAGGACGGCAGGGCGATCAGCGCGTCACCGGTGGCAACTTTGGAGCCGTCGATGATTTCGGCCTTTTCCACCACGCCGACGCAGAAACCGGCCAGGTCGTAGTCTTCGCCTTCATACATGCCAGGCATTTCGGCGGTTTCACCACCGACCAGCGAGCAGCCGGCCAGTTCGCAACCGGCGCCGATGCCGGTGACCACAGTCGCGGCCACGTCGACATTGAGCTTGCCGGTAGCGTAGTAGTCGAGGAAGAACAGCGGCTCGGCACCGCAGACGACCAGGTCGTTGACGCACATGGCGACCAGGTCCTGGCCGATGCTGTCGTGCTTGTTCAGGTTCAGTGCCAGGCGCAGCTTGGTGCCGACGCCGTCGGTGCCGGAGACCAGCACCGGCTGCTTGTAGCCGGCCGGGATCTCGCAGAGGGCGCCGAAGCCGCCCAGGCCACCCATGACTTCAGGGCGTGCGGTGCGTTTTGCCACGCCCTTGATGCGTTCGACCAGTGCTTCGCCGGCGTCGATGTCTACACCGGCGTCCTTGTAGCTCAGGGAGGGTTGCTTGCTCATTGATCCAGGCCTTTAGGAGGGAGGGATTCTTAAAAACGACCATGACGGCCAAGGCCGGCGGGTAAGCGGCGGCTGCCTGAAACGTCAGTGGTCTGTGAAGGCGCGCGATTTTATCAGGGTTGCCGGGCAGCGGCCATCCTCAGGCCGACGGGCAGGGCATGAAAATGGGTAAATAGTTGGGCGCTGAACCTCTCGGCGCGGGCATCTGTCAGACCCCACGCATCTCTCCCGCAACCAATCTTTCACCCGTCGCGACTGGTTACCTTGCGCCCCCGTGTATAAGGTATAGGCATTGCGGTAAATGGACAGGAACCTTCCATGCGTGTGTTCAATATTGTGGCAGCCGGTTGCCTGGCCCTTATGTCGGCCTCTGTCATGGCTGAAAATGTTTCGGGCCTTTATCAGGTACGCGAACCCGTCAGCGGGCAGGGTGCCGAAGCCCGTACTGCAGCGACTGCCAAGGCGCTCGACACGTTGGTGTTGCGCCTCACCGGCGACCCCAAGGCTGCGCAGAACCCGGCGCTGGCCGAGCTGCGCAAAGACCCGCAGCAAGTCATCAATCAGGTCGGCAGTGAAGCCGGCCCGCCTGAGTCAGTGCTGGTCGAGTTCGACCCCGGCAGCACCGAACGGGCGCTGCGCAAGGCTGGCCTGGCCTTGTGGGGCAGCAACCGGCCGTCGATCCTTGGCTGGTGGCTGAACGACAGTGCCGAAGGCAGCAATCTGGTCGGTGACGGCCAGGCCAGCGCCCAGCCCTTGCGCCGCGCCGCTCAGCACCGCGGGCTACCGCTGCGCCTGCCGCTGGCCGATCTTCAGGAGCAATTGGTGGCCAATGCCAAGCAGCTCGAAGCAAGCGACCCGGCGCCGCTGCGCCAGGCTGCCGAGCGCTATGGCGCCGATGCCTTGCTGGCGGTACATGCCCAGGAGGCCGATGGCAAGTGGCAAGGCAAGTGGCAGCTGTGGCTGGGTGACCAGCGTGAGCAAGGCAATGCCGAGGGCGCCGACCAGGCTGCGCTGGCCGATGCGGTAATGCTGGCGGTAAGCACCCGCCTGGCGCCGCGCTACGTCACCCGACCAGGCGCCAGCAGCCAGTTGCAGCTGCAAGTACAGGGTATGAACCTGCAGCGCTACGCCGAACTGGCCCGTGTCCTGGAGCCTTATGGCCCCCGCCTGCAACTCGCCGAAGGCACTACCTTGACCTACGGGGTTACTGGCAACCGTGAGCAGCTGCGGGCCCAACTGGGCCTGGCCAAGCTGCAGGAAGTGCCGGTAGAGCAGGCGCCTGCAGCACCAGCCACGCCAGCGGCGGCTGCCGGCCAGGAGCCGACCGCCCCGCAGCAGCCCGTCCCCAAGCCGTTCGACGGCCTGCGTTTTCGTTGGTAAGGAGTACTGACATTGTCTGACATGCGCCGCTGGATCTGGCTGGGTGCCGCGCTGCTGGTTGCCGTGCTTTTGTATGGTTTGCACAACATCCTCACGCCTTTCTTGATCGGCATACTCCTGGCCTATCTGGCCGACCCGCTGGTTGACTGGCTGGAGCGTCGGGGGTTGTCGCGGACCTGGGGTGTAGTCGTGGTTTTCGGCCTCTTTACCCTGCTGCTCATGGCCCTGTTGCTGATCCTGGTTCCAATGTTGGCCAAGCAGCTGGTGCGGCTTTATGAGCTGGCACCGCAGATGCTTGACTGGCTGCAGCATGTGGCGCTGCCGTGGGTGCAGCATCGGTTGGGGCTGGCAGATGGGTTCTGGAAGTTCGACAAGATCAAGGCCGCCATCAGCGAACACATGGGCCAGACCACCGACATTGTCGGCGTGGTGTTGTCCCAGGCCACGGCCTCGAGCCTGGCGCTGATTGCCTGGCTGGCCAACATGGTGCTGATTCCGGTCGTAGGTTTCTACCTGCTGCGGGACTGGGACGTAATGATGGCCAAGCTGCGCAGCCTGCTGCCGCGCCAGCATGAGCCACAGGTAGTGGGCCTGGCAGGTGAATGCCATGAGGTACTGGGTGCGTTCGTGCGGGGGCAACTGATGGTGATGGTGGCCCTGGGCATCATCTATTCGGCCGGGCTGATGCTGGTTGGGCTGGAGCTGGGGCTGTTGATCGGCATGCTCGCCGGCCTGGCGGCCATTGTGCCGTACATGGGCTTCATCATTGGTATCGGAGCCGCGCTGGTGGCCGGCCTGTTCCAGTTCGGCGGCGACCTCTATCCAATGCTGGGCATTGTCGCCGTGTTCATGGTCGGCCAGGCGCTGGAAGGCATGGTGCTGACGCCGCTGCTGGTCGGCGACCGCATCGGCCTGCACCCGGTGGCGGTGATCTTTGCGATTCTTGCCGGCGGTGAGCTGTTCGGCTTTACCGGGGTGCTGCTGGCGCTGCCGGTGGCGGCGGTGATCATGGTGCTGTTGCGGCATGTACATGATCTGTACAAGGAATCGGACATGTACGCCGGAGACATTGACCCGGAGTTGTGATGGCCGGCACGTTCATCCTTGGATTTGGGGCGCCTGTGAGATCGAATGACCTACACCATCAGCCTCGCATTGGCGCAACTTGTTGATTTTACTTGCGCTATCCATTGCCGTGATTGTGCGCCCCGCGTTGCAGGTATAGACTTTGCGCATTGTTCAGCAAAGGCCCCCTGCGGTCCTGTCGACCGCCCGCGAGCATGAAACCACCGATCCAGTTGCCCCTGGGTGTGCGCCTGCGCGATGACGCCACCTTCATCAACTACTATCCGGGCGCCAATGCTGCGGCATTGGGCTACGTCGAGCGGCTATGCGAAGCCGACGCCGGCTGGACCGAGAGCCTTATCTACCTGTGGGGCAAGCAGGGTGTTGGCCGTAGCCACCTGCTGCAGGCCGCCACCCACCGCTTCCAGCAGCGCGGCGAACCCGCTGTCTACCTGCCGCTGGCACAGTTGCTCGACCGCGGCGTAGAGTTGCTTGACTACCTCGCCCAGTACGAACTGGTGTGCATCGACGACCTGCATGTGATCGCCGGCAAGGCCGACTGGGAAGAGGCCATGTTCCACCTGTTCAACCGCCTGCGTGACAGCGGCCGGCGCCTGCTGCTGGCTGCCTCGGCATCGCCGCGCGAATTGCCGATCAAGCTGCCGGACCTGAAGTCGCGCCTGACCCTGGCGTTGGTTTTCCAGATGCGTGGCCTGTCTGACGAAGACAAGCTGCGTGCCTTGCAGCTGCGCGCTTCGCGCCGTGGCCTGCACCTCACCGACGAAGTCGGCCATTTCATCCTCACCCGTGGCGCGCGCAGCATGAGCGCATTGTTCGACCTGCTGGAGCGCCTCGATCAGGCTTCGCTGCAGGCACAGCGCAAGCTCACCATCCCTTTCCTCAAGGAAACCCTCGGCTGGTAACCCCCTGAAAACGCTGGGCCAGAGCGGCAAAACGAAAAAGTCACATCTTTTTCGATAAAATTTGCAAATGGCCATGATAGAGGGCATAGTTTCACCCTTCTAAAGGATTACAGACACGGTCGTGCCCATGCTGAAGCGCTTCGCACCCCTCGTGCCACTCGCACTCGTGACCCTGCTTATTGGCTGCGCGGCTCAAGGCCCGGCGTCTCATTCAGAGCCACAGCCTCAGGATCACACCCCGATCGCCGCACAGTCGGCAATCAAAGCCAAAGCCTCGCCCTCGTCGGTGTTCGGCGAGCCGGAAGAACTGGCCACCGAAGATGACCTGGCGTCCTTCTCCAGCAGCAAGCCTTACCAGCTTCCAGTCCTGGCTGACAGCATTCTCGAGCGCGGCATGTCGTTGATCGGCACCCGCTACCGCTTTGGTGGTACCTCGGAAAAGTCTGGCTTCGACTGCAGTGGCTTCATCGGCTACCTGTTCCGCGAGGAGGCTGGTATGACCCTGCCACGCTCCACGCGTGAAATGATCAACGTCGATGCCCCTAAAGTGGCGCGCAACAAGCTCAAGCCAGGTGACCTGCTGTTCTTCAGTACCAATGGCCGCGGTCGCGTCAGCCATGCCGGCATCTACCTGGGTGATAACCAATTCATCCACTCCAGCAGCCGCCGTAGCGGTGGCGTGCGCATCGACAGCCTCGGTGATCGCTACTGGAGCAAGACCTTCATTGAGGCCAAGCGTGCCCTGGCCATGGCGCCGACGAATATCGCGCGCAACTGATGGCCAAATGATATATCCTGCCGCGGCGGCGATGCTTTGAAAAAAGCTCGCCGCCGTGCGCATTTACAGAAAGCGTCTAATCTAAATTCTCAACTCTTTTCGGCTGCTGCGCAGCGGTCTCAGACAGGATGTTCTGGCCATGATAAAGATGGCGCGCTTCGCATTTCTCTCCTTGGCAGCCTTGCTGGCTGCCTGCTCCAGCCGTGCGCCTGCGCCGGCCCCTGTGGTACAGCCGCAGGTGACCTACAGCCAGCCCAGCCCTTCGCCGATTGCAGACGACGTGTTGATTCGCGCCATCGGTCTGGTTGGCACGCCTTATCGCTGGGGTGGCAACACGCCGGACTCTGGCTTTGACTGCAGCGGGTTGATCAAGTACGTCTACCGAGATGCCGCCGGCATCAGCTTGCCGCGTTCGACGCGGGAAATGATCGTGATGCGTGCACCCACGGTGGATGCCAAGTCGTTGCAGTCGGGTGATTTGGTGTTCTTCGCCACCAGCGGCGGCTCGCAGGTCAGCCATGCCGGCATCTACGTCGGCGAGGGGCGCTTCGTGCATGCACCTTCTACTGGCGGTACGGTGCGCCTGGACTACCTGTCGAACAGCTACTGGGCCAAGGCTTACCTGCAGGCCAAGCGGGTGATCCCGCAAGGGCACCTGGCTCAGAACCCCTGAGGGGCGGGCGGCAGGTTCGGTTGACAGGCTGGCTCACCACGCCTTGAAGCTTGAATCGGGAAAGTGCTGGTTTTAATGGCGCGCATAGTCCATTTGCGATGGCGCCTCTGACTCACCTTTTCGCCCTTACGGCGAGTCACTTTTTGTCAACGCGACAAAAAGGGATCCGCCGTAAGGGCGGAAAGGTGAGTAGGCGCCACTATCGCGAATGAATGTCTGCGTGATGTGAAAGCCCACAACCCAAAAGCCCAAAAGCCCAAAAGCCAAAGCGCCGGTTCCCTTTGAAAAAATGAATGCTGACGGTGATACCGCCCCCCGCCGTCAAGCAAAACGCCTGTTCGACAGCGAACGGGCCGCTTGGATTGACGCTATGGGTGCAACCCTCTAACCTTCGCGCGTGTTTCAGGTGCCCTGCCAGCCTCGACTGCGCAGGGTGAAACTGGGAAGCCGGTGGGCGCCAGCGTGGCGCGATTCCGGCGCTGCCCCCGCAACGGTAGGTGAGTCGCGGCCGCGCATGGCCACTGGGTGCCAACACCCGGGAAGGCGCGCAGGCCAGGGCCAAGGCCCGCTCACAAGCCCGGAGACCGGCCTGATATCTGCCAACGGCATCACGGAGGGTGATGCGCGGTGCACCGTGGCGCTTGCCATGGCCCCTGCGCGCTCTCCGTCTGCCTGCCTATTACCTGTCGTCGCGCGTTGCCGCGGTGCCAGCCAGCGGAGAACCCTGATGAGCGAATCCACCGAACGCGACGAACGCCACCTGGCGCGTATGCAGCGCAAGAAGGCGGTCATCGACGAACGTATCGCCAACTCCCCCAACGAATGCGGCTTGCTGCTGGTGCTAACCGGCAATGGCAAGGGCAAGAGCAGCTCGGCTTTCGGCATGCTCGCGCGCGCGTTGGGCCATGGCATGCAGTGCGGCGTGGTGCAGTTCATCAAGGGCCGCAACAGCACCGGCGAAGAGCTGTTTTTCCGGCGCTTTCCCGAGCAGGTGCGCTACCACGTGATGGGCGAAGGCTTTACCTGGGAAACCCAGGACCGTCAACGCGACATCGCTGCGGCCGAAGCGGCCTGGGCGGTGTCGCGTCAGCTGTTGCAGGACCCGAACGTGCAGTTCGTGGTGCTGGACGAGCTGAACATTGCGCTCAAGCATGGCTACCTCGACCTCGATCAGGTGTTGTCCGACATCCAGGCTCGCCCGCCGATGCAGCATGTGATCGTCACTGGTCGTGCAGCCAAGCCTGAAATGATCGAACTGGCCGACACCGTGACCGAAATGGGCATGCTCAAGCATGCCTTCCAGGCCGGCATCCGCGCACAGAAGGGCGTCGAACTGTGAGCCAGGCGCGCCATTGCCCCGCCGTGTTGATCGCGGCACCCGCTTCTGGCCAGGGCAAGACAACGGTCACTGCCGCACTGGCCCGCCTGCACCGAAATCTCGGGCGCAAGGTGCGGGTGTTCAAGTGCGGGCCGGACTTCCTTGACCCGATGATCCTGGAAAGGGCCAGCGGCGCGCCGGTGTACCAGCTGGACCTGTGGATGATCGGCGCGGAGGAAAGCCGCCGGCTGTTGTGGGAAGCCGCCGGGGAGGCCGACCTGATCCTGATCGAAGGCGTGATGGGGCTGTTCGATGGCACCCCGTCCAGCGCCGACCTGGCGCGCCATTTTGGCGTACCGGTGCTGGCGGTGATCGATGGCACGGCCATGGCCCAGACCTTCGGTGCATTGGCCCTGGGCCTGGCGCGTTACCAGGCCGACTTGCCGTTTGCCGGCGTGCTGGCCAACCGGGTGGGCAGCCTGCGCCACGCACAATTGCTGGAGGGCAGCCTGACCGAAGGCCTGCGCTGGTATGGCGGTTTGTCCCGCGAGCGCGGCATCGAGCTGCCCAGCCGCCACCTGGGGCTGGTCCAGGCCAGTGAGTTGAATGACCTGGATGCCCGTCTGGATGCCGCTGCCGAGGCGCTAGGTGCCAGTTGTGACGCCGCCTTGCCGCCGCCGGTGAGCTTTGCCGCACCGCCGCCGCAAGCCTGCGTGGCCGCGCTGGCCGGTGTGCGAATCGGCGTGGCGCGGGACGAGGCCTTCGCCTTTACCTATGGCGCCAACCTCGACCTGCTGCGCAACCTCGGTGCCCATCTGGAATTCTTCTCGCCGTTGCACGATCGCGAGTTGCCGGAGGTCGATAGCCTGTACCTGCCGGGCGGCTACCCGGAGCTGCATCACCGGGCGCTGGCAGCGAACGCATCGATGTGCGAGGCGATCCGCACCCACCACGCACAGGGTAAGCCGTTGTTGGCCGAATGCGGCGGCATGCTGTACCTGCTCGATGCCTTGACCGATGTGGCAGGCGAACGCGCCGAACTGCTTGGCCTGCTGTCGGGCGAAGCAACCATGCAGAAGCGCCTGGCGGCCCTGGCCCTGCAGGCGGTGGAGTTACCGGAAGGCACCTTGCGAGGGCACACCTATCACCATTCGCTGACCAGCACCGGGCTGGAGCCGATTGCCCGCGGCCTGAGCCCCAATGGCGGGCGCGGCAACGAAGCGGTGTACCGTCTGGGGCGGTTGACGGCCTCCTACGTGCACTTCTACTTCCCTTCCAACCCGGATGCGGCGGCGGCGCTGTTGCGACCATGAGCGAACACGCTTTCAGCGACACCGAGCGCGCCGCCATCTACCGCGTCATCGGCGAGCGCCGGGATATGCGCCACTTCGCTGGCGGCCAGGTTGAGCCTGCATTGCTGGGTCGCCTGCTGGCCGCTGCGCACCAGGCGCCCAGCGTCGGGCTCATGCAGCCTTGGCGCTTCATCCGCATTACCCGGCGCGAGCTGCGTGGGCAGATCCAGGCCTTGGTTGAGACGGAGCGCGTGCGCACTGCCGCGGCATTGGGCGAACGCTCCGACGACTTCATGAAGCTGAAGGTGGAAGGCATCAACGACTGTGCCGAATTGCTGGTGGCAGCCTTGATGGATAACCGCGAACCGCACATTTTCGGCCGCCGCACCCTGCCGGAAATGGACCTGGCCTCGCTGGCCTGTGCCATCCAGAACCTGTGGCTGGCAGCCCGTGGCGAAGGGCTGGGGATGGGCTGGGTGTCGCTGTTCGACCCGCTTGAACTGGCGGCGCTGCTGGGTATGCCTGCGGGTGCCAAGCCGGTCGCGGTGCTGTGCCTGGGCCCGGTCACCGAGTTTTACCCAGTGCCGATGCTGGTGCAGGAAAACTGGGCCGAAGCACGGCCCTTGAGTGAAATGCTGTTTGAGAACCAATGGGGAGAGCAGCAATGAGCGTGGCCTTGCTCACCGTGGCCGGGGTGGCCCTGGATGCATTGCTGGGCGAACCGCAGCGGCGCCATCCACTGGTGGCCTTCGGCAAGATGGCCAGCAACCTCGAGCGCCGATTGAATGCTGGCGGTCGTGGTTGGCGCAGTCATGGCGTGAGCGCCTGGGTTCTGGCGGTATTACCGCTGACCCTGGTGGCGCTGGTGCTGTCCTGGCTGCCGTATGTCGGCTGGCTGGTGGATGTGCTGGCGTTGTACTGTGCGGTGGGGTTGCGCAGCCTGGGCGAGCATGTGCTGCCGGTAGCCAACGCCTTGCGTCAGGGTGACCTGGAGGAGGCGCGGCGCCGGGTCGGCTTTCTGGTCAGCCGTGAAACCCGCGAACTGGACGAGCCGGCGGTGGCCCGGGCGGCCACCGAGTCGGTACTGGAGAACGGCAGCGATGCCGTGTTCGCTGCGCTGTTCTGGTTTGTCGTGGCTGGCGCACCAGGCGTGGTGCTGTACCGCCTGAGCAATACCCTGGATGCCATGTGGGGCTACCGCAACGAACGCTTCGAGCGCTTTGGCTGGTGTGCCGCGCGCATCGACGACGTCCTCAACTATATTCCCGCAAGGCTGGTGGCGCTGACCTATGCGTTGCTCGGCAAGACCCGCCTGGCCCTGGCCTGCTGGCGCAGGCAGGGCCCGCTGTGGGACAGCCCCAACGCCGGGCCGGTGATGGCTGCCGGCGCCGGGGCGCTGGGCGTGGAGCTCGGTGGCCCGGCGGTGTACCACGGCGAACTGCACGAGCGGCCTCGCCTGGGCGAAGGGCCGGTGGCCGATGCCGACGCCATCGAACGCGGTTGGGGCCTGGTGCAGCGCGGCGTATGGCTGTGGCTGCTGGTGATCTGCCTGGGGGCTTATATCAATGCTTGAACACGGTGGTCGCCTGCTGCGCGCGGTGCGCCAATACGGAATTGCCCGCGAGCAGTGGCTCGACTTGTCCAGCGGCATTGCGCCCTGGCCGTTCCCAATCCCGGCAATTCCGCTCGATGCCTGGGCCCGCCTGCCGGAAACCGAGGACGGCCTGGAAGACAGCGCGCGTGCCTATTATGGCGCCAGCCAGTTGCTGCCGGTGGCCGGCTCGCAGGCGGCCATTCAGGCGTTGCCGCTGATGCGCGCAGCCTGCCGGGTCGGGGTGCTTTCACCCTGTTATGCCGAGCATCCGTATGCCTGGCAGCGCGCAGGGCATCAGCTGGTGGAGCTGGGCGAAAGCCAAGTGGAGGCTGCGCTCGACAGCCTCGACGTGCTGGTGCTGGTCAACCCCAACAACCCCACCGGGCACCGAGTGCCGCGTGATCGCCTGCTGGCCTGGCATGCTCGTCTGGCCGCGCGGGGTGGCTGGCTGCTGGTTGATGAAGCCTTCATGGACAACACCCCGGCCGGCAGCGTGATGGACTGCGCCGAGCGCCCGGGCCTGATCGTGCTGCGCTCGTTCGGCAAGTTCTTCGGCCTGGCCGGGGTACGCCTTGGTTTCGTCGCTGCCGAACACAGCCTGCTGCTGCGGCTGGCCGAATGGCTTGGGCCATGGACGGTGAATGGCCCGACCCGGGTGTTGGCGCAGGCCAGCCTGGCTGATCAGGCTGCGCAGCGTACGCAGATCGAACGCTGTGCCGCGGCCAGCCACCGGCTCGCAGCGATGCTGAGCGGTGCCGGCCTGGCGCCCACTGGTGGCTGCGACCTGTTCCAGTACGTGCGCAGCGAAGGTGCTGCGCGATTGCACGACTTTCTCGCCCGCCGCGGCATCCTGGTGCGCCTGTTCGAACACCCTGCGGCGGTGCGCCTGGGCCTGCCTGCCTCTGAAGGGGATGAGCAGCGCCTGGCGCTGGCTTTGGCGGCCTATCAAAAGGAAACGGCATGACCACCCTCATGGTGCAAGGCACCACTTCCGACGCCGGCAAGAGCACGCTGGTGACTGCGCTGTGCCGCTGGCTGTTGCGCCAGGGTATCGGTGTGGTGCCGTTCAAGCCGCAGAACATGGCGTTGAACAGTGCCGTGACCGCCGATGGCGGTGAAATCGGCCGCGCCCAGGCGGTGCAGGCCCAGGCCTGCCGGTTGGCGCCGCATACCGACATGAACCCCGTGCTGCTCAAGCCCAACAGCGATACCGGCGCCCAGGTGATCATCCACGGCCGCGCCGTTACCAGCATGAACGCGGTGGCCTATCACGATTACAAGGCTATCGCCATGCAGGCAGTGTTGGCCTCGCACCAACGCCTGAGTGCCGCCTGGCCGGTAGTGATGGTCGAAGGCGCAGGGTCGCCGGCGGAGATCAACCTGCGTGCTGGCGACATCGCCAACATGGGTTTTGCCGAAGCAGTGGACTGCCCGGTGATCCTGGTCGCCGATATCAACCGTGGTGGGGTGTTCGCCCACCTGGTGGGCACCCTGGAGCTGCTTTCGCCCAGTGAGCAGGCTCGGGTGAAAGGGTTTGTGATCAACCGCTTCCGTGGCGACATCGCGCTGTTGCAGCCGGGGCTGGATTGGCTGGAGCAGCGCACCGGCAAACCGGTGCTGGGCGTACTGCCTTACGTCACCGACCTGCATCTGGAGGCCGAAGACGGTATCGACATGCGCCAGGGCGCGAAGCACGAACGCGTGCTCAAGGTGATCGTGCCGGTATTGCCGCGTATCAGTAACCACACCGATTTCGACCCACTGCGGCTGCACCCGCAGGTAGACCTGCAGTTCATCGGCCCGGGCCAGCCGATCCCCGCTGCCGACCTCATCATCCTGCCGGGCTCCAAAAGTGTGCGGGGCGATCTGGCGCAGTTGCGCGAGCGCGGCTGGGACAAGGCCATCGATCGGCATCTGCGCTATGGCGGCAAGCTGATCGGTATTTGCGGTGGCCTGCAGATGCTTGGCCGCGCGGTGCATGACCCGCTTGGGCTGGAGGGGGCTGCTGGCTCAAGCGCGGGGCTGGGCCTGTTCGATTACACCACGGTGCTTGAAGCAGAGAAGCAGCTGCGCAACGTGGCGGGCACGCTCAACCTTGAAGCCTCGCCGGTCAGCGGTTACGAGATCCATGCCGGAGTCACCACCGGCCCGGCTCTGGAGCGGCCTGCCATGCGGTTGGCAGATGGCCGCTGCGATGGCGCCATCAGTGCCGACGGGCAGGTGCTTGCCACCTACCTGCATGGTCTGTTCGAAGGTAGCCAGTCGTGCGCTGCGTTGCTGCGCTGGGCGGGTTTGGAGGATGTGCAGATGATTGATTACGAGGCCCTGCGCGAGCGCGATATCGAGCGCCTGGCCGACCTGGTGGAAACGCACCTGGACACCGCGCGCCTGCGCCAGCTGTGTGGGGTGGCCTGAAATGCTTAACCTGATCCTTGGCGGCGCCCGTTCCGGCAAGAGCCGCCTGGCCGAACAGCTGGCCAGTGCCAGCGGGCTGCCGGTGACCTACATTGCCACCAGTCAGCCGCTGGATGGTGAAATGAACGAACGCGTTCAGCTGCACCGCCAGCGTCGCCCTGCTGATTGGGGGTTGATTGAAGAGCCTCTGGCCTTGGCCGCCGTGCTGCGCGCCGAGGCGGACGAAGGGCGCTGCTTGCTGGTCGATTGCCTGACTCTGTGGTTGACCAACCTGTTGATGCTCGAAGACGACCAGCGCCTGGCCGAGGAGCGTGATGCCTTGCTGGCTTGCCTGGATCAGTTGCCCGGCAGCCTCATTCTGGTCAGTAATGAAACCGGCCTGGGCGTGGTGCCCATGGGCGAGCTGACCCGGCGTTATGTCGACCTTGCCGGCGGGCTGCACCAAGCCGTGGCCGAGCGCTGTCAGCGCGTGGTGCTGACCGTGGCCGGCCTGCCCCTGATACTCAAAGGACCTGCTCTATGACTCAAGCCTGGTGGCGCGAAGCCTGCCAACCTCTCGACAACGCCGCCATGGACAAGGCCCGCGCCCGTCAGCAACAGCTGACCAAACCTGCCGGCTCGCTGGGCCAGCTCGAAGGCCTGGCCATTCAGCTGGCTGGCTTGCAGGGGCAAGAACGCCCCACGCTCGATAAGGCCGCGATCGGCATTTTTGCCGGCGACCACGGCGTGGTCGAGGAGGGCATCTCGGCTTACCCGCAGGCGGTGACCGGGCAGATGCTGCGCAACTTCGTCGGCGGTGGCGCCGCTATCAGCGTGCTGGCGAGGCAACTGCAGGCCAACCTGGACGTGGTCGACCTCGGCACCATC
Organism: Pseudomonas sp. LB-090624; assembly: GCF_003205205.1. Classification (GTDB taxonomy): domain Bacteria; phylum Pseudomonadota; class Gammaproteobacteria; order Pseudomonadales; family Pseudomonadaceae; genus Aquipseudomonas. The sequence goes on from NZ_QJRL01000025.1 coordinate 72,299, forward strand.
GACCCACAGCTGGAACTGCCCGGGGTGCGCCATCTGCGCCTCGGCGCCGGCACCGCCAACTTTGCCCGCCAGCCGGCGATGACCGAGGCGCAACTGCAAGCCGCCTTGCAGGCCGGGCGCGAGGGCGCGCTGCGTGCAGCCGAACAGGGCGCGCAGTTGTTCATCGGTGGCGAAATGGGCATTGGCAACACCACCGCGGCTGCGGCCTTGGCCAGCGTCCTGCTGGGCTGCCCGGCAGCAGAACTGAGCGGACCCGGCACCGGCTTGGACAACGCCGGGGTGCGGCACAAGGCTGAGGTCATCGAGCGGGCGTTGCAACTGCATGGCTTGCGTGCCGAGGAGCCGCTGCAAGCGTTGGCTTGTGTGGGTGGTTTCGAGATCGCCGCGCTGGCCGGCGCCTACCTCGGCTGCGCGCAGGCAGGCGTCGTGGTGCTGGTGGACGGCTTCATCTGCAGCGTCGCTGCGCTGGTGGCGGTACGCCTCAACCCGCAGTGCCGGGCCTGGTTGCTGTTCGCCCACCAAGGCGCCGAGCCTGGGCACAAGGCCTTGCTCGCTGCGCTGCAGGCTGAGCCGCTGCTGGCCCTGGGCCTGCGCCTGGGCGAGGGCAGTGGCGCTGCCTTGGCAGTGCCACTGTTGCGCCTGGCCTGTGCACTGCACGGGCAGATGGCGACCTTTGCCGAGGCCGCGGTGGCGGACCGCCCGGCATGATCCTCGACCTGCTGCGCCACGGTGAAACCGAGCAGGGCGGCCTGCGCGGCAGCCTTGACGATGCCTTGACTGAAAAGGGCTGGGCGCAGATGCGCAGTGCCGTGGCCGAGGCCGGCCCGTGGCAGGTGCTGGTCAGCTCGCCGCTGCAGCGTTGTGCGCGTTTTGCCGATGAGCTGGGTGCGCGTCTGGATGTGGCGGTGCAGCGCGAACCGCGGTTGCAGGAGCTGCATTTTGGCGATTGGGAAGGCCGCAGCGCTGCGCAGATCATGGAAACCCAGGCGGATGCACTCGGGCGCTTCTGGGCTGACCCCTACGCCTTCACGCCGCCCAATGGTGAGCCGGTCGAAGCGTTCTCCGAGCGTGTGTTAGCGGCAGTCGAGGGTTTGCGCCTTCAACATGCCGGCAAGCGCGTGCTGCTGGTCACCCATGGTGGAGTGATGCGCCTGCTGCTGGCCCGTGCCCGTGGTTTGCCGAGAGAGCACTTGCTGCAGGTCGAGGTCGGGCATGGCGCGTTGATGCGGCTGGTTTGGGGTGACAGCGGGCAGTGGGTCGAGGAAGTTTGAGATGTTGCCTTTCTGGATAGCCTTGCAGTTCCTCAGCAGCCTGCCGGTGAGCCTGCCGGGCATGCCGGCGCCGCGTGATACCGGGCGCTCATTGTTGTGCTATCCGCTGGTCGGGCTGCTGTTCGGCTTGCTGTTGTGGCTGGCCAGCCATCTGCTGCAAGGCACGTCGGCGCCGCTGCATGCGGCGTTGCTGCTGACGCTGTGGGTGCTGCTCAGTGGTGCCTTGCACCTGGATGGCCTGGCGGACAGCGCCGATGCCTGGCTAGGCGGCTTTGGCGACCGTGAGCGCACCTTGCGCATCATGAAGGATCCGCGCAGTGGGCCCATTGCCGTGGTCACCCTGGTGGTGGTGCTGCTGCTGAAGTTTTGCGCCCTGTGGGTACTGGTAGAGCAGGGGGTTGGCGCGCAGTTGCTGCTGGCGCCGCTGATCGGGCGGGCGGCGATGCTGGGGTTGTTTCTCTGCACGCCTTATGTTCGGCCAGGTGGCTTGGGCCAGGCGCTGGCCGAGTACCTGCCCCGACGTGCAGCCGGGTGGGTGTTGCTGGGCACTGCGCTGTTCTGCCTGTGCCTGGGCGGATGGGCTGTGCTGCTGGCGCTGATGGTGTTCGCCTGGTTGCGGCAGATGATGTGTCGGCGCTTGGGCGGGACCACCGGGGATACCGCAGGCGCAATGCTGGAGCTGCTCGAACTGACCGTAGTGCTGGCGCTGGCATTGGGCATTTGAGCCGTTGCCTTGCGCAGCTTCTGCAGGCGCAAACTGTCGAAGGTGAGGCGTTTCTGTAAGACGTTTCTGAGCAGAAACGGATGGTAACTGTCTGGAAAAACCCAGAAACTGCGCAGATCTTTCAGTTGGCTTATGCTTCCAGATTTGGTCGAAGGGGAGGATCTGCCCATGCGTCATTACATGCTCACGATCATGTTGATAGCCATGAGTCCCGCTGTGTTTGCAGCTGACCTCATGGCGTTCTGGGACGCCCCCCGCCACGGCGGTAACAGCTTCAACCGATTGCCACCCGACCAAGCCTATTTCGATGCCTTGAGCGGCTACGGTGCCACCTGGGTGCGGCTTTCCTACGACAAATGGCAACCGGCAGACCGTGACTTCCTCCTCGGCAACGCTGATTCCTATGTCGGCCTGCCCGCTGCCGATTTGGCGACGCTACGCGCCACGCTCGACCGTGCGCACCAGGCGGGGCTGAAGGTGGTCATCGCGCCGCTCTCGCTGCCCGGTATGCGTTGGTCGCAAAACAATCAGGGCCGCTTCGATGACCGGCTGTGGCAGGACAAGCGCTTCTGGTCACAGGCTGCAGGTTTCTGGCAGGACATGGCGCGTGAACTGAAAGGTCACCCGGCCATCGCCGCCTACAACCTGATCAATGAGCCTGCGCCAGAAAAGCACAGCGACTTGGCCGAGCATGCTGACCCTGGGCGGATGCAGCAGTGGTATGCCCGAGAACAGGGCGGTGCGCGTGATCTGCCAGCGTTATACCGGCAACTGATAGCGGCCATTCGCGAGGAGGACACTGACACGCCGATCATGGTCGATGCCGGCTGGTTCGCGGCTGCAGATGCATTCGCATACTGGCCGAGCGCCCTGGAAGACCAGCGGGTACTGTACAGCGTGCACATGTACGAGCCTTATCATGTCACCAGTTCCCCCAACATGGCGCGCAAGCAGCCCATCGCCTATCCCGGCCCCGCACCGTTTGCCGGGCAAACCCAGCACTGGAATAGGCAGCGCGTGGAGCAGTACCTGCAGCAACCAATGGCGTGGGCAGAGGCCATGAACGTGCCGCGTTCACGCCTGGTGGTGGGCGAGTTCGGCTGCATGCGCCGGTTGCCGGGTTGCCCGCAGTATCTCGAGGACGTGCTCGGGGTCATGGAGCGCGATCAGTTGCACTGGGCGTTCTACAGCTTCCGCGAGGACAGCTGGGATGGCATGGATTACGAACTGGGGTCGGCCAAGGTGCCGTGGCGCTATTGGCAGGCGATTGACCAGGGGGCGCCGGACCCGTTGCCGCGCCAGGCCACGGTGGAGTTCGAGCCCATCCGCAAGCGCTTGGCCTCAGGTTGGGTTGAATCCAGACCATGAAATTGATTGCAACACTGGGGACGCGGGTATATACACGTACCCATGCTGACCAGTGAATGCATCTGTACCCATTTGCGTCGGGCCGCCCGTGGGGTGAGCCGGCATTACGACGAGGCCCTTGCCGGCTTCGGGGTCAATGTCGCGCAGTTTTCCCTGCTACGGCACCTGCAAAGGCTCGACCGCCCCAGCATTACCACCCTCGCGGAGGCCATGGGCCTTGAGCGCAGCACCTTGGGCCGTAACCTGCGGGTGCTGGAGGCCGAGGGGCTGGTGGCACTGGCCGGTGGCGACGACCAGCGCAACCGCGTGGTGCTATTGACCGATGCGGGTGTGCAGTTGCTGCAGGCAGCCCACCCCGCTTGGGAAAAGGCCCAGGTCGAGTTGGTGGCGCGGCTGGGGGAAGGGCAGCGGGATGAATTGGTGCGTTTGCTGGATCAACTGGCCTGAATCGATACGACTATGAGCGGGTATATACCCGCAAAAACCTTGTGATGTGCTGGAGATAACGACAATGACTTCGGTGTGGCGTACCAGCGGATGGGTATTGTTGGGGGCAGCTTTGATCCTGGCGCTGTCCCTGGGTGTGCGGCACGGCTTTGGCCTGTTCCTGGCACCCATGAGCGCCGATTTCGGCTGGGGGCGCGAGGTGTTCGCCTTCGCAATTGCCTTGCAGAACCTGATCTGGGGGCTGGCGCAGCCGTTCGCGGGTGCCCTGGCCGACCGCCTGGGCGCGGCAAAGGTAGTGATCATTGGCGGCATTCTGTATGCCGGCGGCCTGATCATGATGGGCATGGCCGACTCGGCTTGGTCGTTGTCGCTGAGTGCCGGCTTGCTGATCGGTATTGGCCTGTCCGGCACCTCGTTCTCAGTCATTCTGGGCGTGGTCGGGCGTGCAGTGCCTGCCGAGAAGCGCAGCATGGCCATGGGCATCGCCAGTGCCGCTGGCTCGTTCGGTCAGTTCGCCATGCTGCCGGGTACCCTGGGCCTGATCCAGTGGCTGGGCTGGTCGGCAGCGTTGCTGGTGCTGGGGTTGATGGTGGCGTTCATCGTGCCCTTCGTCGGCCTGCTGCGTGACCGCCCGCTGCCCAGTAGTGCTGCGGAGCAGACGCTGGGCCAGGCACTACGCGAGGCCTGCTCGCATTCGGGGTTCTGGTTGCTGGCGCTGGGCTTTTTTGTCTGTGGCTTCCAGGTCGTGTTCATTGGTGTGCACCTGCCGGCCTACCTGGTTGACCAGCACCTGGCCGCAACTACCGGTACCACGGTGCTGGCGTTGGTTGGCCTGTTCAATATCGTCGGTACCTTCACCGCTGGTTGGCTGGGCGGGCGCATGTCCAAGCCGCGCTTGCTGACCGGGCTGTACCTGTTGCGTGCGGTGGTGATCGTGCTGTTCCTGTGGGCGCCGGTGAGCGAGTTCAGTGCGTATCTGTTCGGCATCGCCATGGGCCTTTTGTGGCTTTCCACGGTGCCGCTGACCAATGGCACCGTGGCCACGGTGTTCGGCGTGCGCAACTTGTCCATGCTGGGCGGTATCGTGTTCCTGTTTCACCAGTTGGGTGCCTTCCTGGGTGGTTGGCTGGGCGGGGTCGTGTATGACCGTACCGGCAGCTACGACTTGGTCTGGCAAATTTCCATCCTGCTTAGCCTGTTGGCTGCAGCCCTTAACTGGCCCGTGCGCGAACGCCCGGTTGCCCGCCTGCAGGCACAGGCCGCATGAACCGCTACCTGACCCGTGGCTTGCTGGCCGTCGCTGCGCTGGCGCTATTGGCGCTGGTGTGGTGGGGGTGGCACCGGGGTGGGATGGCGTTGATGCAACTGGGCATGGGGGTTTGTTAGGCGATAGGGCTGCCTTTTCATGGCTCCCGGAAGCGGGTCTATTGCTTGGAGGTAGCGTTCGTTCAGTGTTGTGGGCGGGCAAGATGTCTGGATGCGTCGGCTATGGGTTCGTAACGTAAAGTGGGCATTCGTTTGGTTCTGGCGCTACCCTGCAGGTTCAAGGATTCAATGCGGGAGAACGAACCATGCGTGCACATGGGTTTGCGGTGCCGGTGCTAGCGTTACTTGCCAGTGCATCGAGCTGGGCTGCCGATTGCCCGGCGTTGTTGCAGGGCAGCTTGCCGGAGCTGCGGGGCAAGGGCCAGGTCGAGCTGTGCGAACGGTTTGCGGGCAAGCCGCTGGTGGTGGTGAATACTGCGAGTTACTGCGGGTTTGCGCCGCAGTTCGAGGGGCTTGAGGCGACTTACAAGCACTATCACGAGCAGGGCCTGGAGATGCTCGGCGTACCGTCCAATGACTTCAAGCAGGAAGACGCCGACAGCGAGAAGACCGCGAAGGTCTGTTATGCCAACTATGGCGTTACTTTCACCATGACCAAGACCCAGCCGGTGCGGGGTAAAGACGCGATACCACTGTTCGCCGAGCTGGCCAGCCAGAGTAGTGCGCCGAAGTGGAATTTCTACAAGTATGTTGTGGATCGCAAGGGCAAGGTGATCGGGAATTTCTCCAGCCTCACCAAGCCGGATGATCCAGCGTTCCGGGCAGCGATTGAAAAGGCTATCGCCTCGAAGCAGTAACCTGGTTGCCGGTTGCTGGTTGCTGGTTGCTGGTTGCTGGTTGCTGGTTGCTGGTTGCTGGTGCTTGCTTTGGCTCTAGCTCTTGCTTCGGTTTTTGATTCTGCTTCTAAGTGCGCGATAGTTCAGGCGACACAGGTTGCGACTTCAGTAGGCCGAGCGAAGGGCATGCGGAGGGAGGTGACGGGCATGGATGCCCGTCAAGCGCTGAGGCCCCATGGATGGGGCCTTCGGCGCGTACTCCCGGGAGCATGCCCGTAGCGAGG